>NZ_KV880638.1:0-1200000 GCF_001907695.1 Thalassospira sp. TSL5-1
GCCTTGAACGTATCGGTTTCGTCGCCCGGCTGGCTGTAATTGAAGTCAGCAACTTTCAGCGCATAGTCTGTATCTTCCGACGTCGTCACTGTCTGATCCGCACCCTGCGGCGGGTCGTTCTTTTCAACAACCGTGATCTTAGAAACCAGCGTGGCCGTAAGCGGGTTGGGTCCCCCGGCATCCACATCGCCACTGCCCACTTTGGCAGCCTGCACGTTATTGCCATCACTCAGGGTCGTGGTGATCGTCCGTTCACCGCCGGAAAAGGTATCCGAGTTCGTGCTGTAACGAATGGCATTCAGGATCTGGTTGACCTCGGCACGCGTGGTGTTGCCATCCAGCGTGATCACCAGATCTGCGCCATTAACACCCCCGCTCACAACAACGCCCGAAGGCAGGGCTTTCCCGGTCAGCGCATCTGTATCAATCGTCAGTTGCTCGCTGCTATCGGCCCCGGTGATCGCAACCGTGATCTTGCCTTCGCCAAAGGTGTCGCTATCAAGGCCACCCGTCGTGCTCAGGTCAATATCATCGATATTGGCATCGGTAATGATCGCTGTCGCCGGGACACCCTTATTGGCATCCGTGCTTTCATTCACCGATGTCTCAACCGCCTTGCTGTCGTTAAAGCTCGGCGCATCGTTTTGCGGCGTGACATTGACGGTCAGATCGCTTGAGGATGTCGCATCCAGACCGCGTGAGTCACGAACCGTAAAGGTGAATTTTGCCTTTGCATCACCGTTGTCATTGGCAACTGGTTCATACACCAGTTTGCCCGCATCGATATCGGCATAGCTGACAAATTGCGGCGTCGTGATGGCAGTACCATCAAGTTTTAACGTCCCCGCACCGGTAATGCTGTTAATGGTGACCCCGCCCANAGAGCGGGTTTGGCCCCCCGGCGTCACCCCCCGCCTGCGCATTGCCGCCATCGTTAGAGGCCTGTCCATCACTGAGCGTGGTTGTAATCACCCGCTCGCCCGAGGCCGTATCCGACGTGCTGGCATATTTGATGGCATTTAGAATCGCGTTGACCTGTGCACGCGTCGTGTCAGCATTCAGGGTAATGACAAGCGCGTTGCCATTATTGCCACCCGTCACCTTGACACCAGCCGGGCGATCGTCCGCTGCAAGCGTCAATTGATCGCTAATGGTCGCACTGCCGACAGAAACCGTGATTTTGCCTGCACCATAGACCGTGCTGGACAGCGCATCCGTCGTTGACAGGTCGATATCGCCGATATTGGCACCGGTGATGATCGCCACCGGCGTGGTGCCGGTATTGGCTGCCGTGCTTTCATCCACACTGGTTTCAACGCCGGTCGTATCATTGAAAGTCGGCGCGTCATTGCGCGGCTCGATATTCACCGTCATCGTATTGGACGAGGTCGCATAACCATCCCGGCTGTCCTGCACCGTAAAGGTGAAGCTGGTCGCCGCATCGCCATTGACGTTTTCCGCCGGACGGAAAACCAGTTTTTCATTTGCAATGTCACTGGCAGAAATAACATCATTGACCGAGACAGCCTGCAAGGTGCCGCCGCTGTCTTTCAGATACAGCGTTCCCTTGCCCGATGCAGGCAGACTGTCAATCCGCACTGCCTTGAACGTATCGGTTTCGTCGCCCGGCTGGCTGTAATCAAAGTCTGCCACCTTGACGATATAGTCGGTATCTTCGTCTGTTGTGACCGTCTTGTCCCCGCCAATCGGCGGATCGTTGACTTCGGTAATGGTGACGGTCGCGTTCAGCACGGCTTCAAGCGCGGACGGGCCGCCTGCAGTATTGCCGTTGGTCTGTTCGTTATTCCCATCATTAATGGTAAATTTGACCGTGCGATCACCGCTCAGAACGTCAGAATTTGTATGGTAGCGCAGATTTTCCATCAGGGTCTGGACTTCGGCGGCCGTGGTGTCGGCATCCAGGCTAAAGACCAGTTTGTGATCCCCCACCGTGTCGCTGGGCGTAATCGGATTACCCGCCGAGTCCACAACCGTAACACCATCGGGCAGCGTATAGGTATCCTTGAAGGTGAGATATTCCTTGGTCGAGGCCGACGCGCCGACAATTTCAACCGTCAGCGTGCCCTTGCCAAAGTTCGAAAGGCCATCGGTTGTCGAAAGGTCAATATCGGTCAGGGAAACACCGGAAACGATCTGAACCGGATCCGTCCCTGTATCGCTGGTTGAACTTTCGGTTGAGCTTGCCGTGGTATCGGTTGCCGTCAATACCGGCGCATCGTTTTGCGGATCAACCGTAATCTGCATGGTGCCATTGGCCGATTCGCGAATGGTGGTATCGCTGGCATGGCCCTTGTCCCAAACACTATAGGTAAAACTGGTTGCAGCGTCGGACTGGTTCAGGTTGGTTTCGGAACGATAAATCAGCTTGCCGGCCGCAATGTCATCTGCCGAGATGTCCTGACCCACGGTAACGTCGCTATAGACCGGAGCGCCATCCCCATCTGTGCCGGTTTGCAGCATCAGCTTGCCCCGGTCGTTATCCGGCAGGCTCTTGACCGTGATTTTATTCAGTGCTGTATCAAGGCTGCTTTCATCGCCCGGCTGGCTGAAATTGAAATCATCGACCTTGAAAACATAATCAATGTCTTCCTTTGCCGTGACAGCGGGCGTCCCGGAGATACTGGGTGGGTCGTTCTTTTCCGTCACCTCGACCGTGGCATTGATTGTTGCCACCTTGCGTGATGCCCCGGCATCACCACCACCACTTTGGATATTGCCGTGCTGGCTGCTGGCCTGGGCATCATAGAGCTTGACCGAAATATCACGGGTGCCAGAAACAATATCGCCGTTGGATTGATATTTGATCGCCTCGACAATGGCTTTTACCTGATCAAGCGTTGCGCTGTCCGTCAGATTGATTTTGAGGTCTGAGCCATTTGTGCCGCCCGTTATCGTATCGATCCCGTCCATATTCGCGACCGACAGAACCTCGCCACTTTGCGCCGAGGTCAGGTGAACGACAATCTGTCCCTTACCAAAGGTATTGGCATCAAGCCCGCCTGTCGTCGCAAGGTCCACATCCCCAATCGTCACATTATCAAGGATCGTAGTTGCCGGCGTTCCTTCGCCCAGAACGTCGCTTTCGGTAATGCTGTGCGATGTGGTACCGGCTGAAATGGTCGGCGTATCGTTGGTGGGATCAACGGTAATGGTGATGGTGCGCGTCGTGATCAGTTCTGCCGACGAACCATCGGCATAGGCATAATCGCCGGGATTGGCCGCTGCGTTATCCGTATCACCCGTCAACGAATCCGGACGCAAACCGGAATTGCCCAGATCATTCACCACTACGGTCAGGGTGATATCGCCGTTAAAGTTTGAATTGCTGGCCGAATCCCCCGTTGCGGCAGGCGCCTTTACGGTAATGTCCTTGATCAAACTGTTCAATTCAGCTTCGGTAAACCCGGTCAATACAATGGATTTATTGTCGTCGGCAAAATCAACCTTTTTGCCACCCGATGTATCATCCCCGCTATAAGACCCGATTTTGGTGAATGTGCCGTTTGACAGCGTCAATGTCACAGACATCGTACCGCCGAGGTCATCAACATCATTGATGTTCAAATTGGCATTGCCGCTATCAACCTTGATAACGCCGTTGCTTTCAGGAACATGGAAATCCGTTCCCGTGACTTTGGCCGGGGTGTTATAGGCGGTCAGGAAAACTTCACGGGTAACAGCGGCAACATTATATTGAAACCCGGAATCAGAGAATTTGGTTGAGTAAGGATTAATCTCGGTCGCGTTGATATTGGGGGCAGAATCATAGGGGGTTTGATCCGGGTTCGGCCCGCCATTGGCCATATCGGTGTCTTCTAGCGTCCCGTTTGCGCCTGGCATACGGTCATCGACAATCACCTGGAGCTTGTAGGTCTTGTTCTGTTCGCCAAAATCGCCAAAATTGACCTGAAGCCCCTTGAGGTAATTATTGATATCCGCCTTCGTGCCCGAAATGCGCAAGGCTGAACCATCACCGCCATAGGTGCCATCAACCGTCACCTTGCCACTGGTATCGGTGCTGCCGATCACAATGTTATGGCTGCCCGTCGTATAATCACTTTTTGCAAGCGGGCTTCCATTGGGGGCCAGAATACGCACGGTCACGACAAAGGCATCTTCGCCATCACCGCCATTAAGATCAATATCGTCAATCACAAAGCCATTGCTGGCATCGCCAAAGGTGTAGGTATCATTATTAACAACATCAATGCGATCGGGTGTGCCATTGGTAATGGTCGGCGCATCGTTGACGGATTTTACCGTGATATCGACCGTCGTGCTGACCGTTTGTGCATCACCACCCGAATTGCCCAGGTCATCAACAGAAATATGCAGGACATCAGGACCAACATAATTCTGGTTCCCGGAATAGGCGAGCCGGTCCATGATCGCATTAATCGCGTCAACTGACCCTGTCAGCACCACGCTGGTGTTATCATCATTGGGCCTAACCTCCACATCGCCCGAGTATGAAAACGACACGGTGCCATGATCGACCGACAAAGTGACCTTGACATCCTTACCAAAGGCATCGGCATCGCCAATGCGAATACCGGTAAAGTTCTTGCTGGTGTCTTCATAGGTAATGCGCGCATCGCCCGGATTGGGGACATCGATCGTCGGAGGTGTATTTGCAAGGGAAGAGCGCAGCAGGATCGACGTTGTCACGATGTTATTAACATCATCGATGGTCGAACCATCCTGGTTGACCGTTGCATTGTCCGCACCATTGGCACCCGTTGTCAGCGCACCGCTGCTATCGCGCAAACGGTCATCAACACTGACATCGACGGTATAAGTCGTATCATGGTCACCATCGGGAAGAACAACCTTCATCCCGTCCAGGGCGGCCTGAACGTCGGCCAGTTTGCCCTGAAAGGTGATTGACCCGGTGCTGGCATCATCGGACGTTACGGTAATGCCGGTCGTCGTATCAAGGCGCAAATCCCCCGAAGAACCAAGATCGACAGCATTGCCATCCTTGTCCTTGAGCAGAACCGTTACAGAAACGAAATCCGTTTCGCCGGGGCTGTCAACGACCACCAGATCGGGATCACCGACGGTGAATTTGTCCTTCATATCAAAGGTATTGGTGCCATAAACATCGTAATCGGCTCCCGCCCGCGAGATGGTGGGAATATCGTTGGCGTATTTGTCCGCCGGCACGACAATATCAAACTGCGAGGCTGCCTTGGTGCCGCCCACGGTCCATGTATGGTCGCTCACACTATCGGAAACAATATATTTGAAATTATCGGCGCGAACTTCCGACCCATCATGGCTATAAGTCAGTCGGCCCGCATCAATATCGGCTTGGGTAAAGACAGACCCCACCCCCAGCCGTTTGCCATTCAGATACAAAGTCCCCGACGTAACATTAGACGTAATGCGATATTGCAACGTGTCCGGCGTATTATCCGGGTCCACCGACACAAGATAGCTGTCACTGATCGTACCGCTGCCACCTTCGGCAACTTCCAGCACCTGGTTGACCGTGGTGCGACCATTTGCCTCTGTATGTGTATCGGCAGCAGCATTTTCATCGGAAATTGGCGCGTCATTGAGCGGTGCGATGGTGAAAGTAACCGTGGCGGTATTAGATGTATTGTTCGCCGCCGGTTCGCCTGCCGTCTGTTTGATGCCATCGGCATCATGCAGATCATCTCGCACGCGATACTGGAAACTGTCGGTGAAATTTTCAGTTCCATCGTGAATGTAGCGCAGTTTTGATGTGTTTTTATCCCCGGTCAAAAGCGACTTGGACAGCCAGTCCCCCGCCGAAACATCCACCCAGTTCCCGTCACCATCCTTATATTGCAGGGTGCCGTTATCAGGCAGGTCAACAACCTGAAAATACAGATCATCGACAACAGCTTCGCCATAGGGCTCGTCAGGTTCATTCTGGTTATCCACATCTGCCATTTTCATGGAGCCGGTGGTGATCGTGACCGTCGCACCTTCGCCAATGGTCGGAACAGACCCGCCCGATGCGGTTGGGGCATCATTTACCGGAATGGCGGTAATGGTAAATGTTCCCTGGGCACGCTTGTCTGCCAGATCGCCCGTGCCGATCGAAATGGAAAAATTGAAGCTGCCATGATGGGTTTCACCGCCGTCATGGGTGAATTGCAACAAGCCATTATTGATATCGGCCTGGGTAAAAGAGTCATAACGACCCAACACCTTGCCATCCAGATAGAGCGTGCCGTTCTGAGGTAACGACGTCAGGCGGTAAACCGTGGCTTCGGCCGGAATGGTATATGAAGAATCTCCCTGTTTTGCCTTCAGGGTATAGGACAGATTGTCGCTGCTAATCGTCACCGTGTCTTTGTCAGTCCCGCCCCGTTGACCGTCGCCTTCGTAAACCTCGATACCGCTATTGACCGAGCTTTGGTCAATCACCACCGGGTCAGAGGTTGGTGTTTTATCAGGGTCGTAACTGCCCTGAATCTGCAAATGGAAGGTATTGGTGGCAATGCTGCCATCTGCGGGGTCAACCACACCACCGGCCTGACCAGCATTGTTAAACACGCGGGTATGGGAATCCGTGACCTGAAAATTGAAGCTGTCGGCGGTAAATGCCGTTCCCGCCGTTGTACCGTCTGAATCGGTCACAGCCTTGGTCTGGACATATGTCACCTTGCCCGCATCCAGATCGGCCTGGGTAAAGGTGCTGTTAACCGTCATCAGATTGCCATTCAGGCGCAATTCGCCATAGGTCGGCAGGGATGTCAGACGATAAATGATTTCGGTGCCGTTGCTGGTATCGTCAACATCGGAAACATGCAGGAAATTCCGTGTAATAACCGTTGAAACACCTGCCTGTACCGTTGTCGGTTTGTTGGTATCCAGCACCGAATGGTCATCATTGGCAATGACGTCAATCTGGACGGTTTTTGTCGTTGTCAGTTCATGACCGGCCCCCGGTTCACCGCCCTTGTCGGTCACTTTCAGGGTAAATTCCGGCTTTGTGCCGTCCGGTTCCGTGCCGTTATGGGCGAATTTCAGGGTTTTGAATTCGGCCATCGTCAGGGTCATGGAGGATGCGGTGATTTCCTCGCCGCTACCAACCTGTCCGTCCCCGTTGGCATCGAGGAACAGGGTGCCAAGGCCGTGGGTATTGATATTGGAAATTTCGATGGTCAGATTGCCACTATCGCTGGCATCCGTATCGGCGATCGTGATCTGCCCGCCAATATCGGCCGCCGAAGTTTTGGTACCGGGATTGTTATAAACATCCTCGGTCCCCTGGCCTTCATACACACTTGGCGTGCCATCAATTGTCGGCGCATGATTAACTGCCGCCACAAGGTTCCAGCTGACCTGCTTTTCTGCCGAGGCATGATCGCTGGCGGGGTCGGACGCACTTTGTTTAACACCATCCGCCGCTTTCAAATCATCACGGACAATGAATTTAAAGCTGTCGGTCGTGGCAGCGGTATCGGTATTGACATAGCGCAGCTTGGTCGAACCATCACTGTTTGTCAGCAAATCGACCGACAGCCAGTCAGTTCCCGTAACATCCACCCAGCTTGAACTATCCCCATCATAATATTGCAGTTTCCCGCCATCAGGCAGATCTGTCACCTTGAAGAACAGGTCATCCTTGCTGGCTTCAGGGTTATTGCCAGGTTCACCGCTTTCATTGGCAACATCGGCATCGTCCATGCCAAAGGCTCTTTTGATCACGCCAACCGTTGCCCCCCGGGTCACATTGCCCAGCGTCCCACCCGTTGCGGTCGGGGCATCGTTCGTTGCGGTTGCCCGCAGGGCAAAACTGCCATCAACCACCTTTGATGTGCCAACGGAAATGGTAAAATCAAAACTGCCCTGATGGATTTCCCCGCCATTATGGACAAAAACCACCCGGCCATTGTCAATGTCATCCTGGGTGAAGGAATCAAAACGGCTATCAATGGCCTTGCCATCCAGATACAGGGTGCCGTTGGTCGGAAGTTCGCTGATGCGATACACCGTGGCATTGGCCGCAACCGTATATTCCGATCCATCCTGGGTATATTTCAATTGATAGGAAAGCTCGCCATTGCTCAGCGTATGGGTATCCCCATCGCTGCCGCCCATAACGCCGTCCCCTTCGGTCACATCAATGCCGTTATTGGTTGACGTAACCACAGTTGCCGGTTCGCTGGGCTGCGCATCGCCGCCATCCCCGGCAAAATCACCCTGAATTTCGATATTGAAGGTATTGACCGCAATTTCGTGGTTATTATTCGGGTCAACCACACCGCCTTCAGCCCCGTCCTTGTTAAAGACACGCTGCTGGGAATCAAACACCTTGAAATTGAAGCTATCAGCAGTAAAGGCCGTGCCATCCGCCTTGGCATCCGGGTCATCCACGCCGCGATTTTGCACATAAATCAGCTTTCCGGCCGCCAGATCGACCTGGCTGAAACGGTCGCCCACCGTCAGGCGCACGCCATCCAGGCGCAATTCTCCGTGATCGGGCAGATCGGTCACTTCATAAACCAGTAGCGCATCATTGATGGTGTCGACGTCCGACACACTCAGATAGGATGTATCAATGACAAAAGATTCACCCGCATCGATTTGAGCCGTGCGATTGGTATCGAGCCACGAATAATCATCGTTGGCCTGAATATCGATCACGATATTTTTGCTGGTCGAAAGCGCCTTGTCTGTCCCGAAGCCACCCCCGCTATCGGTTACGGTGACAGTAAAGGACGGGTCCGTCGCATCCCTGGGCTCTGCCCCGTCATGGATGAATTTCAGCGTCTTGAACTCGGCAATCGTCAGGTCGCTGGTATCACCGGTAATTTCGGTGTCACCCGTCCCAAAATGACCATCACCATCCGCATCGAGAAACAGGGTCCCGACGCCGTGAGTATCGACATTGGTAATCGATACCGTCAAACGCGACTCATCGTCATAGCTGTCAAAATCGCCAATGGTGATCTGGCCGCCAATGTCGGCAGCCTGGGTCTTGGTGGTATTGTCGTTATACAGGTTTTCACTGCCCTGGCCTTCATAGGCTTTGGGGCTGCCGGTAATCGTCGGCGCATGGTTATCCACCGACGTAATGGTCAGATTAACGCTGGCCGTACCCGACACATGATTGGCCGTTGGGTCACTGACGCCAGAGCGGACATTGTCACTATCGGTACTGCTGTCATCCTTGAAATCATCACGAACGCGATACTCGAAACTGTCGCTGGAAACCGACTCTACCGTTTGCACATAGCGAATGCCGGTTGTATTGGCATCGCCTGTCAAAAGCTTGGCCGAAATCCAGTCGCCGGTCTGAATATCAATCCAGTTGCCATTGCTCAGATACTGCAAGGTACCGTTTTGCGGCAATGACGTGATCTGGATATACAAATCGTCCGGTTGGGCTTCGTCATTGGCATCTGCGGGTTCGCCCGGTTCATTTGATGTATCAACATCATTCATGCCCAGGGCCGATGTCGTCAGGCCAACCGTGCCGCCTTCGGCAACTGTGGCGGTCCCGTCAGAAACCGTGGGGGCATCATTGGCGGCAATGGCGCGCAGCGAAAAGGTCGTCTTAACGATTTCCGTTACACCAACCGAGAGTGAAAACCCAAAGCTGCTTTGATGGTCTTCACTTCCGTCATGGACAAAGACCACGTTATTGGCATCGATATCGGCCTGGGTGAAAGAATCAAAGGCATGAAGTTCGACGTTGTTCAAATACAGCTTGCCGTTGGTGGGAAGGTCGGTCAGGCGGTAAACAGTATCACTTGCAGCAATGTCATAGGTCTTCCCATCACTGGTCGCCTGCAAAATATAATTCAGCAGGGACGAGGTAATGGTTCCCGTATCCACCCCGCCCTTTACGCCATCTTCTTCCGTCACCTGAAGGCCGCTATTCACGGGTGTTCCCTTGATGGTCACGTCACCATCCGGGGTTTCGCCGCCGTCACCCGTCCAGTCCCCCGTAATGCGGAAATCAAACTGGTTTGTCTTGATATCGCCCGTCGCCGGGTCCACCACACCGCCTTCGGCACCCGACGCGTTATAGGATCGCAATTGTGAATCACGCACTTCAAAACTAAAGCCGTCAGCGACATAGTTTTCACCCGAAACGCGATCTGCCGACGTGACTTTTGCTGTCTGGAAAAACGTCACCCGACCATGATCCAGGTCGTCCTGGCTAAAGCGGTCGCCGACGCCCAAAATTACACCATTGAGGCGCAATTCACCATATGTCGGCAAGGCCGTGATTTTATAGACAAGCTGTTTGCCACCACTGGCATCATCGACATCCGTGACCTTCAAATTGTCGGACGACAATGTCGTCACCACACCGGCATCCACGGTTTGCGGACTGTTGGTGTCTATTTCAGGATTGTCGTCATTGCCAAGCACACCAATGGTGATGGTCTTGCTCACACTCAGTTTGGCTGCATCCCCGGCACCGCCACCGCCATCGGTAACGGTAATTTTAAAGCTGGGGCTTTTACCGTCCGGCTCGGAGCCGTTATGGGCAAATTTCAGCTTGCCAATATCCGCCCCCGAAATGGTAACGGACCCGCTGATCACCTGGTCTTTGGACGAATCAAAAATGCCATCGCCATCGGTATCGATAAACAGGGTCCCATGTCCCTGATTATCGACATCGGAAATGGTGATGGACATATTTGCCAGATCATCGGAACTATCGGCATCACCGCCGGAAATGGTTAAAAGCGACCCGATGTCGGCCGCCTGTGTTACCGTGCCGGGCGCATTATAAACCGCTTCGGTGCCCTGGCCTTCATATACCTTCGGGCTGCCATCTACCGTTGGTGCCTGGTTAACGGGCGCAATCTTGACGGAAATGTCAAACGGGCCGACATTGCCGCTCCCGCCGCCATCATTTACCGTAACCTTAAATCCGTCACTATCGTTATTGCCGACGATAATGTCGGTTCCGTCATGCTGATAGGTCAGCTTGCCATCAATCACATCCTGAAGCGAAAAGGTACTGCCAACCAGCAGATCATGCCCGTTCAGCTTCAGCACCCCGTCACTCGGAAGGGACGTAACCTGGAAAACTTCCTGGCTGGGCTTTTGACTAACGCCCAGTTCAGGGTCAACAAGATTGAAAATATCCTGACCAATCGTGACAGATCCGCCTTCATCCACCGAAATCGGCGATGGCGAAAGATCTGGCGCATCATTTACCGGCGAAAAGGCAACATCAATACTGTCAGTGACAGCCGTGGTGGTGCCATCATCGACCGTCAGCTTGACCTTTGCCAAACCGTTAAAATTTTCCGATGGTGTCAGCACCATGTCATTTAAGGCAGCATTGATCGCATCCTGCTTGCCGGTCAGGGTGATCGTATTGCTGTTGTCGCCAGTAACGGAATCCAGACCCGAAATATCATTCAGCTTGATCGCGCCGGTCGGGTTGGAGGAACCATCCTCGACCGTGATTGTCACCGTTAGCGTATCACCTACGTTATTTTCATCATGGTCAATATCGCTTACCGAAATGCCGCTCAGGGTCACATCGGTATCTTCAACGCCGTCAACCGCCTGATTACCATCCATCCCGCTGATCGTCGGCTGATGGCCGGTCACAGGGTCCACCGGATCGGCCAGCAATTGCGAAATCGAATGCAGGGCAGATGAATCAGCCGGCAGGGCCGATGTAATCTGGCCGGTGGCATATTCCAGATCCCAATCACCCCCCAGATCGCCATTTCCGGTCACGTCATCGGAGGCCGCAATATCGACCCCTGTAAGATGGGAAAACGTATCGACAAACTGTTTGCCGGTTTCGTCTTTGGCAATGTTACAGCCATAAAGCAAAATATCGGCACCTGCCGATAAATGACTGCTCCAGGAAGAAACCTCCGCACCCGTCTCGCCGGCAAGTGCTGCGGTATCAATATGGTCCGAGCCCAAGGTGAAACTACCATCCCCCCCATGAGAGATGATGTGTAATCCGGTAACATCGGTGCCGGAGGCCAAGGCATCGGCAATGGCCTTGGCACCGGATTCATCACTATCCACAATCAGAGTATCGGCCTTGCCTTGCAGACTGGCGGCAAAATCCTTCGCGCCCTCAACACGGCTGTCGATAACCACCAGCACGCGGCCGGTACCGGTTTCCGGGGACAGGTTGGCAATCACGGCATCAAATTGTGAAGCTGCATCCGAGGAAGAACCGGCATTTTTCTGCGCGTCTGTCTGATGTTTCGTTTCTGCCTGGTCATGATGGCTAACTTCAGACGCAACGGTCGCAACCGCCGCCGCATCAAGAAGAACGCGCGGTTCCAGTGCCGAAAAATACAGCTTTGTCATGATTTATTACCCTGATGCCCCGTATATACGGACGGATATGTGATTCACTATAGTTAGGCGTAACTCCCTAACTAGGTATACTCAGAGACACACACCAACTGGCAAGGTAATTCTTGAATGACTAAAAGAAGAGAACAGTCAAGACTCAAAAGTTAACGAAAATTAATACTATACTTGCGAATTACGCATGGGTTTTCTTATGCTCGACTATTTATGAATTACTGTTTTATTTTCAATACTCTCGTCAATATGCATAACCCATCCTCAAGGAGGGTATCTTAGACTATTCAAAATTAAAAAATTCGAATATTCAAAATCTGACACTTTCTGACCTAAAGAAAATCACGGCAAAATTTAGCCTTCAAAAGTACCGAATACGAATCATCATTGATCCGAATCTCGCCATCCACCCAATTCCTGTCACCAACCAGAACATATGTCATTGGTTTTAGATAAACTCAAAAATTCCCCTTAAAAATACTATTTACAATGGAATTTTTTTGTCTGTTTATATCAAGGAGTATTTTCCTTCATCAGGCATCACTTTCCGGGCAGTGAATATCGCGCCTGATTATACTTAATGACACTAACAAAAACTCTGGGCCGAAAAGCAGGCGTCAAACCTTGCGTCGCCTTCAGCCATAAAACCACGATCTGTTTTATAAATGCGCCAGAAGAAAAAATTTCGATCGAACGCCGCGACCAAACAAACGATGCCGCGTGCCAAAAGGCATATCAAAGCGATAAAATGCCGTCCTGAAATAGAGGAAAACCGTCATATCAGCCAAAAGCAATCTCTGCCCCGCTTTCTCATCACTTTTCTGTTCAAGACTTGACCGTGACCTGAAAACAGGCGTAAGAGAGTCACGCAATCGCAAGTCAGTTGCAATTGCGCCTTTCTATCGGCTGTCCAGCCCGTCTTGCATCTTTTTCCGGCAAGTATCATCAGGTTCCGCCATGCTCAAATTCCCTGCCCTTGTTTCTGCTGTGCTGATTGGTGGCGTCATATCCACCGTGGCCCATGCCGAAACGCAAACCATCGACATGGTGATCAAGGATCACAAATTTTCCCCTGCCGAAATTACCATTCCGGCCAACACGTCGGTGATTTTGCAGGTCAAAAATGCCGATCACGCGGTGGAGGAATTTGACAGCCACGACCTGCGCCGCGAAAAAATCATCGCGCCGGGCATGACCGCCAAAATCAAGCTCGATGGCCTTGCACCGGGTGTTTACAGCTTTATGGGGGAATTTCATTCCAGCACGGCCCAGGGCAAAGTTCACGTCAAATAACCGTGCCCAAATAACCGTGCCCGAAAAACAATCCTGTCCGTGTCCGGTCCCCCCTCCTGTTCTGTCAGGCCTTTTTGGCCTGGTGCCCTGCCTGAAAATACCGCCAGCGCCCTTCCCGCCTTTCTTACTGCGATGAACGCCTGAAATCCTTCCGTCTGCCCGCTTCTGTTTTCGTCCTTTCTGATGCCATAACCGGGATTGATCCCATGACTGCCGCCCTGATCATTGTTTTTCGTGAAGTTCTGGAAGCCGCACTGATTGTCGGCATTGTCCTGGCCGCCGTTAATGGCGTACGTGGTGCCAAGGCCTGGATTGCCGCCGGTATCGCCGGTGGTGTTGCCGGTGCGGCGATTGTTGCCTATTTTGCCGGGGCCATTGCCGGGGCACTTGCCGGATACGGGCAGGAAATTTTCAACGCCGCCATTCTGCTGGTCGCCGTTCTGATGCTGGGGTGGCACAATGCTTGGATGTCGGTCCATGGCCGGGAAATGGCAATGGAAATGCGCAATGCCGGCAATGCCGTGCGCGAAGGCCAAAAATCCCTGTCCGCGCTGGCGATTGTCGTGGGTGTTGCCGTGCTGCGCGAAGGATCGGAAATCGTTTTGTTCCTGTATGGCCTGGCAACGGCTGATGGGGGCCTTTCGGGAACCCTGCTGGGCGGTGCCATCGGCCTTGGCGCCGGGGTGGTTGTCGGGGCGGGGCTTTACCTGGGCCTTTTGCGCATCCCGACACGTTATCTGTTTTCCGTCACCAGTGTCATGATCACACTTCTGGCGGCAGGCATGGCGGCACAGGCGATGAATTTTCTCTCGGCAGCCGATATCGTCAATCAGGGCCCCGTCCTGTGGGACAGCTCGTGGCTGTTAAGCCAGGAAAGCCTCGCGGGCAAAGCCCTGCATACCCTGGTGGGCTATATGGATCGGCCCACCCTGCTGCAGGTCGTGGTTTATATCGCCACCGTGCTGGCCATTACCCTGGCCAGCAAAACCACCCGGCATATGGCAAATCGCCGCCCGGCACGGGGCCAAAACCAGGCCAGTGCGGCTGAATAACCAGAATTGAACAGGAAAAAGGCGGGGCTTTGTGCCACCGCCTTTTTTAACCTGTTGCTCATCCGCAATGAACCATCCGGCACCGATAGGTGCTCATTTTGCCTAATGTTGCCTAGTGCAGTAACACGGCATCGCCCAGGCCAGATTCGCCATCCACGGCCAGCGCGACACCATCAGCCAGGCTGTGAACCAGACCTTCCGGCGTGTTTTGTGCCCGCGCCACGACGATGCGCCCCATGACCGACGCCCCCTTTTCCTGGCGCAAAACACCCTGCTGGTTTGACACCACCGCCAACCCGGCCTTGTTTAACCAGTCAAAAATAATATCGGGATGATGGCGGAAACGCTGCCCTGGCCCCAAATCGAACGGGTAAATATCGCCTTCTTCCAGCGACATTACCAAAATACCCCCGGCAACCAGGCGCGAACGGATCATGCCCAGCACCGCTTCCAGATCCCCCAGATAGTTCAAAACATCGGCCGCAATCACCATGCCATATTGCGCCGTTGCCATATCGGGCATGGCGGTAATGTCGGCTTCACGCAAATCACGATACACACCCTTGGCCCGGGCCCGGTTCAACATGCGGGGCGACAGGTCCACACCATCAAGAATATCCACCTGACCGGCAAAAACATCGGCCACCAGCCCGGTACCACAGCCAAGGTCCAGCACCTCAAGCGGGCGTGGCAGGTCCGCCATCAGGTTGCGCACGGCTTCATACATCAGTTCCGGTGCCCGATAGGTCAGCCTGTCACGCAAAGAGCGTTCAAAACGCGGGGCGTAATCATCGAACAAAGCCCGGACATATTCCGGCGGCAAACGATCGCGCATCGCAACCGCGCCCAGCAACATCAACCGGACTTCCGCCCCCATGCGATCCGTTGCATCGCGCATCAGATACTGGCGATAGGCCTCGATGGCCTGTTCACCATGACCAGCCTTTTCGTGCAATTCACCTAACGCAAAATAGGCCTCATCCCAATTGGCATCCGCCTCGATTGCTGCGGCCGCCACCTCGATTGCGGCTTCACTGTCGCCGCGTGCCGCCATCGCCAGCGCAACATCAAGACGCCGACTTGCCAAAAGCCGATCATTGCTCATCTATTTGAAATCCCGGAAAGTCATCCCGCAGGATGTCGCCAATACCTGACGCTATATCTGCCTGTTTTCCAATTTTGGCAAGTCAGATAAAATCATTCACAAACAATGACTTATATAAAATCCGCTGGCATATAAGCTAAATACCGATCATAACTGGCCTAAATCCGCCATTTCGCCGCGAATCGCTTGATACCGGCACAAACAGCAAAACAGCCATGCAAATTTGACCCGGAAGGTCTTGAATTAAATTATTATATCATAATATAAAGATTAAACATCTTTCACAAGGAAACTGGAATGGAAAATTTCACCCCATTCACCGCCCTGGCAGGTGGTGCCCTGATCGGCCTTGCCGCCGGGCTTTATATGCTGCTTAACGGCCGCATTGCCGGTATCAGCGGCATCATTGGCGGCATTATCGGGGCCACGTCTGCACAAAAGGCCGAAAGAATCGCCTTCATTTGCGGGCTGGTTTTAGGCCCGGTCATTCTTGCACTGCTGGCGGGCTATCGCCCGGCCATCACGATTGATGCAGGCTTTCCGGTGCTGCTGTTGGCGGGGTTGCTGGTCGGGTTTGGTACCAGCATGGGCAGCGGTTGCACCAGTGGGCACGGCATTTGCGGGTTGGCCCGGTTTTCGCCCCGGTCCCTGGCCGCGACCCTGGCCTTTATGGCAACCGGCTTTTTGACCACTTTTGTCATGCGCCACCTGATCGGATTCTAACATGCGTATTTTGGGTGCTCTTTTATGTGGCTGTCTGTTCGGGGCCGGTTTGGCCCTTTCAGGCATGATCAACCCGGAAAAAGTTCTGGGATTTCTCGATATTGCCGCCATCTCCACCAATGGCTGGGACCCCAGCCTGATTTTTGTCATGGGCGGGGGGCTGATTGTCGCCTTGCCGTTTTTCTGGTGGGCAAAATCACATGATACCGCCCTTCTGGGGGGCAATATATCGTTACCCACCAAAAGAACCATCGACCGTCCGCTGATCATCGGCAGTCTGATTTTTGGTATTGGCTGGGGCCTGGCCGGGCTTTGCCCGGGACCGGCACTTTCCGCCCTGTCCTATTTACAGCTCAAACCGTTTCTGTTTGTCGTGGCAATGCTGGCGGGCATGGTCCTGCAACGCCTGTCTGCCCGCCCGTAAACAGGTTCGAGGCAACGGGATAATCAATTTTCAGGCCAGCCCAAAACATGGCAGGTATTCCGGCGCACGGGTGGCATATATCTTGTCTTTGGAATCCGTCTAGCCTACCTGTAAAGGCACCTCTCGCAGCCCTACAAGGTGGATAATGAAGATCGGCATTCTTGAAACAGGTTTCGTCCCCGACGAAATGCAGGACGAATTCAAAAGCTATCCCACGATGTTTGAAAAAATGCTCGGTTCACTCGATCCGTCGCTTCAATTTCAGGTCTGGCCGGTTTTGATCGACCAGTTCCCCGACAGCATCCACGATGCCGATGCCTGGATCATTACCGGCTCGAAACACGGTGTTTATGAAAACCTGCCCTGGATGATCAGGCTCCAGGCTGTCTTGCGAGACATTGTTGCGGCCCGAATTCCGGTTTTCGGGGTCTGTTTTGGCCATCAAATTCTGGCCGCTGCCCTGGGCGGTACGGTTGTCAAATCCGACAAGGGCTGGGGTATTGGCGTTCATGAATATCAGTTGGCCGACAACGCCCCGCAATGGGTTGAAAATGCGCCGGAAACCATGAAGCTGAATGCCTTTCATCAGGACCAGGTTGTGAAATTGCCCGAAACCGCATCGGTTTGGGCCAGTTCTGAATTTTGCCCCTATGCCGGGCTGAATTACGGTGACAGGGCTGCCTCGATACAGCCGCACCCGGAATTTTCATTTGAATATGAAAACGCCCTGCTGCAATCACGCCGGGGAGACGTGATCCCCGAAGAGATTGCCCAGATTGCCGAAAAATCGATGCAAAACCCGGTAGATGGCAGCAGTTTCGCCCACTGGCTTCTTGCCTTCCTGAAAGGTGAACGCCAGATCAAGGCGGCCTGAGAAGCCCGATAAAACCGGCACATCACTTATTGAACGTTCCAAACGGCGACCGGACATAAAGCGGTCGCCGTAAATTTTATGTGTTCCACACCATTCACAGCTTTGGGTCCGGCTCAACCCCCGATACAGTAACGCTTTCCTCTCGCAAAAACAGGCCGCCCGATGCCCTCAGCCCGACCTGCCCGCCGCCCAATCCTTGCCAAGGTGGCAAATGCTGTTCCGTCTTTACGCCTCTATGCGGGGCTGGTGCTGTTTGCATATGTTCTGACGCATTTCATCAATCATGGCTTCGGATTGATCTCGCCCGAACTAATGGAACGGGCGAATGATTTTCTGACATCGGCCTGGAAATTCCCGCCGCTGGAAATTCTGCTGATTACGGCGCTGATCACGCATTTCCTGCTGGCAACCGGGCGGCTTGCAAGGCGGCGCAGCCTGCGCCTGACGCGCAAGGAATGGCTACAAATTACCCTGGGCCTGTGCATCCCGGTTTTAATGTTTCAGCATATTCTGGGCACGCGCGTGGCCGAAATCGCCTTTGATGTCGAACCCTTTTACGAACGGGTTTTGGTGGATCTTGCGGTATTTCGCCCCGATATCGGCCTTCTGCAGGCGATTGCATTGCTTGTGGTCTGGATACATGGCTGTATCGGCATTCATTACTGGCTGTCGGTCAAACCTTTTTATGGTCGCATCCGGCCTCTGCTGGGGTTTTGTGCCATTGTCATTCCCACCCTGGCCCTGGCGGGCTATCTGGCGGCAGCAAACACCGTGATCGAACGCGCCGCCCTGGGGGGCACACCCTATCTTGCCCAAATCATCAAGGAAGCGGGGCGCACAGCGCAATCCTTTGCCTTTTATAACCGCATGGCCAATTACCTGCTGTTTGCCAGCATTGCCCTTGCCCTGAGCCCGTTTATCATACGCCAGTTACGCAAGACGATGGATCAGGTCCGAACAACCCCGGCGCTGAAACTGCCCGGCGGTCGGGCTGTGCGTATTATACCGGGGGCCACCGCGCTTGAGGCCCTGCGCGATGCCAAGGTCCCCATCGCATCGGTGTGCGGGGGGCGCGGGCGCTGCACCACATGCCGTTTATATTGCCGTTCCGGCCTGTCCGACCTGCCCGCCCCAAATGCCATCGAAAATGCGGCCCTTCGCAGTATTAACGCCCCGGAAGACTGGCGCCTTGCCTGCCAGATCCGACCAACCGCCGACCTGGAAATCACCCCGCTTTTACCTGCCAATGCCACTGCCAGCGATGGAAGACGCCCCGGCGGGCTGAGCGGAAGCGAAAGACAGGTCGTGACGATTTTCACCGATTTGCGCGATTCGACCAAACTGGGCGAAACCAAAATGCCCTATGACGTGCTGTTCATCCTCAATCAGTTTTTTGCCGAAATGACCGAAGCCCTGCAAAAGACCGGCGGCCATTATGCCCAATTTACCGGCGATGGCCTGATGGCGCTTTATGGACTGGAGGATCGCAATATTCGCCGCGCTATCGAAAATGCCATTCGCGGGGCGGGCGAAATGCTGGCACGAATCGAAAAGTTAAATACCCAGCTTGCGTCCGAATTACCCTTCAAACTGCGGATTGGTCTGGGCATTCACATTGGCGAGGCCATCGTCGGCGAAATGGGCCCACCACGCCGCGAACAGATCAGCGCCATTGGCGACAGCATCAACACAACGGCAAGACTTGAATCCAAATGCAAGGAACACGGCGTCCCGTTGATCATTTCGCAGGATGTGATCACACGGGGGAAACTGCAAATCCCCGAGGGAACAAAACTGCATCGTGAATCGTTACGGGGAAAAGAACGCGAAATCGCCTATTACGCCCTGGAAACCCTGCCTGTCATTACAGCACGGGCTGAAAAACAGATGGCAAAAGCAATAACGTGATGCAACGGCCCTGTTGCCACGAAACAAAGGCCCCGGCGCGTCAAAGGTTTGCCAATCCATCGCGGAGGATACGCATAACCGGACCCTGTTTGACGCACGGATGATTTGCTGCATTGCGGATGGGGCTTGACTATCGCGCCCAAAATAACATGTAATCATAAGGAAAGTGCGTCTTTGGTGCCGGTCTTCCGGGCCAGGACAGAGCAGATGCCGAAAGGATCTGATCCGTTGCACGCTCGCTCAGTCAGAGGAGGTGAAAGTTACCGCCATGTCGCGTATTTCTATGTTTAACAGCCCTCTCCTTCTTGGTTTCGATCAAATCGAACGCGTTCTTGATCAGGTCTCCAAGACCAAGGCGGAAGGGTATCCACCCTATAATATCGAACAGATTGGCGACAACCATATCCGCATCACGGTTGCCGTTGCCGGATTTTCCGATGATGACCTTTCGGTCACAACCGAAGACAACCAGTTGATCATTCGCGGAAAGCATCAGGAAGATGAAAGCAACCGCGTCTATATTCATCGCGGTATCGCTTCCCGGCAGTTCCAGCGGTCCTTCGTTCTTGCCGAAGGCATAGAAGTGGTGGGTGCCCATCTCGATAATGGTTTACTGCATATCGATTTGAACCGCCCGGTGCCCGAACCGGTCGTGCGTGAAATCGCCATCAACTCGAACCGTAAAAAGAATATTCCGTCGCGCACCATTGAAATGCAGATGGATGACGACAGTACCGAGACGAACAATCAATGAGCCGCAAGGCCAGTAGTGAGGAGTGGTTCAAATGAGCAATCGCATCACAGACCATGAAGACGCAGAAGGCGTCATCCCGGCCGAGCAGGACCTGCACATGCTGTCGTCAGGCGACTTTGCCATGCTGGGGATTCAGGATTTTGCCTATGTTCGCAAAATCGCAAACCCGGAAGAAAACGACGCGGCGGGTGTTTATGCGGTCTTTACCGCCGATGGCACCCATATCGCATCCTTTGAAAGCTATGCCGTGGCCTATGCCGCCATTCGCCAGCACGATATGGAACCGCGCTCGGTCCATTAATCAGGTCCGTAACAGCGTGTGATCTCGCAAAGCCGCGATATATCAATATCATCAATGTTCAAAGGCAGCCCCGCACCAGGGCTGCCTTTTGCTTGTCTGTTTCCGTTCGGGTTAACGCGACATCATAATTCTCGTGTCGCCCAACATACCGTCACCGGTTATTTTCCGTGTCAGAAGTTCATGGGGGATGCCCGGTTCAAGGGCACATGCCGCGACCAAACGATCACGCCGAACCTGATTTAAAACAACATCCCGGGCATCAAGGTTTTCCTCAAACCGTGCCTGTATAGGTGCCCTTACAATCGGGGCAACAATAAAGCAATTTGCCTTTAATTTGCAGCGTATCGAACTGCATTAAGCCAGCATTAACGGGCCAGGATTTCAGCTGCTTCCCGGGTGCGATTCACCGCTGTTGCCACCGACCCGGCCGATTTCTGAATATCGCCAATGTTGCGTGAAACCGCCTCGACCGTGTCACGCATTGACTGGATATTGTCCGAAACCCCGTCTGTCACGGCACTTTGCTCTTCAACCGCAGACGAAATATTGGCAACGCTATCGCGCACCATCTCAACCGAATTTCGGATCGTGCCCAAGGCATCCACCACTTCGGTCGTGATCGACTGAATGCCCGAAATTTCCTCGGCAATCTGATCAGTCGCCCGTGCGGCCTGATTGGCAAGGTTTTTCACCTCATTGGCAACCACGGCAAAGCCCTTGCCCGCATCTCCGGCCCGGGCCGATTCGATGGTGGCATTCAAAGCCAGAAGATTAATCTGTCCGGCAATATCCTGAATAACCTCGACAATATTGCCCATCGCCGCCACAACCTGGGACATGCGCTGGGTCGAAGAATCGGCAGCGACCGTTTGCTCAAACACCTGTTCGGTTGCACTGCGCGACTGTGCCATGCTGCGCGAAATTTCCGCGATCGATGCCGCAAGCTGCTCTGCACTAGTGGCAACGGTATGAACGGTTTCCGATGTATTGGTTGCCGCCATCACCGCATCGGTCGCCGTATCGCCCAATACCGCGATATTGTTATCAATTTCCGAGAAATTGTTATCAATCATCGCCTTGAGCTCAATCAGCAGATTGACCTGTTCCGTTACATCAGTGGCAAACTTGATCACCTTGAAAGGTTTGCCCATCGGATCAAGGATCGGATTATAAGATGCCTCGATCCAGACAACTTTGCGATTTTTGCCAATCCGTTTGTATTGGCCCTGCTGGAAAGTCCCCTGCTTCAAAGCACGCCAGAAATCGGCATATTCGCGCGTATCCTTAACGCCAACATCAACAAACATGCTGTGATGTTTGCCTTCAATATCCTTAAGGCGATAGTCAAACACATCAAGAAAGTTCTGGTTGGCTGTCAGGATTTTGCCATCAAGGTCAAATTCAATAAGGGCCTGAGCCTTGCTGATGGCATTGTACACACCTTGCAAAACCGCACGTTCCTGGCGGCGTTCAGTAATGTCGGTGGCAAACTTGATGACCTTTACCGGCACCCCGCGCCGGTCAAATACCGGGTTATAGCTGGCCTCAAGCCAAACATCCTCGCCCGTCTTCGTGACCCGGCGAAAGGCCGAACGCTGAAACTCGCCATTTCGCAGTTTTTTCCAGAAATTCTTGTATTCCGGTGTCTCACGCTCTTCCCGCGGCACAAAAATACTGTGCGACTTACCAACAATCTCAGCCAGTGTGTAACCGGTAATCGCCAGAAAATTCTCGTTTGCCGTCAAGATTTCTCCATCCATCGAAAACTCGATCGATGCCATTGACAGAGTCAGTGCATCCAGAACCTGAGAGGCATCCTGAGCCTTGCTTGATCGAAAAATTCGCGAAAATACCATAATTATTCCACCTTAAAGATAAGTAAGACCCCATGAGCACACAGGTAAAACTGCTCCTTTTGAATAAAAATACTATATAAAAGTATAATACGCGAGTCAAAAACGTACTGGCAGTTGTTTTTTTGCCCTGTTACTCGCATACGCTTCAGGAAGGCCAGTCGACGATATATTTTTCCAGGTCCGGATGCGCATCAAGCTCGGACATCACTCGTCCGGAGACAGACATGCCCGCCCGGATCGTTGATTGCGGATCACCTGTAACCAGGGGATGCCAAGCGGGCAGGTCTTTGCCATCCCGCATCAGCCGATACGCACAGGTTGACGGCATCCAGTCAATTTCTTCGATATTCTCGATTGAAAGCTGTACGCAGTCGGGCACATGCTGCTTGCGGTTAGGATAATCGCTACACTGGCAGCTGTCGCAATCAAGCAGGCGACACGCGACCGAGGTATAAAAAAGAACGTCGGTGTCTTCGTCCTGCAATTTGTGCAAACAGCATTTCCCGCAGCCGTCACACAACGATTCCCATTCATCCCGGGACATCTCTTCAAGACGTTTGGTTTTCCAGAAAGGCAAAGTCATATCAAAATCCAGTATCAGGCACCGGGGCATCGGTACCTGGTCTCAAGTTGTTACGGTCACATGTGGAAAACCGACCAGATTATTAACAGATCAGATGAAAAAAAGATCCAAACACCGAGCCGTTTTGCAGGCCACACGCCCCCAAATCCCGTCCATCGGCGGTGCACGCCATCAACCAGCCGGGCCCATCGGCCCTTATCGTGCTGGCATAATGGAATTCATGGCCGCGCAAAACCGTGCCCGCCATTCCCAATGGACAATCCTGGCTGACTTCTACCTGTCGGTAGCCAAGATGCAAGCGTCGCTGCGCAAAACTGGTTTCAAGCGGCAATAAACCGGCCATGTGGTGCCGCTTGCCCGCGCCATCCACCAGAATGTCGCCTAGCACCATATATCCGCCGCACTCGCCATAAACCGGAATCCCGCGCCGGGCGGCATCGCGCAAGGCGGTCATGAACCGGTCCGCTTTTGCCAGCTCTGCTGCATGTAGTTCAGGATACCCGCCAGGCAGATAAACCGCATCGCAATCCTGCGATGGCGCCGCGTTTGCCAAGGGAGAAAAATAGTCAATCCTGGCCCCGGCAGCTTCCCAACCGGCAATCAGATGCAGATAACAAAAGGCAAAGGCATCATCGCGCGCCACCGCAATATGCCGCCCCAAAGGCGCAATCGTCACCGGGGCTTTATGCGCGGCCTCATCCTGCTGTTCGTCCCGTTGCGGATGAGGATGAGGGCGAGGATGAGCCAGCCCCGGCCCGTCATCATCCGTTGATATCTTGGTCTGGTCACGGGCCAAGATATCAACGCCAGCAAGCTGCAACAGCCGGTCAAGGTCAATGTCGCGCTCCATGATTGTCGCCGCACGATCAAGAAAAGCCTCCAGCGCCGGGTGTTCACCCGCCTGCACCAGGCCCAAATGCCGTTCGGGCAGCGACAACGCATCATCACGCATCACCGCTCCAATGACAGGAATATCGGGAATCGCCTGCGCACAAGCCGTCATAATCAAATCGCGATGGCGGGGACTTCCCACCCGGTTCAAAATCACCCCGGCGATTCGCACATCGGCACGAAACCGGGCAAACCCCTGAATAACCGCCGCTGCCGATGCCGCCTGACCGCGCACATCCACCACCAGCACCACCGGCCAATTCATCAATGCCGCCAAATCAGCCGATGATCCGCCCCCGCCAGCCGCACCATCAAACAGGCCCATCACACCTTCACACAGCAAAAATCCGCCATCATCACCGCTACCAGCACCGGGCGGCCCAACATGCCAGCGCGCCAACGCCTCAATGGCCTCAGGTGCCATCGCCCAGGGATCAAGGTTAATGCAACGCCGCTGGCTGGCCGCCTGTTGAAAGGCCGGATCAATATAATCTGGTCCGGCCTTGGCCGCCGCAACCAGTTGCCCACGGCGAAGCAGTGCCCGCAATATTCCCAGGGTGATAACGGTTTTGCCGCTATTGGAGGACGGGGCCGCAATCAGCAGGCCCGGAACGGGTTCATTCCTGGTTTTCGACAACTTTTGCAACGCCTTCGGCGATTTTTTCTGGCGTTTCACCTTGATTGAAATGACGGATATAGGTGCCGTCTTTCCCCATCAGATAAATAAAGGACGTATGATCGACAAGATAGCTGTCCGAATCCTTCGGCTCGCCATCCTCGAAGGCCTTGGCATAATAAACCCGGTAGGCTTTGGCAGCCGCACTGGTTTGTTCCAGCGTACCGGTCAGGCCAATCAGGCGCGGGTGAAAATGGGGTACATAATCGGCCATTGCCGCCACGGTGTCGCGCTCGGGATCAACCGAAATGAAAATCGGCTGAACCTGCTTGGCAATATCCTGGGGCAATAAATCCATCGCATTGGAAATCGCCTGCAATTCGGTCGGGCACACATCGGGACAATAGGTATAGCCAAAATAAATCAGCATATACTGGCCGCGAAAATCCTGTTCGGTGCGGGTTTTGCCGGTCTGGTCCACCAGGGTAAAGGGCCCACCAATGGTGGCAACACCCGAACTATTGGTTTGCCCGCCATTTTCCACCGTAATGTTGCGGCCCATTTCGTAAAGCCGGAAGCCAAAACCAAATGACAGCACCAAAATAATGGCAATGATGATTACCCAGATTCTTCTATCCACGTCTCGCCGTCCTTGTTTGTAAGGCTGACCACCCGTCCCCCGAAGCCTGCATGATCAGCAGGTTCCCTTCAGGTGCGCACAATTACCAATCATTCTAATTATCAATCAACCAATCCGCCCAACCGGAATATCCTGTTATGGGCCAAATTGCCACCCTTGATAGAAGAGGCATGCTAGGCAACCGCTTTACGCCATCTGATGCCAGGCCAGCACGGCCAGCACCACCGCATTGGCCACCATCAGCCCCCGGCCAACAGGTGTCATCACATTGCGGAATTTACGGGTTGCATATTGCCCGATCCAGCCAGTTGCAAACAACATGGGAATGGTCCCCAGCCCAAAGGCCGCCATCACCATGCCCCCAGTAAGGGCCGATCCGCCTGCCGCAGCCAGCACCAGCGCGCCATATATCAGGCCACAGGGAATAAAGCCCAGCAACACACCCAGCACATATCCACGCACACCGAACGGCGCGCTGAAAAACGGCCCCAACCGCGCTGTTACCTTGCGATTCCACCAGTGTGCCGGCCCCGATGATGTGCCCGTCGCCCGCGCCATACGTCCCGGCAACACGCCTGACAAATGCGGCACCAGCCCGGAAATACCATAAACCAGAAAAAACAGCGCGGCGATGCCCAGCAAAACCGGGCCAATCCACCAAACCCGGGCAAGGGCGGAAATGCTGTCGGTAAAAAACCCGGCCAGAACACCCAGGAAAATATAGGTCGTTAACCGACCGAAATGATAAGGAAAAAGAGCAGCCCCCGTCAGGCGACGAAATTCCGACATTTTATCAAGCGGCATTTTTTCCATACGCGCTGTCACCTGGCTGACGACAAAGGGCCCGCACATCCCGACACAATGGGTGGCACTGCCCACCAGGCCCGCCAGCAACGCCGTCACCATCACACCGCCATCCTGGCGCACCGCTGTGCTGCACTGTGCCCAGCCGCTTTCGATAATGCGGATCAGAATTTGCTGTTCGTCCATTGATCTACCTGCTTATGGGGCCACGCCCGATGGTCACGTGATTGTGCCGGGCCCCAACGCAAAGAACAACGATATAGATCAATTTCACGCCAACAACGCAGCAAGCCGCTTACGACGCATCCGACGCCGTGTCAGCCGGAACAATCAGATCCAAAATCTGATCCAGGGCAACATGGCGCACCTCTGCCACATCATCCTGTGGCGACAGCCAATTCAGGCGATCGCGCAAATCAACAACTTTGCCGACAATGCAAATGGCTGGCGGTTCAAGCTGCGAATTGGCAATATCTCGGGCGGCATTTTTCAGGGTCGTGATCAGTAATTGCTGGTGGGGGGTAGTCGCCCGGCTGATCACGGCAACCGGTTCGTCTGCCGGGCGGCCATGTTCCATCAGGCGGTTGGCAATGCGATCAATATGCTTCATCGCCATATACATCACCAAAACCTGCGATCCTTCGGCCAGCGACGCCCAATGGATATTGTCGGGGACATCGCCACTGGCCCCGTGGCCGGTGACAAAGGTAACGGCGGAATTACAATCCCGGTGGGTTGCCGGAATACCGGCATAGGCCGCCCCGGCAATCCCGGCGGTAATGCCGGGCACGACACGAAACGGAATGCCATGCTCCACCAGGGTCAGGCCCTCTTCTCCACCACGGCCAAACACAAACGGGTCCCCGCCCTTCAGGCGCAAAACACGCAGCCCCTGGCGGGCCAAATCCACCAGTTCCAGCGAAATATCGGTTTGTTTGGCCGAGGGACGGCCACCGCGTTTGCCCGCGTAAATCTGTTTCGTATCGGGCCGCAGCAGGTTTAAAATGCGGTCATCGACCAACGCATCATACACCACCACATCGGCCTGTTGCATGGCGTTAACGGCATGCAGCGTCAACAATCCGGGGTCGCCCGGCCCGGCGCCAACCAGCCAGACCCAGCCTGCTTCAAATACCGGAAAATCAATACCAAGTGATGTCATACGCGCAACGAACCCGAATTTCAGGAAAACCCCATCTGCCACATCCGGTTGCGAAACCGGAACATGACGGACATCTTACACAGGAATAGTCATCGTAAGGCAACAGATAAATCCAATTTTTTCAGGTATTATTTTAATATATACAATAATTAAGTGTTTTTATTGACATCATCAGGCAATGGTCTGTTATTGGCAAACCAGCTAGGATGCTGCCGATAACATGGCAGCACCCCGGATAACAGGAATTCAGCCCGCCCCATGACCCGCAAACCCGACGGCCCGCTACGTAAAGGATGGACAACCGGGGCCTGTGCCACCGCCGCCACCCGTGCGGCCTGGCAGGCATTGCTGTCAGGCGCGTTTCCCGATCCGGTCGGCATTACCCTGCCGCGCGGTGAAACCCCGCACTTTGCCCTGGTCAAACAGGAAACCGGGCCGGGCTGGGCACGGGCCAGTGTCATCAAGGATGCGGGCGATGACCCCGATGTGACCCACCAGGCCGAAATCATTGCCACCCTGCGCCAGGCCAAACCGGGGGCAGGCATTTCGTTTCATGCCGGGGCGGGTGTTGGCATGGTTACAAAACCCGGCCTGCCGCTGCCGGTCGGGGAACCTGCCATCAACCCCAAACCGCGCGAAATGATGGTGGCACAAATCTTGGAACTGGCCGCAAGCTTTGGTGTGCAGCCTGATGTGGAAATTGAAATTTCCATTCCCGGGGGCGAAGATATCGCACAAAAAACCTGGAATCCCCGCCTGGGCATTATCGGGGGACTCTCGGTTTTGGGTACCACCGGCGTTGTCATTCCTTTTAGCTGTTCGGCCTGGATCCATTCCATTCATCGCGGCATAGATGTCGCCCGTGCCACCGGGCGGCCCCACATTGCCGGGGCGACGGGTAAAACATCTGAAAGTGCAATCAAGGCGCTATATAAACTGCCCGATGAAGCCCTGATCGATATGGGCGACTTTGTGGGGGGCATGCTGAAATATCTGCGCCGCAATCCGGTTGCCAATGTCACCATTGCCGGGGGATTTGGCAAACTGGTCAAACTGGCACAGGGCCATCTGGACCTGCACAGCAGCCGGTCGCAGGTTGATATGGTAAAATTGGCGCAAACCGCCGATAATGCCGGTGCGGATGAAGCATTGTGCAACGCCATTCGCACGGCCAATACCGCCCGCCATGTGTTGGAACTTTGTGCCAGCCAAAACGTTAATATTGCCGAGATCATTGCCAGACAGGCACGCGAAACGGCAATGGCAACCCTTGATGGCGCCTGCGCAATCGAGGTTGTTATTTTTGACCGTCAGGGCAAAATGGTGGGCCGCGCTGGTCGGCTTGCGCTCCCGTCCTGTTCCTCGCACACAGGCCCCGCCAGGGGCTGCTGAAACACAACGCTGCATTTCAGCCACATCCCTGTTTGAACAGCCCGCATACATGCGGCTGTTTGTGACACACAGAATTGAACCTAACCAAAGGAAACCGATTGCCGATGTCCGATCCCGACCTGAGACTGAAAAATCATCTTTCCCCGCTCAATGTGCTGGTTTTTGGTGGCACCGGTGATGCCAACCGGATCACCAGCGAGCTTTTGGTCAGGTTTGGTTCCCACATCCGTTTGCAGCTTTCCATTGCCGGGCGTACCAGTGCGCCCAATCTGCCCGATGGCGTCCCCGTTCGCATTGGCGGTTTTGGCGGGCCGGAAGGCATTGTCAAAAACCTCAAAAAAGAAGGCATCGATCTGGTAATTGATGCCACCCATCCCTTTGCCACGCAAATCTCGGCCCATATTGCCACAGCCTGCGAACAGGCCGGCACGCCCTGCATTCAATACCATCGTGCCCCCTGGACACCGACCGAGGGGGATCGCTGGATCACAGTGCCCGATCTCAAGGCGGCCGCGCAAAAGCTGCCATCGGTGGGCAAACGTGCCCTGATTGCCATTGGCCGCAAGAACCTGCATTATTTTAACAACCTGCAGGATTGCTGGTTGCTGGTGCGCACAGTCGAAGCCCCCAAACAAACCTTTGACCTGGAAAATGGCGAATGGTTGTCGGCACGCGGCCCCTTTTCACCGGACCGCGAACGTGAATTGCTGGAACGCTACGAAATTGACGTTGTTGTCACCAAAAACAGTGGAGGCGAGGCCAGCGAAGGCAAACTGATTGCCGCACGCGAACTCGGTATCCCCGTCATCATGATCGAACGCCCCCCGCTTGAGGCGGTCGATTATGCCAGCAGCACCGAAGAGGTCATGCAAAAAGTCGCCCATCATCACACAACACAATAAGCAATTGCTTACCAGCAGGGCGGCACACCAAATCCGCCTTAAACTCCCTTTCCCCTGGATTGACGCATTTTGCCAGGGGCATTCTTCCTTCCGTCATGCAGGGAAAGGGAGTCTAATCGCCGATTCGGCCCTACTGGATCGATGTTTCAGCAATGTGACAATTCCCCTGAAAAACAGCCATTTTCGGCAGTTTTTACCACAGATATTGCACCCTGAATTGTGCTTTCTCCCAGGCTTACATAACCACACATGAAATTTGGTTAATCTCCTTGCCAGCCCCCATCTGACGCGGAATATTTTCTGTCTGCCATGTCGCCCCGGCATCGGGAGGGGAAAATAATGGGATTTCCCCTAACCACCACAAGCCCGCGACCTGGCAAAAAGGGGATTACAACCATGTCGACAGAACGGTCAAAAGCACCGCACGACGATACCAACCAATATATGGGGAACTTGGAATGAGTGGTCGTCTTGGTTTGCGCGGGCGCTTGATGCTTGCCATCGTACCAATCGCCCTGCTGGCCGCGAGTGCCGCGGGCATCAGCCTTTTTTCATTTGAAGCCACCAGCCAACAGCAAAAAACGGTCTCGGAAGAAGCCATTCCAGCCCTTGCTACGGCCCAACAGCTTTATGCCAAAGGAAACGCCCTGACTGCAATTGGCCGTATGGTTGCCGCCGCCGAAGATGAAACGGCGGTCAAAACAGCAACCGAAAGACTTTCAACCGTCGAAACCGCAATCCATGACGATATTGCCCGTCTGTCGCAACTGGGGGTCAAGGCCAACATTCTCAGCAGTTTTTCCGAAAAGACCGGCCAGCTTGGCAAAAATATCCGTCGCCTGAGTGACACACGCCTGACCCTGTTTAAACTGGGCACTGAACTGAATAACCGTTCAGAACAAAATGCCAGGGCCGCAGCAAGCATCGAACAGCTTGCCAATAATCTGGGCGTCAATGCCGCGATGAATCTCAACGACAATGCCAGCTCGCTTTATTCCCTGATCGGGGATCCCGACCAAACATCGGTCGCCTCGGACAAGCTTAATACCCTGCTGGATGTAAATGCCGTCAATGTCCAGAATATGGGGGATTTGCGCGCCAATGCTTTCCAAATTCCCGCAACCGGCGACCAGATTTTGGCAGCCAGTACCGTCAAAGACCTGGACCGCATCAAATTCCAGGCGGACCCTTTGCTGACCCAATTGCAAAAGGGCATCGAACATATAGACGACACGGCACAAAAGGCCGAAGGCCAGAAACAGTTCGACATTATCCACGCAAATCTGAGCCCGAATGCCGATCAAAACCTGTTTAACCTGCAGGGCCAGCACCTGCAAACCAGTGCCACGCTTGAAGATATCCTCAGCGAGAACAACAATATTTCAGCCGACATTGCCCAAAGCGCCCAACAGGTGCTTGCGCAAATGCAAAACAAAATCGACGCTGCCAACCAGGCAGTTGAAGGGACCATCGACGCATCGCGTACCATAATGGTCGCGGTGATTATCGCGGTCATCGTGATTTCCGGTCTCATTCTCTGGCTGTATGTCCAGCGCAATCTTTTGCGCCGCCTGATCGGCCTGAACAGCGCCATGACGCGCCTTGCCAGCGGCGACCTTGACACCCCGGTCATCGACAGGGGGCGTGACGAAATTGCCGATATGGCCATCGCGGTGGAAACCTTCCGTGAAAACGGGCTGGAAGCACAACGCCTGCGGGCCGAAAACCAGGCCGCCGAACAGCGCGCCGAACAATTGCGCCGCCAAACCCTGCTGGAAATGGCGGACGGGTTTGAGGCCACCATCAATGCCCTGGTGGCAGAACTGGTCAAGGCGGCGGGCGATATGGGCGAGACGATGGGCAAAATGGCCGACAATGCCGGCAATAACGTCGCCCGTGCAATGGAAGTCACCAATGCCTCGCAGGAGGCCTCGCGCAATGTCAGTTCCGTCTCGTCGGCGACCGAACAGCTTTCGGCATCGGTGCGCGAAATTGAACGCCAGATCATCAAGGCCGAGGAAATTTCGCAAAATGCCGTCGGTCAGGCCCGACGTTCCGATGAAACCGTGCGCCAAATGTCGGAAACCGCAGCGCGCATTGGCGAAGTCATTAACCTGATCACCAATATTGCCGATCAGACCAACCTTTTGGCCCTGAATGCCACCATCGAGGCCGCCCGTGCCGGTGACGCCGGCAAAGGCTTTGCCGTGGTGGCAGGCGAAGTCAAAAATCTTGCCACCCAGACCCAGCGCGCCACCGACGATATTGGCCGTCAGATCGAAGAAATGCGTACCGTCAGCAACGATGCCGTTGAAATGATCTCCGCAATCGCTCATACCATTGGCGAAATGGATGTGATTTCGGCCTCGATCGGGGCGGCGATGCGCCAGCAGGGGGCGGCAACCGGCGAAATTGCAACGGGTTCCGAGGAAGCCGCAAATGGTGTACGCCATATGTCGGCCAATATGGAAAGCGTTTCGCAAACCGCCAGCATGGTGCAAAACCTTGCCAGCCATGCCCGCGACGTTGCCGGAGAACTGCTGCGCAAAACGCAGAACCTGCAATTTGAGGCCAACAATTTTGTCAGCCGGGTGCGCGCCGACTGACTACCGGAAAGAAGCCGGACTGGTTTGCATTATATGCCTGGTTTGCCCCAGCCCGGTTCGGCTTTGCCCTTTGGCGCAATCCAAAGGGCACCTATAACAAACCCCCGCCAGTCTTAATGACAGGCGGGGGTTTGCTGTAACACGGCAATCAACAGGTAATATCGCGGTCCTTAACCGGCATAACCAAACATGCGCGGCAACCACAAAACAATGGACGGAATAAGCGTCATTGCCAAAAGGGCCAGCAGCAGCACAAAGATAAACGGCCAGATTTCGCGGATAATATCGCGCAGCGGAATACCCGTGACGCCGTTCAGAACAAACAGCACCACCCCATAAGGCGGCGTTACCAGCCCGATCATGATATTGACCGTCACCACCACACCAAAATGCACAAGGTCGATGCCCAGCATTTTGGCGGCTGGCAAAAACAGCGGCACCACAATCAAAAGCAGGGTCGTGGCATCAAACAGGCAGCCCAACAGCAGGATCAGAATGTTGACCCCCAGCAGGAAAACAATGGGCGACATTTCCAGTCCGGCCAGCGCACCTGCCACCATCGAGGGGACGTTTTCGCTCGCCACCAGGTAATTCAGCACCAGGGCCGAGGCAATGATCAACCCCACCACCGAGGTTGAGCGCGCCCCGTCCAGAACCAGCCTGTAAAAGTCTTTCCAGGTCAATGAACGATAGAAAACCACCGACAATACCAGGGCATAAACCGCAGCAACCGCCGCTGCCTCGGTCGGGGTGGTGACACCGCCATAAATGCCATACAACAAAATGACCGGCAGCATCAGGGCCGGGAAAGCCCGCATCGTCAGCCGGGGAATTTCACGCATCGGCACCGCCTCGTCACGCGGGAAATCACGCCGGCGCGCCGTAATGGCATTCAGGATCATCAACACCAGCGCCAGCAACAGCCCCGGCACAATCCCGCCCAAAAACAGATACCCGATCGAGGTATCGGAAATCAGTGCATACAGGATCATGGGGATGGACGGCGGAATGATCGGACCGATCACGCTTGAGGCGGCCGTCAAGGCGGCAGCATATCCCGGCGGATAACGGTTATTGCGGCACATCAGGTCAATGATCACGCGGCCAATACCGGCGGCATCGGCAATCGCGGACCCCGACATGCCCGAAAAAATCAGGCTCGCCATCACATTGACATGGGCAAGACCGCCACGCATGCGGCCTACAATGGCCACACAGAAATTCAGCAACCGGTCACTGATGGTCCCGGCATTCATGAAATTGGCAGCCAGAATGAACAATGGCACCGCCAGCAGGACATAGCTGTTAAACAGGCCGTTCAGCGCCTGTTCCGCCACCAGCCCCACATCCTGCCCGGTCATGAAAAGATAGGCAATGGAGCTGGCCAGGGCCGCAAGTGAAATGGGCATACCAATGGCGCCCAGCAGCAAAAAGCCACCCAGGCTAAGCGTAAAGGCCAGGCTCATGGCTGTTCCCTTTGTTCTTCTTCATCCCCGGCAATGGCGGCCACTTCATCCTGCCAGCGGCGGGTCAACAGCCGATACAGCGACACGGCGGATCGAATGACCACCGCAATGATGAAAACCGGGAAAATCGCATAAATATAGTTCAGTGGAATGCGCGTAACCGGGGCTTTTTCGATCCGCATGAACTGCACATAATCAATAATCACCGGCAGGCCGGCGGCAAAGGCAGCACCAATGCAAAAAATGCCCAAAATGGCCATCACCCGTTTCTGACGCGGATTGGCCATGAGAAACAGCATGTTGAACGATACATGTTCGCTATCGCGCAACAGGAAGGCCGATGTCCAAAACACCAGCCAGATATACAGAATAACGCAAACTTCCACCGTCCAGCCCAAAGGTTCATTCAGGACATAGCGGGAAAAAATCTGCAAAAGAAAGGTTGCGAACATCACGATGAACAATGTCACCGCGATGCCCTCGCAACCTTTTTTCATTATGGATCCGAATGATCGCACAACTTGGCTCACTTAACTGCGTTGATGCGCTCGACAATGCCTTTCGGCCAGTCTTTGGCGAAATCGGAATTCAGGTAGTCCTGCTGTACTTTCTCGCGGAACGCCTCAACATTGGGCGCGTACACTTTCAGGCCCTGTTCCTTGAAAAATTCGATCAGCTTTGCTTCGTCTTCAATGCGGTGGACATTGTTGTAAAGCGTTGCCACTTCCGCCGCATTGTGAACGATTTTCTGCTGTTTTTCGCTCAGTGTGTCGTAGGTTTTCTTGGACATCGACAGGAAAACAGCATCAACCAGATGACCGGTCAGCACGATCTGATTGGTCACTTCATAGAATTTTGCGGCCTTAACGGTCGGCAGCGGGTTGTCCTGACCATCAATCGTCCCGGTCTGAAGGCCGGTATAAACTTCGCCAAATGCCAGCGGGGTGGCGTTTGCGCCCAGGGCATTGCCCAGGAACAACCAGGCATCCGAACCAGGCATACGCAGCTTCACACCGGCAAGGTCGGCCGGGGTTTCAATTTTTTTGTCGCCACGAAGGTCAAGCTGGCGGGTGCCAAGATAACCGACATCGAGAATTTCGATATTCATGTCATCTGCGACCATCTTGTAAAATTCTTTACCGATGTCGCTGTGGAAAACGTGGCGCTGATGGTCCGGATCGCGAATCAGATAGCCTGCCGTGAAAACCGACCATGCCGGGATCTGCTTGGCAATATCCTGGGCCGAAATCATCGCCATATCGAGGTTGCCGCGCTGCATGGCAGCAGGTTCGGTCCCCTGTTTGAACAGGCTGGCATTCAGATGAATTTCAACATCAAACTCGCCCGGCGCGTTCTTTTCCAGCTCGTCTTTGAAAACGGTCAGCATTTTGGCATGCCAGTCGCTTTCAACCGCCGGGGATGAAATGCGCAATTTGATCGGATCAGCCATTGCCGAATTGGCCATACCGGAAAAAGCCAGAATCGCGGCCGCCGCAATACCGGCTGTGTATTTGGGTAGATGTTTAAACATTTAAGGTCCTCCCGTGGACTAATTAGCTGATCTTTCTCGTTTATTATTCTTTTTGGATGGCTACCGGCAGAAAATCAACCAAGTTTATAGCGCCAACAAACATATTGTATAACTAACATGTTAGTGATACACAACACCTAATACACCAACAGCAAACACTATTTCAGGCCATTGCCTGACAGGAACACGCCATGACTTTTGACGCCACCCGACCCTTTGGTATTTCTGCGGCCCTGACCACGCCCTTTACATCCGCCGGCAATATCGACAATGCCCTGCTGGTTGCCCACGTAAAAAATGTCCTGGCAAAGGGCTGCAGCTCTGTCACCCTGGGCGGCACCACAGGTGAAGGCCCGTCTCTTTCGCAGGAAGAAAAGGTCGCGGCCCACAATGCCATCACGGCAGCAGGTGTCCCGGCGGACAAAATTGTTTTTGCGATTCTCGAATCGTCCCTGCCCAATGCTGTGGCTTTTGCCCGTCAGGCTGCCGATCTGGGCAGCACGCATATTTTGCTGGCCCCGCCCTTCTATTTCAAAGGCGTTGCCGATGGCGGCCAACTTGTGTGGTTCCGCCAACTGCTGACGGAAATTGCCCCAACCGGCCTGAAGGTGATTTTGTATCACATTCCGCAGGTAACCGCCGCGCCCGTCACCCCCGACATGGTGGCCGAGCTGAAAAAAGACTTCCCCACCATGATTTGCGGTGTGAAGGATTCGGCAGGTCAGTGGGAAAACACCGAAGAGCTTTTGAAGCGTTTTCCTGATCTTGATATTCTGATCGGCGATGAACGCCTGCTGGCCCGCGGTGTTGCCCTGGGTGGCGCTGGTGCCATTAGTGGTGTTGCAAATTTCCGGCCTGATCTGTTGACCGATATTATGGCGCAAAAGCCGGTTGATCCGCGTGTTAGCGAACTGGTCGAAGCCATTTTGCAATATCCGGTCACACCGGCAGTCAAGGCGCTGGTCGGCTATCTGGATCAGGAACAATCCTGGCTTGCGGCACGCGCCCCCCTTGCCCGTTTAACCCCGGAGCAGTATCAAGCCCTGACAAAACGTTACGACGACCTGTTCGCATCGCCTGTGAGGTAAGAAAATGACAGAAGCCGCCCGGCCCAGAGGAGAACGCAGCCTTCGCAGCCGCGCCTATGACAGCTTTACCGAGCGGCTTCTGGCCCGCGACATTTTGCCGGGGCAATTTCTGTCGCAACGCGAACTCGTGGAAATTACCGGCATGCCGCTGGGTGCTATTCGCGAACTCGTGCCCCGGCTGGAGGCTGACGGCCTGATCACCACCGTGCCGCAACGCGGCATGCAGGTCGCCCATATTGACCTCGATCTGGTCCGCAATGCCTTTCAGCTCCGCATGTTTCTGGAGCTGGAGGCTGCCGCCCTTTTTGCCATCAGTGCCACCGACGACATGATCGCAAAAATTCGCGAAGCCCACGAATCCGTGCTGCGCGATGCCGAAAAAGGCATTACCCCGGACCTTCTTGAACGCGCCCAGGCTGTTGACTGGTCCCTGCATGACTGCATCATCGATTCGCTCAATAATGCCATCATTTCCAATGTCTATCGGGTCAATTCCGTCAAAATCCGGCTGATCCGCCAGGAACGCTTTCGTCTCAACGAAAAACTTCTGACCACCGTGATGAATGACCATCTGGAAATCATTTCCGGCTTTGAAGCCCGCGACCCGGACCGCGCCGTCACAGCCCTGCGCAACCATCTGGAAAATGCCCGTGGCCGCGCCCTTGGCCTGGGCGAGATGTAAGGTCAAATTACCCCGCCACCCCATGCCGTTGAATATCAACGCCCTATTCCAAATAGGGCACCATCACCGCTTCAACCCAGGTCATAAAGGCCCGGACACGGCGCGATAAATTGCGCCGATGCGCGACAATAAGAGTTACATCCAGCTGCGATGGCCGCAAATCCGGCGGGATTTCAACCAGTTCGCCACTTTCAAGATGGGGTATTACCCCCCGCATACGCAGCCTGCATAACGCCCAACCCGGCCAAACCGGCGCCTTCACCAACAGCGCCAGCATCAATGGCGAAAAGCTCAGACCGGGCAGCACGGCGGCATCTGGGTGAGCCTGGCGATTAAACCGGCCAATCTGAAATCATCCAAACGGGATGATCCCAACCGGATGGGATCCTATATCGAACCAATGGCACAATCCGATGCCGATGCCGCGCCCGATAAAATGTCCACAGGTGATCTGGAAACCGCGCAACGCTAAGGCACACGCGTCGCCCAAATCGCCAGCCGGTTTGCTGCCAAGCCATAAGAGTTATCATCGCGCCAATGCAAAGATGGCGGAAACCTCAAGCTCGTTCAACGGCGCAAACCTAACCAAAAGCACGTCGCGACATTTATATGGCGGGGTGTTTCATTTTGTATCACGGCATTTTGTCAGTCGGCATCAGACCCAACAGGCACAGCCATATTGAAAACGCCCGCGACCACGCTCTTCGTTTGGACAAAATGTTTGTGCCCTCGTATTATGTGAACACTAACGAAAATAGCTAACATTATAAAAATTCTACAAACTATTCCCCGAATCAACATTTACTAACATCACAAAAAAGTATAACATTTTCTCCTTTCAATAAAATAAAAGAGATAATATGAAAACAAGATTCAGCCTTATTAACACAGGATTATACCCAGAGACCTTACCGCCTTGTTTTGTATCAAAAGACTCAAAGCGAGCATTCCGAGGAATCATATCAAAATTAGATAAAGAGAAATTCCACGAAAGAAAAACAGATTATATACGCTATAGCGCAACTAAACATGACGGTTCACGTCGTTTCTTCGGAACACCTAATATCGTTTCTTACTTTCATATTTCTAGCTTTATATGGAAAAATTGGAAGCTTTTTGAGAAAAACTTTTCCCTTTCTGGAAATTCTATCGGCGCACCTGAGGTTATGGGGGAGGACGCTGATCGAGCAGTGAAAGTCCCATCTCTTTCCGAGCTCTCAAAACACGCATCTAAAAATATCAGCTACGCTCCATTTATATTGAAAGCAGATATAGCTCAATGCTTCCCGAGTATATACACTCACTCTATATCCTGGGCAGCACATGGCATAGAAGAATCTAAAAATGACACACGTAAAGAATCTCAAAAAAATACTTTCAACGCACTGGATTATTTCGTTAGAAATAGTCAACGTGGAAACACTCGTGGTGTTTTGGTTGGACCAGATGGATACAGACTAATTGCTGAATTTATTCTATCAAAAATAGATCATGAATTACAAAAAATTGTTGGAAATTCTATTGTAGGAGCTGTACGTCATGTGGATGACTATTATATAGGTCTTCGAACAGAATATGATGCGCAGGCGGTCCTTTCAAGTTTGAGGGAATTGATTTCAACATATGAATTAAACTTAAATGATCAAAAGACAAAAATTTATTCAAGCTTAGAACCTATCAATGATCTTTGGGCGCAACGTCTCAGGCAATACATGCCTACTGATTTTGAAAACAGAGATCATACCTCGATAGAACGGGCAATTTCAGAGGCTACGGACACGGCTCAAAAAATTGGCTCAGACAGTCCAATTAAAATATTATTTCGATCATTCGACAAGGCCAAGATTTATCAATCAGACAACTGGAGTTTTGTAGAACAAAATCTTCAAAGAATAATACAAAAACACCCTCATTCAATTGATTACGCTTGTCTACTTCTATGTAAACGCAGCGCCATAGGTTTAGAAATAGATAAACCTGGATGGCTCGCCGTTGCTGAAATAATCATACAAAGAAGCTTATCACTAAACCATCATCACGAAACAGTTTGGATGACATGGATGCTAATTGCCTGCAAAATTGAAATACCAATACCTATTATTGAAGCTTTATCAAAATCAAGAAATGGACACATCCGCGCGTTACTAATACAAGCCTTTGCTGATAATTTAATCAGACGAAAACCAAAACTATCATTAGGAAATAATCTATCTTCCGAAAATTCCGATTGGCTAGTCAGTCTAGTTGCACGAACGCAAGGATATTCTAAAGCAAAATTTTCCGGAATATATAGTGAAGAATTTAATCACCTAGCCAACAAAAGAATAAAACTGATCGATTTCAACGATCACATAGAAAATATAAAAGAAAAAAACAAAAGAGCCATTAGCCGCACCCGCTATGGATACGACGACGACGACGACGACGACGACGACGACGATTATGAATTTGACATGGACGAAGATGAAAACGAATTTGACATATAAAAATAATCATAAAATATATAATAAATGAAAACCGAGAAACCACTAAAAAACCCTGCCACATTTCAGTAGCAGGGTTTCTCGTTTATGTATTACCTTATCACAGGCCGCAGGATCAAATCATGCCTGCATTCCATCCGGTGAAAGCGCAATCAGGTAAAACGGCGGAATTCGCCACTTTTGCGCGGCGGACGGAAGCGTTTCAGATAGGCCGGGGCCACCGTTTCCAGGCAGTTCGGCACAATCCCCAGATCGGCAAAGGTTTTAGCATCGTCCGACACAACATTGTCGGTCTTGAGCAAACGGACCTGATCGGGGGTCAGTGGCGGTTTGGGCAGGAATTGCAGGAAAAACGCCTTGATCGATGCCAGCCAGAACGGCACCGGCAGCAGGCACACACGCTGGCGGGTCAGTTCACGCATATCTTCCAGGATTTGCAGGAAGCTGTATTTTTCCGGTCCACCCAGTTCAAAGGTTTCGCCAGCCAGGGATTTATCCTCGACTGCCTTGAAAAAGGCATCGGCAACATCGCCCACATAAACCGGCTGGAATTTCGGGCCCCCTTCACCAAAGAAATCGATCGAGCCTTTGCCCAGATCAACCTTCGGCAGGGCCGGGGTACCCACAACCGGAATAACCGGCAAAATGCGCGCCATTGCGGCAAACTTGTTCAGGAAGTTGTCTTCCGGACCAAAAATAACCGACGGGCGGAAAATAACCGCTTCGGGGAATGCAGAACGCACCGCCTTTTCGCCGGCCAGTTTCGAAGTGGCATAAAGCGAATGCGGGTTTTTGTTCGCGCCCAGGGCGGACATATGCACCAGCGTTTTAACCCCGGTGGCCTTTGCGGCCTCGGCAATGTTTTTTGCCGCCACAACGTGCATGTTCATGAAGCTGCGCGAACCACGCTCGTATAAAATGCCGATCAGATTGATCACCGCCTCGGCACCGTCAACAGAACGGCGAATCGCTTCAGGGTCGCGAACATCGCAATGCACCGGAACCATCTGGCCCAGATAGCCCATCGGCTTGAGTTTTTTGGTCCGTTCAAAAAAGCGGGTCGGTACACGGACGGTATAACCGGCTTCCAGCAGGCGCTTGACGATATAGCGCCCGACAAAGCCGCTGCCACCAAATACAGTGATGATACGACGATCCATTTTAAATTCTCTCCTCGTCGGCCTCTCTCGGGTCCGCACTGATGGCGCGCCAGGGGATGGCTGCCCGATCCGGGATTGGGAACCGTCATGATTGCGCGGTTCCCTTTGATACATCTGTTACAGGGTTATATACGACGCAAAGGCCCCGTCAACAATGTGGTTTTGTCAATTTTCACCCGTGATGCCTTTGCTTTTACGCACAATATCATCCAAAAGCGCCTGCAACCCGGCCTGATAATCGCGGTAACACAGCTCCACACCCAGTTCACGCTTGATCCGGCCATTATCCACCCGTTTATTATCTTCATAAAAACTGGCCGCCATCGGGCTTAGGGTCGCGGTTTCAAAGGGCTCTTCCACCGGCGGGTCAACCCCCAAAAGGCCACAGGCATAGGCAATCAGGTCCTGGGGCGGGGCCGCATCATCATCACACACATTATAGGCCGCACCAGCATGGGGCCGTGCGATGGAGGCCAGAACCGTGCGGGCAATATCCTCGACATGGATGCGCGAAAAAACCTGCCCTTCCTTGACAATCCGGCGGGCCCGGCCCGACCGCACGGTTTCCAGCGCATTGCGCCCCGGCCCGTAAATACCGGCCAGGCGAAAGGACTGCACACACAAACCATGGCGCTGTCCCAAATCAAACCATGCCTTTTCGGCCGCCACCCGGCGACGCCCACGCTTGCCAGAGGGCAGCAGGTCATCGTCTTCATCCACGACACCGCCATTGCGGTCACCATAAACGCCTGTCGTTGACAAATACCCGATCCAGGTTTGCGATGGTAATGCCGCCAGATCGGCGCGATGATGGGCCAAAACCGGGTCGCCATTCCCGCCCGGCGGGGTTGATACCAGCACATGTGTTACCCCCTGCAGGGCCTTGGCAATATCCGCCACTGGCACACCATCATCAAACTGATACGGGGTAATGCCTTCGGCCTTCAGGGCGTCGAATTTATCGGTGCGGCGCGTGGTCCCGGCAATGTCCCAGCCTTCGGCCCTTAATTTTCGTGCCACCAGACGGGCACTAAAGCCGGTACCAAAACAGAAAAGCTTGTTGGGCATATGAAATGAGCCTTGTTGCTTGCGGCAGGGTCAGATTTGATGTCGCACAGTAGGGTTTTTCAACAGCGATTTGAAGGAGACTCTTTTTTAACCGGCAAAGTCATCCCGGCGTCGGGCCAGGGCCGAAACCGCTTTAAAAATCAAAATAATTGGCAAAAGTCACCTATTGGGGGAACACAATCATCATGTTGCCGTTTTCATTCCGTGGGATGCTGGCAAATCGGCTATCATCAAACGGTCGATTTGTGCCCCAACTGCCATGAACCATAATGAGGATTCCATGCCCGGACGTATCGTTTCAACTTTTTCTGGCCTGCGCCGACTGTCCCTGCTTACAGCCGTGAGTGCCGGAATGATCGGGGCAGTTACCGGAAGCCTTGTTCTCGCCCCCGTTGTGGCGCAGGCGCAAAACCAGTCCGATGTCATTCCGCAAACCGATGCCGCCCACGAATATACCGCCTGCCTGAAACTGGCGCGCCTCAAACCACAGGATGGCTATGACAGTGCCAGCCAGTGGGCCGATATGGGCGGCGGTGAACCGGCTGAACATTGCGCAGCCGTCGCCCTGATCGGGCTTGGCAACTATACCGAGGCCGCCACCAAACTTGATCAAATGGCCGATAACAGCAAATCCAGCCCCGATATCGTCGCCGGTTTTCTGGGCCAGGCGGCGCAGGCCTGGACGATGGTCAATAACCTGCAATTTGCCTGGCGCGACCAGACCCGTGCCCTGAAACTGGTCGATAAAGACCCCAGCCTGTGGGTGGATCGGGCCGTTACCCTGGGCATGGCCGGACAATATTGGGAAGCGATTGATGATTTGAACAAGGCGCTGGACCTTGACCCCAAAAATGTCGATGCCCTGGTTTATCGCGGCAGTGCGTGGCGGGCTCTTAAAACCTATGACCTTGCCCGGGCCGATATTGACCGCGCCCTTGAACTGCAACCCAACCATTTGCAGGCCCATCTTGAAAGCGGCAATCTGTACCGCATTGCTGGCAACAACAAAGCTGCCCGCAAGGACTGGCTGGCCGTAATTGAACTGGGCGATGGCACACCGGCGGCCAAGGCCGCACGCGACAATATCGAAAAAATGGATGTGGATTCAGAAAACGGTAACGACAAGAAGATGGAAGAAAGCCCCAAGAAGAACTAAGGTGCCTTCCGGTTGAGAGGCCAGCCCCATTGCTTCGCGATTTTAGAGGGCTGGCATTTCACCCGTCCGGAAACATCCGGTTTGATCATTTTGTGACTGCATCGGGGGATATGATGCGCCGTTCTGTTCGTTCTGCTGTAATTGCCCTGGCCGTCGGGGCGGCGTTTGGTGCCAGTACCGCCCACGCCCGTGACCAAATTCGTATTGTCGGATCATCCACACTCTATCCCTTGACCGCCAAGGTGGCCGAATATTACGGCAAAACCACCGGCAAACCGGCACCCGTTGTGGAAAGCACCGGGTCGGGCGGCGGTTTCAAGCTGTTTTGTGGCGGCATTGGCGAAGCATACCCCGATATTGTCGATGCCTCCCGCCCGATCAGCGGCAGCGAACGCGCCGTCTGTGCCGCCAATTCCGTACGCGATATTTCGGAAATCCGCATTGGCTATGACGGGATCGTCCTGATCGGCTCGCGCGAGGCACCGACCATGAAACTTAGCCCGCGCCAGCTTTATCTTGCACTCGCGCGTACGGTACCGGTTCAGGGTGCCAGTGTGCCGAACCCCTATCAAAAATGGTCGGATATCGACCCCAGCCTGCCCGATCTGGCCATTCGCGTCTATGGCCCGCCGCCCACATCGGGCACCCGTGACCTGTTGGGTCAGTTATTGATGGATCGTGGCTGTCGTACCTTTGCCGATATTGCGGCCATGGAAAGTGCGGAGCCCGACAGCTTCCGTCTGTTATGCCGTACCATGCGCGAAGACGGGGCCTATATCGAAGCCGGTGAAAACGACCGTCTTTTGATCAGCAAGCTCGAAAAAGACCCGACATCCTATGCCGTGATGGGGTTTAACAACCTGGAACGCAATGCAAATTCCCTGCAAGGCATTCCGATTGGCGGTGTGACGCCGGAATATGAAACCATTCTGGATGGCAGCTATCCGGGCTCCCGCCCTTTGTTCCTGTATGTCAAGGATGACCACCGCCAGCTTGTGCCTGAACTGTCTTCCTTTATTGCCACCTATGTTTCCGATGGCATTATCGGCCAGGAAGGCCTTCTGGTCGATAACGGCCTGGTGCCCCTGCCTGATAGCGAACGCAAAAATGCCCTGGCCGAAGCGCAGAAATTTTTGCCCTAAGCCATCCTAGCAACGGCATAAAGACAGGCCCTGCACCGTCGCGGGGCCTGTTTTACATTAAAAAAAGCCAGATATCCGGATGGCGCGAGACAGGTACCAGCATCACATCGGACGCTGCGCCACCCATACCTGATTGGCCGCATAACGCGGGGGTTCCTGCCCAAAGCCAGAATATTCTGAAATCGAAACAAACCCGCAGAGTTCCAGCATCAGGGCCATTTCCGCCCGATGCACCCAGCGCATATGATGCCAGTTATCCTCGCAGCGGCGCACCGTTCCATCAGGCGCAATTTCCTCGAACCGCCAATGTTCGCAAAATTGCTGGGTTAAGGGGGTGTTGGTGCGTTCCATCGCCGTAATGCGCAACCGGCTATCGGCCGCCCCCACCCCCTCGGGCATGGGAAATAAAGGCAATGGCACAATTTCCAAATCCCCTTCGGGCAGGCAATAGCGCAAATCAGGGTCAATCAAATCAAACACCAGCATCCCGGCGGGTTTTAAATGGGCAAACGCCCGCGACAGGGCGGCACGCTGCCCGCTTGCCGTGATGACTTCCTGTAATCCACGAAAGGGAATAATCACCAAAGCAAACTGACGACTCAGGTCAAAATCGCACATATCGGCCTGATGCCAGGTTAAATCGGGGTAGTTACGGCGGGCTTGGGCCAGCATCGCCCCGGAAAGATCAAGCCCCTCCACCGCAATACCGTGCCGGGCAATTTCACCGGCAATCCGCCCAGTGCCACAACCCAGCTCCAGCACCGGCCCGCCGGTTTTAACCGCCCAGTCGCGATAAAACGGCAGCGGATCATCAAACAGTTTGCGGTCCAGTTCGGCCCGCAAATCATAGCTGGCAACATTCAGCCCGCCTTCGGGGTAAAACCCGTTATCGTCAGGCAGGGCCGGGGATGTCATTCAAAGTCCAGGTCCGCATAATGCGATGCAGGCGGAAACACCGCCTGTTTATCGGCCAGAATATCACGCATCGACGGGCGGCTTTTGATGCGCATATACCATTCCTTGGCCGCTTCATGACGCGACCATTTAATATCGCCCATATAGTCAATCACCGAAATTTGCGCAGCCGCAGCAATATCGGCCATCGTCAAATGGTCACCCGCCAGCCATTTCCGCCGTTCAAACAACCAGCCCAGATAATCCAGATGATGGCCGACATTCACCCGACCGGCCCGCAGGCACCCGGTATCGGGGGTTGATCCCGGGGTAAAAAACCGCTTGAGGAATTTTTCCCCCAACAGGTTTTCCGTGACTTCCTGATTGAACTTGCCGTCAAACCACGCCACCAGACGCCGGATCTCGGCACGCTCGACCGGGGTTTTTCCCATCAACGGTTCGTCGTTATACACTTCATCAAGATATTCACAGATCACGGTCGAGTCTGAAATGATGGTGCCGTCTTCTTCCTGCAAAACAGGAACCATACCAGCCGGATTCATGCGCAGGAATTCTTCACGCCGTTCCCATACCGGTTCTGCAACCAGTTGAAAATCCAGTTTCTTTTCCGCAAGAATCAACCGGACCTTGCGCGAAAACGGGGACAGCCAGAAATGATATAATTGACGCATGGTCAGACAGTTACCGATCAGGACTAAAAGGTGACAATTTCACGGTGTTTGACCCGGTTTGGGACCGTTTTGCAATAGTTTTAAAAAACATGTCTCGGGGGGGAATGTAAAGCCATCGCTGCCCCAAAACCCATACCGTTTAAACATGTCCGCGATTATGCCGCCAAAACGTTAACAAAACGAATTAAATCATCGCATTATTGCGTGTTTTTGCCAGTTCCCACAAAGCATCCAGATCAAGGCATTGTTCCAGATGGGTAGCCAGCCCATCCAAGGTGGTATCAATCCCTGCCTCGAAGGCCGTATTCTGATCCCACGTTCCCTGCCCGGCAATCGCGGCCAGATAGGCCCTGCGGAAATCATCGCTGGTAAACAGGCCATGCAAATAACAGCCCATCACCCTTCCCTGCCCGCCAATGGCCCCGTCAGCGCCTTCATGACCCACAGTCGCAACCCAGCCCGCCTTGCGATCCGGCCCGGTGGTGTGCCCCATATGAATTTCATAGCCCGTCAGGGCCGTACCCTCCGCCACCGGGCATAGGGCATGGCCCAGCACCCGCGCCTGGCTTTGGCGCAGGGTTTTGCGCCCGGCGATCACGGTTTGCACATCGAGCAGGCCCAGGCCAGCTTCCTCGCCCGGTTCGCCCTCAACCCCGTCCGGGTCGCAAATGCGCGTGCCCAGCATTTGATACCCACCGCAAATGCCCATCACATGGCCGCCATTGCGCCAATGGGCGATAATGTCGCTATCCCAGCCTTGCGCCTTTAAAAACCGCAAATCCGCCAGCGTCGATTTACTGCCGGGCAACAGCACCAAGTCACACCCCGCCGGGATCACTTCGCCCGGTTTGACCAACATAAGATCAATGCCCGGTTCAGCCAGCAGCGGGTCCAAATCATCAAAATTGGCAATTTGCGGGTAATGCGGCACGGCCACCCGCAACAACGGTGCCTGCGATGCCGCTGCCGATGCTCCCTCTGGCCCAACCGCAATTTGTGTTTGCAATGATTTTCGATAACGCCCCGCCTGCCCCAGGGCCACGCCATCTTCGGGCGGGAGTTTTGCCGCATCCGGCCAAAACGTTGCGATCCCAAAACTTTTAAGGCCGGTGTGGTCCTCGATAATCTCAAGCGCGGAGTCAAACAGCGATACATCACCGCGAAACTTGTTGATCACATAGCCCTTCAGCCAGTGCCGGTCGCTTTCCGAAAGCAGATTATGCGTCCCGACAATCGAGGCAATCACCCCGCCCCTGTCAATATCACCCACCAGCACGACCGGCATTCGGGTTGCTTCGGCAAAGCCCATATTGGCAATATCGGCCGCCCGCAAATTGACTTCCGCGGGCGACCCGGCCCCCTCGACAATCACCAAATCGGCATCGGCCGCGATGATGTTGAAACTTTCAATCACACGCGGCAACAGGTCGCGTTTCAGGCGGTAATAATCGCGCGCCCTGGCACTGATCAGGACCTGCCCCTGCACCACCACCTGCGCGCCAATCTCGCTTTGCGGCTTTAACAAAACCGGGTTCATATGCACCGTGGTTTCCACCCCGGCGGCCCGCGCCTGCAGGGCCTGCGCCCGGCCAATTTCCCCGCCATCGGCGGTAACGGCGGCATTATTGGACATATTTTGGGGTTTAAACGGCCGCACCCGCAGGCCACGGCGGGCAAAGGCGCGGCATAACCCCGCCACCAAAAGCGATTTTCCCACATCCGACCCGGTGCCCTGCAACATCAGGGCCGGGGTCACATTGCCCGCCGGTTTATTCATTATAAAACCGAAACTTTCATTATATACCGAGCATCACACCCGAAAATCAAAATTCAACACCGATCTGCGCCTTGATCCCCTGTTCTCGGAACGGGTGCTTCACCAGCGTCATTTCCGTAACCAGATCAGCCGCCTCGATCAGTTTATCAGGCGCATTCCGGCCGGTAATTACCACATGCTGATCGGGCAATTTATCCACCAGGGCGGCCAAAACATCGTCCAGCGGCAAAAAATCATAGCGCAACACGATGTTCAGCTCGTCGAGAATAACCATCGAATAGGACGGATCCCGCATCATTTCGCGTGCCTTTTCCCAGGCCTGCCGGGCCAGGGCAATATCCTGGGCGCGGTTTTGCGTTTCCCAGGTAAAACCGGCCCCCATCGCATGAAATTCACACAATTCGGGAAATTTCGCCAACAGCTTGGCCTCGCCGGTTTCCCAGCCACCTTTGATGAACTGGACCACACCCACCTTCATATCATGGCCGACACAGCGCATTGCCATGCCAAAGGCGGAGGAGGATTTGCCCTTGCCCTTGCCGGTATGCACAATCACCAGACCTTTTTTATCGATCTTGGCCGCCATCATCTTGTCACGCGCCGCCTTGATTTTTTTCATTTTTTCATCGTGGCGGGCATTTTGCGCATCAATTTCGCTGCTGGTGGCCGGGCTTGCGGTTTGATCCGTCATCGGGTTTTCCATCCTTGCTGCGGTTTGGGCGATTTTGCCCCTTTATCATCCGGCCAAAGTCACCCAAAGCCCCCGGACAATCAAGAAGGATTGTCAATTTTCCACCCCATGAAAAGCAGACACAGCAAAATCAACAGCATCAAATAGCAAACAGACTGCTTGCGCAAAAAACACCCGCATCCACACAAAAGGGCGCACCAACCAGACGCGCCCTTTCTCATGCCTGTTTCACGCTTTACCCGCGCTGCCGTTGGCCTGACCGATCCGCCCGTCCCACGCCAACCGCATTATTGCGAGGCCACACCCAAATCAGCCACTACCAAATCGGCCCATTTGGCCGGTTCGCGCATATCGGTATTGGCTAGTTCCGGGCGGCGCATACGGGCCTTGTTAAACAATTGCAACCGGTCACCGGGGGACATTTGCCGCAAACGGATCAGCGCCGTTTTCATCACCGCATTAGGGGTATTTACGGGCGCGGCAAAGCTGTGTTCCACCTGTTCCAGCCGCCTTTCGGCCCAGTTACGACTGGCAACCACATCGTCAATCAAGGCCCGCAGGTCCCGAACCACGGGAAAGGTTTTTTGCCGGATATGGGCCAGCGACACGGTTGCCTGCCAAACGGGTGCTTCAACACCCTGCAGATAACGCCAGTAAATCCGTTCTCGCGACGTGATTTTCTGGTGATCTGGCAGAGGGAAATGACGGCCCAGCTCGGTTAAGCCGTCGCGGAACTGTTTTTGGCTGACCGGTTCATGGCATTTACCAAAATGCTCCCGCAGTTTTAAAACAGCGCCAATCGCCCCGCGTGCCGGGCGCATGGCACCCTTACCGTGCAAATCATCGCGCAGCCACTGGGGCACTTCCTGCCCGGTTAAAAGGAAATCTATAATGTCCGCATGCCCGCCATGTGCGGGGGGCGGTGTTTGCGCATAATGGGGCAAACGAACCAGTTTTAAAGTCTCCATCGCGGCCTCCTGCCTTGGGCCTGGCGCATTTTAACCGGCTGTATTCGCCGCTGCGTCCCGGCCCCTAATGGGGTGACTCTTCGCCCAACCAAGGGTTAATAAACCATTAACGCACAAATCACCCATTTCGAAAACGTTAAAGTTTACCTAAAGGTTCCGAAAAACGACTTTTGGGGGTCCTGGATACAGCAAGCTACAAGATAGGGTGTGCGCGATTGTTGCCAAATCGATCCTGTTTTTCGACAGCCCCAATCATTATCGCGCCAGAGTTGACGGACTGTTTGCAATCCGCCTGTCAGACATCGAAGGACGCCCCGCATCAGGCGCACATACCCCTTGCGTCAAAAGACTGTGACAGAGAACTTAACGGCAGTTCTCAATATGCCCCGCCAGGTCATACTCGGCCAAAACACCGATAAAACCCTGCTGACCAATATCGCCACACATCTTTTCCAGGCTGGCACCGTCTTCGCGGTATTCCACAGCAAAAACGGGTTTGTTCCGACTTCGATATGGTTTGAACTCTGCCAGGAAATCATCGCGCCAAGCGGATTCCAACAAGGCAAAATCCATGTCATCAACCAAATCACCGACCAGATCCGGCGCATTTTTCTGACCAATGGCAAGCCCGCGCTGATGGGCCTGTGCGGTTAACCAGCGCAGATAGGCAAGCTGGTCATCGCGCGACAGATCAAAGCCGGTTTCATTATCATACCCATCGATATTATCGGGCTCGACAGCCAGAAAACCCTTTTTGGCACATAAATCCAGCCGCGCTTCGATAATATCGGAAAAGGCCCAATACTGGCTGATATCCAGCCAGCGTTCCCCATCCCAGTCCTCATAGGCGGCACCGATCACGTCTTCGGGGAAATCCGATGCGTCATCACGCCAGTCTTCAACCGCGCCAACATTGACATAACAAACCGGATACAGCCCCTGCTTGCGCCATTTGGCAACCTGACTTGCCGGGGTATCAAACAGGTCGCTATCCACGACCCGGCTGCCCTTGGCCGGGGTCACATCGCCCTGTAACTGCCAGTAAAAGGCCCCCTTAGGCACCGCTTGCCATTTGCCAGCAGCGGTTTTTTCACCGGCCTGTGAAGGGGTAACATTCAGACACAGCAGCATCGCGGCCCCTGCCATAATCCCCTTGCGCATCAAAGGGTTGATACAATTACCGCCCGATTGGGTCATTTGAACCGCGCGCATTGATATTCTCCAACAAGTCTGCCGTAACACTGTTGCGCCGTGGTTGCCACAGGCCACGGTCAATCGCCTCGGCCAGGCGGTCGCGAATGTCCTTCAGGGCATCGGGGTTATGGTCGGCAATAAAATCGCGCACCGTGTCATCGCCCAAATAGGCATCATAAACCAGGTCAAAATGATGGTCTGAAACGCAGCGCGCCGTGGCGGCAAAGGCAAACAGGTAATCCACCGTTGCCGCCATTTCAAACGCGCCCTTATAGCCATGCCGCATCACCCCCGTAATCCATTTCGGGTTCACCACACGGGCCCGCACCACACGGGCGATTTCTTCGTTAAGCGTGCGGATTTTCGGGCTTTCGGGGCGGGAATGGTCATTATGATATATCACCGGCTGCTGCCCGGAAAGATGGCGCACCGCCGATGTCATTCCACCTTCGAACTGATAATAGTCATCGGAATCCAGCAGGTCATGTTCGCGATTATCCTGGTTATGGACAATCGCATCCACCGCACTTAGCCGCGTTTCAAAAACCCGGCGCGCCTGCGTGCCACTCGCCCCATTGCCATAGGCATAACTGCCCCAGGCAAGGTAGGCATTGGCAAGGTCGGCTTCATCTTCCCACAATTTTTCATCAATCATGGCCTGCAACCCGGCCCCGTAGGCCCCAGGTTTGGAACCAAACACCCGATAAGCCGCCATTTCCCCGGCCTGTTTAGCCGCCATACCCTCCGCCGTCAGGCGGGTGGTTTCACCGCGCACACGGGTGGCTATCGGGTTCATGTCGGCGGGTTCATCCTCCAGCGCGGCCACCGCACGCACGGCACTGTCAAACAAATCGATCAGGCCGGGAAAGGCATCGCGGAAGAAGCCGGAAATACGCAGGGTAATATCAATGCGCGGTCGCCCCAACAGCGACAGGGGCAAAACCTCAAACCCCGTCACCCGGCGCGAGGCGGAATCCCATGTTGGCTTCACCCCCATCATGGCCATTGCCTGGGCAATATCATCGCCCCCCGTGCGCATATTGCTCGTACCCCAAACCGAAAGACCCAGGGCAGACGGCCATTCGCCATGTTCCTGCACATGGCGTTCAAGCAGCAATTCCGCCGATTTCCAGCCCAGATGCCAGGCCGCCGGTGTCGGCACGGTGCGGGTATCGACCGAATAAAAATTACGCCCGGTCGGCAATACATCGGGCCGCCCACGGGTTGGCGCACCCGATGGCCCGGGCTCAACAAACTTGCCAGCAAGGCCGCGTAAAATGCCCGCAAGCTCGGCCGCACCACATTGCGTTATCGCCGGTCGCAGGGACGTTTCGATATCGCAAAGAACATCCTGCGTGTGCTGCCAGCCGTCATCCGCCTGCTTTTCGCCCGCCACCAGGTCCTGTGCCAGCACTTCAAGGCGCTCCACCGTGTCCCCCAATGTGCGCCAGGGGCCACATTGCCCGTCATAGGCGCAAAGAACGGCGGGTTTGGGACCGTGCCAGGCATCACCCATGACGCAATCCAGCGGATCAAACGCCGTTTCGCCGGTCAGTTCCGGCATCAGGTCGCGCACCAGCGCACGGTGCAGGGAGGCGGTTTTGCCGCTATCCTTGCCCCGGGGCAACCGCGCCAGTGCGACCAAAAGGTCGGTCAACAGGCGGCCTTCAGGGGCCTCGCCAAAAATATGCAACCCATCGCGGATTTGCAGTTCCTTCAGCTCGCACAGATAGTTATCAAGCTTTGCCAGCGCGCTTTCTTCATCTTCGCCGGTTTCAATGCCGCAATCGCGGTCCAGACCAATGCGCACCGCCAGTTCCAGAATATCGCGTTTCAGCAGGGCTAAACGGCGCGGGTCAACGGCGGCGGCATCGTAATATTCATCAACCAGGGCCTCCATATCCTTAAGCGGACCATAGCTTTCGGCACGGGTGAGCGGCGGCGTCAGATGGTCGATAATCACGGCCTGCGCCCGGCGTTTGGCCTGCGTACCTTCGCCGGGGTCATTGACGATAAAGGGGTAAAGATGCGGGGTGGGGCCAAAAACCGCTTCAGGAAAGCAATCATCGGACAAAGCCAGAGATTTGCCCGGCAACCATTCCATATTGCCATGCTTGCCAAAATGGATAATGGCATGGGCATCAAAGCTGTGACGCAGCCAGATATAAAAGGCGAAATAATTGTGCGGCGGCACCAAATCGGGCGAATGATAGCTTTCAAGCGGATCAATATTATAACCACGCGCGGGCTGCAAACCGACCACCACATTGCCCATCGGCACAATCGACAAAGCAAAGCCACCTTCACCGGCGCGATAAAACGGGTCGCTTTCGGGCGTACCCCAACATTCCATCACCTGATCGCGAATGGAAGCGGGCAGGGCGTTAAAGGCCGCCTGATAATCCGCCAGTGGTAGGATGATGCGAATATCGCGCTGATCAAGGGCCTTAAAATCATTGGTCGGGCCGGATTTGACCTGATCAATCAGGGCATCGCCCGATGCAGGCAGGTTGGCAATGTCATATCCCGCCGCCTGCATGGCCTTTAGCGTCGTGATCATGCCTGCCGGGGTATCAAGGCCCACACCATTGCCCAAACGCGCATCGCGATTGGGATAGTTCGCCATCACCATCGCCACCCGTTTTTGCGGGGCCGGGGTTTGGCGCAGGCGCACCCAGTTTGCCGCCAATTGCGCGACAAAATCCACCCGATCCATCACCGGGATATATTTGACCAGATCAATTTCCGTCAGCACATCCCGCCCGGCGGAACCCTTAAAGGATATCGCACGCGAAAATATCCGCCCATCGACCTCAGGCAGGGCGACATTCATGGCGATATCGCGTGCTGCAAGGCCATTTACCCCATCGCGCCAGGCGCTTTCACTGCCGCCCGACAATACCACCTGCATCACCGGGGCATCCACGGCATCAAACGGACTTTCGCCGCGCACGGCACCGGGCACAGCCAGGGCAAAGCCGGTGGTATTTAAAATCAAATCACTGTTGGAATCCGCCAGCCAGTCTGCCACCAGGGCAGCGGCCACCGGGTCCTTGAGGCTGGAAACAAAAACGGGCAGGGCGTTAAGGCCGGACCGTGCTAGCGACGTGATCACGGCGTCAATCACATCCAGATTACCCGCCTGGATCAGCGCCCGGTAAAAAACCACCGCCACCACCGGCTTGCCAGCCTGCCAAACACCGGCAAGGTCGGGCAGGGCTACATTGCTTTTACCCGGCCAGTAAATCCCGGCCTTTACCAGCGGGGCAGGTGGCTGCCAGTGCCATTGGATGCCGGTATCGGCATTTTCCGTTTCCGCCGTGATACATTCATAAACATATCGCAACAAATTTTCGGCATTGCCCGGCCCGCCTTCAACCAGGTAACGCCAAACCTGTTGCCATGCCTGGCCTTTCACAGTCGAAAGCGACAGCAATTCGGCATCGGGCTGGTCATCGCCGGGCAGCAAAAGCAGCGGAATATCACGTTCGCGCGCCAGTGCGACGAATTGTTCAATGCCATATTCCCAATAGCCGCGCCCGCCCAGCACCCGCACAATGATGAAACGGGCATGGGACACCACATCATCGATATAAAGATCGACCGACATATTATGCCCCAGCTGTAACAGGCTGGCGAGGCGGAGCGACGGCACCTTGCCGGGAAATTCACCATCAAGATGCGCCTGTGCCGTTGCCAGACAGGCCAATTCGGATTCCGCTGCCGAGAGAATAACAACATCACCGGGGCTTTGGCCCAAATCAACGGCCTCGCTGCCATCGGTGATCATTCCCGGCTGTGCGGCAAGTAAGTGCATGAATTCGGCCTGTCTGCAAAGGGAGGGGCGTTAAAATATCGAAGATCAAAAAGGCAGCACCCTGAATGATGCTGCCTTTCTTGGTTTACCCGCCGATCAGGCTGCCAGAATGGCGCTGGTAATTGCCTGCTGGTCCATATCATGCAGGCCAATCACCACCAGACGCGACTGTCGGGTTTCATTTTCCTGCCACGGGCGGTCAAAATAGCGCTGAAAGCGTTCGCCAACACCCTGCACCACATGGCGCATCGGCTTGCCCGGTACATGGACAAAGCCCTTGATGCGCAAAACATCAAATTCCCGCACCACATTGATCAGCCGTTTTTCAAGGGCGGCGGGGTCCGTAACGTCCTCAAGCGTAACAACAAAGCTTTCAAAATCATCATGGTCATGCTCATGGCCGTCATCATGATGGGACGGGCGGCTTTCAAGGTCATCCTCGGCGGCGGCCCCCAGGCCCAGCAACACGGCATTTTCAATCCGCGCATGTTCTGTCGCAATGATTTTGACCGACGGACGCTTTAGCTCGGCCCGGATATCGGCCTCGACTTTGCTTTTTTCATCGTCGGTCAGAAGGTCGGTTTTATTTAGAACCACCATATCGGCGCAATGAAGCTGTTCTTCAAACAGTTCTTCAAGCGGGCTTTCGTGATCCAGGTTTTCATCGGCCTCACGCAGGGCCTGCACCGCGTCGTGATCATGGGCAAACAGGCCATCGCGCAGGGCAGCGGCATCCAGCACGGCAACAACACCATCCACCGTCACGCGCGAACGGATTTCCGGCCAGTTAAAGGCCTTTACCAGCGGCTTGGGCAGGGCAAGGCCAGAAGTTTCGATAACGATATGATCTGGCGGGGTGTCGCGATCCAGCAATTTCTGCATGGTCGGTACAAAGTCATCGGCCACGGTGCAACAGATGCAACCATTGGCAAGTTCCAGAACGTCTTCTTCGGCACAGCCTTCAATGCCGCAGCCATTGATGACTTCCATATCCACGCCAACATCACCAAATTCATTGATAATCAGAGCGATACGCTTGCCACCGGCATTTTCCAGCATATTGCGGATCATGGTGGTTTTGCCGGCCCCCAAAAAGCCGGTAATTACGGTTGCGGGAATTTTACCCAAATGCGCCATTGTCTTTAAATCCTTGAAAAACCGGGTATCACATACCGGATTGAAATTATTTAACACTCATTGGAATGCCCGCAACCACCAGCGTCACCTGACGCGAGAGTCCGGGTATCACATACCGGATTGAAATTATTTAACACTCATTGGAATGCCCGCAACCACCAGCGTCACCTGACGCGAGAGTGCGGCAATGCGCTGATGCAGGCGCCCGGCATGGTCGCGAAAGGCACGCGCCATTGCGTTTTCCGGCACAATGCCAAAGCCAACCTCGTTTGACACCAGCAAAACCGGCAAAGCCAGCCGGGGCAAAAGCACACAAAGACGCTCGATCTCGGCCTCGATATCATGCTCGCCGATCATAAGATTGGTCAGCCACAGGGTCAGACAATCCACCAGAACCGGACCTTCGCTGTCCCTATCAAGGCGTTCGAGTACGCCGCACAAATCATGCGGTTCCTCTATCGTGGCCCAAAGCGGGCCGCGGCGCTGTTTGTGATGGGCAATACGGTCAGCCATTTCATCGTCCCAGGCGCGTCCGGTGGCAATATAGGTGCCCCCGCCTGCGGCAACGATCATATCCTCGGCAAATTTGCTTTTGCCGGAACGTGCGCCCCCCAATATCAGGTGAACGCCATTTTCAATAACCTTTGGGGCCATGGCCCGTTCCTTGCGCTATGGTCTCCACCCGAGACCCGGTTGCAATTGATGCGGCCCAAAAGGCCCACATCACCACTGGCAGGTTTCCTGGCTTCGGGCGTGTTGGTCATTTCCCTTCCCAAAGGGGGTTACCCCATCCTTCAGTGGGTGGCAGGCGTTCCTGCCGTAAATGACCCGTCATCCCGTTACAGTTGCGGGGGCAGCACCGGTCTTACACCGGATTTCCCGTTCCCAGTCGGCGATGCCGACACTAGCGTAAAAGAGTCCCGATTAGAAGGCCTCGCATCGCCATAGCATTTTCCCCCAATAGAAGAAAATACATTTCACCACAACCGTAAAAGTTGCTTAAGCAATTGGTTTCAGCAGGTTAAGGGCATTTTTAAACACACTTCAAATCCGATGGTCCGCTCTGGAAAATGAACAGCACCCTCCATTAATAACGTGCCAAAGGTCCATAGTTCTCAAGGCATCAATCGGAACCGAAACCATACTGATCAACCTTAAGGCAGGCCTCAGAGGCATAAAGAGTAAGGCCTACCTAGACGAAAGGTCAGTATTTGTAAGAATTGATGTGTTGAGAAGACACATTCTTTCAGGGAACATTGGTTCAAGAACAAACGGAATGTCATTGCCGATATCGTAACACCGGGAAAAACCTGGGAACTAAAGACACGAGCAATTCGCGCCAACCATCATTCCAGATAAAACCAGAACTGTTTGTCCCAATGGCTATAGAACATTACGTCAAAAAGATTCGTACCCAGGAAGGCGTTGTTTGGCAGACGTCATCACGTCGTGATATGTGGACCAAACTGCTTGACCGGCTTCAGACGGATGCGCCCCATTTTTCCAGTTTTCTGGAACAATATGCAGAGGGTGACGATGTCATTTTGCGACGTCGGCAGGTCCGTGCCCTGTATCAGGCCGACCCCGAAATGGGGATGGTTGCCGCCATCATCTGGACGCATGCGCGCGGCATTCGCGTCAATGCGCTATCGCTGCTGGTGCGCGATCTGCCTGCCCTGGTCCAGCTGTTTGACCGCGACAATTTCGATGATAAATCGCTTAATCATTTGCTGGGGCAGCCGGGTATTTCCATTCCGACAGCCAGCAAAATGCTTTCGGCCTGCGGCAAACAGTTTAACAATGTCCCCGCCGCGATTATCGATGACGCCATCTCGGCGGCAATCGAAAGCTCGGAATTTGCCAAAGACTTTTCGCGAATCACCCCGCTACGCGGTAAAGCCCGCAGTCGTCCGCTTGATTACTACAAAGCCTATCTTGGTGATCTCGACGAACTGGCAACCAAACATGACATCACCCATGATACGCTAGATCACTTCTTTGCAGAATTTGCAAACTATGAAGAAACCATTCCCAGCCGCAAGTCAGCCTGATCGTTCCTGATTCACCCTTGGCGACATCCTGTGCCGACAAGGAAAAGGCGCGATACGACACGAAAAGAAGACATGAAAGCCGTTATTTCAGCCCTGGTACCGGCGTAGATTGACCCCGTCAATCCGCCAACCGGGATTTTCAGGCGCGTCAAGGTAATCAATGCGTGTCAGGCCCAGCGGGGCAATATCAAACGCCAGAGCCGCCCCCGGTGCCAGCGCCAAAATATGTGCGAGAATGGCCCGTATGGGCCCCCCATGCAAAACCGCGACAATATCGCGACCAGCATGCAACTGGTTTAACCGGTTAAATGCCGTCACAACCCTGTCGGCCAACTGGCTAAAACTTTCGCCGCCCGGTGGCACGGCATTGGCAAAATCATCCCAGAACAAACGGGCCTGATCGGCTGGGATATCGGACCATAAACGCCCTTCCCAATCGCCAAAATCCTGTTCTGCCAGTTCCGGCACCCTCTCGATTGCATTTGCATCGATATTCTCACGGGCGTTTTTTGCCCCTCTCGTGCCTGCACCATCTTCATCGCATAGGACGGGGCGCAGGCGGTGTAACTGTCGAAGGGTTTCAACACTGCGCAAAAGCGGACTGGCAATATAAACCGGGTCTTTGGGCAGGCTTGCAGCCAACCACGCCAATGCCGGTTGATCCTCAAAAACAGCGGGCAGGTCCGTTCGGCCATAAATCACCCCACCCGGGTTATCAACCGGGGCATGGCGCACCAGCCACCAGCGGGTTACAGCAAAAAGACTCACGCCAGCCCCCATCTCAAAACAGATAATAACGATATCGCAACAAAAACATCAGCTACGATCTGGCAACATCCCAACACATCCCCGCTGTATCCGCCAATCTGCCAGCGGGCGATAAAACCCACAACACAGCAGGCCAGTACCATTGCCAGCAGGGAAACCAGCATCATTACCGGCCCGGCCAGCAGAAAAGTTAGAAGAATACTTAGCAGGGCCGCGATCATGAAAGGCACAATGGCGGGGCGACCGGCCCCATGCCCCAAACCATCTTGCCGGGCTGGGGGAAGGAGGAGCATGATCACGGGCATGGAAAGGCGCGAAAACATCGCCATGACAAGCATCACCATCATGAAAACGCCGCCCTCAATCGCCTGTTCCAACGCCAAAAACCGCGCGGCAAAGGCAATAACCAATGCGACGACGCCATAACTGCCAATCCTGCTATCGCGCATAATGGCAAGTTTGCGTTCCCGCGTCATGCCGCCACCAAAACCGTCGGCGCAATCGGCCAGGCCATCTTCATGCAGCGCCCCGGTCAACCCCACCAGGGCCAACAGGGCAAAAACCGCCGCCAGACCGGCATTGCCCGTCAGCGCCCAAACCGCCTGTGCAGGAATAATTGCAATCCCGGCCAGGAAAATTCCCACCAGCGGCCAGCACCAGACTGACCGGGCCATCAACCGGGACTGAAAATCAAGCCGGGCAGGCCAGGGAATGCGCGACAGCAGCATTAGGGCACGGCCAAAATCCGCCACAAGGCGTTCCATAATGGTCATGTCCGCATCGGTTACGCTATCGGCAGATACTGTCGCCGCAGAGGGCGCAGACGCATCGGCATCCTCCGATATTCCGATCGGGTCGGCCGGGTCAGAATGCGGGCGAGAGGAAGAAGGTTGATCTGATGACACCGGCATTTTCCGATTTTCAAACTGGCAATTTGGCTGGGGGAAGACTAATCATGGTGCGCAACAATGCCAAGCACCATTCCTATCCCAGGTGTTTCCTGCCACCCGGAGAGTTTTTCATGTTCGATCCCAAACACCCGCCGCAAAATCTGGATGACATCCGCGCCCTGATGGCAGACCTGCCAAAGGCCGATGAAACCGCCCGTGATGCCGTCATCGCGCGCGAACCACAATTGACCAAACCCGAAGGGTCGCTGGGACGCCTGGAAGAAATCAGCCTGTGGCTGGCGGAATGGCAGGGAAACCCGCGCCCCCGCGCCAATCGCCCGCGTGTCACCATTTTTGCCGGCAGCCACGGTGTTTGCGACCAGGGGGTTTCGGCCTTTCCGGCCAGTGTGAACCAGCAAATGGTAGAAAACTTCATCAATGGCGGGGCCGCGATTAACCAGATTTGCAAGGCGGTTGATGCCGAATTGCGGGTGATGGAAGTCGCCCTTGAAATTCCCACCAATGATTTCAGCCGCGAAGCCGCCATGCTCGATGAAGACTGTGCTGAAGCAATGGCCTTTGGCATGAGTGCTGTTGAAACGGGGCTGGATGTTTTTGTGCCTGGCGAAATGGGCATTGGCAATACCACCGCGGCTGCGGCCATTTCACATGCACTGTTTGGTGGTACCCCTGAAGACTGGACCGGCCGGGGCACCGGCATTGATGACAGTACCCTTGCGCTTAAAACCCGGGTGGTGGGCGATGCGGTGATTTTACATCGCCATCAAATGCGCGATGGGCTGGAAGTTTTGCGCTGTGTGGGCGGGCGCGAAATTGCCGCAATGGCCGGGGCCATATTGGCCGCACGTCTGCAACGTGTGCCGGTTGTGCTGGATGGCTATGTTTCCTGTGCGGCGGCGGCCGCGCTCTATCATGTCCGCCAGGATGCGCTGGACCATTGCCTGGTCGGGCATCTTTCCTCGGAACCGGGGCATCGCAACCTGGTGGAAAAACTGGGCAAAAAACCGCTGCTGGATTTCAATATGCGCCTTGGCGAAGGGTCAGGTGCTGCTCTAACACTACCGCTTTTGCGAGCTGCGGCCGCCTGTCATAACGATATGGCAACATTTGACACCGCCCATGTCAGCAAACGCGACAACTATTAGTTGTTTAGCCCCGATATGTAATAGTGTATTTTTATCGTCAGGTATGGGAGGACGCATTATAGGACATATCGATATAAAGGTACCCATATGACCTTACCCAGAAAAGGGGAAACCTTTTTATTGGGGCGTAGCTCAAGAGGCTTTTGCATGAGTGGATTTGAAGCATGGATAGGAAATTGCCATCTTCGTGAGATTGAGGGTAAGAGAGAGTATCATTGTCAGGCCGCAGTATGGGCCAAATAGTTACGATACATTCCGTGCGCGTCTGACCGCTCAGATCGAACCGCAGGGCTATCACATCCTGTGGGTAGAAGAATGCCTGTCCACGTCCCAATACCTGTAGCGCCACGGCAACCCGCATAAAATCGGCAGACTCGCTCGCGCTGTGCATCCAGGCCACGTGGTCGAGCTTGGCCCTATATTGGCCGTGGATGTCGACAATAAACCGAAACAGGGAAATTATCTCATCATTGAAGAAATAGCGGATATAAAACCGCTTGATTTGCAATTCGGCGTCTATCCCCGCAAAACGGTGCCGGATAGTCTCTATGAGACGCTATTTGGTCAGCCAGACCCGACGGAGGCAGAAATTGCCCACTACGGTAGTGCTGCGGCTGTCCCCCCCATGCGGACTTATGCCATTCTTGATGCGGCCAAAATGCCCTATATCCTAACGGGATTTATCGAGAGTTCCGGACTCCCCGCACAGTCGCTTTTCCAAGGGGAAACCGCCGAGAAATTGAAAGAGCACTCACCCTATCTGGTGGAACTAACCGAGGATAACAGCTTTACCGCCAGGCTCCTGACCGGCTCAAAAGAGATTAACGGGTTGTGGGAAAAGGAACTGGGGGTGTATGTGCGGTCTCGCGCCGAGTTCAAAGAAGTTCGCCGCCATTTCCGCAAATTCACAAAGATGCAGGATATGGAGGGTAAGTGGTATTATTTTATGTTTTGGGAACCGTCTATGCTTGTGGCAGCGGTACGCCTTATAGCTGATAATCCAATATTTGAAGAAAAATTCCCTCTATATTGCAAGCTCTTGCAGCCTGTTATAATGATTTCGATTACTGGCGGCAGATGCTTTGCCATGCGTTCAGTTTATAAAAATAAAGAAACGAATCTACGGCTTGATATTTCTTTCTCCGGATTCGTATATGCGATCACGAAAACAGCTATGAACGAAGATAAAAATATGGATTTTGAGAGCATATATCATGATATACCACGTCTGTGGATGCTTGGTATTCGAAATAGTGAAGCGGTTACCCACTATGCGAAAATTGAGAAATCTGACAGCTTAACTTTTATAGCTGACAAAATAGTTAGTTCAGAGCTTATAAGAGAGTCCTCTAAAATCAAAGCTGTAAAATACTTATCGAGCTTCGCCCAATTAATCTTTTTAATAATTGTAGACATGATTTTTCAATAGTTTGTATATGGCCTGTATATCCCATTGACTTGGGATTTGGACCAGATGACATTGGCCTGGAAGCTCGGAGAGGGACCGAAGCTCATCCAAGCTCTGGCGTGGATACAGAAGGTCATTATAATCTTGCTTTAGGTCACGCAGGTATTGTTCTTGTCGAGGGGGGAACGGGATTAACAAGATATTATGAATATGGGCGCTATGCTCGTGATAGAGAGGGTAACTCATTCGGGGTTGTAAATACTCGCCCAGTGCCAAACTTAGTCCTCAATGACGATGGTTGGCCAACAGTTGCATCTCTCCATCATTTAGCAAAAAGTATTACGCATTCTGCGGGCAAGAATACCCCATTGCATGGAAATTTTTCGCATACTTGCGCTGGATATGACAAAGCCGTGTCCTTTGCGGAAAATTACAATGACAAAAATTACAATTTTTCATCAAATAGCTGCATTACATTTGCCCATGAAGTTAATGCTGCCGGGGGATTTTCTTGGTTCGGCCCCATTCCTGTATGGGACAGTTTTCCACCAAACGAGATGGATATGATGCCGTGGGATAACTACATAACATATAGCCCCGAAAGCGACATGTTCAAAGAATTTGTATGGCAGATTTCAGAATGATAAAAAAGATTCTTATTGTTATCATCATAGGTGTGGTCACTGCCCTGTCACTTTTTGTTTATGTAATTAACACGGCTGAAAAAAGGTTTGAACCCATGACTGTTCAAAGGCCCGAAAATGTTCCAGAAAATGCGGTTTTCCGTGGCGGTGCAGATGGAGGATATTTTATTGTACTTGAACGTAAAGATTTTCTTTTAGATAATGGAAAACGGCTTCCGGCATATTGGCTGGAAGCTTATGACAGTTTCTCAGGTGTAGCAGAGTTTAAAGGAATGGGTATCTTCGTATCGGACAGAGAAATGTCCGTTGATGGTAAGGTATACTATTATGACCCACCGTCAGAATCGGAAATACTGTCTACCGGATATTTCAATGGTAGCGATCTTGAATTCGATATTGATGGTCATCACAATGTAGGTCGCATTATTCCAATAAACACAGATATTTCCCATTAACCAGCAGGCCATCACAGATTTCAGCACGCCTGCAATGCCCCAATACAAAGAGAAACCGACTTGTTTTACCGACCAATATGGTCACATCTCATGCGACCAACCCTTGTTTTAACCCGTCATTAAAAAGTTGATCAAGGCAATTGGTGTTATTTACCCACCCCTTCATAAAGCTCCCTCGGAGCATAGCGGTGAGTGATCAAGACCAGACCTGGCGATCCATCTTCACGGACAAGTTCAAGCAGGAACCAAGCCGCAGCCTGCGCGGCGCATCAGCCGTTACTTTTTTGCCCGGGCATATTCGTTGAGCAAATGCTCAACATAGCGGCCCTGAAACATGGTGATATTGACAGAATGACCAAAATCAATGGCGTTTTGGTCATCGCAGCGGCACATGATCACCCTTGTGTCGCCTGCCACCTTGATCGCCTCGCGAATTTCATCCACCTTTTCATCAGGCAGATCCTTCATCTCGGGTGCCCACATCAACTTGATCGTATCCAGGCCCAGCTTGTTGCGATTGATATACGGCAGGGAAAGATGGCTAATACCATCAATACTAATGCGATAGCCCCGATCGCGGCAAAAATCACGCGCAAAGAAAAACTGCCCCAGATCGGCAAAAATATCGATTTTTTGCAGTTCCAGCACAATGGTTCCGCGCTGCCCAGCCTTGACATTGCTGTCAAAGGTCAGAAATTCGGGCGATAGCAGGGTCGATACATTAAGGTTGATGCTGACCGAACCGGAAACACTGGTATCGTTGGTGCGCGACAGCAGGGCCAGCATCCGGCGGTCAAGAATTTCCGTGAGATGCTGAAACAGCCAGCGATTGGACGTCACATTGATGTCGGGCAGCAAGGTGTGCTGCAAATCGCGGATCGAAATGAACAATTCATGGAAAACCGGAGTTGGCTGCGCCCCGCCCACCACTGCACAAATCGCCTGTCGACGCATCAAATTGGAAAGATCGGCACGGCGCAGGGCCTCGTCGATCCGGCCCAGAATTTTCGGTGTTAAAGGTGCGCCATCCTGATTTTGGTCCGGCGCGTCATTGTGGCGCTTGGCAGCCTCGCTCACGACTTTTTCCCGCGTGGCGTTACTGCGCACCAGCCGCTGGGTTAAATGCAGAAAGTCCTTATATTGCTTATCGACATCAAAAAAGTCGGTAAAGCTGGCTGGTGCCCCGTCGGGGGCCACCCCTTCCGCCAGCAGCGGGTCATCATTAAACAGAAATTTCAAACGAAAAAGGGCCGCGTTGACTTCATCAACGTATTTTTGTTCAAAAATAAAAATAATGTCCTGATTGGTCAGGACAAACAGACGCCCCACCACCACAGGCACCAGTTCCTCAAACGCGGTCAGGCAGGTGCGAATATGGTGTTCCCGGCGATTATAATTCTGCAACTTGGAAATATGCACATGGACAGCACCCACACCCTGCCGCCGACGCTCCAGACGCCGGACATAATCAACCAGAAACGCCTCGGGAGAGGGGAGTGAATTATCAGACATGTGAACCCGGTTGTTTGTGCATTTGATCCGAAAGTACGGGATCCGAAACAGTTTAAATCTTTATCGTTAACAGCATATGTATCTATCCCCGCAAAATTGTCGAATATTTTCTTAATCTCATCGGCGGTACGAACGCAGCCTCAAAGATAGGAAGGCTTACCGGCAAGAATCTATTTGTCGCGGGGCTTCTTCACGACTTGATAAGCAATAGCCACAGTGAAACCAAAGTGCTAGTTTCGCCGCGATCGTGATCTTTTATCCTGACAGGGGTAAAACCGGATCGCGACCAGACAAGGCCGGGACCTCGTCTCGCGCAAGGGCTGCCACCTGCAATTTCAAGATATGAGCCGGAAATGGACATTAACACATTCTTTGATGCCGAATTTGACGAGCATTTGGACCTGGTCAACAAAACGCGCAAAGCCACGCGTGACCCGTTTATCAAACTGGTAGACCTGTGTGAAAATGCCCTGAATGCCGGTAACAAGCTGCTGTTTTTCGGCAATGGCGGATCGGCAGGGGATGCGCAGCATATCGCAACCGAATTTACCGTGCGCTATGTCCATAATCGCCGGGCATTGCCAGCAATTGCCCTGACCACCGACAGTTCGGCCCTGACCGCGATTGGCAATGATTTCGGCTTTGATCATTTGTTTGAACGCCAGGTCGAAGCCCTGGGTAAACCCGGCGACATCGCCATTGGCATTTCCACATCGGGCAACAGCAACAATGTTAACCTTGCCCTGAAAAAGGCCCGTGAAATGGGTCTGGTTGCCACCGGCTGGACCGGGCGTTCGGGCGGCGATATGGCGGCCCTGTGTGACCCTATCATGATCGTTCCCAGCCAGACCACGGCCCGCATTCAGGAAATGCACATCATGCTGGGCCAGATGCTGGTCGGCATGCTGGAATACCGTTTGGGTCTTCGCGATTAAACAAGCCCAGTGCGATACTAAATCCTGATTAAAGACGATAACCGATACCGGAAGTACCCCCATGACCGATCTAAGCCATCTTGCCCGTCTGGTTGAAGAGCTGGGAAATGCCAAAATCCTGTGTATTGGCGATGTTATGCTTGATCGGTTTGTTTATGGGTCGGTCACGCGTATCTCCCCCGAAGCCCCCATTCCCGTTATTCGTGTTCAGCGCGAAAGTGCCATGCTGGGCGGGGCGGGAAATGTGGTACGCAATGCAACGGCGCTGGGCGCATCGGTCAAGTTCCTTTCGATGGTGGGCGACGATTTGCCCGGGCGCGAAGTGATGGAATATGTCGCCGGTGACAAGCTGGTTGAACCCTATATCCAGATCGAACGTAATCGCCCCACCACCATCAAAACCCGCTTTATCGCAGGCGGGCAGCAATTGTTGCGGTCTGATAACGAAACCACATCCCCGCCTGCCGACACCACACTGACCCATGTCGGCGACCTTGCCGCGCAGCTAACCCCGGATGTCAATGCCGTGGTCCTGTCCGATTACGGCAAGGGGCTGGTGGACAGCCATTTGATCCGCGCGACGATTGATGCCGCCCGTGCGGCGGGAAAAACCGTGATTGTTGACCCGAAAGGCAATGATTACAGCCGGTATCGCGGGGCAACCCTGGTCACCCCCAACCGGGCGGAGGCCGAAGCCGCCACCGGCATTGCCGTGAATAATGACGAGGACGCCATTCGCGCCGCCCGCCACATTATTGAAAATTGCGGTATTGAAAATGTGCTGCTGACCCGCAGCCAGGATGGCATGACGCTGGTTCCTGCCAGTGGGGAAGCCATCCACCTGCCCACCGAAGCGCGCGAAGTCTATGACGTATCGGGTGCGGGCGATACGGTGGTGGCCTGCCTTGCCGCCAGCATCGCCGCAGGCAGCACCATTACCGATGCCGCCCGCATTGCCAATGTCGCCGCAGGTATTGTTGTGGGTAAAATCGGTACCGCCGTTGTCTATCCTGACGAACTGATCACACTTCTGCATCATCATGACCTGATGATTGGCGAAGCAAAACTGATGAAGCTGGACCGCATGGTGGACCGTGTTGAACGCTGGCGGCGCAAGGGATACACGGTTGGCTTTACCAATGGCTGCTTTGATCTGCTGCATCCCGGACATATCAGCCTGTTACAACAGGCCCGTTCGCAATGCGACCGGCTGGTGATCGGCCTTAATTCCGATGCCTCGGTCAAACGGCTGAAGGGTGAAACCCGCCCGGTGCAGTCCGAAGCTGCCCGTGCAGCCGTGCTCGGCTCGCTTGAAACCGTCAGCGGCGTGGTGATTTTCGATGAAGATACCCCCATCGAAGTTATTTCCGCGCTGAAGCCCGATGTTCTGGTCAAAGGTGCTGATTACACCATCGAAACCGTGGTCGGGGCCGATATTGTGCAAGGGTATGGCGGCAAGGTATTTCTGGCCCAGTTGGCCGATGGCTTTTCAACCACCTCGACCATTGCGCGGATGAACAAAAAGCCCGACTGACCTATATTATTTCGATTTCAAATCAAAAATCGGATGAGGATTCCGGCCAGGGCTGGATGGTCAGATGCGGCCAGATTTTACGCCAGCGTTCCGTTTTTTGACGATAAACGGCGGCAACTGGCAAAACCGTGTTGGGCACAACCCGGCCCAAAAGCACCTTTTCCAGCCCAAAGGGCGCGTAAATTTCGTAATCCCCCGTCGGGCACTGGCGCAATCCAATCGCGGTGGTTTGATAGGCAAAGCGGTCAATACCATCGCTGGCACGGTAAACATCCCCATAAGCAAAACCGAATTTCGGTTCATACCATATGGGGACGCGTGCCTGATTGCGAATTTCCACCCGTACCGGCACATCATCAAAAAGGGCTGCAACCTGTTGGATCACGCTGTCTTCGGCCTCAAATCCTGTATCGGCATCGAAATAAAACAGGTCGTAATCATCAATATGGGCCGTGGCATCATATCCGGCCTGAAGGTTCCAGATGGTTTGGGCCAGACATCCGGCAGTTAACCACCAATCCATCAGACCAAAGGACGCCATTCGGTTTAAAATCACGGAAATATGAGGGTTCTGGCGCACCATCGACACGAAAACGCGCGCATCGCTGTCCGTCGCTGCATTTTCAGGGCTGATCATAATGTCATATGAACCGGGTTTCATCGCAGGGGCATCCAACGCCTTTTGGTTAACGATTCACGGCCATCCAGATCAAAACCGGCCACAAACCATTTAAAAGACAGGCCAGAACAAAAACCCGCAAAGCCGCCCGGATATCGTCGGGTGTTGCGGCACGGCGGCCATCACCAATATACGGGTCCTGGACAATTTCGCTGCCATAGTGGCGCGGACCGGCCAGGGATAAATCCAGCCCGCCTGCCATTGCCGCCTCCTGCCACCCGGCATTGGGGGATTTATGTTTGCGCGCATCGCGCCACATGGTGGCCCAGGCCCGCCGCCCGGCGGTAAAGCCCAGCGAAATTACCACCGCCAGGCACACCAGCCCGCCCGCCAGCCGGGCGGGCATAAAATTGGCAACATCATCCAGCCTTGCGGCAAAGCGCCCGAAATAAAGATAACGCCGGTTGCGATGACCAATCATGGAATCCAGGGTATTGATCGCCTTATACAGGCACAGGCCGATCGGCCCGCCAACCGCAAACCAGAAAAGCGGGGCGACAACACCGTCGGAAAAATTCTCCGAACAGCTTTCAATCGCCGCCCGGCTGACCCCAGCATGGTCCAGGCTGGCCGGGTCGCGCCCGACAATCATGGAAACTGCCTGTCGCCCGGCGGCAAGGCCATCCTGTTCCAGGCAATCGGCCACAACCTGCACATGCTGATAAAGGCCCTTTTGGGCAATCAGCACACCCAGAAGGAAAATTTCGGCAACAATGCCGCTTGGCGCCTGAAGCGCCCAGAACTGAATGAAACCACCCACCGCACCGGCCACCACAAGGACAATCAGTACGGTTAAAACACCACGCAGCAAACGGTCGCCATCGCTGCGTTCCGGGCGGTTCAGACGTTTTTCAAAAAAAGAAATCAACCGCCCGATCCAGACAACCGGATGGGGAATGCGCGAAAACAGCCACGGCATATCGCCCGCAACCGCATCCAGGGCCAAACCCAGAATAATCACGGCAACGCCATAGCCATAAATGCCCGGTATCGGCAGCAAAAAATCGAAAATCGTCTGTTCCATCGCGGCAAGATGCGGCGCTTCCAAGATCGCGTCAATATGACTTTTCAAATCATCCCCTTAACCGTTATCATAATTTTTCAATATTTTTCATAACTTAGCCGATATCCTGTAACGGGCCTGCACGATCAAAAGTACAATTCCCAAAGCTGCTGCTTGCAATCGGCTGTTCAATCAGGGAAAACGGGGGGAACATCTGGCGGCACCATGTCCATCCGGGCAGGTTCAGACCGCATTGGCGAGAGAGAGAAAAAGGAGCAGCCTTTATGTCCCCCAAAGGTGCCATCATGATCTGCGGTCATGGTTCCCGCGATGACCGTGCGGTTTCACAGTTCAACAACATGGTTGAACAAATGAAACAGACCCACTTCGCCGATTACGATGTTGAAAGCGGTTTTCTGGAATTTGCCCATCCCATTTTGCGCGATGGTTTTGAAAAACTGAAAGCCCGTGGTCACAAAAAGATTTACGCGCTGCCAGGCATGTTGTTTGCCGCAGGCCATGTCAAAAATGACCTGCCCAGCGAGGTCAATAATTTTGACCGGGAAAACCCAGATATTACGGTAAAATTTGGCCGCGACCTGGCGATTGACCCCAAATTGCTGCGCGCGAGTGCCGACCGTATCGAAGAAGCCCTGGCAACCGCCGATGACAGCATTGAACGCAAAGACACCCTGCTAATGGTGGTGGGACGTGGCACCAACGACCCCGATGCCAATTCCAATGTTTATAAGGTAGCCCGCATGCTTCAGGAAGGCATGGGCTTTGGCCGGGTTGAAGTCAGCTATTCCGGCGTGGCACATCCGCGGGTCAATGCGGGCCTGCGCGAAGCCATGAAGCTGGGTTATAAACGGGTTGTCGTTTTCCCCTATTTCCTGTTTGTCGGCATTCTGATCGACCGGATTTATAGCCATACCGACGAAGTTACCGCCGAATTCCCCGATGTGGAATTCATCAAGGCATCGTACCTGGCCGATCATCCGCTGGTGCTGGAAAGCTTTGCCGAACGCCTGGCTGAAATTGATACCGGCGACAACAATATGAACTGCCAGCTGTGCAAATATCGCGAGCAGATCATTGGCTATGAAGGCGATGTTGCCACCCCCCAGGTCGGGCACCATCATCATGTGATGGGCATTGGCACCGATGGGCACGGGCATTCCCATGACCACGGACATGGTCATTCTCACGGACATTCCCACGGCCATAGTCATGGGCACTCCCACGGTCACAGTCACGGTCACAGCCATGACCACGGACATTCTCATGATCACGGGCATTCCCACGATCACGGTCATGACCACAACCACGCGCCGCACGGCACGACGGAAAAAACCGACAAATAACAACGCCGGAACCAGGCGCGAAGGGCGGGGTTATGTTTAACTATCTGCGCGATCCGCAGGCCATATACCGGCAAAGCTTTGCCACCATCGAAGCCGAAGCCGACCTCGCCCGTTTTTCCAGCGAATTGCGGCCCGTTGCCATACGCATCATTCATGCCTGTGGCATGGTCGAAATGGCCGAAAATATCACCTTTGGCGGCGATGTTACCGGGGTGGCAACAAAGGCCCTGTTGGCGGGAAAGCCGGTTTTAACCGATGCGGAAATGGTAAAAAACGGCATTATTTCCCGCCTTCTTCCCGCCGATAATGCGGTGATTTGCCGGTTGAATGACGACAACATTCCTGCCCTGGCCGCCATGATCGGCACCACCCGGTCGGCTGCGGCAATTGAAACCTGGACCAACGATATTGACGGAGCGATTGTTGCCATTGGCAATGCGCCAACAGCCCTTTTTCATCTGCTTGATGCGGTTTTAAACGGCCATTTGCCCAAACCGGCCCTGATCATTGGCATGCCGGTCGGCTTTGTCGGGGCTAGCGAAAGCAAGGAAGCATTGATCGAGCACGCAAGCAAAGCCGGTATTCCCTTTGCCACCCTGCGCGGGCGTTTTGGCGGCAGTGCCGTCACCGCCGCCACAGTAAACGCCCTGGCCCGTATTGCCAAACCGGCTGAACATGCCGATGGAACATCCCCGTCCCCGACCAAGACGGAAGGCTGACCCATGCCCGCCAACAACACCACACCACATGGCAAAATAACCGTTATTGGCATTGGCGAGGATGGCTTTGCAGGTCTTTCTCCGGCCGCAGCAGGCGAAATTAAACAGGCCAAGGTCATTTTTGGCGGCAAACGCCACCTTGCCATGCTGCCGGGTGATATTGCCGGGCAGCAAAAAGCCTGGATCAGCCCGTTTCATGATAATATGGCCGAAATTGCCAAATATCAGGGCCAAAACCCTGTGATTCTCGCCAGTGGCGACCCGATGTTTTTTGGGGTTGGCAACACGCTGATCGGTCATTTCGGACCCGAAAATATATCCGTTTTCCCGGCACCATCCTCCATCAGCCTCGCCTGTGCCCGCACCGGCTGGGCGCTGGCGGAATGCGATGTGATCACGCTTCATGGCCGCAAGCCAGAAAACTTGCGGGCGCATTTACGCCCGCGGGGCCGGATCATTGCCCTGTCGCATGATGGCAGCACACCAGCACTGGTCGCGGTGATGCTGTATGAGGCAGGCTATGGCGACAGCAAGCTGACGGTGTGCGAAAGGCTGGGCGGGGAGCATGAAAAAATCACCACCCAAACTGCCCGCGAATGGCAGCATGATGCCTTAACCCGCCTGGATGGCAGCGTGATTGACCCGCTAAATGTGATTCTGATCGATCTGGTCGCCGATCAAAAGGCCAGCATCCTGCCGCTTGGTCCCGGTCTGCCCGATGATGCCTTTATCCATGATGGCATGATCACGAAATCGGACATTCGCGCCCAAACGCTGGCATCACTGGGGGTTTGGAAAGGGGCGCTATTGTGGGATTTGGGGGCAGGGTGCGGCAGCATTTCCATTGAATGGATGCGCCTGGGCGGCCAGGCCGTTGCCATTGAACAGGATGGCAATCGCTGCGATATGATCCGCAAAAACGCCACCCGCCTGGGCACGCCTGATTTGATCTTGCATCACACCAGCATTTTACAGGCTCTGGAAGCCGCAACAGTGAAAAACAACGCCGAACCGGGCCACTTCCCCATCCCCGATGCCATTTTTATTGGCGGGGGCATTACCACGCCCGAACTGATGGAAAAATGCTGGGACCTGTTGCCCGTGCATGGTCGGCTGGTGGCAAATACCGTTACACTGGAAGGCGAACAGGAACTGTTTCGATTTTATAATAAAATCGGCGGCACCCTGTCGCGCCTCACTGTCTCCCGGCTGGCCCCGCGCGGCAGCTTTACCGGCTGGCACAGCCTTGCCCCGGTCACACATTATGTCGGAGTTAAATCATGACCACGACTGCAGGCAATTCGGCCCCTGTCACCCAAAAGGGTGCCGCCTATGGGCTGGGCATTGGCCCGGGCGAAGCCGACCTGATCACGTTAAAGGCTTACAAGATTTTGCAGGAAGCGGATGTGATTGCCTATCCCGCACTGGAAGACGGTGCCAGCCTGGCGCGGCAAATTGTCGCCCCGCATATGCCCGAAAACCGCATCGAAATTGCCATTCGCATTCCAATGGGGCCTCCGGCCGATAGCATTTATGATGCCGCCGCCCTGGAAATTGGCGAACATTTGCGCGCCGGGCGCACAGTCGCGGTATTGTGCGAAGGCGACCCGTTTTTTTATGGCAGCTTCATGTATCTGTTTGGCCGCCTGGCCGAGGCCGGTTTCCCGGTACAAAGCATTCCCGGCGTCAGCTCCATGATGGCCTGTGCCGCCGAGCTTGGCGCCCCGCTTGCCGCGAAAAACGATATTTTACAGGTTATTCCCGGCCCCTTGCCTGCCGACCGCCTGAAAGCACAACTGGCCGATACCGATGCGGCCGCCATCATCAAACTGGGCCGTCATTTTGCCAAGGTCCGCCAGGTAATTGCCGAACTGGGCCTGACCGACCGGGCACGCTATATCGAGCGCGCCACCCTGGATAGCCAAAAAATGGTGCCACTGGGCGACTTGCCCGATGATGCCACCGCACCGTATTTTTCAATGATCCTGATCCACCGTCGCGGAGACGCATGGAAATGACCAGCCCCACAACATCCCCCCTGCCAACCGACCCGATTGCCCCCATCGCGGTGATTTGCCTCACCCAGCGCGCCCTGCCCACGGCAAAGCGCATTACAGCCACCCTGCAAGGGGCCAGCCTGCACGGGTTGCGCACCAGGGTTTCCACCCGCGAGGTGGATGTGGCCTTTGACGATACCATTGCACATCTGCAACAAACCTTTGCCGCCGACAACGTGATTATCGGAGTTTGTGCCAGCGGTATTCTTATTCGTGCCCTGGCCCCGCTTTTGGCCGGTAAATGGCAGGATGCCGCCGTGATTGCCGTGGATGAAGCCGGTGAAACCTTTATTCCGCTGCTGGGCGGGCATCACGGGGGTAACAAACTGGCCCGCGACCTGGCCGAAAAGCTGGGTGCCCGTGCTGCCATTACCACACCGGGCGATGCCGCCCTGGGCCTGGCGCTCGATGAACCCCCGGCAGGCTGGAAACTGGCCGACAAGGCCGCTGTCAAACCGGCCACCGCCGCCCTTTTGGCCGGGGCCAGTGCCAAAATCACCATTGATGCCGGGTCGGCCGCCTGGCTGACCAACAGCGCCATCCCCCAGGATGAAAACGGCACCGTTGCCCTGCATGTTACGGCACGCGTCGAAACCGGCTTTCTCGCCGATCAGGCTGGTGACCTCGCCCCGGTCACATTCCATCCGCCCGTTCTGGCGCTGGGTGTCGGCTGTGAACGCAATTGCGACCCCGCCGAACTGATTGACCTTGCCGAAAAAACCCTGGCCGATGCCGGGTTAAGTGCCAGGGCGGTTGCCTGTGTCACCTCGATTGACCTGAAGGCCGATGAACCCGCCGTTCATACACTGGCCCGGCATTTGGGTGTTCCCGCCCGCTTTTTTACCGCCGAAGAACTGGAAGAACAGGCCCCGCGCCTGCAAACGCCATCCGACATTGTTTTTGCCGAAACCGGCTGCCACGGCGTTGCCGAGGGGGCGGCCCTTGCCAGTGTTGGCAGCGACGGCACCCTGATCGTTGCGAAACAGAAATCAAAACGGGCCACCTGCGCCATTGGCCAGTCCCCGCGCGACATTCCCCCGCAAACCACCGGGCGCGGGCAGGGGCGTTTATCAATTGTGGGTATTGGCCCGGGCCAGGCAAGCTGGCGCAGCCCGGAGGCCAGCACCCTGATCGCGCAGGCAAGCGATATTGTCGGCTATCAGATGTATCTGGACCTGCTGGGGGATTTGATCACCGGCAAAAAACTGCATCATTCCGATCTGGGCGCTGAAGAAGCCCGCGCCCGCCATGCCCTGGAACTGGCCGCCGAGGGGCGCGATGTGGCCCTGATCGGGTCGGGCGATGCCGGAATTTATGCCCTGGCAACCCTGGTATTTGAATTGCTGGACCGCGAAGACAAAGCCGCCTGGAACCGTGTTGCCATTCAGGTATCGCCGGGGATTTCCGCCCTGCAAGCCGCAGCCGCACGTATTGGCGCACCCTTGGGCCACGATTTTTGTGCCATCTCCCTGTCCGACCTGCTCACCCCGCGCGAGGATATTTTACGCCGGATCGCCGCCGCAGCGGCAGGCGATTTTGTCATTGCCTTTTATAACCCGGTTTCCAAACGCCGCCGCGATTTGCTGGCAACCGCGCGCGACATGCTGCTCGATAATCGCCCTGCCGATACGCCGGTGGTGCTGGGCCGCCAACTGGGCCGACCGGACCAGGAAATAACGGTCGTTCCGTTATCGAAACTTGAGGTCGATATGGTCGATATGCTAACCACCGTTCTGGTCGGGTCCAGCAACAGCAAACATATCTCCCGGGGCATGGGCGAATGGGTTTATACCCCGCGTGGCTATGCCAAAAAGGGCGCCGACGCCGCCAAGGCCCCTGTCCATAGCAGCCATTCCGCCCAAAGCACGACGACAAAGAAAGACTAATACATGACGGTTCATTTCATTGGTGCCGGTCCCGGCGCCCCCGACCTGATCACGGTCCGCGGTTTACGCCTGATCGAAAAATGCCCGGTCTGTCTTTATGCAGGCTCGCTGGTGCCCGAGGAAATCGTCAACAGCGCGCCAGCCGATGCCCGCGTGATTGATACCGCACCGATGAACCTGGATGAAATCATCGCCGAGATAAAAACCGCGCACGATGCCGGACAGGATGTGGCACGGGTACATTCCGGCGACCCGTCCATTTACGGGGCGATTGCCGAACAGATCCGCCGTCTTGAAGAACTTGATATTCCCTATGACATCACGCCGGGGGTTTCGGCCTATGCCGCCGTGGCTGCCGAAATCGGGGCGGAGCTGACATTGCCCGATATTTCGCAAACCGTCATCCTGACCCGGACCGCGATGCGGTCGTCCTCCATGCCTGATGGGGAAAGTCTGGCGGAACTGGGCCAGTCACGCGCGACACTGGCGGTTCATTTGTCAATTAACAATCTGGCAAATGTGGTGCGCGACCTGATCCCGCATTACGGCGAAGATTGCCCGGTTGTGATTGCCTATCGCGCCACCTGGCCCGATGCCCGTTACCTTTACGGAACGCTGGGCGACATCCGCACCAAGGTCAAAGGCAGCGGCATTACCCGCACCGCCCTGATCATGGTGGGCGAGGTTTTTGGCCGCCGCGATTTTACCGATTCCCGGCTTTACGCCGCCGATCATCACCATGTTCTGCGACCAAAAAAGCCCGCGACATCCTGATAACCATAGGTTTTTGCCCAGTTCTTTCGCAGTTGCAGCATATTTTTTCATCATCGTCATAAAGCGCATAAAAAACATTCATTTTTTATCTGAACAACCTTGACCCCGGCCTGATCCGCTGCCTTTAATCTATACGAAGGTCAAAAAAGACCCGGACAGAAAGGGAATGGCGCATGTTCAACGAGATGGAAATGAACGGTAAGGTGCGCGACCCCTATCGCGCACTGGTTGACTGGATGGATGTCACCGGGCCGGAAACACTGGCCCAAAAGCGACTGGAAGCCGAAACGCTGTTTCGCAAAATCGGCATTACCTTTGCCGTTTATGGCGAGGGGGGAGACCCCGAACGACTTATTCCGTTTGATCTGATCCCGCGTATTTTTACCGCATCGGAATGGCGCAGGCTTGAACGCGGCGTCAAACAGCGGGCCCGCGCCCTTAATACCTTTCTTTACGACGTTTACCATAATGCCGAAATCATCCGTGCCGGCGTTGTCCCAGCGGATCTGGTTTATAAAAACGCCGCCTTTGAACCCGCCGTCATTGGCATAGACCCGCCGCGCCGGGTTTACAGCCATATTGTGGGCGTCGATGTCGTGCGTGTCGGCCCGGATGAATTTTATGTGCTGGAGGATAATTGCCGCACACCTTCGGGGGTTTCCTATATGCTGGAAAACCGCGAAATCATGATGCGCATGTTCCCCGAACTGTTTTCAAAACTGCGCATCGAACCGGTCGATAGCTACCCCGACCAGTTGTTAAAAACCCTCAAAAGCATTGCACCTGCCAAATGCGAAGGCGACCCCAACATTGTTGTGTTAACCCCGGGTGCGATGAACAGCGCCTATTATGAACATTCCTTCCTGGCGGACCAAATGGGCGTGGAACTGGTGGAAGGCCAGGATTTATTTGTTTCCGAAGGGCGAGTTTATATGCGCACCACCCGCGGGCCGGAGCGCGTTGATGTTATTTACCGCCGCATCGATGATGATTTCATCGATCCCCTGTGTTTCCGTCCCGATTCCGTCCTGGGTGTGCCGGGATTAATGAATGTGTATCGCTCCGGCGGGGTTGCCATTTGTTCCGCCCCGGGGGCCGGGGTGGCCGATGACAAGGCGATTTATACCTATGTGCCCGATATGATCCGGTTTTATCTGGGTCAGGAACCGATCCTCAACAATGTACCAACCTGGAAATGCGCCCGTCCTGACGACCTTAAATATGTGCTCGAACATCTGCCTGAACTGGTGGTGAAGGAAGTTCATGGCTCTGGCGGGTACGGCATGCTGGTCGGCCCGGCATCGACCAAAGAAGAATGCGACACCTACGCCGAACGCATCAAGGCCAACCCGTCCGATTTTATCGCCCAGCCCACCCTGTCGCTTTCGGCCTGTCCAACCTTTGTTGAAAGCGGCATTGCCCCGCGCCATGTCGATTTTCGTCCATTCTGCCTGGTCGGTGACGATATTCGCCTGACCCCGGGCGGACTAACCCGTGTTGCCCTGCGTGATGGCTCCCTTGTGGTCAATTCGTCGCAGGGCGGCGGGGTCAAGGATACCTGGATCATGGCGGAATAAGGGGAACAGACCATGCTTAGTCGTACTGCTGAAAATCTGTTCTGGCTGTCACGTTATGTGGAACGGGCCGAAAACATGTCCCGCCTGTTGGAAATGGGTTATCGCATGGCACTCATGCCCGCTGCGGGCGATGGCAACCGGTCGGAATGGCGATCGGTGCTGTCAGCGGCGGGCTGTGCCGAAGGTTTTGATTCCGATAATACCGAGCTTTCACAGGCCACCGTTTCGGATTACCTGATTTTTAACCGCGATAATCCGTCGTCGATTATCAATTGTTTTGAATATGCCCGGGCCAATGCGCGCGCCATGCGCACCGCCATCACCCAGGAAATGTGGGAAGCCCTGAACGGTGCGCTGATGGAACTGCGCAAAACATCCATGCGCAACCTTGCCAAAACCGACCTGCCCGGTTTTATCGACTGGGTCAAAAGCCAGGGTGCGCTGTTTCGCGGGGCAACCGATTCCACCATCCTGCGCAATGATGGTTATGATTTTATCCGCCTGGGCACGTTTCTGGAACGGGCTGACAACACCGCCCGCCTGCTGGATGTAAAATATTACGTGCTGCTGCCCGAAACCAGCATGGTCGGCGACGGGGTGGACAATTATCAATGGACCACGGTTTTGCGGGCTGCTTCCTCGATGCGGGCCTTTCATTGGGTTTACCGCGATGATTATTCACCCTGGCGCATCGCCCATTTCCTGATTTTAAATCCGTTCAGTCCGCGTTCGCTGGCCCATTGCATGGAAAATGTTACCAACCACCTGGAAAGACTGGCCCGCCAATATGGGCAGCGCCATGCCGTTCACAGTATGGCGGTCGATACCTATTCGATCCTGACCCAGGGGGATATGGACGATATTTTCAGCAACGGCCTGCATGAATTTATCAGCGACTGTCTGCAACGCTATCAGGCTTTATCATCGGCCATTGCCGAAACCTATTATCACGGGGGGCGGTAACATGCGCCTGACAATTGAACACAGAACCCGCTATCGCTATGAGCCTGCGGCCCGTTACGTGACCCAAAGCCTGAAACTGACCCCGTCGTTATTTGACGGTCAACGTATTGTGGACTGGTCCATCCATGCTGAAAACTGCGCCATTACCTCGGAATTTATTGATGGATATGGCGATACCGTCAGCACCCTGACCTGCAATGGCCCGGTTGATGAAGTTGAAATTGTCGTGCGCGGCCTGATCGAAACCGTGGATATGGCCGGGGTTCTGGTGGGACATCGCGAAAAGGCATCACCACTGGTGTTTTTGCGCGCAACCGCGATTACCAAACCCAGTGCAGCCATTCGCAAACTGGTCAAATCAGTCAGCAAATCACTGGGAAGCGATGCCACGATTTTGCAAACCGCCCATGCCCTTGCCAAGGCGGTGCGCGATAAAATTGATTATGTGCCCGGCTCCACCCATGCCCACACCACCGCAGCCGATGCGCTGGCGGACGGGCAGGGCGTATGCCAGGATCATGCCCATGTATTGCTGGCTGCGGCACGGCTGATGGACATTCCGGCACGGTATGTCTCGGGCTATCTTTTTGCCGATGCCGAAGGGGTACCCCATGAGGCCGCCCATGCCTGGGCCGAACTTTATATCAATGATATTGGATGGGTCGGTTTTGATCCGGCCAACCGGTGTTGCCCGACCGATTTTTATGTTCGGCTGGGGTCTGGACTTGATGCCAGAGACGCCTCACCTATACGGGGTGTACATTCTGGTGGCGCCGACGAGGATTTGGATGTAACCGTAATCGTCGCGCAAGCCCAACAATAACTGGACTAATGATAAAATGACCTATTGCGTGGGCCTCATGCTGGATGAAGGGCTGGTTTTCCTGTCTGACACCCGCACCAATGCAGGCCTTGATAACATTTCACGCTATCGCAAAATGTTCAGCTGGGAAGTTCCCGGTGAACGCGCCATCGTGATGCTGACAGCCGGAAACCTGGCCATTACCCAGGCCGTTGTCAGCGTCCTGCGCGAAGCCATCGAAAACCCCGACACCGCTGAAAATGACAGCATTTTAACCGCACCGACCATGTTCCGGGTGGCCGAACTGGTGGGCGAGGCCATGCAATCGGTGCAGCACAAATATCATGACACCCTGGAGCAACGCAAAGAAAGCTCCGGTGCCAGCATTATTCTGGGTGGGCAGCGGGTCGGCGGTGCGCAACGCCTGTTTCTGATTTATGCGGCAGGCAATTTTATCGAAGCCACCGAAGACACACCCTATCTGCAAATTGGCGAACACAAATATGGCAAGCCGATCCTGGATCGGGTGATTACCCAGGAAACCCCGATTGAGGAAGGCGTAAAAGCCGCCCTGTTATCAATGGATTCGACGCTGCGTTCCAATCTGTCGGTTGGAATGCCGCTTGATTTGGCCGTACTGCCCGAAGGCAAATGCCGATTTTCCGAACAGCGGCGCATCGAAGCCGAAGATGCCGGTTTCAAGGCCCTGTCCGATGCCTGGTCACAAGCCCTGCGCGACGCCTTTTCCGATATGCCGGACGAACATTGTCCGCCGCATCCGTAAACAGGCTCGCAATACAGAATATTTACAGCCAAACCCCGTTGATCAATCATGGTTGATCAACGGGGTTTTCTCTGGCGGGTTTGCATTACACGTAACGAGGCACAGATGATGTGCATCCCCAAATGCCTGCCTGTTTTTGCAATACCGATATGAAGGCTCGACAAGGTCAGGCGGACAAATTATCTATAAAATTATGGATCACGACAAAGACAATACGATTACCGGCAAAATCACCCGCCAACTGGCAGACCGGATTATAGCCGGGCACATCGCACCGGGCACCAAACTAAGACAGGACCACCTGGCCGAGGAATTTGGTGCCAGCCATGTTCCCGTGCGCGAGGCCTTTCGTCGTCTGGAAGCACAGGGGCTAGTGGTGAGCGAACCGCGCCGGGGCGTTCGGGTTGCCAGCTTCGATATTGCCGAAGTACGCGAAGTCGCCGAAATGCGTGCCTCCCTTGAGGTTTTGGCCCTGCGCCATGCCGCCCCGCATCTGACCAGTGCCATTTTGGACGAGGCCGAAGCCATTAATCGTGCCGGGGAAAATGCTGCCGATGTCCGAGCCTGGGAGGAAACCAATCGTGCCTTTCACCGCCTGATCCTGAGCCCGTGTGGCATGCCGCGCCTGCTGGCAACAATTGATGATTTGCATGCCGCCAGTGCCCGTTTCCTGTTTTCGGGCTTTCGCCTGGAATGGGAAGCGCCGACCGACCAGGATCACCGCGCCATCCTGAAGGCCCTGCGCGAACGGCAGTTTGATGTCGCCGCCGCCACCCTGGCCCGCCATGTTAAATGGATCGGCAGCAAACCGGGCATCAAACCCCGCCTGCAAAATCGCGCCTGAGCAGCATATCCATCGCCCAAAATCCCGCCCTGATCCCGCAACCCATCCTGTCTTCAGGTGTGGGCCGATCTGTTTGTGTATGACCTTGCTATTTTATAGATAAAAATTATATTTATAAATCAATAAATTAACAGGAATTCCTTTTCCAAAAGCGCCCAAAATTCCCCTGTTATCTATTTTTGCATTGATTTCAACCGCCAGCCCTGGCGTAATTAATAGATGAGATTCGTATTTTATCTATAATTTTACCTGCCCGGAATGGAGGATCAGATCATCATGCGAAATACGACTGTCAAACCTGCACAGGCCCATCCCCATCCTGCTCCCGAAACACTTACCCCCCGTTCATCCGGCGCAACAGGCCTGAAATACGGTCTGATCATAGTCGCGGGCGTTGCCGCCCTCACAGCAAGTGCGAAGGTTACACTTCCCTTCTGGCCCGTGCCCATGACCCTGCAAACCCTTGCTGTTATGGCAATTGCGCTAACAGTTGGGCCCCGCCTTGCCTGTGCAACCCTGTTTGGTTATCTGGCGGCGGGGGCGGCGGGCCTGCCGGTTTTTGCCGGAACACCCGAACGCGGCATTGGCCTTGCCTATATGGCCGGGCCAACGGGCGGCTATCTACTGGGCTATCTGGCAGCATCCTGGCTGGTTGGCACCTATGCCCGCGGACGCGCCACCCTGACCCGTTTTGGCATCATGATGGCGGCGATGATCCCGGTTTATGGCTTTGGTCTGGCGTGGCTTGCGGTTTTTGTGCCGCTGCATCAGGTTGTCGCCTTTGGCTTTACCCCGTTTATTTTAGGCGACACCCTGAAAATCGCCCTTGTTGCCCTGGGCAGTGCCGCCTGCGCCCGTTTGGTAAAGCAGACAAATGGGGATCACACATCATGACCCATCTTTCGGCACAAAACCCGGCGACGGACCAAACCCTGCGCCATGACTGGATGACAGACGAGATCGAGGCGATTTATCGCCTGCCTCTGCTGGACCTGGTCGGCCGCGCCAACGCGGTTCATCGCGCACATCACACCCCCGACAAGGTGCAAAAGGCCAGTCTGCTATCGATCAAAACCGGTGGTTGCCCGGAAGATTGCGCCTATTGCCCGCAATCGGCTCATCACCGCGAGGTCAAATTGGGCAAGGAACAGCTGATCGCCCCCGATACGGTTATTGAAATGGCGGCACGCGCCAAACAGGCCGGGGCAGAACGATTTTGCATGGGGGCCGCCTGGCGCAGCGTGCGCGATGGCGCGGCCTTTGATGCGGTAATCGAAATGGTACGCGGTGTGCGCGATTTGGGGATGGAGGCCTGCGTTACGCTCGGCATGCTCGAAACCCGCCATGCCGAACGTTTGGCCGCCGCCGGATTAACCGCCTATAACCACAATCTCGATACCAGCCCGGAATATTACAGCCAGATCATTTCGACCCGCACCTATCAGGACCGGCTTGATACCCTGGCCGCCGTGCGCGGCGCAGGGATCGAGCTGTGTTGTGGTGGCATTATCGGCATGGGCGAAAGCATTCGCGACCGCGCATCAATGCTTCAGGTTCTTGCCGGGTTTGCCCCGCACCCCGAAAGTGTTCCGATTAACGCACTGGTGCCGGTGGCGGGCACACCACTGGCCCATCAGGCCCCGGTGGATACGCTTGAACTGGTCCGCATGATCGCAACAGCCCGCATCACCATGCCCAAATCCACCGTGCGCCTGTCAGCCGGGCGCACCCACCTGAACCGCGAGGCGCAAATCCTGTGCCTGATGGCCGGGGCAAATTCAATGTTTTACGGGGAAAAACTACTGACAACCCCCAACCCGGAAGAAGACAGCGACAGCGCCCTTTTTGAAGCCTTGGGGCCAATCCCCGCGACAGCGGCCTAACATACTGGCATCCCCGAACCTTGTGCCGCCCCCCAAAAAATGGCGCAAGGTTCCCCAAGGCGAAGGCCACCCCACCGGCCTTCGCCTTTTTTTAGGGGCAGTACATCTTGCGATACAAAAAAACGGCCCCTCGAAGTAAAGAGGCCGCTTTTAAAAATCGCGTCTACATGCCGTTAATGGGAATGCAGGTTTTGCGTCACACAGGCCAGGTGCCGTGCCTGCCGGGCTTCGCGGAATGTCAGCAACCGATAGGCCATGATCTTGAAGCCGCTTTCAATCAAAAACCAGACCAGAGCATAAGCCCAGACGATCAGGGCGTATTTCCAGCCAATCGGCGAAATGAACCAGCCATATACCGCCGCCAGGGTGCCGATAATCTGGGTGATTTCGGTGGCGACAAACAGTTTCAGGCTGGGCCAGGGCTTTTTCCAGATCGCGCCATCATTGCGTGTGAGATAAATCGTCAAATGCCCGGCCACCAGCAATTTCAGAAAAATCAGGGTTTGAATCTGGTCTTTGGGAAGCGCGGTATAGCGTTCGGCAATCCAGAGCAGCAAAAACGATTCACACACCCCGATCACCCCCAGCAACCCGGCAATGATCAAGGTGCGTGACATGTCCCATTTCACCGGTTTGGGCGAAATCGGCGCATTGTCATAGGCAATCATCATGATCGGGAAGTCATTGAGAAGGGCCAACAGAACAATCATCACCGCGGTGACGGGATAAAAGTTGAACACCAGAATGGAAATCGTCATGAACAGCAAAACGCGGATCGTCTCGGCTATACGATAGGTCGCATAGCTTGCCATGCGTTCAAAAATACGGCGTGCTTCCTCGATGGCCGTTGTAATGACCGACAGGCCCGGCGCGGTTAACACCAGGTCGGCTGCGGCCCGGGCGGCATCGGTTGCGCCGCTCACGGCAATGCCGACATCGGCCTGTTTTAGGGCCGGGGCATCATTTACCCCGTCGCCCGTCATGCCGATGATGTGACCGCGATCCTGCAATTCCTTGACGATGGCATATTTATGTTCGGGAAACACCCGGGCATAACCGTCCGCCTGCTCGATTGCCGCCGCATTAATCGCCGGTTTGCCTTCGCCAAAGGCCTGATCGGCAGGCAGGATATTGCTGCCCATCCCCAGGGATGCGGCAATCTGGCGGCCAATCGCTTCATGGTCGCCCGTCACCATTTTAATATCCACCCCCATTGCGGCGGCTTCACGTACCGTCTGGGCGGCATCTTCACGGGGCGGGTCAAACAGGGGCAACAGGCCCAAAAACTGCCACGCCCCCTGATCCGCTTCAGATGCGTCACCTGCGGCCATCACACGCCGGGCAACGCCGATGGTACGATAGCCACGCGATGCCATGTCATTCACGGCATTTGTCACTTTATCAGACAAAGCCGCGTCCGGGTTCACCAGCTTCAAAATCACCTGGGGTGCCCCCTTGGCAACCTGCCACTGGCTGGCCCCATCGGCGATTGTGGCTTCGGCCCGTTTGGAAACCGGGTCAAAGGGATGAAAGGCCTTTGTTTGCCAGGATGCCGGTATGACCGCATCACCAAGGCCGCCCATCACCGCCTGGTCAATCGCATCACCGCCTTCGCTGCGCGATGCCATTGCGGCCGCCAACAGCAGGTCATTGCGGTCCTGTGCCGCCAAAACAACCGGATCGCCCAATGTCAGGCGGTTTTGCGTCAGGGTGCCGGTTTTATCGGAACATAAAATATCGATCCCGGCCAGTTCTTCAATCGCGACAAGGCGCGACACAATGGCCTTTAACCGGGCCAGTTTTTCCGCCCCCACGGCCATTGTCACCGACAGAACCGCCGGCAACGCCACCGGGATGGCCGCCACCGTCAGGATCAGGGCAAACAGCACCGTTTCAAACCACGGGTCGCCGCGATACAGGGCCACCATCAAAATCAGGGCGACCAGCCCCAATGTGGACAGGATCAGGAAATTGCCAATCCGCAACACCGCCTTTTGGAAATGCGAAACATTCCCGGCATTTTGCACCAGCCGGGCTGTCTTGCCAAAATAGGTATTCATGCCGGTTGCGGTGATCTGGGCCGTCATTTCACCCATTTTGGCGATGGAACCGGAATAGACATCATCGCCCATTTTTTTATCCACCGGCAGGGATTCCCCGGTCAGGGCGGACTGATCCACGGCCAGATAATCCCCATCCACCAGGCGGGCATCAGCGGGTATGATATTGCCCAAACGCAGCGACACAATATCGCCGCACACCAAGTCACGCGCCGGGATGTCGCGCCATTTGCCATCGCGCAAGACCCTGGCACTCAGGGCCAACTGGTTTTTCAGGGCGGTAATGGCGTTATCGGCCTTGTATTCCTGCCAAAAGCCAACCCCGGCATTGAGCAGCAGCATGATCAGGATAATGGCAAAATCCGCCCAATGCTGGACGGCGGCGGATAAAATGGCCGCAACTTCGATCATCCAGGGGATCGGCCCCCAGAAATAGGATGCCAGCTTCCACCAGACATTGCGTGTTTGTTCGGCAATGACATTGGGGCCATCGGTTTCCAGCCGCCTTTGCGCGGTGGATGACTCAAGACCCTGGTGCAGACTGGTAGGGTTTTCAAGCGGGGTTGCTTCAGCCTCTGGCGAAGAAAGGGATGAAGAAGCAGCAGAGGATGAAGGAGAAGGAGAGGAGGAGGAAGACAGGGTAGGTTTTGAGGTCGGGGCAGGGGAGGATGAATTTTGAGAGTGCGGCGCGTGATTGTTGTCCTGCCCATCCAGTTCATGTGACATGGCATGGTTTCCGTAAACAACAGATCGAAAAACAGACTATGCGCCCCGTCTGGCACCCTAACCTTGAGGGAAATCAAAATTTACCGCGAAATTTTAAAATCCAATTGATTAAAAACTTTGCCCACTTTCCTGAAAATAAATCACTTTTTGCACCACGACAGATAGCGCATCACGCTAAAGTGACACCGAAAATCACCCCCAAAAGGCCTGAACGCCCAAACAGGACCGAGAGCACACAAGACGCCGCCACAGCAGGCCGCATGGCACCCGACTGCATGGCCGGACGAAAGATTTGCTATTTTAACAACCTCAGAAATTACTTTAAATTTTGAACTGATTTTTAGAGGATGAACTTCCACCTTAAAAACAGGCTATATCACCCCACAATAAAAGTATAAATACACCATACATATGTCTGTTTTGTGAGGGGCCCAAACCAAATATCCTCGCCCCGCAGCCACATCGTAAAACCGATTTTTGCAAAACAACCAAGGTCCGTTTTGACCAAACCCGTTAAATGACACAACCAGCCATATAATTCAAAATTTGAACTATATTATCAAGAAACTACCCCAACTCTCTGTTTCTGGGGATTTTCTACAATCAAATATGCCGATGAATAATTTTCGCCCGATCAGGGCATTTTCAGGTCAATCGACGGGAAAATTTTGCTCCAGATTTTCCAGGGGCCATGCCCCTATGTCGTCCCCTCAATAAGACAAAATGGCACAGGCCAATAGCCAATGCACAGGGGCATCACACCACAGTGAAGAAGGCAGGATTTATCAGTTGGCTTCGGCTGTTTCGCTGGGCTGATAGATAAAGCCATGCGCCGGATAAATCCGGCCATAGGTGCCAATCGTGTTCATCAGGCGCAGCTGGGTCCAGTCGTTTTTCGGCGACACATCCTCGACCGGCTGGCGCAAATGAACCTTGCCACGGGTGCGCGAATCACTGCCCCAATTGGCCTGATTCACCAGAATATGGCGTTTGTCCAACACGGCGGACACAACAGCAACATGGCCATAATGCAGGCGTTTGGTTTTTTTAAAGGCCAGAACCGAACCAACGACGGGCCTGTTGCCGCGTTTATACTGGTTCTTTGCCTGAGACCACCAGGTCCAGGCATCGCCATAAATTTCGATACCGGAAACGGCCCGTGCATAAGGCACGCATTGCAAAAATTCGTCGGTCGGCGGGAAATTGTTCAGGCGGGATGGCGGCAGGGAAATATGGGCAACCTGGGTTACGCGGGTATCACGGACATTATTGGCTTCACGATTGAAATCTGGCTGAACGGAAACACCGGTCGCACTATTGGCGTTGGAAAAACACCCGGCAAGAACCAAACTCAGACAGACAATCGCAAATTGACGCATCCTACGCCCCCCAAATAACTGCATTCCACCATACCCTGCCGATGTTTAAACAAGTGTTTACACAGTTCCTGCCGCGCCATCAAAATGACACAAAATCAAACCGCCTTACCCGTCACGCAGCGTGCCCTGCCACGCGCCAAATACGGCGCAATACCGCCAAAAACAGCAGCATTTAAAAAGCTCATTACACGGCCTTACGGGGTGTTGTCGACAACCAAATGCAAGGCCCATTACAATCCCGCGCAGTCCCCGTTGCAAACGCCTCCGATCCTCCGGTCCGCAAAATCAAAATTCGGTCTGACAGCCCGGAACAAACAGGCCGCGTAACCACCCTGGCATCAACATAACGCAATATCGCAACTCTTTGAAAAAACGGCATATCGCCAGCCCGCAACACAAAACAATATCCCAAACCACAATCCCGCAACGGACCGCACGGGCCTGCTATGGCCTTCCATCTTGGCAGCCCCTTTGCAATCGGCTTATGTCTAAAAAGTCATTTTAAAAATCATCTGCCAACACCATCATCCCGGCAAAGTGCAAAGCCGGATACGCCCCCGGGACGACTTAAAGACAAAAAACGGAATCGCTCTGTCACCCGCAAATGCAATGGCCGCATATACATGCCGGTTGCAAATCGGGCATATGTCGGCAATTCCGGCAACAAAAAGCACCGTCTTTCTTGACGGACGGAGCCTGGCAACGCCATGATTTCCCCACATATAATAAATATAATCATAATCCATGAATGTGACCGGCGCACACGACCAAGAGCCATAAAGCCTGACAAACAGGCGACCTTAAAAACCGGACCATATTCCTGCCGCCATGTGCAAAAGCACTGTTAGGGAAGGCCGCCCATGACCATTGATTTCAAACAGATCGAACAGGAACAGTTCGCCATTCATCCGGCGGCATGTGAATGGACCATGCGCGCCATGAGCGTGCTGCGCAATCGCGTTGACATCAATATCAAGCTGTATGGTGAAAAGGAGCATCTTGCCCAGGGCGACATTTTCATGTTCAACCATTTCGCCCGCTTTGAAACCTTTATCCCGCAATATCTGATTGCGCTGGAAACCGGGGTTTATTGCCGGTCGGTGGCATCGGCGGAGTTTTTTGTCGAAGACAATACACTATCGAAATATTTACGCGCCCTTGGCGGTGTTCCCAACAATTACGGGCGCCTATTGCCATTTCTGGCAGAAGAAATCCTGCGCGGTGGCAAGGTGGTGATTTTCCCCGAAGGTGGCATGGTCAAAGACCGGCGGGTTATGGCCGATGAGTCCCCCTATGTTGGCCGCAAACCCGATTACAGTATTTATTCACGCTCCGCCCATCAGCGCCGCGCCCATCATACCGGGGCAGCCGTGCTGGCTCTGGGGCTGGATGGCTTTAAAACCGGCCTGTCCTGGCTGATCACACATGGCAACCCGGACGAACTTTTGCGCTGGGCGGATCTGTTGGGCACTTCGCCCGATCAGCTGAAAATCGCAATTGCCAAACCAACCCTGATGTTTCCGGCCAATATCACCTTTCACCCGCTGCGCGTGGATCAAAACCTGCTGGCACGCGGAGCGGAAATGTTTATGGGCGGCTTAAGCCCCAAAATGGCCGAAGAACTGATTATTGAAGGCAATCTGATCCTTAAGCAGACCGACATGGATATCCGCCTTGGGGACCCGGTTTACCCGCATGAACGGTTTAACTGGCTGGACCAGCGATTGTTGGGGCGCATGGTGCGCCATGCCAAAACCCTGGATGATCTGTTTCGCCCGGCCAAAGACCTGCCACGCCTGAGCGACCGCGTCATCCAGAATACCCTGACCCGCCATGTCCACCCGCTGCGTGACCAGTGCATGGCGGTGATGTATTCCAACATCACGCTCAATGTCAGCCACCTTGCCGCCCGGTTAATGAAGATGATCCTGGCCGATGGCGAAACCGAAGTCGATATCGACCAGTTTGACAAAACCATCTATCTAGCGATCAAAAATGTTCAGCAGGCCACCAATGTTCATCTCCATCGCGGCATTTTGAACCCGGCCGCCTATATTGGCATTTTTGACCATAAATGCCCGCAAATCCGCCAGTTTATCGACAGTGCCGTGCAACTTGGCCTGATCGAACGGCGCGACGGCAAATATTGTTTCCTGCCCAAATTACAGGCCGAAGCCGGGTTTGACCAAATCCGCATGGATAACCCCGTCATGGTCTATGCCAATGAAATGGCCCCGATCCAGGCCGCATGGGATGCCCTGAAAGCCGCCCGCAAACAGATTGGCAAAATAAAACCCGCCGAATTTGCCCGCCTGCGATTTGATGATGAAATGCGGGCCTGGAAATGGAACTGGCAAAAATTCCATCACGCCCAATATGCCGCGATTAATGACCAGGAAACAGCCACGCTTTCCGGTGCGCCCTATCTGCATTTGCCCGAACCATCGCACCACAGCAAAACCGGCATTTTGGTGGTGCATGGCTTTTTGGCATCACCAGCGGAATTGCGAAATGTCGGGGACCGTCTAGCCGCCCAGGGGCACGCCGTGCTGGGTGTTCGCCTGGCGGGCCACGGCACATCCCCCCATGACCTGCAAAGCCGAAGCTGGCAGGACTGGCTGGCATCGGTTCAGCGGGGATATGACATTCTCTCAGCCTTTTGCGAGCAGGTTGTGATTGTCGGTTTTTCAACCGGCTCAACGCTTAGTGCCATTTTTGCCGCCAGTCATCCGCCCCGCCTGGCCGGGCTTTTAATGGCAAGCACACCGCTTAAGTTCCGCAATCGTAACCTGATGTTTGTTCCCTTGCTCTATGGGGCCAACAAATTAATGGGCTGGGTGCCCAATGCCAGCGAAATGCTGGGCTTTCGCCCCAACCAGTCGGAACATCCCGAAATCAATTACCGGCATATTCCCATTAACGGGCTGTATCATTTGCGCCGTGCGGTTGCCGAAATGAACAGCAAACTGGCCCATATCGATGTCCCGGTGCTGGTTTTACAGGCCGATGGCGACCAGGTGGTGGACCCGGCCAGCGCCAATATGATTGCCCGGCGATTAACCGGCACCCAAAACAAAACCGTTAAAATGCTGCCCGCCGACCGGCATGGTATTTTAAACGAAAATCTCACAGGGGCGGTTGACCTGGTGATGGAATTTGTTGCCAAAGCAGACAAGGCGGAACTGCCAGCATCAAACTTGCTTTCTGACAGGGCCGATATGACGGCAACACCTGTCCCAGTAACCCCAACAATACCGCGACAAATCGACACCCGCGAGGCCAATGACACGGGGGTCACTGCACCCGCCAACCCGCCCGAAACCGCCATATCCGGCGACACCGCCATCGCAACACTCAGCGCCCGCGACAAAAGCCGGGCGATTCTCGCCCGCGCCGGATTTGGCAAATTGGGTGCCAAAAAGCGCACAGCCCCCCAACAGACAATCCCGGCTGAATCGGTGAAAAATCCCACAGACCGTAATCCGGCCCCGCCGAAATAACCTGTTTCAAATCAGCGGCATGTTAATAAAAGGCCGCATTGGCCTGACCCACATCACACATCCTGATGATAAGTTTCAGGGTTTCCAGTATCGATACCCTTATCCGTGCGTGCAATGCTGATCCAGCGGGCGTGTGGTTACAACAGCCCTATGCGGCGGCGATAATTTCAATCTCGACCAACCATTCAGGCTTCAATGTCTGAACGACAATCGCCGTGGTGGGAACACGTCTTTCTCCCAGGGCATGAAGTCGGGCATCCTGATTGGGCTGAACAAAGGTTACGTCCGATAAATAGCTTGTGACGCGCACGATGTTTTCCGCCGTCATATCCGCCTCGGCAAGGATGCGGCGAATATTGGACCATATCAGCGACAATTGATCATCCAGACCATCAGGGGCCGTGCCATCAGCATCAAGTCCCATTGTACCGCTTACGAACAAAAAACGGGCAGCACCTGTGACTTCCATCGCATGCACATAATCGGGGGTGGCGGGGGATACATGTGTTATCCTGAAGGTCAGAACCGCCAGCGCACACGCAATGGAACAATTTCTGTCTCAGCTATATGTTCTGCCGGGCGTAAGAGGCACCAAAAGCTATGTCGTTTTATCGACTTATCTTGAACGACCGGTTCAGGCTGATGTCACCCATGACTGGCCCCAGGTGCCACTGCCCCCGGAATAAGTAAGCTTGCGAACCTTAACCCGGTACAGCCGGAATAACCTGTTTCAAATCAGGTTCATTATGCAAAAAGGTGATCTGGAGGGAGCCTGAAATTTCGGCATCATCGGGCAGCGATGCCACACCTGCACCAATGCCAGGGCGGGTGACGTCTTCGATCATCACTCCGTATTCCTGCAATGTCGTGCGAAAAACCGGCAGATCGCCGGCAGCAAGGGTAAAACGGATCGTCGTCATTTTGTTGGAATAAAAATGGGCGTCATCGACCCAGCCACGCGCAAGGGTCAGGGCATCCTGAACTTGGCGGACAACAAGATGGCGATCGCGGGATGTAATGGCTTGAAAAACAAGATGATGGCGTCTCATAATACCACCCTGCAGGAGTTGGAAGGGGCACCCAGCATGATAATCCTGTATCCTGAATACCACAATGTTGGTGTAAAACTTTATCCCCGAACGCCGCAGTTACGCCGAATGCCATTTATCAAAATCATCGGCTGGTTGCTTTGTATGAAACGCTTCACCTGACGGGCAAAACACAAATGACGGATGGTCTGCCCGGAATTAATTGCCAAACAACACGTCCGGAAAGCCACCCGTCAACCGGGGGAATTTAACACCTGCATCCGTTTCGATGGCTCGACGAATAGGGCTGCGGATAGAGCACCGGTTATTTCATCAAAACCTTTTCAAAGCCGCTGGCCATCATGCCGGGCTCGAACTCGATGATTTCGTAGCGGGCCAGCCCCTTTTCCCAAAACGGATCGCATTTCAAATATCCTTCAAGCTTTTCGCGCGTACAACGCGCCAAAATAACCCCGCCATCCCGCGGTTTTTTGGGGCCTGACGCCACAAAAGCGCCAACCCCGTAACACTGCTTGAGCCATTCAACATGGTCCGTCAGCACCGCGTCGATTTCGCTGAGATCGACAAGATAGGTCAGGTTCACAATGAACATTCAATTCGTCATCCGATTTCACTGATACAGGTCTGGTGATGCCTTCCCTTTGACCTGCAAATAACGACCACCCCAAAAAAGTGGCCGCGATGATGTTCCCCAACGTCAATTTTCGTGTTTGGTGCGCCTTTTAACGGTGCAAATACGGCCGTTATTTTTGTTTTGGCCGTTCTATTTAGTCAACATTCTCGCCCAGATCACGCAGGGCGCGTTCAAATCGGTCCGCATGCTGTTTTTCCACCCGGGCAAGGGTTTCAAACCAGGCGGCAATATCCTCCAGCCCTTCTTCACGGGCAATTCGGGCCATTTCCGGATAGGAATTAACACCTTCTTCGCGTTCGGCCTGCAAGGCCGCGCGCAAATTGCAGCGACTGTCGCCAAATGGCAGGCCCGTTTGCGGATCCCCGCACTGTTCCAAAAATTCCAGATGCCCGAACGCATGGCCGGTTTCAGCCTCGGCGGCACTGCGAAACAGTTCGGCAAGTTGGGTCTGACCTTCAATATCCGCCTGCTGGGCAAAATAAAGATAACGCCGGTTTCCTGCCGCTTCGACGGCAAAGGCGGAACGCAGGTTTTGCTCGGTACGTGTACCCTTTAGCGCCACATGGGCCCCCTGTTTCTAATATGTCGAGAAATCAAAAAAGGACGGCACGCGATCACCCGCATTGCCGCCCTTCTATTTGTTTCAATATCGATGCGCGTCAAGAACCAAAGGGGCGTTTGGTAACGCGCCGGTTGGTTTTCATACCCCTGTCACAGCAGCGGCCATATTTACGCAAGCCCAATGACCGTTGCACACGGTACAATGGCAGCAGTTGAGCAACGGCCTTACATCAGGGATGAAAACCCGACTTCAGTCCAGTTTCTGCAAAACTTATGCAGCTGCGTGGCGTTCCTGTTGGCGGCGCAAACGGAAGACCAGATCAACCGAAGAAAGTTCGGTGCCGCGCGGCATGTTGGGAATACGGGCCAAATGGACCGCATCAGCCGGAATGTCAACCAGGCTGCCATCATCTTCGCAATAGAAATGATAATGCGGGGCAACATTGGTATCGAAATAGGACCGGCCGGAATCAACAATGATTTCGCGGATCAAACCGGCATCGGTGAACTGGTGCAGGGTGTTATAAACCGTTGCCAGTGAAACCTTTACATGCTGTGCCATTGCCTCGGAATGGAGCTGTTCTGCGGTCACATGACGATGACCGGCATCAAACAAAAAACGGGCCAGGGCAAGGCGCTGGCGGGTCGGACGCAAACCGGCTTCTTTAAGGCGGTTCAGTGCATGGGTATAAGGCCGCTGGATGGTCATAATGGTGCCCCTTAACAAAGTTTTTAACCAGTAGTTGAAGGACAACTACCCGTTGATGTCGAGGCTATATTAGACGGAGCTTAAAGTCGTTTTCTTTGATTTTGATCAACTATAATTGTTCTTATGGTCGATTGAAGGAACAATCCCGCAAAAAAAGAGGGCCGGTCATCAACCGGCCCCTTTCGTTTTCCCCGCAACGCGCGGTTGCTTTTGGAAATATCCTAACCTAGTCGCCCGTGGCAATACGGTCGACAAGCTGTTTGACAGTCGGAATGAACCCGTCCGCATAGAACGGATCTTCCGCAAACTTGTAGGCATTGTGCCCGGCAAACATCAATTCATGCTCAACCGAGGCACCATGCGCAATGTTTTGCAGGGTTTTCTGAATGCAGAAAGACCGGGGATCAGCCCGCTTGCCCGTCGTGCCTTCATGCTGCTGCCAGTTGGAAAACTGGCACTGCGACAGACAGCCCATGCAGTCGATCTGGTCTTTTTTGATCTCAAGCGCGCTTTCCGGGGTGACAAATACCATTGTGTCATCCGGAGTTGGCATGCCTTCGGTGTAACCGGCCTCAAGCCAGCCACGCACCTTGTCGGCATCGTCTTCACGCACATAAATCGGACGGCCCCGACGGCCCAGCGGAATCCCCACATGCAAATCGGCCTCAGCCGTGCGCGAATAGCGCACCTGACGGTCCGAACGCTGATGCAGGTCTTCAAGGAAGCTGTTACGCACCGCCGAGCTGTAAAAGCCGGTCGGGCTGAATTTATGCAGCGAGACATCGCCATTTTTGAGCGTCAGGAGGCGCTTTTTCCATTCATCGGAAATCGGGCTTTCCTGGGTCAAAAGCGGACGGGTACCATACTGGAACGCCACCGGTGCAACTTCGGGGTTTTCAATCCAGTCAGCATAGTCGCGCAAATACCACACACCACCGGCCATAATGATCGGCACATTATTCAGACCAACGGAATTCATGAATTCACGCAGGGCCCGAACACGCGGGAACGGATCTTCGGGGACCAGCGGATCTTCGGAATTTGACAGACCATTATGCCCACCGGCACGCCACGGGTCTTCATAGACCACACCACCAAGCCATTCCGGAACCTTTTTATAGGCCCGCAGCCACAGCGCGCGAAAGGCGCGGGCGGACGACACGATGGGGTAGTAATAAATGCCATAGGATGCGGCAATGGTGGATACCCGGTAGGGCATGCCTGCACCACAAGTCACACCGTGGACCAGGCCCTTGGTTCCTTCCAGAACCCCTTCCAGGATGGCCTCGGCCCCGCCCATTTCCCACAGCACATTCACATGCAGGCGGCCTTCGCCATTGCGGGTTTCATGGGCAATCTGCGCCTGGGCAATTCCGCCCTGGATGCCATAAGACACCAGTTCGTGGTGGCGTTCGCCACGGGTTTTGCCTTCATAGCTGACAGGCACAATATTGCCATCAGCGTCATAATAATCTGCGTTGACGGCAGAAAACGTGCCAATACCACCGGCCGCAGCCCATGCGCCTGAGCTTTGACCTGTCGAAACAGAGATACCTTTTCCGCCTTCAATCAACGGCAGAACCTCTTTTCCCGACATGACGAGCGGTTTAAGGGCTTTCAAGTTCGTCTCTCCCATTCGGCTTTTCGGACAAGCGGGTTATCCAAGTCGATGTGAGGAGGGGCGGCGTATATTGTTATTATCGCCGCCCGCCCACATTTACCTTACATCAGGCTTCAGCAGCAGCTTCAAGGTCAGCGCCGGTTTCCTGGTCAACACGCTTCATCGACAATTTGATCTTGCCGCGGTCATCAAAGCCGATAACCTTGACCTTCACCTTGTCGCCTTCCTTGACCACATCGGAAACCTGTTTGACACGTTCCTGTGCCAGTTCCGAAATGTGAACCAGGCCATCGCGCGCACCAAAGAAGTTCACGAATGCGCCGAAATCGACAGCCTTAACAACCTTACCCTCATAGATATGGTTCAATTCAGGTTCTGCAACGATCGATTTGATCCAGTCAACGGCCTGCTTGCCTTTGGCACCATCGGTATGCGCAACAGTGATCGAGCCATCGTCTTCGATATCAACCTTGGCACCGGTCTCTTCGCAAATTTCACGAATAACCTTGCCACCCGAGCCGATAACGTCACGGATCTTGTCTTTCGGGATCGAGAACTGGGTAATGGTCGGGGCATTACCCGAAACTTCACCGCGGGCTTCCGGCAGGGCCTTGGACATTTCACCCAGAATATGCAGGCGGCCATCACGGGCCTGGCCCAGGGCAATCTGCATGATGTCCGGGGTCACCGAGGTGATCTTGATGTCCATCTGAAGCGAGGTGATCCCATGATCGGTCCCGGCAACCTTGAAGTCCATGTCGCCAAGGTGGTCTTCGTCACCCATGATGTCGGACAGAACGGCAAAATCTTCGCCTTCCTTGATCAGACCCATGGCAATACCGGCAACCGGGCGTGCCAGCGGCACACCGGCATCCATCATCGACAGCGAGGTTGCACAAACCGTTGCCATCGAGGACGAACCGTTCGATTCGGTGACTTCCGAAACGATACGCACGGTATAGGGGAAGGCTTCCTTGGTCGGCATCAGCGGGTGAATGGCGCGCCATGCCAGCTTGCCATGACCAATTTCACGACGTCCCGGCGAGCCCATGCGGCCTGCTTCACCAACCGAGTAGGGCGGGAAGTTATAGTGCAGCATGAAGCCTTCACGATATTCACCGTCAAGGGCGTCAACGATCTGTTCGTCCTGGCCGGTACCAAGGGTGGCAACAGCCAGCGCCTGGGTTTCACCACGGGTAAACAGGGCCGAGCCATGTGCACGCGGCAGAACCGAAACTTCACCCAGGATCGGACGAACGTCAGAACCGGTACGGCCATCGATACGCTTGCCGGTTTTCAGGATCGCACCACGAACGATGTCTTTTTCCAGATCCTTGATGATCGAGGAAATCTTGCCTTTCAGGGCATCGTCGATTTCTTCGTCCGCCAGCTTGGCAACGATTTCTTCCTTGGCAGCCGAAACAGCAGCCGAACGCTCCTGTTTGACAACATGTGCATAGGCAGCGGTCAGGCTGTCGGTGCCCAGGGCAGCAACTTTTTCGACCAGGGCGTCATACCCTTCGGGCAGGTCGGCAATGTCACGCGGGTCCTTGGCGGCGTCTTCGGCCAATTCAATGATCAGGTCAATCACCGGCTGGAATTTTTCATGACCGAACTTGACGGCACCGAGCATGATTTCTTCTGAAAGCTCGGATGCTTCGGACTCAACCATCATCACGCCGTCACGGGTACCGGCAACCACCAAATCAAGGTCACTTTCCTTGATGGCTTCGGTTGACGGGTTCAGCAGATATTCGCCGTCTTTATAACCGACACGCGCCGCACCAATCGGGCCGAGGAACGGCAGACCGGAAATGGTCAGCGCAGCCGAGGTACCGATCATGGCAACAACATCAGGATCGTTTTCCATGTCATGCGACAGAACGGTACAAACGATCTGGGTTTCGTTGCGGTATTGCGGGTGGAACAGCGGGCGAACCGGACGGTCGATCAGGCGGGAAACCAGGGTTTCCTTTTCCGACGGACGGCCTTCGCGCTTGAAAAAGCCACCCGGAATTTTACCAGCGGCAAATGCCTTTTCCTGGTAATTCACGGTCAGCGGGAAAAAATCGATGTCCGGGCGCGGCGACTTGGCGCCGACAGCAGTACACAGAACAACGGTTTCACCATACGTGACCATAACCGCACCATCTGCCTGGCGGGCAACCTTGCCGGTTTCCAGAACCAGCTTGGCGTTACCCCACTGCATTTCCTTGCGGACGACATTAAACATATTACTTCCTTCCAAACCTACTTGCGGACCAAGCAACTTCTACACGAGATCCGAACACATTAATTATGAGGCTTTTACGTCAAGCGACATAATTAATGGGTCCGGACAAACCGGGCGTGCCCAGCCATTCTGGATCTACGCTCCCGTGCATCCCGATCCGCGGGACAATAAAAAACGACGGCGGAGGGATAAACCGCTCCGCCGCACGTCAATATCAGCGGCGAATACCGAGACGCGCGATGATCGCTTCGTAACGTTCGGTATTTTTGCGCTGCAAGTATTTCAGCAACCGGCGGCGCTGACCAACCATCATCAAAAGACCACGACGGCTATGGAAGTCGTGCTTGTGTTCTTTCATGTGTTCGGTCAGGTTTTTGATCCGTTCGGTCAGAATGGCAACCTGGACCTCGGGGGAACCGGTGTCGCCGTCTTTCTGGCCGAATTCTTTGATCAGGTCGGTTTTACGTTCAGCAGTAATCGACATCAGGCATCCTTTCGCCTTCAAAGATTAAATACACGCACCGGGCGGATTTCGCCGCCATGAATCTCGGCCAGCGCAACAGCGCGGTCGTTAAGCATGGCACAGACGATTCCGTCCCGGGCGACGGGGGTACCGAGCTCGCTCCGCTTGACCACCGGCAACAGCCCGACAGGCTGCCCACTGGCAAGACGTTGCGCCTCGACTTCGGTCAGGGCCAGCGCCGGGATGTCGTCCAGCGCGGTCTCGACCGGAAGCAGTTTTTCCATTACCGCCTCGGGGTCCATTTCCAGCAGTTCCTGCAGGGGAATGGAATCACCTTCCGCAAACGGCCCCGCCGACGTGCGGCGAAGGGCGGCAATGTGGCCAACAGTGCCAAGACGCAGCGCAATATCGCGCGCCAGCGACCGCATATATGCTCCTTTGCCCGATATTACATCGAACACGGCATGATCGCGATCAGGCATGTCAACCAGACGAAGATCTTTTATCAAAATCGGACGGGCTTTCAAAACCACGTCTTCATCACGGCGCGCAAGGTCATAGGCGCGTTTGCCATTCACCTTGATTGCCGAAAATTTTGGCGGTACCTGTTGAATTTCGCCAATGAATTCACCCAGCACCGCCTCGATTTCTTCGCGAGTCGGGCGATGATCCGACGTGGCGGTTACGTCACCTTCGGCATCATCAGTGCTGCGTGATTCCCCGAATTTCAGGGTAACGCGATAACTTTTACTTCCATCCATGACATAGGCGACGGTTTTTGTCGCCTCGCCAAAGGCAATGGGCAAAACGCCGGTCGCCAGCGGGTCCAAAGTCCCGCCATGCCCGGCCTTGGCCGCATCGAGCAGACGACGCACCTGATTGACCACGGTTGAAGACGTGATCTCAAGGGGTTTGTCAACTGCCAGCCAGCCGCTGATTATTTTGCCGCGACGCCGACGCGCCATCAATCGTCCTCTTTATCGTGATCATCCGATTCATGATCGGACGACAGGTCCTGTGCCACATGCGGGTCGCGCAACAGCTCGCCGATATGATCGGAGATATCAAAGCTGGTGTCTTCGACAAATCGCAATGCCGGGACATATTTCATATGCACGCTATTGGCAACATGACTTCGCAAAATTCCCTTCTGGCGTTTAAGCGCCTCAAGGGTCGGTTTCGCATCGCCGCCACCAAGCGGGGTGACGGCTACCATGGCGTTGCGCATGTCTGGACTCAGGTCAACCTTGGTCACGGTAATCGGACGACGGGATAATTCCGGGTCGTAAATATCACCACGTTCAAGCGCATAGGACAGCGCCTGGCGGATTTCCTCCGCCACGCGTAACTGTCGCTGACTTGGTCCTTTGGCTGATTGCTTCGACATATCAGTATCAATCGCGTCTTACTTAAAGCTCGACGGCGATTTCCTCCTGCTCGAAGCACTCAATAACGTCGCCAACGGCAATGTCATTGTATTTCGCAAAGGACATACCACATTCATACCCCTCGCGGACTTCCTTGACTTCGTCCTTGAAGCGACGCAGCGTCGAAAGTTCGCCGGTATGAATAACAACGTTGTCGCGCAGCAGGCGCACGCCCGCACCACGCTTGACCGTGCCTTCGGTGATCATACAACCGGCAATCCGGTTGCCCGAAATGGTGAACACTTCGCGGATCTGGGCGTAACCCAGGAACTTTTCGCGCACTTCCGGCGAAAGCATACCGCTCAACATGGCCTTGGTGTCGTCGGCGACATCGTAAATGATCGAGTAATAACGAATATCGACATTGTCACGACGGGCCTGGTCACGGGCCTGCTGGTTGGCACGCACGTTAAAGCCAATGATCAGGGCATTCGAGGCACGGGCCAGGGTCACGTCGGATTCGTTAATCCCGCCAACACCGCTATGAAGCACGCGAACACTGACTTCCTCGTTCCCCAGTTTCTGCAAGGTCCCGATAAGGGCCTCGACCGAACCCTGCACGTCACCCTTGATGACAATCGGCAGTTCCTTGAGATCGCCATTGCTGGTGAACATGTTTTCAAGCGCCGATTTCTTCATCGCGGCTGCCTGCTGTTCACGAATGCGACGCTGGCGGAAGTCGGAAACTTCACGGGCCTTGGCTTCGCTTTCGACAACAACAAAGTCATCACCGGCAGACGGCACACCGTTAAGGCCGTTAACCTCGACCGGCATCCCCGGAATGGCTTCCTGGACACGTGACCCGTGATCGTCGATCAGGGCACGAACACGGCCCCATTCAGCACCGGTAACAAAGATATCGCCGGTTTTAAGCGTACCGCGCTGTACCAGAACCGTTGCAACTGGGCCACGGCCCTTTTCCATACGGGCTTCAACGACAACGCCGTCAGCAACACGGTTGGGGTTGGCTTTCAGGTCCAGAACTTCGGCCTGCAGCAAAATGGCTTCTTCAAGGTCGGTCAGGCCGGTACCGGCTTTGGCCGATACTTCAATCGTCTGAACATCACCACCCATTTCCTCAACAACAACTTCGTGTTGCAAAAGAGCGGTTTTAACCCTGTTGGCATCCGCGCCGGGCTTGTCCATTTTGTTAATCGCAACGATTATCGGGACATTGGCGGCTTTGGCATGGTTGATGGCTTCGATGGTTTGCGGCATGACCGAGTCGTCAGCAGCCACCACCAGAACCACGATATCCGTTACCTTGGCACCGCGTGAGCGCATTTCGGTAAAGGCGGCGTGGCCCGGGGTATCGATAAAGGTAATTTTTGACCCGTTTGCCATCGTCACCTGATAGGCACCGATATGCTGGGTAATGCCACCGGCTTCGCCGCTGACCACGTCGGTTTTACGCAGCGCATCAAGCAACGAGGTTTTACCGTGGTCAACGTGGCCCATCACGGTCACGACCGGCGGACGCGAAATCAGCTGTTCTTCGGTATCGTCGGCAACGACCAGCGCTTCTTCAACGTCAGCATCGGAAACACGCTTCATGTTATGGCCGAATTCCTCGACAACAAGCTGTGCAGTATCCGGGTCAAGGCTCTGGTTGATGGTGGCCATAACGCCAAGACCCATCAGGCACTTGATCACATCGGCAGCACGTTCGGCCATACGGTTGGCGAGTTCCTGAACCGTAATGGTATCGGGAACGACAACTTCGCGAATAATTTTTTCTTTCGGCTTCTGCTGGCCCTGGTTACGGGCTTTGGCTTTGGCCTGCTGACGCTTGATCGAGGCCATCGACCGACGACGACCGCCTTCATCCCCCGTCATGGCAGTATTGATCGACAATTTGCCACGGCGACGGCTGGCATCTTCGGTCTTGCCGCGCGAACCACGACCAGCTGCTTCAGCTTCTTCCGCACGTTTGCGCGCTGCTGCCGAACGCACTTCTTCCTCGTCCAGTTCCTTGCGGCTTTTGGGCTTGGAAGCAGACGGGGCTGCACGACGGCGTTCTTCCGGAACCAGCGGTTCAGCCGGTGCACCCGGAATGACTTCTTCCTCAACCTTTTTACGGGCTTCGGGTTTCGGACGCGGCTGGGTTTTCGTGCGCGGTGCCGAAGCATCACGTACATTTTCACCAGCTTCATCCGCTGCTTTTTTAGCAGCAGGTGCCTTGGCCGGTTCAGCAGCAGCCTCGGTTTTCGTCTGGGCCTCAGCCTTTGCCTTTTCTTCTGCCTGACGGGCAGCTTCTTCGGCTTCGGCTTTCTTGCGGGCGGCTTCCTCTTCGGCCTTGCGGGCAGCTTCCTTGCGCGCCTGTTCGGCGGCAGCTTCTTCCTGCTTGCGGCGTTCTTCGGCAGCCATCAGCGCGGCCATGCGGGTCGCACGCTCGTTCTGGGTCAGGTTGCCCTGGTCATCATTGCGCGGGCGCTGCGGGGCCGGTTTCGGCTTGTGGCGCTGCGGTGATGCCGGCCTGGAAGCTGCGGGCGCAGGCTTCTTGGGGGCCGGTGCCGGAGCCGGTTTGCTTTCCGGTGCCGAAGGCGCGCTTGCCGGGGCTGCATTTTCAGCCTTGGCAACATCATCCTTGTTCACTTCGCGGAAGCGGCCGGATTCGTTCTGTTCAAAAGTACGCTTCTTGCGCACTTCCACGGCCACAGATTTGGACCGTCCGTGCGAGAAGCTTTGGCGCACCTGCCCAGCCTCGACCGTCTTGCGTAATTCAAGCTTCGATCGATTGAGGCTTAGCGGCTTCTTCTCCTGATCGCGATCACTCATAATCCGTCCAACTTCCTCATTTCCTGCGGGATCGGTCGCCTGGCGGCCAATCCTGTTCTTCCGTACGGCGCGGCCTGCCTTCAGGCTGCGCGAAATCCTTCAAGCCGCTGTAGTGCCCGGCTTAGGCGTTGCGCCAGACCACCTGGTGCAACAGCCGCATGTACTGCGTGATCGCGGCCAAAAGCCGCTGCAATCTCGGCAGCATCCAGAACGGAAAAAACCGGTATATCGGCAGCTTTCGCCGCGATACGCGCTTTTCCGTCCGCAGCACCGTCACGTGCCGCCAATATCAGTTCCGCGCCGTCATCTATTTGGGCGCGAACCTTCTCAAACCCGGCGACAGCCTGTCCGGCACGACGCGCCAGAGACAGCAGATCGACGCATTTCTGTGACAGCATTGCTTCAATCCTGTCTGCCAGCGCCGGATCAATCACGACTTTTTGTCGCGCCGCCCGGGCAAAGGCATTTTTTGCACAGGCGGTATTTACCACATCCCGCGACGGGCACAACCATAATCCCCGTCCGGGCAACCGTTCATCCAGATCGGAAACGACACTGTTATCCGGGCCGATCACGAATCTGATGAGGTCTTCTTTTAACCGGACCTCGCCGGTGACAATGCACCGGCGCTCCGGAAGCTCGCGTTCCTTGCCGCCTTTACGGTGCGACATGGTCCCCTCCGATCAGCGATCAGGCGTCTTCGCCTTCCGCCCCGGCCTCGCCGGTTTCTTCTTCCAGGTCATCAAACCAACCCAGACGACGGCGGGCTTCCATGATCAGATCATTGGCCTGATCAAGAGTAATGGTTTCGGCAGAACCGGCAAATTCGATCAGCTCATCACTGGCAAGATCGGCGAAATCTTCAAGATTCTTGACGCCATTTTCACCCAGTTGAACAGCAACGGCAAGCGAGATGCCCGGGAATTCAACCAGATCATCCTGAACGCCAAGTTCGTCACGGCGGGCCTGAAGGCGTTCGGCTTCCTCGGCAAGATAGCTACGTGCACGACCGCGCAGTTCTTCGGCGAGTTCTTCCTCGAAACCTTCGATTTCTGCCAGTTCGGCCAGGGGCACGTAACCAACTTCCTCGATCGAGGTAAAGCCTTCAGCCACGAGGAGATGGGCGATGACCTCATCAACGTCAAGGGCCTTGATGAACATTTCGGCCCGCTTGCGGGCTTCTTCCTGGCGACGTTCGCTTTCGTCTTCCTCGGTCAGGATGTCGATATCCCAGCCGGTCAGCTGCGATGCCAGACGCACATTCTGACCACGACGGCCAATGGCGAGGCTCAACTGATCGTCAGGCACAACCACTTCGATGCGGTTGGCTTCTTCATCGATCACAACCTTGGTGACTTCGGCCGGGGCCAACGCATTCACCACAAAGGTTGCCGGGTCTTCCGACCACTGAATGATGTCGATTTTTTCGCCCTGCAATTCGCCGACAACCGCCTGGACGCGCGAACCGCGCATACCCACGCAGGCCCCGACCGGGTCAATCGAGCTGTCGGAGGACTGAACCGAAATCTTGGCGCGCGAACCGGGGTCACGGGCAACCGATTTGATTTCGATAATATTGTCGTAAATTTCCGGCACTTCCTGGGCAAACAGTTTTGCCATGAAGGTCGGATGAGTCCGCGACAGGAAAATCTGCGGGCCACGCTGTTCACGCCGCACATCCAGGATCAGGGCACGTACCCGGTCCCCCTGGCGCATGGTCTCACGCGGGATCAGTTCTTCACGGCGCAAAATCGCTTCGGCACGGCCCAGATCAACCAGAACATTGCCAAATTCAACACGCTTGACAGCACCGTTGATAACTTCACCAACACGGTCCTGATATTCGTTGTACTGACGTTCACGTTCCGCATCACGCACCTTCTGCACGATCACCTGTTTGGCGGTCTGCGCAGCAATACGGCCAAAGTCAATCGGCGGCAGCGGATCGATCAGATATTCACCCAACTGAATGTTTTCGTCGCGAATACGCGCCTGTTCCAGCGACATCTGGGTAAAGTCATTTTCAATGTCATCGGTGACTTCGATAAAACGTGCCAGGCGAATTTCGCCGGTTTTACGGTCGATATGGGCACGAATGTCATGTTCATGGCCATAACGCGAGCGGCCAGCCTTTTGAATGGCCTGCTCCATTGCACCAAGAACCTCGTCACGATCAATGCCTTTTTCGCGGGCGACAGCATCAGCGACCTGCAAAAGCTCCGGCCGCGGCATTCCCGAAGTTGCTTCCATATCCAACCTCTATTCTGCGTTGTCGTCAGACCGGCGCGGGCCGGTGACATGCGCGATCAATTCATCTGTCAGCACGAGTTTCGCCTTTGCGATATCGGCCAACGGCAACAATTCGCGTTCGCCGTCCACTATCATGGCGACCGCATCGTCTTCGAGTCCATCCAGCTTTCCGCTGAAACGGCGGCGACCGGCAACAGCCACCACCAGTTCGACCTTGGCGTCAAAACCGCGCCAAACATCAAAATCCTTGCGCCGGGTCAGTGGCCGGTCAATCCCCGGCGAGCTGACTTCAAGGTGATAGGCACCGGAAATAGGGTCATCGACATCCAGCAACGCCGAAACCGTGCGGCTGATTTCAGCGCAATCTTCGACATTGATCGATCCCTGGCCTGCGGGGCGGTCGGCCATAATCTGCAGGATCTGGCTGTCCTTGCCCATCATGGACACACGTACCAGTTCAAACCCCAGTGCCTCTATCGACGGTGCAATAATATCCGCGATCCGCGACAAGAGCGGGTCTTTCAACTGCTGTCCGATCAGTTCAGCCATATAGAATGCCATACCCCAAAATGCACAAAAGAGCGGGCCGGGGCCCACTCTTTGTTACGTTTTACAAAAAGCTTGCGCGCTGTATAACGCCATTTTCCACAGAAATCAAGTCACGATCCTGACCGCGAACGGCATTCAACCAAGGGATAGCCTGCCCTGGGCTCCCCTTAGGCCCTAAGCGGCCAATCGTTGATCCTCAAGCAGCAGGCTGTGGAAAAATGTGAACGCATCATGGGCACCCTGCATGACTTCCGCTTCCCCGGCTTCGTCCAGCTCAAGCCCATTTAATTGCGCAACAAATTCGCGCCAATGCTTGCCACGGCCATCGGCATGACCACGCAAATGGCGTGCGCCAAATGCCTCGTCCAGGCCAATATTGCCCGCCGCCTTTAACAAAAAGGCCGCGCCAAGACTGGACCCTTCACAAACATAAAGCCAGCCCAGCCGGCCAACCCCTTTTTGCGGGGCTGCCATGTCCGATGATCCCCGTGCGGATTCCGGCATCATGTCATCGCCGGGCAGGGCCGTTTTCAAATCGGCCAGGTCGGCGCAAACATCATCAAACCGGCTGCGCGATGCCAGGCCGGGGATCAGATCATTCAGATCCGATGCCTCGTAAAGCGGCTTCATCACCCGATGGAAGCAATATTGCATTTTTAAAAAGCGGGCATAATTAACCCGGCTGTCAAACGGCTTCATCGCCATGACCATATCGTCAATTTGCTGATGATCATCGCGGGTTGCGGCTTTCACCCGTTCGATCCGGGTCATGGCTTGCGCGCTTGCCCCTTGTGCAGACTGATTTGCATTCATTGTGGCTGGCACCCTTCATCTCGTCCTGAAAATGTCGGGGCGGCGTTTTTGCACATGCCCCTTTGAATATGAAACGAACCAGCCCCGCCCATATCTGAACTTCGCGCAAAATAAATCAACATGACGTTATTCCTCGCGAAAGGCCCGGGCAAACTGGTCGGCCAGCGGTTTTAGAAAATAACTCAGCGCAGAGCGTTCACCGGTGGCAATAAAGGTTTCCACCGGCATACCGGGCATAAGCGGATGATCGCCGAGCCGCGCCAGCTCACCCGGTGTGATGTGCATCCGGACCGGATAAAAACTTTCGCCTGTCACTTCGTCACGCGATAGATCGGCTGCCACAAAATCCACCTGACCGGCCAGTTCTGGTGTCGTGCGACGGTTAAAGGCGGTAAAGCGCAACATCGCCTTTTGCCCTGGATGGATCTGATCCACATCCTGCGGGCGGGTGCGGGCCTCGACCACCAGCGCATCCTGATCAGGCACAATGCCCATGATCTTTTCACCCGCAGCAATCACTCCACCTTCGCTATGCACCTGCATTTGATAAATCGTGCCATCATAAGGGGCGCGGATATCGGTACGCTGCAATTGATCCACCAAAGCAATTTGCCGTTGCCGAAGTTCGGCCAACTGGCGTTCCACATCGGAAAGATCGGTCAAAACCTCGGTACGCCGGTCGCGTTCCAACTGCAAAATCGCCATTTCGGTTTCGGCGATCTGCGTCTGGATCGCGGCAATCTCGGATGCCAGTTCTCCGTGCTGCCCATCAAGACGAGCCTTTTCACGACGCAAGGCCGCCACACGATTAATTGGCACCAATTGTTTGGCAAACAGCATTTCCAGCCCGGAAAGCTCGTCACGAATATGTCGGCTTTGCTCAACATTGGCCGTTTTCTGCGCGTTAAGGCCATCAATCCGTTCTTCCAGTTGCTGGCGCTTTTGCTGTAATTGCTGTTTTTCGCCGCCCAGGCTGTTTTTACGGGCCTCAAACAGGCGCATTTGTGCATGGATCAGGTCTGCAATACCGGGTTGATCGCGCCGTGCTGCCAAAACATCGGGTACCACTGGCACATCCTGTTCATCGCGTTCGGCCAATAGGCGCATATGGCGTGCGCTCAAGGCGTCAATCTGGCTTTCCACAATGCCAAGGCTGGCCCTGGCCCGTGTATCATCCAGCCGCACCAGCATATCCCCGGCCCGCACATGATCCCCATTGCGGACATATATCTGTCCGACAATGCCACCATCCTGGTGCTGAACAACCTTGGCATTGCTTTCCACCACAATTTTGCCGTTTGCCACTACCGCGCCGGACAGATCCGCCAGCACCAACCATGTGACAAACAAGGCAAATAACGCCAAAACCGACCCGGCACCAAACACCATATGCCGCCGCAGGGAATATAAGGCCAAGCTTGGTTTATCCCTGTATTGCGGCGCCAGACCGGGCGTACCAGCAACTGCCTGCGTCCCCGCAACAGGCCCGGCGGAAGGGATTATGCGTTTAAACGGATGAATCATGCGCTTTCTCCGACCTGGCGCAGGGTTTTGCGCAAAATGTCATCCCGGCTGCCAAAGGCGACCTGCTGGCCGTTCTGGATCACGGTGGCGTAATTGACACAGGCCAGAATATGCGGGCGATGGGCAATCATCACCACAATTGCGCCGCGTTCACGCAGGGCCACCACCGCCTTGATCAGGGCCTGCTCGCCATCCGCATCCAGGCTGGCATTGGGTTCGTCCAGCACCACCAGAAACGGATCATCAAACAAAGCCCGGGCGAGGCCGATGCGCTGGCGCTGCCCGCCGGACAGCACAACGCCGCCCGGGCCGATTTGCGTATCGTACCCGTTGGGAAAGGACTGGATCAGGTCATGCACCCCGGCCATTTTGGCTGCGGCAATCACCTTTTGCGCATCGGGCCGGGCGGCGAGGCGGGCAATATTGCGGGCAATCGTATCCTCAAACAGTTCCACATCCTGCGGCAGATAGCCCACATACCGGCCCAGATCATCCCGCGACCAGTGCGACAGTTCCGCCCCATCAAGACGAATGGTCCCCTGCAAACAGTGACCAATACCAACAAGGGCACGCGCCAATGTGGATTTCCCCGACCCGCTGGGGCCAATCACGCCCAGGCCGTCCCCGGCCTTCAGCTCAATCCGGGAAACCTTTAACAGGGCGCGCCCGGTGCCCGTCCCGCTGCCTGCCCTTGAACCGGCTTTGCCCGATGACCCCGATGACCGCACCAATGGGGCATGAACGGCAAGGGTTTGCACCGTCAAATTTTCGCATGGGGCGGGCAGGGACAGGCGTGGTTGATCCTGATCTTGATTCTGGTTCTGGCTCTCACCCGTGACCAGAAGCGGTGCCGTTGCCCCCGGCAATATTTTGCCAAGCCTGGCATAGGCCTGCCGTGCCGCGACAAATCCGCGCCAATTGCCAATCGCCTGCTCCACTGGTGAAAGGGCGCGCGCCGTCAGGATCGAGGCGGCCACCATCGCACCGGGCGAAACCTGCTGCAAAATTGCCAAATAAGCCCCCAGTGCCAACACACCGGACTGCATGGCAAGGCGAATGACTTTTATATAGGCGGTAAAGGTCGAGGTGACGTCGCCAGCGGCGGTGTTGGTTTGCAAATAGCGGTCATTGACCATCGCCCAGCGGCCCAGAAACGCCGGGACCATTCCCATTGCGCGCAACACCTCGGCATTGCGGCGCCCGGCTTCCAGTAACAGGCTGCGCCGGGCGGATTGATGGTTCAGCCGCTTGACATGGCGGCGGGAAAGGATTTCGCTGATCAGGGTCAGGCCGATCAACACCGCCCCACCGGCCAGGGCCAGTACGCCCAGCCAGGGATGCAATAAAAACACGATCCCCATAAAAAGCGGCATCCAGGGCAAATCACAAATCGCCACCGGCCCGGCACTGCCCACAAACTGGCGGATCTGGTCCAGATCATGCACCGGCCTTGCCTCTGATCCCGGATGATCAAGCGGATTGCTCAGGGCATGTCGCAAAACATCGGGCCCAATCTCCTCATCCACGCGCCAGCCGATCCGCACCAGCATCCGGGCACGCAAGGCATCGGCCGTGCCCAAAAACAGATACAGCACCAAAACCAGTATCGTCAGCGCCAAAAGGGTTGGCATGCTTTGGCTGGCCAGCACCCGGTCATAGACTTGAAGCATGAAAAGCGGACCGGTCAGCATCAGGATATTGGAAACGCCACTAAGCGCGGCAACACAATAAAAGGCGCGACGCAACGAGGCCATGACCCGCGCCAAAGAAGAACCGGACAAACCGGATGAACCGGCTGCCCCAACTGATCTGGCAGCGGAAAAAGAGGAGGGGGAATAGGCAGCGGTGCTGGCACGCCAAAGCATGACTATTGGTTATCCCGTGATTTACCGGTAAGGTAAGGGTGGGTGTCGCCCATTTTGCCGTGTGCGACACCCGAGCAGACCATACGCCCGTTCCGTGATGAGCCGTCCCGGAACGGGTTTTATTTTGCCTTAGACAAAATCATTCTGGTCAATGGTTGCAAAATCAACGCCCGCCAGGGTCACAGTGCCATTGGCATGGGTAATGACGGTATGGCTTGCATCACCGGAAATGGTCACATCGTTATAATCCAGACCAATCATGTCGCTGCCATCTTCAAAGTCGGTGATCGTGTCATCACCAAAGCTGGCACTGGCATCAAATTCAAAAACGTCTGCACCGCCATTGCCGGTCAAAACGTCATCACCCGACCAGCCTTCGATCACATCGGCCCCGGAACTGCCGTTAATGGCAACGCCCTGGGATGCGAAAGCAGATTCGAGGGCATCGGTGCTGCCAGTATAAATATCGACCAGCACATCATTGGTGTCGCTACCCGACAGGCCAAGATTGGAAATATCGACTGAAGAGTCGGTAAATTCATAGCCGGAATAATCAGCATTATACCCCAGGGTTTCGCCAAACGAAAAACCGTCGAGATCGCCGGTAATGGTATGGGAGGAAATGTCATAGGCAAAAGAATCATCACCCGCCGTTGCCAAAACGCCACCGGTATAGCTGCTGCTGCTATCCTTATCTTCTGCATAGTACTGAGTGCCAGAATACGACAGTGTTGTGTCTAGCAGACCCGTATAAAACGTACCGTGATTGCCGCTGCCCAGCGAAAAGTTAGCGTTGAAATCTTCAATCACGCCGTGAAGGTCAACACCATTGCCGGATGCGTCTGCATTCAGGTCGATATTAATCGTCATTTCAAAATACTCCTGTTGATATTCATCGCCCCAACCAACGGGTCGATAAATATGATAATGACTCTCATTATTATTTATCGTCAACAGTATTTTTTAAAAATATACAATTAAATCAATAACTTAAATAGATACAGCGCAGCATCCCGGTCAGGGGTATCCCTGACCGGCTTTCGTGAACACCAGACTGCTTAAAAGCTAAAAATTACCGCTTAATGTCAAAATTCCCGTGCGTCCGGGTGAAGCAGCATAGGTACCCCCCGACCCCTGAACATATGCCTCATCGAGAAGGTTGTTCACCGCCAGACGCACGGCAACATGGTCATTAATCTTGTAAGAGCTATAGAAATCAAAAACGCGATACCTGAAATACTTGCCAACGACTGTGGAAAGATTGGAGGAACCAAAGTTATCCTGCGGTTCGACAAAAGTCGCCCGCATCCCCAACACCAGATCCTGGTCAAAAAACCGCAATCCACCATCAAGGGTTATTTTACGTTTCGGAGGCGCATAAATACCGTAGAGCGTTCCACCATTTCCATAAAATGGGCCCGTCAGATTAAAAAGATTGGCCGGCTTAATTTCCTCAAGTTGGTAATTCGCATATTCGTCATATGCTGTATTCAAAACGAAAGGATTATAGTCACCTTTCAAGTCAACATCATTCAAAGTCATAGTACCACTAAGGTAATATATTTCGGCATCATAGTTTAACTCGAACTCAGAACCGTTAATGTAGACTGGATCCGTCAAATTAACCATTGCAGCTGCTTGATTAGTCTTAATAGTACGACCGATATAAGAAGGAGTACATGGACTCGGCATACAACTCACATCCGTTGTTGGTTGCGGCACATATCCCAACGTCACATAGTTATCAATTTTGGTGCGGTAATAGGTGAATTTGGCCCGGAAACGGTCATGCTTTTGCAGCACATCGTCAAATTTGAAATTGACGCCAATTTCCTTTGTTTCTGATTCTTCAGACTGCAAATTGCCGTTGGCGTAAAACGGAATGCCAACATTGCCAATATGCTCGCCCTTGATCATTGCCTCTGCAATCGTGGGGGCCCGCATGTTTTTGCGATAATTGGCAAAAAACTGAATACCTTCAAATGGTGTCACACTGGCCCCAAAAGACGGTGAAACCTTCTGATCCGCAAGATCAACATCATAGGGCACACCGCCGCTGGTGCAGGGATGGGCGGTATCACACCAGTACGCATTGCCATCAAGCTGATAGCGGTCATAGCGCAAGCCGCCATAGACCTGAAACATCTCGTCCCAGTCGTAGGTCGTTTTCAGAAAGCCGCCATAAACGTCCCGCTTGCCGCCAGGGGTAGATCCTTCCAACTGGTAATCCTCGCCTGACCCGCCTTCACCGCCGGTTGAAGAATCCGTTTTGGCCTTATCCTGGAAAAATTCGGTTCCATAATCGAACTGAATAGAACTGCTCCCGCCCGCCAAATTTCCAAGATACCAGTCACTGCTATTGGCAATATCTGCCCCGGCTGTATCAAGGGTGTAATCCGTACTGAATGAATCCGTCGTAACACGCCCCGAACTATTATAGCGCGCCGGCCGGTTTTGATGGTTTTTTGTTCTCGTCCAGTACAGATTGGTATCCAGGTCAATAAGTTCCGAAGCAGGGTTCCAATTATGCTTTGCAGTTAATGTATGGGTCTGGGTTTCATTGAAATCTGTATAAAGGTTGGTGACATCACTGGTCTTGGCATAGTCTACCGTGCTGCCGACATACCCCAAATGCAGTTCCTGATCGTCCGTAAGCTGAATATTGGCTTTTAACAAACCCGACGTCTGGCGCGAAAACGTATATTCCGGGCGCGAATTTTCGGTGGTGTATTCTTTGCCGGAACTCAGCGTGAACAATTCGGGGTTTCGTGAACCAGCCCTGTAATTGCCAATCGTTTTTCGGCTCATCGCTGCCGCGATATCCAGCTTGGGCGAAACACGCGCTGCAACAGAGGCATCGCCGGCAAAGTTATAATTGTTTGTTCCGTGGCTCAGATTGACTTTTCCACCCCAATCCTCGCCCGGATCGAGAATATCATCTGTATTCAAGGTACGCAGGGTCACGATCCCGGCCGATGTCCCGGCGCCGCCACTCTGATTCATGTTGGTTTTATCAATCGTCACATTTGCCAGAAGCGCAGGATCAACATAAACACGCGACGTTGTCCCATGCGTTGTCTGGTTATAATTCTGCCGGGCACCATCTATATTGACATTAACCCGCCCCATTTCCTGCTGTCCGCGGACATTCACCGTCAGCCCCGGGTCACGGGCATCGTTGGAAACATCAACACCGGCAACCTGGCCAAAAATATCCCGTGCCTCACGCCCGGGAACTTTCTGCATGTCTTCGCGCGTCACAACAGAAAGACCACCCGGTGTTTCATAGACAGCCTCAGGATCAACATTAGTTCCTGCGCTGCCCGCAGCATATGCCGTAATCGTTACCGGTGCCGTCACGACCGACGATATTGATGAATCAACATGAACCGCCACAATCGACACCGTATTTGAATCCAGTGCCTGCCATGTCAGGCCGCTGCCACTTAACAAGCGATCCAGTGCCTGGCGGGCTGTCATATCACCCGCAAAAGCAGCCGTCAGACGATTGGTCGACAGGCTGCCATCAACCACCACATCAATGCCGGTAATTTTTGAATATTCCACCAGTCCCAAAGCGAGCTTCTGTGCCGGAATGTCAAACCGGAAGGATTGATCAAAACGGCTACTTTGTGCCAGTTCACCCCCCGAAGGACCATGACTGACACCAGCCACCGCATCGGCCCCCACATCGGCCCCCGCCAATGCCCCCTGCGGAATAAATGCCAGCAAACATCCCGAAAGGGCGGTCGCAGCAAGTTTTTGCGCCAAATCGCTGCGTCTTCGTCCCAATGTCATGTCCCCTGACACCAACTTCCGGCAAATCCCCCGCGGATAGTCCATTTATGCGTCTCCTAAATATGCAAATGCTTCGCATTATCTTGATCTATCCAGTATGACGAGCCGGAACGACAGATATCCGAAAGGGGGAGACATTTTTTGCAAATAATTTTTATTATCAAAACAAGGAAGGGGTGAGAGAGGGCGAACGCAGAGGCAGGGGACAAAGACCACGAGAAAAATACGAAACGAACCAGGGATTGTGACTGGGACAATGACGGTAGCAAAGGCGCGAACGGGGATAGAACCCAGACAGAACCCGGACAGAGAGCGATAGAGAGAAATTAACGAAGGGAGGATGCTGCTAAAAAAGACCTGCTGTTACCCCGCGCGTATCCAAACAACAGACCCCGCCCCCTCACGCTGCACGTAAAATGGTCAGATAGCGGCTAATCTGGGTAACTTCGACATTCAAAGCCTTGCCCATCAACGGCAAAATATCGGCTGTGCGGTTAAGGTTCACCACCAGCGTCACAGGGCGCTTTTTAAGCTGTTCACCCAGCACGATGATTTTACCCGATTGCCAGCGTTGCAAAACAGTTGCCACATCCGCCAGCCGGTCCCCGACAAAAACCAGTTTTCCCTGCCGCCAGGCCAACCGAACAGTCAAATCAACCGGACGCGGCGCGCCCATATCACCCGGCGCAAAAGACATGCCATGGCCCGGCAAAATACTGTGATGACGGGAATTCAGGGTCACATCCAGCGTCCCCTGTGCGGCGATCACATCCCCACTCGTATCATAATGGGAAATATCAAAACGGGCGGCTTCGCGAGGCCGGGTAACAAGACCGTCCGCCTGAACAAAAAAGCCAGGCTGACGGCCATCATGCGCGACAAAAACCTCGCCTTCATGAAGGGTAAGGCCGGTATGCCCAAATTCGTTTTGCACCAGCGACAATGATGTTTGACTGGCTAATTCGGCCTGAATACCGGGCATGACGGTTATTGTGCGCCTTTCCCCCTTTGAGGCCGAAAAATCGGCAAAAGGATGATGCGGGATCAGCTTGCCATACCAGCCCGCGGCCCCAACCAGACCAACCGCCAGCCCCGCCCCCAAAAAGGCCCGCCTGCCAATTGCCCCGCCGTGCTTGGACATATCAAGGCTGGAGGTTCCCGCCCAAAGATGTTCGATTTCAAGAAAAGCCTGACGGTGCGCTTCATCGGCAGCAAGCCAGCGGGAAAATGCCGCGCGATCCTGATCGGTTTCTGCGCCATCCAGCAACAGGGCAAACCAGTAGATCGCCTGCTCGGACACATCATTGGCCGGTGCATTTTCAAAGATTGCGTTGCTTCGTTCCATGATGTGTCTGCCCCAAACTGCACAACAAACCCGCAAAAAAAGCAGGGGTTTTTCTTATGACGAAGCAGCCATGACAATATCCGAGGCGAATTTCAGTTTTTTTCGTCAATTTTGGTTTGATCACGCAGCAGCGTCAGCGCACGCACCATCCGACTGAAAGCCGTTTGCGGCGGAATGCCCAGCTTTTCGCCAATCTCGGCATAGGTTTTGCCTTCAAGGCGGGCCAGAACAAAAACCTCGCGGGTGGGGGCCGGCAATTTGTTAATTGCCGCCTGCAATTGGCGTAATTCCTGCCGTGACCAAACGATCTGGTCCGGCAAAGGGCTATCACTGGCAACATATTCGAGGCTTTTTTCCGCATCCGGAACGAATTTCAAAATCCGTTCGCGGCGAAAATGGTCAACAACCAGATTTTGCGCCGTCCGATACAAATAGGATTGCGCATATTTCACGTCGGGCAGAGACGGCGTTGCCACCACCCGCAAAAATGTGTCCTGCACAATGTCATCGGCGGTGTACCAGGCCAGTTTCCGCTTCTGAACAAAATGCCGCAATCGCGCGTGATACGTGCGAAAAAGGTGATTGATATCCCACTGAGTCACGAACCTGACCTTCTGAAACGCAGCCGTCCCTTACCTGCCACTTTGTGGCAGCGAGACGGGCAATGTCATGTTAGTGTTACACGACAGATATCGCATATGAAAATCATTCTCAATAAAATTCTGCATCAAGGTATCGAAGAATGCTGCTTTTTGAGTTCATAAAAAAGGCCCTTCGATCATACGAAGGGCCTCAAAATTCAGCTTATTGTATACCGTAATCAGGTACGGGTTTTCCGACGGAACCGCAAATAATTGCACTTTTTACCCTGGCGCAACGCCTTTTGCTCATAGCGGGTTTTTACCCAGTCTTCCGGCGGATTGCGCCAGTCATCGGGACTTTCGGCAAGCCATTCAAAATCCGGGTGATTATGCAAATGCTGGAGTGTCCATGAAATATACTGCATGTCATCGCTCGCCACCCGAAACTCACCACCATCCTTGATCAAGCGCGCCAGCAAGGCCAGGTTTTTCGGCCCGACAAAACGCCGTTCCGCATGGCGCTTTTTCGGCCACGGGTCGGGAAACAGCAAAAACACCCGGTCAAAACAGGCGTCTTGCAGTTTGTACAGCAGCGGACGGGAATCATCGGGCACGATGCGCACATTTTCCAAATTCCGCTCGCTAATATGGCGGATCATGCTGCTGACCCCGTCCATATAGGGTTCACAGCCGATAATACCGACATCCGGGTTGGCTTCAGCCTGGCCTGCCAAATGCTCGCCACCGCCGAACCCGATTTCCAGCCACAATTCCCGGCGATCGGGCGCAAAATAGCTGCGCGGGTCAATGCCGGCCTGTTCGGGATAATCAATGGTCAGTTTTGGCAACAGTTCATCCATCAGAACTTTGCGCGACGCCTTGGGCGCACGGCTGCCACGGCGGCCATAAAAATTGGGGCGGTCTGGGGTCGGAATGGGTCTGTTGCTACGCATGGTTTTTCTGGCAGTTTAAAAAGCGAAACGGGCGGTTTTAAAAACCGCCCGCCTCATAACATGTCTGGCGATTTTGGCAAATCACCTATCCATCATCACTGGCTTAATCAGGCACCAAAAGCCGATTTAAGGTCGTCAACCAGGTCGGTTTTCTCCCAGGAGAAGAAACCGCCATCACGCGGTTGACGGCCAAAGTGACCATAAGCCGAGGTGGGCGTATAAATTGGCGCACACAGATTAAGATGCTCGCGAATGCCGCGCGGGCTCAGATCCATCAATTCGCGCAGAACCTTGCCCAGCTTGATTTCATCCACATTACCGGTTTGGTGCGTGTTGACATACAGGGCCAACGGCTTGGAAACACCAATGGCGTAAGCCACCTGAATGGTGCATTTGCCTGCCAGACCTGCTGCAACCACGTTTTTCGCGAGGTAACGCGCCGCGTAAGCTGCCGAGCGGTCAACCTTCGTCGGGTCTTTACCCGAGAATGCGCCGCCACCATGCGGTGCCGCCCCGCCATAGGTATCCACAATGATTTTACGGCCCGTCAGACCCGCATCACCATCCGGCCCGCCAATCACAAAACGGCCTGTCGGGTTGATGTAAATCTCGTCCTGGGACGGCAACCAGCCTTCCGGCAAGGCGGCTTCGATATAAGGCAAAACAGCTGCGCGGACTTCTTCCTGGCTGACACCGTCATTATGCTGGGTAGACACCACAACCGAAGTTGCACCGACCGGTTTGCCGTCAATATAGCGCAACGTCACCTGGCTTTTGGCATCCGGGCCAAAAATGCCGGATTTTCCGGAATGGCGGTCTTCAGCCATCTGACGCAGAATCCGATGCGAAAACTGAATCGGGGCCGGCATTAATTCGTCGGTTTCATCACAGGCATAGCCAAACATGATGCCCTGGTCGCCCGCACCAAGATCCTTGTTGTCCTTGGAGTCGACGCCCTGGGCAATATCGACAGACTGTTCATGCACATGGCAGGAAATGTCAGCCGTCTTCCAGCTAAAACCTTCCTGATCATAGCCGATGGCACGAATGGCTTCGCGTGCGGCCTCGATCATGGTTTCATCATTGGCAACGCTTGCCGGGCCACGCACTTCACCCGCCAGAACAACACGGTTGGTCGTGGCCAGGGTTTCAACAGCCACACGGGCATCCGGATCAGCGGCCAGAAAAGCATCAACGATCGAGTCGGAAATACGATCGCAAACCTTGTCCGGATGGCCTTCAGACACGGATTCGCTCGTGAACAGATATTCTTTATGAGACATATAAACCTTCTCCGGTGAAAAGGGAGTTTCCAAAAACTGGACCGGAGGGCCGCGATACGATCGTATCGTTCAGCGCCCACTTAGCCTTTTTTTCCGTGGTGGCAAGCGGTCCAAATCCGTCCACGTCATCGGGTTGTCATATCCCAAATGGAAACATGACCCAAGCATTTTAAGCCTGTCAGATAAAAATAACGGCAATTTTTATCATAACGCCCCTGTAAAACAGGCAAAGGGCCATCTCTGATACAAAAACGCATCCGGCAGGAAAACCGGATGCGTTCAGTTCGCAGTGCTTTAACATCGCCAGACATTCATGCCCGTCAGGGATGTTTACTTGCTGTCGCCTTCGTCTGTCGAATGCAGCACGCCCATTGCCTTGACCAATTCAAAAACGCGTTTGCGCTGAACCGGATCAACAATACGATAATAGGCACGGACCAGTTCCAGCGTTTCCCGACGGTTCATCGGATCGTTATCAAACGGGTCCGGGCTTTCCGACATTTCACGGCGTTCATGCACCGTTTTTGCCGAAATTTCGTCGGGCATATCGTCAAAAAAGAATGAAACCGGTACTTCAAGCACACGGGACAGGTCATAAAGGCGCGATGCACCCACGCGGTTGGCACCACGTTCGTATTTTTGCACCTGCTGGAACGTCAGGCCAATAGCCTCGCCCAGCTTTTCCTGGCTCATTCCCAAAAGAGTACGCCGCAACCGCACCCGGGAACCGACATGAATATCTACCGGGTTTGGTTTACCATTGGCCGTCCGACCACGCCCACGCCCACGCGTATTCTTCACAATCATCACACTGTCATCCTTCGGCGACATCGTCTTGTCCTTCTCACACTCCGACCTGCCGCCCTATTCTTGTGGGGGACACTTTTTGGGCGGTCCGGTAAATTATTTTTTCGTTCCAGGGGATTTTCTAACCTGTTGATATCCCAATACGAGAACGAAAATCAGGATAACAATACCGTAAAATGGTATATTGCGCCACAAATAATATACGGTGGTATGGTTTTTCCCCACCAAAAGTGGGGATACCAGGACTCCCTTTGAGGTCAGGGGCAGTTCTTTTTGGAGACGACCGTAAGAGTCGAAGACAGCCGATACGCCGGTATAGGCCGCCCGGACCAGTGGCAAGCCTTCCTCGACAGCGCGAAAACGGGCTGCAGCCAGATGCTGATAGGGACCTGCACTGTGGCCAAACCAACCATCATTGGTCACGTTCAACAGCCACGCAGGACGATCCTGATCATCAGTAACGGCACCTGGAAAAATAATCTCATAACATATTAAAGGGGAAAAGGGCGGTAAATTATTTACATGCAAGGTTGCCGGTCCCGGACCGGCAGAAAAATCCGTTCGTCCGGCCGTCAATTTGGGGAATGGCAGAATGGATCGAAACGGCACATATTCGCCAAATGGTACCAGATGAAACTTGTCAAAACTGGCAACAATGTCACCCAGGCCATCTATTACCTCGACAGAATTCCAAACCTGGAATTCCCGGCTTTTACGCGGGAAAGTCCGTGGTGCTCCCGTAATCAGAACATCCTTAGCCCCTAAAATACCGGCAATCAACGCCCGACGTCTCGGATCGGTTTCAAGGAAAAAGGTCGCCGCGGTTTCCGGCCAGATCACAATGCGCTGCCGACTGGCCGGAAGATTATCCGGACGCCGCGACATTGCCAGCAATTCGCGAAAATGGACATCCTCAAGCGATTTTTCCCATTTTTCCGATTGCGGAATATTGGGCTGAACCACCTGCAAAACCGGTGCCGTTTGCGGGGCATCGGCAAGTTCAGTCGCTACATCGGGCAAGCCGGAAAGACGTATCATCCCACCGCCCCACAAAAGCACGGCAATCAGCACGCCAACAGCCGCGCAAAACCGACCGTTGCGCCCAAAAACCCACACAGATGGCAGGGTTGCAAACAGGGCCGTTACCGCACTTAAACCATAAATGCCCACAACGGATGCAAACTGCATTGGCGCCGGGTTAATTGCCCAGATATGCCCCAAAAGATTCCAGGGAAAACCGGTGAGAACGTGCCCACGGGCAAATTCGGCAATGGCCCAAAACGATGCCAGCAAAAAGGCCCGTGCAATCGGCCCCTTGCCCAACTGCCAACTGCCCCACACCGCCAGCATGGGGAAAATTGCCAATCCGCCACCAAGCCCCAACAGGGCAAAGGGGATCATCCAGCCATATATTTCCGGCTGAACCAAAAAGGCATGGCTGATCCAGTAAAAACCGGCCGCAAAATGACCGGTCCCGAACCACCAGCCCGCCGCCAGCGCACTTTTGCGGGTTTTAACCCCCTCAAGCGACCAGAGCAAAATGGCAAAACCCAAAGGCAAAGCAGGAATAATAAAGAAGGGCGGCAAAGCCAGTACTGCCGCCGCCCCCGATAACAGCCACACCAACCGGCGCGGCCAACCTGTTAAAGCGGCCACGCGATTGGCCAGGCGAGTCATCATTTAAGCAATTCCTGAGAATTTTCCCCTTCCGGAACAGAAGGAGCGGAAGGATCGGTCCGGTGCAAATGAATGCGCAAACGTCGCACACGGCGCGGGTCGGCATCAAGAACCTCGAATTGCAGCCCCAACGGATGTTCGATCAGCTCGCCACGCGCCGGAACCCGGCCCGCCAGCGAAAAGACCAGCCCGCCCAGCGTGTCGATATCCTCGTCTTCTTCTTCGTCCAGCAGGCCAAAGCCCAGCTTTTCCTCAAGATCTTCAATCTCGTAGCGGGCATCGGCAATAAAACAGCCATCCGAAAGACGGATCAGTTTCGGGGTTTGGTCCACATCATGTTCATCGTCAATTTCGCCGACAATTTCCTCGACCAGATCCTCGATGGTGATCAGGCCGTCAATGCCGCCAAATTCATCGACCACCAGCGCCATATGCGTGCGTGACAACCGCATTTCCGACAACAGATCCAGCACACGAATGGCCGGCGAGACAAACAATACCCGGCGCAGCAATGCCGACAGCCGGTAATCCCGGCCTGCAGCATGGCACGCCAGCACGTCCTTGATATGGACCATGCCAACAATGTCATCAAGGGTATCGCCGTAAACCGGCAGGCGCGAATGCGCCTTTGTCACCATTTCATTGACCAGATCGGTCAGCGTGATTTTTTTCGGAACCGCAACAATATCGGTACGCGGAATCATAACGTCCTCAGCCGTCATATCCCGCAAGGCAATGATATTTTCAAACAACGACCGTTCGTGCAGCGAAACCGGCTCGTCATCTTCTTCGGTGCGTTCAGCCAGTTCTTCAAGCGTATCGCTGAGCGAGGCCTCGCCATTACGCGGGCGCGGCTTGCGCAATCCCATCACCGAGGCAACATTGCCCCAAAACGAAGCCCCATCGGCTTCTTCCTGTAACTCCCCACCTATGCGGGGCGTCATACTGTCCTTATCTTCGTCGCGTTCACTTATGTCGTTCATTGTCCTGTTTCGACATCCTGATCTTCGATTGGGGCGTAGGGATCATCAATTCCCATCCCGGCAAGAATATGGCGCTCGAGTTGCTCCATATGTTCGGCTTCATCATCAACCATATGATCATAACCGACAAGATGAAGTGTACCATGCACCGATAAATGAATGAGATGATGCAAAAGCGGCTTGTTTTGTTCCTGCGCCTCACGTTCGCAGGTTTCGCGCGCAATCACGATATCCCCCAGCATCAGGGGCATATCGGATGCCATAACAAAATCGCTGGCACCCTCATCGCTTTCAAGGGCGGCAAAGGACAGCACATTGGTCGGCGCATCCTTGCCACGATAATCCCGGTTCAGCTCGCGCACGCTGGCATCATCGGACAGCGTAACACTCACCTCGATCACACCGGCCTGTTCCAGCAGGGATTTTTCGCAATCCTCATCCCACAAGGCACCATCTTCCGTCGCCGCGCGCAAGGCTGCTTCGACCGCGCCGGTAATGGCTTCCTGCTCGGCGTCGCTCCAGTTTCCCGCCTCAATGGCAACATCAAGATCAAGCTGCGCTGTCATCACCGGGTGTCTCTTTTATATCGCGCGGGCCGTGCCCCTGACGATAGCTTTTGCCAATCCGGTCACGCAGGGCATCGGCTGCGTCATAGGCCTTCACAATCTTTGTCACCAGGGCATGACGCACCACATCGCGCTGGTCAAACTGAATGCGGCCAACGCCTTCGACCTCCTCAAGCGTTTCCATCGCATCGCGCAGGCCCGATTTTACACCCGATGGCAGGTCGATCTGCGTTAAATCGCCGGTGATCACCATGCGCGATCCTTCGCCCAGGCGGGTCAGGAACATTTTCATTTGCATGGGTGTCGTGTTTTGCGCCTCATCAAGAATGACAAAAGCATGCGACAGCGTACGACCGCGCATAAAGGCCAGCGGTGCCACCTCGATTTCGCCACGTTCCATGCGCTTGATCACGACATCACCCGGCAGCGTGTCATGCAGGGCATCGTAAAGCGGCCGCAGATAGGGATCGACCTTGTCTTTCAAATCACCGGGCAAAAAGCCAAGATGTTCGCCTGCTTCCACCGCCGGACGTGACAAAACGATCCGGTCCACATGCCCCTGCGAGAGCATCTGAACCGCCATTGCCACCGCCAGATAGGTTTTACCCGTACCAGCCGGACCGACACCAAACACCAATTCATGCTCCAGCATCGCCTTAACATAGTTTTTCTGGCGTTTGGAGCGCGGCGAAATCCGGCGTTTTTTGGTCTGGATCACCAGTTCCGACCCGCCAAACATGCCTGCTCCGGGCGACGCCGGGTCATCCCACGGATTGCCTTCATCGGGTTCAGACAAACGAATGGCAGCATCCACCGTTTCCACATCCACCCGGTCAATTTCCTGGGCACGCAAACGGGCATAAAGCTGGGACAGCACACTTTTCGCCTGGCTGACCTTTTGCGGCGCGCCCCGCACCACAACAATCGATCCCCGGCTGGAAATTTCTGTTCCCGTGCCTTCGGCCAAACGCAGCAGGTTCTGTGCCTGCGGCCCATACAGCAACTGGGACAGGGCATTATCGGCAAATTCTATCTGATCGGTATCAAGCGGAGTCTGTTTTTGTTTCTTGATCGGGCCTTTTGTTTTTTCCGTCGACGCACTCACGCAACATTCCTTTCCGACCCGCCTTCTTCAACCAGTTCCCCGGCCAGGGAAAACGGCTTGGCGGCAGTAATTTTCAAACGCACGATGCGGCCCAAATCGGCCTCGGTCAGGCCATTGACATGGACCGGCTGCATATACGGGCTGCGCCCCACAAGCTGGCCTTCAAACTTGCCCGTGCGATCAAGCAAAACATCCATTTCACGCCCGACACAGCTTTGATTAAAGGCAAGCTGCTGTTCGGCCAAAAGATCCTGCAAACGGGCCAGGCGCTCCGCCTTCACTTCCTCGGGAACCTGAAGTTCCATTGCCGAAGCCGGCGTACCGGGGCGGGGACTATATTTGAAACTGAAGGTCTGAATGAAACCAACCTGGCGCACCAAATCGAGCGTATCTTCAAAATCCTTTTCCGATTCACCGGGAAAACCGACAATAAAGTCCGATGACAGGGCAAGGTCCGGCTGGGCTTCGCGCAGGCGTTTGACAATATCAAAATAGGTCTGACGGTCATGTTTGCGGTTCATCGCCTGCAAAACCCGGTCCGAACCGGACTGTACCGGCAGATGCAAAAACGGCATCACCTTGGGCAAATCACGATGGGCAAAGATCAGATCATCATCCACATCACGCGGATGAGATGTGATGTAACGAATGCGTTCCAGCCCATCGATTTCCGAAAGCTCACGCAGCAAACGCCCCAGCGTCCATTCGTCACCATCAGGCCCCGCCCCGTGATAGGCGTTCACATTCTGTCCCAGAAGGGTCACTTCACGGGTACCCTGGGCCACGATCTGGCGGGTTTCCTTAACAATGTCCATACCCGGGCGCGAATATTCCGCCCCACGGGTATAAGGGACCACACAGAAAGTGCAGAATTTATCGCAACCTTCCTGAATGGCGATAAAGGCGGAATAACCCTGCTGCGAGACCTGGGCGGGCAAGTGGTCAAACTTTTCCTCGACCGGGAAATCGGTATCGATAATGCGGTCATTGCCAATCGCGCGGTTGGCACGGGCCACCATTTCGGGCAGGCGATGATAGGTTTGCGGACCAAAAACCATATCGACAATCGGTTCCCGACGCATCAATTCCGCCCCTTCGGCCTGGGCGACACACCCGGCGACGGCAACGATCATTTTGTCGGTTCCGTTTTCTTCCTTGGCTTTTTTATGTTTGCGAATCCGGCCCAGATCGGAAAAAACCTTTTCGGCGGCTTTTTCGCGAATATGGCAGGTGTTCAGAATCACCATATCCGCACCCTCAGCTTCATCGACCGGCTGATAGCCCAGCGGTGCAAGCACATCCTGCATACGCTGGCTGTCATAGACATTCATTTGGCAGCCATAGGTCTTTACAAAAAGCTTTTTCGTCGCGCTCACTTTAATGATCCGTTTCCGCTCGTTTCATACGCCGAAAGCGGCGTGAACCTCACGCCGCATGTCGAACATGACTGATATCTGAGATCAGGTGGCACAATTTTGCGTTCATGCAACCCGTTTTTCGGCGGAACGGTAAAAAAGCCGACATCGCGACGCGCTGGAGTACCTAGCCAAACAGGCGAAAATCTTCAAAAACAATTGCCAAAGGGCAACTGCCAATCAAGTCACCAGATCGCCGCTCTTCAGAAAACGGGACCTGAGCCCCCCGCGTGGCACCCGATAATGCCGCCTGATGCCCCTGAACAACCAGCGACTCGCATTTACGGGCCATTTCCTTGCGCGATCCTGCCTGCGCCAGCGTCATCGGCGGATGAACAACCACTTCCACCGTAACCTTGCCGAGGGCGAGAAACTGCCACAAATGCGGCACCAAGTCCATATCCCCATACCAGGAATAAAAGGCACGCAAATCACGGCCCATCGGCGCGCCGTCCAGGCGAGTTGCCGCAATCGACACCGGCTGGACCTTGACTTGCGATCCATCGGGCAAAACCGTTTCGGCAACACCGAACAAAGTCGACTTAAACGGCAAAACACGATTGCCGTCATTGCTGGTCCCTTCGGGAAACAGGATCAGCTTGTGACCATTGGCAAGCCGCTGGCTAAGTTCCGTCGTTTGCTGTTTGGCCCGTGTGGCACGGCGTTCAACAAAACTGCACCGCTGGAGCTTTGCCAGCAAACCAAAAACCGGCCAGCTTGCCACTTCCTTTTTGGCAATAAAGCCACCTTTGGTCATGGAACCGAGGACCGGAATATCGAGATAAGACGCATGATTGGCAACGATGATGCCGCTATCTTCCATCAATGGCACACCCGAAAAACGCACCTCGATGTGCATAATCTTCAGGCAAAGCCCATGATAAAAACGCGGCAGGTCATCGGCCAGCTTCAAGCGCAGGGCAATAGCCACCATTTGCACCGGAATCAGAACCAGCGTCAGCAAGGCATAAATCAAAAGTCTGATAGCGGCACAGGGATAGCAGCTCACGATACCCTCGCGGTCCGTTCATAATGCTTATAATAGCGTTCGGTCACTTTTTCCGTCGGCAGCACAATACAAATATCAGTGGTGTTGAACTGATGGTCCACCACGGCCCCATCGCCAACATAACCACCCAGCCGCAAATAACCCTTGATCAGCGGCGGCAGATCCCGCAACGCCTGGCGGGCATCAACCGCATCGATGCTGGCGCGCGCCATGCTTTCATAGCGTTCGGCAACCGCACGCGGGCGCATGTCTTCGGGGGCGAGATGATGATGATGCAGATAGGTCAAAACATCGCTGAAATCATCCGGGTCGGTCCCGTGAAAAGAAGCACAGCCAAACATCAGCTTGATGTCATGATCAAAAACGTATTTCGCAATGCCCTGCCACAACAATTGCAGGGTCGGCATATTGCGATAGCCTTCCTCGACACAGGAGCGGCCCAGTTCCATGATCTCACCAGACTTGATGGCCGCAAGCATCGATTCGATCTGATATTCATCCGCACTGTAAAAGCCGCCATTTTGATTGGCAACGGACTGGCGCAACAAACGATAGGTTCCCACAACCCCGTCTGCACCTTCGCCTTTACCGTGATCGATCACCAGAAGATGGTCACAAATCGGGTCGTAATGATCAAAATCCCGTTTGGAGTCGATCATTTCAGCAGTGGGCTGTGCCCCGCGTTCTTCGTAAAAAACTTTATAACGTAAACGCTGGCTCGCCAGGATTTCCGCCTCATTCTGCGCCAGACGGACTTCCAATCGCTGCTGTCGAACGTCGCTCATCGCAACTCCCTTTCGTTTGATCGCGCCAATCTTGCGCAAGAAAATTCTCAAGAGCGAGTGAAGGCTTTGTTAAGAACACGTAACAAAAATGTGAAAAGCCACCCGCACTGTAGCACGGATGGCTTTTATATACACCTATTGTACGCCAACAGTCAGTAAACTGTCATTTTCCGTCTTTAATAGGAACGCCATAAAGTTCCAGCCGATGGCCGACAAGCTCGTAACCAAGCTCGCGGGCAATCTCTTCCTGCAACTTTTCAATCTTTTCGTTTGAAAATTCGATGACCGTGCCCGACCGCATGTCAATCAGATGATCATGATGTTCTTCGGTCAGTTCCTCGTAACGGGCACGTCCGTCGCCGAAATCGTGCTTTTCAAGGATATCCGCCTCTTCAAACAGACGTACCGTCCGGTAAACCGTGGCAATCGAAATTTTCGGATCAATTTCGGTGGCCCGACGATATACCAGTTCAACATCCGGATGATCTTCGGACTCCGACAATACCTTTGCAATGACGCGGCGTTGCCCGGTCATTTTCAGGCCTGCGTCAATGCACTTTTGCTCGATGGTTGATTCTGCCAACATACTCTTGTTCTCGTTTCCGGTTCCGCCTGTCCCCAAGGCCCGCAGGCAACTTACGCTCTGGTGCCCTAAATATCGGGAAATCTTCGCCCGGTCGCAAGACCGATTTCACGAAAATAACCTGGCACACCTTGCCGTTTTCTTCATTTAACGCTACCCCGTCACCAGATACCCTGATTAACGAGGTTGGAATGTCCAGCAGCAGCCAGAGTTCAACGCCAGATATCACAATAGACATCACAAACGATGTCTGTCCCATGACCTTTGTCAAAACGCGCCTGAAACTCGAAAAAATGACACCGGGTCAAATTCTGGAAGTCCTTCTCAAAGAAGGCGAACCGCTTACAAATGTTCCGCGTTCCGTTAAAGAAATGGGCGACGACGTTCTGGACCTGACAAAACTGGCAGATGCCACCGGCACCTACCGGCTGACAATCCGAAAAAATTAAGTCTCCGGGTTCCTGAAAACAGGAAAGCCCGTCATGACGAACGGGCAAATATTATAACAATTTCAAGATCAAGACCACACCCTTTATGGGGTTTATTTTCCTAATAACTTCATATAGTTATTCAAAAATTTTGTAAAATTCAAATCATCCTGAATTTATCCCGGACAGACGGCCTCACACCCGTTCCATCACCAGCGCATCCATAGCCGGCCCCTCCTTGCGGCGGTAATATCCGCGTCTGCGCCCGATTTCGACAAAACCCAGTTTGCCATAAAGGGCGATTGCGGCAGCGTTATCACAGGCTACCTCAAGCAACAAACGGGTACTGGCCTGATTTTGCAACCGCGCAAATACGCCCTGCATCAAAACGTTTCCCACCCCGTGCCGACGGGCTTTTGCATCAACAACAATGGTGTTGATTTCCGCCTCGTCCAGAACGGTCTGCACCAGCACAAAACCCAGCGGCCTATCATCAACAACCGTTTCGCGGTTAAATTGGCGTCCCTTGGGTACAAAAGCCAGCAAACCAAAGGCCCCCGGCACAGCAAGCAAATCGCAAATTGCGGTTTCATCCCAGCAATCTTCAAACCCTGTCTGATGCAGGGCGGCGGCCACGGCGGCAAATGCGGGTGTCAGGGCCACAATTTCAAGGGCAGCAGTTTGCGTCGTCATAATCCATTTCCTGAAATGCAGACCAACAGGCATAAACGGGCCTGCCTCGCGAGACCTGCATGCAGGTCTTTGTTTGGCCCTGTCAGGCATCATCCTGCTGTTTGGCCGCCTTTTCGCGGGCCAGTTCGTCCATCCGTTTGGCATCGGGGGCACGTAAATATAACGGCACGGGTGGCAGGTTTTTGCCATCCTCCCAGCGTTCGGCGGCGATGCGCGCCACATTGCCCGCGCGCGGCAAACCTGGTGCAGTACCGGCGAAAAATTCACCAGCACTGCCAGTTGCCGGGGTCAGCAACCGTGCCGCCCCATCCCCCACCAACAGGGTCGGGCCGGGGGGCGGCAACATCAATGCCTGGCGCGGCCCCACACATTCGGCTGAGCTGATCGGGTTTTTGCGCGCATCAAAGGCCTGGGCAAAAATCTCGGTCCGTTTGCTATCCAGGGCGACCAGAATATTTCGTCCCTGATGATCCCGTTCCTCAACCCCGTAGGCCACCGCCTCAAGCGAGCTAACCCCCACTACCGGTATTTTACGCGCCAGGCCCAGCCCGCGTGCGGTTGCCAAACCAATACGCATGCCGGTAAAGGCACCGGGGCCAACCGTGACGGCGATGCCGTCAATATCGGCAAATTCAACCCCGGCCTCGCGCAGGCTTTTCATAATGAAGGGCAGCAGCGACTCGGCCTGTCCGCGTTCCATCTTTTCAAACAGCTCGCCGCGTACCTCGCCATTGACCAGCACAGCCGTTGCCAGCGATGTCGATGCCGTATCGATCGCCAGCAAAGTCGGCCCGGCGGGCTTTTGCGCCATTTCATCGCTGCCGGTTTGCGCCATGTCGTGATCTGCGCTATGCGATGACTTAATCATCTCGCCGGTCAGCATCTTTTTGATGTAGTCGGTAAACGTCAAGAACAGGGAGCCTCCGCCAATGGCGCTGGTTGAAATTACGCCGCAAGAATATGATGTCGAGATCGACATCGTCTATGCCTCCGATCGAAACTTTACCGGGGCACCAATCTATTTGCGGCCAGCATGTTATCTGCATCAGGATGCGGCCACCTGCCTGAAAAAGGCAAGCCTGATGGCGCGACGCCAGGGTGTCAAACTTCGGCTGCTTGATGCGTTTCGTCCACAAGAAGCCCAACGTGCCCTGTGGAACCACACTCCGAATGCCGATTTTGTCGCCAATCCCGATATCGGATCACCGCATGGCCGCGGTGTCGCCATTGATCTAACGCTGTTAGACCAAAACGGCAAGGAACTGGATATGGGAACCGGTTTTGATGAAATGGATCCCAAATCCTATCACGGGGCCGAAGGCATCTCAAAAGCCGCAGAATCCAACCGTTTATTGCTGCTTGGCATCATGGTCAGCGCCGGGTTTGAATTTTATCATGTCGAATGGTGGCATTATCAGTTGCCCAATGCCCTCACCCGTTATCCACTTTTTTCCGACAGTTCGCTTAAATACCCCATGATGCCCTCTACCGGTTACTAACCCATTCCTGCCAATGGGAAATAGGGGGGGTCATTTCACCCCGGGCGACGCAAGCAACCCCGTTGCCAGCACGCGAAAGGCCGCCACCGCCTTTGGCAGAATATCTGCCGGTTGATCACTCGCCGCAATCCAAAGGGCCGCATTCAGGGCCGTCCCCGACAGCAGACGGGCGGCGGCCTCCGGGTCAACCGGCTTTAAAAAGCCCGACGCGACCAGTGTTTCAACCAGTTCCTGGGTTGCCACCAGACACTGGTTCTGACTGGGCCATTGTGACGGATCCCCCAAAAAGGCCGGTCCATCAAGCAGCACAATGCGCTGCACTTCGGGCTCCAGCGCCATTTCAATATAGGCTTCGGCCCCTGCCAGCAGGCCTTCCCACGGGTCACCCTGGCAGGCACCAATCGCACGGGCGCGCGCGGCCATTTCACCGTCAATCTGGTTGACCACGGCTGCCAGCAGGCCCCGCTTGTCCCCAAAATTATGGTAAAGCGCGCCGCGCGTCAGCCCGGCTTCCGCCGTCAATTCATCCATCGAGGCCGCGGCAAACCCCTTTTGGGCAAAGGCCTTGCGGGCAGCCGCAATCAGCTTTTCGCGATTTTCCGCCATCGTTTCCGCACGCTTTTTCGCGGCCATTCACTCACTCCACTCACATACGCTTCGTATATTAATTGACATACGCGGCGTATTTCGATTATTTAACATACACACCGTATGTCAAAACAGCCCGGATGACAAATACGGTGGTGTCACCCGGGCTGTTCTTTAAATGATCAAGGATTTTACAATCATGACCCAGCCTGAAGCAATTGTTCCCACAGGCCGCAACGACTTGTATGAAAAATATGGTTATTCCGCCGCCATCCGCTCTGGCGACCTGTTGTTTGTTTCCGGCCAGGTTGGCAGTCTGGAGGATGGCAGTCCGGAACCGGATTTCAAAAAACAGGTCGAGCTGGCCTTTCAGCGGTTAAAGGCAACACTTGCCGCCGCCGGGGCAACATTTGATGACCTGATCGATGTCACCACCTTCCATACCGACCCGGAACACCAGTTTGATGCCATCATAGAAGTCAAAAACAGCATCTTTACCCAAAAACCCTATCCCAACTGGACGGCCGTTGGTGTGACCTGGCTGGCCGGGTTTGATTTTGAAATCAAGGTCGTTGCCCGTCTCCCCAAAACGGCGTGACAAAAGCCATCCAAAAATTGTGCCGGAGCGGACATTACCCCCGTCCGTTCCGGCCAATCGGTTTTTGACAAAACTCGGCAAAAGCCACGATATTCTCACTCATCATCGCGGGCAGACTGCGGATCGCCGCCAAATATTCGCACCAGAAAAAGCTCGACCGGCTTTAAAACGATCAGCACAAAAAAGGTCAGGATACTCGCCACCAGCACGATATGCCAGGCAGCCAGGGCACAGGCGATGCCAAGGGCCGCCGTGATCCAGACCGTTGCCGCCGTGGTCAGGCCGGAAACCGTCATTTCCTTGGGTTGGCGCAGAATCACCCCGGCACCGATAAAACCAATGCCGGTTAAAACGCCCTGCAAAATGCCCTGCACCACACGCGATAGCGCATCAGGATGGTCAATCAGATCCTGAAAATGCACCGCCACAACCGACACCACCGCCGCCCCCAACGATACCAGCGCCAGGGTTCGCATCCCGGTTGGTTTATCATTGATGTCGCGATTAAGACCAATCAGCATGCCAATTAAGGTGGCTGCAACCAGCCGCAAAATCAGGTCGATCAGGCCAATATCAAAATACTGTTTGGCTGTTGCGAAATAGGGCATGTCAAACATGTGTTCAGGCTTTCCCGCTTAAGAACCTGAAACCTTAACGTGAGATATTCACCCAATGTTCCATTATGGAAATATCTGGCACAGATAGCGCCACATATAACAGTCCGTTTCATTTTGCCATTTCAGGTGCCATGCGGTGCAGGAAACAACTGATTTGCCATATCTGTCGTTTCAGAAGACTGTGCTGAAAGCCACCTGGCAAAACGGGCAATTCGGCCATCCTTTTTCGGGGAATCCAGGGTTAGCATCACATAATCATTGCCCGTAGGCGCCATGCCCATGGGCGCACATAACCGCCCCGCTGCCAAATCATCAATCACCAGCGGCAGGGAACCAATGGCCGTACCGAGCCGGTTAACCGCCGCCTGCAGGGCAAAAAAGAAATGGTCAAAATACTGTTCGCTGGCCGGGCGGCCTTCATAGCCGCTGGCTTTTTTCCAAATCTCCCACGCTTCGGGGCGGGTGCGGCTGTGCAGCCAGCGGGCCTTGCTCAAATCACGTTCCAAAATGGTTTGCCAGCACGCCGGGTCGCAAACCGGACCTGCCCGTTCCGCCCATAACGGGGTGACAACATAGTCCTCCGGCACGCCAAAATCCTGGCGGCGAATGGCAATGTCATAACCCGATGCCAGCAAATCCACCGGCCCGCCCGCCATGTGCATTTCAATATTCAAATCAGGGTTATCCTCGCGAAACCGGCCCAAACGCGGCATCAACCAGCGCATCGCCAGGCTCGGCTCACACGACACCGACAGGATGGGCGAATTTACATCATGGCGATGAATTTCCTCGACCGTGCGGTCCAGCGCCGTCAGCATTTCATTGGCTGTTCGTAACAAACGCTGACCGGCGCGGGTCAGGTAAACCCGCCGGTTTCGCCGCACAAACAGGTCAACACCCAGCCGATCCTCGATCTGGGCTACCGCCCGGCTGATCGCGCCATGTGTGAGGTTCAATTCTTCTGCCGCGCGCGAAAAGCTTTGATGGCGGGCGGCGGCCTCAAAGGCGGGCAGGGAGGCCAGGGGCAAGAACCCGCGTTTTATGTGAATATTATTCACCATAAATCCCATTTTATTTCGATTTTCCGGCACATATTCCACCGTAATAATTGATTTTCTCACAGATCAAGGAAAATCAAAATGGCCGATACTGTTTCTGTCGAAATGATTGCGGTGGCCGTGATCACCATCCTCGCCGTCATCAGCCCCGGCCCCGATTTTGCGATGGTGACGCGCATTGCCCTGTCACGCGGGCGCAAGGCAGGGGTGTTATGTGCCATTGGCATTGGCACCGGCATTTCGGTGCATGTGGCCTATACCATGATCGGGCTTGGCGTTATTTTTGCCAACAATGTGTGGGTGCTGAATACCATTCGTATTCTGGGCGCATGTTATCTGATCTGGCTGGGCATCAGCGCCTTTTGGCCCGATCTGATCCAAATTCTGAAACGGCGTAAAAATGACAGGGCAGAAAATATCGAAACCGAAACAATAACGGATGCCAAAACCCCAACCGCAAAAAGCCGGTCGGCGCCCTTCTGGAGCGGCTTTGCCTGCAATGCCCTCAATCCCAAGGCAATGCTGTTTATTGTGTCGCTGTTCAGCCAGGTTATTTCCAGCGACAGCAGTGCAATACTGCAAATCGGTTATGGCGTATTCATTGCGCTTTGCCACATGGTCTGGTTTGCCATTGTCGCCCTGGCCCTCACCCTGCCAGCCATTCAGGCCCGCATCGAAGGGGTAAAAGGCTGGATCGAACGCGGGGTGGGGGCGTGCCTGGCGGGTCTGGGCATTAAAATCCTGACCAGCAACTAACCGGCAAGGCCGACATCGGCACGTCAGATAAACAGCATCTCGCCGTCCTGGCGGGCATCGTTTAAAAATGTCACCACACCACCCACTTCAATATCAAGATCACTGCGGCGTTTTTCATTTTCCAGGCCCAGGGCACGCAGGCCCATTTCACAGACCATAAATTTGGCCCCCAGGTCGCCACAAGCCGACAGCAGCTCTTCAAAACCGGCAACACCGCGTTCGGAATAACCAAAATCAAGGCTGGTGGCCGTGGCCCCCTGGGCATCGGTGCGTAAATGCCGCCAGCCCGACGGGGCCAGCAGGGTGCGGCTGGCTTCCATCGTGAAAAACAGGGTCACATCCCGGCCAGTTGCCAGGGCCGCACTTGCCATTACCAGGGCGTAATGAACTTTTTCATAGCTGCCGGAAAACACCACCAGCGACAATTTCGCAACGGAAGCCTCAGGGCGGGTCTCAGTGCTCATGACAGCTTAAATCCTTAATTGTTGCTTTTTCAGAACAAATCGGGCACCCCGGATCGCGCGGGACGCGAATTTTGCGGAAACTTGCAGACAGGGCATCAATAATCATCAATTGCCCGCTCAGGCTTTCGCCAATGCCCATCAGTTCCTTAAGCACTTCGGTCGCCTGCAAGCCACCAATCGTGCCGACAACCGCCCCCAAAACACCACCTTGCGAACAGGATGGAATGGCATCCGCCGGGGGCGGCGCATGATAAATGCAGCGATAACACGGATGGGGGGCGCCCAAATAGGCCTTGAAGGTGGAAACCTGTCCGTCAAACCGCAACGCCGCCCCGCTGACCAGGGTTTTACCGGCAAAATAGCAGGCATCATTAAGCAAAAACCGGGTTTCAAAATTATCCGAGCCATCGGCAATCACATCATATTGCGAAATCAGATCGACAACATTTCCCGCATTCAACCGCGTCTGATGGGTTTGAACCGTAACTTCCGGGTTCATATTGATCATGGTCTGTTTGGCACTTTCAACCTTGGCCGTGCCAAGGTCGCTCATGCCATGTGCGATCTGGCGTTGCAGGTTGGAAAGTTCCACAACATCGTCATCAACGATACCAATGGTGCCAACCCCGGCCGCCGCCAGATACATCGCCAGCGGCGAGCCCAGCCCACCGGCCCCGACAATCAGCACGCGCCCCTGTTTCAACTTCATCTGACCCGTTCCGCCCACGTCTTTTAAAACGATATGGCGGGCATAACGCTGTATTTCGCTGTCACTAAAGTCAAAATCCATCTTCGGGCCTCACTGGTTACTTCCCTAGAGATAGGATGCGAGGCCCTATCGCTCAATCATAAAATTGCAAAACAAATGTATTTATAAAACCCCGACCAACCGGACATTTACCCGGACATAATGACGGACATGTCAATAACTATTATCCATCCCAATTCATTGTGATATAAGGAGAAAAATATAATTTTTTACCGGTCATAAAAGCGGACATTCAGATGGCAGAAGATCGTGGTGAAGCTGTTGATTTAATGGAACCAATGCTTGTTTCCGAAAGTGCAAAACGTCGGGAAAACCTGATTGATCTGGCGATGGAGCTCACCGCAGAATCAGCAGCCTTCAAAAGTAGCCTGCCACAAAGCATTGTATCATCGCTGGCCAATCTGGTGCGATCAATGAACTGCTATTACAGCAATCTGATCGAAGGTCACAACACCCACCCTGTTGATATTGAACGCGCACTACAAGACGACTACAGTACAGATGCCCGTAAACGAGATTTGCAGTTGGAAGCAAAAGCACATATCACGGTACAAAAATGGATCGATGATGGAGGTCTTGTAGGACGCGCCTCCAGCGTTGATGGCTTAATCGAAATACACGAACGATTTTGCGAATTACTACCCGATGACCTGCTTTCAACGACCGACCCACAAACCGGAAAAGAAGTATCTGTGGTGCCCGGCGCTTTTCGGGATAGGGATGTGCAGGTTGGACGGCATGTTCCCGTCAGTCCCGGTGCAATCCCACGCTTCCTGGAGCGTTTTGCCAACGCTTATGGCAAATTAAACCTTACAAACAAAATTCTCGCCGCAGCAGCAGCCCACCATCGCCTTTTATGGATTCACCCATTTTTGGACGGCAATGGTCGTGTGACAAGATTGATGACCCATGCCATGTTGCTTGAAAGCCTTGATACGGGAGCAATATGGTCGGTGGCGCGCGGTCTTGCCCGACAGGAAGCTGAATATAAACGGCACCTGGCCAATTGCGACAAGATACGACAGGGTGATCTTGATGGTCGTGGCCAATTAAGTCAGAACGCATTGATCAATTTTACCGAATTCTTCATGCAAACAGCCATTGACCAGGTAAAATTCATGCGCACACTTGTGGAACCCAACCGGCTGCGGGAACGAATTTTATCATGGGTCCGTGCAGAAATAACCGCAAATGCACTCCCAACAAAATCTGATGTTATCCTGGATGCAATTCTGTATCGCGGGGAGTTACCACGTAGTGATATTCCTGGCTTACTTGATGTTGTCGAGCGTCAGGCACGGCGCGTTACCTCGGCCTTACAACAGCAAAATGTGCTGACCAGCGAAAACGCGAAAGCACCATTTCGCCTTGCATTCCCGGCAACCCTTGCCGGAAAGTGGATGCCAGGCCTGTTTCCCGAACAACCACAATAGAACGAAAAAGGCCCGGAAAATCTCAAGTCTCCGGGCCTTTTCTCAGTTAATTATATAAGCCAGAAAATGGCTCAAAGCCCTTCAAACAGCGGGGTCGAAAGATACCGTTCCGCAAAGGACGGAATGATCACGACAATCCGTTTGCCTTCATTTTCCGGCATCTGGCCCAGTTCGATGGCGGCAGCCACCGCCGCACCCGACGAAATCCCGGTCGGAACGCCTTCAAGGGCGGCCAGCTTGCGAGCCGTCGAGAACGCGGTTTCATTGCCAATCGTCATGACCTTGTCGATCAGTTTGGTATCAAGATTGCCCGGAATAAACCCGGCACCAATACCCTGAATTTTATGCGGTCCCGGTGCACCACCCGAAATCACCGGGCTGTCTTCGGGTTCAACGGCAATAATCTGCACGTCAGGATTTTTTTCCTTCAGCACGCTGGCAACACCGCTGAGCGTACCGCCCGTGCCTACACCGGCAACAAAGATATCAACCTTACCGTCGGTATCCTTAAGGATTTCCTGTGCGGTGGTATTGCGATGGATTTCCGGGTTGGCGGGGTTATCAAATTGCTGGAGCATGATGGCGCCGTCAATTTCCTGGGTCAGTTCTTCCGCACGGGCAACCGCCCCCTTCATGCCTTTGGCCGCCGGGGTCAGGTCAATTTCCGCACCCAAAAGCATCAGCATCTTGCGCCGTTCCAGCGACATGCTTTCGGGCATGGTCAGGATCAGCTTATATCCCTTGGCCGCCGCAACAAATGCCAGCGCAATACCGGTATTGCCCGAGGTCGGCTCAACCAGGGTCGCACCTGGTTTAATGCGGCCGTCTTTTTCAGCAGCCTCGATCATCGCCAGACCAATGCGATCCTTGACCGATGCCAGCGGATTGAAAAATTCCAGCTTGCCAAGAATCTCTGCCTTGGCCCCTTCGGCATCGGCAATACGCGACAGGCGCACCAGCGGTGTGGCCCCAATGGTATCGATGATGCTTTCATAAATCTTGCCGCGAAACTCAGTCATGATTTCCTCGCATTTTTGTGTGTATTACAAATCAACACATATTGTATCTGTATTTAATCCAAGTTTACCCCAAGTCAAAGAGTCCACAAGGAATATTTACATTTCTTCGGCACTGCGTCGCCATTTGCCAATGTGCAATCCATGCAAATTGCGAAATTGTTCTGTGGTATAAAGCCGTACCACAAGCGACCTGATCGAAAAATCAGATGATAAAATCCGGCGATTCCTCGATCCCGCTGCGCAAACCGGCATCACGGGCACGGTTACACAAATCTTCGACCGTAATATGTTCCAGCTGCTTCATCATCGTATCCTGAAGCTCCCGCCACAAGGGTCGCACCACTTCCTTGCCCAGCGGCGATCCTGCCGGATCCTCGATCGGATCTTCCGATGTTTCCATCGAGCGAATCACCGCAACAATATCGGCAAGGGTAATACGGCGCCGTTCCCGTGCCAACCGATAGCCCCCGCGCGGCCCGCGCACACCGGTCAAAATATCGGCCCGTACAAGCTGTTGCAGGGTCTGTTCCAAATAGCGTTTGGGAATCCCCTGCCGGGCGGTAATATCCCGGCTCTGGACCGGTTCACCTGCCGCGTTATAGGCAATGTCCACCACAGCTTCGATGGCAAACAGCATCTTTTTTGAAAGTTTAAGCATCGTTTCTCGTTTGCTCCCTCGATTATGCCTGTCCTCGCAGCCACGAGATCTGCGCTGAACATTCATTCGGGTTTTGGGTCAGGCCACACCTGTTGACCCAAAACCACCTTCTCCGCGTTCGGTGGCATCAAGGTCCGCCACCACATTCCATCCAACCTGGGTCACGGGCGCAATCACCATTTGCGCAATGCGCATGCCCCGTTCGATGCGAAAATCCCCGTCACCAAAATTGATCAAAATAACTTTGATCTCGCCGCGATAATCCGCATCAATCGTGCCGGGGCTGTTTAACACCGTGACACCATTTTTCGCCGCCAGCCCCGAACGCGGGCGCACCTGGGCTTCAAATCCGGCGGGCAGGGCAATGGCAATGCCTGTTTCGATCATGGCGCGCTTGCCCGGCGCAATCACCACATCGGCATCAATGGCGGCAAGCAAATCCACCGCTGCCGCCTGTGCCGTGGCATAAGCGGGCAGGGGCAAATCCCGGCCATGATCCAAAACCTTCAAATCAACAGACAACGTCGTCATTCACATATCCTGTTTCGTCTTTACATGTTCTGCGCACGGCACCAGGCAGCACCGGGTCGTATTCCGGGGTATATTTACGTGTCAAAATGCCGGGCAATGCGGGAAACCAGTGTTCTTGCCACCGCGATTTTGCTTTGCTTGGGCCAGACCTCGTCACCTGTTGCCTCATTTCCGGCAATCAGATGGATTTCATTATTGTCACCGCCAAAGGTGCCGCTATCGGGCGCAACATTATTGGCCAATATCCAGTCACATCCCTTGCGCGCCCGTTTGGCGCGTGCATGGTCCACAACATTTTCGGTTTCGGCGGCAAAGCCCACCACCAACGCCGGGCGCAACGGGCCGGTTTGGCTGATGGTTGCCAAAATATCGGGGTTTTCGGCAAATTGCAGAACCGGCAAGGCCCCGTCACCGGTTTTCTTTATTTTCTGTCCGGCCTGATCCTTGATGCGCCAATCGGCAACGGCAGCAGCAAAAATCGCAATGTCAGCAGGCATTTGCGCCTGCACCGATGCCAGCATATCGCGCGCGGTTTCCACGCGCACCACATTCACACCCACAGGGTCCGGCAGGTTGACCGGGCCGGAAACCAGCGTCACATCGGCCCCGGCACGCGCCAGTTCGGCGGCAATGGCATGGCCCTGCTTGCCTGATGACCGATTGGCAATATAACGCACCGGGTCAATCGGCTCATGCGTCGGGCCGCTGGTGACAACGGCCTTTTTTCCGGCAAGCGGTTTTGGCCCTTCCTGACGGGCGAAAAAATCCTGCACGGCGGCAATGATTTCGGCCGGTTCGGCCAGCCGCCCGGTGCCGGTTTCCCCACAGGCCAAATCGCCGCCTGCCGGGCCAATACGCAAAATGCCCCGACTTTCCAGCGTGGCAATATTGGCCTGGGTGGCGGGATTGTTCCACATTTCGACATTCATGGTCGGCGCCACCAAAACCGGCTTGTTGGTCGCCAAAAGGGCGGTTGTCGCCAAATCATTGGCCATGCCCGCCGCCATTTTTGCCAGAATATCGGCACTGGCCGGTGCCACCAGCACCAAATCCGCCTCGCGTGACAGCCGGATATGGCCCATCTCGGCTTCATCCGTCAGGGAAAAAAGATCCTGGTAAACCTTGTTTTCGGTTAACGCCGACACCGACAACGGGGTGACAAACTCGGCCCCGCCCTTGGTCAGGATGGCACGGATCGAGGCCCCCTGATCGCGCAAACGGCGGATGACTTCCAACACCTTATAGGCGGCAATACCGCCCGAGATGATTAAAAGTATGTTTTTTCCTGTTAGCACTGTGGATGGCCATTATTTACGTTATCGAACTGTGGATAACCTAGCGCGTTGCGGTTCAACACGCAATAGCCGTTATTTCGCTATAAAAAACGAAAATGATACGTAAATAAGGGAAAACCCCGGAATTAACCGGGGTTTTTCAGTCCTTCAGGAACGGTATAGAGCATACCCAACCAGCGCCAGCGCCCATCCGGCCCGGCAGCCGTGCAATTGATCCGCCAGCGCCCCGGCGAAACGGGGCCATCCAGGCGCACTTCCACCCGTTCCTCGCCCAGGCGGCTTAGGGTGGCGGTCCCATCGGACGGATAACATTGCACATCCCTGGCCGGTTGCAACAGGGTAAACCCGAAGGCGGGCGGGTTACGGCTCAGGGTATAATCCGCCGGCGTCAGGTCGGAAACATCCAGCGGCAGGGAATTTGCCGCCAGTTCAAACCGGTCTAACGAGCCATAATGTTCATTGAGCGCAAAGCGTGGCAGATAGAACATATCGGCGCTTTTATCAAACCCGCCGCTTTGCTGACCAAAGGCGGCCTTATAACCGGCATCGCGCACCGCCTGCTGCACTTCGCTGCTGGCTTCGCCATAGGGGTAAGCAAACAATTCGGGCACAAAACCCAGTTCCTGTTTGAACCGCTGGGCCGATTTTGCCAGTTCCGCCTTCACATCTGCAATCGGGATAGAGGATAAATGGGCGTGGCTGTCACTATGACCGCCAATTTTTACCCCCTGCTTGACCAGATCGCGCACCATATCCCAGGTCATATAGCTTTCATAACCATCATCAAGCTGGCTGGTGGAGACAAACACCGTAACCGGCAGCCCTGCCTTTTTAAACATTGGCCAGGCCTGGGAATAAAAAGTGCGATAGGCATCGTCCACCGTAATGCCAATCGCGCGATCGGGCAGGGCCTTGCCATTGGCAATCGCCGCAACAATATCGGCGACATCCATCACATGATATTTGGGTTTTTCCAGCTCGGCGATATGGGCCGAAAGCTGATCGAGCTTGATATTGGTCGAAGGATATTCGCTTTCGCCAAACCGGTGATACATGAACACCACCGCCGAGGAATCGTCTTTGCTGGCGGATGGCTTTGCTGCCGTATCGCTGCTGGCACTGGCCCCCGTACCAGAGCTGACATCCGCCGCCTTTTCCATATTGGTGTCAGATTGCGCCCATGCGGGTACCGCCAGTCCAAAAACCAGTGCTCCTGCGGCCAAAAACAGCGCGCTGCGCATTCTGGTATCGTGATGTTTTTCTGCTTTTGCCCGTGCGCGACAGCACCAATTATTCTTATTCATCTGCATTGGTTTTTCCATGCCATTCAATGATATGTGCATCGATTGCGCGATATGAAACAGCGCCATTATCGCGACATTGTGGCAAAGCACGATAACGCCTTTGCTCGTTCCCCGATATTTTTGTGGTCTTCGGCATTTGATTGCCATTAACTACCATAAAACCTGTGTTGATTATATGCGCCACAGGTATCGTTCCATAGGATGCCGTTATCGTACTTGGCTATACCTCTCCCAACCCGAAATAGATGCGCGAACCACAGCATCACAAGTCCGGCCTTCTCATTGCCACCTTAATTGCATAGGCTCTTCTTAAGAGGTTGATTACTCTTGAATTCTGAACAATCCGGAAAGTTTTCGCAATGATTGATCAAAAAGCTCTCGATATCCTGTTTCATGATGCACGCAGCCATAATGGCTGGCTGGATAAAAAAGTGGACCGCGCCCTGTTAAAACAGGCCTGGGATATTGCCGTGATGGGCCCCACCAGCGCCAATTGTGAACCGATGCGTGTTGTCTTTGTCGAAAGCAGCGACGCCAAGGCCCGGCTTGAACCGCTGATGGCCGAAGGCAACCGCGCCAAAACCATGACAGCCCCGGTCACAGCCATTATCGGCCAGGACATGGAATTTTACGAAAAGCTACCCGCGTTGTTCCCCCATGCCGATGCCCGTTCGTGGTTTGTTGGCAATGATGACCTGATCAAGGCTACCGCCTTTCGCAATGCCAGCCTGCAAGGCGCCTATCTGATTATGGCATTACGCGCGCTTGGTCTTGATTGCGGGCCGATGTCCGGCTTTGATGCCGATGGGGTTGATCGCGAATTTTTTGCCGGTACCGCCGTCAAAACCAATTTCATGATCAATATCGGCTATGGCGACCCTGCAAAACTGTTTGATCGCAGCCCGCGCATGGCCTTTAACGAGGGTGCCAGCATCATCTAACGCGCTAAAAAGGCGACTCCATCCGATGCCGCCCTGTTTTCAAACGCGGCGGCATTTTTCATATGAAAAACCCGATATTTTTCAATGAATTGAAAACTGTCATCTAAAGTTGATTTGATATTCACTCTTACATCATCATGGTAGGCCAAATTTGTATCGCCATTTTGATGCAGGCGTTTTGATCTGGAGAAACCCTTGGGCTTTCGGCAATTGCTCGCGACAGCGTTCGCACTTAACATTCCACCAACTGCCATTCTGGTCTTGCTGGCCGCATCCGACCAGATTGCCTGGGGACTTGCCATCATTGCTGCCGGGGCATCCTGGCTGGGCATTGTCGGCCTGCTGCGCATCTATTTCAAGGATTTGCGAGCTGTGGCGCGTTACGCTGCCACCCTGCGCGATCATTTTCGCGGCACCCCGCCCCAACGCCTGACATTCGAGGCCGCCGCCGAGCTATCCTCGCTTTATACCCAGATCTCAACCGCCTTTCGCGAACGCATCCTGACACTTGAGGCGCAAACCAGCACCGATGCCGAAATTCTCGATCATTTGCCCAATCCGGTGATTATGGTCAATCGCCAGCGCACGGTAACCGGCTTTAACCAGGCGGCAAAGTCGCTGTTTCACAATCTGGAAACCGGCTATGACCTGACCCGGTTCATCCGGGACCCCATTTTGCTTGATGCCTTTGATACAGTTTCGTCTGGCCGTCGCAAAATGCAGCATACGGAATTTGTGCTTTCCAGTGACGCACAACGCCATTTTGACGTTCTGACCGCCCATTTGCCCGCCGAAACCGGCAACCGCAATTTCGTGCTGTCCTTTAGTGATTTGACCGAACTGCGCAAGGTCGAACAGATGCGCGCCGATTTCGCCGCCGATGCCGGGCATGAATTACGCACCCCGCTTTCCGTCTTGCTGGGTTTCATCGAAACGCTGGAAGGCCCGGCCAAGGATGACCCCGATGCTCTGGGCCAGTTCCTGCCGGTGATGCGCGATCAGGCGCAACGCATGCAAAGCCTTGTTGAAGATTTGCTGTCGCTTGCCCGCATCGAACTTAACGAACACACCCCGCCATCGAACGATTGTGATGTCAGCACCATTATTGACAAGGTGGCAATGGCGCTCAAGGTCAAGGCGGATGCCAAAAACATGACCATCCGTGTGACCTCCAGCCTGGAAAACACACACACGATTGGCGAAGAAAAGGAACTGATCCAGGTTTTCCAGAATCTGATCGAAAACGCCATCAAATACGGCCATCAGGACAGCACGGTCGATGTCAAACTTGATCTGGCGAAAAACCCGCCAGCAGCCCTGGCGCGCTATCGTCACAGCCGCATCATGGCTGTTTCGGTATGCGACCAGTCCGATGGTATTGCCCGGGAGCATTTGCCCCGTCTGACCGAACGTTTTTACCGTGTCGATACCGCGCGTTCGCGTGCTGTCGGCGGCACCGGCCTTGGCCTGGCCATTGTCAAACATCTTGTGCAGCGCCATCGCGGCACCATGACCATCGATAGCGAAGTGGGCAAGGGATCGGTCTTTACCGTCTATCTGCCCGCCCAAATCGGCGATAACGTGCATAAACTTCATCGGGCGTGACAAAACGCCTCTTATCGTGACAGGTCTGCATCATAGGTTGTCAAAACCCAATTTGGCAGGATCGGTGCGGCCTGCACAAGACGGCCATCGGCAAACAGCAAAACCTGCTGCGGCGGTTGGTTAAGCCTGGAATTATCAAAAACCATACCCCGATCCGCACGTAAAACGGCATCCCGAATCAACGGCTGCCCCCGATCATAGCGCGCCCGGATTTTATCCTCGGGCACATCATGTCCGCCTTCGCGAGTACGTTCCCTGACTCGCGCCACCGAAAGATCGGCACTCTCCACACCCACATGCGCAACGATAACGATATAGCCCCGCCCTTTGGCATCATCGATAAACTGCAACTTGGAAGGATGGGAAAAAACGGTTTCCGTTGCGAAACTTTTCCGCAGTTCCAGCATTCTGGATCGGCGATCATCCGCAATCCTTGCAGCGTCATAAGAAGCCGGCAACGAACGGTCCTGTAATTCATCTCGCTGGATTATATCCGCATTGATGAAAGGGCCCGCAAAATGCGGGGCAATACGGGTCTGATAAAGGGTGGACTTACCAGCCCCGTTTGGCCCGGCCAGCAAAACAAGGCTGGGTTTCATGCGGCATCATCATCTTTGGCAAAACACAAATTACCGCCTGCATCCAACCCAACGCCCTGACCCAGTTTTCGGCGTTTGGCAAAAAACGCCTGTTCCGAATCAGACGGTTCAGCCATTTGCGTGACAAAGCTATCAAGCCACAATGCTTCTTCTTCGCTGCTCAATTCGGTTGTATCGCGGGCACCCTCAAGTGCTGCCGTAATTTTGGCATGGTCAAAACTGCCGGAATGTTCAATTGCCCGTCCGATTTTCAGCCAATGAGTGATCTGCCCGGCAACAGAACGACTGTGAATATCCGCCTCATGTCGAACCAGGGCCATAATCTCGTCAGACAGTTTCACAGATTGCGGCATGATCACCTCCTTGCTCTCATCTGACTAAAGGTGGCAAAATTCCACCTGATTAAAAGGTAGCAAAATGCCACCTCCTTATCAAGATTTCGGCACGCCGTCCCCCAAAAGCGTTTTTTACCAAAAGCAAACGCAAAAGGCCGACGCGATGACCGCGCCGGCCTTTTAAAATTAATCATGCCGGTCGGAAAACCCCGACCATTACGATTAAAGAATGAATTTCGACAGATCGGTGTTTTTCGACAGTTCCTCGACCTGATCGCGCACATATTGCGCATCGATCACGACCTTTTCACCCGAACGGTCGGTGGCGGTAAAGCTGATTTCATCGAGAAGCTTTTCCAGAACCGTATGCAGGCGGCGCGCCCCAATATTTTCAACGGTTTCGTTCACCATTGCCGAAATGCGGGCGATTTCGTCAATCGCATCATCGCTAAATTCCAGCGTCACATCCTCGGTCCCCATCAGGGCGATATATTGCTTGATCAGCGATGCTTCGGGTTCGAGCAGGATGCTGCGGAAATCAGCTTCCGTCAGGGCCTTGAGCTCAACACGGATCGGCAAACGACCCTGCAATTCCGGCAGCAGGTCCGACGGTTTTGCCAGATGAAACGCCCCAGAACAGATAAACAGCACATGGTCGGTTTTCACCGTGCCATGCTTGGTGGAAACCGTGGTGCCCTCGATCAGGGGCAGCAGATCGCGCTGTACCCCTTCACGCGACACATCACCCCCACGTTCGGACCGTGCAGTGATCTTGTCGATCTCGTCGAGGAAAACAATACCGTTCTGTTCGACATTCTCGATGGCTTCGGCTGTCACCTTTTCCATATCGAGAAGCTTGTCGGATTCTTCCTCGATCAGGCGTTCAAAGGCATCGGCAACGCTCATGCGTTTGGCCTTGGTCTGGCCGCCAAAGGCTTTGCCGAACATATCCGACAGGTTCAGCATCCCCATCTGTGCGCCCGGCATGCCCGGTACGTCGATGGTCGGCATCGAGGTTGCGGCACTTTCCTGGACCTGAATCTCGATTTCCTTATCCTGCAATTCACCTTCGCGCAGTTTCTTGCGGAATTTCTGGCGCGTTTCGGCCGACGCATTTTCACCAACCAGGCTATCAAGGATGCGTTCCTCGGCCTGCAATTCCGCCTTGGCAGTGACTTTGCGTTTCATCATCGAGCGGGTCAGATCGATGGAAACTTCCAGAAGGTCACGAATGATCTGCTCCACATCGCGCCCGACATAACCGACTTCGGTAAATTTGGTCGCCTCGACCTTCAGAAAGGGCGCATCGGCCAGCTTGGCAAGGCGGCGGGCGATTTCGGTTTTACCCACCCCGGTCGGGCCGATCATAAGAATGTTTTTGGGCAGAACTTCGCCGCGCATCGGCTCGGTCAGTTGCTGGCGGCGCCAGCGATTGCGCAGGGCCACCGCGACGGCGCGCTTGGCCTCTTTTTGTCCGATGATGTGGCGATCAAGTTCTGAAACAATTTCGCGCGGGCTGAATTGCTGTGTCATGTATTTTGGTCCGGTTTGTAACGCGGTGATCCCCATAATGGGCAATCACGACGCAGATGACAGACGTCTCGCTCAGGCGACGTCCTTTGCCTCATCGATTTTTTCAAGCGTGATACTGCCATTTGTGTAAACACAAATCTCGCCGGCAATCTTCATGGCCCGGCGGGCAATTTCCTCGGCATCCATATCCTGGTCAATCAGGGCGCGGGCCGCTGACAGCGCATAATTCCCGCCCGATCCAATGGCGATAATGCCATCTTCGGGTTCCAGCACATCGCCCATGCCTGTCAAAACCAGTGAAATATCACGGTCAACAACGGCCATCATCGCTTCAAGACGGCGCAGATAACGATCCGTCCGCCAGTCTTTTGCCAGTTCGACGCAGGCACGCATGGTCTGGCCGGGGTGGCGCTCCAATTTGGCTTCAAGCCGTTCGAGCAGGGTAAAGGCATCGGCAGTGGCCCCAGCAAAGCCGACAATAATGTCCTGCTTTTGGCCGATACGGCGCACCTTGCGGGCATTGCCCTTGATCACGGTCTGGCCCAAGGACACCTGCCCGTCACCGGCAATCACCACCTGATTACCCTTGCGAACGGACAGAATCGTCGTCCCGTGCCAGCTTTGCTGCGATTGATCGCTCATGAAAACTTCCTGAAATTGGCCTTTACATGTTCCGGTCAAGAGTTAGCACGTAGAAAGGCAGGGTCAAGGGGTTGGGCGTGGCTGGCTTGCCAGACTGTGCTGTTTTTAACCCCGGATGCTTTTTGCGGCCATTGGGTATGCGGTTAAACTGGCAATTCAGATGCGATGTTGCTAAATAACCTGCTGACAGACGCATTGATTTTGCAGGAAAGGAGCTTTGCATGCGCAAGGCCCGCGTAGAGCGCAATACCAACGAAACCCGGATCACCGCCGAAATCAATCTTGACGGCACCGGTGTCTATGACATCGAAACCGGTGTGGGTTTTCTGGATCACATGCTTGAACAGCTTTCACGCCACAGCCTGATGGACCTGACGGTTCGCGCTAAAGGCGACCTGCATATCGATTTCCATCATACCACCGAAGATTCCGGCATCGCGATTGGCCAGGCTTTTGCCAAGGCACTGGGCGACAAAAAAGGCATCACCCGTTATGGCAGCTGCCTCCTGCCAATGGACGAGGCCTTGACCCGCGTTGCGCTGGATATTTCCAGCCGCCCTTACCTGATCTGGAATGTCACCTTCACCCGCGATAAAATCGGCGATATGGACACCGAACTGTTCCGCGAATGGTTTCAGGGCTTTGCCCAGGCGGCGGGCATTACGCTGCATGTTGAAAACCTGTATGGTGAAAACAATCACCATATTATCGAAAGCAGCTTTAAGGCGCTGGCACGGTCCCTGCGCGATGCGATCGAAATTGATCCGCGCAAATCTGATGCCATTCCGTCAACAAAGGGTGTTCTGGGCGGGTCATTGTAAACGCCCTGTTTTCCGGCCTGCCTCCCAGGCCAATCCATTCCGGGGTCTATTAACCGGTTCCGGGACGAAAGTCTGAATTTCGATGAAGGTTTACACCGTTCATATCAACCCCGGCCAGGCCGATCCGATCGAGAATGCGGTACTGGTGCGTGAAGGTTTCAATTTCTGGGCATTTCTGCTGACCGGCCTGTGGGCGCTTTTTCACCGGCAATGGCTGGCCTTTATTGGCCTGCTGGTGGTGTCCGGCCTGGTCAACCTTGCGATTCATCTCGCCAATGGCGGCCCGGAAATGGACTTTTTGCTTAATATCGTGGTTTCCATCGGCTTTGGCCTGGTTGCCAATGACCTGCGTCGCCGCAAACTGGCAAAGCAGGGCTGGAAAATGGTGGAGATCATTGCCAGCCATAGCGAACAAGACGCCCTGCACCAATATGTCCATCGGGCGGTGAAAAATACCGCCATCACCCCAACCCCTGTTTCGTCCTATTACGGGAGCAACCCCACCCCATGACCGTCGCGATTATTGATTACGGTTCAGGCAATCTGCGTTCTTGCGCCAAGGCATTCGAGCGTGCGGCCCGCGAAAACAACCTTGCCCTTGATGTTGTCGTCACCGACGATCCGCATCATGTCCGCGATGCCAGCCATATCGTATTGCCCGGTGTTGGGGCCTTTGCCGATTGCCGTGCCGGCCTGGATGCGGTGGAAGGCATGGTGGACATGCTGGAAGAACAGGTCATTAAGGGGGGCAAACCCTTTTTGGGCATTTGTGTTGGCATGCAACTCATGGCAAAGGTCGGTCGCGAATTTGAAGATACCGACGGGTTGGGCTGGATTGACGGCGAAGTGGTCGCGATTGAACCCAACGATCCGTCGCTTAAAATTCCGCATATGGGCTGGAACGAATTGCTGCTGGATGATACCGGGCAGCAGCACCCGGTTCTCGCAGGTATTTCCAGCGGCGATCACGCCTATTTTGTCCATAGTTTTCACATGCACATCGATAGCCCGTCACAGCGTCTGGCCCGGGTTGATTACGGTACCGAAATTACTGCAATTGTGGGTCATGACAATATGATCGGCACACAGTTTCACCCGGAAAAAAGCCAGAAAACAGGATTGACCCTGATCGGGAATTTCCTGGGATGGAGACCATGAGCGGACCCAGCGTTACCCTGAATCCGAATGTTTTTGCCGAACATGTGACCGAGCTTTCGCCCGGCGACCTGTCGGACATTGTTGATGCCTGTATCCAGGCCATTGTCGAGGGCGGTGGCTTTGGCTGGCTAACCCCGCCCGGTCGCCCGGAAATGGAAAAATACTGGCGCGGCGTTTTGCTGATGCCCGGTCGGCATTTGTTTGTCTCGCGCGTCGACGGGGTCATTTCGGGGGCGGCACAACTTTTGGAAACGCCGGCCAACCTTGAATCCCAACGCCATTCCGCGCAAATTACCGGGCATTTTGTCGCCCCCTGGGCACGGGGCCGGGGCAATGGCAAGGCGATTGTGCGCGCAATTGAATATTTTGCCCGCCAAAAGGGCTATAGCGTGCTGAAACTGGATTTGCGCGAAACCCAAACAGCTGCCATCGCCCTTTATCACAGCATGGGATATGTGCGCTGGGGCATTAATCCCTATTATGCCATGATCGACGGCAAAATGGTCGAAGGCTATTACTACACCAAGAAAATACAGGAATCCGAACAGTGAACCTTTATCCGGCAATTGACCTGAAAGACGGGGCCTGCGTTCGCCTGTTGCGCGGCGATATGGACAAAGCCACGGTCTTTAACGACGATCCCGGCAGCCAGGCGGGCGAATTTGTCGATAAAGGCTGCCATTGGGTTCATGTGGTGGACCTGAACGGGGCCTTTGCCGGTGAACCCGTGAACGGGGCAGCGGTTGATTCCATTCTCGCGGCCGTTGGCGCACGCGCCAAGGTGCAACTGGGCGGGGGTATCCGCAATATGGAAACCGTTGATTACTGGCTGAACAAAGGCGTTCACCGCGTTATTTTGGGCACGGTGGCGCTGCGCAACCCGGACTTTGTTAAGGAAGCCTGTGCAAAATGGCCGGGACGTATTGCTGTTGGCATTGATGCCCGCGATGGCTTTGTTGCCGTGGAAGGCTGGGCCGAAACATCGGAAATCACCGCCCTTGACCTGGCCCGGAAATTCGAGGATTGCGGGGTAACGGCGATTATTTTCACCGATATTGACCGGGATGGGGCAATGGGTGGCCCGAATATCGACTCAACCGTCGCCCTGGCCAAAGCCATTTCAACCCCGGTCATCGCCTCGGGCGGGGTCTCCTCGCTGGAAGACCTGCTTGCCATCAAGGCCCAGGCCGATGCCGGGATTGACGGCGCCATTTCGGGCCGTGCCCTTTATGATGGCCGCATTGACCTTGCCCAAGCCATTGCCGCGCTGGCATAACGACAGGAAGATGACATGCTGAAAACCCGTGTAATACCCTGCCTGGATGTCAAGGATGGCCGCGTGGTCAAAGGGGTGAATTTCGTTGATCTGATCGATGCGGGCGACCCGGTGGAACAGGCCCGCATCTATGATGCCGAAGGGGCGGACGAGCTTTGCTTCCTGGATATCACCGCATCGAGCGATAACCGCGACACCATTTTTGATGTGGTGGCCCGCACCGCCGAAGCCTGCTTTATGCCCGTTACGGTGGGCGGGGGTGTGCGCACCCTTGAAGATATTCGCAAATTGCTGCTGGCCGGGGCGGACAAGGTCTCGATCAATACGGCCGCGGTCAAAAACCCGGACTTCGTGCGCGAGGCTGCGCGCAAATTTGGCTCGCAATGTATTGTCGTTTCCATCGATGCCAAATCAACCGGGCCCGACAAATTCGAGATTTTTACCCATGGCGGTCGTAACGAAACCGGAATAGATGCCGTTTCTTTTGCGAAACAAATGACCGAATATGGTGCCGGTGAATTGCTTGTGACCTCGATGGACCGTGATGGCACCAAGTCGGGCTTTAACATTCCGCTAACCCGCACCATTGCCGATGCCGTGTCGGTTCCGGTCATCGCATCGGGCGGGGTAGGGACACTTGACCATATGGTTCAAGGGGTTACGGAGGGTCACGCCTCCGCCGTGCTAGCAGCATCGATCTTCCATTTTGGCACCTATCGCATTCGCGATGTCAAAAATCACATGAAAGCAGCGGGCATTCCGGTGCGCGACGCATAACATTTCGGAAATAGAACGTTTCTCTGGATATTGTGATTCAGCCACGCTTTGCCAAGGGCCAAAACAAAAAGCAGGACGGAAAAAATGACCACAGCACTGAATGGCGACATTCTGGACCGTTTGTATGAAACCGTGGCCGCCCGCAAAGGTGCCGACCCCGAAGAAAGCTATACCGCCAAGCTGTTTAGCAAGGGGACGCGCAAAATCGCCCAGAAAGTGGGCGAAGAAGGGGTTGAAACCGTGATTGCCGCCCTGGCCGAAGGCCCGGAAAACGTGGCCTCCGAAAGTGCCGATCTTTTGTATCATCTGATGGTGCTGTGGGCTGATCAGGGGGTGAAACCCGATGACGTCTGGAACATCCTTGCCAAACGCGAGGGCATTTCCGGTATTGCCGAAAAGGCATCGCGTAGCGAATAATCCGGGTCATATCCCGTCTGTTTCAGGAGAGTTCCAATGGCCGTAAAACCGTATGATCCCGAAAACATCTTTGCCAAAATTCTGCGCGGAGAGATTCCGTGTAACAAGATTTTTGAAGATGACCATGTGCTGGCCTTCCACGACATTGCACCGCAGGCACCGACCCATATTCTGGTGATTCCCAAGGGGGCTTATACCTCCTATGACGATTTTGCCCAAAATGCGTCGGATGCGGAAATTATCGCCTATACAAGGGCGATTGGCAAAATCTCCGCCGCTGCCGGTGTTGTCGAGGATGGCTATCGCCTGATCGCCAATACCCGCGAACACGGCCGCCAGGATGTGCCGCATCTTCATGTTCATATCATTGGCGGTAAAAAACTGGGTCTGATGCTGCCCAAGGCTTGATCCACTTTTTCGCCCGATCCGGGCAGATGCCTCTATAGCCCGATCAAATGGCATGTCCCTGATGAAAATCACACATGCCATTTTGATATCGAAATAAAATCGCGCTCTTACCGCCTTTTGTCACCAATCGCTCAGGCAATCACCTGTCCCTATCTGTGGCAATAAGGCCCGTATCCACAGCCTGTTTGCTTCCATCACATCCCCAAAACCGCCCATCCAGCCAATGAAAGCCCGTTATGGTGCCAAAGCCAGAGCTCCCAGCCCATCGCATTTTTAACAGCCTGCAAGGGGATTGGACCCTTGAGCGCGGCATGGGAGATATGGGTCACTTCGCAGGCACAGCACGGTTTTTTAGTGCCACCGATAGTGCCGCAAACAGCCTGCGCTATCGCGAAGAAGGAGTTTTGCACCGTTTTGACGGGCAAAAATTCGAGGGCTACCGGGAATATGATTTTGTGCTGCACGACGATGCCATCGAATTGCTGTTTCGCGACCCGGTCGGTTTTGGCAATCGCTATGTGCTGCTGAATTTCAGCCAAACAACCCAGCCCGATGGAAATACCCCGGAAAACGGCCTTTTTGTCCAGGATCATCACCCGTGCGGCGATGACATCTATCATCATCGCATGTTCTGGCAGGACACCAATCATTTTGAAACCAGAATTAAAGTCACCGGTCCCAACAAGGATTATGAATTACACAGCCTCTATCAGCGCCAGACCACACAGAATTAAACCACGTTCAGCAAAGTCCTGTGTTTGCTTAACAGAGGAAACAGGGCAGGGCCGATTTCAGGCTTTGTCGCTGTGATCATTCTGATTTACAGTCACAAGCAAATATCCTTCATTTTCCGGACAGTAACGTCATGAATATCCCGCCTTTTCATCTCGCCTTTCCGATCAAATCCATTGCTGACACACGCGCGTTCTATATTGGCATCCTTGGATGCGAGGAGGGGCGCTCGACCGAAAACTGGATCGATTTTGACTTTTTCGGCCATCAGCTTTCGGCCCATGTCCGCCCCGAGGCCGGGCAAAATGCCGGTAGTGGCACTGTTGATGGCGATGCCGTGCCGATCCCGCATTTTGGCGCGGTGCTGGAATGGCAACAATGGCATGACCTGGCGGACCGCCTGAAAAATGCCGGTGTTACTTTCCTGCTGGAACCGAAAATCCGCTTTATGGGGGAACCAGGCGAGCAGGGTACGTTCTTTGTCACCGATCCGGCGGGGAATGGCCTGGAATTTAAAACCTTCCGCGACCCGGCAATGATTTTTGCCCACTAATACCGTATTTCCCGACGGCAAATATGCGCAGCCGGGGAACGCTGTGCACCCCTTTGCGTTATAGAAACACAGCCCAACAAACAAAATAGGGTCCATACCCTGAACCAAAAAAGGAGAGCAGCCATGTCTGCGTCTGCGCCACGCAAAATTCTTATCGCCTCGCAGGGCGACGAAACCCGCTGGAAAGAGGCGATGACGACCCGGCTGCCCGACGCCACCATCTATACCCAGGACGAGGATTATAACCCCGCCGAGATCGACTATGCCCTGTTGTGGAAACAGCCCCAGGGCATGATCAAAAATCTGGAAAATGTCCGCGCGATTTTCTCGCTCGGTGCCGGGGTCGAACATGTGCTTTCTGCGCCATCACTGCCTGCAAATGTGCCGATTATTCGCCTGGAAGACGCGGGCATGGCCCAGCAAATGATCGAATATCACATCTATGCCACCCTGCATTTCATGCGCGATTTTGACCATTACCTGCGTCATGAAAAAGAAGGTGACTGGCACCCGCATGATGTGGCCGAAATCAGCGACTTTCGTGTGGGCATTATGGGCCTGGGTGCCCTGGGGGCGGCTGTCGCCACCAGCCTGTCAAACCTTGGCTTTCATGTTTCCGGCTGGAGCCGCCGCATGAAAGCGATTGAAAATGTCGCCACCTTTGCCGGGGATGAAACCCTGGACGAGTTTTTGGGCCAAAGCGATATTCTGATTTGCCTTCTGCCCCGCACCCGCAAGACCGAAGGCCTGCTTGACAGTGCGCGCCTGTCCAAATTGCCGGCCAATGCGGCGATTATTAACGCATCACGCGGCACCGCCATTGTCGAAGAGGACCTGTTGCGCTTGGTCGATACCGGCCATTTACGCGGGGCATTTCTGGATGTGGCCCGCAACGAACCGCTGCCAAAAGGCCATCCTTTCTGGAATCATCCGAAAATAAGATTAACCCCGCATATTGCCGCCGCTACCCGCATCGGCCCGGCAGTGGACCAGATTGCCGATAATATTGACCGCCTTGAAAAAGGTGAAACACCCGCCGGTCTGGTGGATCGTGATATTGGCTATTAAAGCCGCTTTTGACTGAAATCACGGCAGAATTCACACCATAATTAACGGTCAAATTCCCTGCCAGGAACTTTATGGCAGGGAATTTTGTGCAGGCTGCCAAAACCAAACGTGCGATAAACGCTCAACCCGTTTTCCCGTTTTGGAGATTGCCCATGACCGACCTGATGTTTCGCTACGCCACCCGATCGGACCTGCCTGCCATCGTGGCCCTGCTGGCCGATGACGAAAAAGGCAAAACCCGTGAACAGCTAACGGACCCGCTGCCCGAATGCTATTACCGCGCCTTTGACCATATGGAATCGGTCAGCAGCGACACCCTGCCCAATAAATATCTGCTTGCCATTTGTGATGCGGAAATTGTCGGATGCCTGCAACTAACCCTGATTCCCGGCCTCTCACGTCAGGGCCGTTTAAGGGCACAGATCGAGGGGGTACGGGTATCCTCACATCATCGCGGCAAAAAAATCGGTGAAGCACTGATCCTGCGGGCAATTGATATCTCGCGCGATCTTGGGGCCAGCCTGGTACAATTTACCACCGATAAAAGCCGCAAGGATGCCCACCGCTTTTATGAAAGGCTGGGTTTTGTCGCCAGCCACGAAGGCATGAAACGCGACATCTGATCCGAAAATGGCAAAATTCCCCGCAAAAATAACCTGAAAAATCAGTTGAAAAGGCGAAGTATGGCTTCGCCTGACGTCCGTTTTTTTGACTCACCCGACAAGTGAATGTCACATTTAAACGTCACACTGTGTTTCAAAGCGCGTCAGGAGCATTCACGAACAATCGGGAACACACGGCACGCTACAACGTTAAAAACACACAATAACCAGCCGAGGAGAGCGTTATGAACCTGTCAGAGCTACAGGATAATGCCGTAAAACACGGTTTCACCCATAATTTTGTCTGTACCGAACAGGGCGTACAGCGCGATGGGGACGGCCCGGTTTACCCGGTCAAGGATTTGCGGATTGTTCACAGCAGAAGTGTGGATACCGGAACCGACCCCGGTGACGACGCCACGATTTACATGATCGAAGCCAAAGACGGTACCAAAGGCACCCTGATTGTCCCGGCAAGTTTTTATGCCGATGCAAGCAAGGCAAAAATCATCGATCAATTGCTAAACCGGCACTAGGCTGAAAACCATGATCGACTGCACGATGACATCGGGAAAAATCGGGCAATGACGTCAGCAAAAATTGGCAAAATTGCCGCAAAATCACCACCTTCTGGCGACCATATAAGAGCGCCTGACAACAAACGCCAAGCGGTTCCCGCCGCTTCCGGAAGGATGGAAAACCCAATGTCCGATCTTTTGCCGTTTTTACGCGCCTGGGTCGCTGATCCCAGACGTGTTGCCGCCATCAGCCCCTCCGGGCCCGCCCTGACCGAACTTATGACCCGCGAGGTCAACCCTGAAAATGGCCCGGTTCTGGAACTTGGCCCGGGGACCGGTGTTTTTACCCGTGGCCTTCTGGCGCGCGGCCTTGATCAGCGCGAGCTGACACTGATCGAAGCAGGGCAGGATTTTGCCCAAACCCTTGCCAATCGTTTCCCGCAGGCGCGTGTTGTGTGCATGGATGCCACCCGGCTGGGCAAAGCCAACCTTTACCCCGAACAGAATCTGGGTACGGTCATCAGTGGTTTGCCGCTGCTATCGATGAATCCGCGTCAGGTGATGGGGGTTCTGGATGGGTCATTTCGTTATTTGCGGCACGGCGGATGTTTTTATCAATTCACCTACAGCCCGCGCTGCCCGGTCCATGCCAGCATTCTAAGCCGCCTGGGCCTGAAAGCGGCACGGGTTGGTCATACCATGCGCAATGTTCCGCCGTCGGGTGTTTACCGGTTTTCCCGCCTTAAAGATGACGAAACCTGGTTTGGCTGATTTCTGTGCCAAAACACATTCCCCACAATGCGACATCACCGATCCTTTCGCCCGCCATCCTGACAAGCCTCTTCCCCTCCTGACCTGACCCCTTTGTTATTTCATTCCCGTCTGTCGACATATCGGTTCATCTTTATCCGCGACGATAGACCATCTGTCGGTACATCAGGGCTTCGGCAATGTGTGTCCGCCGAACAATATCGATTTCGGCAAGGTCCGCAATCGTGCGCGCCACCCGTAAAATGCGGTGATAGCCCCGGGCAGAAAGCCGCAAACGTTTTGTTGCATCCTGAAGCAGGCCACGGCCTTCGTCATCGGGGGTGGCATGGCGTGTCAAAAGGTCACCATCGGCCATTGCGTTGCAACTGACCCGGCGATCATCGCGGTAACGATGCTGCTGGCGGGCACGGGCCGCAAGCACGCGGCTGCGCACAATGGCCGTGGTTTCGCCAGTAGCCGGGGCATCCAGTTCCTCGGCCGTAACAGCGGGAACCTCGATCTGAATATCAAAACGGTCAATCAGCGGGCCGGAAAGACGGTTTTGATAATCCTCGCCACAGCGCGGGGCGCGGCTGCACGCCATGTTCTCATCGCCCAGATAGCCGCACCGACACGGATTCATCGCCGCCACCAATTGTACCCGCGCCGGATAGGTCACATGGGCATTGGCGCGTGCCACCGATACCTGCCCGGTTTCCAGCGGCTGGCGCAGCGCATCAAGCACATTGCGCTGAAATTCCGGTAACTCATCCAAAAACAATACCCCGTGATGGGCCAGGGAAATTTCGCCAGGCCGCACCCTATGCCCACCGCCCACCAGGGCGGGCATACTGGCCGAATGGTGCGGGGTGCGGTAGGGCCGCCTTCGTACCAGCCCACCTTCGGGCAACATCCCCGACACCGAATGGATCACGGTGCTTTCCAGAGCCTCGGTCGCGGACAGATCCGGCAACAGGCCAGGCAGGCGTGCTGCCAGCATCGATTTGCCGGACCCGGGTGGCCCGTTCATCAATAAATTATGTCCACCCGCCGCCGCAATTTCCAGCGCCCGTTTGGCACTTTCCTGGCCCTTGATGTCACGCAGATCAGGCTGGTCTTCCAAAAACACGGGAGCTGTAACGGCGACCGGCCAGGGTAAAATCTGGCTGCCTTTAAAATGATTGATCAGGGAAATCAGGCTGGGGGCGGCGAGAATATCAAGCTCGCCCGCCCACAGGGCTTCGCTACCATTGCGTTTGGGGCAAATAATGCCGCAATCACGCCCCGCTGCCTCCATTGCCGCAGGTAAAACACCACCCACCGGCGAAATGGAGCCATCCAGCCCCAATTCCCCCAAAACCACCCAGGAAGAAACGTCTTCCAGGCTGATCACATCCATCACGGCCAACAGGCCCAGGGCAATCGGCAGGTCAAAATGCGAGCCTTCCTTTTGCAAATCGGCCGGAGCAAGATTGATGGTGATGCGTTTGGGCGGCAATGAAAGCCCCATTGCCGAAAGGGCGGAACGCACCCGTTCGCGGGCTTCGGACACCGCCTTGTCGGGCAGGCCGACAATGGTAAAGGCGGGCAGGCCGCTGGCCATTTGAACCTGAACATCCACCGCAATGGTATCAATGCCGGCAAAGGCCACGGTTGTTACATGTGCGGTCATGATGCTGCCTGTTTAATCCCCCAAGAATCCTACTTTGGCGGCAAAAACGGCAACAGGCAACCGGGACGTGCAATTTTGAAATAGTTTACAAGGAAAACCGGCTTCAACGGTAAACCTCACATCACATCAGAATATACCTGATATATCTATATCGATGATTTCCTGCACCTTTGATAAATAAAATTGCAAATCAGGATTAAATCAAAAATCCTGATTACGAATTTTTATCACCTTCTACGTTTTCATCGTCATCATCGATGGCAGCATCATCTTCCAATGCGGCATCCGCCGCCTGGTCTTCTGGCTGCGGCTGCAAAAACTCCTTGCGGCACGGCACGGCTTTTCCCTCAACCACGGTCCAGCCGAAATTGCGCATTTTGCCAAAGCTGGCCCGTTTCATGGTAATGCCGCTGGCCTTGTGCATCCGCACTTCGTCGGGGTTTTCACCCTTGATCCGTTTTGCCTTCGCCCAGGCGCGTTCACGAACAGCGCGGGAAATCTTCTCAGTCATTTGATCGCAATCCAATCATTGGGGGTGGCAAGGTTCCGGCCCTCTGTATAACCGATTTTGGCAATATCACAACGCGCGCCGTCAAATTTCCAAATCCGGGCCCAGACCGGTCTTTTCAAGCCGCCAGTTGGCCCGCCAGCGTGATTTTTGCCGGGTGATCAGCAAATAATTGCGTTCCGCCACATAAACACTGTTCTGACCGGGCAGGGGACGTAACCGTGTCGGGCGGCCCGGCAGCGGATTTTCGCCCAGCCAGGCCAAAAAACCAAGGCAGCGGGCAAAAAGAGCCGGTGGCGCCTGATGGGCAATGCCCGATGCCACCAATTGATGAATGACCCGCGATCGGATTTCAAAAATCCCCCGCGTTGCCAAATGAATTTCTCCCGAAAGCAGGGTGATGTCGTGATTTTCTTCATTCGCGACTGCTTCGAGCAATTCGAGAAACCGGCACCATTCCCGCCGATGGGCCCGGCTTTGCCATTGGTCACGCAGGTCATCCTCGTATTTCTGGGCTTGCGGGATAATGCGCAAAGCCGCCTCGACCACCGACAGGCGCGGACCAATTACCGGCACACTCGACATCAGCAAAATGCGGTTGCCATCGGGCACATGGGCCAGCATTTTTTCCGTGATCTGCCAGCCCGTTTCGCCCATCAGGGCATCGCGACACCGTTCGGACCGCAAATCTGGCGCAATCACGGTAAAACCGGGATAATCATAGCGCCAGCCAAAGGAACGGGCCGTACGATCATACAGGCCATCGGGCATGTCCGTGCCATCAGGTGCGATACATAACTGCATCAGCATGAAGGCATAACGGGCCGCCTGAAACAGGCCGCGCGGCACATCCATTTGCTGAAACCCGCCCGGATGGCTGCCCCAGCCATCAAAAATATCGTGATCATCCCACATCATCAAAGACGGCACCCGCGCCATCAGATAGGCAATCTGGGGCAGGGAATAGATGGTCAGATAATGATCGAGATAAAATTTCAAAGCAGCATCGGCCATTGCCTCGGTAAAAACAGCAGCCCGCTTTTCCCGGTTCGAGGCGTGTTGAAAGGCCGCAATATCGGGGTGGCAGTGCCAGACCTTGTCGGCATAAATCTGGTCTCCGCCATGCAGCAGCAGGGAGATCGGCTGCGCATCATGACGGTCACACAAATCCGCCCACAGGGCATTGCGATCCTCAATCGGGCGGTCAAGATCGCCGTCTTCCTGACCATTGCAGGACACAAACGCCAGGCGAACATCATCATCCAGATCGGTACAAACCGGGAAGTGACAGCCCTCAAGCGTGTACCAGGCCCCGGCCTGTTGGGGCAGGCCAAAATCATAGCGCCAGTAAATCCGGCCAAATTTTTCCGCCAGCTTTAACGGCCGAACCACCCCGTTGCCCATTGGCGCCAAAAGCGGGGCTGAAACATCGTTGCCCGTCACAAGAAGGGCGGAAATTCGCGCTGTTCCGGCATGGCACCCGCGACCAAACAAAAAAGGCCCTGCCAGCCAGGAACCAGAAGTTTCGTCACGTGCTTCGTTCATATTGCCGCCTTTTACCGATTTTGCCACGACCCGGAACAAATGATACGCTCGGGAACCATGACAGGTTCCGTAAAAACAGAAAACCTGCCGGGCCGCTATGACATTATCGTGGCAAAGATCGATAATCCCCTTGCCCTGCAAACAAAAAACCCCTTTGACCATCCCGTAACGGCCAAAGGGGTCAATACAACAGACAAAATGTCGATCAGAGCCCGTTAGGACAGGCGCGTTTCAATGGCATCCCAAATCAGGCCTTCCAGTTTGGAACCATCAAACCGGTTGATTTCCTGAAGACCGGTAGGTGATGTCACATTGATTTCGGTCAGATAATCGCCAATCACATCAATGCCGACAAAAATCAGATCGCGCTTTTTAAGCTCCGGCCCGATCCGTTCACAAATTTCATTTTCGCGATCGGTCAGCATCGATTTTTCGGCAACGCCACCAACGTGCATGTTGGAGCGTGCTTCGCCATCTGCCGGTACACGGTTAATCGCCCCTACCGGTTTGCCATCGACCAGAATGATGCGTTTATCACCCTTGCGCACGGCAGGCACATAGGCCTGCACCATCAGCGGTTCGCGTGATTGGGCGGCAAACAGTTCAACAAGCGAGGCGATATTTTCATCATCGGGCTTGATATGAAACACGCCTGCGCCGCCATTGCCAAATAACGGCTTTATGATCAGATCTTTGTGCTGCTTGCGAAAATCACGAATCCGCTCAAGCGAACGGGTGATCATGGTAGGCGGCATCAGGTCGGGAAATTCGGTGACAAACAGCTTTTCCGGCGCATTCCGAACATGACCGGGGTGATTGACCACGAAGGTTTCCGGGTGAATCGCCTCAAGCAAGTGGGTTGCCGTGATATAGTTCATGTCAAACGGCGGGTCCTGGCGCATCAGGATCACGTCGGTTTCACGGGCCAGATCAATGATCCTGGCCTCACCCAAATCATAATGATTGCCTGCTTCATTGCGCAGAACCAGCGGGCGCACTTTTGCCTTTACGCGACCCTGGTCGTAAAACATGTCGTCGGGATGATAGTGATAAAGCTGATAACCACGCTCAAGTGCTTCAAGACCCATTACAAAGGTTGAATCACCCTTGATATTGATATGTTCGACCGGGTCCATCTGGATGGCGACAATACGGCTCATCTTCCGGGTATCTCCTTGTCGCGGCGGCCAATTCTGGCAACATTCCGCCAATTGTGATCATTTGCAGGCATTACTTGACCAGGCTGGCCTTGAACGCCAAATGATGCGATATGATTACTGAAATAACTATCACCTGCCGCTGGCCTTTCGCAATTGTCATTGCATCAAGCGGTTCTGACAAACAGGCTACTTAAATGGGTTTAAATTTGCGCTTCGCCACGACTGCCAAAAAAATTGCATCTGCGGTTCGTCCGCTTGCTTTAACAGCCCTGTTGGCCGGAACCGCCATTACCGGTTTGCCTTTTGTCGGCACTGGCATGTTTGCACCGGCAAGTGCCCAGGCTGACGAGGCCATAAAACTGACAAGCGAACAGCAAAAAGACGTTTCCCGGATCGAAGATTACATGAACGGGATCACGACGCTAAAGGCCGACTTTGTCCAGATCTCGTCGGATGGCGGGGCGGCCAAGGGCGAAGTTTACATGCAGCGACCGGGCAAGATGCGCTTTGAATATGCGCCGCCCTCGCAAATCCTGCTGGTCGCGACCGGGCATGATTTCATCTATTACGACAAGGAAATCAACGCCCCGACCTATTTCAACATTGATGAAACCCCGGCAGGGCTGATTCTGGCCGACAAGGTTTCTTTGAGCCGCGATGTCCAGATCATCGATTTCCGCCGCACGGCCGAAACCATTCGCATCAAGCTGATCCGCAAATCCGACCCGGGGGCAGGCAATGTGACCCTGGTTTTCCAGGATAACCCTTTGCAATTGCGCCAATGGGTTGTCGAGGATGCCACCGGCATTGAAACCACGGTAACGCTTTATAATACCCAGGAAGGCATGAAACTGGACCCCGAACTGTTTAAATTCAAACGGATCTGGGTTGGTCGGGGAAATTAACGCATTTTACCTGCTAATACGCGTTAAATTAATGGCCACCATTTCTACCTCTGCCACTGGCATTTTGCCTGTCGGGTTCCCATATACAGGAATGTCACAAGGCTTCCCGATTTAGGGAAGGCCTCTGGTGAGGAAATGGTTTCCCCTGCCTTTCCTCACGCTCCTGACTGTATGGAGCTCTGGCGTTCGGTTACCCCCCTGACCGGACGCCTTTTTTGTACGAGTTTCCGATTTAACATTCGACGGCATCAAAGGATCTTTTTCGCGGCAAAATCGGCCCGAAAATAACGATCATTTGCATCTTTTCGAGGTTATTGGCAAAAGAGGGTACCAATTTCACCGGCTGTTAATTTTCATTCCCTATCACGTTAGAGCGTGATGAAAATTTCCCGCCTTCATGCCTGCCAAACAGGCAAATTTGGTATCTTCGACCGATTGCACGAAAACAGGACCCGACACGAAAAAATGATCAATGATTTCATGAAATCCCTGGCCCAGTTTTCCGATCCCCGATTTCGCCGGGTACTCCTGATCGGGGTTGGCGGTGCGATTATCACCATTGTGGCCTTATGGGCAGCAATCGGCTTTGCCCTCAATTCGATTGATTTTTTCACCAATGGCGGCTGGCTGGAAACAGCTGTTGACTGGCTTTTGGGTGTTGGCCTGGCGGTTCTGGTTTTGCTGTTATTTCCGTCTGTCACGGTTTTGATCAGCAGCCTGCTGTTGGACCAGGTTGCCGAGGCGGTTGAGGAAAAACATTATCCGAATCTGCCGCAGCCCCGGCCACAGCCTATTGTCGAGGCGCTGGTCAGCGGTCTCAAATTTGCGCTGACGGCATTGTTGCTCAATATTCTGATTTTGCCGCTGCTCATTACCGGCCCGTTTTATGTTATCGCCTTTTACGGCATGAACGGTTATTTGCTCTCGCGCGAGTATTTTGAACTGGTCGCCGCTCGCCGCTATGATATTCCCACCATGACTGCCTTTCGCAAACGCCGTCAGATGAAATTATGGATTGCCGGAGTTGGCCTGACCTTCCTGATGACCATTCCGATTGTCAATCTGGTGGCACCCATCCTCGCAACGGCCTTCATGGTACATTACTGCATCCGTCTTGGCGCCTTCCAGCCCGGTGCTGCGGCCGCCTGACAGCTGCACAACAGCCTTTAATATATAACACCCTCCATCATGGCGCTGCCTCTCGCCAGAAACTGCAAGACAAGGATTGGTCAATCCCATGTTCGGTAAGAAAAAAGCCAACAAAACAGTCGACAGCAGACCCGCTTCGTCGGATACATCTTTGAAACCGGAAGCGACCGGCGCAAAGAATGATACTTCGATTGCCCGGCCTGAGGTAACATCGGCATCATCACCGGCAGAAAAACCGGAAAATACATCTGAAAAACGCAGCGAGCCGCGCCTGTTTACCCAGACGCGTACCAAGGATGAACCCGCAATGTCCAGCAAACCGCATTCTACCAATTTCCGCCCGGAAATCCCGAAACGTCCGTTGGAAATTCCGACCCGCGGCAGTGCTAACCGTCCCAGCAATCCGGTTTCCAACAATGACGGCAAAAAGCTGACGGTCGGGCGCGACATCCGCCTGTCCGGTGAAATCGGCTCGTGCGATATTCTGGTGGTTGAAGGCCATGTCGAAGCCCAGATCAATGATTGCCAGCGCATTGAAATTTGCGATGGCGGCACCTTTGTCGGCACGGTCACGGTTGATGAAGCCGAAATCAGCGGAACCTTCCAGGGCGAATTGAATGCCCACCGTGTTTCGATTACGGGAACCGCGGAAATCCAGGGTTCGATCAATTATGGCAGCCTGCAGGTTGCCAGTGGCGCACGCATCAAGGGCAGCCTTGATTATGTTGAAGGCAACGATGACCCGGCACATCGCCAGGCACCGTCTGCCGCCATCACCATTCCACGTAAAAGTGACGATTCCTGATCCGTGGTTGCGCCAGTTCTTGTAAAAATCCTGCCTGACATTTCCGGGAAGCTGCCTGTCAGTTCCCGGAAAAGGTTTTGTGCCGTTTTGTCTGTTCTTGGTCTGTCCGTTTTGCTGGCGGCCTGTGCCGGCAATGCCGTTGCGCCCGGAGCAACCAACAACACTTATGGCAATAAAACCCTGAACGGAGCATCCTATAGTGATGCAATGACACCGGATCATCAGGGGCCTGCCAAAGATGTCACGGTAGAAAAAGCCAATAACCAGGCTGCTGCGCTGGCATCGCGCAAGCCACCGATTAAACCGGCCAGGCCGAAAAAAACCGCCGCCATTCCCTTCGTCCAGATCAAGGCCGCTTCGCTTGCCAATCTTGATGGCAAAAAGGTCGAGGCCAAACTGGGCAAACCGGAAATGCAGCGTGGTGAAGGGGCGGCACGCGTGTGGCAATATCGCTCTGACCGGTGCGCACTGGATGTTTTCTTTTATCCGCAAGGCAACAGCAAAAAGCCGGTTCTGGTGCATATGCTGGCCCGGTTGCGCAATGGCGACGGCAAAATTGACCTGCAGGAATGCCTCGATGAGATCGTAAAATCCCGGGGACCGCACCAAGGGTGAAATTTGGGCCGGAAAATACATCCGCCAATCGTGAAAAAGCTGTGATTCCTTGGTCGAATCTTTACCTTTCACCGCCACATTGGTCGGTAATGATTTAACCGGTTTATAATGTGATAAAAATGGCCCCGGCAAAACCGCCCCAGTGGCGCGGATTTCCATTTTAATCGCAATGTACGCCTGTTGGCCTTATGCCAACACCAAGATCCTGATAACCACAGATTAGTTACGCGGATACAATGGAAAAAGCAGTACATCGTCTCGTCAAAAGCACCGTTATTGGCGCCATCGCCATGATGGTCTCCGTGACCAGCAGCAGTTCGGCCTTTGCGCAGAATTCCCCGGAATTGATCGACGTTTACAACAAGTGGGAAGCCTATACCTATACGGAAAAGGGCAAAAAAGTCTGTTACATGGGCAGCCAGCCAACATCGGCCAAAGGCGACTATACCAAGCGTGGCAAGATTTATGTGATGGTCACGCATCGCCCCGCCCTGAAACTGTTTAACGAAGTCAGTTTCATCACCGGCTATACCTATAAGAAAAACAGCGAAGTCGATGTGCGCGTCGATTCGAATCGTTTTAAACTGTTTACCTATGATGATTCAGCCTGGGCTGTTAACAGCGAAGAAGACCGCAAACTGGTCAAGGCCATGAAAGCCGGCATGAAAATGACCGTGGTGGGCTATTCATCGCGTGATACCAAAACAACCGATACTTATTCTCTTTCCGGTTTCACCGATGCCTATAACGCCATTTCAAAGGCTTGTAACGCAAAGTCCGTGGATTAAAACCGGATATGGCTTGCGACCTGCCAGGTCATTAATGATGGCAAAGGCCCGAAACGGGCTGGCCCTGTTTGAGCCTGATGGCTGCAATGTGAAATTTATCGTTTATAAATGATCGTCGCTCCGCTATATGCGGGGCGACTGTTTTTTGGAATTGGCATTGATCATGTGAATTGCGTGTCTTTGATCCGTTCATAACATTAAATTTTCCGCCGAATTTGCGATGGCATTTGCATTGGCAACGGCCATGCCCATATGAGGCAGCACGCAAATATGTTATGTGTGGCCTCCTTGGCGACCCGCAAAACCAGGCCAAAGCACCACAGCACCCCTTGCAAGACAAGAGAGAGACCGGAATGACCGACAGCGATGTCTTACACACCGCCAATAGCGATATGGCCCCGTCGCATCAGAATTCTGATGCGTCAAAGCCCGGTCTGGCCGATTTTGTTGCCCGTGCCAAAGGCGGATTAACCGCCGATGGCCGCAAGGACCTGATTGGCATGACCCGCGAGGAACTGACAGAAGTTCTTTCCGGGATGGGTGAAAGCAAGTTTCGCGTCAAACAGCTTTGGAACTGGATGTATAACCGCGGTGTCACCAGCATTGATGGCATGACCAATATTTCGGTCAAACTGCGCGAACGCTTAAGCCAGGATTATGTCATCGGTCGCCCCGTCCTGACGGCTGACCAATTGAGCGAGGATGGCACCCATAAATGGCTGATGCGTTTTGGTGATGGTAATGAAGCCGAAGCCGTTTACATCCCGGATCGCCATGAAGAACGCGGTGCGGTATGTGTGTCCTCCCAGGTGGGCTGCACGCTGACCTGCAAGTTCTGCCATACCGGCACCCAGCTTCTGGTGCGCAACCTGACACCGGGCGAAATCATCAGCCAGTTCATGGTGGCGCGCGACAGCTATGGCGAATGGCCGACCCCGGCCAATGGTGTGCGCCGCCTGTCCAACATCGTCATGATGGGCATGGGCGAGCCGCTGTTTAACTATGAAAATGTCCGCGATGCCCTGCGCATTGCCATGGATGGCGAAGGCATTTCGATTTCGCGCCGCCGGATTACCCTGTCAACCTCTGGCGTGGTCCCCGAAATTGTCCGGGCGGGCGAGGATCTGGGTGTTGGTCTGGCAATTTCGCTGCATGCGCCGGAAGATGATCTGCGCAATGAAATCATGCCGATCAACAAGAAATACCCGCTGAAAGAACTGATGGATGCCTGCCGCCATTATCCCGGCATGTCCAATTCGCGCCCCATCACGATGGAATATGTGATGCTGAAAGGTGTCAATGACCAGCCCGAACATGCGCGGGCACTGGCAAAACTGGTGAAGGGTGTTCACTGCAAATTCAACCTGATTCCGTTCAATAAATGGCCGGGATCGGATTATGAATGCACGCCAACATCGGGCATCAAGAAATTTGCCAATACGCTCAATGAATATGGCTATGAAGCACCAATCCGCTGGCCCCGTGGCCGGGATATTCTGGCAGCCTGTGGTCAGTTAAAATCGGAAAGCCAGCGCCAGCGTAAATCACGCGTTTGCAAAGGCGAAACTGCAGCCACCACCAACAGCGACACGGTTGCTGCACAGTAAGCGGTACGGATAGATCAAATATCGAGATACAAAAACCGGACAGGATCGATTTCCTGTCCGGTTTTTTTTGAGCAACGACAATTTAAAGACAAAACGCTTTAACCCCAGCTTGCCTGCAATTTTCGGGGCCGTTCTGCTCCGGTGGGTTCAGCTGATTCAGCAGGGCCCGCCGGGTCAACTTCCATATTCATCACCAAAATACCGCCAAGCCCGCCTTCGGCCAATTTGACCAAGCGATTGCCGGTATTGTTCTGATCAAGACTGGAAAGGTAGTCATTTTTAGCGGCAATATCGATAAAATCGATGGTAAAGGCATGGGTGAACCCTTGATGCAAGCCGTCTTTTTCCAAATTTCGCCCCCCTGAAAACGCCACCATCCCGGGCGTTTTCAGGGCAATTTCTTTAAGTAATGCAAAAACATTATCCCTTTCGGCCAGATCGGCATGATAGGGCACCTGCACCAAAACAATATGACGGATCATGTCTAAAGGTCCGTACCTGGTAACGGGAAAAGCACCTGATAGAATTTTACGTCAACTGTTATCCTGCCGGTTTACCGCCGGGTCATCAATCGAAATACCACGCGGTAACAAAAGATACGTTTGACCCTGCCGGTTCATATGCCCCGCATGCAAAGCCGCCTTTTCACCCGGACCAAAAAAGATATCACCCCGCACCGGCCCGCGAATGGCCCCACCGGTATCCTGGGCAATCATCAGTTGGTGAAAATTACGATCCGCATTCATTGCATCACGGGTTTCAAGCCAGATCGGCACACCCATGGCATGAAAACGCCGGTCAACCGCCAGCGACCGTTCAGTTTCAAGCGGCACCCCCTGTGCCCCGATCGGCCCGGCATCGGGATCGCCGGGTAATTGCCGGAAAAAAACATAGGATGCGTTCATATTCATCACGTCATCGGCCTGATCAGGATTGTCATGCAGCCATTGACGAATGGTTTGAAGCGATACGGTTTTGGGTGTCAGTGCCCCACGTTTGATCAGCTCGCGCCCAATGGCAAAATAGGCCTGGCCGTTGGTAGCTGCATACCCCACCTTTAAAATACTGCCATCATCCAACACCACCCGACCGGAACCCTGAATTTGCAGGAAAAACGCGTCCACCGCATCATCAACCCAGACAAGTTCCAGATCGCGGTCTGCCAGGGCACCCGCCTCGATCTCGCTTCGGTTAAAATAGGGAACCACCTTCTTCCCCGTTAACCGGCCAACTGCCTTTTGCCCTTTCAACTCCTCGCGAAAATCCCCCAGATCAATATCGATCATGTCGTCGGGCTTGAGATAAAGCGGGGTTTGATAGGCATCATGCCGGGTCAGACTACCCTGAAGTTCCGGTTCGTAATAGCCGGTAAAAAGCCCGACAGGGTCGTTATTATTCCCGGCACGATACGGCGTAAAATAGGTTTGAAAATAGGTTCTAAGGTCTTCGCTGCGAATGGTACCGGCATCAATTTCCAGGGCGGTTTCGCAAGTCGGACGCCAGTCTGCCACCGTGCCCATACGCGGGTCAGGGCCGATATTCTTGTCATCAGCACGCCTTAACATGCGCTCACAGGAGCGTTGGAACGCAACCAGGGCAGGCTGCATGTTATCGCTTTGCCAGCCATCCAGGTCGGTAAAACGGGCAGGGGACAGGGTTAAGTGATCCGGCTTTTCAGACGGGGTAATATATTGGGAAATTTGCGGCCAAAAAAACCAAGCTGCACCGCCCGCCGCCAGAAGGACGATAAAGCCGACAAAAATGCCACTCAGCAGGGAAGAAGATTTGTGGGTCAAAAAAGCCGCCATCTAACAGACCGGAACCAAAAAACCATACCGGCACAGTGTCGCCAGAAACGGTTAAAAAACCAAAACCAGATGCAATAAATTTCAGCAAAACCCGGCCGATTACGCACAAAAAAGGCGGATCTGCACATAACAGACCCACCTTTCAATCAAGATCAAACCCTGAAAATTTGAAACCCGCGATCAGCCTTCGTTATCAGGAGTTTCGGTCGCAACAAGCAGCCAGTTCGGATCGGAACTTTCCAGATTGCGTGCAAAGGTCCAAAGATCTTCCGCCTCGATAACCTCGTTTGGATCACCGGAAATAATATCCCCGGCCTGATTGCGCACAATCGAGACTTCTTCGGAGACGAATTTCACCGTGATATAAGCGGTTCGCCCTTCGATATTCGCATCATCAATAACGGCTGATTTAATGCCGACCAGGGTTGTTTCTTCATGCTCGTTACTGGTGGCGCGGGCATCAATCGCGCTGGAAAAATTCTTGTAAACCTCGGGCGAAAGCAGGGAATTGAGCGTATCCTTATCCCCTTTGGCAAAGCTTTCGACAATCATTTCAAAAGCCATGCGCGCGCCATTGAGGAATTCCTGCTGGCTAAAGGAACCATCCGCAAGCTGGATTTGTGTTAAGGCCGGATTGGATACCGAATTATCAGCCGCATTACCCTTATGCGAATCAGGCAAACGGTAAACATTGTCGCTGCCTTGTGCGCCAGAATTATCACGCGGCGACACGCCGTTTGCATCATCCCGGGTGCGACGCCCGTAAATATCGGTTGGACCCTGCTTCTCATTGCCGGTTTTGCGGCCCAGCACACTGCGCAGGCGCAAAATCAAAAAGACAGCAATCAGGGCAAATAGAATAATATCAAAATATTGCAATTCCGGACTCATGCTTTTGGGGTGTCGACGGACGGCAACCGCCATCATACAGCCTGTGTAGGTGAAATGGTATGGCCTTATCTGAATGCAAGGGCAACTATCCAACCAGGAAAAATGTGATCAACTTCACCAGAACATCGATAAACGTGTTAAAACAAGATCAGATTGCTGGCGCGATGCCGCATTTTTGTCCAGTTATGTCGGTATCGCAATAGCTTGACAGCATTTGATACAAAATGTTGCGTTAAAGACAATTCTGTTTGTTTACAAATAGCCAGCGCCAGACGGAGCAATTATGGGCTTTATTCTTTTTGGCATTTTTGTCGTCGTACCGATTATTGAAATCGCTGTTTTTATTCAGGCCGGCGAGTTGATCGGTTTATGGCCGACCATTGCAATTGTCATCTTAACCGCCATTCTTGGCACATCCCTGATGCGGGTTCAGGGCCTGCAAACCCTGGCCCGCGCCCAACAGGAGTTGGACCGTGGCGAAATGCCGATAGGTCCACTTTTTGATGGTGTCTGCATTCTGATTGCCGGGATACTGCTGTTAACGCCAGGCTTTGTCACCGATACAATTGGTTTTCTGCTGCTTATTCCGCCCCTGCGCCGTGCCATTGGCGCCGGTGTTATTCTGAAATTGATGAAATCGGGTAAAATGCGCATGTCATTTGGCGCAAATGCACGTCAGGGCAGGCGTCAACCAGGTGGTAATCCGTTTGGGTCTGGCGGCCCGTCTTCATCTGGTGGACAACATCGCAGTGGAAGCGGTCCGATCATTGATGGCGATTACGAAGATCTTGATCAGCGCAATGGCAATTCTAATGAAAAGTCATCTGAGCCGGATGATCAAAATCGCAACCTGCCGCCCCGTGATTAATACCATCTGGATTACTGGATACCGGTCCGATAGCCAATATCGGACATGCAAAATCCAGCATATCCAGCATACAAGGTCGGGTCACAAACCCGGCCTTTTTTATGTAATCATCAGGTTTAAAAACCATCCCTTTAACCCGGCATGATCATCACAACAGGCAAAAACAGCTTTGCCCGCGCCTTGATCTTGCCCGTCTGTTCCAGACATGCTAGGCCATCAGGCGTTATTTCGTAAGGCCCTTGCGGGCATCGAACCTTTGGTGTCAGAAAAAAGCCGGTTTCGCGACAGGTTCAGAAAGAAAAGGTGAGAAAAGGTCACATGCCAGCATCTCGCCTGACCAGAAGGAGGCGGCTTTTTTCTGACCAATTCCAGGATTTGAGGGAGTTATCTTTTAATGGCTGAAAATACCACCGGTGCAGAAGGCACGGACGCAGCAGCACAACAGCAGGCTGGCAATCCGATTACCATTCATGCCCAGTATATCAAGGATTTGTCATTTGAAAATCCGAATGCGCCGGAAAGCGTTGCCCTGCAACAGCAGCCCAAAATCAACATTGATGTTGATGTGCAGGCCCGGACAACCGAAGACCAGCGCCTGCATGAAGTTGTTCTGAAAATTGATGTTCAGGCAGAAGTGGCCGAAAAAGTTGCCTTCATTGCCGAACTGCAATATGGCGCTGTTGTCACCCTGAATGTGCCCGAGGAACACCGCCTGCCGGTTCTTCTGATCGAAGTTCCGCGTTTGCTGTTCCCCTATGCGCGTAAAATCATCGCCGATCTGACAGCCGATGGCGGTTTCCCGCCGCTAATGATGCACCCGATCGATTTTACCGACCTGTTTCGTAAAAAATACGCGCAAGCCGCTGAAAGCACCCCAGCCGGTAACGCCTGATTTATCGAATTAGATATTTATAAAATATCTTAAAATGAAAAACCCCGCTTTTCACGGCGGGGTTTTTTGTATCTTGGTTGTTCCAATATTCTAAAATAAAAATCAGAATGGCTTTCCAATGACCATAAAGACAATAATGATCATCAGGATCGTCGGCACTTCGTTCAGGATACGAAAAAATTTTGCCGGTTTGGTATTAGCACCGGCCTCAAAAGCCCGACGGTATTTTGCCAGCATCATATGGGTGATGGTCATCAAAATCACGCATAGAAGTTTCACGTGAAACCAGCCTTCGGTCATGGCACCGGTAACGCTGATCAAATACCCACCAAAAAGCCAACTGGCGATCATCGCCGGATTCATAATTGCGCGCAGCAGACGACGTTCCATGACCTTGAATTTTTCATCGGCTTCGGAACCGGGTGCCACATCACAATGATAAACATAAAGACGCGGCAGATAAAGCATACCCGCCATCCAGGCAATGATGCTGACGACATGTAGTGATTTGATAATGCTATATAAATCCATCGATCTCTCGGTTTTGATTTTTCAAAGCAGTCAGATCAATGTGCGGAACCCGGCTGTTTCGCCGTTGCGCAAACATGATCATCCGGGCACCACCAGCCACGGGTCTGGGCACTATCACTGTCCGTTCCATTTTGGTCGAGGGCTGTTTGTGTGTCCTGAATCACATTAACAAGACCGGTAATAAATTTGGGATGCGAACACACCGTTCTGACCCGTTGGTAAACCGGTATGTTCAAATGATCAGCGATTTCGCGATATTCGATATCCAGTTCCACCAGAGTTTCGGAATGTTCGGTTACAAATGCAATCGGAACAATCACCAAGGGCACGCCATCTTTGCCGGCCCGTTTGATTTCATCCTCGGTCGAAGGGCCAATCCATTCCATCGGACCCACCCGGCTTTGATAGCTGACAAGCCAGTCAAGACCCGGAATGGCCATTTCATCCACCACCGCCTGCGCCGATTTTTCAATTTGCGATTGATACGGATCTTTACGTTTCGTAATCACGGCCTTGGGCACACCATGAGCCGAAAACAACAGGCGCGGAGCGCCCTTATTTTCTGCCAGGGCCTTTTCATAGCCTTCACGTACCATATCGGCCGTGGCACTGACAAAACCAGGATTGGTCGGATAACAACAGGCCGTTTTCATCGGCACATTCAAACCGGCATCACGGCAGGCCCGTTTCCAATCCTTAACCGATGATCCGCTGGTTGTTGTGGAAAATTGCGGATAAAGCGGCAGCAGAATCATTTCATCGGCACCCCAGGCCTTAACCGCCCGGACGGTTTCATCGGCAAAGGGTTTCCAATAACGCATGGCAATGAAACAACGATTATCAAAACCGTCATCAAGGTCGTTCAGGCTGGTTTCCAGGGCATTGGCCTGATCCTGCGTCAGCTCCAGCAGCGGCGATTTACCGCCAAGATGGGCATAAATCTCCTGGGCGACTGGTTCACGCCGCGATGAAATCAATTTTGCCAGCAAAAACCGGAACGGATTGGGCAGGCTGATAATGGCCGGGTCATTAAACAGATTGAACAAAAACGGTTTTACGGCATCAGGGCCATCCGGACCACCAAGATTAAACAGGATGATGGCACGTTTTTTTTGAACTTGATCGGGCATAGACAAAATCCTTCCGGCATTCCGCCAGGGCGAAATGCACTATTTGGCCGTAAATCAAAAAATCCGCTCTGGTCCTGCGCACAGGATGACAGGAACCCTCAATAAAGCAATGAAGTTGCGTTTCATTACGAATTGATTTTTCCAATGGATTTCATTGATTAAAAAATTCACGCACCCCGGCGAATGAATTCTACCAGTTTCCCAACATTTTCAGGGGAGGTTTCGGGGGTAATCCCATGACCCAAATTGAAAATGAAAGGCCCTTTGCCCAGTGTATCAAGAATACGGCGGGTTTCGGCCAACATTTCATCACCGCCCGTAATCAGATACATCGGATCAAGATTGCCCTGAACCGGACCCAGTTTTTGCAGATTTTCGGCAACCCATTTCAAAGGAACGCCGCTATCCAGACCAACAGCATCCACCCCGGTCAGGTTTTTGAAATCCATCAGGTGCAAACCCGCACCCCTTGGAAAGCCAATGACCGGCATATCCGGGTGCACGGCCTTGATGCTTTCAACAATCTTGCGGGTTGGTTCGATTACCCAGCGATGGAAACCATTTTCAGACAGGACACCGCCCCAGGTTTCAAAAAGCTGAATGGTTTCAGCCCCGGCCTTGATCTGAGCCAGCAAATATTGCGTGGTGGCTTCTACCAGAATGTCGATCAGTTTGGCAAAACCATCGGGGTTGCCATAAGCAAAACGTCGAATATTGGCAAAATCCTTGCTGCCTTTGCCTTCAACCATATAGGTCGCGACTGTCCAAGGGGCACCGGCAAAACCAATCAGGGCTGTATGCTTGGGAATGGCAGAAGAAAGTTTGCTGACGGTTTCGTAAACCGGGCCAAGCACATCATGGATGCCATCAATATTCAGGCGTGAAAGACCTGCTTCGTCGCGAATGGGGTCAAGCTGGGGGCCTTCACCCTGCTTGAAGGCCAAATGCTGCCCCAGCGCCTGGGGAATGACCAGGATATCGGAAAACAGAATGGCGGCATCGAAATCGTAACGGCGCAGCGGTTGCAAGGTTACTTCACATGCCAGATCCGGGTTATAACACAGATCGAGGAACGAACCGGCCTCTGCGCGAGTGGCACGATATTCCGGAAGATAACGACCTGCCTGGCGCATCAGCCAGATTGGGGGCGTCGGCAGTGTTTCGCCAGCTAATGCACGCAGAAACAGCTTTTTTTGTTCAGGCATATGTTTGTCCAGTTCCTGTTTTTCGATCCCCGGTCCGCGGTGCCCAAGATGGGCCGTGACCTATCCAGGCCGTTTTTCCACCGTTCTCCTAACAAAACCCCTTTAAAGAAAAAAGGATGTTGTTTGTTAGTGGTATCCTGTGGATAACCGGGATTAAATTTGGTGCACATCTTATCCACATTGCGACTCGGATAATTTGATCCGTCGCAATCAATCTTGGGGAAAACTGGGGACGACTCCGAACGACTCTCAGACTCTGCCTTGGGAAAAGACAATTTTGAATAATGGGGATAATGGGGAATAAACTGGTTTTGTGCTCGTTATCCCTGCTATCACGGGAGAAATTTTCCGGTTATCCCGAACGGGACAATTGGTTTGAGCAATTTTGTAAAGGGCTTGGGATAAAATTCGTCTGATGAATTTTGCCGGAGTCGCACCCGTTATGCACATTTATCCACAGGCCCGACTCCGATTCAGGAAAAAGTGCCTTTTGAGACTGCGTAAAAAACAGGCATTCGCGATGGAGCAGATATGAACGACAAGACCAACATTTTTCATCTGCACCTTGTGTCGGATTCAACTGGCGAAACCGTGGACGGGGTCGCACGCGCCTGTGTTGCCCAGTTTCCCGATGTTCAGGCCCATGAACATGTATGGCCGTTAATCCGGACTGATGCACAATTGGCCCGTGTTTTAAATGACATCGAACGTCATCCTGGCATCGTTCTTTATACGGTGTTTAATAGCGACATCCGTCGCAAGCTCGAAGAAGGGTGCCGGCGCATGCAGGTGCCACATAGCCATGTGCTTGATACCACCATCACCATGATGGCGGGTTATCTGGGCCAGCAGTCGCACGGACGGATTGGCGCGCTGCATAAAATGGACGAGGATTATTTCAACCGGATCGAAGCGATTGATTACGCGCTTAGCCATGATGACGGGCAGGCAACCTGGGATCTGGAAGATGCCGATGTGGTAATTGTTGGCGTGTCGCGGACATCAAAAACACCCACGTCGGTTTATCTGGCCAATCGCGGGATTAAAACAGCCAATATTCCCTTTGTGCCGGGCTGCCCGCTGCCACCAGAGCTGGATCAGTTAAAAAAGCCGCTGATTGTTGGTTTGATCAAGGATGTGGATCAGCTTGTTTCCATTCGTAAAAACCGGTTGCGCCAGATTGAACGCGGCGAAGGTGGTGATTATGTTGATCCGGTTGCGGTACGCGACGAGGTTTTTCAGGCCAGACGTTACTTTACGCAGCGTAGCTGGAAAATTATCAATGTGACGCGCCGATCCATTGAAGAAACCGCAGCCATGATTATGGCGACCCTGAATGACCGCCGGGAGGAAAGTGAATGAACCGTCTTGTTTTGGCATCTGGCAGCAAGGCCCGCTTGATGATGCTGCAAAATGCCGGTGTTGATTGTGAAGCTGTTGCTTCGATGATTGATGAAGACGGTTACAAGCAGGCCATGAAGGCAGAGGGGGCATCGGCAATGGAAGCCGCCGAAACCCTGGCGGAAATGAAGGCCCTGCGCATGTATCGCCAGCGCCCGGATGCGATTGTGATTGCCGCCGACCAGATGCTGGAATGCAATGGAATCTGGTTTGACAAACCTCAGGACCGGGACCAGACCCGTGCGCAGCTTCTGGCGTTGCGGGGCAAGCGCCATCAACTTGTTTCAGCCGCCGTGATTTATAAGGAAGGATCACGGATTTGGGGCAAAATCGATACCGCCCATTTAACTATGCGCAATTTCAGTGATGACTGGCTGGAATGGTATCTTGACCAGGCGGGTGAGGAAATTTTCCATTGTGTGGGCGGGTATCAGCTTGAAGGGTTGGGCGCGCAGCTTTTTACCGAGGTCAAAGGGGACTATTTTACCGTCCTGGGTATGCCGCTTTTGCCCTTGATCGGTTTTTTGCGCGATCATGGTGTTCTTAAGGCCTGATTGTTGTTCTGTGTTTGCCCGACGGATTTATGATGGATTTTGATATTTCAAACAATATTCGCACTTTATCAGGAACGTCGCGTTTGGCTGGAGTGATGGGCTGGCCGGTTGCCCATTCCAAATCGCCGCGATTACAGGGATACTGGCTGGCAAAACATGGCATTGATGGCAGCTATATGCCCTTGCCGGTTGCGCCGGAAAATTTTGCATCTGCCGTTAAATCTTTGCGGGATTTGGGCTTTGCCGGGGTGAATGTGACCATTCCGCATAAGCAGGCGGTTTTTGACGTTTGTGATGAATTAAGTGTGCGGGCACAGCGGATTGGTGCGGTAAATACTGTCACATTCGCACCTGATGGCAAAATATTGGGCGATAATACAGACGGGTTTGGCTTTATCGAAAATTTGCGTCAATCCACACCGGAAATTGATTTTACCAGCAGTCCAGCCATGATTTTGGGGGCAGGTGGGGCCTGCCGGGCAATTATTGTGTCCTTGCTTGATGAAAACTGCCCGGAAATTCGCCTGCTTAACCGGACAAAAAGCCGTGCCCAGGCCCTGGCAGATGACGTAAATGATCCCCGCATTCAGGTTATTGATTGGAACCAGGCTCATCACTGTCTGGATGATGCGGCCTTATTGGTCAATACCACCAGTTTGGGTATGATCGGGCAACCGCCTCTGGAAATTGATCTTGCCGGTTTGGCTGCACAGGCAATTGTTACCGATATTGTGTATGCGCCGCTTAAAACCGGGCTGTTGGCCCAGGCAGAAGCACAGGGAAACCGGATTGTTGACGGGTTGGGTATGCTTTTGCATCAGGCCCGGCCGGGATTTCATCGCTGGTTTGGCGTTGATCCGGCAGTAACTTCTGAATTGCGCGATTTCGTATTGGCCAGTGCCCAAGAATAATGGGAATTTCACATATGGAAATTCTGGGTCTTACCGGTTCGATCGGTATGGGGAAATCAACGGCGGCGGGCATGTTTCGCTATCTTGGTGTGCCGGTTTATGATGCCGATGCAAATGCCCATCGGTTAACTACGCCGTCTGGCCCGGCCTTTGGGGATATTGCCGCGCGTTTTCCCGATGTTATTGTTGATGGTAAAATTGACCGACAATTGTTGGGGGCGCAGGTTTTTGGGCATCCGGCAGCGTTAAAAGACCTGGAGGGGATATTGCACCCCCTCATTCGGGCGGCGCGAAATGATTTTATCCGTCATTGCCAGCGTAATGGCTTCCCCCTGGTGGTTTTGGATATTCCTTTGCTGTTTGAAACCGACGGACAAAAACAGTGTGACCATGTTGCGGTGGTATCGGCCCCGGCCTTCATCCAAAAGCAGCGGGTGATGAAACGCCCCGGGATGACCCCGCAAAAATTTGCCGAAATTCTCAAAAAACAAACGCCCGATTGGGAAAAACGGCGCAAAGCCGATTTTATTATCCCGACCGGCCTTGGACGTGCGGTGACATTTCGGGCGATTCAGTCCATTATCCACCAATTGACACATCGGAAATAACGGAACTGCCATGCGTGAAATCGTTCTTGATACAGAAACCACCGGTCTTGACCCTTATGCCGATCATCGGCTGGTTGAAATTGGCTGTATCGAACTGGTCAATCACATGCCAACCGGAAACCAGTATCATCAATATATCAATCCGCAGCGGTCCATGCCCAAGGAAGCCTTTGATGTGCACGGGCTGGGCGATGAGTTTTTGGCCAAGCAGCCTGTTTTTGCCGAAGTTGTAGACGAGTTTCTTGAATTCATCGGCGATGATTCCAAACTTGTCATTCACAATGCCGCGTTTGATATGAAGTTTTTGAATGCGGAACTGGGCTGGTTAAACAAGCCGTTGATTGCCAATGATCGCGCGATTGATACGGTGCAAATGGCGCGTAAAAAATTTCCCGGATCACCCGTTAGCCTGGATGCTTTGTGCCGTCGTTTCAAAATCGACAATTCCAATCGTACCCTGCATGGCGCGCTGTTGGACTCTGATTTGCTGGCGATGGTTTATCTGGAACTTTTGGGCGGGCGTCAGCACGGCTTGGGGCTGGATTCCAGCCTGTCTGGTCAGTCTGAATTGGGTTCTGCTCATCAGATGGTCAAATCGGCAAAACCGTATCGCGAACCACGGCCCCATGCGGCAAAGCCCGAAGAAGTGGCACGCCATCAGGCTTATATTGCAGATAAAATAAAAGATGCTGTCTGGTTAAAATAGCGCGCATCATTTCGGGGGGAAGGGTGTTGATCGGTCGGAAAAAACCGCGGTTTTTGGGCCTTGAAACAGGCTTGGGTACTGGCATCATATGGATGTGCCTGTTTGTTTTTTCTGGGCAGGGGCAGGCAGAACAACAATTTGCAACATTGCCAGAAACCTCCTTACCAGAACAGTCCCCTCCTTATATTCTGCATCAAAGTTTTCCCCGTGATGCGAAAGAAGGGCGTCCGGAACAGTTGTTTTTTGACGCAATGGCCCGGAAACTGTTTGAGGATGCCGGGCTTTCCTTTATCGAGCAGCCGCAACAACCCTGGAAGCGGGCTTATCAGGAAACAATATATGGTCCGCGACATGTTATTTATCCGACAACCCGTACGGAAGAACGTGAAGACAAACTGAAATGGGTTGGCCCCATCAGTCGCACCTTCTGGAATTTGTATAGCCGTAAAAATTCGGTTTGGGCGGGGCGCAAGATTGCCGATATTTTTAAGTCCGCCCGGATCGGGGTAACCCTTGGATCGGCCCGCGAACATTATTTGCGCAAACGTGGTGCGAAAAACGTTGTTGCGGTTGCCCGGGATGATCAGCTTTTTGCCATGTTGAACGCCAACCGGATTGATGTGTTGGCAATGGGGTTCGCATCAATCGATTTTTTGACCAATGACCTGAAACAACCCGATATCGATATTGGCCTACTGACAAGCTATCGTGTTTGTTATTTGTATTTTGCTCTGAGCAAGGACAGCCCGAATACCGACGTGATGGATTTGCAAAACAGTCTGGAACGATTTTATCAAGATGGACGTTTCCTGGCGATGCGTCGCAAATTTGACCTGAATGCGGACCCGGAAAACTATTTTATCAAGGCTATTACAGACCCGAAAAATCGCAATGTCGGCTGCAAAGATATTGATTAGAGTATATTGGCTATATCTATATTGTATTTTTAGAGATTTATGTGGATTTAGGCATTACAGTTCGGCATCCATTATCCCTGCGTTTTGCATTCTGTTGAGCGATTTTCGGTCATTTCTGCCTGCCTTTCATCAAGGGCTGGACCACAGAATGTAAAATTGGTAATACCAATTAGATATTTTTGGCAAAAGAGCAGACAGATCCCGCACATCATGCCTGCCAATGTGCCTATCAGAGAGGGAATCGGAATGTCTTTTGCGCCATCATCGGCATCTTCTGCATCGTCACCATCATCCAAACCCCGGGTCGGTTTGTTTGTGACCTGTCTGGTTGACATGTTTCGCCCGACTGTCGGCTTTTCAGCGGTTAAGTTGCTCGAAGAAGCAGGCTGCGTTGTCGATGTGCCGATGGAGCAGGTGTGTTGTGGTCAGCCAGCCTTTAATTCCGGCGATCTGGAATCGGCGCGCAAGGTGGCAAGGCCCCTGATTGCAATGTTTGAAAACCACGATTACGTGGTTGCCCCCAGTGGCTCCTGTGCGGGCATGATGATCAAGCATTTTCCCGAACTGTTTGCCAATGACCCGGAACTGGCCGAACCGGTCAGGGCGCTGGCAGGGAAAACCTGGGAACTGGTTTCGTTTTTAACCGATGTCATGAAACTTGACGGCGTTGCCGCCGCCTTTGAGGGCAGCATTACCTATCATGACAGTTGTTCGGGTTTGCGGGAGCTGAAGGTCAAGGAACAGCCACGCAAATTGCTGCGTACTGTTAAGGGACTTGAGATTAAGGAATTGCAGGAACCCGAAACCTGCTGCGGGTTTGGTGGAACATTCTGTGTCAAATACCCGGAAATTTCCGGCAAAATGGTTGGCGATAAAACCACGGATATTAAAAACAGCGGTGCCGACATGCTGGTGGCGGGCGATATGGGGTGCCTTTTGAATATGGCAGGCAAGCTGCGCCGCGAGGGATCGGACATGGAAGTGCGCCATGTTGCCGAGGTCCTGGCCGATATGACAATGGCTGCCCCGGGCATTGCCGGTTCGGAGAAGGGCTAAGTCATGGAACAGTCAACCTCGCCGAAATTCAAGCAAAATGCCCATCACGCCTTGCAGGATGCCAGCCTGCAACGGGCCCTTGGCCGCCTTAAAACCGGTTTTAAGGATAAGCGCACGGCCGCTATTGCCAATATGCCGGAATTTGAAAAACTTCGCGATACTGCGCGTGATATCAAAAATCATACCCTGGCCAATCTGGACCATTATCTGACGGCCTTTGAAGCCAATGTTATCGCCAATGGTGGGCATGTGCACTGGTGTGCCGATGCCGAGGAAGCCCGGCAAACGGTTTTGAAAATTTGCCAGGATAAAAAGGCCAAATCGGTGCTGAAGGGCAAATCGATGATTTCGGAAGAAATCGGCCTGAATGCCTTTTTGGAAAAGCAGGATTTGAAGGTCGTTGAAACCGATCTTGGCGAATATATCATTCAATTGCGCAAAGAACCGCCCAGCCACATTATTGCCCCGGCAATTCATGTTCACAAGGAACAGGTGGCCGACAGTTTCCGTGAAACCCACAAGGGGCGCGATATTAACCGCCCGCTGGATGAACCGCGTGATCTGCTTGATGAAGCCCGCGAAGTCATGCGCGAGCATTTCTTTGCCGCCGATGTCGGTATTACCGGCGCCAATTTCCTGATTGCGGAAACGGGAACCTCGGTGATTGTGACCAATGAAGGCAATGGCGATCTGACCCAGACCCTCTCGAAGGTGCATATTGCCATTGCCAGCCTGGAAAAAGTGGTGCCAACGCTGGAGGATGCCTCCAGCATTTTGCGGGTTCTGGCGCGGTCGGCAACCGGGCAGGAAATGTCGTCTTACACGACATTCTCAACCGGGCCAAAGCGCGATGGCGACCTGGATGGGCCGGAAGAATATCATGTTATTTTGCTTGATAATGGCCGGTCCAACATGCTGGGCACCGAATTTCAGGAAATGCTGCGCTGTATTCGTTGTGCAGCCTGTATGAATCATTGCCCGGTTTACGGGGCGGTGGGGGGCCATGCCTATGGTTGGGTTTATCCGGGGCCGATGGGTTCGGTTTTGACACCATCCCTGATTGGCGTGGACGAAGCCGGGCATTTGCCCAATGCCTCGACCTTTTGCGGGAAATGCGAGGAAGTCTGTCCGATGCGCATTCCCCTGCCAAAAATGATGCGTCATTGGCGCGAACGCGAATTTGAAAAGCATTTGGGCCCGCAATCGATGCGGTTTGGCATTCGTTTATGGGCCTGGTTTGCCAGCCGACCGGCGCTTTATGGCAAGGCAACGGGTTTGGCGGCGCGGATTTTAAAATCAATCGGCGGACGCAAGCAAAAGATTGCCAAATTGCCATTGGCCAGCGGCTGGACCGATATTCGTGATTTGCCAGCACCACAGGGCAAAACCTTCAAACAGCTTTGGGCGGAACAGCAAGCCGCAAAAAAAGCCTGACGCCGGAGCAGATTTTTATCATGAACCAATCTTCCTCCTCATCACGCAGTGCCATTTTGGGCCGCATTCGCAAAAATCTGGGTCGTGATTCCGGCCCGCAGGATGCCCCGGCCGAAGTTGTCGCGAGGCTTGCTAACCCGCCGCGCAATATTATCCCTGCGCGCGCACAAATTGACCATGACGCACAGCTTGATCTTTTCGTTTCGATGGCCGAGGGCGTGGCCGCCAGCGTAACCCGGCTTGAAAATATGGATGCCGTCCCTGCCGAGGTATCGCGCTATCTGGCTGAACATAATCAGCCTGCGGTGGTGCGTCTGGCGCCGGATGCCGCAATTACCGGTCTGGATTGGGCCAAAACCACGCTTGAAACCTCAAGCGGTGTTGCAGGGCCGCACGATATGGTCAGTGTGACACCGGCCTTTGCCGGGGTGGCGGAAACCGGCAGTTTGATGCTGCGTTCCGGCCCGGATCAGCCCTATACGCTGAATATGTTGCCCGATACCCATATTGTGGTGGTGAAAACCAGCCAGATTGTCGGCACTTATGAAGAAGTCTGGAGCCTGCAACGTCAGAATCAGGGCCGTGGCACCATGCCCCGCACTTTTTTGTGGGTGACAGGCCCGTCGCGGACCGGGGATATTGAACAAACCCTGCAATTGGGCGCGCATGGACCGCGTCGATTGCATATTGTTCTGGTCAATGACGAGACCTGAGGCGATTTAAAGATCAAGTGCCATGATCACTCAGGATGATTGGCAAATCAGATCGTTAAAACAGTTTGGAAAACCGGCGACATCGATCGCCGGTTTTTGTTATTTGGCAATGTAATGCCGGTTTTGATCAAATTTCAGGTATTTTCGGGCTTTCTGGGCGATGCAATTTTTAAACATTCCGGCTATATGTTAGCCAATGACAGATCGTAAGAACCATCGCCGACGCCGAAATGTAACAGAATCGGAGAAAGCCCTGTGGGAGGCTTTTACCCGTGATGTTGTGCCTTTGCGCGCGCGCCGCAAAGCATTGCGCGATCAGGAAGGCGATGATCTGGAAGATGAACTGGCGAAGATGGCCAATCAGCCGGCAAGTGATACGGCGATCCCGCCGACTGCTTCATTGGGTGACGAGCTTGCCCGGTCCGAAGCCAACCGGCTGGCACGAAACCTGCCGTCCGCGCGTGAGGCCAACCGTATCCCGGGGCCGAAAAATTCCGGTCTTCAGGACATTAAAACTGGAAATACGGCCGGTATTGACCGTTCGACGGCGGATCGGTTTAAAAAGGGACGCATGCCCATTGAAGGGCGTATTGACCTGCATGGCATGACCCAGGAAGTGGCTCATCACGCCTTGAACAGCTTTATCGAAGCCGCCTGGCGCAGTGATAAACGGTGTGTACTGGTGATTACCGGCAAGGGCAGCAGGGCCGATGAATATGGTCGTACCGGTCTTTTGCGCCAGCGATTGCCGCAATGGCTTAGTGCGCCACGGTTACGACCGCATATTTTGGCGGTTAGTCAGGCGCAAATTGGTCATGGTGGGGCCGGGGCCTTTTATGTTTTGTTGAAACGGAGACGTGTGTGACACCTTTTGGCAATCGCATTCGCGAATTGCGAACGCGCCAGAATGTAACGCTGACGGAAATGGCAAATGCGCTGCAATTGTCACCTGCCTATCTTTCGGCGCTGGAGCACGGGCATCGTGGCCGGCCCAGCCCTGGTCTGGTGCAACAGATTTGCGGGTATTTTAATTTGATCTGGGATGAGGTGGACGAGATTAAACGCCTTGCCCAGTTGTCTCATCCAAAAGTTACTGTCGATACCGCGGGGCTTGAGCCTGAAGCCACTGAATTGGCCAATTTGCTGGCGGAACGTATTGCCGGGTTAAGTGATGACCAGCTTGCCCGTATGCTTATGATCATTCGGGAATATCGGGAATAACACTATTCAACAAAGACGATGTTCTGATCGAATGCTCGATGTGCCTATTTGGCACATGCAATCTTGAATTGTTATTTTGCATCACAATATGCCAATTTCTGCCGTATAACGGTGTCAGGTCAAATACATAGAGTTTTAACAATAATATTTTCGCTCTAATCGGATCCGGTTTCCGCTGTCTGGTGCGGCTGCCGTTTTTTGTCCGTTTGGTGATCAATATTATTTTTCCGGGAAACTATGATGTTTAGTGACATTCGGATCGGATCAAAATTGGCAATTTCACTGGTGCCGCCTGTTATTGCACTGGTCGTTTTGTCATTGTTTGTGATTGGTGCGCGTTATCAGGAAATGGACCAGTTAAGCAAGATTCGCGGTCTTGCTTCGTTGGCTGGGGAAATTGGGGAAACGGTTCATGAACTGCAAAAAGAACGCGGTGCATCAGCCGGTTTTATCGGTTCGGGCGGTAAGGAATTCGGCCCGCAGCTTAAAGAACAGCGCAATCTTTCGGATCAGAAAATCAAAGCCTTGAATGATGCGCTTTCCGTGTTTGACATGGATCGTTACGATTCGGCACTTCAATCAAAGATCACGGCTTTTGCCCAGCAGATTGACCAGATTGGTAAAACGCGCATTGCAGTTGATGATCTTGATCTCAAGGTACCCGATGTCGTCACCTTTTATACCGATATCATAGCAGACATGTTGGCGACGGTTAATACGGCTGCACAGATTAGTGATGATTCCGAAATGCTGCGTTTTATTGCGTCTTACAATGATTTCATGCAGGCGAAGGAACGTGCAGGGTTGGAACGTGCTACCGGTGCGGTCGGCTTTGGCAGTGGCAAATTTGAACCGGCTTTGTATCGTCGCTTTTTAGAACTGATCACCTTGCAAGGCGGTTATCTTTCAGTTTTCAAGGAATTTGCCAATCCGGATCTGATCAATTTTTATAATCAGACGATGGCCGATCCGGTGGTTCAAAAGGTTGCCGATTTGCGGACGATCGCACTGAATTATCCCGTAACAGGTACGACAAATAACATTTCCGGGTCTGACTGGTTTGCCACAATTACCCAGAAGATTAATCTTTATAAGACAGTAGAAGACTATATCGCCAGCCAACTCGTGCTTCGGGCCGATGACAAGTTTGATATTGCGCAAACCTTTTTTTATGCAACGCTGGTGGGTCTTTTTATTGTTGTCGCGCTGGCTTGCGGATTGGTTTTTGCTGTTGGACGCAGCGTTACAACTCCGATCCGGGATATGACGTCATCCATGACGGCGCTGGCTGGAGGTAATTTTAGCCAGAGTATCGCAGGTCAGGACCGGGGGGACGAAGTGGGTGATATGGCCCGTTCGGTCGAATTCTTCAGGCTGAATCTGGAAGAAAATCGCAATATCGTTCGTCAACGCGAAGCTGAACAGGCCGCTCGGGATGCGCATGCCGAACGCATTGAAAAACTGACCAACGCTTTTCGGCGCAATGTCGATCGTTTGCTCGACGGTGTGGCACAGGCAAGTGATGATTTGCAGGGCACATCGATGACAATGAATGATGCCGTTTTACAAAGCCGTGACCGAGCTGTTGAGGTCGCCAGCAATGCCGAGGAAGCCTCAGGCAATGTGTCCACGGTTTCTGCAGCCACCGAGGAACTGGCAAATTCAATCCTTGAGATTTCCCGTCAGATTGAAGCTGCCTCCAATGCCGCGTCTGAAGCGGCCAGGGATGCCCGTGATGCGGATGGTATTGCCAATACGCTCAGGGAGGCGACAGGTCGCATTGGTGAAGTGATTGGTTTGATTGGGGATATTGCCAGTCAGACGAACCTGCTAGCATTGAATGCAACAATTGAGGCGGCCCGTGCGGGCGAGGCGGGAAAGGGTTTTGCCGTGGTTGCAGGCGAAGTTAAAAATCTTGCCAGCCAGACGTCAAAAGCAACGGATGAAATCAGCGGTCATATCAGTAGCTTGCAAGCTGCGACCGAACAGGCTATCGGCGCGTTTGATCGTATTGGGGCACGGATTGAGGAACTTGATACCACCTCTGCCTCGCTGTCGGCAGCGGTTAACGAGCAACAGGCGGCCACATCGGAAATTGCCGTGAATGTTGAACGTGCCGCAAGTGGCACGGGTGAAGTCTCGCGCAATATTGCCGATGTCAGTGCCGCCACCGAACAGGCCGATCAGGCAGTACAGAACCTGATGAAGGCCTGTGAAAGTGTAACAGGTGTATCGACCGAACTGCGCGCCGTGATTGAGGATTTTCTTAAATCGGTTGCGGAAGACAAGGCCGTTTGATTGCTTTGTGTGCCATTTGAAATCTAATACCGGGACGGGGTATATGTCCCGTTCCGGTACCTGTATGATATGGTCGATATGCCGACAAAGCGCAAATTTGCAAACCAGACGATTAAACGTATTGCGGGATTAAACCGGAGTATATTGCCGTTTATGCTGCCAATTTTGCCAAAATGCGGTTGAAATTTTCCGTCAATGTGACCTCAATCACATTGATAGCGCGTATGGGACCCAAACCGGTTTGACTAATTGCCAGATCGGGGTTATCTGTTCCCCATGTCTCGTCACGTTCTGGACGAGGCATTCCTACCTTAAGCAATCAGCGGTTTTATTGTTGTTATGTCAGTGTCGTATTTCACATACGGCTTTGAAAATCATACGCAAATATCGCCCTTCCATTTTGACCTATTCGCCCTTTCCGGCAATTACAAAATCATCATACGCAGACATGCATCTCCAGGAACTGAAACTTAAATCTCCGACCGAGCTTTTGGCCCTGTCTGAGGAACTCGAAATTGAAAACGCCAGCACCTTGCGCAAGCAGGAGCTGATGTTTGCCATTCTCAAGCAGCTTGCAGAAAACGACCATGCCATTTATGGCGAAGGTGTTCTGGAAGTGCTGCCGGACGGTTTCGGCTTTTTGCGCAGCCCGGAAGCCAACTACCTGGCGGGCCCGGATGATATTTATGTCTCGCCAAGCCAGGTGCGTCGCTTTGGCCTGCGGACCGGCGATACGGTGGAAGGGCAAATTCGCTCCCCCAAGGAAGGGGAACGTTATTTTGCACTGTTAAAGGTCGACAAGGTTAATTTTGATGCACCGGAAAAGGTGCGTCACCGCATTAACTTTGACAATCTGACCCCGCTTTATCCTGACCAGCCGCTGAAGATGGAACGCCATCTGGACCAGGAAGGCAACAAGGACATCACCAACCGGGTGATCGAACTTGTGTCGCCGCTGGGTAAAGGTCAGCGTGCCCTGATCGTGGCGCCGCCGCGCACCGGTAAAACCGTGATGCTGCAAAATATTGCGCATGCGATCGAGGAAAACCATCCGGAAGCCTATCTGATCGTTCTGCTGATTGACGAACGCCCGGAAGAAGTGACCGACATGGATCGTTCGGTGAAGGGCGAAGTGATCAGCTCGACCTTTGACGAACCGGCACAGCGTCACGTCCAGGTCACTGAAATGGTGCTGGAAAAGGCCAAACGCCTGGTTGAACACAAGCATGATGTTGTCATCCTGCTCGATTCGATCACCCGTCTGGCGCGCGCATACAATACCGTTGTCCCTAGCTCTGGCAAGGTTTTGACCGGTGGTGTCGATGCAAATGCCTTGCAGCGTCCGAAGCGTTTCTTTGGTGCTGCGCGTAATATCGAAGAGGGCGGGTCGCTGACCATCATTGCAACCGCGCTGATCGATACCGGTTCACGCATGGATGAAGTCATCTTTGAAGAATTCAAAGGTACGGGTAACTCCGAACTTATCCTGGATCGTAAACTGGCTGACAAACGTATCTTCCCGGCGATCGATATTCTTAAATCGGGCACCCGTAAGGAAGAATTGCTGGTGGGTAAAAGCGAGCTTTCGAAAATGTGGGTGCTGCGCCGTATCCTCAATCCGATGGGGCCGCAGGACGCGATGGAATTCCTGCTGGGCAAGCTCAAGACCACCAAAAACAACGACGATTTCTTCGATTCCATGAATGGCTGATCGCTGTTTCATCTGGTAATCGATCTGTTATTGAAAAACCCCCGGCTTTTGAACTGCCCCCCGAAGTTGATGTCCAACTTTACGGGGTCAGTTCAAAAGTCGGGGGTTTTTGTTTGGCCGGGGAAAGGACAAATCGCTTTAAACCAGTGTGATCTACTTCGCTTGAAGGGGAACCGGGACCTGCCTACATTGCGTTAAGGATCAATAACTTATTGTTTTGAAATGAAAATTACGCTTCCTTCAAAGCCGGTTCAAACAAGTCGCCTCTTGCTCCGTCCTTTTATGGCACGTGATTTTGAGCAATATGCTGCCTATCATACCCTGCCATCGGTCTATCGTTACCTTTATTCAGTGCCTCCGGCAGGTGCTGCGTTGCAGGATCAATTTTCCGCAGTTCTGAACGCATCATTTGAAGGTGAAAGTGATGTGTTTCGACTGGCGGTGATTCGTCAGGATGATGATGCCCTGATCGGCGAGGTCTTGCTGAAAATCGCCAGTATCAGCGCCCTTCAGGCTGAAATCGGTTATATTTTCAACCCGGATTTTGAAGGCTATGGTTATGCGACCGAGGCAGTCTCGGCGATGATTGATCTTGGGTTTGATCATTTTGGCTTTCACCGCATCTTTGCCCGCCTTGACCCGCAAAATGTTGGATCGGTTGGGATCGTTGAACGGCTGGGTTTGCGGTGCGAGGCGCATTTGATTGAAAATGACCGCTTTAACGGCGTATGGGGCGATGAATATATTTATGCGGTTCGCGCGATCGAATGGCAGGCACGTCGTCTTGTCCGCGCGCGATAGGGAAGGGACATAACCTGTCGCATAGCGTTTGTGTTCTTTTGGTAAGTTTGCCGTTTGGTGCAAAATGTTTCACGGGAAACATTCCGGCCACTTGCAAACGATGTTTTAGCCCAGGCGAAGGGTGATGTCGGCCTGATGACCGGAGATGGCCTGATATTCTATCTCTGCCAGGCCCGGTTCGACATCCAGCTTGCCATTTCCCAGCGATATTCCAATATGCCAGCTGCCATAATGCAGGGTGATTGCCAGCATAGCGGCCGTTTCGATGCGGCAGGTTTGCCGCGTATCAGGGGCGAGATGGCGGGGTTTGCCAGCCCTTTTGCGGGGCGAGGCTGGTTAAATGCAGGGGTGTTGTATTTCTGTTTTCCAGTGTCAGCATCAACGTCATGGGACGTGACATGGGGCCTCTCCGATTTTTGTGTTTGTTTGCCTGGCTTTTATGTGGGGCTGGCGAAATTCAATGTCGAGAGACGATCAATGCTTGCAGCGATTTTAAAGTCGTGGGACGCTGCGATCAGTATTCACTATGACCGACAGGAAGATGCAGCTTCTTTTAAAATCCGTCGATTTCGCCGCCCGTGCCCATCGTGATCAGCGCCGCAAAGGCCCGGCACAGGAACCCTATATCAACCACCCGGTTGAGGTTGCCCGCCTGATTGTTGAATGCCAGCCCGACACACCGGAAGATGTGTTATGTGCCGCCATTTTGCATGATGTAATCGAGGATTGTGGGGCCACCCACGCGGAAATAGCGGCCTGTTTTAACGAAAATATCGCCAATATCGTCCTGGAAGTCAGCGATGACAAGGCACTGCCGCGAGACGAGCGCAAAGCCAAACAGATCGAAATGGCACCGCAGTTAAGCGAGAGTGCAAAGCTGGTCCGCCTGGCCGATAAAATTGCCAATGTTGGTGCCATGCTGACCGATACGCCGATTGGCTGGGATCGTGCGCAGATTTTAGGATATGTTGACTGGGCCGAGGCCGTTGTTGCGCCATGCCGGGTTGTTAGCGAAAGCCTGAGCGATCGCTTTGATGCCATTTCGCGTGATGTCAGGGCGTGGCATGACAGCGAAATGCAGGTGGCGGAAGGCTGAGGCTGTCTGCCGTTTATTGTCTGCCATTGCTGCTATTTATGTTGAGAAACAGGCGACTGACTTTTCTTTAGATATTTTTGATTGATCAAAAACCGAGAAATTTTAGTGCTGTTTATGCGATAAAAGGCCGATTAACATCCAGTTTTGGGCATTTCAACGCAGATTGATTTATAGATTAAAGGTATCCTGCCTTTGGTCTTTTACCGGGTGGTAAAGATCAATTCCTTCGAGCTTTAGCAGCATTTCCTTGGTTTCCAGCCCGCCATCGCCGGAATATCCGCCAGGTTTGCCGCCGGTTGCCAGCACACGATGGCAGGGGATCAGGATGGGAATCGGGTTTTTGCCGCATGCCATACCAACGGCCCGAAATCCCTTGGGGGACCCGGCAGCACGGGCCAGTTCCTGATATGTCGCTGTTTGTCCCAGCGGAATGTCGCGGATTGCGGCCCATACGGCAGCCTGAAATGCGGTACCGCCCGGCGCGAGGGGCAGGTCAAACCGGTGCAGTTTTTTGGCAAAATAGGCGTTGATCTGCGCCTTGGCCTCGTCTAGCACGGGGCTGGTTTCCATTTCTTCGACAAAACCCCAGTCCAGCGAGACAATCTGGTCGTCAAATTCAAAAATGGTCAGCGCACCAACTGGGCTGTTGATTGAAATTTGGGGCATGGTGCTCTTCCAATATGGCAAAGGGGACAAAGGCATTGTTGTCCCGTTATGCGGCGTTTTTCCCCACGACTGCAAGTCTTTTGCGATAGCTCACGGCAGCTTGACGCCCCCTGGATGGAGTGTATCGCGATCGGTCTTGTCCAATACGGTTTTTAGTTCTGGCAGGGTCATTGGCACGCAATAAGCCGGTGTACCGCGTTCAAATCGCCAGCTTTCCTCAAGACTGCCGGTATCAAGCGCATCAAAGCCAAATTCTTCTGTCAGTTGAATGGCGATGTCGCGGGCAAGGGGATCATTTGCCGCAATTGGAAGGGCCCGGCGGCCTGGTGTGCGGGCCGGTTTGCCATCCATTTCAAAGTCGGACATTTTAATGGCGTTAAACGCCTTGGCGATGCGCACAGTGTTGCCAGCTGTGCTGAGATGGGCGGCAAGAAGGCCCGTGGTAGTTGCCTGTTTTTGGTCAAGTGCTTCAATTCTGCCATCGCGTTCCGGGGCGTAATTACCGGTATCTATCACAACTTTGTTCGCCAGCGCGCGTGCCGGGAGAGACGGGTAGGCATGATAGGGAATGGCAATGACCACGACATCGCCAAATTCAATGGCATCCTCGCGCGTGCCAGGGGTGCAACCAAGCTCTGCTGCCAGGTTTGAAAGCGTATTAACAGAGCGCGAATTGCAGATCATGACCTGATGGCCCGATTTTATCGCGTGCTTTGCCACGGCACGGCCGACATAGCCCGCACCAATGATCCCGATTTTCATTTTTTGCTCCGCCAAATGGGTTGGTCCTGTGGCAGAATTTTAATTCAACCTGAATTGGCGAAAAATGGTTAGTATGAAGGTATACTCAACACTGTTGGTAGGGAATAGGCAGGGAAAAGATGGATCGTTTAACCAGCATGGCGGTTTTTGTCCGCGTTGTTGAGCTTGGATCTTTTGCCGCTGCGGCAAAGGATTTGGGCCTTTCGCCGCAAATGGTGGCCAAGCATGTTGTCCATCTTGAAAATCGGGTCGGGGCAACACTGCTGCATCGGACCACGCGGCGTCAAAGCCTGACGGACCTGGGCCGTGCCTATTTTGACCAATGTAAACGGGTTATTGCCGAAGCCGACATGGCCGATGCCCTGGCCGATGAGGTTCGTACCCAGCCAAGTGGCCGTTTGCGTGTGGCAGCACCCGTGACGTTTGGGACAAGCCAATTAGCCCCGTTTATCGCGGATTATTTGCGCGATTTTCCCAATATGCAGATCGACTTGATCTTAAATGATCGAATTGTTGATCCGCTTGAGGAAGGGGTGGATGTGGTGATCAGGATCGGGGCGCTTGAAGATAGCCGTTTGATTGGCAAGCCATTAGCACCCTATCGGCTTATCGCCTGCGCCGCGCCGGATTATCTGGCACGGCACGGAACACCAAAAGTTCCGCAGGATCTGATTGCGCATAATTGTTTGGGATTTGCCTATTGGTCGCCATCCCTGTGTTGCCAATGGACATTTTCCAATGATGACCGCTTTGAAACGGTGAATGTCACCGGTACGTTTCGCAGCAATAATTGGGCGGCATTATTGTCGGCCGCGATTGCCGGGGCAGGGATAACTCTGGGCCCGGAAATCGCCCTGCATGAAGCCCTGGCATCTGGCCGTTTAGTGCAGGTATTGGCCGATTATCAGGGGCCGCACCGCCCCTTATATGTGCTTTATCCTGCCAATCGGCGGCCAACAGCCAAAATGCGCCACTTCATCACGGCAATGAAAGACGCATTTGGCCCAAATCCCGCGTGGGATGCCCTGCTTGATGTGCAGGTGCCTGATGATGCGCTGGCGTGATCAGGCTGGTTTTTCATCAAGACCGGAAAGCAATTTCACCAGGTCTTCGGATGATGTGACGGGGGCAGAGCAAACCGGCCCCTGACAGACATAAGCCGTGGCTTTGTCATCGATACGGGTTTTGCCAAAGGCAGGATGGCTTTCGGGCAGGGTGTTGTCGCCTGGCAGGATTGTCATTGCCCGGTTGGGCAGATAGGCGGCAAACACGGCCCTGCGCATGTCATATAAATCGGCACTACCCATAGGGGCCAATATCACGATCTGGAGCGGATTTTGCAGCATTTCCGCACCCAGCAGCAGGCTTGGCATGGCCGGAAACTGGTCACGCAGGCGCCCGGCAAAGCAGGCAATGGTGGTTTCGGCCCGGGTTTGATAGTGCGCGTTGCCGGTCAGACTATAAAGCTTGGCCAGGTTTTGCACCATAATGCCGTTGCCCGATGGTACCGCCCCATCGGTAATGGGTTTGCTGCGCACGACAAGGTCGCTGCTATCGATTGCGGATTGGAAATATCCGCCCAGGCGCGGGTCGGAAAACTGTGTTTCAACCTGTTCGGCCCAGTTTTCAGCATCGCGCAGATACGGCATTGAACCGGAAATTTCAAACAGTCGCAGGGCCGCGCGGATCATATGGGCGTAATCTTCCAGCATTCCGGCATGCTGGGAACGACCGGCACGATAGCTGTGCAGTAATTTCTCGTCCTGGCCCAGATTGCGCTTGATGAAATTATAGGCCAGGCGGGCATAATCCAGCCATTCCGGGCGACGAAACACCATTGCCGCATCGCACAGGGCGGCGATTGTCATGGCGTTCCAGTCGGTCAGGACCTTGTCATCCCAGCCCGGGCGGACCCGTTTATCCCGTTTTGCCAGCAAAATTTGCCGCATATCGGCAAGAGCGGCCTCTGTTTCATCATCGGCCAGGGATAAACCGGACTGCGTGCGGTTCGGGATATTGTGGCCTTCCCAGTTGCCTGCCGCCGATATGTCGTAATATCGGGCAAACAGGGCGGCATCGCTGGTCAGGTTTTTTTCGATTTCTGATTGGTCCCAAACGTAAAAACGGCCTTCTTCTCCCTCGCTATCGGCATCCAGGCTGGCGGCAAAGGCCCCGCCCGAAACCCGCATTTCGCGCAAAATCCAGTCAATCGTTTCCTCGACCCGCTGGCGATAAAGCGGGTTTTTGCTGACACGCCAGGCATCGGTCAAAAGGTCGATCAGCTGGGCGTTGTCATAAAGCATCTTTTCAAAATGCGGGACAAGCCACTGGTCATCGACACTATAGCGGGCAAAACCGCCGCCCAGATGGTCGTAAATGCCGCCTTGAGACATGCGATCAAGGGTCAGCTTTACAGTGTCTTCAAGGGCCTCGTCATGGGTGCGCATGGCACAACGCCATAAAAACGATAACAGGGCAGGCTGGGGAAATTTGGGTGCGCCCTGGGTGCCACCATTGGTCAAATCCATCATTTGCAGGCAGCTTTTGCCAAATTCATCGATGGTTTCGGGCAGGGGAATATCGCCGCTTTTGGTATTGTTTAAGCGTAGCAGCGCATTGTTGATCTGCTTGACATTGTGGGCGACGTTTTCTGGCTCGTTGTTATAGATTTTGGCAATGGATTGCAAAACATCGCCAAAACCCGGCCGTCCATATTTGGCCTGTTTGGGGAAATAGGTCCCGCCCCAGAAAGGTTCGCCTTTGGGGGTTAAAAACATGGTCAGCGGCCAGCCCCCCTGTTGTCCCAGCAGGGCCAGGGCATTTTGATACAGGGCATCCAGATCGGGGCGTTCTTCGCGGTCCAGTTTGATATTGATGAACAACTCGTTCATCAGACCGGCAATTTCGTTATCCTCGAAACTTTCATGGGCCATGACATGGCACCAGTGACAGGCGGCATAGCCGACCGAGAGTAAAATCGGCTTGTTTGCCTGCTGGGCAGCAGCAAGAACATCCGGGGACCAAGGCTGCCAGTGGACCGGGTTTGTCTGGTGCTGCAAGAGATAGGGGCTGGTTTCCTGCCCCAGATTGTTGCGTCCAAGATCCATAAAAGCGTGCTGTCCCAAGCTGTTCTGATTGCGTTTCGCGTTCCTGTCGTCTTTGGCATTGATTGTGCCGTACGGGGACGAAAGGGGTAAATTCGCAAATTCTTATCTTCTCAAAATAGGGCGAAAACTATTGAAAAGAAAGAGAAATGCTTTGACCAATTGCCATAGCGCATAAATGGGACAAAGATGGCAGATCGGATAAAGCCGTTAGAATGCGGAAAATGACGCGGCTTTCAGAATTTATACATTGCTCATGTTATAAAATAATAATGATCAGAGAGGAGGTCTGGCTATGAAAATTTCTGTTGATGTCGATTGCACACCCGAAGAGTTGCGCACATTTTTCGGATTACCGGATGTCCAGCCCATGCAGCAGGCTTTGATGAAGGATATTGAAGACCGCATGAAAGCCAATTTGCAGGCAATGGACCCGGAAACAATGTTGAAAACCTGGCTGCCGCAGGGCATGCAGAACTGGGAACAGATGCAAAAGGCATTTTGGAACCAGTTCAATAATGGCGCAACGATGAAAAAGGATTGATTGCGGGTGACAACGACAGAGCATTTTTACCAGTCGCACGTATTTGTGTGTCAAAACGAGCGACCGGAAGGGCACCCGCGGGGCTGCTGCCAGGCTGCCGGTGCCACGCGCTTGCGCAATTACATGAAGGTGCGGGTCAAGGAGCTTGGCCTTCCTGCAACGCGGATCAATACGGCAGGATGCCTTGATCGCTGCGAATTGGGGCCGGTAATGGTGATTTACCCGCAGGGGACCTGGTATCGCTATGAGAGCCAGGATGATATTGAAGAAATTCTTCAGACTCATCTGATAGAAGGCAAAATTGTCGAAAGGCTGCAATTGCAGCCGGATCAATAAAACGGCTGCTGGTGCAGCCCGGTCAGTAAAACAGTTCCGGCCGCCCATTGGCGGCCCTTTTTACACTGCCAGAAGAACGGATTTAAGGTTTTGTACGGCCATTCTGATACCATCTTTGCCCTCTCAAGCGGTGCCGGTCGCGCGGGTGTTGCGGTTATTCGCCTCTCGGGCCCGCGTTCGTTGCCGGTTTTATGTGCGCTTCTGGGCCGCGAAAACCCGCCCAAGCCGCGTGTTGCCGTGTATGCCCCTATTGCCGATCCGCAAAATGGCGAACGGCTGGATGATGCCATTGCCCTTTATTTTCAGGCACCGGCAAGCTTTACCGGCGAAGATGTGGTTGAACTCCATGTGCATGGTGGCCGGGCGGTGATTGAAGGGGTGCTGGAATGCCTGGGGCGTCAATCCGGCCTGCGCCTGGCGGAACCGGGGGAATATAGCCGGCGTGCCTTTCAGAACGGCAAAATGGATTTGACCGAGGCCGAAGGCATTGCCGATTTGATTGATGCCGAAACCGCCGCCCAGCGCCGCCAGGCCGTGCGCCAGATGGCCGGGGAACTGGGCCGGTTATATGAGGATTGGCGATTACGGCTGATGCGCGCCCTGGCCCATATTGAAGCCGATATTGATTTCCCCGACGAAGACTTGCCCGATGGTATTGTTGCCGTCTTGCGCGATGATTTGCAGCGTATTGGGAGTGAGATTGGCGGGCATCTGGCCGATAACCGGCGTGGTGAACGCCTGCGTGAAGGGTTTCAGATTGTTATTCTCGGTGCGCCAAATGCCGGTAAATCCAGCCTGTTGAATCGTTTGGCGCGGCGGGATGCAGCGATTGTTTCCGATATTGCCGGGACAACGCGCGACACGATTGAAATCCACCTCGATCTGGGCGGCTTTCCGGTAACAATGGTGGATACGGCAGGCCTTCGCGAATCAGGGGATGCCATTGAGACCGAGGGCGTGCGCCGGGCTGCTGCGCGGGCAGAGAATGCCGACCTTAAACTGGTGGTGATTGACCGCACCGATTGGCCCCAAATTGACGGCGAAGCAAAACGCCTGATCGACCAAAAGACCCTGATTTTGGTGAACAAGGCTGATCTGGGGGGAAATGATGTTTTGTCGCATGCTGGCGAGACATCAACCTGGTCTGGTCAGGACGGGCAGGGGAATGCGGTGGAGCTACCAGTTTTGGCCATATCGGCTATGACGGGGGCCGGGATGGAAAGCCTCTTGCAACTGCTCGAAACTCGCGTAAAAGAGGGGCTCGATTTTGCCGGGCCGGTTCCGTTAACACGGATGCGCCATCGCCGTGCACTTGAGGATGCCCTGGGGCATTTGCAGCGCGGTTTGGCGACAGACATTGCAGAGCTGGCTGCTGAAGACATTCGATTGGCGGTTCGGGAAATCGGCAAGATTACCGGTCGCGTTGATGTTGAAGATTTGCTCGACATCATTTTTGGCGATTTCTGTATTGGAAAATAGGCTCAATTAAATGTGTTTCACGTGAAACATTTCGCCTTCCGATAACAGATTTATACCTGACTAAACGAAACATATATGCGGTCTCTGGATGATTGTTGCCGGGGATTTGCACGTTTGAACGCCCGTTAGGGGCATGAGGAACTGATGTCACAGAACCGTTTTGATGTGATTGTTGTCGGTGGTGGACATGCCGGCAGCGAGGCTGCTGCTGCGGCGGCCCGCATGGGTGCGCAAACCGCCCTGATTACCCACCGTGCCGACCGGATTGGCGAAATGTCCTGTAACCCGGCCATTGGTGGTTTGGGTAAGGGGCATATGGTGCGCGAGGTTGATGCACTGGACGGTGTGATGGGCCGGGCGATTGACCGTGCCGGTATTCAGTTTCGCATGCTCAATCGCTCCAAGGGACCGGCTGTGCGTGGGCCACGCGCCCAGGCGGACCGCAAGCTGTATCGTCAGGCGGTGCAGGATATCCTGGCAGAACAGGAAAATCTGTCGATTATTGAAGCGGCCGTCGAAGACCTGATCATTGATGAAAACAATCGTGTTGGCGGTATCATCACCGGCGAGGGGATTCGTTATACCGCTGGTGCCGTGGTATTGACCACCGGGACGTTTTTACGTGGTGTTATTCACATTGGCGAAGAAACAATGGCCGCAGGCCGGATGGGCGATGCCCCATCGATGGGCCTGTCGGAAACATTGGGGAAATATGAGTTTTCCCTGGGAAGGTTAAAAACCGGAACGCCCGCCCGGTTGGATGGCCGCACGATTGAATGGCATCGCCTGGTCGAGCAGCCGGGCGATAATCCGCCAGATCCGTTTTCGTTCCTGAATGATAAAATTACCGTTCCGCAGATCTCGTGCTATATGACGCACACGACGGAGGAAACGCATAAAATCATTCGCGATAACCTGCATCGTGCGCCTATGTATAGCGGCCAGATCAGCAGCAGCGGCCCGCGTTATTGCCCCTCGATCGAGGATAAGGTGGTCCGGTTTGCCGATAAATCCGAGCATCAGATTTTCCTGGAGCCGGAAGGGCTGGATGATCATACCGTTTATCCGAACGGGATTTCGACATCCTTGCCCAAGGATGTGCAGTTGGCCTTGCTGGCAACCATTCCCGGATTGGAACGGGTGGAAATCTTCCGTCCCGGTTATGCGGTTGAATATGATTTTGTTGATCCGCGAGAGCTGCGCCATACGTTGGAAACCAAAAAAGTTGCAGGTCTGTTTTTTGCCGGGCAGATCAACGGCACCACTGGCTATGAAGAAGCCGCCGGGCAGGGGCTGATTGCCGGGGTCAATGCCGCCCTGGTGGTGGATGGTGGCGAGCGCCAGTTTGTGCTGGACCGTGCCGATGCCTATATCGGTGTGATGATTGATGACCTGGTAACGCAGGGAACGCGCGAACCTTATCGTATGTTTACCTCGCGGGCTGAATATCGGTTGATGCTGCGGGCGGATAATGCTGACCAGCGTTTGACGGATCGGGGCCTGGCGGTTGGATGTGTGGGGTCACATCGTCGGGATATGTGGGGCGCGAAACGTGATGCGTTGCAGGCGGCAAAATCGCGCATTGGTGATCTTGCCGAAACGCCCAATCAGCTCATCAAACATGGTATTCGCGTCAACCAGGATGGGGTTCGGCGCAGTGCTTTTGACTTGCTGGCCTATCCCGACATCTCGTTTGACCAACTGGTTCAGGTCTGGCCCGATCTGGCCGATGTTGCACCTGCCATTCGCGATCAGCTTGCCATTGATGCGCAATATAAGGGGTATCTGGACCGTCAGGCCGCAGATGTTGCTGCCTTTCGTCGTGACGAGGAACTGCGTTTACCACGGAATCTTGATTATGATCAGGTTGGCGGGCTTTCAACGGAAATCCGTTTGAAGTTACAGCAGATCATGCCGGAAACAATTGGTGCGGCATCGCGTATTCCCGGTGTAACGCCCGCAGCAATTACCGCCCTCTTGGGGCATATCCGGTCGCATAGGCATCAGGCAGTTAATCGTAAAACTGCGTAAAACTGGCTGCGTTTTGCAATGTTGCGCTCTGTTTAATGGTGTGACGGTCGGAACTAACCCTGGTCATTAGACGATTTTCGGACGTTAAATAAAGGTCATCCGTGTTTCACGTGAAACATGGGTGGCCTTTTTTTGATAAATTTTGCCCAATTCGCATAAAAAGCCGCCTTGTTATCAAAACAACGCTGGCGAAGGATGCGTTCCAGATTTATAAGAAAATCATGCACACAAATACAAACGCCGTAAAAAACTGGTTCGAGACAGAACTTGATGTTTCACGTGAAACAATGTCTCGCCTTGAGCTTTATGCCGATCTGGTTGTGAAGTGGCAGCCCCGTATTAATATTGTTGGCGCCAGCACCACCGAAGACGTTTGGGCACGTCATTTACAGGATTCGGCGCAGATTTGGCCGCATCTTGCCGAAATCGCCCAAAAAGAAGAGACGAAAATCGTTGATTTTGGATCCGGTGCTGGTTTTCCCGGCATTGTTTTATCCATTCTGGGGGCGAGTCACGTTACGATGATGGAAAGCGTGACGAAAAAGACGGTGTTTTTGATGGAAGCGGCGCGTGTTTGCGGTTGCCTGGCAAAAACTCGGATCGCCCGCGAGCGAATAGAAGCCGCGGAACCGGAAAATGCGGATATTATTACGGCCCGCGCTTTCGCGCCCTTGCCCAAACTGCTGGAGATGGGGCAGCGCCATTTAAAGGCTGGCGGAAAATATGTGCTGCTGAAGGGCAGGGCATATCAGGCTGAACTGGCGGATGCGCGGGATGCAGGCTGGAAATTCTCTGTGACGACCTTCCCCGGGATTGTTGACCCGGATGGTGTGGTGATGATCCTTGAGGGAGTTGAGCGATGAGTGATGTGATTGAGTTGGCCGCAAATAGCGGTGGAAAGCGCCCACGTATTATCGCCATTGCCAATCAGAAGGGAGGCGTTGGCAAAACCACCACGACCATCAATTTGGCAACTGCACTTGCGGCGGTCGATCAGCGCGTGTTGATTGTTGATCTGGACCCGCAGGGCAATGCTAGTACCGGGTTGGGATTACGCTCTTCTGAACGGGATATCAGTTCTTATGACGTCTTGATCAATGGGGCCAGTTTGATGGAGGCGCGGCGGCCAACCGCCATTCCGCGCCTTCAAATTGTGCCTTCCGGTATGGATTTGTCCGGTGCGGAAATTGAACTGGTCGATTTTGAACGTCGGGAAATGCAGCTCAAGGAATCGCTGTCGCGTCTTCCGCAAGATGTTGATTACGTGCTGATTGACTGCCCGCCCTCGCTGGGTTTGCTGACCCTGAATGCGTTGGTCGCATCGGATGCGGTTTTGGTGCCCTTGCAATGCGAATTTTTCGCCCTTGAAGGGGTGAGCCACTTGGTGCGCACCATTAAGCGCGTCAAGAAGGCGTTTAACCCCAATCTGGAAATCCAGGGCATCGTGTTGACGATGTATGACAAGCGCAATAATTTGTCGGCTCAGGTTGCCAGTGACGTGCGCGATTATTTTGGTGATGTTGTTTATCGCACCGTTATTCCGCGCAATGTTCGCGTGTCGGAGGCACCCAGTCACGGCGCGCCGGTGCTGGTTTATGACATTAAATGTCCGGGGTCGCGGGCATATTTGAATTTGGCAAGTGAAGTCCTGAAACGCGAAGGAGTGAAGGCATGAGTGAGACAAAAAAGCGCGGTTTGGGACGGGGGCTTTCGGCTCTGTTGGGTGAAGAGGATGATGAAGTCGGTGCTGCCGTTAGTGGTGGTTCTGTTGGTAGCGGCGAAGTAGCCCATCCTGGTCCAGGTGGAACAACACAGCTGGTTGCGATTAGCGATCTTGCGCCGTCACCCTTTCAGCCACGCAGCAATTTTGACGATGAAGCAATCGATGATCTGGCGGCATCGATTCGCCAGAAGGGTATTATTCAGCCCATTTTGGTTCGTGCGTCGTCAACGGGCGATACCGTTTATGAAATTATCGCGGGTGAACGGCGCTGGCGCGCGGCGCAGCGGGCCCAGCTTCATGAAGTGCCGGTGTTGGTACGCGAGTTTGACGACCGCGAAACGGCCGAAATTGCGCTGATTGAAAACCTTCAGCGTCAGGATCTTTCTGCCCTGGAAGAGGCAGAGGGGTATAATCGCCTGATGGCCGAGTTTTCTCATACCCAGGAAGCGCTGGGTCAGGCACTGGGCAAGAGCCGTAGTCATATTGCCAATAGTTTGCGCCTGTTGTCTTTGCCGTCACCGATAAAGCAGATGCTGACAGATAAGGTACTGAGTGCAGGCCATGCGCGCGCTTTGCTGGGGGCTGAAAATGCGGTCGAACTGGCGACACAGATCGTTAAAAAAGGCCTGAATGTGCGCCAGACGGAAAAGCTTGTTAAAACCGACGGTGGCAAGCTTTCCCGGACCAAAAAGGAAAAAACAAACACGGCAGCGCAAAAGGACCCGGATACTGTTTCGCTGGAACGCGATCTCAGCAACATGCTTGGCTTGGCGGTCAGCATTGATTTTGACGGGGCAGGCGGGCGTTTGACGGTCCGTTATGACACGCTCGAGCAACTTGATGATATATTGCAACGCTTGACACATGGCCGTGCGGAAAGTGTGGCGGCTGATACTGCCGGGTCAGCGTCCGATTTTGATGTTGCCGAAGACGACAACGAATTTGATTCGATGTTTTTGGACGATTCGTCGGATATTGGCGATAATGAAGACGAGAATTCCGAGGAAATCACTCGCGAACTCGAGTCGATTGCTGATACGTCGGGGATTATGCTTGATCTGAGCTCGGATGAAGAATCAGACGAGGAACACAGCCCCGAAGCTGATGCTCCGGTTTCGAGCGATGCAGTTGACGAGACGGTTTTCGCCGATGTGTTTGCCGACGAGGATAAAAAACCGTCCTGACGTAGGGCAGATTTTATGTTGCATTGCAATAAAAGCCGATCCCTCAAGGTCGGCTTTTTTGTTGAGCAGTATGATTGCGACTCGTTGATTTTTGAATATTTTTGGTTGCCGTTGGGAAGATCTTAGCGACGTCCCTGTTTTTGCCGTGCAACCGTGACTTTGATCATGGCGCGATGGGCCAGGGTTTCTGGAATGGCAAGGCCGCTTTTGCAGTCTTTTTCCGCTTCCAGAAAAATTTGCAGGGCACGCTGAATATGGGCGAGCGGCCAATAATTCAAGTTTGCCTTGAACTGATCTGCTGCTTTGAAAAACAGCGGCGGTCGCAAGGATTTCATTGCCTGATCGACAGATGTTCCCTGTGCCACCTGGCCTTTGACCAGATGCAGTTTTTGAAAATAGCCAATCATCATGCGTAGCGCACCCACCGGATTAAGGCCTTCCTCGACCAGCCGAGTTAAGGCGAGATCCAGATTGGCAACATTGCCCGCCGAAACCGCCTGAAGCACATCATCATAATGACGGGCGGAGCTGTCGCCGATACAGGCCATCGCATCGCTGAGCGAGACGCGCTGCTGGTTTAAGGCATAAAGTGCGAGTTTTTGTAGCTCGTTGCGGGAAATCATGCGGTCACTGCCCAGATTTGCAACAAGATAGCGCACGGCATCACTCTCAATGGCAAGGCCATGTTCTTCCATTACCGACCGGATCAGACCCTCTAGGTCGCGACCCGAATCGGCATAACAGGGCAGGGCCATGCCATTGCCGGCCTTTTCCACGGCCTGACGCAGCTTTGAGCGTGCCGGCAGGCTCCCCGACTCGCAAATGATCAGGGCGTCTCCTGCCGGGTGTTGCAGGAAGTCTGCAATCACAGGCGCCTGGGCATCGCCAATATCGCGCAGGCGGACAACACGCCGACCGCCGCCAAAGCTGATGGCAGCGGCTTCGTCACGCAGGCGACTCCCGTCTTCCTTTAAGTGTGCCGGGCCCAGTTCAACAACGCGGAACGGGTCTTTGAGATCCTCAACAACGGTTTTTGCCAATTGTGCGCCACGCTCGCGCACCAAGCCTTCGTCTTCACCATAGATAAGGACGAGCTGTGCCTTTGCGTCCGGAGACCGCAGAAAGGAATCGACCTGGGCTGCTTTGAGTTTCATGGCGTCCCGGTTTCAAGTTTATTCTGCGCTACGAATGCCTATGGCGACCTGATTGGAGATTTGTCGGGCGAGGTTCCTCGCGGCGTCTTCCTGTGCGGTTGATTTTGCTTCCAGGCTGGCAAAGTCGGATTGAACGATATTGTAGCTTGTTCTGGCGCGGACCTTACCTTTGCGCAGAATTTTGGTATCCGAAATCCGAATCAGCTGATAATTGCCCGTCAGGATATAGTCCGAAACGGTTGCTTCATTTTGTTTGGTAAAACCAAGATCGACATTTGTTTCGTCAAGATCAACCTTGAGTTCATAAAGCGGAGCCTGGTTTTGGCTTTCTGATCTCAGGTTTTCCAGCAGGATATTGCGTGTCAATTGCCCGACACGATTTTCCATCATGTCAACCTGGACGGCCGCAAGAGGATCCGTGCCGGTTTCTCCGACCTGATTTTTCGCATAGAGCGGCTGAAAACCACATGCCCCCAGGGCCGGGAGGGCAAGGCACAAAAACAACGTCATGATCGGGCGCAGCAACATTAGGTCAGGACTCCGTTTGATCCGGCGATTTGATAGCTCCATAGCGATACAATAATTCATGCCCGATGTAAGGACAAAATAGCCTCAAAAGTTCAATAAAGCACAACTGTAGCGGATTTTGCCGATTCGCGGGTGATTTTCGCAAATATTGAAACATCTTGCGCAATTCAGCCAGTGCGATGTTAAAGCGGTATTGGTCTATTTGCCGGGTGACGGCCAAGACCCTGTTTGATCGGACCGCCGATGCAACATCAAAGATATCGTCTTTTGCGTTGTTTGCCTTTTCGGTTTTTTCCGGTTGGCAAAAATGTGACCAAACCAGCCGTAACCAGCGCCATTGTGCAACAAGGTCTTCCAGTTCCAGATGCCTTGGCCGGTAAACTGGTACATCGGCAAGAACGGCAAGGGCGAGAACGTCTAGACCGACCTCTTTGGCGAGATCATCAAGGCCTGATATTTCGTCAGGCAACAGAATAGGGGCTGTTTCTGGTGCTGCAGGTGCCGGGTCTAGATCACCTGCCTTGGCATCGCTGATTTTGACAGGCATGGGGGGGATGGCCGGGAAGGCAAGAAATGAGTGCTGAAAGTCGGTATGTATCGATTTTACCAATTGTGAACGGAAGATTTGCGTCTGCCGGTTTGGATTTTGTCCGTTTGGCAGAGGGTTTAAAATCCGGTCGGTAAAAAACAATCCCCATCGCTGCGAGAGCGAATGGGGATTGTATGTCGGTGAGGTATAGCGTGTGTGCATGACAGGCACAAAAGCCATTCCCGAAATTACTGGTTATTGGCGCTATCAATACGCAGCTGACGTGCACGGGTCAGAATGGAATCTTCCATTGCTGTTACGGTTTTCGGGTCAACCACAGCATTGGCCCATTCATTACCGCCGGCACGGACCTGACGGAAAATCGAAACCTTGATGGCATCAGAGCGCAAAGCCGTACCCAGAATATAGCCGGTAATTTTGAACCGCTCATTGGGGGTTTCAGCCGGGCTGTACCAGTCGGTAATAATGACACCGCCAAACGGATCCGCAGAATTGAGCGGCATGAAAGACAGGGTATCCAGTGTTGCGCGCCACAAATAACTGTTCACACCAATGCCTGAACCACCCTGCTGCTTTTTGCTGTCGCTGCCAAACAGGTTGAGACCTTCATCTCCGAAAATGCCGCCCTGTTTTTTCATATCTGCACGGGTGGCGGAACGACCGAGAATACGTTCATTGCCGGGTGCTGACCCCGGATAATTGTCATAGTCAGATTGGGATGCACCGCTGCAGGCTGCAAGTGTTGTAACCAGGGTGCAGGCGGCGATGATTTTCAATTTTGAAACAGACACGTTGTACGGCCTTCTGATCTGTCAATGGCAATGCTGAGCGCACTATAAGCAGCAATTGCCAGGAGAGCAAAGAAAACAAGTGTGTCCTTTTAGCCACAGCGGAGCAAAAATGTTACATCGTCGCCACAGTTTGGTTGACGGGATGGCAAAATGCTGGCTCCATAGCGTCGAACCGGGCGGCAGGAAATTGTCGTTCACACTTCAAATAACCGCTTAAGCGGGTTGAAGAAGACGTTGAGGGAAAAGATGAAAAAGATTCTTATCGCGACCAGCGCACTCGTCGCTGTTGCAGCTGCAGGCCAGGCACAGGCCTCAGAACCGATTAAATTGTCGGTTGGCGGTTACATGGAACAGTGGGCAGGCATTGCCTCCCAGGATGATGGCTTTGACAACATCAATGCTTTCCAGTCTGATACCGAAGTTTATTTCTCGGGTTCGACCACCCTGGACAACGGCATCGAAATCGGTGCGATGATCCAGCTTGAAGGTGAAACCTCGCAGGACCAGATCGACGAACAGTACCTGTACGTTAATGGTTCTTTCGGTCAGTTCCGTATTGGTGAAGGCGATGGCGCTGCTGCTGCTATGGGCATCACCGCTCCGGCAGTTGGCCCGGTTGGCGTTAACGATGGTGACCTGTCAAACTGGGTTTCTGTCTCCATGCCGGATACCGTTTTTGATGATGGCGATGCACCGAAGGTAACCTACTACACCCCGTTCATGGCTGGCTTCCGCGTTGGTGTTTCTTACACCGACAGCGACCAAGCTAAAAATGACGGTTCGGCTGGTACGACTGCTAAGCCGAAGACCGCTGGTCAGAACACGACCACTGGTATGCCGGTTACCTCGCTTGGTCTTGAATACCGTGGTGATTTTGATGGCGTAAGCCTCGGTCTCTCCGCTGTTGGCGAGCATAAAGGTGAAGGTGAATGGTTCAGCATTGGTACCAATGTTGGCTTCGGTAACTTCACCGTTGGCGCATCTTATGGCCAGAAAGACAAAGACTACGGCGTTAACGAAAACGTCACCGGTAAAGCTGATGACACCACCGGCTTTGACATCGGTGTAGCATATTCGATGGATGCCGCTCAGGTTTCCCTGTCTTATGCACATGGTGACATCGTAACCAACACGCAGGGCGCTGCTTCAACCGGTTCCGACATCGACACCGTCGACCTCGGCCTGCGTTATCAGCTTGGTGCTGGCGTGAGCTGGAGAACTTCGGTTTTCTGGTTTGACAGCGATGATAAAGCTGCTGGCGGTGCTAACGACAATGATGGTTTCGGTGCTGTTACCGGTCTCCGTCTAGACTTCTAATCATCAGATTAGATCATCGATTTGGGAAGGGAGCGTTTTGCGCTCCCTTCTTTTTTGTTTTGAGTAAATCTATTTTTCTATTTTATGATTTTTATCAGCCTTTAAGAGAATGCCTAATTTTTCAGACTGAGATCATATATGGCAAAAAAGTGACCAATGGTCATTAATAGAACACTTTCTGATTTTCGAGCTTCATTTCTAATGGTTCTTTGTCTGAATTTCAGATCATTTTCTCGAGTAAATAGCCTTTGATAATGTAATGTGTGATTTTTTTATCACACGGCAGGCAAAAACATCACATTTTCGATGTCTTTTAATTGACCGAAGGTCAGTTATCGGGTTAATTGGCTCTCAGCAAACAGAAAGATGTTCTGCTAACCAACGCCAACAGCGTTCGTTTTCAATGAGGGAAAAGATGAAAAAGATTCTTGTTGCGACCACGGCACTTGTCGCCGTTTCCGGTTTCGCCGTTTCTGCCAGCGCGTCCGAAAAAATCAAACTTTCGGTCGGTGGTTACATGGAACAGTGGGCCGGTATCACCAAGCAGGATGACGCATTCGACAATAAGAATGCTTTCCAGTCCGATACCGAAATTCACTTCAAAGGTGCAACCACCCTTGATAACGGCATCGAAGTTGGTGCGGTTGTTGAGCTCGAAGGTGAAACCTCGACCGACCAGATCGACGAACAGTACCTCTATATCAATGGTTCGTTCGGTCAGATCAAATTGGGTGAAGACGACAGCGCAGCTGACGACATGGGCATTACTGCTCCGTCTGTTGGTCCGGTTGGTGTGAACGATGGCGACCTGACCAACTGGGTTGACGCTTATCTGCCCGATACCGTGCCGAGCTCGGGTGATAACCCCAAAGTCACCTATTTCACCCCGGTTATGGGTGGTTTCCGCGCTGGTGTGTCTTACACCGACAGCAACGAATCCAAAAATAATCTTTCCGGTGGCGTTAACAACCGTCAGAGCACAACCGAAGGTAAACCGGTTGTTTCCCTTGGTCTGACCTATGACCATGACTTTGATGGTGTTGCTTTGGGTCTGTCCGCTGTTGGCGAACATGCCGGTGAAGGTGCATGGTATGGCCTTGGTGCCAATGTCGGCTTTGGTAACTTCACCGTTGGTGGTTCCTGGGGCCATATTGAAGACGATTATAACCGCACTTCGCGTGACGGTAAGGGCAACGAAACCGACACCTATGACATCGGCGTAGCCTACGCAATGGATGCGGCCAGTGTCTCTCTGACTTACGCATATTCCGATTACGGTAACCGTTCGACCTCTGCTATGAGCAACGGCATTTCCCCGGCATCAACCGGTAAAATGAACACGGTTGACCTTGGCCTTGCCTATCAGCTGGGTGCTGGCGTTGCATGGAAATCGTCGATCTTCTGGTTCGATGATGACAATGACAACAATGCTGCTGACAATGACGGTTACGGTGCTGTTACCGGTCTGCGTCTCGACTTCTGATCAGTTAAAAGATCAGCAATCGCGAGAAAGAGGGTGCTTCGGCGCCCTCTTTTTTTATGAAAACACCATCGTTTTTTATTACAAACGGGCAGGGAGCGATCTTGCTTTGAAATCATCCCCTAGAAATGCCCCGAAGCGGTTAAAATCGGTGCAAAGATGCCGGACACATGGCACTGGATCGGTAATTGAGGTTTTTTCGACAAGTTCCGGGTCGCGACGATTGGGAAGGTTCACCAGCTTGTCCCTTGTCACCCTCAAGCTCCCCATACATCCGATTTGGCCATTTTCGGTGGCGTGCATTTTTGCAAGACCACAGGGGGCCGCGCAGTAATCCCCGCTAAAACTGCTTTGCCAGGCTTTGATATTTTGGAAACGCCCGTGCAGCACGTCTGCCGAAGCGGATGTATAAACCCCGACTCCGGAAATGCCGAAAAGCTTGGTGATATGGGCCGGTCCGCTATCGGCAACAAGAACATAGTCGCACCTGCCAATAAATGTGACCAGTTCGGCAATTGTTTTGAATCCGTCAATTAACTGGATATTGTCGCTGGCCGTCATAGGGCCAAGGGCAGCTTTATAGGCCTCTTTAACGCCCTGATAGGCGTTAAGGACGACACTGATATGGCCCGTTTTCCCGGTTTTTTGCTGCAGGACCTTGATGCTTTTGGAAACAAATTCCGGCGGTAGGGTGCGCAGTGGCGAGGATGCCAGCGGCAGAATGCCGATTTGCAGGGTTTTGCCTGTTTGTGTGGTCTTTTGCGGCAGGGGAATCGGTGAAATGTCAAATTCCTGGCATAAAACACCTTCGCAATCTACCGGTGCGATCGCGATATCTTTCCAGCCAGCCATTTCTGACAGATCAATACGGACATCAAATCGCTTAAGCATATTGGCCGAAATAAAGAGCTGAAATATTTCCACATTTTGCAATTCGGCAAAAATATCGCTCGCACGGCCGGTATTGAGAAGGCCGATTTTGCACTGTGGATAGGCTGCCTGAAAGGCACGTAAAAACATTGTCATGCCCACACAGTCGCCTAACGCATCTGCCGGGATCAGAAACAGCACCCGTTTACGCTCAAAGGATTGTGACCAGTGTTCCTTGGGCAAAACATCGAGATGAATATCATCTGAAACAATTTTAACCGATGCAGCCCGGGGCAGGACCTGCTGGCGTAAAAGCGAGGAGACGCGGGTCAGATAACTGACACTGCCATCTGATTTTTGGCTGATGGCGGCGGCAACATTGGGCAGGCCAAATTCAAAAGGCTGCTTTGTTTTAAACCGGGTGAAACGGGCGCGGGACGGATGCACATTGCGGGAGGCCAAAGCGGGAATCCTGTGGAAATAAACAATTTGCCATTATCAGATGATGGCGCATCACCAGAGCGGCTGACATTAAGTGGCGAAGCCGATTCCGGCAATACCGCAAATTGGTTTTTGATCCAGCCGTTGTAAATGTGCAAAATCAATGCCGCCCATCGCATAAACGCCAATTTGGTTACGGGCTGCCAATTGTGCCATTCGTCCAAAGTCTTTGGCGGATAAATGCGGTGCCCCGGGGTGGCTTTGTGTTGCAAAGACGGGCGAGATAATGGCGGCGTCAATCCTGTTTTGCATTGCGATCATATGGCGCAATTGGGCCATGTCATGGATGGCAGCACTGACCAGAAGATGGTGCTTTTTTGCACACTCAAGCAGGGTTTTGCCCGTTTTCCGGGTGTAGCCGGGCATATGTAAACCATCCGCCTTCAGGCGGAGGGCCAGAGTCATATCGGCCGCAACAAAAAATAGGTGGCCCAGCTTGTGGCACAGCCGACGTAATGCCAAGGCCTGTTTGTCCCGGTCGGGGGCATGATAATGGCGGAAAACAAGGCTGCTGCCCAGGGGGAGTTTTTGGAGGGCCGGGGCTGGATCTGGCAGTCTTTTATCGTCGCTCATCACCATAACAGGCGACAGTCGGTGATTTGGCGCGTTACGTAAATTGAGTTGCCAGGCGAGCTTTGCTAGTTTGGGCTCCATTATGTTGTAACGTCCTTTTGGGCACTGAACCGGAATTTCGCATATCATGAGCGATCATAACGAGTCATCTGGCGATGTCGATATCGCTGCCAATCTTGCCACGATCCAGCACAATATCGATGAAGCGGCTGCTGCCGTGAATCGTCAAAGTGCAGATATAACGCTGGTTTGTGTGAGTAAAACCCATGATGCCGCGCATGTTCGAGGGGCCCTTGAAGCGGGGCGGCGGGTTTTTGGCGAAAATCGTGTTCAGGAAGCGGCTGAAAAATGGCCGGGCCTGAAACAGGATTTCTCCGATGTGGAATTACACCTTATCGGCCCGCTGCAAAGCAATAAGGCGCGTGAGGCCATGCGCCTGTTTGATGTGATCGAGACACTGGACCGGCCCAAACTGGCACGAACATTTGCCCGCCTTCGTGATGAAACCGGTCATTGCCCGGAATTGTACATTCAGATCAATATTGGCCAGGAACCGCAAAAGGCCGGTATCGACCCGGCGGATGCCGATGCCTTTATTCGGGAATGTATCGAAGACTTGGCCTTGCCCATAACAGGCCTGATGTGCATTCCCCCGGTAGACGAGGAACCAGCTCCGCATTTTGCCCTGCTGGGTAAAATAGCCGATCGGCACGGTTTAAAGGTCCGCAGCATGGGCATGAGCGGGGATTATGAATGCGCCATTCGCATGGGGGCCACCCATGTGCGTGTCGGGACCGCTATTTTTGGTCATCGCGCCTACAATATTGGCGAAAATGCCTGAATTTGGGCTGAAACTGCTTCGTTATAGGCTTGAATCGTTGATTTTGGCTGATATGACGCTGTTTTAAAGCCAGTCTATAAATTGGCAAATAGCCCTAGGGGCAAAGCAGGTTTTCTGCCAACGTCAATATGACGGCGCAACAGAGCTTTTGTGACGTTATTTTTTATGTGGGGCGGATTTTTATTGCAGGGCAGGAAAAGGATGGCTTTTCCTGCCCGAATTTTTGCCAGTCATCATTGGCGGGTTATCTCGCACGAATGATGATAAAACCGGGCAGGGGATAAGGTCTGCCCGGTTGGCATCCTTTTTTAAGGGTGCTCAGGGGACCAGTTTGTAACCGCCTGGTTCCGTTACCAGAATCGTGGCATTTGACGGGTCTTTTTCAATTTTCTGCCGCAGACGATAAACGTGCGTCTCCAGGGTATGAGTTGTCACCCCGGCATTATAGCCCCAAACCTCGTCGAGCAGGGTTTCACGTGAAACCGGTTTGTCGCCAGCACGAAACAGGAATTTCAGGATCGAGGTTTCTTTTTCCGTCAGGCGAATTTTTTTGTCGGTTGCGGTTTCTACCAGAATTTTGGCGCTGGGCTGAAAACTGTAGGGGCCGATGACAAAAACGGCGTCTTCGCTTTGTTCATGCTGGCGAATGTGGGCACGAATACGGGCCAGCAGCACATTGAGGCGAAACGGCTTGGTAACATAATCATTGGCGCCGGATTCAAGACCCAGAATAGTGTCCGAATCACTATTGGCCCCGGTCAGCATGATCACTGGCGTTTTAACACCTGCCCGGCGCATCAGTTTGCACACATCGCGGCCATCCATGTCGGGTAGGCCAACATCAAGCAGGATGACATCAAAATAGGTGTCCTTGACGGCCTCAAGGGCTTCCTGGCCGCTATGGGCAACGACACAATCGAATTCCTCGTGAAGGCGAAGTTGTTCGGTTAATGACTGGCTTAACGCCGCATCATCTTCCACCACCAAAACCTGTTTACCTGTCGTCATTGCCATCCCTTGCTGGTCCCTAAATTCCGTCTATATTCAGGCCCTGTTCTTGTTTTTGGCAATTCGAGTGCATTGCCTGTTTGCAATATAGCCGACTCTCACACTCAAATCGTCCCTTTTTCAAGAACAAACTGTTTTGGCTTTAGACATTGACGAATGAATGATCCAGCCTCATACCGACCTGATCGCGATCTTGTGATCGTGTTGGCCCCAAATCGGTAATAACATTAAGTATGACGATGACCACGTCCAAAAGCTTTTCGGCAGAATCCGAAATTTCAACAACCGAGCTGATTTCGGTTTCCCGTGCCGTTGCCGACCTGCGCCGTGGCGAGATGATCCTGATCAGGTCTGACAATACGGCCATCGCCGCCATTGCAACCGAACCCTTATCGGATCACGGGTTGGCACGTTTGCGTGCGATTGCCATTAATGCTGATGATATTGCCCTGATATTGCCGCGTGTGCGTGCCCGCGCCTTGGGGCATGAAGATGCCAGCAACGGTTTTTGTGCCCTTCAGCCGGCAAATCCCGGCCAGATTGATGGCACAACATTTGGCATTTGGGCAAACCCCCTGCTTGATATGGTCGCGGCACCCTCGGCAAGCTGGCGCCAGACTGAAGCGGGCGAGGATGCCGCCATTCGCCTGGCAAAGCTGGCGCGTTTGCTCCCGGCGATTGTGACGGTGCCTGTCGATGCAGCCCGGGTCGCGGAATTTGCCGCCGCTGAAAACCTGTTGTTGCTGGAGGCAGGCATTATTAACGGATACGAAGACGCCGCCGCCGGTTCCCTACGCCAGGTTAGCGATGCCCGCGTGCCGCTGGAAAATGCGGAAAATACCCGTGTGGTGGCCTTTCGCCCAGCGGATGGCGGGCAGGAACATATCGCCATCATTATCGATGAACCTGCCGCTGATGAACCTGTTTTGGTGCGTCTGCATTCGGAATGTTTTACCGGCGATCTGATTGGGTCGCTGCGCTGTGATTGCGGCCCGCAATTGCGCGGAGCCATTGCCGAAATTTCGGCTGGCGGCAAAGGTGGCATTGTTTTGTATTTGCGTCAGGAAGGGCGCGGCATTGGCCTGGTCAATAAATTACGTGCCTATGCCCTGCAGGATCGTGGCTTTGATACGCTTGATGCCAATGAAGAACTTGGTTTTGATGCCGATGAACGGGTTTATCGCCCGGCAGCCGAAATGTTGCGCCAGCTTGGCTATTCCACCGTTCGGATTTTGACCAATAACCCCGAAAAGATGCGCGGTCTGGAAAATTGGGGCGTGAGCATCCGTGAACGTGTACCCCACAAATTTCCGTCTAACGGCCATAATGCGTTTTATCTGAAAACCAAAAAAGATCGGGCAGGGCACCTGTTTTAGATCATCCCTGATGGTTTTTTACGGAACGATTTTTCCCATCCCGGCAGCTTCTGCCGGGATGTTTTTTTGCCAGCAGCCCTCGCGGCATTGTCAGCTTAAAAGGACCCGTATTTTAGCGATTTTTTGCCTGAAAACAGCCAGAATCAATTTTGGCATCCTGATTGCATACCTATTGGCAAGAGGAGGACTGCGATGTCGATAGGTGCAGATTGGCGGCAAATTTCGCCCGGTGCGGGGGCGCAAACGGCAAATGGCGCGCAACAGGGCGCAGCCAAAACCGGTGGCGTGGCCCAAAAAACGGCAGAAAAGGAGGATTCCGGCGGGTTCTCCAGCTTCCTGTTTGGCGAAGACGGCTTTGATTTTGGTGACATCATTGATGTGATCAATCCGCTGCAACATATTCCTGTTGTCGGCGCGCTCTATCGTGAATTGACCGGGGATCAGATCGGTAATGGGGCCCGTGTTGTTGGCGGGGGCCTGTTTGGCGGTATTTTTGGTCTGGCGGGTGCTGCTATTGACGCCGCCGTTGACGGTTTTACCGGCGAGGATACCGGCGCGCACGTTCTGGCCCTGTTTGAAGGTGATGACGATAAGACTGACCCGGCTGCCGCAACTGCGGTTGCGCAAAATGACAGCGCCAATCCTGGCGCATCTGGCACGGCCAAAGATGGCAGCACTGGTAACGGTTTGATTTTCCCCTGGTCGGTGGGGGATACATCACTGGCGTCGGTGATGGCCGAGGATGAGACAACGGCGCAAAATACCGTGGCAACGGCATCCTCCCTGCCGTTTGATACGGCAAATTCCGGCCGCAAAAGTGTGGCGGAAAATATTGCCCAATCGGCACCCGCAGTCTCAAATGCCGCAGGGATAGCACCGACACAGACTTCATTTGCGCGCGCGTCTGCTGTGCAGTCAGTGCAGGAAAATACGCCGGAACCCGAAAACCCGTTTGAAAAAGGGGCTGTTCGCGCGGCTCAAACGGCAGACCCGGCAGAACTTGCCGTGACCCTGGCCCGCGCCGGGCATAGCGATTACGCATCGCGTCTGGCAGCGAAGCGCGACACAGGGACTGTTTCGTCGCGTTCGGCCGGCAGTGTTCATGTCAATTACGCCAAGGGGGCAACCGTTTGGCAACGGGCGGAAAATAACGGGCGTGTTTCAGGCCCGTCCTTTGGCGGGGATATTCAGGGTGAGTTGATCCAGGCGCGTTCCCAGCAGGATAGAGCCAGCGCTGAAAACATGAACCCGGCCCTGATGACAGATGCCGCGATGCGTGATGATCTTCAGTCTGGTCCGGTTCTTTCACCTGCGGAAATGGCGGCACGGTTTAATTCGGCCCTGGGTCTGGCACCGGCTGGTACCGGTGGTGAAACCAGCGCGTCATCCTATAAGGCAAATGGCAATAATCGCGTTTCGGCCAATGCGGCAAATCGGGTGGGGGCTGATCATATCTCGCAAGATATTGCATCTGATAACGCGGCATCCAAAAATGTTGCCACGGCCGAAGAACATCCGCTTGTTCGCGAAGCCGAACAGCACAATGCCGGTCAGGCCCCGGTGGGGGCATGGTTTAGCCAGACCATGATGGATGGTTTGCAGAAATATCAGGCCATGCAAAAACGCCAGCATAGCCAGGGTTCGATTTGATCCGAAATGCCAATGGTCTTGGGATAATACAAATCTGAAGAGCCTGGATACAAAAATGGCCCGGTTCCGCAAGGAGACCGGGCCATTTTCGATTTAAGGCAATTTAACGGTTCAGAAAACCGACAACTTCCTTCACATCACGCAGGATCGGCTGGGCGATGGCATCGGCGCGTTCTGCCCCCTTCGCCAGAACCGCATCGATATAGGCCGGATCGTTTTTCAAGCGGGCCATTTCTTCGGTAATCGGGGCCAGTTTATCAACCACCACATCGGTCAGGGCCTGTTTGAAACCCGAAAATTGTGTCCCGCCATGCTCGGCCAGAACGTCCGCCACCGGCTTGTCGAGCAGGGCGGCATATATGGTCACCAGGTTGCGGGCTTCCGGGCGGCCTTCAAGGCCATCTGCTTCGGAAGGAAGTGGTTCGGCATCGGTTTTGGCTTTGCGGATTTTTTTTGCCAGCGTGTCGGCATCATCGGTCATGTTGATGCGTGCCATATCCGAGCTGTCGGATTTTGACATTTTCTTGGATCCATCACGCAGCGACATCACGCGGGTTGCCGGACCCAGAATCAGCGGTTCGGGCAGGGGGAAGAAATCTTCTGCCTCGAAATCATTATTGAATTTCACCGCAATGTCGCGGGTCAGTTCAAGATGCTGTTTCTGGTCTTCGCCAACCGGCACATGGGTGGCCTTATAGGCCAGAATGTCGGCTGCCATCAGGCTGGGATAGGCATAGAGACCAAGGGACGCGTTTTCGCGATGCTTGCCCGCCTTTTCCTTGAACTGGGTCATGCGGTTAAGCCAGCCGATACGGGCGACACAGTTGAAAATCCAAGCCAGTTCGGCATGGGCGGAAACCTGACTCTGGTTAAACAGAATGTGTTTTTCCGGATCAATGCCCGCGGCAATCATGCTGGCGGCCAGTTCGCGAATATTGGCGCGCAGTTCATTTGGCTCCTGCCAGACGGTGATGGCATGCAGATCGACGACGCAATAGATGCACTCAAAGTCGTTCTGAAGCGAAACCCAGTTGCGGATTGCGCCAAGATAGTTGCCAAGATGAAGATTACCGGTGGGCTGTGCGCCCGAGAAAACACGTTGCATGTGTATCGTCCATTTCAGGAATGTTCACAAAAAATCCGCATGCTCCGCCAGGTTGTGGACACCCGCCGGCGGACGAGCATACGAACAGACGCGCGGAGTTAAGCCCCCGAAGGCGAACAGGTCAAGCAGCTTGTCGTATATCTGGCAAATTTGCCGTCCTGGGGACGGGCTCATTGGCCTCAGGCCGCGTTGCCGCGCTTCAGGGTTGATTTAAGTTCGCGAAAGCTGGTGGCACCGCTTAACTGGGCAATCACGGCATACACAATCATGCCGGTGATGACGATCCCGGCCATCACGGCGGTCCGCAGGATGGCATCGTAACCGGCATTCCAGAAAAAGACGATTGCGGCCCAAAGAACAAGCCCCATCAGGATCGATGACAAAATGATGCGCGGCACCCGGCGTTTAAGCCGGTTATCCAGGGTTAAATGGTTGCGTTTGCGCAAAATCGTCGCCAGCGACAGGGCGTTGATCCAGGATGACACCGCCGTTGCCGCCGCAATGCCCAGATGACCAAAAAACGGCATCAGAACAACGATCATGCCGATATTGAGCAACATGCAGATAATGCCAATACGGATGGGGGTTTTGGTATCTTCCCGGGCAAAAAAGCCAGGGGCCAGCACCTTGACCAAAACCGATGCCGGAAGCCCGCAGGCAAAAATCGTGAGCGCCATGCCCGTGGCACTTGTTTCGGTTGCGGTAAAGGCACCACGCTGAAACAGGACATTAATGATTGGCGTTCCCATAACCGCCAGGGCAATGGCCGCTGGCATGGTCAGCAGCAGGGCAATTTCGATGCCGCGATTTTGGCTATACATCGCAACAGACGGGTCCTTGCCCTGTAACTGGCGCGACAGGGTGGGCAGCATGGCGGTACCAATGGCAATGCCAATCACACCCAGCGGCAATTGATGTACCCGGTCGGCATAATAAAGCCAGGAAACCGCCCCGTCGGACACCATCGAGGCCAGCATTGTATCGATCAGCAGGTTCAGCTGATAAACGCCCACCCCGATCATGCCGGGGATCATGCGTTTGCCCAGCAGTTTGACCTTTTCGTCAATACGCGGCAATTGCCAGCGAATGGCGAAGCCTGCCCGTTTGCACGCAATCACCAGCCAGACAAATTGTCCGATTCCGGCCAGTAACACCCCCCATGCCAGGGCATGGGACGGGGTTTCGGTAACGGGGGTTAAGCCCAGCAAGGCGCCGATCATGAAAATGTTCAAAACCACCGGGGCGGCAGCGGCGGCGGCATAACGATGCAGGGTATTTAAAATGCCCGACATCAGGGCGACTGCCGAAATAAAGGCCAGATAGGGGAATGTAATGCGCGAGAGTTCGATGGCCAGTGCGAATTTTTCCGGATTTTCGGAAAAACCGGGCGCAAAAACCAGCATCGCCCAGGGCATGATGATTTCGATCAGGGCGACCAGAAACCCGGTAATCACCACCAGGATTGACAAGGCATTGGCGGCAAAATCGCGCGCTTCCTCGATTCCGCGTTTTTCAATGTCGCCTGCCAAAAGCGGAATGAAGGCGACGGAAAAGGCCCCTTCGCCAAATAGACGGCGGAACAGATTGGGAAATTTGAAGGCGACAAAAAAGGCGTCCGCCATGCCGCCAGCCCCCAGCATGGCCGCAATCAGAATATCGCGGGCAAATCCCAGCAACCGGGACAGCAGGGTAAAGCCACTGACAGTGGCAATCGAACGCACAAGTGACATGGTCTATCTGATCCGAAATTGCAGCACTTTGGCCGCGAGATTGCCAGTGGAAGGTGAAAGAAACGGTAATTTTTGGTCGTTCCGGGCCTTGGACATCACAAATTATTTATGCTTTGTGATGGCTGTCACAGGCCTTTGCCGGTGATTTGGGCAATTTTGGTGTCTCCAGTTTTTGTTGGGACACGAGCTTCTGGAATTTGACGGACGAGAGCATAAAAAGGGCCCCCACCCTGTAAGGCCAAGAGCAAGGCCGATCCGGTCAGAATAGACCGACAGGGCTGGTGGAGATATCCTCGCTCTCGTCACATGATCAATGAACCGCGTTTGGTCGGGAAATTGCCTGACCTTAACGCGGATCATGTTTGCTTAAAACATCGATCAGGCTTTCCTTGATCTGGACAAACTTTGTCCGGCTATCAATTTTCAGGCCAAAAACATCCTTCACGTAAAAAACGTCCACTGCGCGTTCGCCAAAGGTGGAAATGCGGGCCGAGGCAATTTGTAGCGACAGGTCGCGCAAAACACGGGTGATGTCATACAGCAGGCCCTGGCGGTCCCGTGCAGTCACTTCGATCACGGTGTGGGTACGGCTGGCCTTGTTATCGATAATGACATTGGGTTCCACCCTGAACACCGCCGTGCGGGCCTTGTTATCCACCACCTGGCGCTTTTTGATTTCGCCACTGGGGCGCAACTGCCCGGAAATGACTTCCTCCAGGGTTTTGCGCAGTTTGTTGAGCCGCCCCTTGTCGTTAAACGCTTCGCCATTGGCATCCTGAATCCAGAAGGTATCAAGCGCCATGCCGTCGCTAAGGGTCAGGATTTTGGCATCGACAATGCTGGCTCCACATACCGCCATGCCCCCGGCAATTTGCGAAAACAGACCGGGATGGTCGGTGGTGTGAACCGTGATTTCGGTGGCATCCATATCGGTTTCAATCCGGGTATGGATGGTAATATCTGCACCGGATTTTTTGGCATCCCGGGTCAGTTCGGCATGGCGCAACTGGGTTTCGGTATCAAAACTCAGCCAATAGGACGGATAGCCGCGCGCGATGAAATCCTCGATATCCTGCTCGTTCCAGTCGGTCAGGGCCTCGCGTACTTTTTGCTGGGCACGGGCCACACGGGAATCGCGGTTATCGGCATTCAAACCGCCCGACAGCAAATCATCGGTGGCGTAATAAAGCTCGCGCAGAAGCGATGCCTTCCAGCCATTCCAGATATTGGGGCCAACGGCACGAATATCGGCCACCGTCAGGCATAACAGCAGGCGCAGGCGTTCCTGCGATTGCACCAGGTCGGCAAAGGCACGAATGGTGGTCGGGTCATTGAGGTCGCGTTTAAACGCAGTGGCACTCATCCACAAATGCGCCTTGACCAGCCAGGCGACGGTTTCGGTATCGGCCGGGTTAAGGCCCAGGCGCGGGCAGAGTTTTTCGGCGACTTCGGCCCCCAGTTCGGAATGGTCGCCGCCACGCCCCTTGGCAATGTCATGCAGCAGGACGGCCACATATAAAACCTGGCGCGATATCACCTTGTGGACCACCGATGTTGCCACCGGGGCCTCTTCGGCAAGGTCGCCACATTCGATCTGGTTAAGGATGCCAATGGCGCGGATGGTATGCTCGTCCACGGTGTAGGTGTGGTACATGTCATATTGCATCTGGGCCACGACACGGCCAAAATCGGGCACAAAACGGCCCAAAACCCCGGCTTCGTTCATTTTGCGCAGCGGAATATCCGGTGTGATTTTGTGGGACAAAATTTGCAGGAAAATGGCGTTTGCCGCCGGGTCCTTTTGCAAATTCTGGTCAATCAGTTGCAGGTTTTGTGTCACCCAGCGCAGGCTTTCAGGGTGAATACCAACCCCGTTTTGATGGGCGACCAGAAACAGGCGCAGCATCTGGATCGGGTCGTCGCGAAATACATCGCGGCTTTCAACGGCCAGCCGGTCATTGCGCAGCTGAAAGCCGTCAATTTCCTTATTGCCGAAAAACCGGGCCGGAAAACGGATCAAGGGGCGGCGCTGATGGCGTTCCTCAAGGGCGGCGCAGAAAATGCGGGTCAGATTGCCCACATGTTTGACCATCAGGTAATAGTGCTTCATGAAGCGTTCAACGCCAATGGTCCCGGCATGGTCGGTATAGCCAAGGCGGGTGGCGATATCGCGCTGCATGTCAAATGTCAGGCGGTCTTCGGGGCGGTCCGACAGGTAATGCAGCCAGCAGCGCACCGACCATAAAAAATTCTGTGCTTTTAAAAAGCCCTGGGCTTCCTTTTTGGTCAGGACACGCTGGTCCACCAGTTCCATGGGTGTGTTCACACGGTACAGATATTTGCCAATCCAGAACAGGGTGTGCAAATCGCGCAGGCCGCCTTTGCCATCCTTGACGTTGGGTTCCACAACATAGCGCGAATCGCCCATACGGATGTGGCGTTCGTCGCGTTCGTTCAGCTTGGCTTCGATAAATTCCAGGCCGCTGCCCTTGACCAGTTCATCCATGAACCGGGTACGAAACTGGTCGTAAATGGTTTCATCGCCCCAGACAAACCGGCTTTCAAGCAGGTTGGTACGAATGGTGATGTCCTGGCGCGCCATGCGCAGGCAATCCTCGACCGAGCGGGTGGCATGCCCCACCTTCAGGCCCAGATCCCACAGCATATACAGGATATATTCAACAACCTGTTCGCCATGTGCGGTTTGTTTGTAGGGAAACAGAAACAGAATATCGACATCCGAATGCGGTGCCATATCCCCCCGGCCATAGCCCCCCACGGCCACCACCGACATGCGCTGTTCCTTGGTCGGATTATGCAGGGGATAAACAAATTCGACAGCGTAATCATGGATCAGCCGCACGATCTGATCGATCAGGAAGCTGTAGGAAAAGACCGCATCATGGCCGGAATTGCTGGCTTCAAACCGCGTGCGGATTTCGGCCCGCCCGTGTTGCAGTGTGTCCTTCAGGCAGCGCAAGACTGCCGCACGCTGCTTGAGGGGTTTTAAATCACCATCTTTGCCAATGTTGCCAAGTTCGGTGAAAACTTTGCGACGGTCGATAATATCACGCTGATTCTTGACTTTAAGCATGGCGAAATGCGGTGTCCTTGTTGTCGGGACGTGGATGCCGGGTTTGAGGGCCAGGCATTGAAGCAACGGGCAAATATGGTGGCCTTAATATACGGGCAGCTGGCGCACACAGGAGCGCAGGGCGCGATTTTTGCGTGCCGCCCCCCTGATTACCAGTAAAATATTTACCACCGGCCTGATTTATATATCTGGCCCAAAACCGTTTTTTCCAGTGTCGCCGGGCAATGGCGATACCGGTTCTTCCAAAAGGCTGGCGCTAGTTTTCTGCCTGGCGTTTTAAATCGCGCAGGCGATATAGCGCATCAAGTGCCTCGCGCGGGGACATGTCGTCAGGGTCAAGCGACCCCAGGGCGTCAAGCAGCGATCGTTGCTCCGCGCTCAGGCTGGGGGCGGCGGCCTGTTCTTCCTTTTCCACCTGGGCCATTGCAGCAGCAAAAAGCGGCAAATCGTCGGCCAGTTTGGAAACGGCACCGCCCTGTTGGCCCTTTTCCAGGGTTTTCAAAACCTGTTCGGCCCGTTTGATCACCGCCTTGGGCAATCCGGCAAGCTGGGCTACATGAATACCATAAGACCGGTCCGCACTGCCGGGGCCAACTTCGTGCAAAAACACCACCTCATTCTGCCATTCCTTGATCAGCATGGTATGGCAGGAAAGATGTGCCAGCTTGGCGGCAAGGGCGGTCAGTTCATGGTAATGTGTGGCAAAAAGCCCCCGGCATTTATTGACCTCATGCAGGTTTTCCACCACCGCCCAGGCAATGGACAGGCCATCAAAGGTGGCGGTACCACGCCCGATTTCATCCAAGATAACCAGCGAGCGGTCGGTCGCCTGATTGATAATCGCGGCGGTTTCCACCATTTCGACCATAAAGGTTGATCGCCCGCGCGCCAGGTCATCCGCCGCACCAACGCGCGAAAACAACCGGTCAATGGCACCAATATGGGCCGATTGCGCCGGGACAAATGCGCCGATTTGCGCCAGCACAGCAATCAGCGCGTTCTGGCGCAGGAAGGTGGATTTACCCGCCATGTTGGGGCCGGTAATCAGCCACAGTTTTTGTTCGTCTTCCAGGCGGCAGTCATTGGCAACAAAGGGCGATTCGCCGGCATTTTGCAGGGCGGCCTCGACCACCGGGTGGCGGCCACCGCGAATGTCAAAGGACAGGCTGTTATCAATGACCGGGCGAATGCAGCTTTGCTCGCGTGCCAGTTCGGCAAGGGAGGCGGAAACATCCAGCCCCGCCAGCGCCTGGGCGCAGCGGGCAATCGGGTCGGCATGAGCCAGCACCGAATTGACCAGATCGGCAAACAGTTCCAGTTCCAGCGCCATCGCCTGGTCGCCTGCTTTCGAGACCTTGCTTTCCAGCTCCGATAGGGCAACGGTGGTAAAACGCACGGCATTGGCCATTGTCTGGCGGTGAATGAATTCATCCACCTCCATCATCTTGTCGGCCTGTTTGGCCGGAACTTCGATAAAATAGCCCAGAACGTTATTATGTTTGACCTTCAGGCTGGAAATGCCGGTTTGTTCGGTATAGCGCGCCTGCAAATTGGCAATCAGTTTTTTGCTTTCGCTTGACAGCATGCGCAATTCATCAAGTGGCGGGTGATAGCCACTGGCGATAAAGCCACCATCACGCGCCATCAAAGGCAGGCTGTCCGAAAGCGCCCGGCGCAACAAATCCACCAGGTCGCCATGATGGCCCATTTCCGTCAAATGGTTATTCAGGGCAGCGGGCAGGGCATCCAGGCTGTTATCGGCCGGGTGGTCCAAAAGGTTGCGAATGGCAAAGGCACAGGCCAGGCCATCGCGCAATGCGGCCAAATCACGCGGGCCGCCCCGGCCAATCGACAGGCGCGAAAGGGCGCGTTCAATATCGGGGCATTCCGACAGGGCATTGCGCAAATCACCCCGCAAATCGTCATGGTCATGAAAATAACTGACCAGATCAAGCCGCTGGTTAATTGCCCCGGCATCGGTTAACGGGGCGGAAAGACGGGCGGCCAGCAAACGGGCGCCGGCCCCGGTGCGGGTGCGGTCAATCACTGATAACAGCGACCCTTTGCGCTCCCCGCTTTGGGTTTGGGTCAGTTCCAGGCTGCGCCGGGTGGCGGCATCAATTTCCATTGCCGCCCCCTGCGCCATGCGCATGGGCGGCGACAGGCGCGGCATCTGGCCCTTTTGGGTCAGCTCGACATAATCAATCAGCGCGCCGGCGGCCGAAAGCTCGGCGGTTTCAAACCCGCCAAAGGCATCAAGGGCGGCCACATCATACAGCTTTTTCAGGCGCAGTTCGGCATTGGCCGAATCGAACCGCGCCGCGGGCTGCGGCGTGATGATATTTTTATATTCGTTATATAAATCAAACATTTCCGACCGGTTTAACAAACGATCGGAAATCAGGATTTCACCGGGATCAAGCCGGGCGATGGCGGCACTCAGGCCCGTATTTGCACAGGGCTGGACGTAAAAATCGCCCGTTGAAATATCCAGCCAGGCAACCCCCATTTTGCCACGCACATCGGCAATCGCGGCCAGATAATTATGGCGTCGCGCATCGAGCAGGCTGTCTTCGGTGAGTGTGCCCGGCGTGATCAGGCGCACTACATCGCGTTTGACAACCGATTTAGCACCCCGTTTTTTGGCTTCTGCCGGGTCTTCCATCTGTTCGCAAACCGCGACGCGAAACCCTTTGCGAATTAAACGCTGCAAATAGGTTTCGTGGCTATGGACAGGAACACCGGCCATGGGAATATCGTTTCCCTGATGTTTGCCTCGCTTTGTCAGGGCAATATCAAGGGCTTCGGCGGCTTTGACGGCATCGTCAAAGAACAGCTCGTAAAAATCGCCCATCCGGTAAAACAGCAGGCAATCCTGATACTGTTCTTTCAGTTCAAGGAACTGAACCATCATCGGGGTTGCGCCGTCGCGGTTAAAATCGGGTGTGGTCATGGTTTTTTCAGAAGATCCGGGCATCTTGTTCATGCAAGCCTTGATAGCAAACCCGGCGGGACTTGGCGAGGGGGGCCGTTATTTTGCCCTAAAGTTTTGCAATATATGATAAAATACTTTTGTTGAATGTTATCGGACCAGTGACCGAGGAGAAAAAACAATGACTGAAGAACACATCACAGCCCAGGTTCCGGAACTGGTCGGCTTGTTTGATACCAAAGAATCTTTTGATGCGGCAGTAAAGGCGCTTACGGCGGCGGGTTTTTCCCATACGGATCTTTCCGCGCTTAGCACCCATGAAAGCATCGATGTTGCCGGCAAGGAAGGCCAGTCCTGGAGCGACGTGCTGACCGCGATGTTTGGCGAAGTCAAATACGAAGTCCCCTTGGTGGCATCGGGGGCGATTGCCCTGTTTGGCGGGGCGGCAACGGCGGCGCTTGCGCTCGCGATTGGGGCCGGGGTTGGCACAATGGCCCTGACCGATTTTATCGATAAGGTCACATCCACCCCCCATACCGAAGATTTCGCAAAGGCGATCAAGGATGGTTCGGCGGCCCTTTGGGTGCGCCTTGACCCGGCAGACCCGACCAAAGAAGCCAAAGCCCGTGAGATTTTTGCGCTGAATAACGCGCATAATGTTCATATTCATGAGCCGGTCAAACCGGCAGATGATGCCTGATTATGGGCTGTTAACGGATTGCCTCAAAGGCACCCTGCTTGCGCGCCGGGTGCCTTTTTTTATTGGTGTAATTGAAATCCTCTGTTCCGATGTGATGATGTTGCGATGCAACATACGGAAAATGCAGGAAAAATTGCAATTTTCATCAACTGGTCCTTTGACCGGCGTGCGGAACCCTGATTTATTACGGGGTTCCCCTTGGCAGTCCCACAACCTGTCTTTGGGTTCACCGCTTTTCTCACCCACCATGCAAGCGTCAGTGAAGACATATGGAAGAAAAAGAAATTAAGGTTCGTGACCGCGAAGCACTGCTGTTCCATTCCAGCGGCCGCCCCGGAAAAATCGAAATTACCGCCTCCAAGCCGCTGACCACCCAGCGCGATCTTTCCCTGGCCTATTCGCCGGGTGTGGCAGTTCCCTGTCTTGAAATCGCGAAAAACCCGGCCACTGCCTATGATTACACCTCCAAGGGTAACATGGTGGCGGTTATTTCCAACGGGACTGCCGTTTTGGGCCTGGGGAATTTGGGCGCGCTGGCCTCCAAGCCGGTGATGGAAGGCAAGGCGGTTCTGTTCAAACGTTTTGCCGATGTTGACGGCCTTGATCTTGAAGTTTCCACCGAGGATGTTGACGAATTCGTCAATTGCGTTCGTTTTCTGGGCGCGACCTTTGGCGGCATCAACCTTGAAGACATCAAGGCACCGGAATGCTTTATCATTGAAAGCCGCCTGCGCGAGGTGATGGATATTCCGGTTTTCCATGATGACCAGCATGGCACCGCAATTATCGCTGCTTCGGGCCTGATTAACGCCTGTGATTTAACGGGGCGTGACCTGGCCGACATTAAACTGGTGGTGAATGGGGCAGGGGCTGCTGCCATTGCCGTTGCCGCCCTGGTGAAAAGCATGGGTGTGACGCCTGATAATGTCATCATGTGCGATTCTCGTGGCGTTATCTATAAGGGCCGCGAAGATGGCATGAATCAGTGGAAATCGGCCCATGCCGCCGATACCGATGCCCGCACCCTGGAAGATGCCATGAAGGGGGCAGATGCGGTTTTTGGCCTGTCGGTCAAAGGGGCGATTACCCCCGCGATGGTCAAAAGCATGGCCAAACGGCCAATCATTTTTGCAATGGCCAACCCGGACCCTGAAATTTCCCCCGAGGAAGTCGCCGAAATTCGCGATGATGCAATTTGTGCCACCGGCCGGTCGGATTATCCGAACCAGATCAACAACGTGCTGGGCTTCCCCTATATCTTCCGGGGCGCGCTGGATGTTCAGGCATCGACCATCAATGAAGAAATGAAAATCGCGGCCGCCCATGCGGTGGCGGCACTTGCGCGTGAAGACGTGCCTGACGAGGTCGCAGCGGCCTATTCCGGCCGTCGGCTGCAATATGGCCCGGAATATATCATTCCCGCGCCGTTTGACCCGCGCCTGATTATTGCGGTGCCCAAGGCGGTGGCCCAGGCGGCAATGGATAGTGGTGTTGCCCGCAAACCGATTTTTGATATGGGCGAATATGAAAACCAGTTGCGCAGCCGTTTGGACCCGACAGCGGCCCATTTGCAACTGATTTCCGATTATGTCCGTGCCCACCCCAAACGCATCGCCTTTGCCGAAGGCGAAGAAGAAACCGTGATCCGCGCGGCTGCGGCCTTCCGCAATTCGGGCTATGGCACGCCCATTCTGGTGGGCCGTGAAGACCGTATTTTGCACACGGCAAAGCAGCTGGGTATTGAAAGCCTGGAAGGGGTGGAAATTACCAATGCCGCCCTGTCCCATGACAACCGCAAATATGCCGAGTTCCTGTATGAACGTTTGCAGCGCAAAGGTTATTTGTGGCGGGATTGCCAGCGCATGGTAAATCAGAAACGCAATGTGTTTGCTGCCACGATGGTGGCAATGGGCCAGGCGGATGGCATGATTACCGGCTTGACGCGGAACTTTAACCGCAGCTTTACCGATATCAGTTCCGTGATCGATGCCAAGGATGGCGAAATTCCGATGGGGCTGTCGATTGCCATTGCCAAGGGTCGCACGGTGTTTATCGCCGATACCCGCGTGCATGATGTGCCCGATGCCGAACAATTGGCCGAAATTGCCATTCAGGCGGCAAAGAAGGCTCGTCAATTGGGGCATGAACCACGTGTCGCCATGATTTCGCATTCGACCTTTGGCAATCCCTGGACCGAGGATACCGACCGTATTCGCGAGGCGGTCTCGATCTTGGAAAATTCGGATGTCGATTTCGAGTTTGATGGCGATATGAGTGTCGATGTCGCGCTTGATACCGAACTTCTGAAGCTGTACCCGTTCTGCCGCCTCTCTGGCCCGGCCAATGTGCTGGTGATGCCGGCCCTTCATGCCGCAACCACGGCATCCAAGCTTTTGGGCAAACTGGGCGGTGGCACAGTGATTGGCCCGGTCATGATTGGCTTGGCCAAACCGGCCCAGATTACGCAAATGGGGGCAACCGTGAACGACCTGGTCAATCTGGCAGCCCTTGCCGCGCATGAGGCGGAACACGGTTAAGCATGCCTTTCCCGGTTTCTTGTTGACCGGGTTATGATGCCGTTCACTTTGGCGGTTTTGTCCTTTGGGCGGTAAAAACATCATCTGATAGGATATGGCGGAAACGGGAGACCCGATTTCCGCCATATCTGTTTTATAATGTGGCGTAAATTGACCACGGATCGACGAAAGAAGGATCGAACCTGATGCAGCGCCTTGTCGCTATTTTTGCTTTTTTGCTGATCGTGCCGGTTTTATCGGCCTGCAATGACGAGGTCAGCGCTGAACCCAGTGCGGATGAAATTACCACAGCCGTGATCGAGCGTTTTCGCAACGATCCCTATGCCCGTGTCGCCCATGTGGAGAATGTGCATAAAACCAACAGCGTGCCCGAAGGCGACGGTGTAGTGACGGTGATGGTCAGCTATGACATGGTTTTTGACCGCAGCATTGCCGAGTTCGCCGATGATGTGATGGAGCAGGGCGCACAGGCCGGAAACCTTGACGCAGCGGGTGAGGCCGCCCGCGATGCGGTGGATGTTTTCAAAATGAAAATGCTGGCCCTGAAGGAAGGTGGCTTTACTGTTGGCGATCGACGTGGGATCAGCAATGAAATTCGGCTGGTAAAATCGGAAAAAGGCTGGATTTATCGACCTTAGCGTCTTTAAGCCGGACGATAAAAAAAAAAGGGGTGTCCAAACAAGGGCACCCCTTTTTTCGTCATCTGATTTGCCGGTTTAATCCTGCAACGATGCCAGAAGGTTTGGTGGCGGCGGTACATCCTCGGCGGCAAACTTCATGCCATCGAGGTCATCAAGATTATTGGCCCGCATGATGGCATGCAGGGATTCGACATAATCTTCGCCCCGTTCGGAATATTTCAGCAGCGTATTGGCCAGTTCCCAGCCCGTGATGCTGTCGCCTTCGGCACGCAGACGGGCGCGTTCTTCACGCAGGGACTTGTATGCCGGGTGGGAATTGATGTTTCGCGCATAGGCCCGCACGGAATCCATCAGGGTGTCAAACGCCTTGATCACATGGGTTTTACCCTCTTCGCGATCTTCGGGGACAATGCCTTCTTCCTCGTTATAGGCCCACTGGCCAAACAGGGCATTGCCCTTGCGGACAAAACGCGAGGTTCCCCAGCCGCTTTCTTCTGCCGACTGCGCCAGAATCAGCGAGGGCGGGATAATATCAATGCGTTCAAGCAGGGCCGAAATACCGCCGCTTTCGACGCGGTAGCGTTTCATCATTTTTTCGACCCATTTTTGCTGGGTCGGTGTTGCTGGCACACCGGCATATTCGTTGCTTTGAATGGACAGCAACCGGTCACGCCGGGCGGTAATTTCTTCGTTGACCCGCAGGGCAAGCGGCAAAATGATGCGCAGGAAAATCTGTTTGCGTTCCGCAACCGAGCTTAAATCGCGCAGGCCTTTGGGGACACGCTTGATATAAACACGGGGAATGGCATCAGAATTACCCAGTTTATAGTCGATGCTTTTGAAATACTGATCAAGCGCGACCACTTCCGGGTCCCGCTGATAAAGCTTTTTAACCTTCGGTTTTTCCGGCTTTACCGGCACAACGACCGAGGCATCAATCACCATGCCAGCCGGTTTCGGGGCAATATCAAAGTCGCCAAACATCAGCGCATATTGCAAGCCTACTGCGCCGATTAACGACGCAAGTGCGACTTTTGTAAATGTCGTCTGGTTTGCGCTACTCATTCATCTCTCTCCAGGATCATTGAACCTGTTAGTTATCCGCGCCCAATTACCTATGACCGGCCCGGGAAAGCGGTGCAATCGGAAAAAAAACAACGCACGGTCAAACCCCCGCTAATGCTTGCGTTCCGCACAATGGCACAAACGCATCACGAACCCGAAAGATCGCGACGGGGCTTTAAAAAGTTACGAATCGGTTAATGGTGGTTGTTTCCACCCATTCTTGTCGGGGCGGAATGGCCTTTTCCAAACCCGTATAACTGCCGCAGGATCCGGTATTTATGGCACAACCATACTTTATGTGGTGTGCAATTGTGATGTACGGCAATACATCATGTGGAAAGGGCATTCAAGCGTACAATGCCGTAAATCGCGCCGAGATCCTGCCAGCCGGTTTATCCGTTGGAAAACCGATAGCGGATGATTCCGGCGCGATTATGAAAAGATCGTGGTCATAGCATGAGGTGGCATTTTGCCACCAATCAGTATTCCGCCATTACCGGTTCAACGGCCTGCACTTCGGGCACATAATAGCGCAGCATGTTTTCGATACCCATTTTCAGGGTTGCGGTGCTGCTGGGGCAGCCAGAGCAGGCGCCGTGCATTTCCAGATAGACAACACCATCTTCAAATTTGTGGAAAACGATGTCACCGCCATCCTGGGCGACGGCCGGGCGTACACGGGTATCAAGCAGTTCCTTGATCTGGCTGACCAGTTCGTCATCCCCTTCAGAGGCGGAACTGGTTGCCTTGGTGGCATCGCTGCCCTGATCGAGAACAGGCTGGCCGGAGGTGTAATGCTCCATGATCCCGCCAAGGATTTGCGGCTTTAAGGTTTGCCAGTCACGGCCCTCTTCCTTGGTGATGGTGATAAAGTCACCCCCAAGAAAGACACCGGTAATACCGTCAACTTCAAACAGCTTGCGCGCCAGCGGCGATTTCACATGTTCATCGTTGCTGGTGAAATTGGCCGTTCCCTGGCGGCCCATAACTTCTTCACCCGGAAGAAATTTAAGGGTGGCGGGATTCGGGGTTGGTTCGGTTTGTATGAACATTGTCACCAAGTCCTTTTTCTGTGGCGCCGCACGTATGGCTCCGGGCGGCAGCCCTCATGTCTTTCGCTTTGGTCTCTAAATGGGCCAATTTTTCAAAAAGATCAAGTCCGACTATGCAACTCGGGTATTCATCAAAATACCATATTGCGCCTAGCGTTGCAGGATACTGATGATTTCATTCATCTGGGTGCGGGCCCGCAGAAGGTAAAAACCCAGACCGGCAAGATGGTTGGGCAGAATGATACCATCGGCCGATCCGTTAATTACCACCAGCGGGTCCAGTTTTGCGGCCGACTGCAAGGATGCAACCATTTCCGCCCAGATCTGGCTGACCTGGCGTTCATTGAGGATATTCTCGAAATCGGTGCCAAGGTCCCGCAGGATCAGGCTATAGGTGTAAAGCCTGCCCTTGGTGGCGTAAAATACGTCATCTGCCGTGGTATCGAAAATCGACGGGTGGGCCACCTTGTTGTCAATCAGGGCCGATGCCGACCCCAGATCATTGGCAATGCGTCCCAGGGTTTCCTGTAAATTGTCCGCACGGCGTTCAAAAACCGCATTGCCGGCGGCCAGCCGTTCGTTATAGCGCAACAGGGCAGAAATGGCCTGGCGGTATTGCTGTTCGGACGATACACCGGGCAGAAGCGAGATGCTGGGATCAAAGACCCATTTGTCACCACGGAATTTTAACGCACCGGCAGCGTTATCAAGATCACTGTCAACCTGGCTGGATCCGCGTGCCCGGCCAATCTGGTCGGACATTTCGATGGCGAATCGCGACAGGGCGTAAATAATGCCGGTTTGGTAATTCGGCATATTGTCTAGCGCGGCACCGGGCATAAAGAACGGGTCATTTGCCGTCCAGTCATGCTGGTTAACCTCGCGGTCAATCAGGGCTGCAGCGGTGGCAACGGCATGGCTGCCCCCCTGATAATTCCCGGTAAAATCGGTATTATCGTCGATATTTTGCACGATGATCATGCCGACCGGATAATAAATCAGCGCGAGAACAACAATCACGGCAAATGCGCGAAGCCAGAAACGGCCGCTTGTGAAAAAGCCGCGCAATTTTGCACCAAAACCCTTGATGCCGCCTTTGTTGTATAGGTAATCGTCTTCGATCATGTCCTGTTCCGGTCTGATGAATGTACGATGATCAAACTAGGGTCTTGGCGGTTTGGCCGCAAGGATATGTTAGGCCTGATCTGATTTCCCGGCCTTGATACAAAGTCGTGTTGCCGTGTCGCAGCCTGCCAGAATCTCATAAAGATCATTGCGGGCAAGGGCAATGCAGCCTTCTGTGCCTTCGTAGTTGGGGCGTGCAATATGGATGAAAATGGCCGATCCCTGTCCTGTCACGGCTGGGCTGTCATTATGGTCCAGGGTGATAATCACGTCATATACAGGGTCGTCGCGCCAAAGCTTCTCGTGGCTGGCGTCAAAGGGCAGGCGCACCGGGCGGTTATAATGGCTGTTTGACGGAGCGTCGCACCAGCCGTCCTCGGGCGTAATAATGTGGGTGGGCAGGCCGGTTTTGGGGGCCGGGACCCTGTCCGCCCGATACATCACGTAACGCAGCTTCCATTCGCCAATCGGGCTGGCCCCGTCGCCTTCGCTTTTATGGGGGGTCATGCCCGCCTTGCCAATTGCGGCGCGGTATTTTTTTCCCATAAAGGTCAGTTTACCGGTTTCATCAACCGTGATCCGTGGCGCTGCAGTGCCGGACTTCGCGCTTTTCTGGTCGGCCATGATGGTAAAATTCCCTGGTTGTATTCTGTTTTTTGGGATGCGGTGTTGATCGCTGCCATTAAATGACGGGAATTTGGCATGGCAATGACGGGGTATGAAAATGACAACGCCCCGCAACGTTGCAGGGCGTTGTATCATATCGGTCTGAATATTGCTGTTATCGTGATGACAGCAAAACCATTAAGGTTTATTTCGCAAAACGTTTGATTGCGGCTTCGATCAATTCGGCGGCGGTTTCAGAACCTTTCCAGCCGGTTACTTTGACCCATTTGCCTTTTTCAAGGTCTTTGTAACGCTCGAAGAAATGCTGGATCTGGTCGCGCAGGATTTCCGGCAGGTCTTCGTGCGATTTGATGTCTTTGTAGTAAGGATCGACCTTTTCGTGCGGCACGCAGATCAGTTTTTCGTCCATGCCCGCTTCGTCTTCCATCATCAGCACGCCAATCGGACGGGCCCGAATGACAGAACCGGCAACCACCGGCTCGCGGAACATGACCATTGCGTCGACCGGGTCGCCATCTTCGCCAAGGGTGTTGGGAATGAAGCCGTAATTGACCGGATAATACATCGAGGTATGCAGGAAACGGTCCACGAACAGCGCCCCTGAATCCTTGTCGACTTCGTATTTGATCGGCCCGCCCTGCGGGATTTCAATGACAACGTTAACGTCCCAGGGAACGTCTTTACCAACCGCAATCTTGCTGAGGTCCATCGGGTAACACCCTTTCGCATATGCTTCAGATCACCCGTTGCCGGGCGTGGTTATGGGATTCATTTGGCACCTTGATTGAGGCGACAAAAATGATGCCGCCCTTTTATCGCGAAATGCGCAATGTTCCAAGAACCTGCTTGTTCACCCTTGGTCGCGGTGGCGTTATTCCGCTGCTTCCGGCGGTAAAAACATGCTTTGTACAGGATGAAAGCGTTGTTTTTCAGCTTCCAGGGTGCGAAAGAGCAAGCCGTTATCGCTGGCACCGGAATGGCGCTGGGCTATTTTGCGAGCATGGAAAAGATGCAAAACAGGCGAGCTGTATTCCAGGTTTTTGCGCCGAATACCTGCCCGGATCAAACGGAGGATAAAGTCAGAATCCTCCAGGCCGTGGCTTTGATAGGCTTCGTCAAAACCGGCAACTTTATCAATGTCTTCGCGGAAAACGGCCAGATTACAGGCCTGGGCCTTTTTCCACGATGTTTCATATTGCCACATGCTTTTGTGTGATTGCGGCAGGGGCATAAACTGGAACGGCCGATTGCATTGCCCGGTAATGCCAAGTCCAAATAAAGCAGCCCGTGGCCATTTATGGAACGCGGGCTGGTTGCGCATGACGAATTCGGTAAAGCGGCGCTTTAAAAAGACGCGCTTGCCGGTGACAAAACAGCCCGGGGTCGCTGCCGCCCGGTGTTTGGCGATAAAATCGGGCATGACACAGCAATCGCCATCAATAAAGATCGTCAGGTCTCCCCGTGCGAGCTTAAGCGCGCCATTTCTGACCTCGGACAGGCGAAATCCCCTGTCTTCCTGCCAAAAATGCCGGATCGGAATGTCACTTTGATTGGCAAAACGGGCGATGAGGTCGCGGGTTTCATCTTTGGACCCGTCATCCGCGACAATGATTTCAAAATGCCGGTCTTTTTGATCCAGCAATGATTTCAACACCATTGCAAGCGCTGTCGGCCAGTTGTAAGTGGCGACAATCACCGAAACGAGACTGGATTTCGACATCTTTCCCCCGATACAAGATCACATCCCTCATTATTGCCCCTTAACAATAATGTGATTGAAAGTTGTACATAGGTGGGGAAGTCGGGGCAATAGCCAGATGGTTACAGATCGGTATTTTCGTACACTTCACGACCAATCAATTGGCGAATCCAGTCTGCTGCGGCCATGACGGCCGGGTCGCGTTCACGCGAGGGGCGAATGAGAAGCCGATACCACCAGCTGGACATGAAATCAGGAAAATTCAGCATGACCAGTTCTCCGCGATCAACATATTTGCGCGAGATCACATCGGTGCTGGCAACAATGCCATGTCCTTCGCGTGCGGCCTCCAGTGCCCAGATATGGTGGCTGAAGGTCCAGCAGTCCGACAGGGAAAAGCGGGTATTTTCAAACCAGGACGTGATTTGGGCAAACTGTTCGCTGTCACTGTCAATGAGCAGAATATCGCGGGGTTCCAGCTTGGTGACGTCAACACTGGTCCGGTCAAATCCACGGTGTTCCAGCCATTGCGGGGCAACCAGCGCGTGATAGATTTCCGGCGTTAACAGTTCCATCGTCCAGCCTTCCGGGCCAGACAGGTCCCTGGGGGCGATTTGCAGGGCCAAGTCAATTTCAAGTGGGTCAAGATCGTCATCAAACTCGATCTTGCGAAATTGTACGGGAATATCTTCGGGAATGACGGCACGCAGGCTATCGAGTTCCTCGATCAGAATGCTGAGCGCCGGGGTTGCCAGGGCGCCAATGCGAATGGCGCCGCCCTTGTCGGGGCCGATTTCCCCGGTAATGCCGGAAATATCATCCAGGGCAGCGGTCAGGCGGGGCAAAAGCTGGCATGCCGATTTGGTCAGCGACAGGCCCCGTCCCTTGCGCATGAACAATACCACACCCAGGCTTTCCTCAAGTTGGCGCAACTGATGGCTGATCGCACTTTGGGTGACGTTCAGTTCCTCGGCAGCATCTTTGACGCTTTGATGCCGGGCAGTGGCTTCAAAGGCGACAAGGGCGCGTAAGGGTGGCAATTTGCGACGCATTCCAGTAAATCCGCTAATATGTATTGCAGGACGATCCTGTTTATCAGCACAGGTCTTTTATTTCGTACAAAATTTTCTCATCGGTCGCTGAAAACTCTTCATTCGTTTTTTTGAATGGTTCCGGGCAAGATAATGAACGAGAGGGTTTCCAGGCCCAATTGTCTCCTTGCGCCACCCGCAGTATTGGACTGATCCAGGCTTTGGAAACTCCCTCTTTAGGGTTCAGACCTGTTAATATGGGCATGCTGATCAATCAGATCCGTGCTGATATTAATCGTTCTGAACCCTAATCCTTTTACATCCAAAACGGGAAGAATAGCGATGGACAGGACGCCGATGCGCCTGAGCGGAAATTTGCGCGGTGTTCTCTGGATGACCGGGGCGATGGCCTCGGGCGTTTTTGTTGATGTCTGTGCCAAAATGGTGTCGACTGACGTGCCGACAGCCCAAATTCTTGCCATGCGCGCCATCATCACGGTGGTGATTTTTCTTGCAGTGCTCAAATTTGTCGGTGTGGATCAAATTCGCACCCGTCGTCCCTATGGTCATTTGCTGCGTGGCGTCATCTGGTACAGCTCGCTGTTTTGCATCTTTTTTGCCCTGCGGCAAATGAGCATCAGCGAGGTAAACGCCTATCTGTTCATCGAGGCATTGCTGACGGTTTTGCTCTCCGTGGTGTTCCTGGGGGAAAGGCTGACGGCCCGCAAACTGGGCGCAACCCTGCTGGGTCTTGGTGGCGTCTGGATCATGTGTGTGCCGAAAATGGATGGTTTTGGCGTGCCATTGGGTGTTGCAGCCGCGCTGGTCGGGGCGTTTTGTTTTTCCGCACAAACCATGTTGGCCAAGGTGCTGACCCGGACAGAAACCAATTTTTCCATGCTGTTCTGGCCGCAAATTGTGGCCGTGGTTATCTGGGTACCGGTTGGTATCATGCTGTGGCAGCCTGCCGCACTGTCGGACTGGCTCTTTTCTGGTGGTGCCGGGTTTTTTGCCATGCTGACCAATTATTTGGTGCTGCGCGCGGTGCGTGTGGCGGATGCCAGTGTCATTTCGCCAGCAGCCTATATGGCGTTGCCATTTTCGGTAGCAATGGACCTGGTCTTTTTTGATGTGCTGCCGATGCCGATTGTTTTTGTTGGTGCGGGGGTGGTGCTTTTTGCTGTCATGATGCTGGATTTCAAAGGCACGTCCAAACCGGCCCCGTCACCGGATCTGGCTGAGGGCGAAGACGAAAACCTTGCCGCGCCAGTGACATCGGACGAACCCGCCGAGGTCCGCACATAAGATTTTTCAAGTTGCTGATTAAGCTGTCTTTTGCCCGGACCCGATATGGGGTCCGGGTTTTTTTAGGTTTTCAGGCGTCGTGACGGGCTTGAGAATCCTTGGGCACATCGCCTCGGCTGGTCATGCCATAGTCGCGCAACACATCGGCCACCCGCAGGCGGTAATCCCTGAAAATGCGGGCTCGCCCCTGTGACTGTGCGGCGCGATGTTCTTCAAGGGTGCGCCAGGCTTTCACCGCTTCTTCATCCCGCCAAAAGGAAAGCGACAGGATCTTGCCAGGTGTGGTGATGCTCTCAAATCGTTCGATCGAGATAAAACCGTCAATTTCATCGAGCAAAGGGCGCAGCGTGCCTGCAATGTCGAAATAGTCGGATTTATGTTCGGGCTGGGGCAGGGCCTCGAAAATTACCGTAATCATGGTTCGATCCTTTGCGCATGCGGGCCTGACGCCAGCGTGTAAAACTGCCGTTCCTCGCGGCGAATAAACTGTTCCTTTTGCGCGAATCGGTAGTTTTCCTGGCCTAACGGGTCAGCCATCAGGCGGGCGCGATAAGCTTCATAGGCTGCAAGGCTGGGCAGGGTATAAACCCCATAGGCGGTGGTGGTTGTGCCTTCTTGCGGGGCAAAATAACCGATCAAATCCGCCCCACAGCGCGGAATCGCCTGGCCCCAGTTGAGAGCATATTCGGTAAACGCATCTTTTTTATAGGGATCGATTTCATAGCGAATAAAACAGGTTAGCATCATGATTCTCTATGTTCCAAGTTTTGCTGCGGGGTTGGGGTTTGAACCCGGTGATGCGCCCATTATCGCGATTGTTTGGCGTGAATGTTTCGATTAAGATCGAACTATGAAAGAAGGACCGGATATTGCCCGTGTGGCAGCTTTGATTGGTGATCCGGCACGGGCCAATATGTTGACCGCGCTGATGTCTGGTCGTGCCTTAACCGCAACCGAGCTGGCCCTTGAAGCCGGTGTTACGGCCCAGACGGCTAGTTCCCATCTGGCAAAATTGCATGAAGGCGGGATTGTTGCCGCCCGCAAGCAGGGGCGGCATCGTTATTTCACCCTTGATAATCCCGATATTGTCGAACTTCTGGAAAATCTGATGGGGATTGCCCAGCGTACCGGGCATAACCGGGTGCGCACCGGCCCGCGTGACCCCGCCCTGCGCAAGGCCCGCATTTGTTATGACCATCTGGCAGGTGAAATGGGCGTTGCCCTGTTCGAGAATTTACAACAGCGGCAGTTTATCGTTTTTGACGATATGGGCGAGATGCGTATCAGCGAACAGGGCGCGGCCTTTATCGGAGATTTTGGCCTGGATTTGGCACAGATGCGTCAATTGCGCCGCCCCCTGTGCCGGGAGTGCCTGGACTGGAGTATGCGGCGGTCGCATTTGGCAGGTGCCTTGGGGGCAGGGTTGTTGCAGCGGATGTTTGATCTTGGCTGGGCCAGAAAATCAAACGAGTCGCGCGTGATTGATTTTACCCCGACCGGGGAACAGGCCTTTTACGACCTGTTTGCCCCGCTGCCCAGTAATTGATCAACAAAAGCGGGTACGGTTTGGGTGGCCGGACCATAAATCGCATGATCAAACAGGCTGGCCCCGTCACTGGGTTCCAGATTGATCTCGATGGTTTCGGCCTGGGCGTGATGATGGGCAATTTCCACAAACCCTGCCGCCGGATAAACATTGCCCGATGTGCCGATGGAAACAAACAGCCCGCAATTTTCCAGGGCCTGATAAATCCGCCCCATTTCCAGCGGCATTTCGCCAAACCACACCACATGGGGCCGCAGCCCGCCGGTTTTGCCGCAGGCCGGGCAGGTGTCGGTTGTACCTAAATCATCCTGCCAGGGTGAAATCGCCTCGCAGTGATTGCAGCGTATTTTCAGCAATTCGCCGTGCATGTGAATCAGGTTCTTGCTGCCCGCCCGGCCATGCAGGTCATCGATATTTTGCGTTACCAGCAACACATCCCCGGGCCATTCCTGTTCCAGGCGGGCCAGAGCCAGATGGGCGGCATTGGGAATGACAGCCGCATCATGCAAAATTTTGCGCCGGTCATTGTAAAACGACTGAACCAGGTCGGGGTTGGTGATGAAGGCTTCGGGGGTGGCCACTTCGGAAATGTCATATTTCGCCCAAATGCCATCCGGGTCGCGAAAGGTGTGCAAGCCGCTTTCACGCGAAATGCCAGCCCCGGTTAAAATAACAATCGGTGCGGCTTCATCGCGCAATATATCGGTTAATGCCTTGGAAATCGTCATCTTTGCCCCGGAAAATCATCTGGCTTGGTCTGTCTGGTGGCAGTTTACAGGATTTAACCGGTACGAGAAACAATGCGAATCGCCATAAAAATGGCCCCGGGCGGATGTGCACGGAGCCATTTTGCTTATTTTCTATCGGCGATATCGGATGATCAGGCCGAGGTATCGACATTGCTGCCCGGTTCGTCTTTTGCATCCGGGGTCGTGTTGCCACCCTTGGCAACACCGACCATTGCCGGGCGCAATAGGCGACCCTTAAGGACGTAACCGGCCTGCATCACCTGGGCGACATGGCCGTCGGGATGTTCAGCACTGGGCATTTCAAACACGGCCTGGTGTTTGTTGGGGTCCAGTTTTTCGCCCAGCGGCTCAAGCTTTTCGATGCCGTTTTGCTCGAACGATTTCAAAAGCGTGCGTTCGGTCATTTCAACGCCTTCGATCAGCGTTTTCATCGCGTCATTCTGCTGCGAACCATCGCCAGCGGCCTCAAGGGCGCGGCGCAGGTTATCGCCAACATCAAGCAGATCGCGGGCGAATTTGGTAATGGCGTAATTGGCCGAATCCTCGACATCCTTTTTGGCCCGGCGACGGATATTTTCCGCTTCGGCTGCGGTGCGCAGCAGGCGGTCTTTCAGTTCGGCATTCTCGGCCTGCAGGGCGGCAATAACATCATCTGGCGTGCTTGCGCCTTCAGCCTGATCCTGTGCCACGTCTTCCTGTGCGGCTTCCTCGGCGGCAACCTGTTCGGCCGGGGAGGCGTCCTGCATTTCTTCTTCGGTGGTGTTTTTTGCGGTTTCCGTCATTGTTGGACTACCTTCATTTGTTGTGTGGCCTGACACGCAGCGCCACATAAAATTAACCAATCAGTCGCCCGACCAGCTTGGCGGTATAGTCGACCAGCGGAATTATGCGGGCATAATTGATCCGCGTCGGTCCGACAACCCCGATTGCACCGACAATGCTTCCTTCGGCGTTCTGATAGGGCGATATCACCATCGACAACCCCGATCCACCAAACAGCTTGTTTTCGGTTCCGATAAAAATCTGAACCCCTTCCGCTTCCGATGTCACGTCCAAAAGCTCGATCATCTGATCACGCGCCTCCAAAACGTTAAACAGCCGCCGGACGGTTTCAAGCTGCTCGATCGTGGCAATATTCTCCAATAGCTGCGATTGACCCTTGATGATCAGTGACGAATCTTTTACTCCGCCCGCCCAGGTTGCAATACCTGCATCAATCAGGCTGGCGGAAAGAACGTCAAGTTCCGTCTGGATACGTTCGCGTTCGCGCGCGACCAGAAGGCGTGCATCATCAAGTGTTTTTCCAGCTAGCTGCGTATTTAGATAATTCGCCGCCTCTGTCAATGCCGAGGTCGGCATATTGGTGGGCACATCAACGATGCGGTTTTCCACACTGCCATTTTGCGCCACCAGTACAGCCAGCACTTTGCCTGGCGAAAGTGGCACGAATTCGATTTGTTTCAGGCGCAGCCCGTCGGTTTTGGGTGCCACAACCAGCCCGGCACAACGCGACAGGCCGGAAAGCATGCTGGTGGCTTCGCCCAGCATTTCATCAAGCGAATATCCCGCCCGTTCGCAGTTTTTTGTCAACTGGTCGCGTTCGGCATTGGGCAGGTCGCCCACTTCCATCAGCGCGTTGACAAAAAGCCGCAATCCCTTTTCGCTGGGCAGGCGACCAGCCGAAATATGCGGGGCGACCAAAAGCCCCTGGTCTTCCAGGTCGGCCATGACATTGCGCACGGTTGCTGCCGAAAGCTTTTCCGACAGACGCCGGGCAATGGTGCGTGATCCGATGGGTTCACCGGTTTCGACATAGGCATCAACGATCTGACGGAACACCTCGCGGGACCGTTCGTTCAGATCGCCCAGCATTGTGTTGTCCAAAAGTGTCATCTTAGATCTAAAACCTTGTCATATACGGTTTTGTGCGATCCTGAGAATTTAGACAGCCCCCGGCGTGCCGTCAATTGCAGGCTCAAAATACGCTGGCGATAACAATTTGTCTTTTCGGGACTGGCGGGGTGTTTCAGTCTGATCAAACCGGCAAGAAACCGGGGAAAAGGCTGGACCTTTGTGGGGCGGAGCATTAGCTTGAGGCCATTCTCGATCTGGCCAGGCCTGATGCCAGCCGATTTATTCATTTTCTTACGAGGTTTCCTTTATGCGTCCTTCCGGTCGTTCCCTTGATCAGCTTCGCGATGTCACCATTGAAACCGGTGTCAGCAAATATGCCGAAGGCTCCTGCCTGATTAAATTTGGCGATACCCATGTTCTGTGTACTGCCACGGTCGAAGACAAGGTTCCGGGCTGGATGCGCAATTCGGGCAAGGGCTGGATCACGGCGGAATATGGCATGCTGCCGCGTGCCACCGATTCGCGCATGCAGCGTGAAGCCACGCGGGGGGGGCAGTCTGGCCGCACCCAGGAAATTCAGCGCCTGATCGGGCGCTCCATTCGTGCCGTGACCGACCTTAAGGCGATGGGCGAAATGCAGATGCGCCTGGATTGTGATGTCATTCAGGCCGATGGCGGCACGCGCACGGCCTCCATTACCGGTGCCTATGTTGCTGCCCATCTGGCCTTTCAGGGGGTACGTCGCCTGGGCCTGATCAAGGAAATTCCGCTGACCCAGGCCGTGGCGGCCATTTCGTGCGGTATTTACAACGATACCCCGGTTCTTGACCTGGATTACGCCGAAGACAGCAATGCCGGGGCCGATGCCAACTTTGTTCTGGCTGGCAATGGTGGCCTGGTTGAAATTCAGGCCACTGCCGAAGATGTGCCGTTTGAACGCGCTGCGTTCGATCAGATGCTGGAACTGGCGCGCAAGGGCTGTGACGAGCTGTTTGCCAAGCAGCGCCAGGCCCTTGGCTTGTAAGGCCGGGATTTCGGTTATTGATTGACCTTGATTGTCACTGACAAAGCCACAGGCGAGAAAACAGGCAAAAAAAATGGTACGTCGCTTTACCGAAAAGAAACTGGTGATCGCCAGTCATAACAAAGGCAAGATCGTCGAAATTGCCGAACTTTTGGCTCCCTTCGGGATCGAGGTTGTCTCGGCCGGGGATCTTGGCCTGCCGGAACCCGAAGAAACCGAAAATTCCTTTATTGGCAATGCGCAGTTAAAGGCGCTTGCCGCGGCGCGTGCGGCCAATCTTCCGGCCCTGGCCGATGATTCGGGCATGGCGGTTTCGGCGCTCGATGGGGCACCGGGCATTTATTCCGCCCGCTGGGCCGGGCCGGACCGCGATTTTGATATGGCAATGGAAAAGGTCAACAAGGCGGTGGGCAACCACCCCGACCGGCGGGCGGAATTTGTTTGTGCCCTGTCGCTGGCCTGGCCCGATGACCATGTTGAAAATTTTGAAGGCCGGATTGAAGGTGATCTGGTCTGGCCCAAACGGGGTAAATATGGCTTTGGCTATGACCCGATGTTTCAGCCGCGTGGTTATGAGCAAACTTTTGGTGAAATGACACCGGCCAAAAAACATGAAATCAGCCATCGTGCCCGGGCGTTTGACCTTTTGGTAAAGGCCTGTTTCGCATAAGGATTTTTTGGGTTTCCCCTGAAATTTCCGGTTTTGGGCACCGTCGGTTGATATCGTCGGTGCCTGAACTTTTTCGCCCGCATCGGAAGATCGGGTTTTGCGCAAATTTGAAAGAACATTCCCGTAAATGACGCCCGAAACCGTCCCCTTTGGCATTTACATTCACTGGCCGTTTTGCCTGTCGAAATGCCCTTATTGCGATTTCAACAGCCATGTTGCCAACCATGTGGATCATCATCGCTGGCGGGCGGCCCTGCGGGCGGAACTGGCCGCAGGCGCGGCCCGCCACCCCGACCGGGTGGTGGGGTCAGTGTTTTTTGGCGGGGGAACACCGTCCCTGATGGATCCGGAAACGGCGGGGGCGCTGATTGCTGATATCCGCAGCCATTGGCGCATGGCCGATGATGTGGAAATCACGCTGGAGGCCAATCCCGGCACGGTCGAGATTGATCGCTTTTCCGCCTTTGCCGCCAATGGCATCAATCGGGTGTCGCTGGGCATTCAGGCGCTCAATGATCGTGATCTGGAATTTTTGGGCCGCGTTCATAACGCGACCGAGGCCCGGCGTGCCCTTGATGTTGCCGCCAGTGTGTTTGACCGGTTTTCCTTTGATCTGATTTATGCTCGCCCCGATCACGACCCGCAGGCCTGGCGCCGTGAATTGCGCGAGGGGCTCGATATTGCCCGCGGGCATATCTCGCTTTATCAGTTAACCATCGAACCGGGCACACGGTTTTACACCCTGCATCAACGTGGTGAATTGAAGGTGCCGGGCGAAGATTTGGCCGCCGAACTTTATGACATCACCCAGGAAGAAACCGAACGGGCCGGTTACCATTGTTATGAAGTCTCCAACCATGCCCGGCCAGGGCAGGAAAGCCGCCATAACCTGGTTTACTGGCGTTATGGCGATTATCTGGGCATTGGCCCCGGCGCACATGGCCGCGAGGCCGTGGTGGGCGGTGACGGCCACATCACGCCCATGGCGGTACGCCGTCACCGGGCGCCGGAAATCTGGCTGGACCGGGTGGAAAAGCTGGGCCACGGCACGCAGGAAGAAGTGTCTTTGGATGCTGACGAACGCCTGATCGAAATGGTGATGATGGGCTTGCGCCTGAATGAACCGATTCCCCTGGCCCGGTTTGACCGCATTGGCGGGGCGGGGCCGCGCGATCTGCTTGATTCGGAACGGCTGGAAACCCTGATTGCCTCGGGCGATTTGGTGTGTGATGAACGCGGTTTGCAGGCCACCCAGCAGGGACGCAATCGCCTGAATGCTGTTCTCGGCTATCTTTTTGAGCCCGTGGTTTAACAGGGGCAGGGGCCGAAATGGCGGATTTGCGTCATTTTTTCAGGCCTGTCAGAAAACTGCAAAAAGAAGCGCAAAAACTTTGAAAAAGTTTGTTGACACTTGTTTGTCAGCGCGTATATTCCGCCCCGTTCCGGACGACAAGTTCGGAGCAACCAACTAGCCCCTAAGCCCAGGTGGCGGAATTGGTAGACGCGCTGGCTTCAGGTGCCAGTGGCCGCAAGGTCGTGGAAGTTCGAGTCTTCTCCTGGGCACCATACCCCAGTACATCTTCTGATGTGCTGGGGTATTGTTGTTTCGGGTCCAATTTTCAGTTCGTTTTAACGTGAACGGCTTTGATAAGGGAATTCAAACAATACCCTTCATGATAAGCTTGGTGAAATTGCCATTCTGTCTGACTTCAATCCCAAATTCTCTTTTTGATTGAATATTTCTTCTTAGAAAACTCACAGCATGTATTTAAGATTGTAAGTGATGTTTTTTGGGAGCGATGTTGTGCGCAAGAGTCGGGTTTGGGTCCTTATTTTAGCTATTTGTTCCGTTACATTGATGGTCTATGAGGCAAAAACCACGTATCTGGGCATGATCCCTTCCAGGCAGTGGCCGCCTGCCGTCGGTTATGGCCTTGCACCCTGGCTGGTTGGCCTGATGGTCGCTGCAATCAAAGAGGGCTGGGCCCGCATCAGAAAACGGAACCACCGTTTTGGCAGAAGTTTGCTATGGGCGACGGGTGTTTTCATGGTCATCATGGTTTTTGCGACAATAATGTCTGCTGTTCGATCCGGCGATCAGGTGGAAATCCGTAATGATGCAATGCAGTTGATGGGCGCTTCTGTCTGGGTGCCCGGCATAGCGGCTTATTGCACTAAATATGTAGAAGCTTCGCCGGAAATGATTGAAGAGGCAGCATCCTGGAGCCGACGGCATGACAGGGATTTGCGCAAGATTATCGCTGTAATCAAAGCGACTGGCGGTTTATCAAAAGATGAAAAAATTCAAATTGATCAGATGGCGATGCAGGCCTTGAAAGCTAAGGTCAACTCGCAACAAGATAAAAAAGGGTACTGTAAACAGGTGGAAATGAACCTGCAGCAGGGACTGTTTGATCTGGATAATCGTGCAGACATCGCGTCTGCCTTGAAGCGTATTCGTGATTTTTAGATATCTGAGGATCGTCGTGGCGGATAATCAGGTAGCCTTTGATTTGTGTCTTACATTGCCGTTTGGGTAATTTGAGAAGATATGTGCTCCACACTTTTTGTCTTTGCAGGGGCTCGGTGATACCGCTAGAACGGTTCAGCACGAATTTGGCAAATGGGGGCGCGGGTGCCAGATATCAGTTATGTTCTGCCGGTTTATAACAAGGCGGCTGTTTTGCCGTTTTTTATCCGGTCCCTGCGCCAGCAAACAGGCGATTTTTCTGCGGAATATATTTTTGTTGATGATGCGTCGTCTGATGATTCGCTTTCGGTTTTGCGTGCCGAAACGGCCGGGATTGCTGATGTGCAGATCGTTGAAAATACGGATAATAAAGGCCCTGCGGTTCGCCTGAATCAGGGGGCGAAGGTCGCGACCGGCGAATTTTTGGTGCTGTTTGATTGCGATGAAGTGATTGCGCCCAATGCCGTTGCCACTCTGCTTGGGCTGGCACGCCGCCACGGGGCGGACATGGTGCATGGCAAATGGCACAAAACCGGCGATGCGATTGCCGATATTCACGCCCGCGAAATCCCGGCTGATATTGCCACACAGGTGCATGAAAATCCGCTGAAGCGCGCCTTGGGAAAGGGCCTGGTGCGCATGACCTGGCTTGTGGAACGCGGCCTGTTTGCCAAGGCAGGGGGCTGTGATGAGGGTGTTTTTATTCAGGATGAATCGCTGCCCTTGCGCCTGGCCGCACAGGCGCGCTGCTTGCTTGATACCACCGCCGTGGTGACATGGGTGCCCGATGAAGGCAGCCATCTGTCGGATAATAAAATTCAGCAGCATCATGATCGCTTCATGACTTTTTATCACTTTTTGCGCCAGCATCCGCAGCTTGACGCGACCTATCGCCAGAAGCTGGGGCAAAAATGTATTTCTGCCGCCCGCAAGGCCTTGCGCGATGGCTATGCCATGCCGGGGCTGAAGCTGCAATTTGCCTATTTCGCTGCCAAGTTGGGCCTGTTTAAGGCTGATGGCGCGTTTCTCGATGCGCTTTACACGGCGTTCAAGATGATACCCGCGGTCCGGAGGCCCGATTAACAGTGACGAACTTATCTGCCGCCTTGCCTTACGGCGAAAAAATTGAAGCCCGCCTGCGCGCCACCGCCTTGGTGTTTTTGTGTCTGATCCCGGTTTTGTTGTTATTTGCCCGGGGGCCCGCAGATGTCGCGCTGTCGCTGGTTGGTATTTTGTTTCTGGTGCGCAGTGCGCTGCGGCGTGACTGGGCTTGGGCGCGCGAGGCTGATATTCTGGCCCTGTTGGTGGCTTTGTTGATGTTGGTGGCGATTGCAGCGCCATTTGGCGAGTATCCGGGCAAAAATTTCACCCGCGGGCTGATATGGGTGCGTTTTGTGGTGTTTTATGCCGCGGCAACGCGCTGGTTGATCTCGGATCGAAAAGTCGTAAAGCTCCTGTGCTGGGTGGTGTCTGCCGCATTGCTGCTGGCGGCACTGGATGCGCTTTTTCAGTTCGTAACGGGATATTCGTTGCTCGGCGGGCAGAAAATGGCGAGTTTCGCGGGGCGCCTGACCGGCCCGCTGGATCGTCCGAATATTGGCAGTTATATGTCCAAGCTGGCTTTTGCCGTGATGGCGCTGGCCTTTGTTGCCCGTCAGGTGTTTGAGGAAAAAAAGGCATTTGCCTTTAGTGCCTTGGTCATGCTGCCGGTGTTGGCCGTGATCTTTTTAAGCGGCGAACGTACCGCCAGTGTTTTGACTCTTGCCGGGATTGTGGCGGTTGTGATCGGGCTGTTTTTGGTCGGCGGGCGTGCCCGATTGATTTCCATCGGGCTTGGCATTGCCGGGGCTGCTGGAATTGGGGCTTTGCTGACATTCAGCAGCCGTATTGCCGGGCGTTTGGCTGATTTGGAACATATCGTATCGGATTATGCCGCCTCGATTTACGGGCAATTGGCCCTGATGGGCTGGCGCTTTTTTACCGAGCATCCCCTGACCGGCATTGGTATGGGCAGTTTCGAGAAAGTCTGTAAGGCAGAAATGCCGCCGGAAGCCCTGGAATTTGGCTGTTATCCGCACCCGCATAATATTTATATGGAATGGCTTTCGAGCAGCGGTTTGGTTGGGACATTGCCTTGGCTGGTTTTTGTTGTGCTCGTGGTTTGGGCCGGGTTGCGGATGATACGGCTTGGCAAACAGCAGACCGTGCTGGTCGCCCTTTATCTGGCGACATTGAATGTCAGCCTTTTTCCCTTTGCTGCGACCCAGAGCGCGTTTTCCAACTGGCCGGCGATCCTGACCTGGATGTCGATTTCCTGTGCCGTGGCCGCGTTAAAAGTTTTTAAGGATTCCAAGGCACTTGCCCGTTAGGTGGGGGGCATCATGCCTGCTAGGCCGGGAGATGCGGAAATCGTGGATTTAATGGGGGTAAAAAGGCGTCTTTTGCATCGCGGGCGCGGCCTTGCTGTGTTAAGACAAGGCCAAACTTTCTGACCGGAGACGCGCGATGACAAATTACCTCCATCACGGCGATCTGCCCGACGGGCTGGATCTTGGCAAAATTGTTGCAATTGACAGTGAAACGATGGGGCTGAACCCGCATCGGGACCGCTTGTGTGTCGTGCAATTGTCCGCCGGTGATGGCGATGCCCATCTGGTCAAATTTGACGGGGCGGATTATAGCGCGCCCAACCTGAAAAAAATGCTGGCCGACCCGGACGTCCTGAAGCTGTTTCATTTTGGCCGTTTTGATATTGCGGTGATGGATGCTTATCTTGGTGTGCGCTGTGCCCCGGTTTATTGCACCAAAATCGCCTCCAAACTGGTGCGAACCTATACCGATCGGCACGGCCTGAAAGATCTGGTGCGCGAATTGGTGGGTGTCGAAATTTCCAAACAGCAGCAAAGCTCCGACTGGGGGGCGGCCGATCTGTCACCTGAACAGATTGCCTATGCCGCCAGCGACGTTCTTTATTTGCATAAAATGAAAGAAGAACTGGATCGCCGCCTGGAGCGGGAAGGTCGCATGGAAATTGCGAAGGCCTGTTTTGATTTCCTGCCGACCCGTGCCAGCCTGGACCTTGCGGGATGGGCAGAAACAGACATCTTTGCTCATTAGAACGTCTTGACTGTGCCTGAGTGGTCAGGAACCCGGTTCTTGCCACATTTTTGCGCCAGTGACCCCGGTTGTTAGCGTATAACAACCGGACTGCATCCGACGGATGACCATGAAGAACGCCATGACAGTTAGCGAAACGGAACAAAAAGACATTGCTGTAGCCCGCAAGGTGCTTGGGATCGAAGCCGCTGCCCTGGAGGAGCTGGCACAGTCGCTGAATGGCGATTTTTGTCGTGCGCTGTCCATGATCGAGGGGCTCAAGGGGCGGCTGGTTGTGACCGGCATGGGCAAAAGCGGCCATATTGCCAAAAAGGTCGCGGCGACCTTTGCATCCACCGGTACGCCATCGTTTTTTGTTCATCCGGCCGAGGCCAGCCACGGCGATTTGGGCATGATCGGCCAGGATGATGCGGTTCTGGCGCTGTCCAATTCGGGCGAAACCCCGGAACTTTCCGATATTATCGCCTATACGCGGCGCTTTCATATTCCGCTGATCGGCATGACCCGCCGGGCTGAAAGTTCGCTGGGCTCGCAATGTGATTATCCATTGGTTCTGCCCAACAGTGCCGAAGCCTGCCCCAACCGCCAGGCGCCAACCACATCGACCACGGCCATGCTGGCCCTGGGGGATGCGCTGGCCGTTGCCCTGATGGAACGGCGCGGCTTTAGCGCCGATGATTTCCGCACCTTCCACCCCGGGGGCAAGCTGGGGCAGCGGTTGTTGCATGTGCGCGAGGTGATGCACGGGGCGGACCAGTTGCCGCTTATTTCCGAGGCGGCACGCATGTCCGATGCGCTGATGGAAATGACGGGTAAATCCTTTGGCTGTGTCGGTGTAACCGATGATGATGCCAAGCTGGTCGGCATTGTGACCGACGGCGACTTGCGCCGCCATATGGGCGATGATCTGGTCTCAAGGCCGGTTGCCAATGTCATGACCCGCAATCCCAAGGCCATCACCCCGGACCTTTTGGCCGTCGAGGCGCTGGCGATCATGAATGATCGCAGCATCACGTCGCTGTTTGTGGTCGATGATCAGGGGCTGCCCTGTGGCCTTGTCCATATCCATGACCTGCTGCGTCTGGGGGTTGCCTGAGCATGAGCGCCGATAAATCCGATACCCCGTCACCGCAAGCGCCCCGGACGCCCGGGCCGCGCTCGCGGGACCGGTTGTCCGAAACGCGGCGCGATGTCAGGATCAATCCCTTTCGGCGCAGCATCGTTTTGATGCTAAAACTGATGCTGCCCCTGATTGCGGCGGGGTTGCTGGCACTGGTGGTCTTGTGGCCCCAGATCGAACAGGTGCAGGAAAGCGGATTTCATCTTGGCTTTTCCAGTTCACCCGACGATTTGATGGAAAATGTTGCCATGAGCAATCCGCGCTTTTTTGGTGTGGATACCAAGCGCCAGCCTTTTACGGTGACAGCGACCGAAGCCATCGAGCAGCGCAAGGATGGCGAAGGGGCGATGGAACATGTGATGCTGGAGCAACCGCAGGCCGATATGACCATGACCGATGGCAGCTGGGTTGCCCTGACGGCAAACAAGGGGTTTTATACGGAAAGCAAAAGCAGGCTTGATCTGAATGGTGCGGTGAACATGTATCACGACAAGGGGTTCGAGATTCATACCAACAGTGCCGAGATCAAACTGAAAGACGGTAATGCCAGCGGGACGGAGCCGGTTGACGGGCAGGGGCCGTTTGGCACGATTAAATCGGATTCAGGGTTTGAGCTGGAAAATAAGGGGTCTGTTATTCATTTTCTGGGCAAATCCAAACTCAAGGTATTTGAAAAGGCATTGAAAGGGAAATCATGATCAGAACGCCGCGCGGGGGTGGATTGTTGGTTGCGGCGACGCTTGTGATGGGGCTTGCCTGCTTTTCGTTGACGCATGGCGCATCGGCCGCATCGCTGGGCCTGACCCAGCAGGGTGCAGGCGGGCTGGATGTTGAATCGGATAACGGTATTGAATGGCGCCGCAACGACAATGTGTTGATTGCGCGCGGCAATGCCTTTGCCCGGCGTGGCCAGTCCGAGATACATGCCGATGAATTGCGCGCCTTTTACCGCGAAACCAATGGCCAGACCGAGATTTACCGGATCGAGGCGCATGGGCATGTAAAATTATCGACAAATACCGATACCGCCACCGGGGATTTGGCAATTTACGACATTGACCAGGCCGTTGTGGTTTTGACCGGCAAAAACCTGAAATACAGCACACCGACCGAAACCCTGACCGCCAAGGATAGCCTGGAATATTGGGAAGCAAAACGCATGGCGGTGGCGCGTGGGGATGCGGTGGCGATTTCACAGGGGCGCAAGCTGAAGGCTGATGTCTTGACGGCCCGTTTTATCTCCTCGCCAAAGGGGGAGAACCAGTTGGAACGTATTGACGGTTATGGTCATGTCACCATTGAGACTCCGACGGATTATGTCGTTGGCAATCAAGGCGTTTATGACGCGAAAACGGGTATCGCCACATTGACCGGATCGGTTAAGATCACGCGCGGCAAAAACCAGCTGAATGGTGATCGGGCCGTGGTTGACCTTAAAACCGGTATCAGCCGCCTGATGGCAGATAACAAGGGTGATGGCAAATCGCGGGTGCGCGGCCTGCTGGTACCTGAAAACCAAAAGAAACCCAAAACCGGTGGCGATGCTGCTGGCAAAACAAACTGACGAAGGGTCGGATCGTGTTCTGGTCTCGGAAAAGCACAAAAAGTAACGGTGCGGATGCACCATTTGTCATGGCGGACACCGATAGTGCCGGTGGTCCGCGACTGGTAAGTGCGAATAAGGGGCTGGTGGCACATAATCTGGGCAAAAGCTTTAAAAAGCGCCCGGTTCTGAAGGATGTTTCAATTTCGGTCCAGCGCGGTGAGGCTGTTGGTCTGCTGGGCCCGAATGGGGCGGGTAAAACCACCAGCTTTTATATCATTACCGGGCTGATTTCGCCTGATCGCGGTACCATTTCGCTGGATGGCAACGACATCACCATGATGCCAATGTATCAGCGTGCCCGCATGGGCATTGGCTATTTGCCGCAGGAAGCCTCAATTTTTCGCGGTATGACGGTGGAACAGAACATCATGGCCGTGCTTGAGGTGATTGAAGGCGACCGCATCAAGCGCGAGCAAAATCTGGAAGACCTGCTGGCTGAATTTGCCATCGAGCATTTGCGCCGCACCCCGGCCCTGGCCCTGTCGGGCGGGGAACGCCGGCGCTGCGAAATTGCCCGTGCACTTGCTGCCCACCCCAATTTTGTGTTGCTCGACGAACCCCTGGCCGGGATTGATCCGATTGCCGTTGGGGATATCCGTGATCTTGTCCGTCACCTGAAAGACCGGGGCATCGGGGTTCTGATTACCGATCATAATGTGCGCGAGACCCTTGATATTATTGACCGGGCTTACATTTTGCACGATGGTCGGGTATTGATGGAAGGCGGCCCGGACGAGATTGTACGCAATGTCGATGTTCGCCGCGTCTATCTGGGTGACAGATTCAGCCTTTAGAACAAGACCGTTTCATATTTGGCTGTTCCTGTCTTTTTCAGACTGATAACAATAGATTTAACGGTTGGCCGTGTGTCTGGAAGGGCTGTTCGCGGTAGGGTTGTTTTGTCATGAGGGTCTGTTGATCTGATACCGCATCGTCAAAGAAATGTGGATCAGTCATAAAAGTAAATGAGGCAGGAAAATGGGGGAAAGCGGATTGATACGGGGTAGGTACTGATATGGCCCTGAAGGCAAGGCTTGATCTTCGTCAGTCACAGTCTCTTGTCATGACGCCGCAATTGCAGCAGGCGATTAAGCTGTTGCAATTTAACAATATCGAGCTTTCCAACTTTATCGACAGCGAACTGCTGGAAAATCCGCTTCTTGAACGGGCGGAGCCGGGGCAAACTTATGCCGAAACCGGTGATGATGCCGTGGGCAATGGGGAGCAGGGCCTGGATGCCCGCGCGATTGACGATTTCCGGGATCGCGAGGATTTGCGGGGGACAGACCGTCTGGCGAGCAGCGACAGCATGGGCTCTGAAACCAGTAGCCCGCTCGATTGTGCCAGTGACGCCCTTTATGATGGCGAAGGCGAAATTACCCCGGATGGCGCGCCGGTTGGCGCGGGACATGATTATTCGCTGCCCTATAGCGGCGGTGGCATGGGCGGGGCCGATGGCGATGAATTGCCCGGGCTGGAGCAAACCCTTGCCGATACTCAAACCCTGCGCCAAAGCCTGGATGACCAGCTTAATCTCGCTTTTTCATCGCCGGTCATGCGGATGATCGGCAGCTATCTGATCGATATGCTTGATGATAATGGTTATGTCAGCGGGGATTTGGCCGAAGTATCCGATGCCCTTGGCTGTGATTTGGCCGATGTCGAGGCGGTTTTGAGTCAGATGCAGGGATTCGAGCCGGTCGGGATTTTTGCCCGCAATCTGGCGGAATGTCTGGAACTGCAATTGCGGGACCAGAACCGTTATGATCCGGCAATGGCTGCGCTGGTAAATAACCTTGAATTGCTGGCACGGCGAGAGTTTGATCGCCTGCGCCGGATTTGTGGTGTTGATGGTGATGACCTGGCCGATATGATTGCCGAGATTCGCACGCTTGATCCCCGTCCGGGGCGTACCAGTGATGGCGAACCGGCAACACCGGTTATTCCCGATGTGCTGGTCCGTGCCGGGTCGGAAGGCAGTTGGATGATCGAGCTGAACAGCGATGCGTTGCCGCGTGTTTTGGTCAACGAGGAATATGTTGCCGAGATCAGCAGCGGGATTCGCGACCGTGAAGAAAAAACCTTTATCAATGAGCGTTTGCAAACTGCAAACTGGCTGGTTAAGGCCCTGCACCAGCGCGCGACCACGATTCTCAAGGTCGCAACCGAAATCATTCGCCAGCAGGACGGATTCTTTACACATGGGGTCTCGCATCTGCGACCGCTTATTTTGCGCGATATTGCCGAAGCCATCAGCATGCACGAAAGTACGGTGTCGCGGGTGACCAACGGCAAATTCATGGCGACCCCGCGTGGCATATTCGAGCTGAAATACTTCTTCACCACGGCAATTTCATCGGCCGATGGGGGGGATTCCTATTCCTCGGAATCAGTACGTCACCGGATTAAGTCATTGATTGATGCGGAAAATCCGAAAAAGATTCTCTCCGATGACAAACTTGTCGAGCTTCTGCAAAAGGAAGGGATCGACATTGCCCGTAGAACAGTGGCAAAATACCGTGAGGCAATGCGGATTCCGTCGTCCGTCCAAAGGCGGCGCGAGAAAAAAGCACAGGCCAGATAGGTCATGATGCTCGAAAACAATGCCTAAGGTATTGAAACATATTGGTTAACACCCAAATGTTGACTTGGCATTGGCGACGGAATATGGTGCCGCCACCTGATTGAGGGGCACCATCGTTCGCAGATGTACTGGAAGTCACTCAACTGGGGATAGGCGATCCATGCAGATTACAGTTATTGGCAAGCAACTTGACGTTGGCAACGCTTTGCGTGAACACGTCGTCGAGACCTTGGACCTTGCGGTAGAGAAATATTTCGATCATGCGATCGAAGCCACGGTAACAATTACCAAACAGGCACATCTTTATCACACACAGATATCGGTCCATGTCGGCAAAGGCATGCTGGTTCAGGCAAAAGCATCCGCGGATGAGGTTTATCCGGCCTTTGATGCTGCTTGCGATAAGGTGGCGAAACGGTTGCGCCGGTATAAACGGCGCCTGCGTGATCACCACACCAACCGTGATCAGTATGAAAATGCTTTGCTGGATGCGCGTCATTACGTGATCCAGCAGGAAGACGAAGACCATTCTGACGACGAACAGGACAAGGGCTTTGACCCGCTGATCGTGGCAGAAACACCTGATCGCATTGATACGCTCTCGGTAGGGGAAGCGGTCATGCGTCTCGATTTGGGGGATATTCCGGCCCTTATGTTCCGGAATGGCAAACATGGCGGATTGAACGTCGTGTATCGTCGGGCCGATGGTAATATCGGCTGGCTTGACCCGGCTGATGAAAAAGCTGGTGCAGCCTGACGGGCGCGACCTCTGGTCCAAACAACGCAACGCGAAAGATGGACATTTCAACAATTCTCTCCCCGACAGGGGTTATTCCGGCATTGCGTTCCGGCGCCAAGAAGGCTGTTCTCGAGGAACTTGCAGAAAGAGCCGCCGAGGTTACGGGACGTGATGCAGGGCAGATATTCTCTGTTTTGCTTGACCGCGAAAAGCTGGGCAGCACCGGTGTCGGTGGTGGTGTAGCTATTCCACATGGCAAATTGGGCGATCTGGACCGGCTTTATATGGTGTTTGCCCGGGCACAGAACCCGATCGAATTTGATGCTGTCGATGAGCAGCCTGTCGATCTGTTCTGCATGCTTGTCGCACCGGAAGAAGCCGGAGCCGACCATTTGAAAGCTTTGGCACGTATCTCGCGGTTGCTGCGCAATCAGGGCATGTGTGAAAAGCTGCGCGGGGCTGCATCGGCCGATGCAATCTATGCGTTGCTGACCCAGGACGAGGCCGAACAGGCTGCCTGAAAAACATGACATTGCCCGGTTTGTGAAACCATATCGGGTGACGAAAAACCCCGCAATTTTTGCGGGGTTTTTGTTTGATCTTAATATGGGTGCCATTGTGACGGACCCGTTTTTAAAAATCGATGTTACTGATGACATCACATGATTGGGCGACCAGAAGCCGCTTGATCTGAGTTTGGCACGAATATTATCGCGCCATTAGCGCAAAGACGCCCCATCCCACGTATTCACGTGTATATGAGGCGTAGCGCACGGGGGCTGACGACAGATGGCGCCGTATGTCTTGCGCGAAGTCTTCGTCGGGATTTTCTTCGAGCCAGCGCCGCATGGTGAGCCATTTGGCGGCTTCGTACCTGTCCCACCCTTCGAGATCTGCCAGAACCATTTCCACGACGTCGTAACCAAGATCGCCGAAACACGCGAGAAGCTCTGGAAGCATGAGAAAATCCGAGAGCGCCCCGGATCCGCACGCTTTGATTGCCTCCTCGCTTTGCGGTTGCTTGTGCCAATAAGGCTCGCCGATGAGAATGATCCCGTTCGGCACAAGGCTTTTTGACAGAAGCTCTATGGACCCTGTAACGCCCCCGCCAATCCATGTGGCTCCAATACAGGCGGCGACATCGACCTTTTCCTTTGCGACATAACCGGTCGCGTTGTCATGAAGGAAACGAACCCGCCCTGCGACACCGAGTTCTTCGGCGCGGCGTTTCGCCTGATCGGAAAACAGTTGGCTCATGTCGATGCCGGTGCCTGTAATTCCGAAATCGCGCGCCCAGGTGCAAAGCATTTCACCCGAGCCACTGCCGAGATCGAGTACGCTGGCCCCTGGTTCCAGACGAAGCACCCGCCCGAGCGTGTCATACTTGTCGGGGGTGAATGGATTATGAATCCGGTGTTTGCTTTCCGTGATGTTGAAAATACGTGGGATATCCATTGTTTAAGTTCCATGAAACTGAGAGTGGAAGGACCGCATCGGATTACGATGCAGCCCGTTTGCGCGTGCCTGCAGGATCAGTATGTTACGTGCCTTGATTGTCGAGTTGGGCACGTACAGAAACGCGCCCATGCTTCGAGATGCGATAGGGGCAGCCGGACCGGGACTCGATCAGACGCTTTTTGCGGAGGCGGTTAAAGACGGTCAGATTGCAGTCGGACAGCACCATCCCGTCGCGTGTGAAGCAGGTGACGGAGGTGACTTTGGGGCCATTGCCCCTTTCATGGAGAATGCGGCCACCAAGGGCCAGAACGTGCAAAACACGTTGTTCGGGTCGTGAAATATTCATGGAAATCTCGTGAGAAGACGCGAAAAAACACCCCGAGCGCAAGGCGCTCAGTGGTTCTTAATTCACCCGGCTCTCTGAAAGTTCAGAGAGCCTTATCTCACAAGCTCTAACATCCAGTCCTCTGGAGAACGCGCGATGAGAAATCCATCGCCTCAGCCCTGTAAATGTAAGACCCCTGCACCTGCAAAGCAACCCTGACGTTTTCCATTGTGATGAAAGCGTACATTCAGGGTTTTACCGGTTCGGGTTCTGGGCTTTTCGGGCTTTTGGATGTTCCACATCGGTTAGACGGCCTGCCAGAACCACCAGTACGAGAACCGGCAACCCCAGGATGGCCGTGCCAACGAAAAAGGCCTGGTAACCAACCGCATCAACGGCGGTACCTGAAAACCCGGCAATGACCTTGGGAAACAGGGTCATGATTGAACTGAAAATGGCATATTGCATGGCGGTAAAGGAAATGTTGGTCAGCCCGGACAGATAGGCGATAAAGGCCGCTGTTGCCAGCCCGCCGGAAAGGTTGTCGGCCATGATGACAACGGCAAACATCGCTGTATTGGCCGGAATTTGCGCCATGATCGCAAACAGGATATTCGTGACCGCCGATAGCAACGCGCCCAGAAACAGAACCCTGATCACGCCATAACGCACCGACAGAATCCCTCCCAGAAAGCTGCCGCAAATGGTCATGAACAGGCCAAAGGTTTTGGAAACCGCCGCGATCTCTTCCTTGGAGAAGCCGATATCGGTGTAAAACACATTTGCCATCACACCCATGACAATATCGGCAATGCGATAAAAACCGATCAGGGCCAAAACGATGATGGCGACCTTGCCGTAACGATCAATAAAGTCCTTTACCGGCGCAATATAGGTTTCGCGGACCATCTCGCGCGGTGTAATGCCGATCAGGGTGGTTAGCCAGGCGACACCTACTGCCAGCAGCACTGCAATGGCAAGCTGCAGGCTGCCGGTGATAAAACCGGCCAGTTCTTTGGTCATGCCCGTGGCAATGAAATTCTCCCTGAGCGGTGACATAGCGTTCCCGGCCCAGATATTGGCGGCAATAAAGGCAATAACCGTCAGGGCAAACATCAGCAGGAAGCGGATATAATCGCTGGTCTGGTGAAAATATTTGCTGTCTTTGCGGGGAACATCCGGTTCGCTGATCAAAAGGGTGGTTAAAACGCCCACACACATGGCCAGTGCCATGCAGCCATAGGCCACCCGCCAGGCCAGCGGCATATAGGCGCCATTGCCCTCTACCAGGCTGGCAATGGTCAGTGCCCCTGCACCGGCGACGATCATGCCAATACGATAACCGGCAATATAGGCGGAGCTCATCATTGCCTGCAAATCGGTATCGACCGCCTCGATGCGATAGGCATCAATGACAATATCCTGTGTCGCGGCTGAGAATCCCAGGGCAACGGCGGCAAAGGCCATCATGGTCAAGTGGTGGGCCGGGTCGGTCAGGCCCATCCACAGGATGGAAATGATAATGGCTGTTTGGGCGACAATCAGCCAGCTTCGCCGACGCCCCAGCGTGGCATGCAGGCCGGGCAGGGGCAGGCGGTCAATGATGGGGGCCCAGACAAATTTGAAGGAATAGCCCAGTGCTGCCCAGCTGAAATAGGTCACGGTGGCGCGTTCCACCCCGGCTTCACGCAGCCAGATCGACAGTGTCGAGAAAATCAGCAAAATGGGAATGCCTGCTGAAAACCCCAAAAACAGCATGGTAATCACCCGGCCATTGGTCAGGGCCATAAAGGCTTCGCCCCAGCTGCGTTTGGTATGGCTCTTCATTCTTCCCCCTGCATATCCGCCGGTTGCCTGCGATGGGCGACCTTATGGCGTTATCGGTTAAAGAATGCACAAAAGAAGGGTCGATTTCAGCCAAAAACATGGCGGCAACGCAAAAGGGCCCGTCATGTGACAGGCCCTTTCGTTTGTCTGGGAATGTAAAAACGCGACTGGATTATGCGTTTTCAGATTCTTTCTTGCGGCTTTCGCGCTTGCGGATATTCGGATCAAGGTGCAGCTTGCGAATACGGATGCTCTGCGGGGTCACTTCGACCAGTTCGTCGTTCTGGATGTAAGCAAGGGCTTCTTCCAGGCTCATCTGGCGCGGCGGGGTCAGGGTGATCGCATCATCCTTGCCCGATGCCCGAACGTTGGTCAGCTTTTTGCCCTTCAGGATGTTGACTTCCAGGTCGTTGTCACGGTTGTGTTCACCAATGACCATGCCCTGATAAACCCGTGCGCCCGGCTCAATAAACATTATGCCGCGATCTTCAAGACCCCAAAGCGCATAGGCAACCGCATCGCCCTGATCGTTAGAGATCAGAACGCCGTTACGACGGCCAGCAATGGCACCTTTGACCGGGCCATAGGAATGGAACACACGGTTCATAACGCCGGTACCACGGGTATCGGTCAGGAATTCACCATGATAGCCGATCAGGCCACGTGAGGGGGCAAGGAACAGAATACGGGTCTTGCCACCACCCGATGACCGCATGTCGGTCATTTCGGCTTTGCGCAGGCTCATTTTCTCAACGACGGAACCGGCATATTCTTCGTCAACGTCAACCTGAACTTCTTCAAACGGTTCAGACAGAACACCGTCGATTTCCTTGATCAGAACGCGCGGACGCGAGATCGACAGTTCATAGCCTTCGCGGCGCATGGTTTCGATCAGAACGCCCAACTGCAATTCGCCACGGCCGGCAACTTCGAAGGCATCCTTGTCTTCGGTTTCGGTCAGCTGAATGGCAATGTTGCCTTCAACTTCGCGTTCGAGACGCGAACGGATCATACGCGAGGTAACCTTGTCGCCTTCCTGGCCGGCCAGCGGCGAGTTGTTGACCGAGAAGGTCATCGCCAGGGTCGGCGGATCGATCGGCTGGCTTTTGATTGCGACTTTAACGTCGGCAGCACAGATGGTGTCGGCCACGGTGGCGTCGGTCAAACCGGCAATGGCGATAATGTCGCCTGCTTCGGCTTCTTCCTGCGGCACACGATCCAGACCCCGGAAACCCATCAGTTTCGACAGGCGGCCGGTTTCGACGGTGCCATCACCGCGCAGAACCTTAACCGGCATGTTCAGTTTGGCGCGGCCCTGTGCGATACGACCGGTCAGAATACGGCCCAGGAAGTTATCGGCATGCAGCATGGTTGCGATCATGGCGAACGGCGCGTCAACTTCGGCTTTGGGGGCCGGAACATAGTTGAGAACCAGATCCATCAGCGGGGTCAGGTTTTCTTTCGGGCCTTCGGGATTTTCAGCCGCCCAGCCATCACGACCCGATGCGTAAAGAACCGGGAAATCAAGCTGTTCTTCGTTGGCTTCCAGCGACACGAACAGATCGAAGATTTCGTCAAGTACTTCTTCAGCGCGCTGGTCCGGACGGTCGATCTTGTTGATGATCACAATCGGCTTCAGGCCAAGTTTCAGGGCTTTGCCCAGAACGAATTTGGTCTGCGGCATCGGCCCTTCAGCCGAGTCGACCAGCAGAACAACACCATCCACCATCGAGAGGATACGTTCAACTTCACCACCAAAATCGGCGTGGCCCGGTGTATCGACGATATTGATGCGGGTGTCGCCCCACTGAATGGCGGTCGGCTTTGCCATAATGGTAATGCCGCGTTCACGTTCCAGGTCATTGCTGTCCATGGCGCGTTCATCAACGCGCTGGTTGTCACGATAGACACCGGACTGACGGAACATGGAGTCAACCAGGGTTGTTTTACCGTGGTCAACGTGGGCGATAATGGCGATATTGCGCAAGTTCATGGGCGCGGACTCCGTATAACATGCCGCGCGCCGGTCGTACCGCCGCATCGGTCAGAAACAAGATTGGTCGATATATATATGGTGAAGGCAGGGTGCTGCTCGCCGGTGGCGGCGCATAACCTGCCTTGCAAATGCCAGAGTGCTTGATTTTTTAAAAATACAACACAGACGCCGGGTACATGCGCTATTGGCCGCAGATTGTCAATGCCTGGTAGCGTTGAAATGGCAGCCATGCGTCCGGCAATGGCGTATTTCTGCGGGACAGCCCCATTGTTGCTGTCCCGTGAAATTTCAGCGTTGCAACAGTTTAGGCCGGAATGGCCCCTTTGCAAAGCTCTTTCAGGTCGGCATCCGGGCGGGCGCCCATATGCGAAATGATTTCGGCCGCACAGATAGATCCCAGCCGCCCGCAGGTTGCCAGATCATAATTCTGGGTATAGCCAAACAGGAATCCGGAGGCAAACAGGTCGCCAGCACCGGTGGTATCAACGACCTTGTTGACCGGTTCGGCCGCAATTTCAATGACACTGTCACCCGAAACAATCACCGATCCCTTTTCGCTGCGGGTCAGGGCTGCGATCTTGCAATGGCGGCGTACTTCGGCCAGGGCCTCGTCAAATGTTTCGACCTCGTAAAGCGATTTGATTTCGTCTTCATTGGCAAAAAGAATATCGACATGGTTATGCACCAGATCACGGAAGGATTCGCGGTGACGGTCAACACAGAAGGAATCCGACAGTGTGATGGATACCTGGCGACCGGCTTCATGGGCGATTTTTGCGGCCAGAATAAAGGCTTCCTTGGCTTCGTCGCGGTCCCACAAATAACCTTCCATATATGTCACCTTGGCCGATTTGATCAGTTCGGCATCAATATCGTCGGGGCCAAGTTCGGTGCAGGCGCCCAGAAAGGTATTCATGGTGCGGTGCCCATCTGGGGTGACAAAAATCAGGCAACGCGCGGTTGATGTGCCCTTGCTGGCTGCTTTCGTGTCAAAGCTGACCCCCATTGCCCGAATGTCGTGGCGAAATACCTCACCAAGCTGGTCATCGCGGACCTTGCCAATATAGGCACCCTTGCCGCCCAGTGCTGCGATTCCGGCCATTGTATTGCCTGCAGACCCGCCCGACATTTCGATGCCAGGACCCATTTCCCCATAAAGGGCATCGGCGCGCCCGGCATCAATCAGGGTCATTGAATTTTTGACCAGTTCCAGACGTGCAAGGTCGTCTTCGGTGCAATGGGTCAAAACGTCAACAATGGCATTGCCGATGCCAACGACATCTACGGTGGGTTCGCTCATGTAAGATTCCTGCTGGTTGGGTATGGGCCGGCATCATCGCCGGGCAAGTTTTGCGGCAGTATAGTCGTTCAGGTTTGCCACGCAAGTTTTGCGACCATTGCCAGCGCGGGTGTATTGCTGATCGGATAAGGTGTTTACCTGCATATGCAGTTTTTGACGGCGTCGGTGGCAAAAATTATATCGGCTCATGTGCCATTCCGAGATGCTCCTGCCCGTCGGCACAGCCGAGCTGGATGGATAAAATGATCCACGAAAAATCGGCTGTTCTTCCCGCCCGAGACGGCAGAAATGCTGGATTTGCACCAGAGTATCAGAAATTGGCACGAGGGCGTCAAACAGGACGGTGCGCGGTAAAAATACGGCAAATTATAGGGGAATAAGCATCTTTCAGAGTTTTTGATGGGTAAAAAGAGCGATGATTTTATCAATTTTGGCCCCTTTACAGATTATACAAACCAGTTTGTACGTGATTAGATAGTTTTATTTAATTCAATAAAATATCTATATAGTGGTTATCAATTAACTCTATATGGGTATATCGGCGATATGGAGGCCGTTGAGATACATATTGGCGTGGCTTGCGCCAGATTGGGAGATTGGGTGCTTTGACAATTTTGTCGAAGCACCCTTGGGGGAATACGCGGCGAATACGCTTTGGGAGATGGCCTGCTTTTGGCGCGATATCGTTTCGATGTGGATATGAAATTGCGCTCGCTGCTTGTGTGCCGACCACATTGAGCGGGCATCATTCTGGCCGCCGGGATGAGGTGGAGACGGCATAAAAATATTGTGGAGGATTAAAGGGGCACCCGGCAGATCATACTTGTTGGCGGCTGTTTTTTTACTTCTGCGCGTTGGATCGGATGTCGGGATCAAGCTGCACGTTAGAACGAACTTCTGCCTGGTTGAGCTGCCATGTCATGCAGTAAAGGGCGTTTTTCGGGAAAAAACAGGTGATACATATTTGTATATGCCTGATTCATAAATGTATCAGCGGTGTTCAGATTTTTCAGGCTCAGGCCGGTGATGAATCATCGTGGGGCGGGGAGGCGGGCGATGATGTGCCATGTGGGGTGTTATCCAGGTCTGAAGCCCCGGTATTTTTGACCGGATGAAACGGGATAACGGTATCATCTGGCGTTTCATCGACTGTTTCCACCTTACCGGGTAAAATACCGGCAATCCTGTCGCGCAACTCGGCGGCGAGGGTTTTGATGCGCTGATGATGGCGCGGGTCGTGGTTGAGTTTCAGGAATTGCTCAAAGCAGGCCAGGGCCTTTTCATCATTGTTGAGGCGGGCGTGAAGGGTGCCGGCCTGGTGCCACAGGCCCGGTTCGTCGGGGGCGATGATCAGGCAGCGTTCGAGAATGGTAGTGGCATAGGCCAGATCACCGCTGCGCAGCGCGCGGACTTTAATGTTGTTTTGAAGCCGTAACAATATCGTGCGGTCAGTGGCCTCGCGGTAATGTTCGGGCTGCAATTCGGCATCAAGGCCCTGAAACGCCTTAAGCAATTCGCGCAGTTCCGCCGCCCCCAGAACAATGCCGTTATGGAACGGGTCCAACAGCACCCGCTCGCCATTGGCCTCAAGGCGCAACAGGAAATGGCCGGGAAAATCAATGCCCGTCATGTCCAGCCCGCAGCGCGCGGCGGCATGCAGATATAACAGGGCCAGAGCAACCGGCAGGCCGCGTTTGCGGTCGATCACGCACATCAGATTGGCGTTTTCGGTATCGTCGTAATTTTCCTCATCGCCCTGAAAGCCGTGATAACCGGGAATGACATTTTGCAGGGCAATGGCAAGGTCCATCACACGCGGCGGGGTGCCCTCCAGGGTGCTGGTATCGGCAATGGCGCGTTCAAGGTCTTCACAGATGTCGTCCAAACGGGAAAAATAGGCGGTGATGTCATTCTCCGGCCGGTCCAGGCTGGCCAGATAAAGGGCCGCCTCGGCTGCGGTTGCATCCGGATAGTCGCCTGCGGCATAGGATTTCAGCCAGTGCAGGACTGTTTCATGCCGTTCCGTATCAGTCATGACGCCTGTGATCTTTATGTCCTCTTGCGTGTGGGGTCGTCCTTGAGGCGGACGAAATTAACAACCCTTTTAACATAGCTGGTGGCCCGCACATGCGAAATAACCCGGTCAAGCTCGTCTTTGTTTTGGGCAATTCCCATCAGATATACGGTGCCGTCAACGGTTTCTATATTGTAGTTAATGGCATAAACGCGGCTGTCAAACATCAGCGCGGTTTTTATGCGGGTGCTGATCAAAAGATCGTTTGCCGTATCAATCAGGCCGACTTCCTTGCCGATCTGCAGTTTATTGATTACCCGTTTGACACCTTTGGTTTGCCAGGCAATTTCAACCGCCTTCATTTCGACGGCATCGCTGGGCACCCGACCGGCAAGAAGAACCTCGCCTTCAACCACCTCGATGTCGATATCGACAAACATGTCTTTGTCGACTTCCAGATATTTGCGCCACAAATTGGCGGTAATGGCATTGTCATTGACCGAGTTTTTAAAGCCGCGTTCCTGCATTGCGGCCACCCCGGCCGTGGCTCCGGCCCCGACCACCAGTGACGTGCAGCCCGTACTTGCCAAGAGGCCCGCGACCAAAAGCAGGCCACCGCAAATACGCTGCAGCCTATTGTGCCTTAGTGGTATTTTGCCCGGATCATGATGGTTGCCCGGTTTTGAAATTGAAATCATGGATTTGCCTGCCCACCCCATTTACATCCGTTACTATGCGCGATGGATATTAAAGAGTTTTAAAAATGGTGGCTGTTGCGAAACCATCATGCCAATTGGGGGCAACAGGGCGAAGTTTCGTCAGGATTCAGCGATGAAACAATAAAATGCGATCGTTGCCTGATCCTCCAACTGCTATTGCCAGCTTTGCATCGGGGCTTATTTTTCGGGTGGTATTTTAAATTTATGTGCTGGTTTACAGGGCCTGATGCGTTCGTCACCGCTTTTTAGACAACGGGCCTGTTTTGTCAGATGAACGGCACATCGTTCTTTTTCACGACCCGAAAGGACCGGACCAATGCAATATAACAAACTTGGAAAAACAGGGCTTTTTGTCTCCGAACTGTGCCTTGGCACCATGACCTTTGGCGGCCACGGCGACATGTGGCAGAAAATCGGTGCCGTTGGGCAAAAGGATGCGGATGACCTGGTGAAAACCGCGCTGGATGCCGGGATCAATTTTATCGATACCGCCAATGTCTATTCCGAAGGTCTGTCAGAAGAAATCACCGGTCAGGCCCTGAAAAACCTGGGTGTGCCCCGCGAGGACGTTGTTGTGGCGACAAAGGTTTTTGGCCGTATGGGCCGAAATGTCAATGCAACCGGGGCGTCGCGCTATCACATTATGGATCAGATCAAGGGCAGCCTGAAGCGGTTGCAGCTTGACCATATCGACCTATACCAAATTCACGGTTTTGATAGCGAAACCCCGATCGAGGAAACGCTGGATGCCCTTGATACGCTGGTGAAGCACGGGCATGTTAGGTATATCGGCGTTTCCAACTGGGCGGCCTGGCAGATCATGAAGGCGCTGGGCATTTCGGAACGGAAAAATCTGGCGCGGTTCGCCTCGCTTCAGGCCTATTACACATTGGCCGGACGGGACCTTGAGCGTGAAATTATCCCGCTTTTGAAATCCGAAAATGTGGGGCTGATGGTCTGGAGCCCGCTGGCAGGTGGTTTGTTAAGTGGTAAATATGACCGCAACAACGAAACCGATGGCGAAGGCCGCCGGGCAAATTTTGATTTTCCGCCCGTTAATCGTGACCGCGCCTATGATTGCATTGATGCGATGCGGGTCGTCGCCAAGGCCCATGATTGCAGTGTCGCCCAGATAGCCCTTGCCTGGCTTCTGCACCAGCAGGCTGTGACCAGCGTGATTGTCGGGGCAAAGCGCGTTGATCAGCTGGAAGATAATATCAAGGCAACCGGCATCAAGCTGACCGGCGCGGACCTGGAGGCGCTCGATCAGGTCAGTGCCCTACCGTCAGAATATCCAGGCTGGATGCTGGAACGTCAGGGCGCTTATCGCAAGGGTTGATCAAATCCTGTGTTCGGCAAATTAACCTCATGGACGACCGGCAGAGTACGCATCTGCCGGTTTTCTTTTGGCTGCCGCAGGGGAAAGGGGCGTTATTTACTGTCATGTCGTGTTAAAAGCTGCGGGCGGATCATGTCGGCCCAGCGGCCCGGCGTAATGCCAAAGGCCTGTTTGAAGTGGCGGTTGAGATGGCTTTGATCGGCAAATCCGGTATCGGTTGCAATCCCGGCAAGCGGTTCGCCCTGTGCAATCAGGGTTTTGGCCTGTTGCAGGCGGCGCATCACCAAAAAGCGATGCGGGGTGGTGGCATAACAGGCCTTGAATTGCCGGATCAATGTATAGCGGTCCAGTCCGGTAACATCTTCCAGATCGGTGGAAGTGATGGTGTCGGCTGTGTTGGCTTCAAGAAAGTCGCGCGCCCGTGCAAGCCGGGGAAAGGCCAGTTTTTTGCTGCGGCGAATCGGTTGTTTGGCATGGCGGCACAGGCCCTCCGCCACGGAACAGACAAACTGGTCAATCAGCAATTCATCAATATCGCTGTCCAGATGGGCCAGCATTTCAAGCAATGTGGCAGAGAGGGCGGCGTCAGAAAAAACCGGCTGGGCAACAAAGGGCAGGCCGGGGGCATTTTCGCCCAGACCGCGCCATAACAGGGCCGGGTCGAGATAGAGCATGCGATAGCGCAAACCGGCCTCGGTCCCGGCGCCGCCATCATGGGTTTCATCAGGATGCAGGACGATGATGTTGCCAGGCTGGCTAAATTGTTTGGCACCCCGATAGGAAAATGTTTGCACCCCATGCAGGGTCACACCCAGCGCATAGGTATCGTGGCGATGGGGAGCAAACATGTCGCCGTAAAACTGGGCTTCGATCCGTTCAATGCCGGGCAGGGCCGGGGCGGTTAAAAATCGTTCCCGAACAGTCTGGTTGCACAAACGTTCAATACCGCCGGTATCGGGGGAGGTTAAAAGCGTGGTCATTCTTTTCCCCTTTCACCTTTCATGCGGAATATGACGTTCATGTTTGATACCAAAGTTGCCATCGTCCTGCGCAATGACCTGCAAAGCTGGCAGGCCCTGAATGTGACCGCCTTTTTGATGAGCGGCATCATTGCGAAATTTCCCGAAATCATCGGCGAAGATTATGTGGACCGCAATGGCAATAAATACAATCCCATGTCAATGCAGCCCGCCATCGTGCTGGCTGCCGACCCGGCCACGATGGGTAAAATCCATAACCGGATTATCGAGCGCGAAGTACCTGCATCCGTTTATATCGAGGAAATGTTTGCCACTGGCCATGATGCCGCCAATCGCGCGGTTTTTGGCCAGTTCGCGCCTGATGACGCCAAGGTGGTGGGCATTGCTCTGCGGGCGGAAAAACGGGTGGCTGATAAAATCACCAAAGGGGCCAAAATGCACCCGTGATAGTTTGTCGTATTATCATATAAAATGCCGCTGCTCGTTTCTGACGGATTATTGTTTGATATAGGCGATGATCATTTTGACAAGCTGGTGTTTGATTTCCGGCTGGTTCAGGGTGCCGCGCCGGGCAGCATTATGGATGACACCATCAATGGCGTCCGAAATGATTCGGGCGCCAAGCTGGGCTGAGACAGTATCTTTGGATGACTGGTAGCTGCAAACGGCCCGTTCATAATAGCCAAGATATTCCTGTTCAAAGGCGCTGTCGGGGTTTCGGAAAGTGTCGGAAAACGGGGCTTCGTCCAGCAATACCCGGTGCAGACCGGGATTGATGCTGTGAATGGCAATGATGTTGCTGACAAGTTCTTCAACAAAAACCGGCAGGGGTTTTGCGGTGGCCGTTACGTTTCTGAGCACACTAAGGCAGTCTGCCAGATGCCGCTCGCGGATCGCATCAATCAGCGAGAGCTTGTCGGGAAAATACTGATACAGCGACCCGATGCTGACACCGGCAACCTCTGCCACCCTGTTGGTGGTAAAGCCCGCCCATCCCTGATCGGCCAGAATACGAGCAGCAGCGATGACAATCGTTTCCACCGTAGCCCGGGATCGCGCCTGGCGCGGCTGTTTGAGCATAGGGGTATCGGGTTTTTGAACGCGAGTAGACAAGCCATGCTCCCTGTTTAAAATATAAACAGATTGCTCACATTTTATCATCAGTCAAGTTGGGAGACGTCAGGGATGTGCGGTTTTTTGCATCGGCTTGTGCAATATCAGGCCTGGGCCAATGCGGCATTTTTTGATCAGATGGCAAAGGTGGATCGCGAAACATATGGTCTGACCTTTGGCGATGCCCTGCGCCTGATGAGCCATTGTTATGTGGTGGCGGATATATTTTCCGCCCACCTTACAGGCCGGAAGCACGGTTACGAGACCGACATGATGACCAACATGCCGACATTGGAAGATTTGTGCGATAAAATGGCCCGGATTGATCAGTGGTATATGGATTATAGCCACGATCTGACACCGGATGCGGGGGCGGAGAAACTGGCCTTTCGTTTTACCGATGGTGACCCGGGATATATGTCCCGCACGGAAATGATCATCCATGTCGTGCTGCATGGCGGGTACCATCGTGGCGAAATTGGACAGTTTTTAAAGCTGGCCTCGGTTATGCCGCCCTGGGATACTTTTGCGGTTTTTACCCATCAGGATGATCCACACCTCCGTGAACAGGGACGTGCCGTTGGCTTGAAAGAGGCCGTTATCCCATCCAGACATTGATATGATGGTGAATGCGGCCTTTGGGGCTGACGGTCATGACGTCCATGCGCATATCGCCCGCATGCCCGGTGCGGGCGGCAAAGGCCTGCAGGCTTTGCGCTATGCGGCCCTGCTGGCGCGGGGAGATGGCAAACAGGGCATCGGTGCGGGTTTTGCGGTATTTAACCTCGATTGCGACAAGCACATTTGCTTTGCGCGCCAGAATATCAATTTCGCCGCCCGGCCCGCGATAGCGCCGGGCGAGAATGCGATAGCCCTTTATTCTCAGCCAGAAACAACACAGGCTTTCGGCAAACCGACCGGATCGCTCCGCCCGGACGCGGGGGGCCTGAGCGTGGTTCTGTGGGGCGGGGCGTTTGGGTGCCATGCCCATGATTGTTATTTATCCTGCCCCAGTTCCAGGGCGCGATTATAAAGGTCGCGTTTTTTAAGGCCGGTTTCGCGTGCCAGAATATCGGCGGCATCCTTGGTGCGGTGGTTTTGCAGAAGGTCGCGCAGGCGGTCGTCAATATCCTCGGCGGTGGGATCGTTGGACCCGGCCGGGGCCGGACCCACCACAATCACAACTTCGCCTTTGGGGGCACCGGCTTCGTCATAATGGGCGGCCAGATCGCCCAGGGTGCCGGGGCGGACTTCCTCGAACATTTTGGTCAGTTCGCGGGTGACGGCAGCGGGGCGGCTGGCCCCCAGGCAGTCGGCCATGTCGCGCAGCGATGCGGCAAGTCGTTTGGGGCTTTCAAGAAAAATCAGCGAGCCGGGAATGGGGGCAAAGCGGGTCAGTTCCTTTTGCCGTGCCATCGATTTGGGCGGCAGGAAACCGGCATAGAAAAAATGGTCGCTGGGCAGGCCTGATAAAATCAGCGCGACAATCGGGGAACAAGCTCCGGGGGCTGTCGTTACGGTATAGCCTGTCGCCTGACAGTCGCGCACCAGTTTGTAACCCGGATCATTGATCAACGGGGTTCCGGCATCGGAGATCAGGGCAATGGCCTGGCCTTTGCCCAGCCTGTCCATGATTTCCGGGCGCATTTTTTCGGCGTTATGTTCGTGATAGGCAATGCGTTTGGTCTTTATGCCAAAACGTGACAGAAGCTTGCCTGATGTGCGGGTGTCCTCGCACAAAATAATTTCGGCCCTTTTAAGGATATCGACCGCACGAAACGTAATATCGCCCAAATTTCCGATTGGAGTAGCAACCAGATAGAGCCCGGCCGATAATGGCAGGGTTTTGTCATTCCCTGTTTGATCCGGTTTACTTGCCGGATCGCCCGCATTACCCTGCGAAGATATAACGCCATTGGGAGGTGAAGAGAGTGGGTTTTCCGAGACTTCATCCGTCTGCGACGAGGAACGGGAATTCGGCGTGGCGCCGGTTTGCGTGCCGGACGGCATCTGTGTTGGTCCTTTCGCTGGGGCTGGGCGCGTGCAGTACCGACCTGACTAACACGGATTCAAATCGTGAGCTAGCGCCTGTTGTCACCAATAATGGCCCGGATGCGGCCACACGGGCCCCCAACCAGGGCCTGATCGGTGAACCCAGCCCGTTTGATGGTATGCCCGGTGACGGGCAGGTGCTTTCGGGTATTTATAATGATGAAGCGGCCACCACCGATAAACGGGTAGCCCTGCTGTTGCCGCTATCTGGCCCGCACGGGGATTTGGGCCGGGCGATGCGCCATGCCGCCGAACTGGCCCTGTTTGATGCCGCCGGTGATGATTTTGTTTTAATGCCGATTGATACCGAAGCCACCTATGAAGGCGGGCGTCTGGCAGCACAAAAAGCGATTAATGCCGGGGCCAAACTGATTTTGGGGCCGTTATTTTCAGACTCGGTCAATGGCGCTGGCGAAATTGCCAAACAGGCCAATGTGCCGGTTTTGTCCTTTTCCAACAATATCCGTGCCGCCGAGCCCGGTGTGTGGGTCAATGGCCTGTCGCCAGAAGACCAGATCAAACGGGCGGCAGCCTATGCAGTTAGCCAGGGCAAATACAATTTTGCCGCCCTGCTGCCGCAAAATGATTACGGTCGGCAGATTTCATCCTCGCTGGACCGGATTGTGACCGCAGCGGGTGGACGTCTGGGCCAGGTGGCGTTTTATCAGCCCGGCAGCGATTCGATGGAACAAACGGTGAAGGACTTTGCCGAATATAACCAGCGCCATGCTGCCCTGGTATCGCGCAAAGCCCAGTTACAGGCTGATGGCTCCAGCGCATCGCAGCGTGCCCTGCGGCGGCTGGCCGGGCTTGATACCCTGGGCGACCCGGATTTTAACGCCCTGATCCTGCCTGCAACAGGCGGGGAATTGCGCCAGGTTTCGGCCTTGCTGGCCTATTTCGATGTTGATTCGTCGTCGGTGCAATATATTGGCACCTTTGGCTGGAATGATCCGGGCCTGTTTAGCGAACCGGCATTGAATGGTGGTATTTTCGCCGCCCCGGAACCGGGCAACTGGCAGGCCTTTTCAACGCGCTATCGTAAAACATTTGGCGGCGAACCGCCGCGTATTGCCAGTCTGGCCTATGACAGCGCGGCCCTTGCCGCTGTGCTGGCAGGGACGGAACAGGGCATTACGATGGATGGTTTGACCAACCCAACCGGGTTTTCCGGCATTGATGGTGTTTTCCGCCTGACTGCCGATGGCCGAACCCAGCGGGGTTATGCCGTGATGCAAATCTCGCGCAGTGGGGCCAAAATGGTCAGCCCGGCACCGGCCGCGTTTGATGCGGTGTTTTGATGAGGCCGTGATCAACAGTTTGAATGTTTGACAGGCACCCGCCCGGTTATTCCGCGGCGGGTGTTTTGTCTTTGAAATTGCAAAGATCGGCGACAATGCAGTCCGGGCAGCGCGGGGTGCGCGCTTTGCAGATATAACGGCCATGCAGGATCATCCAGTGATGGGAATGCTGGATAAATTTGGCCGGTATTTTCTTTTGCAGGGCCTTTTCCACGGCAAGGGGTGTTTTGCCCTTGGCCATGCCGGTGCGGTTGCTAAGCCGGAAGATATGGGTATCAACCGCAATGGTTGGTTCGCCAAAGGCGATATTGCGCACAACATTTGCCGTTTTACGGCCCACACCGGGCAATTCTTCCAGTGCCTCCTGGTCATTGGGCACGACACCGTTATGTTTATCTACCAGTATTTGGGCTGCCGCCATGATGTTTTTGGCCTTGCCGCGATAAAGGCCAATGGTGCGAACATGGCTGATCAGGGCGTCTTCACCAAGGTCGAGCATATCCTGCGGGGTGGCGACAATTTCAAACAGCTTTTTGGTCGCCTTGTTAACTCCGACATCGGTGGCCTGGGCTGACAGGGCGACGGCGACCAGCAAGGTGTAAACATTGGTGTAATCCAGCTCGCCTTTCGGTTCCGGGTCGGCATCGGACAGGCGCTGGAAGAATTCTTCTATGGCGGCTTTGCTCATCGGGCGGGACATCGGGATCTCTGCTGTTTGATATGGGCGCGGGTTTGGGCCGGTATTGTTTGATTGTTTATTGCGTATTTATAAGCCTGGAAAAAGCACAGGTCGATTTTTGTTTGTGATCAGGCTGGAGTGATTCCAAAATTCGCGGCATCATGGAGCCGTGACCCCGGTTGTTTTTCCTGTGCGTGGGAACATATTGCAACATGCGCCGCGTGATCACGCCCGATCCTGCCGCTTGCGATTTTGTCATTGTGCGACAGGGATGGTCCTTTGGGGCTTTTGGCGGGCGATGTTTGGCGCAGGACATTAAAACAATGCCAAGACTGCCGCGAACCGAAAAACCGGTTTTCAAAACCGACTTGCATCCGCAACGCTCGCTCACCCGGCGTGGTGCGCGCAGGCTTGTTTGGTGTATTGGCGGGGTGACATCGTCGCTGGGGTTGCTGTTCTGGTCGATGGGGGCCTGGCCGATTGCGGGTTTCATGGGGCTGGATGTGGCGTTGCTGTCTTTTGCCTTTCATATGAATTTTGAGGCCGCGCGCTGTGGCGAAATGATTGAATTGCGCCGCAGTGTGTTACGGCTGACCCGTATTTCGGTGCGCGGAGAGCGCGAGGAGTTTGATTTCCAGACCTACTGGTTACAGGTGATTTTGATGCCGCGTGATGAAACGCGCCACAGGCTGATTTTACGCAGTCACGGGCGCGAGGTGGAGATTGCCCCGTTTTTGGGGGAAGACGCCAAACAGGAACTGGCGCAAACCCTGCGCGAGAAGCTTCTGATTTGCCGCAATGGCGTGTCATCGGTATAGGAAGACGTAATCTGGGCGCGATCACAGGCCATTAGCCTGCCCTAAGGGAAAGCGTGATATTGTGGGGATAATGGCCGGAAAGATGCCGCCAGGACCCTGCTTTTGGGGCAAGTTGTGACAGTCCCGGGGCAGTTTGCGATAAAAAAACCGTCAAAAATCCACATTTTGACGGCTTGCGACTTTGTTTTGACTTTCATATATAGGTGCGCGGGGTAATTGCCCCGTGTATAACACGTTATTACAACCAATTGGTCCCAGGAGGTCCTGCGCGGCGCTTCAAGGCGAAGGCTGCGGGACGGGCCGGCCGCTAAAAGAGGAACGAATTATGGGCAAGATTATCGGTATTGACCTTGGCACCACCAACTCCTGCGTTGCAGTGATGGATGGTAAGGAAGGCCGGGTTATTGAGAATAGTGAAGGGGCACGTACCACCCCGTCGATGGTGGCATTTACCAATGATGGTGAGCGCCTTGTGGGTCAGCCGGCAAAACGCCAGGCCGTGACCAACCCGGAAAACACCCTGTTTGCGATTAAGCGCCTGATCGGCCGCCGCATGGGGGACCCGGAAGTTGAAAAAGACAAAGACCTTGTGCCGTACAAAATCATCGGTGGTGAAAACGGCGACGCATGGGTTGAAGTCAATGGCGAGAAAATGGCCCCGAGCCAGATTTCCGCGATGATCCTGCAGAAGATGAAAGAAACCGCCGAAGCCCATCTGGGTGAGCCGGTCACCGAAGCGGTGATTACCGTTCCTGCATATTTCAACGATTCGCAGCGTCAGGCCACCAAGGATGCCGGTAAAATTGCCGGTCTGGAAGTCAAGCGTATCATCAACGAACCGACCGCTGCGGCCCTGGCTTATGGCCTGGACAAAAAAGAAGGCGGCACCGTTGTTGTGTATGACCTTGGCGGTGGGACGTTTGACGTCTCGGTTCTGGAAATCGGCGATGGCGTTTTTGAAGTTAAATCAACCAATGGTGATACTTTCCTTGGTGGTGAAGACTTCGACAAACAGATCATTGATTACCTGGCGGACGAGTTCAAAAAAGAACAGCAGATCGACCTTCGCAAGGACCGTTTGGCCCTGCAGCGCCTGAAAGAGGCTGCTGAAAAAGCCAAGATCGAACTGTCGTCCTCGATGCAGACCGAAGTAAACTTGCCGTTCATCACCGCTGACCAGTCCGGTCCGAAGCACCTGAATGTCAAACTCAGCCGTGCGAAACTGGAAGCCCTGGTTGGCGACCTGATTGATCGGACCATCACGCCGTGTAAGGCCGCGCTGAAGGATGCCGGTATTTCGGCTGGTGAAATTGATGACGTGATCCTGGTTGGCGGCATGACCCGTATGCCGAAGGTCCAGGAACGCGTTAAGGAATTCTTTGGCCGTGAGCCGCACAAAGGTGTGAACCCGGACGAAGTTGTGGCACTTGGTGCTGCCATTCAGGGTGGTGTCTTGCAGGGTGACGTCAAAGACGTTCTGCTGCTTGACGTGACCCCGCTGTCGCTGGGTATTGAAACCCTTGGCGGCGTGTTCACCCGCCTGATCGACCGGAACACCACCATTCCGACCCGCAAGTCGCAGACTTTCTCGACCGCGGAAGACAACCAGACGGCTGTGACCATCCGCGTGTTCCAGGGTGAACGCGAAATGGCTGCAGACAACAAGATGCTGGGTCAGTTTGATCTGGTTGGCCTGCCGACCGCGCCGCGTGGCGTACCGCAGATTGAAGTCACCTTTGACATTGATGCCAACGGTATCGTTAATGTGTCGGCCAAGGACAAGGCGACCAACAAGGAACAGCAGATTCGCATTCAGGCATCTGGCGGTCTGTCGGATGATGAAATCGAAAAGATGGTCAAGGATGCGGAATCCAATGCCGAAGGCGATAAAAAGCGCAAGGCACTGGTCGAAGCCCGCAACCAGGCTGAAGCCATCATCCATTCGACCGAAAAGAACCTGGCCGAACATGGTGACAAGGTTGATGCCAACACCAAGTCGATGATCGAAGACGCTCTGGCTGCCCTGAAGGAAGCCAAGGACGGTGATGATCCTGAAGCCATCAATGCCAAGGTCAATGAGTTGCAGCAGGCTTCGATGAAGCTTGGTGAAGCCATGTATCAGGCACAGCAGGCCGAAGCTGGCGATGCCGCCGATGCCGGTGCGTCTGCCGAAGGCAAGGCTGATGATGGTGTTGTCGATGCTGACTTTGAAGAAGTCGATGACAGCAAAAAAGACAAGTAAGACGACCGGTGCGGTCGTCATGCACGCCGCCCTGTAACTCGTGACGGGCCGTTCAGCACTCATAATAACTTATGACATGTGCGGACGGCCCGCCCGTATTTCCGGAGTAACGGATGGCGAAACAGGATTATTACGAGCTTTTGGGCGTGAGCAAGGATGCCAGCGCAGCCGAGCTCAAGAGCGCCTATCGTAAAATGGCAGTGAAATATCACCCGGATAAAAACCCGGGCGACACGGCTGCCGAAGCAAAATTCAAAGAAGTCAGCGAAGCCTACGACGTCTTGAAGGACGCGGACAAGCGTGCTGCCTATGACCGGTTTGGTCATGCTGCCTTTGAACAGGGTGGTGCTGGTGGCGGCGGCGGTCCGTTTGGTGCCGGTGGCTTTGGTGGTTTTGGCGGCGGCGGTTTTGCCGACGTTTTTGACGAAATTTTTGGGGCGATGGGCGGCGGCGGTGGTCGTCGTGGCGGTTCGCCCAATCGTGGTGCCGACCTGCGCTATAATATGGCGATTTCGCTGGAAGATGCCTTCCAGGGTAAAAAGTCGGAAATTACGATTCCCGGTTCAGTTCAGTGTGATGCCTGCGATGGTAGCGGGGCCGAGGCGGGTTCCCAGCCTGTGACCTGCCCGACCTGTAATGGTCATGGCAAGGTGCGTGCCCAGCAGGGTTTCTTCACCATTGAGCGCACCTGTCCGTCCTGTCATGGGCAGGGCAAGATCGTCAAAAATCCGTGCAAGGTTTGCCACGGTGCCGGGCGTGTTGAAAAACAGAAAAACCTGCAGGTGACGATTCCTGCCGGTGTCGAGGATGGCACGCGCATTCGCCTTGCGGGCGAAGGGGAAGCCGGGGCGAATAATGCGCCCTCGGGCGATTTGTATATCTTTCTGGATATTCAGCCGCACCGCTTCTTTCAGCGTGACGGGGCGAACCTGCATTGCCGCATTCCGATTCCGATGACCAAGGCAGCCCTTGGCGGCACCATCGAGGTACCGACCATCGAAGGCACGCGCACGCGCATCAATATCCCGGCCGGGACACAATCCGGTCAGCAATTGCGCCTGCGGGGCAAGGGCATGACGGTTCTGCGTTCCCAGGCGCGGGGCGACATGTTTGTCGAGGTCAGTGTCGAAACACCGGTGCATTTGTCGGAACGGCAAAAAGAGCTGCTGCGCGAATTTGACGACATTTCGCGTGAAGAAGGCAGTCACCCGGAATCCGAAGGGTTCTTTTCCAAGATGAAAGAAATCTGGAAAGACCTGACGGATTAAGGATCAGCTTTGCCGTCTGAAATAGATCACCCCCTGCAGCGATGTTGCAGGGGGTTTTCTTATGGGGGTACCGCCGTTTGGCAGCGGGTAACAGGGTAACGATGCGTATGGGCAGGTTGGGAAATCAGGCGTCATCCCAAAAAATCAGGCAATGATGGGCTGCCGTGCCCGCCTTGATACCATTGCCCACCGCGAGCCCCACCGAACCTGCGGCAATCATGGCATCGCCACAGGCAAAAACGCCAGGAATGGTGGTTTCCAGCATGGCATCGGTTTGCAGATAGGGGCCAAGCGGGCCATCGGCAAAGGCACAGCCAAGCTGGGATGCGAGGGGCGAGCTGATTTTGGTTCTGGGCTGAATTAAAAGACCGGCAAGCGGAATGTTGCGGCCATCGGTTAAGTGCACCGTTGCCTGATCTCCGGTAATTTCGGCAATCGGCGTGTGTTCCAGTGTTACTTTGCGCCGGTGAAGCTGGGCAAGCTGAATGTCGTTGGGCTCAAAGGCATTGTTGAGGAAAAGGGTGGTGGGGCCCCAGTCTGGCAACATCAGCGCCTGGTGCATGGCCAGTTCGGAGCTGGCCAGAACACCAAGAGGCTGCTGGTTAAATTCATATCCGTGGCAATAGGGGCAGTGAAAAACGTGATCCCCCCAGCGTTCGGCAAGGCCGGGCACATCGGGCAGGGTATCGGTGACACCGGTTGCAAGAATGAGGGTGCGCGAAACGACGCTTTGCCCGGTTTCAGTGGTGACTTTAAACATCCGTTCGGCCCGTTCGGCCGATTGTGCCAGGGTGTTTTCCCAGCTTAGCGTCGGGTATTTCAACAACTGGGCGCGGGATGAGGCGATAATGTCGTCGGGGCTGGTGCCATCCTGCCCCAAAAAGCCATGAGAATGGCGGGCGAAACGGTTGCGGCGCACATTGTCATCCAGCACCAGGATTTTTTGCCGGGCGCGGGCCAGTTGCAGGGCGGCGGACATGCCCGCAAAGCTGCCGCCAATGATGATTGTATCAAAATCATGTTGCATGGGATTTTCTTCCATTCGGTGGTGGGGCCACCATTTGTGATCCGTTTTTACGTAACTTATAAAGTTTCATAACCACGAAAGGCGATAGCGGGTCAAGAAATTTGTAACTTTATTTGTTACGTGGTGGTGAATTTGCTATAGCTCGATCACGCGAACAGGAGAATGCAATGAGACAGGATCACCGGTTGTCCCGGGTGTTACATGTGCTGATCCATCTGGACCGGCACCGCCGACACGCCACGTCCGATGAAATTGCCATGATGTTGCGCACCAACCCGGTCGTGGTGCGAAGGACATTGGGTGGGCTCAAAAAATCGGGCCTGGTGTCATCGGAAAAGGGGCATGGCGGTGGTTGGCAACTGGCGCGTGACCTGTCCGATATTACCTTGCGCGATATTTATACTGCGCTGGGCGAACCGCCCCTGTTTGCCATTGGCAATGCCGATGAACAGCCTGTTTGCCTGGTTGAGCAGGCGGTAAACAGTGCGATTGACGACACGCTGGATTTGGCCCGTACCTTGATGATGGATCGCTTTGCCGCCATTACGCTGGCCGATATTGCCGCTGATTTTGACCATCGATTGCACGATTACCCCGAAGAAGCCCGCCGTTTTGGCCATATCCGCGATGAGGATGCGGCAAAAGACGATTTGCCTGAAGGCAGCAAAACCGGCTAGGTGCTATTGCGGGGCATGGTGCTGGCCAGAGAGATGGTCGCCCGCAGGCAGGATGCCCAAAATGTTATTTTTGTAGCGGCCAGGCGCGGATGAAATCGATAAAGGCCCGCAAGGGCGAGGGGACCAGCCTGCGCCCCGGATAATAAAGCTTGGGACCGGGAAAGGACGGCCACCATTCCTTGAGGATTGGTACCAGAGAGCCATTCTTGAAAAAGGGTGTCAGCCAGTCTTCAAACAGATAGATAATGCCAATGCCACCCTTGGCGACTTCGACGGCCAGGTCGGTGCCGCCACCCGGACGCATGATAAACGGACCTTTGACGGCGACCTCCAGGGTTTGATCATCCTTTTCAAATTCCCACGGGAACATGGCGCCGCTGGCAAAACGCCCGCGAATGCAAGGGTGATCAAGCAGGTCCTGCGGGTGTTGCGGGGTGCCATTGCGGGCCAGATAATCAGGCGAGGCGGCAGCAGCGAATCGCTGTTTTCGCGGGCCGATGGGAATGGCGATCATGTCCTGTTCCAGGCGTTCGTCATAGCGGATGCCGGCATCGCAGCCTTCGGCCATTAAATCGACAAAGCTTTCCTCGGTAATGATTTCCAGCAGGATTTCGGGATATTTCGCCAGAAAGGCCGGGATGATTTCGGGCAGCGCCAGGCGCGCCGCACTGACGGGAATATTCAACCGCAAGGTGCCCGCCGGTCGGTCGCGATAGCCATTCACCACATCCAGGGCATTGGCAACTTCGCTCAATGCCGGTTCCAACCGGGCCAGCAGGCCATTGCCCGCCGCGGTTAGGGCGACGCTGCGGGTGGTGCGGTTAAACAGGCGCACCCCGAGGCGCGTTTCAAGGCGGCGGATCGCATCGCTCAGCGCCGATGCGCTACCACCGCTCAGGCGTGCCCCCTCGCGGAAACCACCAGCGCGTGCGACGGTTAAAAAGGCATTCAGGTCGCCAAGATCAACATTCATCGTTCGCCATCCCGTACAAGCTGTTCAGATTGTGCCTAATTGTCGATCAGTTGTGCAAGCATTAGCTTTGGGTCATCCAGAAAGGAGATCCCCAATGTCAATCATCGATAAAGCAGGAACATTTGAATTTGCCGGCCATACGGTAAAACGCATGGGCTATGGCGCCATGCAGCTTGCCGGGCCCGGCGTATTTGGCCCGCCGCGTGACCCCAAGGCGGCAGAACAGGTTTTGCGTGCTGCGATAGAGGCGGGCATCAACCACATCGACACCAGCGATTTTTATGGCCCGCACGTTACCAACCAGATCATTCGCAAGGCGTTGCACCCCTATCCGGATGACTTGCTGATCGTGACCAAGATTGCCGCACGGCGCGATGAAACCGGTGCATGGTTGCCGGCCATGTCGCCCGCCGAACTAACCCGGGCCGTGCATGACAATTTGCGCAATCTGGGGCTGGATTGCCTGGAGGTTGTCAATTTCCGCAGCATGCACGGTATTCACGGCCCGGCAGAAGGCTCAATTGCCGAACCGCTTTCGGTTTTGGCGGACCTTAAAAAGCAGGGCCTTATTCGCCATCTGGGGCTAAGCAACGTTACTCCGACGCAAATTCGCGAAGGTATGGGCATCACCGATATTGTGTGCGTGCAGAACCAGTATAATCTGGCGCATCGCCATGATGATGCAATGATCGACGAGCTGGCAAAACAGAACATCGCCTATGTGCCGTTCTTTCCGCTGGGTGGTTTTTCGCCGCTGCAATCGCAAATCCTGTCCGATATTGCAACGCGCCTTGAACTGACGCCAATGCAGGTTGCCCTGGCCTGGCTGCTGCAACGTTCGCCCAATATCCTGCTGATCCCCGGCACGTCATCGGTTGCCCATTTGCAGGAAAATATTGCGGCATCGGGTGTGGCGCTTTCGCCCGAAACCGTTGCGGAGCTTGAGGGTGTTTGGGAAGCCGCCCAAAACGCCCCCGCAGTTGATCATTCCTGATCAAATCAGACAGGGTAATGGTTGGTGTGGCCGGTTACTAAACCTGCATTGCTGTCAGACAGGATTAAAGGGGGGATGCGTTGGCATTGCCCCTTTTTTTATGGTGATATTTGCGCGGTTCCCGCCGTTTCATCGGCTGGCGCGATGTGCTAAAGCAGATGGCATATTGAACGAATTTGCCTGCAGGAGGCCAAAAATGAAAATTGGAATCGTCGGCTGTGCCGGACGGATGGGACGGATGCTGGTAGCGGAAACCGCCAAAACCAGCGATTGCGAAATTGGCGGAGGAACCGACCTTCCGGGCAGTGCCTTTGTTGGCAAGGATGTGGCGCTGGTGGCCGGGCTGGAAGAATGTGGCATTGCTATTGGCGATGACCCCAAGGCCCTGTTTAACGAGGTTGATGCCGTGATCGACTTTACCGCCCCGGCAGCGACCATGAAGCATGCCGCGCTGGCCGCCGAAACCGGGACGGTATTGGTGATTGGCACGACCGGCCTGTCGGCGGATCAGAAAGCAGAGCTTGAAAAGGCTGCCGAAAAAACGGCGATTGTTTTTGCCCCGAATATGAGTGTCGGCGTCAATCTGGCCTTTGCCCTGGTCGAGAAGGTTGCTGCAATTCTGGATAAGGAAACGGCCGATATCGAAATCGTGGAAATGCACCACAAGCACAAGGTTGATGCACCGTCAGGCACTGCATTGGGACTTGGCGAAGCAGCCGCACGCGGGCGGGGTGTGGCGCTTGATGACGTTGCCGTGCGTTCCCGTGACGGTCATACCGGTGCACGTGAAGACGGGGCAATCGGCTTTGCCACCCTGCGCGGCGGCGATGTGATCGGCGATCACACCGTTGTTTTTGCCTGCGAGGGCGAACGTATCGAGATTACGCACAAGGCATCGTCGCGTGAAGTTTTTGCCAAGGGGGCGGTTCGCGCGGCGAAATGGGCCTTTGGCAAGGATGCGGGGCTTTATGCCATGTCCGATGTGCTGGGTCTTTAAGAGACCGGATGGGCAGCATGACACTTGGAAAGACTATTGGGATAATAGTCTTTCCTGTTGTGCGGAAATCAGGTTGCTGCCTTGATTTTGAAGGCCGTAATTGAACAGGTCGCGTAACTGGCGGCCCTGTTCGGTTTTGCGGAAAACCACATGCAGGGTTTTTGTGCCCAGCAGGTGGGGATGAAAAGCAAAGTCCCCCGAGAGGGCCGAAAATTCCGGCAGGGTCCTGAGCCAGTATTGCAGGACCTGTGCGTCCATGACGGCGGCATCAATGCGTTTGGCATGCAGCAGGCGCAGCAATGTCACATCGTCATTGGCTGCCAGGGTTTTTAAATCGCCATTTTTCATCATGCGGTCGAAAGTCGGTTCATTGACATATCCGGCGACTACCCCGATCCGCCATTTTTTCAAATCATCCGGGACCGTCCAGTCAAATGTCGATCCGGCCAGCGAGACAAACCCCAAAGGGCTGTCGCCGATCGAGTCGGAAAAGTAGAACCGGTTTTCCAGGCTGGCGGATTTGTATTCGGGATAATATCCAATCAGGCTTTGATCGGAATTCAGGCTGTCGAGCACACGGCGCCACGGATAGAAAACCGTTGTCATGCCGATATTGTTAACTGCGAAGGCCTGACGGGAAATGATCGTACTTTTGCCTTTTCCGGGCAGGTTTTCACCGGTGTAAGGCGGCCAGTCCAGCGATGCAAGGCGCACTTTTGTACCCGCAAAGGGGGAGGATGCCACGTCGGATGCCAAAACACTGTGCGAAACGAAGTGCGAAACTGACAGGATGAGCACTGCCACGAGGATTACAAGCCAGCGATATAAGCTGTTTTTTCGTGCGTTTGTGATCGGCATCTCCGGCCCCCTGATGGTGTGGAGAAATTCTGACCGGGGGCAAAATGGCCCGGCCCATCGCATCCTGACATTTGTTTAGTTTTATTCAGATTCTAGCACAGGCAAGGCTTTTCAAGGGTGAGGGCCATTTTTTCATCGCTTTGTCATTTTGGCCTCCCTTTCCTTTAGAGTGACGCATTTTGCCGGGGGCATTCTTCTGCCCGCTAAGGAAAAGGCGTTTTAAACGGTCCGGTTTTGGTGCCGTTTTCGGTCCCGGAACCTGTTGTGCCTGGCGTGCGACGTGGCTTCATCTTGCGGCTTTATTGGGTATTCAGGTTGGCGTTGGGAATATATTGCGCGGGGCAGTTATCGTCCGGGCATTGCAGGGCGCGTAAACCATGATCAAAGGCATCCCGCAGCATCTTGCCTTCGGGGGTGCGATGAAAACCCACATGCAGGGTTTTGTTTTCCAGAATAGTGGGATGAAAATAAAACCAGCGCCGGTTTTGATCAAAATCCTGATTGGTATCAAGGATGTGGCGCATCACCTGTTGATCCATAACTGCCACATCAACCCGCCCGGCAGACAGCAGACGCAACAGGGTGGCATCATCATGGGTTTCGACTACATGCAGCTTTTCCTGTTGCACATATTGGTCGAAATCCTCTCGCGTGGTGTAGCCGCGTACTGTACCAATGGTCAGGTCGGTTAAATCATCCAGGGTTTGCCAGTCGAATTTTGCGCCCCGATAGTAAACAAAACCTACGGCACTGCGCACGATGGCCCGTGACAGAAGAAATCGCCTTTTGTTTTGTGTGTCGTCATAGACCGGGAAAATGGCATCGGGGCGATGGCCGGTACCGGGGGCGATATTGGTATTAAAATTTTGCAGGCTGCGTTGCCAGGGCCTGAATATGATATGGGCGGCCATGTTTTCGTGGGCAAAAGCCGCGCGGACGATAATGCTGGCAATGCCCTGACCTGGCAGGCTTTCGCTGCTGTAAGGGGGGAATTCGGTGGTTTGCAGGTCGATCGTGGTTGCGTGATTGATGGGGGCAGGCAACGTATTGGTGGCTGAACGGGCAGGTGGGCACAACAAAGCAACCGTTAATCCAGTTAGCAATGCGCTCCAACAAAGCCTTTTTACAAGGGCTGCCATGCCCGGTGCTCCCTTTGGGTCGTCTATTACCTTAGGGTAGCACTCCTTATACGGATAATAAATAAATTCATCCGGGGGCCTAAAGATTTTTCTCCTTAATGAACCCTCCGGAGGTTTTCATGATAATTCCAAATAATTATTAGAATGATTTTAGTTTTAAGGTGATTTGTCTTTCTGTTTGATGTTTTGAATTATTTTGATCTTAAAATTAGGCTAAAACTAAATACGGCCACATGCAATCAAGGCCGGGTTTTACCCCCGGCCTTGAGTTGATTTCGGAATATCCGGACGGATTGTTCTAGTGCGCATCGGCCCAGCTATCGCCAATCCCGGCATCGGCGATCAGCGGGACACTGAGATGGGCGGCATTTTCCATGACGTCGCGAATGACTTTTACGGCCTGTTCGGTTTCGGCTTCCGGGGCTTCAAAAATCAGTTCGTCGTGGACCTGCAATAGCATGCGGGTTTTTAAACCGGCATCAAGCAGGGCATCGGGAACCGCGATCATGGCGCGTTTGATGATATCGGCCGCGCCACCCTGGATCGGGGCATTAATGGCCGCGCGTTCGCCAAAGCTGCGGCGCATGCCGTTTTTATCATTGATGCCATTGATGAAAATCTTGCGGCCAAACAGGGTGCGCACCATGCCATGTGTTTTGGCAAAGTCCTTGGCGCGTTCCATATAATCGCGAATGCCGGGATAGATTTCAAAATAGGCGTTGATAAATTCCTTGGCTTCCTTTTGTGGAATGCCAAGCTGGTTGGCCAGACCAAAGGCCGAAATGCCGTAAATGATGCCAAAGTTGATTGCCTTGGCCTTGCGGCGGACCATCGGGTCCATGCCTTCAATCGGCACGCCAAACACCTTGGAGGCGGTGGAGGCGTGAATGTCCTCGCCATTTTTAAAGGCGGTGCGCAGGGCGTCAATCTCGGCGACATGGGCCAAAAGCCGTAGTTCGATTTGTGAATAGTCAGCCGAAATCAGTTTGCAGCCTTCATCGGCGATAAAGGCGGTACGGATTTTCCGGCCTTCTTCACTGCGGATGGGAATGTTCTGCAGGTTCGGATCGTTCGAGGACAAACGGCCGGTATTGACATTGGTTTGGCCATAGCTGGTGTGCACCCGCCCGGTTTGCGGGTTGATATGGTTTGCCAGCGCATCGGTATAGGTGCTTTTGAGCTTGGAAAGCTGGCGCCAGTCCAGGATGCGGGCGGGCAGATCATGGCCCTGGGCGGCCAGACCTTCGAGCACATCGGCCCCGGTTTGCCAGGCACCGGTTTTGGTTTTCTTGCCGCCCGGCAGGCTCATGCGTTCAAACAGAATTTCGCCAAGCTGCTTGGGGCTGCCAAGGTTAAAGGTTTCACCGGCCATTTCATGGATGGTTTTTTCCAGGACCTCCATACGGCTGGCAAAGTCCGATGAGAGTTCGCGCAGTTTATCTGCATCGACCTTAACGCCGAGGGCCTCCATTTTTGCCAAAACTGGCACCAGCGGACGGTCCAGCGTTTCATAAACGCTGGCCATATGTTCCTGGGCGATGCGCGGTTTTAGCAGCCGATGTAGGCGCAGGGTGATGTCGGCATCCTCGGCGGCGTAATCCAGTGCCTTGTCCAGCGGGACCTGGTCAAAGGTCAGCTGGTTTTTGCCCGTGCCTGCAACATCGGTGAATTTGATGGTTTTATAGCCCAGATGCAAATCGGCCAGTTCATCCATGCCATGCCCGTGGCTGGTACCATCGAGCACATAGGACAGCACCATCGTATCATCAATTGGTGCCACATCGATGCCATGCCGGGCAAAGATGATTTTATCATATTTGATATTCTGCCCGATCTTGAGAACCCCGCGATCTTCCAGCAGGGGTTTCAGCAGTTCGATGGCGCGTTTTAGCGGAATCTGTTGCGGGATTTCAGCCTTTGCTTTGTCATCGGCAGGGTCGCTGCCAAAATCAAAACCACCCTGGGCCGCCTTGGGTTCGGTTGCTTCATCGCCCATCCCGTGGGTCAGCGGGATATAGCAGGCCTCGCCGGGTTGAACGGCAATGGAAATACCAACCAGACGTGCCTGATGGGCATTAAGCGACGTGGTTTCGGTATCAACGGCCAAAATGCCTTCATAATCGGCCTTGGCGATCCATTTTTTCAGGCTTTCTTCGTCCTGGACCAGTTCGTATTCTGCCTTGGTGACGGTAACGTCATTCACACCGGTGCCTGCTTCGGCAACGCCGTTTTCATCAACGGTGCCGCCAAATTTGGCCTTTACCTTGGCGGTAAGCGATTTGAAGCCATGTGTGGCGATGAAAGACAGCAGCACATCGGCATCGGGTTCGCGCAGGTCAAAATCATCGACCGGATGTGTCACTGGAACATCGGTTTTCAGGCGGACCAGATCGCGCGAAATGCGGGCCATGTCGGCATTTTCGATCAGCTTTTCGCGGCGTTTGGGCTGTTTGATTTCGCCCGCACGTTCCAGAAGCGAATCGAGATCGCCATATTCGGTGATCAACTGGGCGGCGGTTTTAACGCCAATGCCAGGCACACCGGGCACGTTATCGACCGGGTCGCCAGCCAGGGCCTGAACGTCGATCACCTTATCCGGGCCGACGCCAAATTTTTCCATCACCTCGCCCGAGCGAATGGTGCGGTTTTTCATCGCATCGAACATTTCCACGCGCTCGGTGACAAGCTGCATCAAATCCTTGTCCGAGGACACGATGATGACATCGGCCCCCTGTTCGGCGGCCTGGCGCGCATAGGTGGCGATCAGGTCGTCGGCCTCATAGCCTTCCAGTTCGATGGAGGGCAAATTGAAGGCGCGCACGGCATCGCGGATCAGGCCAAATTGCGGGACCAGTTCTTCGGGGGGGGGCGGACGGTGGGCCTTGTAATCGGGATAAAAGTCGTTGCGGAACGATTTGCCCTTGGTGTCGAAAATAACCGCCATATGGTCGGGTTTTGTATCTTCGCGCAGTTTCATCAGCATGGTGCAAAAGCCATAAACGGCATTAACAGGGGTGCCGTCCGGGCTGTTCATGGGGGGCAGGGCGTGAAACGCGCGGAAAATAAAGCCGGACCCGTCAACCAGGACGACGCGGCGGGGGGGCTGGGCAGTATCGGTCATACGATGGATGCTCGTTTTTCTCGATGAATTGAATGGGCGCAGAATGCCGCATACGGTGCGAGAAGTCGAGTAGGGCAAGGCTGATTTGTCTGTAACCGTGCTTTGTGCTGACAATATCGTGTTTGTATTGATATGGTTTGGAACCAAAGGCTTCTTTTAGAGGCCGCACCTAACGTGCGAGGGATAGGCCCAGGTGAAGCGGCGTAACGAAAAAACCGTGACCAAACGGGGGGAGAAACCCGTTTATCGGCCTTTTGGCAAGGGAGTCGAGGCGGCGGGTTTTTCGCGTGAAATTCACGACAATATGAAGCTGGCGAACCGTCGCAAGGGCCGCAAAAAAGGGCAAAACAAAAAAAATGACCGGCGGCTTGGCAATGGCAGCGATGAAAAGTGGCTCTCACGCGGGCCGATTTTTCGCACATTACTAACCCTGGCGCTGTTTGGCGGAATGTTGCATGGGCTGTTCCAGGCCTTTGGTATTTACGAACGTAACCAGAGCCTGTCGAACGGCGACCAGTTTGTTTTGCTGATCAAACTGCTGGTTTTCGTGGTGCTGATGCACCTGTTTTACCTGATGTTGATGCACTATCGCCCCATCAAGTCGCGGGTGCGGGGCCTGTTTTTTATGGCCCTGGCCCCGGTGGCAGCGGTGTGCATTTTCATGATTTATGGTGGCGCTGGCATGTTTGGCCGTTTTCTGCCTGTGCTTCAGTTCTTGACTCTAACCATCGGGGTTGGGGGGTTTATTTCATATGTTGTTATTTATACCTGGTTTTCAAAAAGAGCGGTGCGCCGACGGGATATTCCGGCGTCCGATGAAGAAGACGGAGCCAATGGCGATAAAGCCAGACCGGGTACCGGGACCGTTTCCCGCCGCGATAACAGGACTTTATCCAGCCGAAAAAATGCGTCCTATGATGCCCGCTGATGAGATCCTGTTCGGGATAATGGTCTGATGCAGCCATAAATTCCCTGCCAGGATAGACCTTTTGCAGGCAAATTTCGCCACATCCAGACCAGTCGGTATGTTTTAAGTAATTGATATTGAATGAAATATTTGAAGACATTAGGGTGTGATGACATCGGACGTGTTTGCTGCGGTTTTGCGCTGCCTTGAAGTAAGCCTCATGCTCGTCTTTGCGTTAAATTTTGCACCGGTTCTGATTTTTAACCGTGTGCTACTTGCCGGGACGGACTCTGCTCGAACCCTATACGGACTCTGCGTACCGGGCGAAAATCGTGTGCTGAAGGGGAGATTGGGAGTGTGTATATTTTATATCGATAACGTAATGAAATTATCTAAATCCGATTTCTGCCACCCGGACAGAGTATGGATCGCTGGCTTGGTGCATGTGGAATGATGCGCGGCGAGAGTGGACGGCGATGTGGTGACGGGTGAGAGGTGATCGCCCGAGAATGGCCGGAGCATGAGGCTGCACCGGGCAATCCCGTAATATGGTTGCGGTTACTGACTGGCTGTTTTGGTTTTTATAAGCGCATCAAGAAGGCGGATCACCTCGACCGAGGCCTTTTCGACTTTGCCATACAGTGCCAGCGCGCCTTCCACGTCACCTTTATTATACAGGCGCACGGCTTCGATTCCGCATTCATGGACTGTTTTATGGGGTTCTTCGAGTTGCTTGAAAGCCGGGGTATTGCGCAGCGACCGGGCATCTTCGCTTTGGTACCATCGGCCAAGGTTGCAACTGGTATGTTGGGCCAGCTCATCGGCCTTAAGGCTTTCGCGGCCAATGAGCATGTCGGCCAGGCGTTTTTTCCAAATCACATGATCCGATTTGGCAATCCGGATGCTTTTGTTCGGGACATCGAATTTGGCAAGTACGGCGATTTGTTCGCCAACCTTGTCCACCACATGGTCGGTGGCATTGGCACTGGTGCGGATGACGTTGACATTATTGGCAGTTTCCTGCGCAATCTTATTGACCCGTTGAGAGACCTCGACCGAGGCTTGTTCCTGTTGTTTCAGGATACCGGCAATTTCAACGGACCGGCGCGATATGTCGCTGATCAGGTTGCGGATCTGATCAATGGAATCGACAGAATCCTGCATGGATTTTTCGCCTGCGCTAACGGCTTGTGCACCCTTGTTCATTGATTGGACGATGCCGTCAATTTCAACGGTCAGGGCCTCGATGGTATTGCGGACATCCACCGTGACCCGGGCGGTCTGGCTGGACAGGTTTTTGACTTCACCGGCAACAACAGCAAACCCCTTGCCAGCATCACCGGCGCGCGCGGCTTCAATGGTGGCGTTCAATGCCAGCAAATTGGTTTGCGAGGCGATATCGTCAATAATACCAATCATTTCAACGATGCGGCCGGATGTTTCGGCCAGCAGTTCAACGCGCTGGCTGGCCTCGGTGACAGCCTGGGCGACAAGGTGCATATTTTCGGCGGTATCCTGAATGATGCTGCTGCCGTTTTCTGCGGTCGTATTTGCCGTTTCAACCTGTTGGGCAACCTGGGCTGTATTGTCGCTGATCCCGGCAATGCCGGTGGCCATTTCTTCGACAGCGGTAGAAATTGACTGGGTTTGTGAATCGACCTCGCCCATTTCGCGCATCATCGAGGCATTTGAACTGGCCACCTCGTTGATCGACATCGATAAATCGACATTGTTATCGAGCATCTGATCGGCAAAACGATTGCCGGCATCCTTTACAGCCCGGTCATAAGACACCTGGAAAAAATCCCGCAGGGTTTCTTCAAGCGATAGGTTCATGATCTGATTCAGGCTTTGGGTCAGGGTGTGAAAATGGGCGTGTTTCCAGCGGCAGTGATGCGACAGATCGTCCAAAAGCAGGGCGAAGGCACGGTGATAAAGCCGGGAAATATCACGGCTGTCAAAATTAAGCTGATGATAAAGCGGGCCCAGTTGCGCTGGGTTTTGCGGGGCATCGGCGGAGGTTTCCAGCGCCTGGATCCAGGTGCGAACCTGATTGGCGACAAGTCGGTCTGTATTTTCCGTTCCTTTGGGCAGAACAGATTCCGAAACGCCGTTAAAAGCGGCTTTCAGGATATGATCAAGGTCATCTGAGAGTTTGTTACGTAGTGCACGAACATCAATTTTATCGTCGTCATTTATATTTGACTGAAAGGATCGTTTGTTCATCTTTCGGCACCTCTCTATCAGATCGTCAGGCCAAAGTGATAAGGTCAGCCCTTGACCATATGTCCGGATTTAATCTTGGCGTGCCTAGAGGTTTATAGATGAAATGACGATTTTTAAATGTAAAATCAGGGGGATATGTTTTGCTGACTAAATCTGTAATTAATATAATTAACAGAACTTTTTTAAAGTCATGAAAATAATGGGGTTTTATAGAAAATCCCTTAAAGCCCAATTTTGCAGATCAGGGTTGCCTTAAACGGGACTGTTGGAAAAACCTAAATTTCAGGCGTTTTCTGCCAGAACAAGCCCAGCCAGATACAAAGACCCTAAAATCAGGAACCGGCGTGCATTAGGATGGCTGTTGCACAGGGTTTCAATGGCATGGGCCACGTCTGAACAGGCGGTGGCGGGAATGTTAAGCGCCTTGGCTGCATCTGCCAGGGTTTGTGGCGTATGGGCCTGGTGTTCACCGGGAATATCCACAGCTGCCAAACCAGAGACATGCGGGGCAAGCGGGCGTAAAAATGCCAGCGGGTCACGGTTATTGAGCATGCCCATAACGACAACGGTATCGCCGTTTGCGTGCGCGCGTTCCAGCCATTTGGCGATGACATCGGCGGCGGCGATATTGTGCCCGCCATCGACATAGAGTTCGGCATCATCAGGCAGAAGGTCGATCAGCGGGCCCTGTGCAAGGCGCTGCAGGCGCGCAGGCCAGCGGGCATTTTTAAGGCCCGTGGAAATCGTTTCGATATCAATATCATCGCCATTTTTCGCCTGGATCCCGGCATTGCGCACGGCAACGGTGGCGACCATTGCATTCACATATTGGTGGCGACCCGGCAGGGCCGGGGCAGGCAGGCGCAGGGCCTCGCCATCGATATGGAGGTCAAAACCGTCGTCATCTTCGGCCGTGATGGCGAAATTGGTAACCAGCGGCGTGTTGATCTTGCTGGCGTGGCGCACCAGCACATCAAAGGCCGGCAGCATTTGCGGGGCAACAACACAGGGAATGCCTGCTTTCATGATGCCCGCCTTCTGGAAGGCGATTTTTTCAACCGTATCGCCCAGAAAGGCCTGATGATCAATCGAGACCGGGGTGATCACGCTCAGGGCTGGATTGGGCAGCACATTTGTGGCGTCATAGCGCCCGCCCAGCCCGGTTTCGAGCAACAGAACATCTGCCTCGACCCGTGAATAAGCCAGGAAAGCCGCAGCCTGGGTGATTTCAAAATAGGTGATTTGGGCACCATCATTGATGCGCTCGACCTCTTCAAGCAGGTCACAAAGCTCGTCTTCGCTGATTTGCTGACCGGCCAGAACGATACGTTCATGGAAGGTGACAAGATGCGGTGAGGTCGAGGTATGGACCCGCAGGCCTGCAGCCTCATAGATGGCGCGCAAATAGGCAAGGGTAGACCCCTTGCCATTTGTGCCAGCGATATGGATAACAGGCGGAAGCTTAAGATGCGGGTTGCCCAGTTTTTGCAACAATGTTGCAATGCGCCCCAGGGATAAATCAATTATCTTGGGATGAAGCAGGCCGAGTCGGCCCAGAATGGCGCTACTTCTTGGCGAGGGCACCTGCATCTTCAGTCAGCTTTTTCCGCAGTGGTGGTTTTCTTTTTGTCGCCCTTGATCGGCACGATCGATGCGCCGGGTTTGGGGCGGCGGATCATGTCGATCAGGCGGCCAAAGGTTGCGTTCAGTTCGCTGCGTGGCACCACCATATCGACCATGCCATGTTCCAGCAGATATTCGGCGGTCTGGAAGTCATCGGGCAGTTTTTCGCGAATGGTGTTTTCGATCACGCGGCGACCGGCAAAGCCGATTTGTGCACCTGGTTCGGCAACCTGAATGTCGCCCAGCATGGCAAAAGATGCCGAAACGCCACCGGTGGTCGGGTCGGTCAGCAGGACGAAATAGGGCAGGCCCTTTTCCTTGACCTTTTCAATCGCAGCAGTGGTGCGCGCCATTTGCATCAGCGACAAAATACCTTCCTGCATACGTGCGCCACCCGATGCGGGCACGATGATCAGGGCGGCATCCTGCACCACGGCCAGTTCGGCAGCGGCAACGATGCCTTCACCAACGGCCATGCCCATTGACCCGGCCATAAAGGCAAAGTCAAACACGGCAATAACGGTGTCGTGGCCGCCAACGCTGCCGTGGGCAACGGCCAGGGCGTCCTTGAATTCGGCTTTGGCCTGGGCTGCTTTCAGGCGATCAGTATATTTTTTCTGATCGCGGAAACGCAGCGGGTCAACCGGGACCGACGGCAATTCGATGGTCTGGTATTTGCCGCTGTCAAACATCAGCTCCAGCCGGTTGCGCGCGGAAATCCGCATATGGTGGCCGCAATGCTGACAGACATGGTTATTCTTCGCGAGATCGCGATGAAAAATCATCTGTTCGCAGGACGGGCATTTGTGCCAGAGATTTTCGGGCACATCGCTGCGGCGAACCAGTTTCTGAATTTTGGGTCGGACGAATTCAGTCAGCCACGACATATCGGATATTGATCCTCGGTTTTGCCTATATCGGTCTTGCGGGCAGGCGCAACATCATTTGCGGGCGTTGCGCACGCCGTCGGCCAGTTCACGTACCAGGCCAGTGACCACAAGGGCGGTGTTATCGGTGGCCTTGCCGTTTTCGTCAAGGCTTTCTGCGATTTTTGATACAATCGCCGAGCCAACAACGGCGGCATCGGCCTCGCGGGCAACTTCGGCGGCCTGGGCAGGCGTTTTGATACCAAAACCAACCGCGATGGGCAAATTGGTATGGCGCCGCAGGCGGGCCATTGCCTCGACAATCTGCTCATTTGTGGCTGAGCCCGCACCTGTGACACCGGCAACCGATACATAATAAACAAAGCCGCTGGTGTTCTGAACCAGTTTGGGCAGGCGTTTGTCATCGGATGTCGGGGTGGTCAGGCGAATGAAGCTTAGTCCTTTATTGACGGTCGGAACACATAGCTCGGCGTCTTCTTCGGGCGGCAGGTCCACCACGATCAGGCCATCAACACCGGCATTGCGGGCATCTTCCAGAAACTCGTTCACACCGTAAATAAAGATGGGATTGTAATAACCCATCAGGATGATCGGGGTTTCGTGGTCCTGATCGCGAAAGCCACGGACCAGCGAAAGTGTCTTGCGCATGTGCATGCCCGCAGCCAGCGCCCGGTTGGAGGCCTCCTGAATCGCGGGGCCATCGGCCATCGGATCGGTAAAGGGCATGCCCAGTTCGATAATGTCGGCACCGGCTTCGGGCAGGGCTTTGAGAATTTCAAACGAGGTTTCCGGGTCCGGGTCGCCCGCCGTTATGAAGGTGACAAGACCGGCACGATCTTCCGCGTGCAGTTTTTCAAACCGTTTGGCGATGCGGTCCTGGCCGCCGATAATTGCGTCACTCACAGTTTGACTCCCAGTGCTTCAGCCACGGTAAAGATGTCCTTGTCGCCGCGTCCGCTCAGGCACATCAGAATGATCTGGTCTTTGCCCATTTTCGGCGCGGTTTTAACGATTTGTGCAATGGCATGGCTGCATTCCAGGGCGGGAATGATGCCTTCCTTTTCCGAACACAGGGTAAAGGCATCCAGGGCTTCCTTATCCGTGATCGAGACATAGGTGGCCCGGCCAATATCCTTTAGCCAGGAATGCTCCGGCCCGATGCCGGGGTAATCCAGCCCGGCTGAAATCGAGTCGGCTTCTTTGATCTGGCCGTCATCATCCATCAGCAAATAGGTGCGGTTACCATGCAAAACGCCCGGGCGGCCAGCGGTCAGGCTGGCGGCATGGCGGCCGGTATGAACGCCATGCCCTGCGGCCTCGACACCGGTAATGGCAACATCCTTGTCATCCAGGAAGGGATGGAACAGGCCCATCGCATTCGACCCGCCGCCAACGGCTGCGATCACTTCATCGGGCAGGCGGCCTTCGGCTTCCATAATCTGGGCTTTGGCCTCGTTGCCGATCACACATTGAAAATCACGCACCAGTTCCGGGTAGGGGTGCGGCCCGGCAACGGTGCCGATGATATAGAAGGTATCGGTAACGTTGGTGACCCAGTCACGCAGGGCTTCGTTCATCGCATCCTTGAGCGAGCGCGAGCCCGATGTGACCGGTTTGACCTCGGCGCCGAGCAAACGCATGCGGAACACGTTGGGCGATTGGCGCTCGATATCCTTTGCACCCATGTAAATGGTGCAGGGCAGGCCAAAACGGGCGCAAACCGTGGCGGTTGCCACCCCATGCTGCCCGGCACCGGTTTCGGCGATGATGCGGGTTTTGCCCATGCGTTTTGCCAGCAAAATCTGCCCGATGCAGTTATTGATCTTGTGCGCGCCGGTATGGTTCAGGTCTTCGCGCTTGAAATAGATTTTGGCCCCGCCCAAATGGTTGGTCAGGCCTTCGGCGAAATAAAGCGGGTTGGGACGCCCGACATAATATTTCAGGAAGTAATCCATTTCCTTGCGGAATTCGGGGTCTTCCTTGGCGTCTTTGTAGGCCTGCTCCAGTTCCAGGATCAGCGGCATCAGGGTTTCGGCAACAAAGCGACCACCAAAATGGCCAAAATGCCCGTCCGGGTCGGGCATGGAGCGAAAACTGTTTACGGAAGTCGGAGCAGACGTCATGGATAGTCCCCGTTTTAGGCCGCAGCATGATGGCTGCGACGGGTGAGGCAGGCAAATGAAGGTAACACCGTATGTCTACGCAGTCAGGCGCCGGTTGGATGACTGGCGCTGTGCGGACGGGGGACCTTAATGGTCGGCGTGGGCCAGCTCTTTATCAAAGATATATTTCTTGGAGCAATAGGGGCAAACGACTTCGCCTTTTTCTTCAAGATTGAGATAAACGGTCGGATGACCAAGATGCCCTTTGCCGCCGTCGCAGGCGATATTCAGGCTGCCAACTTTGATTTCTTCGCTGATCTTCATATATCTAGTTCCCAGTTTGCGGCGATATTGACCCCGGTTTGATCGGGATGATACCCATAACGCATATTCAATCAACACTTCCGCATCGGTTTAGCGCAATTGCGCCATGTGGAAAAGAGCGGAGATCATTCATTTATGAATGCAATGCCCGATTATGCGATCGAGGTTGAAGGACTGACCAAGATCTATAAAAGCGCGCAGGGTGAAAAGCTCGCGCTTGATAACGTTTCGTTGAAAATTCCCCGGGGGTCGTTTTTTGCCCTTTTGGGGCCAAACGGGGCGGGAAAATCGACTTTTATCAACATTTTGGCCGGTTTGGTGACAAAAAGTGGTGGTACGGCCAAAATCTGGGGTCATGATATTGTCGATCAGATGCGCCTGGCGCGCTGTTCGATCGGGATCGTGCCGCAGGAATTGAACCTGGATGCCTTTTTTACCCCGCGTCAGGCGATGGAATTGCAGGCCGGGCTGTATGGCGTGCCCAAATCCGAACGGCGCACCGATGAAATTCTTGATGCGATTGGCCTGCTTGATAAGGCGGATTCGTATGCCCGTTCGCTGTCGGGCGGGATGCGCCGTCGCTTGTTGGTCGGCAAGGCAATGGTACATAACCCGCCGGTATTGGTGCTTGATGAACCAACCGCCGGGGTGGATATCGAACTGCGCCAGCAATTGTGGGCTTATGTCAAGGAACTGAACAAGGCCGGTGTGACGATTGTTCTGACCACCCATTACCTGGAAGAGGCCGAAGAGCTTTGTGATGAAATTGCCATCATCAACAAAGGCAAGGTCATTGCCCATGAAGACAAGAAAACCCTGTTGCGCCGCATTGATCACAAGGCGCTGGTGTTGACCGTGAAGGGCACCCTGAATGCGGTGCCCGATGCCCTGGCCCCGTGGGGGGCAGAGCAAAAAGGTGAAAACCAGATTGCCCTGCATTATCGCCCCAGTGAAAACAGCATGTCCGATATTTTGCGGGCTATTCAGGCAAGCGGCCTTGAGATCAATGACCTGTCGACCGATGAAGGTGATCTGGAAGATATTTTCCTGATGCTGACGCGGGAAAACAATAAATCACTGGCTGAAGGCACGTCTGGTCAGGCGGCCTGATATGGTGGCGTGAACCGTGCAAATTTGGGCAGAGTAAAGCCCCGCATCCCTCCCGGCAGGAATAATTTCCCTGCCGGGAGTTGTGTTTTTGCCCGATATTTTACGGCGATTATGATCCGGGATTGGAAATATACCATCATAGACCGGCATAGACCGGTAACGGGAGAACAGGCAGGTGAGTCAGACACGAAATCAGCTATGCCAAGGACGAAAATGGATATTTCCGGATGTGGTGCGGTTTGCGGTTCTGCCATTGATATTGCTGATGGCGGCCTGTGCGCCGACCCTTAAGGCTGCAGATGATCCAGTGGCAACGGTATCGTTTGTTGCAGCTTCTGATGTTTCCGATGAAGTGAATACATCTGGATATCTCCTGAAAAGTGCGGATGAGTATTATCAGGCCGCAGATGGTACCCGGCTGGCCTTGCAACGCTGGCTGCCTCGGAAGGAAAGTGATGACGGGCGGCAAGTTGCGCCCAGGGCGGTGATTCTGGCGTTGCATGGTTTTGGCGATTATGCCAATGGCCTGGATGAAGCCGGGCAGATTTTGCGCCAGCACGGTATTGCGGTTTATGCTTATGACCAGCGCGGGTTTGGCCGTTCCCCCACCCGTGGTTTTTGGCCGGGCACGGCAACGCTGGTGCAGGATGCCAGCGATGCGTTGGCGCTTTTGCGTCATCAATATCCCGGGAAGCCGGTTTATCTGGCCGGGGTTTCGATGGGGGCGGCGGTGGCAACCGTGACGGCGGCAACTCGTCCCTATTTGATGGATGGCGTTATTCTGGTCTCGCCTGCGGTGTGGGATCGCGATGACATGCCCTGGTATCAAACGCTGCCTTTGTCGGTTCTGTCGCACAGTTTGCCGTGGTTGCCGGTATCGGGCCGGGGGCTGGATATTTGGCCATCGGATAATATCGCCATGTTGCGCCGGTTGGCCCGTGATCCGAATATGTTATCGTCGGTCAGGGTTGATATGGTGGCCGGGCTTGCCAATTTGATGGATGAGGCCCGGATGCGCGCCAGGGATGTGCAGGTTCCGGCATTGATCATGATGGGGCGGCACGACCAGGTTATTCCACCTGACGTCATGGCGGCCTTTGCCCGTGATATTGCGGAACATGACCGACATGGCAACGTTGATAAGGGATCGGCAACAATTTGTGTGTATGACAACGGTTATCACATGTTGTTGCGCGATTTGAACGGGCCCAATGTGATTGCCGACATGGCGGCGTGGGTGAAGGGCAGCATATCTGCAAAGTCGGCTGCTTGCCGGTAACGGATTGCTTTTTGACCGCAAGGCCAGGATCAGGTAACATTTTGAAGCATTTGAAAAATAAGGGCTGACAGGCCATTCGGCGGCATCTTGGGATGTGGTGGTGATGGGTCAGTCCATTGCGGAAGGATCAGGGCCGGTATGCTGCGGACCGTTCGAGCAAAGTTTGTGGGGGTCGCGGCATTTTTTGTCGTCTGCCTGACCATTGGAACCGGTTTCTCCGTTATTCAGTCGCTGGGTATTAATGGTGATCTAGAGGCGGTGTCACGTTATGTGACGCCGGTAAAGGATGCCCTTTCCGATGTGCGTGCCCGCCAGCTTGAGCAGATTGCCCTGCTGGACCGCTATATGCGGGTGGTGGAAAGCGAGGGGGGGGATGCCTCTTTGCTTGGTGGTCTCGAAATCGAGATCAAGGCCAAGCAAACCCAGATCGAACAGGCCTTTCGCAAGGCCTTTACCTCGGCTGCACTGGGGCGGGCGCAAGCCAGTTCGCATTTTGATCAGGGTGTTTTGCTTAACCTTGATGTCCGCATGCGCGAATTTGCCGATATTTCCTCTCAGTTCAATATCGGGATGGAAAAGCTGCTGGATGCGGTGCATCAAGGCGATATTACCACCGCTCAGCGTCAGGAAAATGTCGTACGCGGTATCCATCGCAACATCGTGCTGAATTTGCGCAGCGAGATTTTGCGTCTTGAACGCTATGTTGCCGAAACGGTCGAGGCCGTTTCGGCACGCGAGGATTTTCTGATCCAGGCGGAATTCATCATGATGCTGATCGCGGCGGTGGCGGGGCTGGGCATTGCCTATTACCTTGGCATTGGTGTGGCCCGCACGGTGAATGATACCACCAAGGCGATTAACAGTGTGCAGTCCGGCAAACTTGATACCAGCCTGGATTTCAAGGGACAGGGCGATTTTTCCGCCCTTGCCAATGCCTTTAACCGCATGACGCGCGAATTGCGGGTGCGGTTTCGGATGCGCGAACGATTTGGCAAATATGTTGATCCCAAGGTTCTGAATAACCTGCTGTCGCAGGAAACCGCGCTTGAAACCTCGCAAAAGCGGGTGATGACGGTCAGTGTTGTCAACCTTACCGGGTTTGACTGGCTGGCCGAACATACCGCGCCGGAAAAGCTGGTGGATTTCCTGAATGACTATCTGACCGCGATGACAGAGCCGATTTCCGGCCATAGCGGCATTATCGACAATTTCATCGGCGACCGGGTGATGGGCTTTTGGGGCCCGCCCTTCTGTAATGAAAAAAGCCATGCAATGCACGCCTGTAAGGCGGCGCTGGAACAGGTGGCTCGCTTTAATGCGCTTAAAACCAAATATGCCGATTTGATTGGTGATCATGGCCTCGATATTCGTATTGGCATTGCTACGGGCGAGGTTGTTGTGGGGTCGATCGGCACGGATAAATCGCGGGCTTATACTGTGGTTGGCGACTGCGTGAACTATGCCCACCGGCTTGAAAAGGCCAACCGCATTTATGGTACGCGCATTCTGGCCTCGAACGAGACGGCCAGCCTGGCGTCGTCAGATGTGGAAATGCGCGATCTGGACCATGTGGTGCTGCTGGGCACGGAAAAGGTGGTTTATCTCTATGAAATACTGTCTGAAAACGGGCAACTGAGTGATGAACGCCGTGAATGGCGCAAGGATTACGAAACGGCGATTGGCTTTTACCGTGAGGGGGCGTTTGAGGAAGCAGCACCGCTGTTTGAGAAGGTGCTGGATTTCAATAACGGTGATTTTGCCGCCCAGCTCATGATCAACCGCATGGAACGCCTCAGCCGCCGTGAACAGGACCGCGAATGGAACGGTACCTGGGTGGTGCGCGATCCTTATGAACGGCGCGACGTTGAAAGCTGACGGGGCAATCTTTGTTAAAAAAGACGGCGACGTATTGCTTACCCCTTATTGTGCAAAAACCTGTCAAAAACCCTTGCCCGAATGGTGCAAAACCTGTATCACCCAAATCGCTTGATGATTTTGCATCAATGCCCTGCGCACCCGTAGCTCAGCTGGATAGAGCGTTGCCCTCCGAAGGCAAAGGCCACAGGTTCGAATCCTGTCGGGTGCGCCACTTTTCCATGCGTATTTCCCACTAAATAACTGATTTCATTGCCGAAAATCGCCAAAACAGCGATGTTGGTGCGACGCATGGTAGACCAGTTTGTAGACCAATCCCCGAGCTATACTTTCCAAAAACGCAGAATCTTTTATTTCTCACGACGTGTTCCTGCTGACCTCCAGGCAAAATATCGTTCGTTATGCATCGAGAAAACAGACATATTTCTGACAGGTTTAGTATTGGGCTGTAATTTCTTAATAAACTTCTGTAGGAGCGTGATGCTTTAAAATTGGATTGTTTTGGCATTCGATGAAAAAAAATATAATGGGGGTTAAAGAGGTTTTAAAAACGTCTTGTCTCAGAATTATGGATGGTTTGGATTATTAGTTTTTCGAGACGAGGGCCTAAGGTTTCGATATTAAATCTTTGTGCTATGTTAACCTGTGCTGAAATTCCCATAAGGCGTCTTGCTTCGTTATCGGCGACTAAATTCTTTAAGCTATCTGCCATCAAAGTATATTTCATATTTCCGCCTGCAAGGATACCTGTTTGGTTATTTTTGATGAGGTTGTTGACGCCAGTGCAATTGGCAAAAGCGACGCACGGAAGGCCTGACGCCATTGCTTCTGCTACGACTAGGCCAAAGCTTTCGTACTGTGAAGCTAGCGCAAAAATCTGGGCTTTTTGAAGCTCAGGCTCAACTTTTTGCACTATGCCAGGCATTGATACACGTTCTTCAAGTTTTAGTTCTTTGACCCGTTGAATTAAGTTAGCGCGAAGTGGTCCATCGCCTAAAATTCTTAGATCCCATTGAGGGATCTGGTTCGCTATACTTGCAAAGGCTTCCAATAGTATTTGATGGCCTTTTGATTCGTCGAATCTACCAATAGATATAATTCTTTTATTTCTTTGTAATAAAGGGGTAGATGAAGATGGGGGCATGTTAACTGGATTCTCTATCGTAGTCATCTTTCTTCTTATAGCAGAAGGATAACCCAAGCGTATTGATTCCATGGGAACAGTTATGTGCCGTAAAAAGGGAAGTGCTGTCCAGTATAGTGCTTTTTCTATTGGATGATTTTTATAATGTTCGATACTTGTGTGTTCGCAAGCTATAACTGGTATCTGACTACCCATGAGAGCGAGCGAAACGGGTATAAAACTACTATGCATAAAAGCAAGGACTACATCAGGTTTTTTTTTAATGATTATTTCTCTTATTTTTTTAATTCGGTGTAGTAGTGTTCCTAATGTAGACGGTGTATGCGGGTTTCCGATTCCCATTCTTATGTTTTCAATATTCGATGGAAATGGATAAAAAGGTGCTTCTCCAATCGCATCGGATGTTACGGCTGTTACTGTATGGGAGTTTTGTAAATATGTTGCAAACTCACAGAAAACGCGCTCTGCTCCTCCTGGAGCTTGATGAAGACCTTTTATGATCATCATAATTTTCATGATTTATGCACTCTGGCTAAATCAGAAAAAAGTTTTTGCCATCTATCGAAAATGTGTGAAGGTGCGTATTTAGCTACAGATTCTATTGCGATTTCTCCCATGTCTTTGCACATTTCCGGAGAGTCAATCATGTGTTGCATCGCTTTAGCAAAGGCTGCTTCTGTCGATTCGACGAGTAATCCGTTATAACCGTCTTGAAGAAGTTCATTAACACCTGATGTGGATTTCAATCCAATGGCAGGAACTCCGTAGCTTAATGCTTCAACAAGTGCATTTGGAAAACCTTCCCATAATGATGGAAAGGCAAGAAAATCGCTTTTTTCATACCAATCTGATACGTTTTTAACTGAGCCAGCAAAGACTACACGATCTGTTAAATTTAGTTTTTTTGCGAGACCACGTAATTCTGTTTCGGCCTCTCCGTCTCCCACAAGCGCAAGCGTCCAGTCGGGATTTTTGTCAGCTATCAGCGCAAATGCGCGAAGGAGAAAGGTTTGGTTTTTCTGGTAGCTTAAGCGTCCCATACTAAGAATTAATTTTGTTTTTGGAGCTCGGCTAATGCTAAGATGACAGTTTGAAGGTTTCCAGACTGGATTTGGAATCGCAACAATGCGTTTTCGCAAAAACGCGGGATACTTCTTTCGATAGCTTTCCAATTGTACAGTGATGCAATCTGATGTTGCTAAAAACAAATTTGATCGGCGACGAAGTTGCTTCCCGTGTCGAACGTAGTCAAACAAGTCTGGAGAGTTACGCTCTGCGGCAATGATTGGGATTCCCGTTCCTAATAAAGCAGTTCGTGTCGCAATGAAGGCTCCAACTTGAAAAGCAATAATTACGTCAGGCTGGAAGTCCAGTATTAAGTGTCGAATACGCATTTGCCTTCTGAGACGCAAGCCCCATCCTGCCGCGTTTTGAGGATTCCCCATATCCAGTTTCATCCACTTAATTTGAGGATGTAGTTCGTAATGTGCCTCGGCGTTTTCTTCATCCCAAGTGAGAAGACCGACTTTGAAGCCCCGGTCAATCATTTCGTTCATCATGGCTGTTGCCATGCGTTCAACCCCACCCGCCATACGATGAAAATTACGACAGACGAATAAAATGGAGACAGACATTTTTCACGCTTTCATTCGGCGTTCGTGAATAAAACGGTTCAGCGCCGTTCGGGAGAAATGACGTAAAGTGCGGAAAGGATATGTAATGAGTAATTGAATTAGAATAATCGAAGCGGCCACGGGGCGACCGCTAAAATGTCTAAAACGAAGCTCCGCCCAGCGCCGCATGTAGATATAATTTCCATTGCTTAGCAAGTATTTTTTGTTCTTTTCCAAAAGATAAAGAAAGCTTTCGTGTTCGTGTTGAGCTGTCTTATCAGAACTATGAGAGGCATATTGTGTTAGCACACTTTCAGAAATCCCGATGAAATGACCTCCGTTAAGAGCAAGTCTGATTGCAAAATCGGCGTCTTCTTGTCGACGCATGTTTTGATCAAATTCCCCAATCTTCTGGAAGGTCGTTGCGCGAGCCATTAGAGAGCAGGTAGGTGTACCCCCGCCATAGAAAATACCACGGCGGTAGCGTGCACATAATAAATAGTCGGCGAGTTCTACTCCAATCGGGCCCGGGCCCTTTGATCCAATGGCCAGGATCGGCATTTCATAGCCGTTATTGTAAATTCTTTGACCAGAAGCATAGCATGCAATCATCTTTGTATTGGCTAGACGCTCGTATGCAGTGATTCGTTTATACTGGAGACGAATTCGGTCTTTCCGACTAACGTCATCATCATCGAAAAAGGCAATGAACTCACCGTTAGATTCTCGAAGAATCGTATTGCGCGCTGCAGCGCATCCTTTGTTTTGAGCGTGTTCTATTACGCGAATCCGACTATCTTGAGCTGCCCTTTTTTGCAGGATTGCTTGACTTCCATCATGAGATCCGTCATCGACCACCAAGATTTCCAAATTCTCCCAGTCCTGACTTAATGCACTGTCCAACGCACGACTAATTGTTGTCACTGCGTTGAAGCACGTTATTCCAATAGAGATCAGGGGAAGCGATTGATCTATCATAAGGAATCCGTTTTTTTATGCATATCATGCCAACACTTTTGATGTCGTCGGGTTGCAGAGGCCGGAAGAGACCAAAATAATTTTTGCAGCGTTTTAAACGGGTACCGCATGCCAATTAAAGCGATTTTCCAGAAGAGGGCTGCTTTATGCCCTTGTAAATGAAGTAATCGCGCGTCCTGCCATTTTTTAGAAAAACCTAACCAGCCGTGAAGAGCAAGAAATCCTTGGTGCTTGTGTAATAGAGCAACATAGGCCTCGTGTTCTGCCTCTAGGCGTTTCTCATCGCCGGGTGTCATTAATTGACGGACCAATGGTTCGTCCAAACCAGCAAATGCCCCGCCAGCCATTGCCAGTCGGATTGCAAAGTCCGTATCCTCGGCTCGACGTAGAGATTCATCAAAACCGCCTAGTTGTAGATAAACTGACTTACGCCCTAACTGGGAGCATGTTGCGCACGAGCCAGTTACATTGGGAGTGATGCGGCCAAGAAGGATACGATCAACCACTGCATCCCCTGCTGGTATTTTGCCGTTCTCCCCACCCATTGTTTGCTCATAGTGTATGACACCATTGGGATAGATCTGTTCACGTGAAGAATGGCATATTGCCAAATCATGACCAATGGTGCGTTCAGCCTCCGCCAGGCGTGCCATTTGTTTTGAAATACGTTGCGGGTGACTAATATCGTCATCGTCGAAGAAGGCAATATACTCACCCTGTGCTGCTTCTATGAGGCGATTGCGACAAGATGCTACACCAAGGTTTTCCTTGTTTTTTAAAAGGCGGAATGACGGGTATTTATTTCTTTTATCCTGAATAAATTTTTCAATCGTATTAATGGTATCATCTGTTGATGCGTCATCAATTACAAGCACTTCCAATGTTGGCCAATCCTGGGCGAATGCTGAATTGAGTGCCGCAGAAATGGTTTTCGCTGCATTAAAGCTGCAGAGTGCGGCTGTTACCATTGGCTTTGAAAGTGTCATTGGCGTATTTTACCTGGCTGAAGCCTCAATAAAGTAAGCAATTGGTGCTCGGCACGCAGGATCATCCTGAACGGCCATTATTTTATCGCGTCCGCGAAAGTTCTTTTGTGAGTATGCTAGGTCTAGGAGAAGGCTTGTTGTACGTCTTAAGCCTTTTAAGGGACCAGGTAAACCTGTTACTAAGCTGGCTGTGGAAAAAGGCCCCCATGTTAGGGTTTCAATGTTGACGTTCTTAAAGTTATGATCATGAAGTATTTTTTCCCAGAAGCTGGGTGTTCCCCGATGGTAATCGCTTGGATGTCCATGTACGGGAAAGAGGAACGGAACCACTAAAATAAGTCGGGCACCATCGCGGCTTACACGGCGTAATTCGGATAAAGTTCCATTTAAGTCACTGACATGTTCTAAAGTATTTAGAGATATGACGGCATCATATTGGGCCGGATCTGTTGGGATGCGACCGCTTTTATCAAGTAGGAAATGTGGATTTGTGTTGGGATCAATATTTGCTGACTCATATATAAAACCAGATTCACTGCCCCATTCTGCGATCTTTTCAGCATAATTTACATGTCTTCCCCCACCGAAATCAAGCACGCGCCCTTTTAGTCCCAACAGAGCCAGTCGCTCATATTCCAGACAGCGAAGCAGGCTCTGTTTTTTGATTGCTTCGCGAAATGACAAGTATCGCTTCCAGGTGGGAGGGCGGAATAAAATTTTTGTCATTATTTTTCCTTGCAAACAGATGATGATTTTAGATGGTATTTACGATAAACTATAAATCCAGTGATTAAGCTGATTGTTGCGCCTTTAAGGATAAAGGCTGCAACAGCTCCTTTTATACCAAAATAAAATGTCAATAAAAGTATTGTTGGGCCATCAATAGCTGCCTGGCTAAGGGTGATTTGCAGGAACGCCTTGCTATCTAGCTTTGATTTTACATATCGAAAATAAATCTGACCAATTGTCCCGGTGGCAATCCCGGTCGTTAATATCTGAGCGTAAAAAATAGAATCGTTATATTTGGGGCCAGAAAGAAGTGGTAATATGTATGGTATGGCTATTAATGAAAATAAAAAACAGCCGAAAAGCAATGTTGCTGTAATTATAAAAGTAAACCTATGCAGGGATTGGTCATAATTTTCTCGGCGAGCAAAGACTGGACCAAGAACGGCTATTGCCTCGCCTATCATTGCTTGTAACAACTGAGGAATACGTACTGCAACACTGTAAACTGCTAGAGCCTCGGGGCTAATAAAGTAAAAAAGTGCTATTCGGTCTAGTTGCTGAACAGCTAGAGACGGAATTTCGTACATACTGACTTTCACCCCGTAACGAAGTGCATTTGGTTCTCGTGTTGAAGATTTTGGAATTTGCCGAGTTTGCCACAATGTCGCGAAAATATTTACTAATCCGGGCGCTAGAAGAGCAATAAGAATAGTCGGAAATATATACTGAGGAAAAGTGAAAGCGCAGGCTGAAACAGTAATGGTGCGTAAAGTAAAAGAGGCGCCATCGAAAAATAATAGCCGCCAATATTTTTCATCTCCAACAAGAGTGTTGCGCCAGTAAAGAAAACCAGAATATAATGGAAAACCTATGCTGGCAGCTAGTAAACCTGCTGCCATTGTGTTGTCCCCGGTATGCATGTGCCACCAAGCGGCGGCGGCCAGCGCTAACATACCTAGTAGTGATGTTTTCGCTGATAATAGTACAGCGCGGCGAAAGTCTCCTTTATGGCCGCGGGCAAATGATTGAGCGAGTGCGTTGCCAATGCCAGGAAGAGAGGTTAGCCTTACAAAGCTTATGAGGCCAAGAATTAATGTATAAATGGCGAAATTTTCGGGTGATAACTCTCGAGCCAGGATCGCAAATGTAGCCATGCCGCAAACTAACTCAGCAATTTTTCGACCTACAAGTACTGGAGCCTGTTTGCCAAAATGATATGCCAGACTATTCAATTTTAAGGCCAAGACTATGAATTTCCTAGGGGTTTAAGCCGGCGACCAATTTTTTGAGCGTTTACAGTATAAAAGTGGCTTGGAAGAAGCTCGTCCGCCTACTTCAGTAATTTCATCAAAGTAAATAGAGAGATGTTTGCATACACGCTCCGTGTCGCAAAGACTTGGATGCAGTTCAATAACCAAATTCTTTACCTTGGCTAAAATTTCGTGCGTACCGCATAAAAAATCTTCTTCAGACCCCTCTATGTCTACTTTCATCAGGTCAATTTCATGATTTTGGGATGCAGCCTGGTTTACTAATGTTGCAAGACTGGTTGTCTGAACCGGGATTGCTCCGTTCGCTTCCACACGGTGGCTCATCGAAGGTCCGGAGTCTGATAAAAATACCGTGTCTCCATCTCTTTTACTGGCGGCTGCATGGACGGTACTCCAAGAGCAACCAAGTCTTCTGCGATTTGCCGCATTGCACTCGACAAGTTTATACGTTTCGGGGTCCGCTTCCACACTAACAATTTGCGCTTTCGGATTTACTCCAAGTAACCAGATTGCGAATGTGCCGATATGTGTACCTACGTCTAAGACCGCTGGAGATGTGATGTTGCGTAATTCATCATCTAGAAATGCATACTCCAAGTCTATTAGTACTTCCTTAAGTGCTTGCTCGTCGATGCCGCGGAATACTATGTCTCCTGAAGCTGCATGGATTAACTGAGGTGCGTAAATATCTTTGCGAATACCTAAAACAAGCCTTAAAGCTGTCAGTGGATTTCCGCTTAGCTTCGTCATCCAGGACACCCGTTTTGTGAGGTTGCCTAGGCGTTTCCAGAAATAAGAAACTTTAGCTGGGGTCACGGGTAGCCCTCTTGATTATTTATGCTTTGGTTGGTTGTAGATGGTGAGTTGAACCACTGATTTTAGCAAGAACGTATCGTATAATGATGCTGTACTTGGGTGTCAATGATGACTGAAATTTCAAATATGTTGTCGGTCTGATTTTGATTGAACTTTGTTCAAGTTCGAAAAGTTCATCAATCGTTAAGGTGATGCCTGTCAAATCGGGTGAGGAAAGATGAGAGATAGCGTAGTCTATGTCATGGCTGCTCCAGCTGAATACGGCCCTCATTTGCAGGCCAAGATAACGCCTGAAATGATTGGTGTTGGTCCTGTTGAAGCTGCGGTAAATTTAACGGCTGTTTTGGCGCGTAGGGAAATTGAAGGGAAGTTACCGGATGTCGTGGTATCTCTGGGTTCAGCCGGATCTCGGCACTTGGTTCAGGCCGAGATTTATCAGGTCACTGCTGTTTCCTATCGTGATATGGACGCCTCGCCGCTGGGCTTTGAGAAAGGCTGCACGCCTTTTGTCGAGTTTCCGGCTATTGTTGCCCTGCCCCATCGTATTCCCGGTATTGCGGAGGCAACATTGTCGACAGGCGGGAACATTGTTTCTGGTGCTGCTTATGATTCCATTGATGCTGATATGGTGGATATGGAAACCTATGCCGTTTGGCGCGTATGTGAGAAATTTGGCTTGCCTTTGATTGGCCTGCGGGGCATTTCCGATGGCAAAAAAGAACTGACCCATATTTCGGACTGGACGGAGTATCTCCATGTTATCGACGAGAAATTGAGTCTGGCTGTTGATCAATTGGAAAAGACGCTTGAGAACGGTGATGTCGTTTTAACCTGAGCCTGCCAGCGGCCGGAAATAATGATAAAAATGCCGCCTGCGGGAAATGCAGGCGGCATTTTTGTTCAATCTCAGTGTTCATCGCCAAAGGCGGGCTTAACCACCATTCCGGATTTCATCCAGCGTCTTTACCGGCGTAAGTGCCTGCGGGTCAACTTGGACTTCGATGATGGCGGGTTTGTTGGCCGCCATGGCGCGTTCAAGGGCCGGGGCGAAATCCTCGGTTTTGGTGACGGTTTCGCCGTGTCCGCCAAAGACGCGGGCGTAGCCAGCGAAATCCGGGTTGTGCAGTTCGGTGCCAGAAACGCGGGCCGGATAGTTGCGTTCCTGGTGCATGCGGATGGTGCCAAACATGCCGTTATTGACCACCACAACAATGATATTGGCCCCATATTGCACGGCGGTTGCAAATTCCTGCCCGTGCATTAAAAAGCAGCCATCACCGGCCAGGCAGACCACCGGACGGTCCGGGTGGTGGAGCTTTGCCGAAACCGATGCCGGCAGACCATAGCCCATCGAGCCTGATGTCGGAGCCAGCTCGGTGCGATAGCTGCGATAGCGATAGAAACGATGCAAAAAGGCCGCGTAATTGCCGGCACCATTGGTGACAATGGCGTTGTCAGGCAGCACATCGCGCAAATGGCCAATGACATGAGCCATTTTCACATCCCCGGGCGTATCTAGCGGAGTAGAGAAAGCCAGATAGGCATCGCGGGCCTGTTTGATTTGCTCTGTACGTGCAGCACCATCCACGGGCGCCATATTGGCAAGGGCGCGCATAAACGAGCGCTGGGAGGCATTAATCGCGATATCGGGGCGATACACCCGGCCAAGTTCATCGGGGCCCGGATAGACATGGATCAGGCGCTGCTTGGGGCAGGGAATGTCGAGCAGGCTATAGCCACTGCTGGTCATTTCCCCCATGCGCGAGCCGACAAGAATAACCAGATCGGAATCGCGAATAAAACCGGCCAGCTTGGGATTGATGCCAATGCCAACATCGCCAATAAAATTGGGGTGGGTATTGGGCATGTAATCCTGACAGCGGAACGAGGTTGCGATGGCAACATTGTTGGCTTCGGCAAAGGCGACCAGGTTTTTGCTGGTTTCAGCCGTCCAGCCGCCGCCACCGACAATCATCACCGGCTGGCGGGCTTTTTCCAGCTCGGCGCGAAAGAGTGCCACGTCTTCAGCGGCGGTTTTGGCTTCCACCTCGACATAGCGTTTGCCATCGGCGACCACAGCACTGGACGAAAGCATATCCTCGGGCAGGGCAAGAACGACAGGCCCTGGGCGGCCAGATGTCGCGATGTGATAGGCGTGGCTGATATATTCGGGAATGCGTTCGATGCTGTCGATCTGGCCGACCCATTTGCAGAGCGGTTCGAACATTTTACGGTAATCGACTTCCTGGAACGCTTCGCGGTCGACCATATCCCGGCCAATCTGGCCGACAAACAGGATCATCGGGGTTGAATCCTGATGGGCAACATGGACACCGGCAGACGCATTGGTGGCGCCGGGGCCGCGCGTGACCATGCAAATGCCGGGTTTGCCTGTCAGTTTGCCATAAGCTTCGGCCATCATGGCTGCACCGCCTTCCTGACGGCAGATAACAGGGGTAATTTCGGGGTGATCGACCATGCCGTCAAGTACAGCCAGAAAGCTCTCGCCTGGGACCAGAAAGGCGCGTTCGCAGCCATGAATTTGCAGTTGATCGACAAGGATGCGTCCGCCGTGGCGCAAACCGGGTTGTATGGACATGTTATTCCTCGTTGGTGGCAGATGGTGGCGTTAGTTCTTTGTCCTAACGCCAAGGATATCACCATGACCGGCACGTAAGGTAAAGAACGGATATGAGCAAAAGGGGGCGATATTGTGCTGCCAAAACGGAGATTGCCATTTCGCAGCGGCCTTCACACAATCGGAACACGTTATGGCAAAGGCCGGGGATCTTGCAAATATCGGCACGGAGTGTGTAGGACTATTCTGCCTTGGGGTGATTTTTCGCAGATGCCACGGTGGTTTGGGCGTGCAGAGCTTTAAAACCTGTGCAATCGTGATTTAATCGTGCAGATTGCATGAAATTTCAATTTGTGACTGGATTCAATGGGATCAGCTTCATAGGATGCGGGCAGGATCATGGGTCGTCCAAAAGGGCCGGGAAATCGGTCGCGATTTCCCGATGTGCCAGATAATCGATAAAAGCGGGTGCGAATGAAAAAGCTGATTGTCGGAATCGTTGTTCTTGGGGTTGTTGTCGCCGGAGGTGGATTTTACTGGACTCAGCAACAGGCAAAGCAGCAAAGAATGGCTAATCACTTTCAGCCGTCTCCGGCTCAGCTTTATACGGGCATTGCTGACCAGGTTACGCCGGTTTTTGATTTGCATGGCTATAAAATCGCCATGCTTGTCCCTGGCGACCGGACCAACGGCGATAGCTGGGTTTTTCGGGGTACCGCGCGCAGTGGCAATCTTTCGCCCGCTTATTACGGCCAGGTTGATTATACCTGTGGGCCGCAGGGCGGGGATGAAGATGCGTGCTGGAAATTGAGCCAACTGGTTGTTGACGGGCGCCCGTTAAAGCTGGTTGGAACGGTGGCGGAAAACGGCGATGCGTCCGATACGCCTGACGAGACAGCGGCCCTTGAAAGCCGCGAATCCCAAGCCCTTGGGATGACGAATGCGCTTGATACCGCCATGCCGGGAGATGGGGCGGTTCAGCCTGTAGCACCAGACGCATCCGGGGCGGCGGACAGGCAGGCATCGGATGGTCCCGCGGATGAAACGGCGCAGGCGACGGCAGATGATGATGGTGCAGACAACAACAATGCCGATCAGGAAAAAGCGGATGTCTGGCGGACCACGTCAGATAATGTCAATGCCCGCATGGGGCCGGGCACCGATTATGAAGTCGCCTTTGCCATGCCGCAAAGCACCCCGATGCAGTTGCTGGAGCAGAAAGACGGTTGGGGGCATTTTTCCTATGTCGGGCCGGATGGCAACACATATCGTGTCTGGATTTATATGAATCTGGTTGCCAAAGACTGAGCCTTTTGGGCTTTTGACCCGGTAGGCTGCCGGTTTGTTGCTTTCGGATTGTCCTGATTCGGAAGAAAAAACGAGGATATTTTATGTTTGGGTGGTTCGGCAAAAAGAAGCGGCCGACGGAAGCGACAACCAGGGGGGCGACAGGCAAGGTCGGGCTTGATCAGGCAACTGTCCCTGAAAACGTTGTTGTTTATGCCATTGGCGATATTCATGGTCGGGCGGATTTGCTTGAACAGAAGCTGAACAGGATTATGGCTGATCCCGTAACCCATAACCAGAACAAGATGATTATCTATCTCGGAGATCTGGTGGATCGTGGCTTGAAGAGCCGCGAGGTCATTGATCTTATTCTTGCCTATGAGGCAGAGGATATTGATCAGGTCTGGCTGATGGGCAATCACGAGGAATTTATGGTGCGGTTTCTTGCTGATCCGGAAAACAGCATGGAATGGCTGACCTATGGCGGGGCAGAGACTTTACTGAGCTATAATATCTCGGTCGCGGCGGGGGCGTTTAACGCCGAAAAGGCGATCAAGGCCGCAGAGGATTTACAGGTCGCGATGCAGGATGCGGGGCATGACCAGTTCTTTGCGCGTTTTCAGGACAGTTTTGAAATGGGCGATTATCTGTTCGTTCATGCCGGAATTGACCCGGAAAAACCGATTGCCGGGCAGGGGTCGGAAATTCTGCGCTGGATACGCGAACCGTTTTTAAGCTTTTCGGGCACGTTGCCCAAGGTTGTGGTGCACGGACATACCGTGACGGAAGAACCGACCGTGCGCAACCATCGCATCGGCCTTGATACGGGTGCTTATTATTCCGGTCAATTAACGTGCCTTCGCCTTGAGGGGCGGGATTACCGGTTTTTGTAGCCTGGGATGAGTGACCACAAAAAAAGACCGGCCTGACGCAGCCGGTCTTTGATACTTTTGGGCTTTTGTGCGGGTTAGAAGAAACGTTCTTCAACACGGACAATATCGCCTGGTAAAACGATGGTTTCGGGTGTTGCCTTTTCCGGCTTGCGGCTTTCATCACCGCCGCGAATGATCAGGATATCATCCTTGTCGGCCCGGTAGGTGAAACCGCCGCCCAGCGCCACGGCATTGAGAACACTCATGCCGTTGACAAAGGGATAGCTTCCTGGTTCCTTGACTTCGCCCAGAATGTAAAACGGGCGATAATTCATGACTTCAGCACTTACCTTTGGGTCTACCAGATAGCCATCTTTGAGTTTGGTTTCGATATCGGAACTCAGCTCGTGCAGGGTTTTCCCACCGGCACTGACAATCCCGATCAGGGGGAGGGAAATCTGGCCTTCACCGGAGACTTCAAATTCCCCCGATAAGTCGGGTTCGCCAAATACGGTAATTCGGACTTTGTCGCCTGACCCAAGCGTATAAACCGGTTGTGCCGCGTAGGCCGCATTGATGGCCATCAGCGACATGAACAGGGCGAAGATGAATCCACTTAATTTACGCATAACCAACCTGTCTAAAAGAAATCCCTTCGGGCGAACCCGAAGGGATCATAGCATCTATCTCAAGAATGCGGAACGGTAACTCGGCAAATTAGAACTGACCGCCGACCTTAACCATAACCACATTTTGATCATATTCATTGACGGCGTCGTTAGAATTACGCGTCTCATGGCTCAACTTGACGCCACCATAAAGGTTGCGGTTAAGCTTGTAATCCGCCCCTACTGAATAGGTGTATTTGTCGTCTTCGCGCGAAATACCCTGATAATCCGAATTGTAGTATTTCGCATCGGCGTTAAGGATCAGGTTGCGCAGCAATTCGTGATCAACACCCACGCCAAGAGCGGTGCCAACCGTGGAAGACGCACCAGAAGTGGTGGTTTCATTGATGGTGCGCGACGCAAGTGCGCGGAGTGTGGTCAGTTCGGTGATGTTCCAGCGAATGCGGGCATCGGCCGAATAACCATCGACATCTTTGAGGGAGGGATTGTCGTAATCCTGTTCCATCCAGCCAACACCCAGGTCAGCACGGATCAGACGGTCAAGATCAATGGCAATACCTGCCTGAACCTTGTAACCGCTGGAATCACGGTTAACCCCGGCATTGGGACCGGATGTTGCGGTTTTATCATAGTTGCGGTCATTGACCGAGCTTTTGATAAACGCTTCATACCCGTTCTGGATTTCGTAACCGAAGCGGACTTCACCTTTGGTTTCGGTACGATCACGACCATCATTACTGGTCGTGGTTCCGTTAATGTTTTTATTGCTGTCGTAATTGTAATCGTCAACCGTGCCGGTCAGGCCAATGCTGAAACGATTAGGCTTGTAGGTGCCACCCAGAACACCGGTCAGTTTGTCATATTCAACCGGTTCTTTGGCATTGGCCGGAACATCATCACCACCGCGTTCTTCATGCAGGTGCTGCAGGCGGGCGTCACCGTTGAATTTCAGGGCTTCGGTCGCATCGGCACGGCCGGTGGCACGAAGGTTGTAATCAGTATAGTTATCGTCGCTGCTATCGGCATAGATGCCGAACTCGGAAGATGCTTCAAACTGCAGGAAGTGACGGTTCCAGTTGGAACGCAGTTGCAAACCCGGCGAGATTTTGGTGATGAAATCATCTTTCTCGTTGGTGTTCGACTTGTAGATATTGTCGTTATATTCTTCTTCAAGTTCCACCTTCGGATAAAGGCGGAAAGACCCAACGGTAATACCATTCGGCTCATAGCCTTCCGGCGTGCGTTCGGTCACGGCCTGATCCGGATTAACCTGTTCCTGGGCTTCAGCCGGAAGAACAACCGCCAATGCGCCAACTGCTACGGATGCGAGCAGTCCCCCTTTAAGAAATTTCACTTTTGTATCCCCTTACTAAATCTTCAAGCATTTTTAACTTAACGGGTTGACCAGATCAGTTCTGGTTCTGCGGCTGGTCATCGCTCGCATTGTTTTGAGCTTCGCTATCCTGCTCAGCGGCAGTTTCGTCGTCCGTGGTATCGGTTTCCCCGACATCACCACCGGTTTCCTGGTTTGCCTCGGCGGTTTCCGTGCTTTGTTCAGCCTGGTTGTTGGCGGTATCTGCGGCAGCAACGTCACTATCGGCGGCATCAACCGTCGTTGTTGACTGGTTAACAATTGAGTTAATCAGCCGGCCATTGTCCGAACCCGCAGATTGGATCGCAACGTTTGCAACAAATATGTTTGTTGCATTTGAAACGGCGCGATTAACCTCGTCTCGGGTAATACCGGCGCTCTCGGCGGATACTGCCGCGATCATTCCCGGCGTTGCCGTTGATCCGCTGGCCAGGGCCTGAACGGCAACCGAGCTTGCAATCTGGCTTGCGGCTTGAGGGTTTGCTCGCGAAACAGATGCGGCAATTATAAGGGCGCTATTAGGGGCCGCCTGCGTCGCAGCCGCAGCAATGGCGGCAGGATCGGCATCTGTGCCGCCTGCTTTGGTGGCCGAAACGGCGACCTGTGCTGCTTGATCCGGTTGGGCTGTGACAACCTGGGTGGTCACGTCATTGGCAGCGCTTGGGACAGCCGTAACAACAGACGCGGCGATTGCGCCCGCAGAAGTGCCAGGGGCGGCAGCAGCGGCTGCGCCCGCGATCTGACCTGCGGCGGCCGGATTAATTTTGGCGGCGGCAGCGGCGATGGTCGCTGCTGCGTTGGGATTAGCTCTGACCAGTGTTGCCACGGTTGTCGCAAGCGCATCCGGCGAGGAGCTTGCAGCCTGAAGCGTTGCAATAGTGGACGGTGTAATAGCGGCAGATTGTGCCATCGCAGGGCCATAGGCCCCCAAAAGCATGCCACCGGCCAGTGCCGTGACGGCTGCAAGTTTGCTCATCATCTTCATGTTCCAGCGACTCCCTTACGTGCGCTTTGCTCGGTCCCCAATGGGTAACAAGGCATGGATAGCCTGTTTTTTGACCCTTATCCGTGAGGATAAATCTATGGGAGGTATCTGTTGGACGCAAACAATATTGCACGTTTTGCGTGATTTAGGATGAGAACGGATGAAGCCTGTTGCCAATATGCAACATAACTTGTGGTACTACGTATTGGTGAGTGATCAATAGATCGGTTTAATCTGTCTTAAAGTACAGGTTTGAGGACCACGCCATCTGATTGATTCGCAAGTTGGCGGTTTTTCGAGAATCGCAGCATAGATAATTTTTGGACATTTGGTAAAATTTGGGACCAAAAATACAAGGTTTGACTGAATATTTCATTCAGTCAATGCACGTAATAGTTGCCGTGTGACGCTTTGGTGACAGGGCATCGCTATAGAATACGGTTGAGCCCGCTGGCGCTTTTTAGCATGTTCCGCGATAAAGGACGGTGCATTCTTGTAAATATGGTATCGGAAAGAGTTCAGTCCGGTTTGTTGATGTCGAGGATGAAACGGCTAAATTGCTTTTCCTGGGTGGTGCTCATGGCTTCCACCGTGATCCGGATTGTTTCAAGGTTTCGTTTGGCGAGATTTACCAGATCGCGATGTTCCAGCGTATCAATCCAGCGGATTTTTCCCCGGATATCTTCCTGCTCTGCCGGTGTAAGCTGTGACCACAGGGTCATGGCATAGCTGATCTGGTTTACCGCGATATTGCGTTCATAAGGGCCGGTCAGAAGCGACATGCGCAGGGATGCAACAGCCGAACCATCGGCGGCACCGCCGGTTCTAAGGCGGGTAAAGGTAAGCCTGACCCAGGTATAGGTATCCATCGGCGAGATGGTTAGGGCTGTTGTGAAGGCGTTGTCTGCCAGAAGGTAGTGCTGTGTCGCGCGTTCTGGCGTTGTGGCCCGTTTGGCCCGTTCCATTTCGATATAGCCAATGCGCGTCCAGGCCGTTGAGGTTGGTACCCAGTCAATCGCATCCATCGTGGTTTCATACAGATCATCGATGGTGGCATCGGTGGTGTTTGGATTGGCAAGATAGGTATATTGCTGCGTTGCGAGGGCAAGCAGCATGGCCGCCATTGTATGGGGAATGGCGAGAACAAGCAGCCCTGTTCCCGCCAGCAACCCGATTATCGCAGGAAGCCTGCGCTTTGAGAGAAGGCGCATCCTTATCCCTTGGCGTAATAGTCTTTGTAACGGCCATAATAATAGCCGTAATCGCCATAACCATATTTGGCGTGTTTTTTGACATTCACCTGGGTCAGAACGGCCCCGGCAAGGTCAATCCCGGCTTCGGCGGATTCTTTCAGCCCCGCCTTGACCAGTCCACGCGGGGTGCTGTCCCATTTGACGACATACAGCATTTTATCGGCCATCAGCCCGATCACCTTGGAATCGGACACCGCCAGGATTGGCGGCGCATCCAGCACGATGAAATCGAAATGTTCGCGCAGCGCCATCAGGGTTTTCTGCATGTGGCTGGAGGACAGAAGATCCAGCGCGTTGGCCTGGGTGACTTTGGCCGGGAGCAGGTAAAGCCCGGTTTCGGCATCCTTTTTGATGGCCTGGTCAATTGTGCATTCATCGGCCAGCAACTCAACCAGGCTGTGGGTGTTATCGGCCCCAAAGGTTTTATGCACGGTCGGACGACGCAGGTCGCAATCGACCAGAAGCGTGCGTTGCCCGGAATTGGATGTGACCTGTGCCAGCCAGGCCGCCAGGGTGGATTTACCTTCGGAGGGTACCGTCGAAGTGATGCCAACAATGCGCGGCGGATTATCGACGTTCGAGAGCATCAGGGAGGTACGCAGGCTGCGCACCGATTCGGTTGTGGCCGAGCCGGGCTTGTGGGTGGGGAAACGCCCGACATCCGTTTTGCCCAGCAGGTTCCCGGTCAGAAGCGGGATCATGCCAATGCCTGGCACCCCGGCAAGCTGTTCAAGCTGTTCGGTGCTGCGGAAGCTGTTATCAAGCTGTTCAAGCACAAAGACCAGAACCACACCGAGGAAGATGGAGCCGACAAAGGCAACGGCGATGATCAGCTGTTTTTTGGGCGCGGAAGGATCCACCGGGACTTCGGCGCGCGAAATGACGCGGGCATCGGCCTGCTGCAAATCTTCCTGACTGTTGGTTTCCTTAAACCGGTTGAGGAAGTTTTCATAAAGCAGGCGGTTGGCAGTGGCTTCGCGTTCCAGTTCGCGCAGGCGGATTTCCGCCTGGTTCTGGGTGTTGTTTTTGCTTTCCAGGCTATTGAGGCTTTGTTGCAGGGTGCTGACACGGGCCTGGGCCACACCGACCTCGTTTTTCAGGCTCTGGGCAATTTTGCGCACTTCGCGTTCAATTGAAACGCGCAGGTCGGCCAGTTCAGCCCGGGCCTTGATCATGGCCGGGTGACGGTCGCCATATTTTGATTCAAGCTCGGAAACCTTGCGCAGAAGTTCGGCTTCCTGATCGCGCAGGCGCTGAATTAATGGTGAGTTGAGAACTTCGGCCGCCGAGGACAGGTCGGCAGAATTGCCGAGCAGGCGCTGCACCTGATTAAGGCGGGCCTGGGCCTCGGCCCGGTTGGCCTGGGCCAGGATCAACTGGGAATTCAGCTCGGAAATCTGCTGTTCGGTCAGCTTGGAGCCCTGACCGACCTGGTTCGAGATTGATTCCCGATAGGCCTGCACAGCAGCTTCGGAGGTTTGGACCTTTTCACGCAGGGAGGCCAAACGGTCATTCAGCCAGGATGTGGCCCGGCGGGTGGCCTCGAACTTGGCTTCAAGCTGATCGACGATATACTGGTCGGCAATGGTATTGGCGATCAGGGCGGCCTTGCGGGCATTGGTCGAGGTAAAGCTGATCGCGATCACCTGCGAGCGGCCAACAATGCTGACATCCATATGTTCTTTGACAGTATTGATGACGCGGTTGGTGCGCTCTTCGGCCTGTTCGGTTTCGCTCAGCAAAACCTCGGGCCGTTTTAAACCGATCGAGACCAGAAAATCCTCGCTGATATAGGTTTCCGGATTCAAAAGCGTTTTATACCAGGGGACGGGCCGCAGCTCTGCATTAAATTCCGGGTCTTTTTCCAGGTTCAGGTCCGTCACCACCCGGCGGATCAGCGAGCTTGACTTGATGACTTCCACTTCACTGAGCAGCGCGCCCATTTCGGAAGAAACACCGCTCATGACGCTTTCAATATCGACAACCTGGTTTTTCCGGCCATCGATAATCACATTGCTGGCCGCAGTATATTTGGGGGCGATTTGAAAGACGATCAGCGTGACAAGAACAGTCAGTAAGATAACGATCGAGAAAATGACGCTTTTGCGCCGCCACAGCGTGCGCAGCAATTCCTGCAGGTCGATTTCGTCACTGTCGCTGTTGGATGTGAAGTTGCTGGTCAGCGATTTCAGTCGCGACCTTTTTTCTTCCGCCTGCGTATGGGCAGGGGTGGAAGGCGAAGTGGTGGAGTTGCTCAAACTGGCCCCCGGTTTATATCCCTTGGTCCCGGGTTGTCCCAAACCCGGATTTATTGCTTAGCTATACGGAATTTTGCGCCTTGCAGCAACCGATAGGCGATGATGTTGGCATAAATTTATGTTTATTGCTGACGCGGGCGCGCAAGGGCGGTAATTAGGCAGGGTGGGGTGCCGGGGATATTGCACCTGCGGATGCAAGAATTGGGGAGGAGAAATTGGCCCGCCTGTTACGCCGCTTTGTGTTTTTCGGGTTGCTCGCCCTGGTTGCGCTGGCACCCTTGCCTTATGGCAGTAATCTTCCCTGGGCGTGGTCTTTGCTGTCTTTGTGGGTGGGTATTCTGGTGGTGCTTGATGCCATTGCCTGCCTGATCTCCCCGCCAGAGGGAGAGCGGCGGTTTTATGCCCGCATTAAAATCCCCATGATCCTGTTTTTCATCGTTGTCGCCTGGATTGTGGTGCAGGCCACCCCCGGCCTTGTGCCCGCCATTGCCCACCCCATCTGGGCAGAGGCCAGTGCGCAACTGGGCATTCCGCTCGCCCCGCGTGTGACCATCGCCCCGGACCTGACATGGGATGCGCTGATGGTGCTGCTGGCCTATGCCGGGGTGTTCTGGTTGTCGGCCCGCTATGGCCGCAGGCGCGAAAATGCCTCATTGATGCTGAAATTCTTTGTCCTGGTCTCGACCGCTTACGCTGTTTATGGCCTGGTGGTGTATTTCGGCGGCTGGGAAACGGTGCTGTGGTATCACAAAACCGCTTATCGCGGCGATTTGACCAGTACCTTTATTAACCGCAACAGCTATGCGACCTATGCGGCGATCGGCCTGGTTGCCTCGCTGGTTTATCTGGTTAAAATCCTCGCCCGCGATTTCCGCGATGGCGGCACCTCCCGCCAGATTGCGCGGAAAATGCTCGATGGCACCCTGGTCAGCGCCTGGCTGCCGCTGGTTGGCGTGCTGACCACCGGCACGGCCCTGATGCTTACGCATTCGCGGGCCGGGTTTGTGAGCGGGATGATCGGGGTTTTTGTGGCGCTGCTGGGACTGCGCTTTGCCCGAATTTTACCGGTCCGGTTTGGTAACGGGTTGATTGCCGGGGCGGTTTTGCTGGCGGTGGGCGGGTTTGCCATTAGTGGTGGCGGATTGGAAAAACGGTTTGGGTATCTTGAAGGGGATCAGCAAACTCGTTTGCATCTTTATGATGCCGTATCGGCTGCTGGCACACAGGCGCTATCTACAGGGTATGGCTATGGAACCTTTGAACCCGGTTTTCGGCCATTTAAGGATTTGCCTTTAAGCGGTTTAACCTGGAGCCTTGCCCATAACAGTTATCTGGAATTTTATTTTGGCGCCGGGCTTTATGGCCTTGTCATTATTATGTGTGCTTTTGTCTGTATTTTTTTCGGGCTTGTGAAGGGGGCCTTTTTAAAGGCGCACGATACGGCTTATTTAATAACGGCTGTTTCGGCCCTGACGATTGTGGGGCTGCATGCCCTGACAGATTTTAGCATTCAGATGCCAGCGATGGGGGCGGCATTGGTGTTTGTTGCGGGGCTTGGCTATGCCAGGATTATTGTTGATACAAAAGGAAGATCACGCCCCTGATATTTGCGAAAACACCAATTGGTATGTTCTGCCAAGCGGTTTTATGTCTGGAGTGATATAAAATAAATTCCGGTTTCTTCTTTTCCTATCCTAATGGATGGTTGTTGTTGCACCCGTAATTTGCTTTTGAACTTTCGTCCACACACGAAGTGCGCCTGCTGGCCATTTCGGTGTGGATTTTTTATTTCCGCAACATGACAGGGTATTAACCGAACCGGTCGCAGGTGATGCGTCCGGTGTTTGGTCGTGCCCTGTTGTCTGTAAAGGGATATAAACGATGGCCTGGTTGACATACGATATTACGGGGAAGCGGGTTTATATTGCCGGTCATAGCGGCATGGTTGGTTCGGCGCTTGTGCGCCGGTTTGAGCAGGAAGATTGTACAATTTTAACCCGCATGCGCAGCGAAATGGACCTTTTGGATAAGGCATCGGTGACAGCGTGGCTGATGCAGGAAAAACCTGATGTTGTGATTATTGCGGCGGGCAATTCCGGCGGGGCAATTGCCAATTTGAGCCGTGGCGAGGATTTTATGTATGAAAACCTTGCCATAGCCAGCCACCTTATACACGGCGCCTATGAGGCCGGGGTGAAACAGCTGATTAACATTGCTGGCCCGTATATTTGCCCCGAAGATACGTTTTTACCGACGTTGGAGCGGGGGATTACGGGCGAACAGCTTAACCGTTCATGTGAAGCCTCATCTGCTGTACGGCTTTCTGCCTTGAAACTCTGTCAATTCTATCATCGGGAATATGGCGTTTCTTTTAGAACTGTTGTTCCGTTTGAAGTTTATGGGCCGGGGGATAATTTTGGCCCGCTTTCGAACCGGGTTATTCCGGCGATTATTCGTAAAGCAGTGGAAGCAAAGCAGGCCAATGCAGGGCATATGGAGCTTTCGGGTGTTGGCACGGAAGTACGTGAATTCCTGTATGTTGATGATTGCGCCGATGCCATTGTTACCTTTCTGAAATATTATGGTTACAAGGGCCCGGTTAATATTGCGACCAGTTTTAATTTCGGTGTCAGGCTCGCGGAGCTAGGCTATATGATTGCCGATCTTGTCAGGTTTGACGGGCGGATTAAATTTTTGCGCAAAACGCAAGCTGGCAGCGAGGAGCGACGCCTTTGCGGGCAGACATTACGGTCTATTGGCTGGTATCCGCAATGCAGCCTTGAAATGGGGATTCGTAAAACGCTGGACGCGTTTCTTAAGGGCAATTATCGGGAATATGACATGAAAAATGAACGTTTCAGGTTATGCCCGGCCTGATATTAAATGCGGTGGGATTAAAGCGTTTCTTTTTTAACAAGAGCAAAATGTATTGATCGAAACTGATTAATACAGTCCTTGGGGGGCTGGCTTATCGCGCCCTTGCCTTTTGCGAGACGGGCCGCATGGTGCCGTTGTTTTTAACCCGTCCCAACTCGTCCGAACCTGTCCGAACCTGTCCCAGTCCGTTCTTAATGAGTTGTCTTCATAGAAAACGGGTATAAGACCCGTTTTGCTTACAATTAGTCTGTCCACATACGACGTGCGCCCGTTGGCCATTTCGGTGTGGATTTTTTATTTCCGCAACATTGCAGGACGTTAACCAAACCGGGTGCAGGGCATGCGTCTGGTGGCTGGTTGTGTTTTGCTGTCCGTAAAGGGATACAATTAATGGCTTACGATATTGCAGGTAAACGTGTTTTTGTTGCCGGTCATAGTGGCATGGTTGGCTCGGCGCTTGTGCGGCGGTTGGAGCAGGAAGATTGTACAATTTTAACCCGCACCCGCAGCGAGCTGGACCTTTTGGATCAGGCGGCGGTTATGGAATGGTTGAAACAGGAAAAGCCTGATGTTGTGATTATTGCGGCGGGTAAGTCCGGCGGGTCCATTGCCAACCGTAACCGCCCGGTGGAATTTATGTATGAAAACCTGGCCATTGGTATGCATTTGGTGCGGGGCGCATATGAGGCCGGGGTGGGCAAACTTGTGAATATTGCGGCACCGCATATTTACCCGGCAATGGCGTATGTGCCGACCAACGAACAAACAATGATGAGTGGTCCTCTTCATGATTCCTATAAATCTTCTGCGATGGCGCGTCTTGCTGTTCTGAAGCTGTGCGAGTTTTATCATCAGCAATATAATGCAAATTTTACCACTATTATTCCGGCCGAGATTTATGGACCGGGGGATAATTTTGATCGGCTGTCAGGCCGGGTGATGCCCGCCTTTATCCGCGAGGCGGAAGAAGCAAAGCAGGCCAAGGCCCCGTATATGATATTGCAGGGATTTAGCACGGCAGTCCGCGAGTTTATTTATGTGGATGATTTCGCCGATGCGGTTGTTACCGTTATCAAGCGTCAAAAGGGATGTTACCCGGTGAATATTGGTGCGGGTTTCAGCATTACGTTGCGGGAGCTTGTTTACAAGGTTGCCGATATTGTGGAGTTTGAAGGACAGGTCAAATTTTTGCAAAAAATGCCTGCCGGGGTGGCAGAACGTTTTCTTACCTCAACAAAAGCCAGATTTTTGGGCTGGCAGCCAAAATACAGCCTTGAGGAAGGAATTCACAAAACCTGGCAGGCTTTTCTGCAGGGCAATTACCGGGAATATGACCTGAAACTGTTTGGTTAATGTGAGGTCCGGTCTGATATTATTGCCACAACACAAATATCAGGCCGGTTTTTGTTGTATCTGATATTTTCGGATTACTTTAGGTCTGGGATTTTTGTAGTAACTGCTTTAGTTTTTCGTTCAAGAGCATCCAGGCAAATTTGCTATTGGTGACCAGATACCGCTTCCACATGCGGCGGGGTTCCTGAATGACGCGAAACAGCCATTCAAGGCCCGATTTTTGCATCCAAATCGGCGCGCGCTTCACCTTGCCCGCCACCACATCAAAGGTGCCACCTACCCCCATAACAAAGCTTACACCGAGCTGTTCCCGCCAGCGATTTATGAAGTTTTCTTTTTTGGGGGAGGTAATGGCAACGAACAGTAACTGCGCGCCTGATGCGCGCACTTTGTTGACCATTGCTTGTTCATCATCCCAGAAATAGCCGTGATGATAACCTGCCAGTTTAAGGTCTGGATATAGTGTTTTAACCCGTCTTGCTGCTTCACTTACGACGTCATCATGTGCACCTAGCAGATAGACGGAATAACCTTTGCGTGCACTCATCCTTAGTAATTCATGGAACAGGTCTATCCCTGCGACGCGCTCTGGCACATCATGTCCCAATATTCGTGCGCCTAGTACGACACCCATGCCATCAATATTGATGATGTCACACTCGCGAACCGATGCAGCTAGTTGAGGGTCCTTCTGCATATTAACAATTTTGGCGACGTTGATTACTACGTGTTGGGTAAAGTGATTAACGGCAACGGCGTCGTCGATCCGTTGAACGGTTTCACCCATGCTGGCAACGTCCATCGGGCAATTGAGAAGCTCAATCCTGTTCATTGGGTTTTCTCGCGGATAAGAAAGGGTCCTTCTGTGGCAGCTACATGATGGTTGTAAAATGCCAACGCATAATAGGACCATGCCTGTGTCCAGCGGATATAGTTAATCCTGTTCGTAATCCATCGGGACTTTTGATAGATAAACTGTTTTTTTTGGGGCAAATACATCAGGTTAATTGCACGCTGTACGACCTTGTCACTCAGTAGCCTGTCTTCAGGTCGGCTCCCTACCTTGAGCAAGGTAAAAACCGCTTGGGCGAAACTGTGCATGTCGAGCGGATAAGTTGAGTGATTATAGTATTTTGCGGTGCCGTCGGCTTCAAAAAATGTACTAACATAATAGCGGTATCCTTTTTCAATACAGCAATCAAATTCATTGCTGTCTAGTACATCGCGCAGCATGCAAAGCGCTTCAAGATTATATCCGGTATGAAAACCATCAATAAACTGATGATGGTGGCGGGCCCCATACATCCACGAGCCATCTTCTGCCTGTTCTGACACAGATAGCCGGGCCACTTTCAGGGCTTGCTGCACCAATGCATCATTGTTTTGCTGGCGTCCGGCAAAAGCACACCACGCAGCCCCCCACAGGCTGGCATTATGTACAAATGCATTTTCGCCCGGGATATAGGCATAAAAACAACGCTCATCTGTTTCGGTATAGAGGTGCCTGGAAATGAAATGGGCAGAATCCAGTGCTATCTCGATTAACCGAGGGTCGGAAATCAATTCACCAAGTTCATACAATGCACGCGCCACATAGACTGTGGTAATGATATTGGGTTTGCCTGCGGGCACATAAAAAGCACGTGCCTGCCAGTCAAAATGATACCCCCAGCAGCTATGGTGCCATTGAGCGATGTCACTATTTTGTGTTAGCAGCCAGTCGGCCAGTTGACGGGCTTCTTCCAGATAAAAGCCGTCGCCGGTTCGGCGATAGTCTTGTAGCAATCCGGAGATAAATAGACCTATTCCTTTGGGATTGCGTTTTTTCGGGACCATCAGGAAAGGACGTAAATTGACCGGTGATCGTTTGTTTAATTGCAGCCAGGCCAGACGTGCAAACGCGCTATGCTTAAGCGGTGTTGCTTGCAGCACGCGACTGTTCAGAGAATCAAAGGGATCATATCCGGCATAGTTATCCGCCCGGATGTCATCCAGAAGATCTCGATTGAGGCTTGGAAGGTCTGTCTCAGTTCGGAGCATCGAAGACACTCTGATCAACCTGCATGGGTGCGCCTATTGTCATCGATTCTACCGCCATCACTGTTGCCAAACTGGTTGCCATCAAACAGTCGTAATCGATACACGCGATACCGGTCTGTAAACTTTCTAACCAGGTCGCGATCATCGAATTCTGACCTTTATCTTGCACTCCCAGCTTTATTTTTTGTTTGTGCGTATCTCCCTTAAACAACGAGATTTCCTTGAAATCGTTTATCTGAGCCGAACGCCCACCGCCAAATACTTCGATATATTCCTTTGCCATCGCTTTGGAACCGTCGGCAGTGTAGGTGATATTCGCTACGCTACCATTCGTGAAGGATAGAGCAAGGCACAAATTGTCATTTAGCAGGGCAGATTTTTCAGCCTTGCTACTACCGATCGCATATATGCTTTTCACGTTGCTGCTAACCAGTGCCGAGGCCAGATCGATGAAGTGGCAGCCTTCGCCAATCATGCGGCCCCCGCCTGCTTGTGGGTCCTGACTCCAGTGATTGGCAGGGATATACCCCGCATTGATCCGAATATTGACCACTAACGGGCTTTGTACGCCGCTAAAGTGTTCGATGACTTTCTTTGTAGCGGGCGCGAAGCGGCGATTAAAACCCACCATTAATTGGGCTTTGCTGCTTTTGTTGTAGGCGGTATGGATCTCTGCTAACTCATCAATATGCATTGCCAGAGGCTTTTCAACATACACATGTTTGGCGGCGAGTAATGCATCGCGAACGGCAGGTCCGTGCGTATCATGGCGTGTTGCAATGACGATTGCGTCGCTATCGTTCTGAAGCAGTTCATCAAAGTGTGCTGCACAAAAAACAAAGCCGAACTGTTTGGCAACACCCTTGGCTGAACGGCCGCTGGCTGTTACCAATCCATCGAAACTAACTTTGCCATTAGCCTGCATGGGGGGTAGCAAACTCGCGGTTGCATAATTTCCTGCGCCATAAAACGAAAGTTTAATCTTGTCGCCACTAACGGTGGCAGGTTTGATTGCAATACGAGATGAGTCAGTATTGCTGTAGGACTCGGGGTTATATTGTAGCAAGATACCGAGATAAGGTTCCGTTTTGGTGCCTTCGATTAGATTATAGGCGCTAGCCGCCTCTTTTACCTGAAAACGGTGTGTAATCAGGCTTTTGACGTCTAGTTTCCCTTGTGAGACCAGCTCAAGGAAGGTTTCCATATTGCGCTGCTCGGTAAACCGTACATAGGCTAGCGGGTAGTCATTACCATTTTCTTCATAGAAGGGATCATAGCGGCCAGGCCCGTAAGATCGGGAAATAACTACATTGATTTCTTTCTTGAAATAATTTTCGCGTGGAATGTCCATGCGTACGGCGCCAACGACCACCACACGTCCCTTTTCGCGGGTAACTTCACCACACATTTCTATAATGGAATTGCTGGAACTACCTGCACATACGAGTACGCCATCCACACCATGTCCTGCTGTTATCGCTCTGCAGACACTTGCGGCATCTGTGCCGGCTACCAGACCAATGGCGCCGAAACATTCGGCCTTCTTAATTAGCGATGTATCCAGATCAGTCGCAATGACCTGACAACCATTGGCCTTGAGTAACTGAACAGTGATTTGTCCGAGCAAGCCCAGGCCGACAACCAGAAATGTTTCTCCCAGTTGCGGTTTGGACAAGCGTACGCCTTGCAATGCGATGGAGCCAACAGTTGTGAAGGCTGCTTCTTCATTACTGACATTCTCTGGTACTTTGACAATCAGGTTTTTGGGTACGGTGATAAACTCCGCATGGTTTGCATAATTAGCACCACCACACGCAACACGATCACCTGGTTGTAACCCTTCAACCAGACCTCCGGCAGCGATCACCGCACCTGCACAGCTATAGCCAAGCGGTGAAGGGGCATCCAGACGTGAAGTGACGGTTTGAAGTGTTTTTCTGAGTCCTTCCGTCTTGATCTTACTGATTACCTGCCTGACCAGATCTGGGCGCGCCTTTGCTTTCTGCAACAGGCTCTTTTTTCCCATGTCGATCTTAGTTTTTTCGGTGCCAGCGCTGATGATAGAGACACTATTTTGAACCAGTACAAATTTGTCTGTCAGGGTAGGGACCGGGACGTCAGTGACTTCAATAATGCCTGTGCGAAGGGTTTGGGTAACTTGTTTCATGGTTTTGATATGTTTTGAATGAGTAATTGAAATTTTCTATTCATGCTCAGTTCCAATTCATCTACTTCTTTTACAGATATAATCATTTTTCCAGATAATTTTTTATTGAAATTATCAATTAATTGTTTTTTTGCGCTCTCATTCCATCGATACCCTGGGACGATGTGAATGCTCAGATGACCTATATGATTTTGATGATATTGGATTCCATTTATTTTTGAATAGATAGAATCATGTAGATTGAGAGCAGTAGTTGTGACTGTCGTGCCGTCAGAAAGATAAATTTTATCCCCGTTCCAACGGCCTCTTACATTTTTAAATGTTAATCCAATATGACCGCAATCAGGACAAGTTATTCCGACAAATTCTGCATAGTCACCTGTTTTATATCTAATAAAAGGCGTTTTGGTATTTATGTATCCTGTTCCGACTAATTCGCCGAATTCTCCCGGGGTTTTTACTGGTCTTCCAAATGAGTTAATGATTTCAACGTGCCCATAGAATGGATTAGAGTGATAGTTTTCACACTTAATTCCCTCGTGTGCTAAGATTAATTTCTCGCTATGTCCATAGAATGTAAACATACGTAGACCAAGTTGTTCTTGGATCAGGGTTTTCTGCGGAATGAGGATGTTTTCGCTTCCACATAAAAATGCCTTCACATTTTCCGGTTTTTTGCTGCTTTCAAGCCAAAACTTCGATAAAATAAACGCTGCACTTGGATATGCGTGAATAAACTGAATTTTATTTTTTTCGATATATTCTGTTATTTTTAATAAATATTGTTTCGTGAGGTTGAAATTACTAAAGCAAACTTGCCGAAGCAAGGGATCTACTTCAATATTATTCTCTCCTAAAATGTGATTTCGTAAAACTGCTCTCCATGAAATTTCTTTTGAGTATCCAGATTTTTCCCAGCCGCTTGTCATCCAAAACCATTCCCAACCCTTTCGTGATTTATCAATATAAAATGACAATGGTTTTCCAGATGTTCCACCTGTTGTCATAAGGTCAGCATTTTTTTTGCTGGTAATAATGGATTCTTTTGATTTTATTACAATGTCTTTATCGATGAATGGAAGGTCAGTATGTGGTGAGTTGAAATCATAATTTTCATAAAATACGCATTTTTTTGCATTCTGATAAGTTTTTTTTAGGATTTTATAAGTATACTCTTCAATGTATTTATTTTTATTCGATGTTTTTAAGAACTCATCGTTAATCTTCATTGCTCGTCTGTAACTTTCCCCGAAAACAAATTTTTTGGGAAGGTAAGATGCAGTAGTGGAAATTAAAAAATTGATATCGATCTTTTTTCTCATTTAAATTCTCTGTGTATTATCAGTGAATAAATTAATTTATATTGGTATTTTAGCAGTTGACAATACTCGGAAGTCTTTTCACCATTGTATGGTGATTTCACATCCTGTCATGTCGAAAAATATCTTTCATAATTTAGTTGGAGCTTCTATCGTCTATTTTAATTGATTCTTGATAAATTTCTACCAATTTTTCGGCCATTTTTGAGATGCTAAATTTTTCTTCATACATAGTTTTTGATTGAACCCCCATTTGGGTACGTAGTTTTTGATTCTTGGCCAAACTTATTAAGTTTCTTGTCAAAGCCTGTGTGTCGCCGGGTTCAATTAGATAGCCATTTTTGTCATTAACAACAGCTTCCGGAATGGATCCTACATTTGACGCAATAATCGGAAGACCAGCATTCATTGCCTCTAGAATGCAGAGAGGAAGGCCTTCTTTATAAGACGGTAAACATAAAATATCACTTGATGACATGTGCTTTCGAACGTCTTCAGGCGAAATCCAGCCATAAAATTCTATGTTTTCGAATTCCTGGGCCATTTCTTGGTAGAAACGTTTTTCTTTTCCTCCGCCGCAAATTTTTAACTTCATATTCGGGATTTTTTTTTGGGTTTCAATAAAAGATTTAATTAGTGTATCAAGTCCCTTGTTTTGTGACGTTGTACCACAGAAAATTATATTGGTTCCCTGGTGAGTAGACGCTGGAAGTGCAAGGTTTGGGACACCGTTATTTAGTTCTCTGACTTCTATTTTTGAAAAATTATCCTCTACCCAAATGCCCCAATTTTTTGATAAAACTAAAATTATGTTCGCTTTTTCGAATAATATTTGGATGGATTTTTTTAGCATTCGGGGAGATTTTTGAAAAAACATCGAAAACCCACCACCATGTAAATGTATTATATATGGGGTATTAGTTATGCGACATATGTAGGAAATTAAAATTTTCCGATAACAGCTACCTCGTGATGCAAGGTGTATATGTGCAATATCAACTTTACGGAACGCGCAAAGAATAAAAGTTTTTATTAGAGAGTATATAAAAATGTGCACTGATTTATATAAGGCTGTGTCGTTTTTTGTGGCTAAAAAGGAAAGATGAACATCTGACTCTTCCTCCTGGAAGTAACTTTTTAGGTTGCGTTGTACTTGAGAAATCCCTCCGAAGCTTGAGATGGACGGGCCTATGTGTAGTACTCTTATAGTTTTATTAATTTCCGGTTTAATTTTCTTTGCTTTCATAGGGAATAAATATTTTTTATATGCCAAGAGCTATAGGCAAAACGAAAAGCTGCCGACAGAAGAAGAGAAAAAAATATCATTGTTGGAGTTGGTGAATAAAAATATGTACCGCCAATCAGCGAAAAAAACAATATGGAAGATAACGCATTGGATTTTAGTATTAGTTTTGAGTTTCCGGCAGAAACCAAATAATTAGCATAGGGAAGCTGTAATTGTGAAAAGAAGAACCATGAGAGGCACAAAGAAATATAAATGTACCCGTTTTCTGGAAAATTTCCTTTCTGATAATGGAAGAAAATTGAAATTAAAGTGTAAGAAAATGGGATGATTAACGCAGTGCACTTCAAGTTTTTATTTCGGAACTCATTGAAAATTTTTGTTTTTTTTGATCCTGAGCAGTTTGCCATTTGGGGAAGATATATATTTGACAGTAACCGGCCGCTTAATGATGCAACACTGATGACCATTACTAGTTGCCCGGAAAATATAATGATACTCGATTGAGCTCCATAAATTGAAATTAATGTTGGTGATAACATTAGCGGACCGAGACTACATATGTTTGATAAAGAGTACTGTACGTATTCTAATCTATTGACCTTCGAACGGGTAGAGTATTTCATAAACGTGATATATATAAAAGGTGTTAGAGATATTGCTGGGATAAGTAGAATGTAGTCTTTTTTTATTGAATAGGTATGCGTTGTTATTGACAAAATTGTAAATATTAGTATTGCGAAAATCTCAAGTGTTACGAGTAGTTTTTTCTCTTGATTTGATATTAGGTAAGTTCGGGATAGTTGGTAAAATCCCCAAGTTATTGCCCAAAGTTCTATTGGGTAAGTGTTTTCTAGTTTTAGTATTGTTTTTAGTGTTTCTGATGCTGTTGATATTAATAATGATATGATTAAATAATCTGCGCAAATGAATGAAAATGTGCCTTGGCGGATTGATTTTTCTCTGGAGAATAATACGTTAGCCATCGACGTAGCTGTTGTTGTTACAATTAAACTTGCTATAGTTAACCCTAAAATATATTGAGTAACTGTAGTTGTGCCGAGCTCGCTGCTCGGCGCAAGAATGCTTGGAATTGTACGTTGAAAACCTGGTGATATTACAATAATAAAATTTGTAATTGCTGAAATGAGAAATGAAATTTTAAACACGTGTGACTGCACCTAAAAAGCTGACGATCCATGTTGCAACGAAAGCCACGTCAGAAATCATTTTTATTTTAGATACAATAGAATCTTTTTTTGTTTTAAAGCAAAATAACAGCGCCATTGAATAATATACAAACATTGGCGGCGTCGGCAATAACCCATTCCTGGTTGAGAGGTATAAGTTGTATAGGAAATATAGGAACAATATGTATAGAATATGAGATTTGTTTTCTAAAAATGCTATTCTTAAATTTTTATATACAGCGCCCATTGCGAGTGTGATAATTATGACGCCGCTTACCCCGAAGTCTAGATAATAGTTAAATGGGGCCGCTACTGATTGAGCTGTTAGTCGTGATGGCAGGTATACGTCTCTTAAATAATCAGATCCATGGTGGCCGTATGATGGGTTTATAATAGAAAAATACTCGCCAAATGTATATCTTCCGTTAAGTTGTTGGTGCCCCGCTATGTCACTTACAAACGAACCAAAATTTAGAGCTCCTATTAAATCTCCATGAATAATCCAAAGTGATAATTGTAATAATGATAGTCCACTCCCGATATTTTGAGATCCGTATCTTATAATCGCAAGAAGCGAGATAATAGAGAAAGCTGAAAATAATAAAAGAAAGAAATAAATCGTAAATTTATAAAATTTAATTCTTTTGTCAAACATAAATATGACAAACATAGAAAAGGTCATAAGTAAAAGTTCAGATCTGTTCAGCATTAATAAATTAAACAAATAACCTATTATGATAATAGGGATAACCTTCTTTGCTAGGTTTCGGTGGTAGGCGTAAAATGAAAGTATTGCGAGTAGAGTTATAAGCCGAGCTGGGTAATCTATTAGGCCACCTAAGTTTTGACCAATTGATCTAATTAAAGGGTTGTTACTTGTTAATGGGATATCGCCAAGGATATATATTTTTAAAAAAATGAACAGCAGACTAAAGACGACAAGGAAGTACAGTCGTGAAAAAGATATACTTTCATGATGATCTGCAGGTATTTTTTTTGTAATGTTAGGTGATATGTAGTATCCTGTTATTAATGATGTGATGAATATGAAAAATATACCATAATATTTTGTTATATCTGTGGCGTAGTACCCCCAAGATATTTCGTTTTTTATTTGAGACAAAAGTACTTGCGCCGAGAAGAAAAGCAGAAATAGAAGTGGCGCTGTGATTTTTTTTATATTTATCATTTTTTTTCATTTATTTTATTTATGTGCCGGCAATATGATTTGAATTTTGTTTGAGGTTTTGTAATTATTTCAGAGAACTCCCTGTGGTTAACTAGTTCAATTATTATATCTGAATTTTTTATTGCGTCTGTTAGGGTTGATGTGTTGAATGGATTTTTTTCATTTGAAATATTAGGATCCACAACTTTTATTGTGCCGTCAAAATTTTCTGATACTTTTTTTATTATTTCCAAAGGGGGGCTTTCTCTGAGGTCGTCTATGTTCGGTTTAAATGTTATTCCGAGAAATGATATTGTTATTTTCTTATGGTCATTTATTTTTTTTGTTTTTAAATAAACTTTAATTGTTCGTATTATGTCTTTTGAGACCCACTCTTTTTTTCCGTCGTTTACTCTCCTTGCCGTCTCAATTAATTTACTCTCACTTGGTGCGCTATGTACTATGAACCAAGGATCTACTGCGATACAATGCCCGCCGACGCCGGGTCCGGGCTGAAGAATGTTGACACGTGGATGACGATTGGCAAGCGAGATCAACTCCCAGACATTAATGTCGAGTTTGTCGCAGATCATCGATAGCTCGTTGGCAAAGGCAATGTTCACGTCGCGAAAGCTGTTTTCGGTTAGTTTGGCCATTTCGGCGGTACGGGCATTGGTGACGACACATTCGCCCTGCACGAAAGTTTTATATAGCGCACATGCCAAAGCAGAGCATTTTGGTGTCATGCCGCCCACAACACGATCATTCCTGACCAGTTCATGCAGAACCTGACCGGGTAATACCCGTTCCGGGCAATGGGCGATGCGAATATCCGAATTTTCACCCTGGCTTTGTGGAAAGGTCAAATCTGGTCGCGCTTCTGCGAGCCATTGCGCAATTTTCTCGGTTGTACCGACGGGCGAGGTTGATTCGAGAATAACAAGATTTCCGGGCATAAGGACTGGTGCAATTGCTTTGGTGGCGGCCTCTATATAGGATAAATCCGGCTCATGATTATCTCCCTTAAAAGGGGTTGGCACGGCGATTAAAAAAGCATCAGCGGGTTCTGGCAACGTGGTGGCGCGCAGGTAACCTTCGGTTACGGCTGCATGCACAACCATATCAAGGTCAGGTTCCACAATATGAATTTCACCACGATTGATGGTATCGACCGCGTTCTGGTTTACGTCGACGCCAATCACCCTGATTTTGCGTGATGCAAATACAGCGGCCGTGGGTAGCCCGATATAGCCAAGGCCAATTACGGATACGGTATTGAATTGCATAGTTCTTCCTTGCGATTGGAGCTTACGCGCGTACCTGGTTCGTTAACGCAGTGAAGTAAGGATGCGTTGGCAAGCCTTGCCGTCTCCGTATGGATTATGTGCCAGCGTCATGTGTCGATAGGCATTTTCGTCTGTCAGCAGGTTATTTACTTCTGTCGTAATGGTATTTGCGTCCGTTCCTACCAATTTAACGGTTCCGGCTGCCACGGCCTCCGGTCTTTCTGTTGTTTCCCGCATAACAAGTACGGGTTTGCCTAATGAGGGGGCTTCTTCCTGTACACCGCCAGAATCTGTTAGTATCAGGGTGGCCTGGGTCATCAGATAAACAAATGGTAAATAACCCTGTGGCGGGATTAGATGAATGTTTCCCACTGCTTTAAGCAGACGATTAACTGGTTCCTGCACATTTGGATTGAGATGAACCGGATAAATGATCTGACAATCGGTGTGTTGTTTGGCAATATCCTTTAAGGCATTGCAAATGTGTTCAAAGCCCTCGCCAAAACTTTCCCGGCGATGGCCAGTAACCAGGACCAGTTTTTTTGCCGGGTCGATCATTGGATATTGGGTCGCCAGTTGGGCTTTTAACGCCGCATCCCGGTCAATTTTGTTGCGAACCCAAAGCAACGCATCAATAACCGTATTACCTGTTACGTGAATATGTTGGTCGGGAATATTTTCTGCTAGCAGGTTTGCTTTGGCAGTTGCTGTGGGGGCAAAATGATGGCGGGTGACGGCACTTGTCAGTTTGCGATTGGCTTCTTCCGGCCAAGGTGCGTAAATATTGCCCGTTCGCAATCCTGCTTCAACGTGGCCCACCGAAATTTGTTGATAATATGCCGCAAGCGAGGCCGCAAAAGTGGTCGTCGTGTCACCATGGACCAACACGAGATCCGGCTTGAAGGTTTCGAGTACGGGTTTTATGCCAAGCAAGATCGCAGTGGTTATATCGTTAAGGCTTTGTCCCGGTTTCATGATGTTGAGGTCATAGTCTGGCGTGATGTCAAACAGATGTAATACGTGATCAAGCATGTCACGATGTTGCGCTGTAACACAAACCCTGGCGTTAAAGCGCGAATCAACTGCCAGCGCTTGTACCAGTGGCGCCATTTTAATTGCCTCCGGGCGAGTGCCAAATACGGTCAGTACTTTTTGGGTCATTTTATCTTGCTAAGATTATTTTTATTATTAATACGCATTTCGATGCACAAACCCATTTACCAAGGTTAAAAACATAATTCGCATATCCAGCCACGGGGACCAGTTCTGGATGTAATACATATCGTGCAGTACGCGCTGGCGCATTTTTTCGTCGGTGTCGGTTTCGCCGCGCCAGCCATTGACCTGGGCCCAGCCGGTGATGCCGGGTTTTACACGGTGGCGGGCGAAGTAGCCGTCGATGCGGGTGCGGTAAAGCTCGTTGTGGGCCGTGGCATGCGGGCGCGGGCCGACCAGCGACATATCGCCGCGCAGCACGTTAAAAAGCTGTGGCAGCTCGTCCAGGCTGGTTTTGCGCAGGAACGCGCCCAGCGGCGTAATGCGCGGGTCGTTGCGCCGCGCCTGTTGCACTTTTTCCGGTGTATCGGTCATTTTATCCACATACATGGAGCGAAATTTCATCACCCGGATTGTCTCGCCATTAAAGCCGTGGCGCAACTGCGCAAATAATACCGGCCCCCGGCTGGTCGCCTTGACGGCAATCGCAATGGTTAGCATGAGGGGGGACAGAATGACCAGTGCGGCCGTACCCAGCACAATATCCTCCAGCCGCTTCACCCACCATCCGCGTGCGCCAAAGGGCCGCATCGCCCGACGTAAAAACGGCAGGCCAGCGAGAATAATCCATTCGCTGGCCACGTCCCCGGCCTGGCCTTCATTCAAATCGGAAATTTCCACCAGATCCGATGAAATGGCCCCGACATCGTCGAGAATATCGGCATAGCGGATTTTATCGCTGGAATTTACCGCCATTACCACAATATCGGGCTGGGCGACGCGCATGCCATGCAGGGCATCCCGCAGGCTTTCGCTGGCCTGTGGGCCCGAGATGCCCGGCACAATGCGATGACTTTGAATAATATTAAAGCTGTGGCTTTCGGCCCGGGCGCGCAATTGCGAAATAATCAGCGGTTCCGGCGCACTGCAAATGAGCGCCACACGCGGGCGAAAATGACCCGCCGTGCCCTTGCGCCGCAGCCAGACAAACACGCCGATCCGAAGTGCGATCAAAAGGGCGGTACCGGCCAAAAGCGAATAGCCGGTCCAGAGACGGGAGAAATCCTCTGATACTTTGGCAAAATAGGCAAAAACCAGCATCAGCGCATAGGTGCCCAATTGTGCGGTAAGTAACCGGAACAGGCCGATCTGCATGGTTTCGGGGTTGAGTGTCTGATAGCCGCGGATCATGATCATGATCATGAGATACAGCAAAGGCGCCATAAAGGTCGGAACCAGAAAATCGTCGGTCGGGAAAAAGGTATCAAACCGCAGCAGCGAGGCAATAACCGCGCCCACCAGCAGCACGAGCACATCGCCCAGCGCAAAAAGGTCGCGTAAAATTGCCTGATTTCTGCCGTGTGTTAACACCCAGCATTCCCCCTGTTAAAATCTGGCAAGTTGCACCCCGCAATCTGCCAGCCCTCGTCCCTGTAAGCCTGTTAAGCGTTTTGCACGATCTGTCTGCTGCCAAAAGCAGTATTCACCCTTTGCACCAGTGTCCCGAAACTGGTCAAACGTATAACTCTGTTAACGCTTTGCCTAGCAAGCTGACAAGAGAAATGGAACTGTCCAAAAGAATAGCAAAATCTCGGCTATCATGTCATTCAAATGAGCATGATCTGTTTGATTTGCCGATATTTTTGGTAAGTATTTGAAATGATATAGAGATTTTGAACGATATAAATTCTGCCGGATTATGTTGCGTCAGAAAATTTTCACGTCTTTGTCACCCGCTGGTTGCGAGTCTGGCTGCTGCGTCAGGATTGACGTTCTGTCTTTGTGAGGCGTTAGCCTGTTCGGCGCACCAGGGCTGCCAATACCATTCCGGCGGCGGCACCGCTCAGGCTGGCTGTCATATCCGCAAGGGAGGCAATGCGGCCATTGCCAAAATGGGCCTGCATCAGTTCCAGGCCTGGGGCACCTAAAATAACCAGCAGCGCGAAAAAAAGACCGGTTTTTCGCCAGCCGCAAACCATGATCGGCCAAAACGCCATGGCGGCAAACACGCCGACATGAACAAATTTATCGAGATTGTGTTTATCCGTCACGGCAAAGCGGCGTTCTATCCCGGCATAGCCAATCGCGACCATTGCCAGCGCCCATAACATCAAACACAAAAAACGATAACGATATAAAAATGCGACGAGCTGCCTCATGAAGCCATTGCCTGTGCCGGGGGCGGGTATGTTCTGCGTTGCAAAGGACGTATTGTGTTCATGCTCTTTTGTCTGCGGCAGTTCTTTGCCGGATTGTGCAGTTTTATCAGGCATGAAATATCCGTTTTGTCGCGTAAGGGGCTTTAGGGAGCTTAGTGCGCTTAAGCAATATATCAGGACATTCTGGTCGACAACTCTCTGTCTGTGTTTGGCAGTGTTCTTTAGGCAAAGCCGTTGGTTCGCTGTTTCTTAACCATCACTGGGGTGGCTGGGGGCAAAATGCCCGCCCAGTTGATAGCTTTCGCCGGGATGAATGAATTTTGCCACCGTAATAGGCGTGCCGTGAAACCAGGTGCGCCGGTGCAACACCAGACAGGGGGCGCCATAGGCAATATCAAGCCGTTTGGCGGTGATGTTATCGGCGGCAATGGCCTCAATCAGGTGCTGGGCGTCGGAATAAGGCGCATTTTCCAAAAGCCAGGCCGCCGCCGTAATATCGCGAAAGTCCTGGCGGGCAAAGGCCGGGGCAGCGGCCAGGTTCACCCAGCGATCCTCGATCTGGACGGGCAGCCCTTCTTCGCGATGCAGGCAGATAAAATGACTGAGCATCGCGCCGGATGTTAACCCAAACTGGGTGGCAAGGCTGGCATCGGCTTCAACCGTTTCAAATGTGATGATGTCGCAATCATGGCGATGGCCGCGTGCCAGAATATCGCGCTCTATCGCCCGGATTTCCAAAATCGGTGATTGTGCCTTGCGATCGGCAACATAGGTGCCCGCCCCGCGTGTGCGGGTTAATACCCCTTCGGCCACCAGTTCGCGGAGCGCGCGGTTGACCGTCATGCGGGATGCCTGAAAAACCGCCACCAGTTCCATTTCGGTCGGGATCTGCTGCCCGGCAAGCCAGTACCCGGAAATGACATTGCGCGCCAGCACCCGCTTGATCTGGTCATAAAGCGGACCCTTGCCATCAAGGGTCAGGCTGGTAGCGGGCAGTGTTGCGGGCAAATCCTGGGTCAAGGAACGGGCCTTTTTCGTCATGTCTGGTTTTGTACCGTTGCCAAAGCGGCAACCGGCTGTAACAGCTAACCTTGATTTTGTTAAATGTATAGATGTTTTTATGTACCTGTTCGGCCCTGAACTGTCAAAAATATCGCAATAATCCGCCGTGTAGAACAGGAAATCCTTTTCCTTTGCCCGCTTGACAAAAGTCGATTTATAAATTTGTATATACATATTGCATCAAAAACGGCCCATGACCCGAAACCGCGCGGGGTGTTGCTCTGCTGATGCTGGCGAAGACATTACAATTGACGGTGCCCGCAAACAGGGCCTTAACCTGCCGATGGTGAAATAATCATGGAAACGATCAAGCTTGTACCGGGCGAACTGACACTGGCCCAATTGCGCAAAATTGCCGCTGGCAATGTGCAGATCGATATTGACGATGCCTGCCGCGAACGGGTTGCCATTGCCGCGGGCACTGTGGAAGAGGTGCTGAAACGCGGCAAAAGCGTTTATGGGATTAATACCGGCTTTGGCCTGATGGCAAAAACCCGCATTGATGAAGACAGCCTGCGCGATTTGCAGCGCAATTTGGTGCTGTCGCACTGCACGGGTACGGGCGATGCACTGCCTGATGCGGTTGTGCGGCTGATTCTGGCGCTCAAGGTCACAAGCCTTGCCGCAGGTCATTCGGGCGTGCGTCCGCTGGTGATTGATGCGCTGATCGCCTTGTTTAACAACGGTATTTATCCGCTGATCCCGGCAAAGGGATCGGTCGGGGCATCGGGCGACTTGGCACCGCTGGCGCATATGAGCCTGGCGTTGATTGGCGAAGGCGACGTGCGCCATGAGGGACAGATCATTTCCGCAATGGCGGGCCTGGCAAAGGCCGGAATAGAGGGTGTCACCCTGGCCCCGAAAGAGGGCCTGGCCCTGTTGAACGGCACCCAGGTTTCAACCGCGCTAACCCTTTCCGGCCTGTTTGCCATCGAGGATAATTTTGCCGCTGCCGTTTTGGCCGGTTCGGTGTCGGTGGATGCCGCCAAGGGCAGCGATACGCCGTTTGATGACCGTATCCACAAACTGCGCCGCCAGCCGGGCCAAATTGCGGTCGCGGCCAAATATCGCGAATTGCTGGCCGATTCCGAAATTCGCCGATCCCATGTTGATTGTGAACGGGTGCAGGACCCCTATTCGCTGCGCTGTCAGCCCCAGGTGATGGGGGCGTGCCTGGATCAGATCCACCATGCAGCCGTCATTCTGGAACGCGAAGCCAATGCCGTGACCGATAACCCGCTTATTTTTCCCGATCAGGGCGATATTCTGTCGGGCGGGAATTTCCATGCCGAACCGGTCGCCTTTGCCGCCGATATTCTGGCAATTGCCGCATCGGAAATTGGGGCGATTTCCGAACGGCGCATTGCGCTTTTGATTGACCCGGCAATGGTCGATTTACCGGCCTTCCTGGTGGAAAATGGCGGGTTGAATTCGGGCTTCATGATTGCCCAGGTCACGGCAGCCGCCCTGGCATCGGAGAACAAAACGCTGGCCCACCCGGCCTCGATCGACAGTTTGCCAACATCGGCCAATCAGGAAGACCATGTTTCAATGGCAACCTTTGCCGGGCGTCGTCTGGGCGATATTGCCGATAACGTGAATGGTATTCTGGCAATCGAAATGCTGGCCGCCTGCCAGGCGATTGAATTTCGCCGCCCGATGACGTCGAGCGACGCGCTGGAAAAGGTGATTGCTTCGGTTCGCGAGGTTGCAGCCTTTTATGACCGGGACCGCTATTTCGCCCCGGATATTGCAGCGGTAAAGGCCCTTTTGAAATCATCGGCCATTCATGGTTATGTTGATGACCTTTTGCCCAGCTTTGCCTGATTAATCTTATGTGCCGGTTTGCCAGGGCAGGCCGGGCTCGTATGACAATCTGAATGACTGCGCCATTGACGTTTTAGCGTGAATGGCGCATCATTATGTATATACATATAAACTGCCAAGACAGGGATACAACCATGTGGGATCATATCTGGATCAACGGTCAATTCGCCACGATGAACCCGGCGATTGACCAGCCCTATGGCACCCTGAAAAACGGGGCCATTGCCATACAGGATGGTAAAATTGCCTGGATTGGCGCGATGGAGGGTTTGCCAGCCGAGCCCGCGAAACTGGCCCGTCAGGTGAGTGACCTTGATGGGGCGTGGGTCACACCCGGTCTGGTTGATTGCCATACCCACCTGGTTTATGGCGGCAACCGTGCCGATGAATTTGAAAAACGGTTGAATGGTGTGAGTTACGAGGAAATTGCCCGGGCCGGGGGTGGTATCCGGTCCTCGGTCACGGCGACGCGCGCGGCCAGCGAGGATGAACTGGTGGCAAAGGCGCAAAAGCGGCTGGACAATTTGCTGCGTGAAGGTGTCACCACCATCGAAATAAAATCCGGTTACGGACTGCGGACCGAAGACGAAGCCAAAATGCTGCGCGCGGCCCGTCGCCTGGGCCGGGAAAATGAGATTGATGTCGTTACGACATTCCTCGGCGCCCATGCCCTGCCACCGGAATATGCCGACGATGCCGATGGTTATATTGACCTCGTATGTTCGGAAATGCTGCCCGCCATCGCCGCCGAAGGGTTGGCCGATGCGGTTGATGCGTTTTGTGAAAATATCGCCTTTAACACCGCACAAACCCGCCGTGTGTTTGAGGCCGCACGCAAGCTGAATCTGCCGGTCAAACTGCATGCAGAACAGTTAAGTGACCAGAAAGGCAGTATTCTGGCTGCTGATTACAAGGCACTTTCAACCGACCACTTGGAATATTTGGCGGAAGACGGCGTGATTGCGATGGCAAAGGCTGGGGTAACGGCGGTGTTGCTGCCCGGTGCCTTTTATTGCCTGCGCGAGACCAAATTGCCACCGATTGACCTGTTGCGTCAGCATGGTGTCAATATCGCCCTTGCAACCGACAGCAACCCGGGCACGTCCCCAGCCTTGTCCTTGCTGCTAATGGCAAATATGGCCTGCACCCTGTTTCGCATGACGCCCGAAGAAGCCCTGGCGGGTATTACCCGCAATGGCGCGCGGGCGCTGGGACGCGGTGAGACGCACGGAACCCTTGAAACCGGCAAGGTTGCCGATTTTGTGGTGTGGGACATCGATAGCCCTGCGGAACTTTCCTATGCCATTGGCGGCAATCCCTGCAAGGCCGTGTTTTATAAAGGTGTCGAACGTAAAATGGCCTGATCGAGGGGGGGGCTGAAAGGCCTTCGCGCGTTTGCCTGCTCGGCATTTTCATGCGTGTTTATGACCTTCATTATTAATGAGTATCATTATCACTCTTAATGCCATACAATCACCAAAGGGATTGTATGTGTTAAGAAGGTTGGTCAGATGACGCTGTCTCTTGTGGCGCATGACATGTCTGCGGGTGTTCTGGAGGTCGATTCAGGCCGTTTATCCGGTTTTATGGCAAAGCAGGGGTGGCAGGAAAATCAGCTTCCTGTCCATTACGGCAGCCCGCGTTTCGTGACGGGAAATGTCGCGCCGGGAATTTCGATCACCAAAAGCGAATGTTCCCTGAAACAGGATTTCCGATCCTGCGTCGATCATGACGCGCCTGTTGCCATATTGGGCTTTGGCCTGAGGGGACACAGCAATTTTTCCTTCGGGCGTCGTTCTCCATCGTCTTTGGTGCGACCGGGTGACATATGGCTTTATCGGCCCGATGACCAGGCCATGTGCCGTCATACGCCAGCGGGTCAGGAATGCCAGATGGTGGCCCTCAAATTCAGTGGTCCCCGATTTGCCGCTGTGTTTGAGGAAATTAACGACAGCCGTTTGCAGCCCGTTACATCCGATGGTCATGCCCTGCGGTTAACGGCGAATTTGGATATGCCAAATGTGCTGCGTGATTTGCTGGGTAATCCGCTGGTAACGGGGCTGGACCGCCTGGCAGCCGAAAGTGCCGCGCTGACCTTGCTGGTGGAGTGTTTGCAAAAAACACCAACACCGGATCTTGGGACTTCCAATGCCCTTTCGCCAGAAGAAAAACGCGCGATTGCCCAGACCCGCGATTTGTTGATCAAGGATCTGTCCTGCCCGCCCGATCTTGAAACCCTGGCCCGGGCGACGGGATTTACCCATACCCGGCTTAATCGCTGTTTTCGCAAGGCTTACGGGACAACGGTTTTTGCCTGGTTGCGTGACTATCGCCTTGAACAGGCGCGCATTTTGCTGGGCCGGGATCATCAAAGCATTACCGATATTGCCTATTTTTGTGGCTTTAGCAGTTCCAGCCATTTTGGCAGTTGTTTTCGCGCCCGCTTTGGACAAACACCACAGCAATTCCGTCAATGCCCTGATATGTGACATTCGCCAAATGATGCGCGATGTTCGCCCGGTGATAGCGCCTAATCAGATCCCTTTCTAACAGACGAGATCACACGCGTTGTTACGGAACATGGGAAGGGATCAGATGGATCAGGATATTGGCCGCTCAAAAAGGTTTGGGACCACACACCGTATTGCCAGGATATTTTTGGTTTGGGCGCTGGTTGTCAATGCGACCGGGCATTCGTTCATTCTAATTGTCATGCCAACCCTGGGGCGGTTGTTGGGGTTTGGTGATGTACAGACCGGCCTTTTAATCGGAGTGTCTGCTTTGTTGCTGGCACTGTCCGGCCCGTTTTGGGGCGGTTTTAGTGACAGAAAAGGGCGTCGCCCGGTTTTGTTGCTTGCTTTGATGACGGCCGCCGGTTTTTTGCTGCTTTTAGGCGGGATCATTCATAACCGTGCGGTGTTTGATCATTCCGGTATTTTGTTTGCTGTTTTGCTGTGCGCCCGGCTTGTTCAGGTGGGTTTTGGTGGCGGGCTTATGCCAGCGGCACAAGCCTGGCTTGCCGATCATTCCTGCCCCGATCAACGGGCGGGCGCGATGGCCCTGATGGGAATGGCCTTTGGTCTGGGCTCCATTCTGGGCGGTGTTATTGCCTGGCAAATGAGTGCGACGGCACTATTCCCGGCCCTCACATTGATCGCGGTCTTGATTTTGTCAGCCATGTTGGGGGTGTTTTTAACCCTGCATGATGATGAACGTAAAACAGGCCCGTACCGGGCGAAACCCTTGTTTTCTTCTGAAGGGCTGGCGAATGGTTTTTGCAGTTTGCTGCCGTTTCTGGCGGTTACGGTGTGTGGCCTGTCGGTTTATGGGCTTTTGTATCAGGTAACACCCTTGCGGTTGCAGGATGTTTTTGGCTTTTCCGCCCAACAGGCCATGCAGCAAAGCGGCAGAATGATGATGCTGTCTTTGGCGGGCATGGTGATCAGCCAGGGGGTGGGCGTGCGCTTTTTACGATGCCATCCCATGACCCTGTTACAAACCGGCGCATTACTTGCCGCATTGGCCATGATGGGGGCGACGATGGCGCCAACCCTAATGTTTCTGACATTCTCCATGATTTTGCTGGGCGTTTCGCTTGGTTTGCTGGTGCCGGGAAATCTGGCTCTGTTAAGTCTTGCTGTGGGGCCCGACGCGCAGGCTCGTGGGGCCGGCATTAATGCCATTGCCCAAGGCATTGGCATGGCAACCGGGTCGGTTGCCGGGGCGGCTCTGTATCAGATTTCCCAGATCGCGCCTTACATGCTGAATGTGGTTCTGTTGCTGGTGATTTTGGGCATCTCGCTGTTTTTGCGCCGTAAATATGTGTTCGCAGTTTGATAGCTCCCTGTTCGGCATTTGATCGCGGCTTTTGCCAACACGTCCTAAGCCTTTTGCTCGGATTAATTTGGAAAAGGTGACAAAGGATGCGTATCGGGAAAAGGGGCCTTGGGGCCACTGTCTCCGTCATGGCTGTCTGTTTGGGGAATGTTGTGGCCCATGCACAGGAGGTTTCTCAGCCACAGTCGAAAACGGCAAATGATCAGGCATTGCCTGTTTTTCAAACCGAGCCGGTATTGATTGATGCGCGACGCTGGCAGGAAACGCAAGATCGTGTGCCGGGCAGTGTTTCGGTCATCGAAAAATCGGCCCTGGACAGGCCGGCGGTGGATGATTTGGCCGTGATTGCGAAAAAGGTGCCCAATGTTCAGATTGAACAAAGCACCATTTTAAAGCGCGTGGTGATCCGTGGCATGACTGCCACGGATACATCCATGCAGGACCCGGTCGGGTATTTTGTGAATGATGTCGCCCTGCCGCATGGGGCGATGCAGGCGCCGCGTTTATTTGATGCCGACAGCATGGAAATCCTGAAGGGCCCGCAGGGAACCCTTTATGGTCGCAATACCGAAGCGGGTGCGATTAAGGTTTCTACCGCCACGCCGGATTGGTCAAACAGTGCGGAAATTGGCCTGGAAACCTATTTTGAAGACGGGGCGCGAAACTGGACGCCGGGCTATGTTGCCAATGCCAGGGTTTCAGGTGTGCTTGTGCCGCAAAAGGCGGCTGCAAGTTTTGCCGTGCGGGGTGAAACAACGGATGGCGTTTATTACAACCAGTATGATGACAGCAAAAAGGGCGGCAATGACCATAATTTTACCAGCTCTGCCGGGCTGGATATATGGGCAGGTGATGAAACGGAAATAACGCTAAAAAGCGTGATAGACCGTCAGAACCTTGGCAAGCAGCGCCTTCGCTATGTCGAAGGGGCACGGGCGACCGACCGCTTTGTGACCAACTATAATTCAACAAGTTACGATGACAGCTTAACCGCCGTTCAGTCCCTGCGGGTGGATCATGAGTTTGAGGGGTTGAAACTGACAAGCGTTTCTGGCTGGACCCATTATGACCGTGATTTTCAAATGGATCTTGATGCCTGGACGCTGCCGGCTTTGCCCTCGCAGTTTTCCAATCAAAACGATGCTTTGTCCCAGGAGTTGCGCCTGTCATCCGATCAGCCGGATGCCGATTGGCGCTGGCTGGCCGGTTTGTATGGTTTTTATGAATGGTCCAATACCGATTTCCGGTTTTCCACCCCGCGCACAACCCGCCTGACCGATATTGAACAAACCGGGGTCGCGGCGTTTGGTCAGGTTGAAGTCAATGTAACGGAGAAAGTGCGGCTTGGCGGTGGGGCACGTCTTGAACGTATCAGCCAGGATGGATCGCAGCATTATGACAGCGGTACGGGCAGTCAGGCCTATTATGCGGCACAAAACACCACCACAACCTTATTGCCTAAAGTTTCGGTGTCTTATGATGTCGCCGATGGTGTGATGGCCTATGCCTCTTATGCGCGGGGATATTTGCCCGGCGGCTATAATTATGCGCAATCAACTGATGTTGCCGGTTTCACCTATGACCCCGAATATAGCTGGACGGCGGAAACCGGTGTGAAATTCTCGGCACTGGATGGCCGCCTAACCACCGGTTTGTCGATGTTTCACACCAAAGTCACCGACATGCAGATTGTTGATTTTGTGGTTGGCGGCAATCAGAAGGTTTCCAATGCGGGCGAAGCCGAAATTTACGGGCTGGAAGCCAGTGCCGATGCGCGCGTGACCGAAGACTGGTCGGTTTATGGTTCCTTTGGGTTGCAGTATAGCGAAGCAACATCCTACCGGGTGACAACCGCAACGGGGGCAACACAGGACCTGTCGGGCAACCGGTTGCCAATGGCGGCGCACTATACCTATGCGGTGGGTTTGTCTTATCGGCAGGATGCCGATGAGGGCTGGTTTGGGCAGGCCGGGCTTAACGGGTCGGGCCCATATTATTTTAACAGTCAGAATACCGCCCGGCAGGATGCCTATGCCATTACCGATGCGGAAATCGGCTATCGCCTCGGGCGGTCGGAAATTTCGATCTGGATGGCAAATATTTTTGATCAGGAAATCTATCGCCGGGCGACGGCAACGATGTCGGGCATGGTTGTGGAAGATGGGCAGGCCCGCACAATCGGGGTGAACTGGCGGGTAAAATGGTAAATTTGGCGATGGAAAAGCACGATAACCTGCTGCCAGCGATGCTGGTTGATCTGGTTCAGGCCCCGATACGCTGGCAAATTGTCAAAATTGCCTTTTCGCAGCGTATTTTTGACCATTTGGCAACGCCAATAACGGCGCAGGATGTTGCAACAAGGCTGGGGTTTGATGCGGTGCGTTGCGAATTGTACCTTAATGCCCTGTGTGCGATGGGGTTGATTGAAAAACAGCAGGGCCTGTTTGTGAACCGGGCCGGATATGGTGCTTTTTTACAAAGCGATGGTGAAAAATCGATGGGTGACCTGATCCTTCATCTCGCGAAAACCCGGCATGATGACCTGGAGCTGCTATTGAAGGGGGGCGAAACATCTGCCCCGCTTGATATGAACCGTGCAGAACACTGGGATGGGGCGGCCAAAAGCCTGTTTGCCTTTCATCGCTCTGTCGCCGGAGAGCAGATGTTTGCCTGCCTGTGTGAATTGCCGGAATGGGAAACGGCCCGGCATTTTCTGGATATCGGGGCTGGGTCATCCATTTTGGCGCAAAAAATTGTCGCCTCACACCCGGCACGACGGGCCACCATCATTGATTTACCGCCCCTTGCCCAACGGATGACGCAGGAACAATTGGCGGATTTCCCGGCCCGGGACCGGATTACCGTGATGGCAGGGGATTTTAATCATGTTGATCTGCCGGAAAATCAGGATGTGATTTGGGCATCGATGACCCTTTATTATGCCCGCGATCTGACGGCGGTGTTACGCCGGTGCCGCCAGTCCCTGGCCCCGGGGGGCGTGTTTGTCAGCTTTCACGAGGAACTGTGCCACGAACGCACCTTGCCCGAACCCCATATTGTCGGGCGGTTGATCCCGGCGATGAAGGGCAATGATGCGTCGTTTGACAAAGACCAGATTGCACAGGCCATGCGCGCCGCCGGTTTTGCCAGCATATCGGTGCGCATGGTGCAAACGGTTGTTGGGCCAATGGCCGTAACAATGGGCCGGTAGCCGTTGGGTTAGCGGTGCTGCTGGCGCGATGTGGTGACAGAATGGGCAGCGGGTTTGTGGCTGTCAGCCTTGCAATTTACGCAGATGCCGTTTTTGCAACCATTTTGCCAGCATCGGTGCCAGCAGCACGATTTCAAAAATGCGAACGATATGATGAAAGGCGACAAAGCTGGGTTCGATATTAAGGGCGAGCGCAATGAGCGACATTTCCGCCACCCCGCCCGGCGCAAAGGCCAGCAACACCGCCATAAAATTCAGGTCGAGCCACACCGAAACGCCATAGGCCACCACGCCGGTAAAGCCGACAATAACGATGGTTGCCAATATGGCATAGCCCGACAGCCGGATCAGAAACGCCAGTTTGACCCCGGCAAAGCGGCTGCCAATGGCGGCACCCAAAATAAGCAAACTGCCTGCCAAAAGCCATTCGGGCAAATTGCCGACCACAATGCCGCTGACATGCAGGCTGGCACTGGCCAGCATGGCGCCGGTCATTTCGGCGGCCGGAATGCGCAGGCGGCGAAACAGCACCACCGTGGCAAGGGCGCACGCCGCTGTTAGCAATCCTTCATTCAGGGTCATGATGGTGGTGTGGCCTTCGCCGTGGCTGTTGGCAACCACACCCGTCATGATCAGCACAATCATGGGGGCGGACATGACCAGCAGTAAAACACGCAGGCCCTGTGTCAGGGCGATTTCCTGTTCATTCCCGCCAGCAGCCGCCCCCAAAACCACCATTGGCGTCAAGCCGCCCGGTGTTGCGGAAAAAAGGGCTGTGGCCGGGTCCAGACGGGCCACTTTGATGTAAAACCAGGTAATGATGGCGGTAATCACGGGCACATACAGCAAAACGGCAACCATGCTGGCAGGCCAGCGCGCCGCATGGTCAAAGGTATCGGGGGTAAAGGAGCCACCCAAAAATACCCCGATGACACCCAGAATAACGGCGCGAAATTTCATTGGCACCGCCATTGGCAGGCGCAACAGGGCGAGAACGAAGGTTGCCAGCATTGGTCCCATCATCCAGGCCAGCGGCATCGCGATGTAATCGGCAATAAGCCCGCCCAGCAAACCGACAAAAAGGGCGGTAAACAGCAGGCGGAAAAAACGCGGTGTCAGACCTGAAAAAAAACTGTTCAAACCGGATGGCAGGGCCATGTTCTACCTGTCTATTGCTGGGGTGGCGCGATTATTTAAATCAAATAAATCAATTTTCCAGGATTGTAGATAAAAAAAGGCCGGGATCATTGTGGTGATCCCGGCCTTTGATGAGATGTTTAGGGGGCGACGGTCGGGTCTTTTTTCGGCCGCAGGAAGCGGCCGACCACGAAGGGCGCGATGAAACCGGCAATCGCCAGAACCCAGATGCCAATCGTCAAGGGCGATCCCCACAGAATGTTGACATCCCCATTGGAAATTTCCAGCGCGCGACGCAGGTTCTTTTCCATTTCGTTGCCCAGCAAAATGCCCAAAATGATCGGCACCGTCGGGATATTGAGCTTGCGCAGCACATAACCGACAACACCAAAAATGATCATCATCAGCAAATCAAAGGTCGAACCCGAAATGCCGTAAATGCCGACAAAGGAAATCATGGTGACGGCAGGCATCAGATATTTGCTGGGAACCCGCAGCACACGCACGAACAGGCCGACCAGCGGAATGTTCAGGCACAGCAGCATGATATTGCCGATAAACAGGGCGGCAATCAGGCCCCAGACCACATCGGGACGCTGGGTAAACAAAAGCGGGCCGGGCGTGATGTTAAGTGCCATCAGCATTGCCAGCAAAACCGCCGTGGTCCCCGAACCGGGCACACCCAGGGCCAGCATCGGTACCAGTGCGCCACCAGCCGCGGCGTTGTTACCGGCCTCCGGTGCGGCCACCCCGCGCGGATCGCCGGTACCAAAGGTGCCTTTTTTATCGCTGATCTTTTTTTCGATGGTGTAGGACACAAACGAACCCAGCGATGCGCCTGCACCGGGCAAAACACCAGCCAAAAAGCCGATAATGGTGCTGCGGCCCATTGTGCCGGCGGTCTTTTTCAGCATCCAGAACGGTGCCGTGACACGGGCCAGTTTCTGGTTGGCTTCGCTGGGGGCGGCACCGGCCTTGTGTTCCAGGAACAGCAGGACTTCGGAAATCGCAAACAGACCGACAATCGCCACCAGGAAGTCGATGCCTTCATAAAGGTGGATATTGCCAAATGTCATGCGCGGCACACCGGTCTGGTGGTCCACGCCAACCATTGCAATGCCCAGGCCGATCATGGCGGCAATGACTGCCTTGGCCTGATTTTGCGAGGCAATGCCGCCCAGTGTGGCAAAGGCTAGCGAGAACAGGGCAAAATATTCGGCCGGACCAAACAGCAGGGCAACCTTGACCAGCTGCGGTGCCAGAAAAACCAGACCCCAGGTGGCAAAGAAGGCACCAACGAACGAAGCAATACCCGACAGGGCCAGGGCTTCACCCGCCTGACCCTTTTTCGCCATCGGATAGCCGTCCAGCGTGGTCATCAGGGCCGGTTCATCACCGGGAATATTGAGCAGGATCGAGGAAATACGCCCGCCATACATCGCCCCGTAATAAACCGAGGTCAGCAGGATCAGCGCCGGGGTGGCGGGCAGGCCCAGCGTGAAGGCCACGGGAATAAGGATGGCAACACCGTTGGACGGGCCAAGACCGGGCAGCGCACCAATGATGGTGCCGAGGAAACAGCCAACCAGGGCAAGCGCCAGATTCTGGAAGGTCAGCGCAACGGCAAAGCCGTCGGCGAGTTGTGAGAATACTTCCATGTCAGAACCCCCAGGGCCCGCGGGCCAGCGAGAGTTGAAGAATAAGGTGGAATACGACGTAAATGCCTACGGAAATGGATACACCGGCAGTGGCGGCGGCGACGGGTTTTGCCCCCAGACGCCAGCTTAGAATACCGGCGGTAATGGCGGTTGAAACAACGAAACCGGCCACGGGCAGGGCATAGGTGTAGGCCACCATAACGGCAACGGCGAATACTATTTCCACCAAACGTCCGATTCCGGGCCAGTCCGGGTCGGGATCCGGCTTGATAATCGGGAAAATGGCGGCAATTGCCAGCAGGCTGGCAATCAGAATCGGGAAAAATTTCGGGCCCAGATAGTCCGTGATGAAGCTGGTTTGAATCTGGGTCGCCATGAAAATATAGAATGCAGAAAGCAACAGGCATGCAACGCCCAGAACTCTGTCACTCATGGCACGTCTCCAAAATGACGAGAGCGCCGCAACCAGAAGGATGCGGCGCTCCGTAAGGGCGGATAATTACTTGATCAGACCGATTTCGCGGCTGAGTTCCTGGGTAGAGGAGATTTGGTCGGCAACGAACTTTTCAAAGTCCGGGCCAAATTTGGCAAGCGGCATCAGGCCGTTATTTGCCATGACCTGTTTCCATTCGTCGCTGGCATAGGTGTCCTGAATGGCTTTGACCCAATAGTCATAAGCTTCATCGCTCATGCCTTTGGGGGCATAAAAACCACGCCAGTTGGCACCAATCGCATCAATACCCTGTTCCTTGGCGGTCGGGAATTTGTTGAATTCGTCGCCCGGCAGGCGGTCTTCGGCCAGAACGGCCAGAATTTTCAAATCACCCGAATCAACAAAGCCCTTGGCTTCGGAAATGTCACCGGTGAAGGCCTGAACATGCCCCCCCAGAAGCTGGGTGACGGCTTCCCCGCCGCCTTCAAAGGCAATGTATTTGACGGCACGGGCATCGGAAATGCCAGCCGCCTTGGCCGCGATCAGAACCTTGAGGTGGTCCCAGCCACCCACAGCCGACCCACCGGCAAATGCCACGCCACGGGGGTTTTCTTTAACTTTTTCAAAAAGTTCCGGCAGGGTGTTGATCGGCGAATCCTTGGCTACGGCGATCACGCCATAATCGGCACCAATGGTACCAACCCAGCGCACCTGATCCATCGTCGAACCGGGGAATGCCCCCTGGGCCAAACGGGTGGTGGTAGCCGAAGAAGCAGCAACGATCAGGTCATTGTCGTCATTGCGCTTGGAAACGACTTCGGCATAGGCAACACCGCCGCCGCCGCCAGCCAGGTTCACAACCTGCATCGGGCTTGCGATGGTTTTAAGGTCATAAAGGGTCTTGCCGATCTGGCGGCAGGTAAAGTCCCAGCCACCGCCGGCATTGGCCGGGGCGATACATTCGGGCTGTTCGGGCTCGTAAGCAAAGGCGGAAGATGTAAAGGACAAGGCAGCAAAGATGGTTGCTGCACCAAGTGCGGCAATCTTTTTCATGGTTATTCCTCCCAGTTTCTGGTCGCACCTTGCTGGTACGACGGTGTATAGGAGATTAGCGGCTCAACCTTTCATCAACCTGTCATCGCAAAAATTACAGGAGCAGCATCTTGAGAATACTGATTGTCGAGGATACCGAAGATGTGGCGGAAGCCATCCTTGCGCATTTCTCGCGTCAGGGGCATGTCTGCGAGGTGGCCGCGACGATCGAGGATGCCGGCCACTTTTTGCGTCTGGAATCCTATGACCTGATTATTCTCGATATTAATTTGCCCGATGGTTCGGGGCTGGATTTTCTGAAACAATTGCGGGCGGCCAAAAACGGGGTGTCGGTGCTGGTGCTGACCGCGCGTTTGCAGGTGGATGATAAAATCGATGCGCTGGATTTTGGTGCTGACGATTATCTGGTCAAACCGTTTGACTTGCGTGAACTCGAAGCACGGGCGCGTGCTGTGACCCGGCGCAAGCATGGGGCGAATGAGGCCGGTATTACGGTGGGCAACCTGCATTGCAATTTTGCCGATCATTCGGTGCGTGTGAATGACACCGATATTGAGCTGACCCGTCGTGAATTTATTTTGCTTGAAGCCTTTATGATGAATTTGAACCGTGTTTTGCAAAAAGAAGAGCTTTATTCCAGGTTATATGGCCTGACGGGGGAAGCCGGGCTGAATGCGGTGGAGGTCTATGTGGCGCGCCTGCGGCGCAAACTGGCAGATGCCAGCCTGGAAATTCGTACCCTGCGCGGATTGGGATATCAGGCCGTTCCCGGTGAACAGGCTGATAAATCATAATGAGACCCGCCCCCGCCCCACCCATAACCCATCCCCGCCAATCGGTTGCCGTGCGTCTGGGCATGGCAATGGCGGTGATTTTGGCGGTGGTGTTGTTGGGAACGATTTTTGCCGCCAATAAATACGGCCAGGATGCCGCCGATGAGACCTTTGACCGGCTGTTGCGCGGCGCGGCCTTGCAAATTGCCGAACGTATTCTGGTTACGGACGGGCATGCCAATGTGGATTTGCCGGTTTCTGCCTTCGAGCTGTTGTCGCTGGCTCGTGCAGACCGGGTTTTTTATCGCATTATCGGCCCGGATGGCAAAACCCTGACCGGTTATGGCGACCTGCCATTGCCTAAGGATGACAAGCGCGGGGCAGGGGCGGACCAAACCTATAATGCCCATTATAAGGGCGTGGATGTACGCGCCTATCTATTACGGCGGCAATTGGCCGAACGCTCAGTGACGGGCGATGTTAAAGTCATTGTGGCGCAAACCACATCCGAACGGCTGGCGCTCGCGCGCAGCATTACCGCCCAGGCGGTGCTGACCATTGCCGCCGCCGGGATTGTTTTGTTGTTGCTGGTGGTGGTGGCAATGCGCATTGCCTTGCGCCCGCTGGCCCGGGTGGAACATACGATCCTTGAACGTGATGTAAATGATTTATCCCCCATCGATATTGCTGCGCCTGCCGAAGTTGCGGTGCTGTTAGAGGCGATTAACCGTTTCATGCGTCGCCTCGACCGGCGGATTGAGGCCATGCAGAATTTTGTGGCCGATGCCGCCCACCAGATCCGAACGCCGATAACGGCATTACGGGCGCAATCGCAATTGGCCCTGGAGGAAACCGACCCCGAGGTTCTGGCCCGTTTGCACCAGCGTTTGCACGAACGTACCGTGGGGTTGGGGCGGCTGGCAGATCAGCTTTTAAGCCATGCCCTGATTGCGCACCGGGCGGATATGGCGGTGGCGCAGGAACTGGATTTGCGGCGTTTGGCCCTGGAAGCGGAACGGGAAATCCGTGCCGTTTCCGAGGCTGATATTGCGGTTGATTTGCCAGACGAGCCGGTGACGATTACCGGTGATCCGATCAGTTTGCGCGAGGCGATCAAGAATTTGCTGAACAATGCCCTGAAGCACGGCAAGCCGCCGGTAGGTTTGCGTGTGACAGCGGTTCAAGCTGGCCATGCCAGCCTTTTGGTTCGCGATGGCGGGGAGGGCATTGCCTCCGATATGTCCGCCCGGATTGGTGAGCGTTTTGCATCCAACGGGATTGGACCGGACAGTGCGGGGCTGGGGCTGTCGATTGTATCGTCGGTTGCGTCATCGCACGGAGCGGTTCTGGTGCGGCGCAAAACGGCGGATGGTTTTGAAATTGGCCTTGAATTTACGGTGAGCGCATCATGATCAGATCCTGTGGCAGGATGGCACGCCAGATGTGGCATAAACGGTATATCCGGGGTCTGGTATGGGGGCTTATGGGCTGTTGTGCGGCTATAACCGGCATGTGGGCCATGGCTGATAAGGTTGCCAGTGCCCGGGACCGGGATTTCCCCATTCCGACCGATATTTCCGGCCGTCTGGTTATTCAAAGCACCACCGATTACATGGTAATTGCGCCCGTGATTGAAGCCTTCCAGGAACGCTGGCCGGGGATTTTGATTACGTATAACGAAGTAACCACCAACGAACTGAATGCCGCGGTTGAATATGCCTGCGCGCAGGACCGTTTTATCGGGGATTTGATCATATCCTCGTCGATTGATCAGCAATTGAAGCTGGTTAATGATGGGTGTGCCCAGTCACCGGGACCAAATGTGGGGGAAAGCCTGCCTGATTGGGCCAAATGGCGCGATGAACTGTTTGGTCTGACCTATGAACCGGCAGTAACGGTTTATAATAAGGCCTTTTTTGCCAATCGCCCCGCGCCGCAAAGCCGGTTTGATTTGATCGACCTGTTGCGTGAAAGCGATACCTTTCGTGCCAAGGTTGGAAGTTACGATATCGAAACATCTGGTGTGGGCTATTTATTTGCCTTTCAGGATGCCATTCAGGCCAGTACCTGGGGCCGTCTGGTGGAAGGTCTTGGCCGGAATGAAGCACAGCTTTTTTGCTGTACCGGCGAGATATTGGACCGGGTGGCCGATGGGCGGTTGCTGCTGGGCTATAATGTGTTGGGGTCCTATGCCCTGTCGCGTATTGGCCGGGATGACCGGGTGGGGATTGTCCTGCCCAGTGATTATACCCTGATCATGTCGCGGGCGGCCTTTATCTCGCGCAATGCCGAACGGCCTGGTCTGGCGCGCGCCTTTATCGATTTTATGCTGTCGCCGCCAGGGCGGGCGATTTTATCACGCGATGCCGGTTTATTATCCCCCATCGATGGCCCGGCCCGGCTTGCAAGGCTGGTTGGCAGCCCGCGAAATGCTGACCCGCAGGAGCTGCGACCAATTATGTTAACGCCGGCCCTGCTGGTGGGGCTGGATCAGGCAAAACGCAATATTTTCCTGCAACAATGGCGGGCCGCCCTGCCGCCCCGGCAATTGTCCAAACATCCCTGATTGCGCCTGTTTCGGGGCATATCGTTTTGGCAGGTAAGCCCGTTTAAAGACAAATCTCTTTAATTGCGGAGCGACGGAATGCTGGAAAACACGGTTTTTAACAGTTGGGGCTGGCGGTTAACCCCGGTTTTCATGAAAATCGCCTTTAAATAGGTGCGCGCCGAATGCACCGAAATGCCAACCGCTTCGGATGCCTCGTCCAGGGCAACACCTTCGGCCAGTTTCTGGGTCAGGCGGGCTTCGGAACGGGTCAGGCCAAAGACATCCATCAGATTGTCAACTGACGGCGGGCCCACGGTTTCAGGTTCGACCAAAACAAAAACAAAACCCGGTTTTTCGCCATTTGCTGTCGAAATGCGCTTTAGAAAGATTGATACGGCCATATCATCGGATTGTAGCGAAAATCCTTTTTGCTGCGGAAGCGAGCGACCGGGCGGCGGGTTTAGGAATTTGTCGAGGTCTTCGGGGGCACGCTCCAGGACCAGACGGTTATCGGACTGGATATGCAAAAGCGGGCAGCGCCGTAACAGCTCGGCGGCCTGGGCATTCATATGGCGGACCGACAGGGTGTCGTCGGTTGCAATAAGCCCCAGATTGAAAATATCGAGAAATGCCGACGAAATCTGGTTTTGGGTGTTGCGGTTTTTTGTGACGGCGTCGGATATGCCCTCAAGCAGAGTCCGCAAGGGGGTGGGTTTGGGATAAAAACGGTACACGCCATGTTCGTTGACCGCTTCAAGGGCGGCTTCAAGGTCGGCATAGCCGGTGAGCATGATGATAATGACGTCTGGCCGGGACTTGCGCAATTTCGCCGCCAACTCCAGCCCGGTCATGATGGGCATGTGAATGTCGAGAATAGCGGCATCAACCGCGGGATCCCCGGAAATAACGTCAAGTGCGTCTTGGGGGTTGTTAAAAAACAGAGCTTCCCAGTCCAGTGACATGCCACGCAAACTGCGGCGATGTGCTGCCAGAAGGTTGTCGTCATCATCGACAAAGGCAACTTTGATGCCCGAACTGGATAGTTTCATTAAAATCCCTCCTCGTTTGGGGATATTGCCGTAAATCCGGATATTCTATCGTCCTGAGACTGAAGCCTATCCGCTATGTCCATCGGTGCGCAACTTTATCGCACAGGGCCAAAGGCGGGCGGTCGCCTGATCGGTATGGTTCGCGCAACGGGGTAATCATCAAGATGCAACACGCAGCCCTTAATTTTCGACCCACCATTTTGATGGTGGATGACGATGAAATGCTGCTGTCTTCCGTGCGTCGGACCCTGGGGAGCAGCTTTCATATCGTGACCAACAGTTCTGCTATTGCCGCCCTGGACTGGCTGGCGAAAAACTTTTCGACTGTGGATGCCGTTCTCGCCGATTTTATGATGCCGGAAATGGACGGAATTGAATTTCTGCACCGGGCGTCCGAGGTTGCCCCGGCAGTGCCGCGCATTTTGCTTTCGGGCAATGTTTCTTTCCTGTCGCTGCGTGATGCCATCAATCGGGGTATGGTCAGCCGTGTGCTGGCAAAGCCGGTTTCTCCCGCTATTTTGCGGGAAGCATTGAATGACTGCATATCCAGTCCTTTGCCTGGCGCGGCACGACACAAGGTGTCGGCGCTTGAGGTTGGCGACGCCATTGAAAAAAATCATCACAGTATTGTAGTTCAACCAAGGGTTTCGGCAAAGGATTTCAGTATCGTCGGGGGTGAAGTGCTTAGTCGCTTTTCATGTTTGCAGCAGCGCTTTACCCTTGAGGATATTATCGGGGCGAGCGAAGATCACCCGGTGATGAACCAGATGACGTCAAACGTGCTCTACTTGCTTGAAGATGCTGCAGATACCCTACAGGCGAAATTAGGGAGTTTTGCGCGTATCTCGGTGAATTGTTCGCCTTATTCACTGGCCAATATGGATTTTGTCCAGTTTCTGATGCAGCGGGTTATTGATTTTCGACGCAGGCATATCGAGCTTGAATTTGAAATTACCGAGCATAATCCCAAGGTTCTTTCTGCGGCCTTTATTCGCAATGCCAGCTTTTTGAAGGAGCAGGGGGTTCAGTTGCTGATTGATGATTTTGGCACGGGAAACAATTCGATCCAGTTGCTGCGCCATAATTTTTATACCGGCATCAAGCTCGATCGCGGCCTTGTATCGCGTATGATGACGGAAACGCTGGATAATTCGTTTGTTGAGTGGACTGTCCAGATCGCCCACAAGCTGGGTTTGTGCGTGATTGCCGAGGGGGTCGAGGATCTGACCGTTGCCAAACGTTTGCAGAAATACGGTGTTGATGAAATGCAGGGATATTATTTCTCGCGACCGGAAATACCCGAAAATCTGTTGATGAATAGCGTTGCCGGTATCGCAACGTCTTGATCTTGTACACTATAACCCCCAAGTCTGAACCAGGTTTGGGGATCGGATTTATTTCCGGGAGGGGGAAAATACATGAAAGCTTTTGTAACTGGATTTGCACTTCTCATGGCTTTTGCCATGTGGGTGTTGCCCGCAAACCCGGCACAGGCCCGTAACGAACTGGCGGTCGTTGCACTGGACGGAACAAAAACGGTATTTTCTTATGATGACCTCGTGAAAATGCCGTCCACAACGATTAAAACATCAACGCCCTGGACAGAAGGAAAACACGATTTTACCGGTGTTTCTTTTGCTGACCTTTTGAAAAACAACGGCATCGAAGGCGGCAATATTCGGGTTTTCGCCCTGAATGATTATAGTGTTACGGTCCCGGCCGAACGCCTGACGGCAACAGGGGCTATTCTTGCGTATCAGTTGGATGGCAAGGCCATGTCGGTGCGCGATAAGGGTCCTTATTGGGTTATTTTCCCGTTTGACAGTGACCCTGATTTACAGACAGATCAATATTGGTCTTATGCTGTCTGGCAGGTGAAAAGCATTAATGCTCAACCGTAAAAAAAACCGCAAAATTACACTGGTTTCAAACGGGGTCACGATATTAATTCTGACCCTGTTTGTGGCCGTTTATTATTTTTATTCGATGACGATTGTGCGCAAACTCGAAGATGAACGGTTTGCCTATCGTGAAAATTTTGCCTGGGCCATGTTCCAGATACAAAAACAGTATCTGGTGCTTGATCGCGATATTCTTCGGTTTTCGGAAGACCAACGTGACGGCAGCCTGTCCTATGACGACATCCTTTTTGATTATGATCTTTTTGTCAGCCGCGTTGCGATTGTCCGTGACGGCAGCGGTTTTAGAACCCTTCAGGAAATCCCCGAAGCAATTAAATTATTAAAAGACCTGACTGCGTTTATTGCCGAGATTGATCAGAAAATCCGTTCCGATATGCCGCCGGCCCAGGTGGTGGCGGATATGGACAGGACACTCGAGAGTATGGCCGAGCAAATTCAGGATGTGGCGGTTCTGACAACCAATTATGTGTCGGTTTATAATTCATCCAATATCGCTGCTGTCAAAAGCGATATCGAGGAACTGTCATATCTGTTCATATTCGGGCTTTTGGTGATGATCGGGCTGTTGGCGATTTTGCTGCGAAGCCGTCAGCGCGCCCTTCAGGCCGATATTGATGCCCAGGTTGCCCGCCAGCAGCAAAATGTTGTCGAAGAAGCTGCCGAATATGCCAAAATGCACGCGCTTGGGACGCTTGCTGGCGGGGTCGCGCACGAGATCAATACCCCGGCCCAATATATTCACAATAATCTTGAATTTCTGTCCGACAGTTTTAACGAACTGACCGGGGCGATCCGTTATACCGATGATGGTGCCGCACGGATTGAAATTGACCGCGACCGGGTTGAATTTATGGCCGAGGAAGTGCCCCTGGCCTTACGCGAAAGCCTGGAAGGGCTGGAGCGTATTGCCGGGATTGTGCGTGGCATTCGCAAGTTTGCCCATCCGACCAACGAGTCGATTGAAACGGTGTCCGTGCCAGATGAAATTGAAACGGCCATTACCCTGACGCGCAACCAGATCAAACATACCGCCCAGCTTGACTATAGCTACCATGCCCAAGTAACCGAAGTTGTTGGCAGGCGTAACCATCTGTCCCAGGCATTGATCAATCTGATCGTCAATGCTGGACAGGCGATTAAAGGCAATGGCATTCGTAATGGGCAAATTTCCATAATGGTCACGCAGCTAGACGCGCTGATTGAAATTCGCGTGCGTGATAATGGCGGCGGCGTTCCCGAAGAACTGCGCAATCGTATTTTCGATTATTTCTTTACCACCAAGGAACATGGTGTTGGTACGGGGCAGGGGTTGCCAATTTGCCGTAAATTGATCCAGGATGATTTTGGCGGCGACCTTGTCCTGAGTGACGGTTTGGTTGGTGAGGCGGAGTTTGTGATCAAGTTACCGATATCGACCGAGCGATTGGAGCATCTGAGCTGATATTTGCCGTCAGACGGGGCCGGAACGATGTGCTGGTTCTGGTGTCGGAACCCGTTCCTGTCCCCATCCCTGTTTCCGTCCAAGTCCCGGTTTTTCAGCTGTGAGTATTGCCAAAAACAAAACCCGGTTTCCATTTTCTGTCAGGGATCACAGGTGGAAACCGGGTTTTAGAGCCTTCTGCCTTTAATGCGCGCGATGGTGCAATCGCATGGCGAGCTTGTTAAGAAGGTTTTTTAGCGCATTTCATGCAGGCGGATGGTATCGCGTGCGATGCTGGACCATGCAGCCCATTTCTCGCCCAGGCCAACAGCGGCCAGGTAACGTTCCGAGAGCGGGTATTTTTCTTTCACCAAACGTCCTGAACGGCCATATTCGCGGGCAAAATGCTGGGCTGCGTAGACGACTGCCAGTGTTGAGGATCGACCAGAGGGGGCCGATTCCGGCCGGTGATGGAAAGCAATATCCTCAATAATTTCGTGTTTGAAGCTCCAGAGTGCGGCCATGCAGGCCGACAGCCCGGCATGACTGATTCCCATCACATCAATTTCGGCTGAAATGATGTCGCACTGGTTCTTGTCGGCGATATGGCGGGCCGACATGCTTTGATTGGGCAACACCATTTCAATCAGTTTGCTACCGACATGCGCCAAAAGGGCTGCTGCCCGACTGGCATCAATATTTTCAAATCCATTTTTGTCATGGCGGCCCAAATGGGCGGCAATTTCGGCCATGATTAGCGTGCGGACCAGGTCGGGGTCATTTTCGGCCGTTTCAAGGTCGCCATTGCCATAGATTTCAAACAGCAATGTCAGGGCTTTGACACTTTCAACCCCCAGCACCTCGAACAGGTGATGCAGGGTCGGTGTGCTGTGTTCAGCAATCAGGCCTTCGCGCTGGGCATAATGCTGAATAAAGGTCACGCAGTCGCGGTGGTCCATTGCATAGTGCGACAGGCTTTGTTCCGAAACCGGGCCATCGTGATACAGTGTTACCTGCATGTTGCGAAATGAGGTCGGCCACAGATAATGCGCCGGCAAACAGGACATGACCCCCAGAAGATACGGGTCCCGCAGATAGGACCGTAAAATCAGGGCGCGTTCGATTGCATTGATGATGGATTGGTCATCACAGGGTTTCATCAAAAAATGATGCGTGGCCGACGTACCGAGCAGATTTGCATGTTCATCAGCATATCCCGAAAGCAGAATCCGCCCGATTTCCGGGTAAAGCTGCGAGACTTTGCGAAACAGTTCTGCGCCATCCATGATGGGCATGCGCATGTCAGATACAATGACATCCGCACTGTGATGTGAATTGAGCAGATTAAGCACTTCCTGCCCATTGTCGCAAAACTGCAAACGCCAGTTTGGTCGTTTGGCCCGAACACGACGTCGCAGGCCGCTAAGAACATTTGGATCGTCATCGACGAATATGATCGACGGTGCGTCAGCCATGAGTGTATCCCTTATACAGCGCATGTCTGATGATGCGCCACGATATGACAAAACAGTTGAAGTTCCGCAGTGGCCCTCGTTTAACGGGGAGCCGCTTGCAGGGGGCACCTGTTTAAGTGCGAAGCCAATGCGCAAACAGGGTATGACGCGCTGTTTTATGCGTTTCGATGTTCCAGACAATAAAGGCCTGCAACAGGTCATCCTGGCGTGTTTGCGCCGCCGGATTTTCGGCTGGCGACAGTGCCCTGTCAGCACCGCTGACAATGATTCTGGAGACAGCGGTCCGCTCCGCACGACAGGATGTGCGGGGGATCGGTGCCAGTGCAGTCATGTGGTCAGGTGTACGGTTCATGGCTTTGACTTCTCTGTCAGGTGCATTCTGAGCGCAACCTTAGGCAGTTTTGGATTTTCCCTACATCCCTATTTGAGGAGTATTATAAGATGCTGAAAAGCAAAGAAAAGGCGGGGATTTCCGTGAGGAGTCCCCGCCTTTTGCCGTTTCGGTCATAAAACCGGATGATTAAAATTCGTAGCCGAGTTTGTGATCGAGCGAGAATCGCCCGCCACCCCGAATAAGAACCGCCAGGGCCAGCATGCCCCACATGATCGGCATTTCAACGCCGGCATCGATCCAGGCATAGCCGTTTGGCAGGTGAATGAAAAAGGCGACCGACATGAAAATAACCACGGCAGCCGCGACCGGGCGGGTCAGCAGGCCAAGAACCAGCAGCGCACCGCCAAAAAATTCCAGTGTGCCCACCAGAAGGGCAAAGAAATAGCCAGGATGGAAACCGATACTGTCGAAATAGCCGCCCGTTCCTTCAAGGCCATAACCGCCAAACAGGCCAAACAGTTTGCCCGCACCATGCGGCATTAACAAAATACCTGTGGTGACGCGCAAGATCAGCCATGACAGGGGTTCCAGTGCCGCCCAAAGAGAACCAAGGGCGGGAATGATCGGACGGGGGCCAGACTGGCCAGCAGGATTGTTCATTTTAAAAACTCCGAATGGATTTTGGGCATCGTTACGCGATGCAAACAGGTACGGGCTGGTCGCAACGATCAGGCGGCCATGTCAAACAGCAGGGCCTCGGTATCGGTTCGGGCCTGTAATTTCAGGATGTCTTCCTGGGTGATGGCGGCACCATCCCCGGCATTTAGCGTGGTTTCGCCAAGGTCAATCGTGCCGCTGACCATTTGCAGCCAGGCGATTCGTCCCTTTTGCAGGGTGTGCTCGACCACGCTGCCTTTGCCAAGATGGGCGGCATAAAGATCCACATCCTGATGGATGGTGATGGACCCATCGCGGCCTGAACGACTGCCGATCAGCTGCAGGTCGTTTGCTGTGGCGGCGATGTCCTTTTCCTCGTAACCGGGCGCTATGCCCTGTTGCTCGGGCAGAATCCAGATTTGCAGGAAATGCACCGGTTCGGTTTTCGAGGCATTGTATTCACTGTGACGAATGCCGGTTCCCGCACTCATGCGTTGCAGGCGGCCGGGGCGAATGACCGACCCGTTGCCAATGCTGTCCTTGTGTTCCAGGGCCCCGTCAATGACATAGGAAATGATTTCCATGTCGCGGTGGGGGTGGGGGTCAAAACCGGCACCGGCAATAACCCGGTCTTCGTTGATAACCCTTAACGGGCCCCAGCCCATATGGTTGCGGTCATAATAATGGCCGAACGAAAAGCTGTGGTTGGAATCGAGCCAGCCAAAATTGGCCCGGCCTCTTTCGTGTGATTTGCGTATCGTAATCATTGTCGGCTCCTGTATCAGGGGGACATGTGTTGAAGCCAGATTACGTTGTTTTTAATTATCCACAATCAACCAAAGGATAGACAAACTGTTTCTGAAATGGGCTTAATTATCCCCCTGTCTGGCGATACGCCACCAGGGCCGCATCCTCAAGATTTTCCTTGTTGATCTCGCCGCTGATGGCATAGCCGATTGGCCCGTCTATCCAGTAAAATGTTTCGATTTTTCCGTGACTTTGATAGCTGAAACCGGTCGATATATTGTCGGGATTATGTCCCACCAACAGGGTCACACGCTGGTTGTTATTGTTCTCATACATCAACAATGCGCCGGGTTTATCCTCAAGCGGGACCAAGCGGCCTCCTATCAGGTGGAACCCCTGCGATGATAGATCAGGTGCGGAAAAGGAAACGCCCAGCCGTTTGCTCAGCCAGTTCACCAAATGATCCTTTTGATCGGCATAGACTTCGACAGGGTGGCGGACTTCGCTGGCATAAATGCCATATCCCGCGCTGGAAATGGCAGGCAGGGCATTTACAAAATCCCGGTTGGCCGGTGTGTCAGACAGGGTGGCTTCCATAATGGCTGCTCCGCCAAGACCACCGGCAATAAAGACCATAAAAATGGCCGCGATTTGCCGCAGGGCATAACGGCCACGGCGTTTGCCATCGTTAGGTTCGTCGGCAAGAAATGCGGGTGCTGAGGGCATTCTGCGGCCTAAATGGGGCGGGTGGCGCAGATTACGGGTTAAGTCCTCGCGATGGCTGGCGCGTTGTCTTTCATCCTGCGTCCTGTTTGCATGAGGGTGAGGATCGTCATATTGGTTTATCTGCCGGTCACTATTGGCAAAATCGTGCGGATCGTCTTGGCCAATATCATCATCATGGTTATGCGGGCTCATTTTGGTCTCCGTAACGCAATCACCTGGGCGCAGGCAGGAAGGGGCGGCCATGATCAACCACCCACCCACCGGGCCGGAGCTTTCGTGCCCGAGCCGGGCGCTATATGACCGTTCCGGGTGGAAATTTCAGGATATTAGCACATTTAGCATGGTTATAGCCCGTGGTCGCGGCCGACATGTTGCAAGCCTTGGATTTGCATCAGGCGGGGTTGTGTTTTGTTTTTGCGAAAAAGGAATAAAAAACTGATCGGATGTCTGATTCCTGCCGTACCTCAATACAGTCTGGAAACGTTCTGGAATTTTGGCTCGCAGCAAGGTGATACGTGAATCATGTCCTATCGCGGTAAAACGACCTTATTGATTGTTGCCCACGGTACCAGTGTTGAAAATGGCGATCCGGCAGGGGATCTGGCGCGAAAGCTGTCACCAGCCTGGTTTGGTGATGTGGTGCCTGCCTATATGCGGTCCGAACCGGGCCTGGAACAGGTGCTGGATGACCTTTCGCAGCAGGGTAAAACGGACCGGTTGCTGGTGGTGCCGCTGTTTTTTAGTGCGGGGTATCTGGTGACGGAAGAATTGCCAAAGATACTGGATGCTGCCGGTTTGTCACATGCGATGGTGTTATCCCCTGTGACCGGTTTGAACGGCTTCGTGCCAATGGTGGCCCGGTATCTGGAACAGACCTTGCGGATACAGAATTGGGCGGCCAGTGACACGACGCTGTTTTTGATTGCGCATGGTCTTAAAACCCTGCGCGAAGCAACAAGCGAACAAATCTGGCTGGCGCAGCGTGTTGCCAATGTTCTGCCGGAAATGTCGGTTTCTGTGGTCAATATTGAAGGCCAACCTTCCTTGCAGGACTGGCGGCAAAAAACGGATCGGCCCAATCGGCTGTTTTTGCCGATTCTGGCGGGGGGTGGTGTTCACGCGCGCGAGGATGTGCCCGAAATGCTGGCGCTGGTCGGGCAGGATAAGGGTGTTTTGCTCGACCCTGTCGGGACGTGGCCGGTATTGCCGCCCATTATTCTGGAGCAGGCGGCCCAAAAAGCCCGCCGGACCGTGGTCTTGGCAAATTATATGATGCCGCTTGGCAGCCGCGACCATAACAGCCTGGTTTCCTGATCTGGCCGTCTTTTTCACGTAAAAATGTGCGGCTGGCTTGGTATTGCCAGCCGTAATCCGCCGGGCCAGGCCGGGTTAATTTACGGAGGGCTTGCCGGGTTATTCCGGTGCAATGGCGGCGTTTGACTTTTTCAATAGATAGTCGCGGAAGGTGCGTGTGGCCGAAGACAGGTTTTTTTCGGCTTCATGCACAATCAGCAATTGCCGTTTGGCCCAGTCATCGGCAATGGGGGTGCCGGAAATATTCATGTGCGATAGATGCTCTTCGACACTGGAGCGACGCAAAAAGCCGATGCCCAGCCCCGCCGCAATTACCCGACGTAACGAGCCAAAACGCATCACCTTGATATGCGGGTGCATGGCACGGCTTAGTTTGTTGGCAGCTTCGCTGATCAAATCGTCAATCACGCCCCCTTCATGCAGGGAAATGATCTGGTATTTGATGGCATCGGCAAAATAAACCGGTTGCGGATTTTTCGGATCGGGAATGAGCGGATGCCCTTTGGGGGTCACAAGCCAGATCGGGTCATCGCAAAAAACATGATAATCAAGGTCGTAGCGCCCGATATTGTCGGCCACCACGGCAAGGTCGGCGCGGCCTTCACGTACCGCATCAATCGATTCGCGGCTGGTCAGTTCACTGACATCAACCGTGATACCGGGAAAATCCCGGCCAAAATCGGCCAGATAGGACGGAAGCCCCGTCAGGATGCCCGATGTCACCGTGGCCAGAAAAATCTCGCCTTTCTGACCGGCGTTAAAGTCGCTCAGTTCGTTTGACAGATGGCGCAAATCACCCAGCAGCTTTTCACCATAGCGGGCAAAAATGGTGCCTTCCGGGGTGGGTTCTACACCACGGGGCAGGCGGCGCAGCAGGCGCACACCCAAAAGGGCCTCAAGCTCGCCAATACGCCGGCTGACGGCGGATGTTGCGATATGTTCGCGCCGGGCGGCTTCATTAATGCTGCCGGCCTTAACAATGGCGACGAACAGCCTGATCGTGACGATGTCAAACTTTTGCATATAATCGTTTAGGTCGCCCGGCCCAAAACGGTCAAGCGCGATTATTACGCATCGCGATCAGGCAGGGCAGAGAAGAACGCTTAGTTCTTCTCGCCAAGCATGTGGGCGCGCCATTCATTAACCAGGGCAGAGTGATCGCGTGCCGGGCTGTTTTCCATGATCCGGGCAATGCGAACAGCTTCAAAAAAGTCGGCAAGCCAGGCAAATTTCGGTTTTGCCGCTTTCGGTTCTTTGTGGGAAACAGAGGCGCTGTTAAATGCGAGAGTAGCCATTTTCAAATCTCCTTTGGCAAGGAAGTGCGGTTTGTTTTCCGTGATTTGAAAGCTAGCAAAGGCGAGCATTGCCCACTATCACCAGTTTGCGGCGTCCCCGTTCTTGTTTGGAGAACGATAACCGTTAAGCTATTGAAATTGAAGGATATCGAATTTTCGCGGCGCACAAGGAAAATGCATTATTTGTGTTTATGCTTCAAAGGAATTGGAATTATTTCTGTTATTATGTGTAAAAACGTCATTAATTATGTGAGAAAATGGCACATATTGGAAAAGAAGGGCGCATATGAATAACGACGACGACAACAATCTTTGTTACGAGCAGAAACATGGCAGCGGCCTGCAGGAAATGCTGGGGTATCGCCTGGTGGAGTGGCAAGATGACCGTGCTGTTGTCGAACTGCATGTCGCGCCCCGGCATTGTAATCGCGCCGGAATTTTGCATGGCGGTGTCCTTGCGACGCTGCTCGATACAGCTTCCGGGTACGCCTGCTGCTATTGCACGGTTTCGGGAAATATCCGTCGCTGCCTGACTCTGTCCCTGACGACCCAATTCATGGGGCAGGCTGTTGATGGTGATATTGTGAAGGTCGAAGCGCAGCGACAGGGCGGTGGGCGCAAGATCATTTTCACAACCGCCACGGCCTATAACGACAAGGGCGATATCATTGCGTCTGCCACCGGTACATTTCGCTATCATCGTGGCAGCGAAGATAAGGCTGGTGTGCCGCGCGATTAAGGTTTTGGCTGTAGACGAGCCACACAAAAAGGCGCTGCCCGATGACAGCGCCTTTTGCGTTAGAAATTTGATATCTATCGATTATTTCGGCATCTGCCATTTGCCATCGACCAGACGCGGAATGTTCAGCGGATTGCTGTCTTTCAGCGCGTCGGGCAGCAGGGCATCGGCGAAGGCCTGATAGGCGACCGGGCGGACGAAACGCTTGATCGCCAGCGAACCGACCGAGGTTGAACGCGAATCCGTGCTTGCCGGGTACGGCCCACCATGCACCATTGAATGGCACACTTCCACACCGGTCGGCCAGCCATTGACCAGGATACGACCGGCAACTTTTTCCAGAAGCGGACGCAGCTTGGTGGCAAATGCGGCGTCGGCATCGTCCATCTGGATGGTTGCGGTCAGCTGACCCAGCAGCTTGGCCGAGATTTCCAAAATCTGCTCTTCGCTGTCGCATTCAATGATGATCCCGGCCGGACCAAACATTTCTTCGGCCAGTTCCGGGTTTGCCTGCCAATCGGCCGCCGATACACGGTAAACCGCCGGGCTGCCTTCAAACGGGCCGTCAGTGTCACGGCGTTTGAGCGCACAGGTGACTTTCGGGTGTTTTGCCATGTCGTCATTGACATGATGATAGGCGCTGGAAACCCGGTCCGTCAGCATGGCCTGGCTGGCAACACCGCCCAGTTCTTCAACGGCGGTGGTCACAAAGGTATCCAGATCCGCGCCCTTAACGGCCAGCAAAAGGCCCGGATTGGTGCAGAACTGGCCGACACCCATTGTCAGCGACCCGGCCCAGGCCTTGGCAATGCCAGCGGCATTTTTCTTCATGGCATTTGGCAGCAGGTAAACCGGGTTGTTGCTGCCCAGTTCACCATAAAACGGGATCGGGTCCGGGCGGCTGACGGCAATGTCAAACAGGGCACGGCCGCCACCGGTTGAGCCGGTAAAGCCAACGGCCTTGATTAACGGATGGGCGACCAGCGACTGACCGACAATACGGCCGCCGCCATGCACCATGCTGAACACGCCCTTGGGCATGCCGGTTTTTTCAACTGCTGCGGCAATGGCCTGGGCGACGATTTCCGAGGTGCCGGGATGGGCGGCATGGGCCTTGAACACCACCGGGCAACCAGCGGCCAGGGCCGATGCGGTATCACCCCCGGCAACCGAAAATGCCAGCGGGAAGTTTGATGCGCCAAAAACGCCAACCGGACCCAGGGCCTTGAACATCGAGCGGATGTCGGGCTTGGGCAGCGGGGCGCGGTCGGGCTGGGCGGTTTCGATGCGGGCTTCAAACCACGAGCCTTCTTCGATCCAGTCGGCAAAGAAGCGCAGCTGGCCGACGGTACGGCCGCGTTCTCCCTGCAGGCGGGCAGCGGGAAGGGCGGATTCAAGATTGCCCATTTCGGTCAGTTCGTCGCCGCGCGCGTCAATTTCTTCCGCACAGGCGCGCAGGAAGGCCGCCCGTTTTGCCGGTGCCATCGAGGCAAATTCCTCGGCACAGGCATCTGCCGCACGGGCCGCCTGATCTACATGTTCTTCGGTACCCTGCTGAAATTTGGTCGGCAGCTTCTCGCCGGTGGCAGGATTGTCCGCCTGAAAAACATCGGGGCCATCCAGCCATTCACCAGCAATATAGTTTTTTCCGCTCAGCATCGGGTTCTCCTGTGAGTTGGATCTGTATATCCGTTATCCAGAGGCAAGCCCGGGATCAACAGACAGCTAAAGCCATAAAAATATTCGCAATTCATGACGTTATTGTCTGTCTATACCGCAAATTCTCTCCAGATTCCGTAAAAAATCATACAATAGTACTATATTGCATGGAATCTGTCACCCAGGCTGCAAATTGGACCGGTATTTCCGTTGCCGGGAATGTATGGGGCGGATCAGGGCCTGTAAAGTCATCATATGAAAAGTAATGCGGTTGACATCTGGCAGCGTTGCCAGGCAGGGGTTTGGGAAAATATTGCGTGATAACAAATTGATATCGGGTGAGGTTTTATCCGTTAGTCACTCAAGGTGCGTCGTTACAGTGATAGCAGCCAGTCTTTAAAAACCCGGATCGCGGTGCGGTCCTGGTCGCCGTTGCGGCAGACAAAATACAGCCCGCGCCCCAGTGGAACGGCGATGTCATCCAGCCGCACCAGCCTGCCAGCTTTAAGGTCTCTGGCGGCCAGCAGATGCCTTGCCAGGGCCACGCCCTGCCGGTCGATGGCGGCTTCCAAAAGCACCGCACTATCGAAGTATTTTATGTTTTTCGCCGTTAATAGATTGGGGTCGATGCCTGCTTTTATCGCCCATTGGTCCCAGCCTTTGTTAAAGGCATCATAGAGCAGCGGCAGCTCGACGATATCTCCGGCAGGCATCGGCAATTTGGCGTTGCCAACCAGGGCGGGGGCCGCAACGACGACCAGTTCTTCATCCGCGATTTTCTCGTGAAACAGGCCGTCCCATCCGGGCAGGCCAAAGCGCAGGGCAAGATCGATTTCCGATGTGTCAAAATCTGCAATTGTGTCATCGGTTTCCAGAAACAGGGCGATACCGGGATGGCGTTTGTGGAAATCAGGCAGATGTGGCACCAGCCATTTCAGTGCGACCGAATGCGGCAGCGATAGTTTTAAAGACTGACGCTGATGTTGTCGTTTAACGGCAGAGACACCTTTTTGCAGGAGTGGAAACGCCTGTTGTGTGGATTGATAAAGTTGCTGCCCGGCGGGGGTTAATGCCACGCCATTGGGGCGGCGATGAAACAGCCTGGTTCCCAGATACTGTTCCAGCAGCTTGATTTGCTGGCTGATCGCGCCATGCGTGACATGCAAAACATCCGCAGCCTTGCTGAGGTTTGATTGGTTTGCGGTCTCGTGAAAGGCCAGCAGGGCACGCAGGTGTTTCAAATTTTCCATAATGTAAGAATTTCTAATATCTATCGACCAAAAACTCAATGGCAGCCTGGTCTGTTTGCCGCTATCCCGGCCCTTGCCAATATGTGCGTGATAAAATCTCATATCAATCAAAGGGCTTTTTGTTTTATGTGCCGGGATATTGCCAAGCCATCTGCCGCGTTACCACCTTATGGAATGCTGGCCGTTTTGTGGCTGGTGGGCTGGACCCTGCGGGTGCCCATTTTGTCAGCCCCGCCTTTGGCAACACGCATGGCAAACAGCTTTGATTTGGGTGCGGCAGGGATTGGGGCCTTGACGATGCTGCCGGTTATTGCGGTTGCGTTTGGTGCTGTGCCTGCCGCGTGGATCATTGGCCGCTTTGGCGTGCGGGCGGCAATTGTGGGTGGGCTTGTGGTCATGGTGGTGGCATCGGTGGCCCGTGGTCAGGTGCCCTCCACGGCGCTGCTGTGGGGTGTTTCTGTGGTGATGGGGTTGGGGGTTGCCGTGTTTCAAACGGCTTTGCCAGCGGCAACGCGGATTTGGACGCCCACACATACGGCCCTTGGCAGTGCGGTTTATCTGAATGGCATGATGTTGGGGGAATTATCCGGGGCAGGGTTGACCCTGCCAGTGGTGTTGCCGCTGGCAGGGGGTGACTGGCGATTTGCCCTGGTTTTATGGGCGGCGCCTATTTTGCTGATTGCGCTTTTGGTGTTGTTGGTGCGCGTGCCCAAACTGTCCGTCCATGTAGGCGGGAGCGATGATGCACCCTTTCTTTCGGCCAGGTCTTCGTTGCCGCGCGCAAATGATGGGCGTGTATGGCAATATGGCCTGTTGTTGGGGAGCTCGGTTGTCGCCTTTTTTGTGGTCAATGCCTATATGGGCGCGATCCTTCAGGCGCGGGGCGAGGCGGATGCCCTTACAGGCGTGCTATTCGCCTATAATGTGATGCCGCTTTTTGCCTCTTTCGCGGTTGTTTTGGTTCCGAAATGGATCGGGTTTCGTCAACCGGTTGCCGTGTCGGCCCTGATCGCGGCAATCGGGCTGGCGGGCTTTATTGTTTTTGAGGGGTGGGTATCCTGGCTATCGGCCCTGGCAGTTGGCTTTGCCGCAACAATCGAGCTGATTTTACTGGTATCCTTGCCGCCGGTTATTGCGTCCGGTATTGCCGTCACCCGGCTAAGTGCGGGCATGACCCTGATTGGTTTTGGCGTAGCGTTTGTGCTGTCATTGCTGGGAGGCTTGCTGGCAGACCGCAGCGGAAGTGCGGAAACGGCCCTGATGCCGGCACTGTGTTTTATGCTGCTGGCATTTGCCGCCTTGGGCAGATTTGCCCGTTATCCGGCTTATAAATGACATTAAGCAATGGATTGCCGCATTTTCGGGCGTGCCGTTGCTTCATCCGCTTTGGGTCAGGGCGCGTTCAACCTGCAAAAGGTGGGCGCGCATGGCTTCTTCGGCGCGGTTGGGGTTGCGTTGTTCGATGGCATCAACAATGGCGTGGTGCTGTTCGGATAATTTGGTGATCAGGCGGTCTGAATGGCTGCTTTCGCGCATGCGAGCCCAGGCGGCATCACGGCGCACGGCATTTACGGCCTCAAATACCGCTAAAAACAGGGTATTGCGCACACTTTCGGCCAGTTTTTGATGAAAGGCCGAATCCCATTTTTCATAATCGGCCTGGTTTTGGGCCTGGGCGGCGTTTTCCACCATCATGCGCATGGTATCAATGTCGGCTTGGGATGCCCGCAGGGCGGCAAAGCGCGCCATTGATGGTTCAATTTCAAGGCGGACTTCCATGATTTCATGGGGGCTGGTTTTGGTGGCAAGCCCTTCCAGGCGGCGCAAACGCGGGGTGGGCGGGGTGCCAACAAAGGTGCCTTGTCCCTGCCGCCGCCAGATCAGCCCGTCGGTTTCAAGTTCGTCAAGTGCCTTGCGGAGCGCACGGCGGCCCACATCAAGTTTTTCGGCCAGGCTGCGCTCGGCAATAACACGGCCATTCTCCACATATTGCCCCTGGTTAAAGGCATTGCGCAGTTTTTCGGCCAGCCCCTGTGTTGATATATCATTCATGGCGGTTTTTCTTGTTGCGACGGACGTTTCCAGTGCCATCAGGTATCAAAAAATCAGGTCATGGAACATGCGAATTGATGTGACGAGCAGGAAAAGCCCAAAACAGATGCGCAAGGCACGTTGCGGAATGCTGTGCGCAATGCGTGCGCCGACTGGTGCAAACATCACGGTCATGGGTATCAGAAGGGCGGCAGCCAGCACATTGACATAACCCAGCGAAAAGGGCGGTCTGCCATCAATGCCAATGCCCGACATGGCATAACCAATGGTGCCGGGCAGGGCAATGATCAGGCCAATGGCCGATGCGGTGCCGACAGCCTTGCGAATGTCATAACCCAGAAAACTGAGCATCGGCACGCAAATGGTGCCCCCGCCAATGCCCATCATGGCCGAAAGCCCCCCGGCCAGAATGCCCAGTAAGGCCCATACCGATTTGGGCGGATTTTTTTGTGGGTCGGCAGACCGGTCGCGGGCCAGCATCATGTTGGTGGCGACCAGCAGGGCCACCACGGCAAAAACGCCGGTCAGAACACGCCCATCGACATGGCCGCCAATGGCCGTGCCAATAATAACGCCCACAACAATGGCAGGGCCCCAGCGTTTAAGCAGCCCGACATCAACCGCCCCTTTTTTGTAATGGCTGCGTGTTGAGGACAAGGCGGTGGCAATGATGGTGGTCAGCGATGTTGCCACGGCAATTTGCATGCGCATGCTTTCATCCACCCCCATCACGGAGAGGAAATGATACAGCACCGGTACAATGACAATGCCGCCGCCAACACCCAGTAATCCTGCCATAATGCCGCCAACCACACCGGCAAACAGCATGGCGCCGCCCCAAACCAGATAAAGATGTGCGCCGCTTCCCAGATCCATCATTCTGAACCAATCCAAACCAATTTTGCTTTAATGTGTTAATGGTTCTACGCATAAATCAATATTTTTGTATAGATATTTTGCAAATGCGAAGGTTGAAAATGCCAATTTGTGGCGAATTTGTGTTTTCCGCTTGCGTTGCAGCAATGAAGGTGCAAACAATATGGGCATAAACATAACGAACCATATCTAAAATGGTTTGACTATATAATGAACCACTTATCAGGAGGCTGGAGATATGCTTCGCAAAATTGCGATGGCGGCGGGATTGATGCTGGCCGCTGCGGCGGTAACGCCGGTTATGGCGCAGGATTATCCAAGTAAACCGATTGAATTTATTGTTCCCTGGGGCCCGGGTGGCGGTAGTGACACCCTGATGCGCATTGTTGGCCTTGGCCTGTCGGAAGTGACCGGCCAGCCGGTGCCAATTATTAATATGCCCGGCGTTGGCGGAACGGTGGGCCTGAAGGAATTTGCCAAGCGCCCGGCAGATGGCTATACGATTTCGCAAATCCACGAAGGGTTGTTAACGGCAAATAAAACCGGCATCACCGACCTGGATTGGGACAGCTTTATTCCGGTCGCGCTGGTGGCATCTTCGCCGCAATATCTGACGCTTTCCAAAAACGACAATTTCAAAAATCTTGAGGAACTCAAGGCCTATGCAAAGGCCAACCCGGGCAAGGTGCGCGCCGGTGTGACGCTGGGCGGGGTGCCACATTTGCACATGGCCATGATCGAGGATGCTTTGGGTGTCGAGTTCAGTTATGTCGGGTTCCGCGACACGGGTGAACGTATTCGCGCCCTGGTGGGCGGCAATATTGATATTGCCATTGGCGATGTTTCATCGGCGAGTGAGTTTGTGAAAAACGGCGATCTGATTTTTGCCGGTGTGGGCACGGAAGAACGCACCGCCGAAGAACCCGATGTGCCAACGATGAAAGAACAGGGTTACGATTTGCAAATGGCGGTGACCCGCGGGGTTGTTCTGCCCAAGGGCACACCGCAGCCGATTGTCGACAAGCTGGCGGATGATTTGAAAAAAGCCATGTCGCTTGATGACATTAAAACCAAAATGAAAAATGCCGGTTCTGCCAATGTCTTCATTGGCGAGGAAGATTACAAAGCCTATCTCGAAAAACTTGATGCTGACGTGACCAAACTGGTCGGCAAGTTGCAGGGATGACGGCCGATACCCCGAAACCGGCGGCGGCAGATGCAGTGGCATCTGCTGCCACGCGGGCCAGAAACGAACTGGCCCGGCTGGTTTCCTATATTGTTTTTGGTGTTGCTGCAGTTTATTGCGTCTGGCGGGCATCATCCTTGCCGACATCACGCTGGGAGCCATTGGGGGCCGGGTCTTTCCCCAAGCTGGTTTTCATTGTGCTGGCAGCTTTGTGCCTGTTTGCCGCCATCAAGTCGGTGATTGATATTCACCGGAATGGCGGCATGCCCGAAGCGGTTTATGCCTTTGGGCGCTGGCTTAAAATCCGGCGCATTTCCTTTGCGATTTACGGTTTGCTGGTGATTTACCTTGGCGTGTTGTCCACGTTGGGCTTTTCGCTGGCGACGTTCGGCTTTTTGCTGATTGCGCAATTGCTGATCGCGGGTGTGACGCGCCGAACGGTTATTCAGTCTGTTATCGCCGCATTGGTGTTTTCGTTCGGGCTGAACATGCTGTTTGCCGATGTTTTCAATGTTTTCCTGCCGCGTGGTGTTCTGATTGCCTTTTAGGCAGCGATACAGCGCCGTCACATACTGCTGAAAGTTCAGACATATGTTGGATGCTTTTTTTCAGGGCGCGCATCAGGTTTTTGCCTTTGACACCCTGATTTATATGTTGATCGGGTCGGTTGCCGGTATTGTTGCCGCCGCGATCCCCGGTTTTACCGTGACGATGGCAATTATTCTGACCTTGCCGCTGACCTTTGCCATGGAACCCCTTCAGGGCATTTCTGTGATGTTGTCGGTATATGTCGGGGGTTATACCGGCGGCCTGATCAGTGCGGCTTTGTTAGGTATTCCCGGCACGCCGAGTTCGGTTGCCACCACCTTTGATGCCTTTCCCATGGCGCGCAATGGCGAGCCGGGCCGGGCCTTGTCGCTCGGCGTGTGGGCCTCGTTTTTTGGCACCATTATTTCCACACTGGTGCTGATTGTTGCCGCCCCGCCGCTGGCAGTTGTGGCAGTGCGCCTGGGCCCGTGGGAATATTTTTCGCTGATCGTTTTTGCCTTAACCATTGTCGCCAGCCTGGTGGGAAATTCGCTGATTCGTGGTTTGATTGCCGGGGTGATTGGCCTGGGCCTTGCCACCATTGGGCCGGACCCGATGATGGGTCGCCCGCGCCTGACCTTTGATATGGATTTGCTGGCACCGGGCCTGCCGTTTCTGGTGGTGCTGATTGGCATTTTCGCCATCAGCCAGCTTCTGGACGAGGTCGAAATTCACGGCAAAAAGGTCAATCATGCCCTGATCCCCAAAAGTATCGATTTCAAAACCTGGGAAGTCATGCGCGAAGTTTTGATGCGCCCGGTTAATTTGATCCGATCATCGCTGGTGGGGGTTGTGATTGGGGCGCTGCCCGGGGCCGGGGGCTCTATTGCCAATCTGCTGGCTTATGATCAGGCAAAGCGCAGTTCCAAAACGCCGGAAAAATTCGGCCAGGGGATTGCCGATGGGGTTGTGGCCTCCGAGGCTGGCAATTCTGCCACGGCAGGCGGCGGGTTGATCCCGCTGATTTCGCTGGGCATTCCCGGATCGGCAGTAGATGCGATTTTAATGGCATCCCTGATGGTGCATGGCATTAGTGTTGGCCCTAGGCTGATTCTGGATCATGCCGATCTGGTTTATGGCATGTTTATCGCCCTCACCGTTGCCAGCTTTATGATGCTGGTGGTGTGTGTGGCCTCGATGCGGCTGTTTTTGCGGGTTACCGATATTCCCAAACAGTTCATTGTGCCAACCGTGATGATCTGCTGCGTGATCGGGGCCTTTGCCCTTAATAACCGCATGGGCGATCTTTATCTGCTCGGCGCGATCGGGCTGGTGGGTTACATTTTGAAATGTCTGGATTATCCGCTGGCCCCGTTGGTTCTGGGGGTCATTCTCGGCCCGATTGCCGAAACCAATTTGCGCCGTGCGTTAATGAGTGATGGCGACTGGACGGTGTTTTTTACCCGGCCGATTTCTGCCCTGTTTTTGGCAGCGGCGGTTTTGTCGGTTATTTTAAGCATCCGGTCGATCTGGAAAGCCCATAAAAAGGGCAATGGAAACAAAGATGCGCTCGCCTGAGTGCTGCGAGGAGGAATTAAACCCATGAAATTTACCACCGAAGGGCTTTATGCCTCGCGCCGGTCACCGGTGATGGCGCGCAATATTGTTTCGACATCGCAACCACTGGCCGCACAGGCCGGTTTGCGGATGCTGGCCCAGGGCGGTAATGCCGCCGATGCTGCCTTGGCCGCCGCCATTGCCCTGCCGGTGGTGGAGCCAACCGGCAATGGGCTGGGCTCCGATGCCTATGCCATTATTTGGGATGGCACGGAAATTCACGGTCTTAATGCATCGGGCCGTGCCCCGGCTGCATGGTCGCCCGAACGGTTTGCCGGGCAGGAAAAAATGCCGCAACGGGGCTGGGAGGCTGTCACGGTGCCTGGTGCGGTTTCGGCCTGGCGGGCGATATCGGATAAATTTGGCAAATTGCCGTTTGAAAAGCTGTTTGAACCGGCTATCGAATATGCCAGCCGGGGCTTTGCCGTATCGCCCATCATTGCCCAGCTTTGGGCCAATGGCGCAAAAGTGTTGCATGACAAACCCGGCTTTGCCGAAGCCTTTATGCCCGGGGGCCGTACCCCCAAAGCAGGCGAGTTGTTTGTCAACCCGGCAATGGCCGAAAGCCTGCGCGATATTGCCCAGACCGGTGGGGATAGTTTTTACAAAGGTCGATTGGCGAAAAAAATTGCCGATTTTGCCCGTGAACACGGGGCAGCCCTGAATGAAGAAGACCTTGCCAATCATAAGGCGGACTGGTGTGGCACCATCAGCCAGGAATTTGGCGATGTGGCCCTGCATGAAATTCCGCCCAACGGGCAGGGCATTTCGGCCCTGATGGCTTTGGGCATTTTGCGCCATTGCCAGATTGATCAATATGGCCCTGATGACCCCGAGGTGCTGCATCTGGAAATTGAGGCCATGAAACTGGCCTTTGCCGATTTGCACACTTATGTCGCCGATCTGGACCATATGCGCGATGTGACGGTGGAACATTTGCTGTCAGATAATTATCTGGCATCGCGGGCGGCCCTGATTGATCCGGCGCGCGCGCAGGATTTCAAGGCCGGTGCGCCCGAACATGGCGGGACGGTTTATGTGACGGCGGCGGATGAAAGCGGCATGATGGTGTCGTTTATTCAGTCGAATTATCTGGGTTTTGGCTCCGGTGTTGTGGTGCCGGGTACGTCAATCAGCTTGCAAAACCGGGGGCATGGCTTTTCGTTGCAGCCGGGGCATCCCAACCTGGTTGCGGGTGGCAAACGTCCGTTCCAAACCATTATTCCGGCCTTTTTGATGGGCAAGGATGGCAACCCGGTTATGAGCTTTGGCGTCATGGGCGGGCCGATGCAGGCCCAGGGGCATTTGCAAATGACGCTGCGTACCCAGCTTTGGGGCCAGGACCCGCAAACCGCCGCCGATGCCCCGCGCTGGCAGGCCATTTCCGGGCTGGATGTGGCGGTCGAGCATGTTTTGGGGGATGAAACGATCAAAGCCTTGCGCGCCAAGGGTCATAACATTTTGGTCGAAACGCCCGATCAAACCAATTTTGGATTTGGTGGTGCGCAGCTTATTGCCAAAACCGATGCCGGATATGTTGCCGGGTCCGACCCGCGCAAGGATGGGTGCGCTGTTGGTTTTTAAGGCTCGTTTGCCTTCTTGAGCATGTTCTTGCTCGCTGCGATGGCGTTAAAGCAAAAGGGACGGGGTTTGGCACCTCGTCCCTTTCTATGTCGGCGAAGGTCATAAAAGCAGGCTGCTGTGGGAATTTGCCTGTTAGCTCGCCTTGCTGCTGGGCTGGCGGCCAAAGATGCTGGCGAAATCGGTTTTGCCAGGTTTTTCGCGATGAAGCTGCAGGCGGTCGCGGATGTTATCAAGGTGGCGGGCCATGCAGGCGGCGGCGGCATCCGGGTCGCCGCCGGTCAGGGTGCGCAGCAATTCGTCATGGTCATCATGCGAGCAATCGGCCGGTTGCGGGCTTTCATACATCGCAATGATCAACGAGCTTCGTAAAATCAGCCGTTCCAAAAATTCCTCAATCACCAGATTATTGGCAAGGCGGGCCAGCAACAGGTGAAATTCGCCTGATAGAATAATCGCGGCGCGGTGGTCGCCATCATGGTGGGCTTTGTGCTCGGCCGCCAGATGGGCGCGGATTTGCTCTGCGCGGTCCGCATTCATGTGCGCGGTCACTTTGCGCACCACGCCATCTTCGATCATACGGCGGGCGGAAAAAACCTCAATCGCTTCGTCGATGGTGGGTTCGGCAACAAAAGCCCCGCGATTGGGAACCAGATTGATCAGCTTGTCATGGGCCAGTTGCAGAAAGGCTGCACGAATACGCGCCCGGCTGACGCCAAAGGTTTTGGCAAGGTCTTCTTCCACCAGCTTCATGCCGGGTTCGAGGCGCCGGTCCAGGATGGCGCCCAGCATTTCCTGATAAATCTGTTCTTCCGGCCGTAATTTGCCGCTGCCGGTAAAGCGTTGGGGCTCGGCGGGGTGGGCCATCGCGGCGCGTCTTTCCTGAAAGTGGGGTGAGGATGTCATATAAATGTTTTACAAAATTGTTGACGATTTACACAACAAAAAATCGAAGGAACAGTTTCGCACGTTTTAATGATAGATCAAAAAATATTCATAACATCGTGTTTGATTAAAAGATATGCAATTTATGTGCATAAAAAAGGCACTGGTGGCGTGAATGATCAACCTGAGGATCATGAATGCCAGCTTTTGTGCGCTCTTTCTGAAGTGGCATAGCATTTGCTAACAATTCAAAACACAGATTGTTGACAATTTGCATGCAGTATCGGGTGGGCGGATGACGGGTAACGGGGCCATTGAGCTGATCGCTGTCAGTAAATATTACGGCAGCACAATCGCAGTCAAATCGATCGATCTCAAAATACCGGCTGGCGCCTATTGCTGTCTGATCGGTCCATCGGGCTGTGGCAAGACAACAACCCTTCGCATGATCGCCGGTCACGAGGTGATCAGCGAAGGGGATCTGCTAATCGGGCAGCGTAATGTAACGGAATTGCCGCCGGTCAAGCGCGGTACGGCCATGATGTTTCAGAATTACGCGCTGTTTCCCCATATGACCTGTGCGGAAAATGTGGCCTTTGGCCTGCGTATGCAGGGTGTTGCACCAGCCGAGCGGGCCGAACGCGCCACCGAAATGCTGGCCCGCGTGCATATGGAAAAATTCGCCGATCGCAAACCGGACCAGCTTTCAGGAGGGCAGCAGCAACGTATTGCCCTGGCGCGCGCGCTGATTACGCAGCCCGAAGTCCTGCTGCTTGACGAACCGCTTTCAGCGCTTGATCCCTTTTTGCGTGCGCGGATGCGCGATGAACTGCGCCGCTTGCAGCAGGATTTGGGCATTACCTTTGTCCATGTCACTCACGCCCAGGACGAGGCCCTGGCCCTGTCGGACATGGTGGTGGTGATGGAAGATGGCGTTATCCGCCAAAAAGGCAGCCCGGAAGAGATTTTTAACCGGCCCAAATCGCGTTTTATTGCCAATTTCATGGGTGGGCAAAACATTTTCAAAGGCCGGGTCACTCGCGCAGATTCAACCGCGACCATTATCGAGCGCGGGCCGGACCAGTTTGTTTTACCGGCACATAATGATGTGAAAACCGGCGAAGACCTTGAATTTACCATTCGCACCGATCTGATCGGCTTGGCGCAGGAAATTCCCGCCGGGGCCGGGCAAAGCCAGATCCCGGTTGAAATCACCACAGTGGAATATTTGGGACTTTGGGTGCGGATCGTTGCCACCACGATCGATGGCAAGGACATCACCCTTATGAAGACCGAAAGCGAATTTCGGCGTGCGCCTGTGCGCAGGAAGGAAAAGTTTATCGCCTATTGGGAACCCGAACACGCACATGTTCTGGCCTGAAATCAAAAAAACATCTTTTTATCAGGAGCTTCACATGACGACCGACAAGACCAAATTGAAGTCCATTCTGCCGAGCAAGGATGTTACCCGTCGCGGTTTCCTTAAGGGTGCAGCCGCGACAGCCGGTGTTGCCATCGGGTCTGGTGCAATTACCGGTTTTCCGACCATTTGGGCGCAGAACATTAAAAATGTGACTCTGCGCCAGTTTGGCACCGGGGTTTCCAACATCAATGCTGTTGCCGACAAGGTAAAGGAAGATCTGGGCTTTACCCTGCAAATGACGGCCCTTGATTCCGATGCCGTGGCCCAGCGCGCTGTGACCCAGCCCAATTCGTTTGATATTGCCGATATCGAATACTGGATTTGTAAAAAGGTTTTCCCGGCGGGCACGCTTCAGCCGATGGATACCACCAAGATCAAGAATTACGATAAAATTTCGCCGTTATTCATTACCGGCAAGCTAACGCCGGAGTCCAAAATTGCCCAGGGCACGGCACCAAACACGGTTGGCTTTGTCGAAGGCCCGGACAGCACCGAATTTGCCAGTGCGCCGACCCAGTGGATGACGTTGATCCCGACCATTTACAATGCCGATACCCTGGGTATTCGGCCTGATTTGATCAATCGTCCTGTCAATAGCTGGGCGGATTTGCTCAGCTCCGATTTCAAGGGCAAGGCATCGATCCTGAATATCCCGGCGATTGGCATCATGGATGCGGCGATGGTGTCCGAGGCGATGGGTGAAATCACCTATGGCGACAAGGGCAACATGACCAAGGACGAAATTGACCAGACCATTGCGTTGATGATCAAGGCGAAAAGGGACGGCCAGTTCCGCGCTTTCTGGAAGAGCTTTGATGAATCGGTCAATCTGATGTCGTCGGGCGAGGTGGTGATCCAGTCGATGTGGTCGCCTGCCGTGGCGGCTGTGCGCTCCAAGGGGATCGAATGCAAATACCAGCCGCTCAAGGAAGGGTATCGCGCCTGGGGTGGCGGTATTGGTCTGGCCAAGCATCTTTCCGGCCTCGAGCTTGAGGCGGCCTATGAATATATCAACTGGTATCTGTCGGGCTGGGTCGGGGCGTATCTGAACCGCCAGGGCTATTACAGTGCCGCACCGGAAACGGCCAAAAAATTCATGACCGCCGATGAATGGGGCTACTGGATGGAAGGCAAACCCGCCCAGAGCGACATCCTTAGCCCCGAAGGCAAGGTGATGGAAAAGGCTGGTGCCGTGCGCGATGGCGGTTCTTATGAAGAACGCATGGGCCATGTTGCCTGCTGGAACTCTGTAATGGATGAAAACAAACACATGGTTCGCAAGTGGAACGAATTTATCGCCGCGTGATGCGGGGATAAGGCGACCGGGCCGCACATGCGGCGGCCCGGTGATCCTTTGGGAAATTTCTGAATGTGGCGGAACGGTATGTCAGCATCCAATTCCAAACGCGGTTCCTATTTTCTGATCACGCCCATGGCGTTGGTATTTGCCATTTTTCTGGTGATACCGCTGCTGACAATTGTTGTGGTCAGTTTCTGGGATTATGACGAATACCGCATCCTGCCCGACTTTATTTTGGAAAATTACAGCTACCTGCTGGGCTCCTCCGTGACCTGGCAAATTTATCTGAACACCTTTAAATATGCCGCGCTGACCTGGGCCTTTACGCTCGGTATCGGTTTTACCGTGGCCTATTTCCTGGCCTTTCATGTTCGCAGTCTGACCTGGCAGATTATTCTGTTTATGGTCTGCACCATTCCGTTCTGGACATCAAACATCATCCGCATGATTTCGTGGATTCCGTTTCTGGGGCGTAACGGTTTGCTTAATCAGGCGCTGATGGGGGCGGGGATTATCCACGAACCCCTTGAATTTTTACTGTTTTCCGACTTTGCCGTGGTCCTGGCCGATGTGCATTTATACACCCTGTTTATGGTGGTGCCGATTTTCAATTCGATGATGCGGATTGACCGTTCATTGATCGAGGCCGCGCGTGATAACGGGGCTAGTGCCTGGTCCACCCTGCGCCATGTGATTTTGCCGTTGTCCAAACCCGGTATCGCCATTGGATCGATCTTTGTTATCACGGTGGTGATGGGCGATTTTATTACGGTTCGGTTAATGAGCGGCGGGCAAAGTGCCTCCGTCGGGTTGCAGATTTCCAATGAAATCGGGCTGTTGCAATATCCGGCAGCCGCGGCCAGTGCGGTTGTGCTGCTGATCACGGTATTGCTGATCGTCACCGCCCTGTTGCGCCTCGTTGATATTCGCAAGGAGCTTTGACATGGCCATCACCCGCGAAAAACGACCGGCGGCCTTTTATTTCCTTGCTGCCTTTTTTGCCCTGTTTGTGCTGTTTTTATATGGGCCGATGCTGACCATTTTTATCCTGTCCTTTCAGGGGCCAAATGGCGGGCTGACCTTTCCGATGAATGGCTTTTCCTTTCACTGGTTTGTAAATCTGTTTCAGCAACAGGCGGTGGGCGATTTTGGCGGATCATTCATGCGCTCGCTCAAACTGGGGCTGATTGTCATGGTGGTGACGGTTGTCGTGTCCTTCATGGCGGGCATGGCTTTCCGGCGGCGCTTTCGCGGTGATACGGTGGTGTTTTACCTTGCGATTGCCAGTTTGATTGTCCCCTCCATCCTGATCTCGCTGGGTATTGGCTTGCTGTTTAATATCTTTGAAATACAGCCGCACTGGTATAGCTCCGCCCTGGGGGCGCATCTGACCTGGACCTTCCCGTTTGGTTTGTTGATCATGTTTGCGGTGTTTAACCGTTTTGATCCCTCGTTTGAGGAAGCGGCCCGGGATTTGGGCGCGTCAAACTGGCAAACGGTGCGCCATGTGGTGCTGCCAATGGTCGCCCCCAGTCTGATTGGCGTTGCGATGTTTTCCTTTACTCTGTCTTACGATGAATTTGCCCGCACCCTGATGACGGCAGGGTCCTTAAACACCCTGCCTTTGGAAATTTACGGCATGACCACCAATGTCACCACACCGGTGCTGTATGCGCTGGGTACGTTAACAACGGTATTTTCCTTTGTTGTCATCGGCCTGGCCTTTGGCGCGGTGGTGTTGTTGCGCCGTCGCAAGGCGTGATCAGGGGGGGCGATAGAAAATGTCAAAAATCGCGGTGATCAACCCGAACATGTCGGCCGGTTTTACCGATAAAATCCGTATTCAGGCGCAGCGTACCGTTTATCCCCACAATCAGGTGGTGGCCCTTAACCCCGATATTGGCCCCGACAGCATCGAAGGATATTACGATGAAGCCTTTGCCAGTGTTGGTTTGCTTTCGGTCATCCGCAAGCTTGATGCGACCGGGATTGACGGTTATGTCGTGGCCTGTTTTGACGATACCGGCGTGGATGCCGCCCGCTGCCTGACCCAGGCGCCGGTGATGGGGCTGTGCGAAGGGGCCATTCGTTTTGCCCAGGCCCTGGCCGGGCGCTATGCCATTGTCACTCCCATGTTTGTTTCCGTGCGCCCGCTGGAACATCTGGTGCGCAAATATGGCGCGGACCGCGATTGTGTGGTGCGGGCCGCCGGGGTGCGCACCCTGGATTTTGAAGGCGAAGAGGCCGCCCGTGCCTATGAAGCCCTGTATGGAGCAGCGCAAAAAAGCCTGCGCGATGACGGGGCAGAGGCGATTGTTCTGGGCTGTGCCGGGATGACGGATATTGCAGAACACCTGAGTGCTGATTTGGGCGTGCCGGTGATTGACGGGGTGCAGGCCGCGATCAAAATGGTCGAGGGGTTGGCCGCCCTGCAATTGACGACCAGTAAACACAGCACCTATGGCACGCCACCGGCCAAATCCTATCACGGTATGTTTGAAGGGTTTGCGCCAGCCTCTATTTAGTTAGGGCGTTTTACGGCCCCCTTTGTGACTGCAGATGCACATTTGCCCGGTTTTGTGGTGGTTTCCCCCATTAATTGAAATTTTAATCTTTATTCGCCAGAAGAGTGACGTGTGTTTCAACAGAATCGCACTGTCTGCGAATAGGACGTTCGATTTCTGGTTGATCTGACGGAAGCCAAACGGAAGACATGGGCGAGTGATGATGCAAAAGAATCTCTTCACGATTGCGCCGGAAATACGTGCCGACATCGAAGAGCGCTTGGCCCGTGTGGCGCGCGAGGATGGCGTGCGCCTGTTAATGGCGGTTGAATCCGGTTCCCGCGCCTGGGGCTTTCCTTCGCCCGACAGCGACTATGATGTGCGTTTTCTTTATATCCGCTCGCGCCGCGATTATCTGGCGCTTAAGCCCGTTCGTGACGTGATCGAACGGCCGATTGTCGACCTGATTGATCTGAATGGATGGGATATTCGCAAGGCACTTGGTCTGTTGCTCAAGCATAACGCGGTGTTGTCGGAATGGATCGAAAGTCCGATTCGCTATATCAAGGATGATCCGGTGGTGGCCCAACTGGCCGATCTTGCCAGCCGTCATTTTGACCCGTATGGCTATGCGCGCCATTATGCCAGTCTTGGCAAGGGAATGGTCAGCCGCTGGTTTGATCCTGATGGTCAGATCGCGGTGAAACGGTATTTCTATGCGCTGCGTCCGGCATTATCGGTGCGCGCATTGCGCCTTGATCCATCGCATCGCCCGCCGATGAGCATACAGCCGCTGATGCAGGCGGCAAAACTTGCCCCGGCGCTGGTGGAGCAGGTGGACGAACTGATCGCCCGCAAGGCAGAAACCCGCGAGGCCGGGAATACGATCCGATTGCCGGAAATAGAGCAGTTGATACAGGATGAACTTGACCGTGTGGACGAGGTGCCAAAGCGCGCCAATGCAGAGCAATTTGCGCAAGAGGCCGAGGCGCTTTTCCTTGAATGGGTCGAGCGGGAATAAGGGGAATGATTGCGATCGACGCTCGGGACAAGTTGCGGGCAGATATTCGGTCTTCTATGACCTTGTCGATTTTTGTGACAGCTTTTTACAAGCTGGAACAAGGATAACCGAATCCATAATGCAATCATGGCGTGTTGCTGCTGTGCAAAATAATTTTTGCCAGGTGTGGTTGTTTTGTTCGGTCCCTGTGGTCTGTTTGTTTGCAGGACGGAATCTGGTGAAATTTTCCTTTGTTTTCAAAAGGAAATCTTACCCGTAGGCAGGAATAAATGCCGGAAAACGCAAAAGCGGTTGCATTGCAAAATAAGAAAAAACCCAGCTTTTCCACGCCTTTGAACGGTGCGCTGGAAACATTCATATGTCTGTTGCGTTGAAGATGCGAAAAACCGGCTTTTCAAGACCTTAAACAGGGCCTAAATCCGTATGGTCATTATGGGTCAATTGGGGGTAAAACCCTGTTGGTTCAATACTGTCACATTGCTGCCCCGTTCATCGTGCAAAAGCCCGCAAGGCATATCAACAAAGGTTCCGGCGTGAAAAAAATGCAAATTTGCCAGCAGGTTGACTCGCAATGTGTCCCGCACAAACGTTTTCCCCTGTTCCGGTTGGGAATGGCATCGGCCTATGTGCTGACGACCCTGTGTCTTGCCGGTCAGCCAGCGATGGCGGCGGCCGCCAAGGCGCATGCAACCACCAAGCAAAGTGCTACAGGCGCATCGGATGCCCCGGCCTCTGGTCAGGACGCAAAAGCATCGGCTGACGCGGGCAAACAGACAGCTCCGGCAGACCAGGGCGATAAGCCCGCTTCTGACGCATCCGTGTCATCTGCAACGCCTGCTGCGGAAAATGCACCGGCTCCAGATGCCAATAACAGTGCCGGTGAAGGCAAGGCAGCAGAAAACGCGCCAACTGACAACGCACCGACGGACCAAGATGCAAATGCGCCCGCCACAAACGATAATCAGGCACCGTCTGGTGATGCGGTGCAGGCGGCGCAAGGGGAGCAGGCTGATCAGGCCGAACAGGCCCCGGCCTTTAGCCCGCAACTGGTGATTGACCGTGCGCGCGAACTGGCTAAAAAGCCGTTTGAAAATCCGCATCGTGAATTGCCAGCAGCCCTGGCCGATCTGGATGCGGCAAAATATGCCAAAATCAAATTCAAATCCGATCAGGCCTTTTTAAAGGACCCTGCAACCGGGTTTTCAATGGAACTTTATCATCCCGGTTACATGTATGACGTGCCGGTGGGCATTAACACCGTGCGTGACGGTAAGGTACAACCCGTGCCTTATTCCGCCAATTTGTTTGACTTTGCCGATACCGGGCTTTCGGACAATAATGTCGGCGCGCAGGGATATGCCGGTTTCAAGTTGAAATACCCGCTTGATTCCGTAACCAGCAACGAAGAACTGGCCTCCTTCCTTGGGGCGAGTTATTTCCGTGTGATGGGCCGCAATCAGGTGCGTGGTCAGTTGGCACGGGCGCTGGCGATTGATCTGGCCGCTCCCTCGGGCGAGGAATTTCCGGTTTTCCGTGAATTCTGGATCGAACAGCCGACCGATCCGTGGGGTAAGGTCACGGTGTATGCCCTGCTTGATAGTGCGCGTGTGACCGGGGCCTATCAGTTTGATATTGTTCCGGGCGAACGCTCGGTTGCTTCGATCAAGGCAACCCTGTTTTTCCGCGACCAGATTCAGAAGCTGGGCATTGCGCCTTTAAGCAGCATGTTCCTGTTTGGCGAACAGAAACGCCGTCATTTCGATGATTATCGCGATGAAGTGCATAACAGCGACGGCCTTCTGATCCATAACGGGCAGGGGGAATGGCTCTGGCGTCCGCTTGATAACCCCAAAAACCTTCAGATCAGCTCTTTTCTGGATCAGAACCCGCGTGGTTTTGGCCTGATGCAGCGGGATCGCAATTTTGACCATTATCAGGATGCCAGTGCGCATTTTGAAAAACGTCCCGGTTACTGGATCACGCCGAAAGGCGACTGGGGCAAGGGCCATGTTGAACTGGTCGAAATTCCCTCGCCCGATGAAACCAACGAAAATATCGTCGCCTTTTGGGTGCCCGATGTGAAACCCAAGGCGGGTGATCAGCTGGAAATTTCCTATGACCTGACCGCCATGAGCGATGGCCGCGAATTGCATGGCATGGCGCGCGCCCTTGATACCCGCATTACCCCGGTCACAGGCGGGGACGAGGATAATGGCGGCGTTCATCGCTTTATCCTTAATTTCCGCGGGGGGGATCTGGATTATTATCTGGATGATATTGCCAATTTGCAGGCCGATATCAGTGCATCAAACGCCAATGTCACCAATGTTCATGTTGTTAAGGATGCAGAAAATGGCGGTGTGCGCGTGCTGTTTGATCTGGCCGGGACCGGCGAAGCCCCGACTTCCAATTTGCGCGCCTTTTTGCATTATAAAGACCGCGTAATTAGCGAAACCTGGACCATGCCGTGGGCGTTCTGATTTTCAGAGCGCCCCGGTGGCGCGGGTCGCCCGTTTATTTTTCAAACTGCCTTTCTGCCCAGGAACAAAATTGATGACCGACAGCCCGGCTATGCCCCGCTCCCCCGAAGAACTTGACCCGGCTGTAAAGCTGGCGGGGCCTTCCTCGACGGTGCGGCGCCTGTTTTTGTTTGGCGCGTCGCTGGTGACAACCTTTTATGCCGCCTGGCTCATGAGTGATGTTTTGGGGGCAGACCAGCTAACCGGCATGGAAATGGTGGTGATTACCTTTTTCACCATCAATTTTGCCTGGATTGCCCTGTCGTTTTACACCGGTGTTGTCGGTATTTTTCTACGTGCCTTTGGCATTGATGCCATCACATTGCGCCGGATGAAGCCGATTGAACGCAAAGGCAAACTGAAATCGAAAAACGTTATCGTGATCCCGGTTTACAATGAAAGCCCGGATCGCGTTTTTGCCGGTTTGCGCGCCAGTTATGAAAGCCTGGCAGCGACGGGCGAACTTGATGCCTTTGATTTTTTTGTGCTCTCCGACACCCGCGACCCCGACATCTGGATTGCCGAGGAAATGGCCTGGGCGCGCACCTGCTCGGAACTGAATGCGCGCGGCAAAATCTTTTTCCGCCGTCGCCCGGAAAATACCGAGCGTAAATCAGGCAATCTCAAGGAATTCTGCGAAACCTATGCGTCGAACTATGATCATATGATCGTGTTTGATGCCGACAGTGTGATGTCGGGCGAGGCGATGGTGAACATGGCCTATCTGATGGAAAACAACCCGGATTCCGGGATTATTCAGAGCCCGCCGCAGCCGACCGGCCGTTCCACCCTGTTTGCCCGTATTTTGCAGTTCATTTCGCGCGTGCATGGCCCGACCATGTCGGCCGGGCTGGCATTTTGGTGCATGGGCAGTTCCAACTATTGGGGCCATAACGCCATTATCCGCGTACAGGCCTTTATCGATTGTTGTGGCTTGCCGGTTCTCTCGGGCAAGCCGCCGATGGGCGGGCATATTTTAAGCCACGATTTCGTCGAGGCCGCCTTTATGCGCAAGGCAGGCTGGCGGGTATGGCTGATCCCGCAGCTTGAAGGCAGTTGGGAAGAACTTCCCCCCAATCTGATTGACTTTGCCGTGCGCGACCGGCGCTGGTGTCAGGGCAATATGCAACATGCGCGGCTTATTTTCGCTCCGGGCTTTTTGCCGCTCTCGCGCCTGCATTTCTTTATGGGGGTTATGAGCTTTCTGTCCTCGCCCTTGTGGTTTTTGCTGTTGTTAAGCTCCACCATTGCAACGCTGCAAAATTCGCGCCTGACCTACAGCTTTTTCCCCGGTCAATTCACCATGTTCCCGCAATGGCCGGTGGACCGGTCAATGGAAATGGTGGTGTTGCTGGTTTTCACCATTGGCATGCTGGTTTTGCCCAAGGTGATTTCGGTCTTTATGGTGTTTCTGGGCCGCGACCGGCGCAAATATGGCGGGGCTGCCGTGTTGCTCAGCGGCCTTTTGGAAATGATTTATTCCGCCCTGCAAGCGCCGATCATGATGACGCTGCATTCGCGCTTTGTGTTTTCGGTGCTGACTGGCAACCAGGTGGGCTGGGATGCGCAGGAACGGGACGATACCGGGGTGCCGTTCATGGCGGCTGTCAAAACCCATATCGGCATTATTTTGGCGGGTTTGGCCTGGGGCGCGATTGCGCTTTATGTGGATCAGGCGTTTTTCTGGTGGCTGACGCCGATTTTGGCCGGTTTGGTGCTCTCGCCTTGGTTAACCCATTGGTCAAGCCTGCTGCGCCTGGGCCAGAAAACCCGGAAACTGAAACTGTTTTTGACCCCCGAAGAAACTGCAACGCCGGAAGAACTGGCATCGCTTTATCGCATTACAGCCCAGCATACCGGTGAAGATGTGCGCGACGGGTTGTTGCAGCTGATCGAGGACCCCTATGCCAATGCGTTGCACAGTGCGCTGTTACCTGCACGCAAGCCAGACCGCCGTACCCAGATCGAGGTGGGCATCATTTATGAAAAACTGGCCCGTCTGGGTGTGGAGTCGCTGACCAAGGAAGAGAAGCTCAAGATCCTGTCATGGCCGGTAAAGCCGCTGGATCAGATCATGGCCGGGCAACATTTGATTGGCGTGGAAGGCGCTGAAAAAACATCGGTTTAGCTAGTAAAAAATAAGTGCGTAAATGGTATGGCCCCATGTGGGCAGTGCATGGCCCGTGCCACAAAAACGTCTAAGTTTCGGCAAAGATTCAGACTATATTCCGGTCATTGTGAAGATCAACGATATCAATAAACGGTTTGTTAACCTTCATATTCACCCGAATAGGGATTGCATCATGGTTGAGATGAGTAACGTGGAAAATTCAAAGTCTGGTCTGTCAAGCGAACCGGCAGCAATGTCCCGGTTACTGAACGAAACTGCACGCGCCTGGACCCGTTCGTTCGGCGTGAAAAGCGAAATCGCCGAAGACCGTTTGGCGAGCGAACTGCGCTTGGCTTTGCGCGACGACATGGTCGGTGCCGTTGCCAAGGGCAATTTGCAGGATATGCTGGACACCGCCGCCCATTCTGCCATCGCAACCTGGCTGGCCCATGTTACGGGCGAAGAAGAAGCCCATAGCGCAAACAAATTTGCCATGTTGCGCTGTGCATTCCTGTCGGCCAATCAGGGCAAGGACTGGTGTGACCGTTTTCTTGACCGTCACCATACCTGCCAGGATCTGAATATGGCGTTGCAGGCGCAAATGATGCTGCCGACCCCGGCGCGTCATGAACGTGTTATGCCGCGTCAGACATTGGCATCCCGCGCATCGTAATCGCTTAAACGCTTCTATCGATTACCGACCTGTTCCCGCTTTGCAAAAAGTCGCCGCCTTGCGCATGTGCCAGGCGGCTCTTTTTGTATTTGGGCACGGGATAAAAAGAACCCGCCCGGTAGGTTGGGCGGGTCGAGGTCGCGGGCGATTGAGGCCATTCCACAATGGTTTGGCCCCGGTAGGTGGCATTGACGATCACCGCCAATGCCAAGAAAACCTGTATTATGCGTTAGAAGGCGCGTGATTGTGATATTGCGCAATGACCTTGAGCAATTTGGCGACATGCGGGTCATTGGCACCATTTTTATCGGGCTCGTAAAAGAAATCGGGATAAGGTTCTTTGCCTGGGGACAGGTTGTAGGATTCCAAATCGGTAATACCGATGGCTTCCAGTACGCATTCATCGGTAAAGAACCCGCCACTTACCTGCTTTGCCGGGCTGGTCAGGATCGCATGGGCCGCGTCGGCCAGGATTTCCGGTTTGCGGGCCCGGCCTGCTTCAAGGCCGGGGATCATATTAAGTGCGGCAGTTTCAATCACCGTGACAGGCCATAGCGAATTTACCCCCACGCCTTCATCGGCAAATTCCGCAGCCAGGCCGAAGGTGGCAAGGCTCATGCCATATTTTGACATGGTATAGGCCGGATGGTTGGCAAACCATTGCGGGCTCATATTGGGTGGTGGCGACATGGTCAGGATATGCGGGTTATCCGATTTCAAAAGATGCGGCAGGCAGGCCTGGGCACAGGCAAAGGTGGCGCGGGTATTGACCTGGGCCATTAAATCATACCGCTTCATCGGGGTTTTCAGGGTTGGCGTCAGATTAATGGCGCTGGCATTATTAACCAGAATATCGATCCCGCCGAACTTTGCCACGGTTTGGGCGACGGCATCGGCAATCTGGTCTTCGTCGCGAATGTCGGTCTTAAGGGCCAGGGCCTTGCCGCCGGCCTGTTCAATTTCTTCGGCGGCACTGTAAATGGTGCCGGGCAGTTTGGGATGCGGCGTATCGGTTTTGGCGATGATGGCAATGTTCGCCCCGTCGCGGGCGGCGCGCAGGGCAATTTCCTTGCCAATGCCGCGTGATGCGCCGGTGATGAAAAGGGTTTTGCCGTTAAGGTTGGCCATGTTTCGTCCCCTGATGACTGGTCTGGTTCGTGGTCTTGTGCTGTGCCGATTATGAAACCGGTTGCCATGACCCTCTTATTTGCTGTTAAAAACCGGTTTGCGCTTTTCAACAAAGGCACGAACGCCTTCGCGAAAATCCGGGCTAATGGCACATTCGGCAAAGGCCTCGGCTTCTGCTGCCAGTTGGCTGTGCAAATCCCTTTCTGGTGCGCTGTTTAACAGCGCCTTGGTTTTTGCCAGGGCCGCACGCGGACCAGCTGCAAGCCGCATCGCCAGTTTTGCCGTGGCCTTTTCAAGCTCTGAACCCTCCACCACCTGGTTGATCAATCCCAGGCGCAAGGCCTCGTTGGCATCAAATCGGTCGCCCAGCAGGGCAATTTCCTTGGCCTTTTTCATACCAACCAGGCGCACCAGCGAATGGGTGGCACCGCCATCGGGCGAGGTGCCGATATGGCAATAGGCCAGGGTGAAAACCGTTTCATCGGTCGCAAGTGCCATGTCGCAGGCATTGAGAAGGCTGAGGCCAAAACCGGCAACCGCACCGCTGGCACTGGCAATAACAGGGCAGGGCAGATTGACCAGACGGGTGATGATTTCATGCACCCTGTCGATCATGGCCCGGATTTGCGGCTGGGCTTCGTTTGCGGGGATGGCTCCAAGCTGGTGAAAGAATTTTACATCCCCGCCCGCCATGAAGGTACCGCCACTGCCGGTGATAATGACCGCGCCGATATTTTTTATTTCGTTTTCGATTTGGTCCAGGGCCGCCAACAGGCCTGTTACCATTGCATCGTCCAGGGCATTCATGCGTTCCGGACGGTTCAGGGTTAGTGTGGCAATATCGTTTTCAATTTTCAGCAGAACGGCATCTTGCGATGACATATGGGTATCCTCCCCGGCGGAATGATGAATGGGCCGTTTGCTGATTTCAGGTGTCGGCCTTCTGGAATTGGGTTTAATGACGTTTTGGTTTGGTACTGCGTTAAATCGCGCCCAGCCGTTGTTCAATGGCACTTTCAATATCAGGCCAGCCAGTTAGCCAGGCTGGGACATCGGGCGACGGATCATCAAGCCCCAGTTTTGCGCAAATGTCGGCGGGGCGGACAACACCCTTTCGGCTGACAAACACTGCCTTGACCACGGCCAGCGCCAGGGTTTTGCCATCGCCGACAAATCGCTGTTCCAGATAAAATCCCTGTTCATCCCAATACAAGGCCTGCGTTTCAAGGTGAAAACGTTGAAACGGCTTGATCGCGCGTTTGAAACGCATGGTCGAGACCGAAACAACCGGCTGCCATTTATGCTTTAACACCAGCCGAAAAATTCCGGAGCGCAGGATCAATTCGGTACGGCCCAAATCCATCAGGGCAAAGTAACGTGAATTGGTCATGTGGATATTGATGTCCAGATCCGTCGGCCACGCCCGAAAGGCAATGGCCGACGGGTCCATCGGGTGTATACTTGGCCGCAACCACCCCAAAAATAAAATGCGGATCAAGCGAAAGATCAAATTCATCGTCTGCCCCGAATTTGCCGCCAACAGGCGGTTTTAAAAGGAAGTTGCGAAACCGATATAAATTAGAAGGCGTCTTCGTCCATCGCCATCATGGTTTTGGAACCGGCCATGATAGATGAGAACAGCGCACCGGATTGCGGCATGATGCGTTCCATATAAAACCGGGCTGTTACCAGCTTGGCCTTATAGAAGCCGTCACTGTCATCATCCTGTTTTTTAAGCGCGATTTCAGCCATGCGCACCCACATGAAGCCAACCGCCACCAGGCCAAACAGGCGGAGATATTCGGTTGCGGCGGCCCCGGCTTCATCGGGGTTTTTCATGCCGCGCTGGGCGATTTCGGCGGTAGCCTGTTGCAGGCGCATGAAAGCCTTTGCCAGCGGCTGGACAAAGTCGCCCAAACCCTCGTCGCTGACATGGGTTTCGATATATTCCTGAACCGGGTGGAAGAAACGGCGCAGGTAACGCCCGGCCTTGGCCCCCATTTTACGCCCGACAAGGTCCAGGGCCTGAATGCCGTTTGTGCCTTCGTAAATCTGGGCGATGCGGGCATCGCGCACATATTGTTCCATGCCCCATTCACGGATATAGCCATGCCCGCCAAAAACCTGCACACCCAGATTGGCGGTTTCGAACCCCCAGTCGGTAAACAGGGCTTTGACGATGGGGGTCATCAATTGCACAAATTCGTCGGCTTCCTCGCGGGTTTTGGCATCGCCATGATGCTTCATGGTATCAAGGGCACGTGCCACCCAAATTCCCATCGCCCGCGACCCTTCGTTATAGGCACGCTGGGTCAGCAACATGCGCCGCACATCGGGGTGAACCAACAGGCTGTCGGCTTCTTTGTTGGGAGATTTCGGCCCGGTCAGGGCACGGCCCTGCAACCGGTCGCGGGCATAGGCTGCCGCCCCCTGATAGGATGCTTCGCCGATACCAAGCCCCTGAATGCCCACCGAAAGGCGTTCCTGGTTCATCATGGTGAACATGGCGGGCATCCCCTGATGCGGTTCGCCCACCAGCCAGCCAACGGCGCCGTCAAAGTTCATCACACAGGTGGCCGATGCCTTGATGCCCATTTTATGTTCGATCGAACCGCATTTGACACTGTTGCGATCGCCAAGGCTGCCATCTTCATTGACCATGAATTTGGGTACCACAAACAGGCTGATGCCCTTGGTGCCCTTCGGCGCATCGGGCAGTTTTGCCAGCACCAGATGAATGATATTTTCTGTCAGGTCATGTTCACCGGCGGAGATGAAAATTTTGGTGCCGGTAATGGCATAGCTGCCATCATCACGTGGTTCGGCCTTGGTGCGAATAATGCCAAGGTCGGTCCCGCATTGTGGTTCCGTCAGGCACATGGTGGCCGACCAGGTACCATCAACAATTTTGGGCAGGTATTTGTCCTTTAATTCATCCGATGCGTGGCTGTGCAAGGCGGCATAGGCCCCAAATGACAAGCCCGGATACATGCCAAAGGAAAGGTTGGTCGAACAGATCATTTCCTCGACCAGAGCATTCAGGGTTTTGGGCGCGCCCTGGCCGCCATAGGTGGGGTCGCAGGCAATGCCGGTCCAGCCGCCTTCGGCAAAGGTTTTGTAGGCTTCCTTAAATCCTTTCGGAGTCGTAACAACGCCGTCATCCCAATGGCAGCCTTCCTCGTCGCCGCTGCGATTAATGGGATGAAGGACTTCCTCGCAAACCTTGGCGGCCTCTTCCAGAACGGCATCAACCACGTCGGGGGTGAAATCCTCGCAACCGGGAAGCTGGTTGATGTCGTTATAGTCAAACAGCTCGGTCAGGACGAAACGCATATCGCGCAGGGGTGCTTTAAATTCAGCCATTTTTCTGTCCTTTAGTTCCGCAGCGGTTTGCCGGTCAGCAGCATCGTTTCGATGCGCGCCAGCGTGCCGGGGTTGCGGGCCAGACGCATGAAGCTTTCACGTTCCAGTTCAAGCATGTCGTCTTCGGAAAGTTCGACGGTAACATCGGTGTCGCCGCCAGCCAGAACGGTTGCCAGTTCACCGGCGACCACGCGGTCATAATCGGTGGCTTTGCCCAGGCGGTAAAAACCATCGACGGCCATTTCAAAGGCCACCCGGGCACTTTCGCCGGGTAGGCGATAAACCATTTCCTCGGGCGGTTCATAGCCTTCAACCATTGCAAGTGCGCGTTTCTTGGCATCAAACAGCAGACGATTGCGGTTCATGGTGATGCCGTCATCAGGGCGCAGGAACAGGTTTTCCTTGGCCTCATAGGCGGATTTGGCAACGGTCGCGACACTGATGATTTCAAATGCCTTGGCACTGGCCGCCATTGGCCCCTTGGGGAATTTGGGGTTTTCATGCCAGCGGCGGATCATTTCCTTGCATCCACCCCAGGCCGGAACCAGGCCAACACCGGGTTCGACCAGCCCGATATAGGTTTCCCCATGCGCCTGCACGGCATCGGAATGCAGCACAATTTCGCACCCACCACCCAATGCCAACCCGCTGGGTGCGGCCACAACCGGGAAGGGGGCATATTTCAGCGCCTTGTAGGTCATCTGCCCGGTTTCAACCAGATTTTCAATTTCCGGCCAAACGGCAATATTGGCGGCAAACAGTGCCAAGCCCAAATTGGCCCCGGCAGAAAAATTGCTGCCTTCGTTATAAATGACCAGTGCCTTGTATTGCTTTTTCACTGTGCGAATGGCGGATTTCACAATCGCCATGACATCAGCATCCAGCGCATTCATCTTGGTATGGAATTCAAGGCAAACCGCCCCATCGCCAATATCCCAAAGGGAGGCGGAGCCATTGCCCAGAATACGCTCGGATTTGCGTTTGACGTCTTCAAGCAGCAAGACGCCTTCGGGGCGGGTCACAGCCTGATAGCTGCCATCAAAACCCAGATAATGCAGGGTGCCGTCTTCGACCTTGTAAAATGTTTTGCTGGAAGCGCGTTCCAGAAGCGGCGGTACAGCGATACCGTCTTCCTTAAGCATCGCGATCAGGGCATCAACCCCGATGCTGTCAATCAGCTCGAACGGGCCGGTTTTCCAGTTATAGCCCAGCTTCATGGCGTCATCGACATCGACGATGTTCTGCGCGGCTTCTTCGGCAATGAAGGCGGCATAGGCCAGGGTCTTTGCCATCACGGCACGGCCATATTTGCCGCCCTTATCGCCACTTTCCATTAGAGCACGCGGGTCTTTGCCTGCGGCCTTTACACTTTCAAGGCGGGCCTTTTCGGATTTGGCAAATTCACCCGTTTCGAGATTGACCGATTCCTTGACCTTGCCACCATCGGCACGGTTGATACGGTAAAAACCACCCTTGCCCTTGCGGCCGGTATAACCATCGGCAATCAGTTTGGAAACCAGCTCTGATTCCCGGTAAATGGCGTGGAACGGGTCCGATTTCGGCAGGGCACCGGCCATGCTTGATTGGACATGGGGCATCAAATCCAGCCCGACCAGATCCATCAGGCCAAATACGCCGGTTTTGGGAATACCAAACGGGCGGCCAATGACACTGTCGGCTTCTTCGACGGTTAATTTGGCATCCATCGCCTCGACCATGGCGGCCTGAATCCAGTAAACGCCCAGGCGGTTGGCAATAAAACCGGGCTTGTCATGGCAGACAACGCAGGTTTTACCCAGTTTTTCATCGGCAAAGGCCGCCACCATATCGACCACGCCGTCATTGGTTTCACCGCTGGAAACCAGTTCCAGCAGGCGCATATAGCGCGGCGGGTTAAAGAAATGGGTGATGATGAAATCACTGGCAAAGCTTGCAGGCATGCCCTCGATCAGGGTTGCCAGCGGAATGGTCGATGTGTTCGATGACACAACCGAGCCTGCCTTGCGCACCTCGTCGATCTTGCGATACAGGTTCTGTTTAATATCTAGGCGTTCGATGACGGCTTCGACAATCCAGTCGCAATCGGCCAGTTTGGCCATGTCATCTTCGATATTGCCGCATGTAATCAGTTTTGCCGCACGCTTGTTCATAAAGGGGGCCGGGTCGGTTTTCAGCATTTTTGCCACCGCGCCCTCGGCTACCGCATTGCGGTTTTTGGCCCCTTCCGGCACGATGTCAAGCAACAGAACCGGCGTTCCCGAATTGGCGATATGGGCGGCAATCGATGCCCCCATAACACCGGCGCCAATCACGGCGACCTGTTTGATTTCAGCCATTACATTGCCTCCAGAACCGTCGCGATCCCCTGTCCGCCACCAATGCACTGTGATGCCAGGGCGTATTTTGCACCTTCGCGTTTCATCAGGGCCGCAGCCTTGCCAACGATACGGGCACCCGTCGCACCCAGCGGGTGGCCAAGGGCAATGGCACCGCCATCGATATTGACGGTTTTGGGATCCAGGCCCAGTTCGGAAATCGATGCCATCGCCTGGGATGAAAAGGCTTCGTTCAGTTCAACAACACCCAGGTCGGCAGCCGTAATGCCCGCCCGTTTCAGGGCCTTTTTGCTTGCCCCGACCGGGCCAATGCCCATGATTTCGGGCAGGCAGCCATCAACGGCGACGGATTTGATGCGCGCAAGTGGCGTTAAGCCATTGGCCTTGGCAAATTCTTCGGAACAGACCAAAACTGCAGATGCGCCATCGGTTAATGGCGAGGAGGTTCCTGCCGTGACAACGCCATCTTCCCGGAAGGCCGGTTTCAGGTCAGCCAGACCTTCGGCGGTGGTGTCACCACGGATACAGCCATCCTGATCCACGGTGCCATCGGGGCCGTTGATGGGAATAATTTCGTCGGTAAATTTGCCGGCCTGTTGGGCGCTTGCGGCCCGTTTGTGGCTTTCAATGGCAAAGGCTTCCTGATCGGCACGCGACAGGTTCCATTTTTTGGCAACATTTTCGGCGGTATCACCCATGCCGATATAGGCTTCGGGCATTTCCTTATACAGGGCCGGGTTGGGCATCGGGTTAAAGCCCATCATGGGAACGCGGGTCATGCTTTCAACGCCCGCGCAAATAAACGCATCCCCCGCGCCAATGGCAATGGCCCCGGCGGCCTGGTGAATGGATTGCATGGAAGACCCGCAGAACCGGTTGACCGTTACCCCGCCAACGGAGCGCGGCAACCCTGCCAGAAACGTGATCAGGCGGGCAACGTTCAGGCCCTGTTCGCCTTCGGGGAAGGCGCAGCCCAAAATCAGGTCTTCAATCGCGTTCGGATCAATCCCGGTACGCTCGACCAGCCCTTTGACAACCTGGGCGGCGAGATCATCGGGGCGCACCTTTGCCAGCGCACCCTTGCGTGCCGGGGTGAAAGGGGACCGGACATAGCCGGCAATTACTGCATTGGTCATAGCGGATCTTCCTTCCTGAGCGTTTCTGCTATCCGGCGCGGTTTCATTCCGCATCCGGATCGAGTCCTTTTTCTTTGAGTGCATCAATCGACTGTTGTTCGATTTCGCGTAATTCGTCGAGGGTGACATCCAGCGCCTGGCGCTGTTCGGTCAAATCCTTTATCCGGTGGCGTACCTGGCCCAGCAGCATGCGGATCTGTTCGCTTTGGGTCGGGTCTGCGGCATAAAGATCCAGATAATCTGCAATCTCGCGCAGGCTGAAACCCAGCCGTTTGCCCCGCAAAATGATCAGCATTCTGGCCCGGTCTGCCCTTGTATAAACCCGGGTGCTGCCGGCACGTTGCGGCGAAACCAGCCCTTTTTGCTCATAGAACCGGATGGTTCGCGGGGTGACACCCAAATCCTTTGCCAGTTCCGGAACAGTGTAGATTCTGTTGTCTACATTCGGCATTTCATGGCCCTATTGGTACATTATTTTATCTATACGTCAACAAGTTTACGTTAACGTCATTTTGATTTTTCTTTTGTGTCATTTTTGGCATTTGCCAACGTCAATCATGCCTTTTTCGCCGATTTCAGGCGTTCTTCGTCGACCAGTTCTTTTTTGGACAGCTTGCCGACCATTGTTTTGGGCAATTCATCGCGCAATTCGATTTCGCGGGGCATTTCGATGCGAGAAATTTTATCATCCAGAAAACTGCGCAGGGTATCGGGTGTTATGGCGTCGCGCTTGGCGGTGTCTTTTAGGCGAACAAATGCTTTGGGTGCCTGGCCGCGATAGGAATCGGGCACGCCGATGACGGTAACTTCGGCAATATCGGGATGCAGATACAGCGCTTCCTCAATCGCACGAGGATACACGTTATAGCCGCCGCACATGATCACATCTTTTAATCTGTCGACCAAAAACAGATACCCTTCTTCATCGCGATAGCCGACATCGCCGGTTGCCAGCCAGCCATCCTTCAGGCAGGCGGCTGTTTCGTCGGGGTTTTGCCAGTATCCGGCCATCACCTGCGGGCCCGATACAAATAATTCGCCCTTTTCGTTATCCGCGACAACACGGGTTTTATCGTCCAGCGACCGTATCTCAACCCCGGCACCTGGCATGGGAATACCAATCGAGCCTTCCTTGTTGGTGCCCAATATCGGGTTGCAGGTACAAACCGGGCTGGCTTCGGACAGGCCATACCCTTCGACAAGTTTGGCGCCTGTCAGGTCTTCAAACTGGTGTTTGACTTCAACGGGCAGCGGCGCACCGCCTGAAATGCAGCAGCGTACCGATGAAAGGTCGTATTTAACCGTTTCGGGGGAATTGTTAATCGCGGTGTAAATGGTTGGCACACCGGGAAAGATGGTGACTTTTTTACGATCCAGCGCCTTTAACAGGGCTTCCAGTTCAAACCGGGGCTGCAAGACCATTTCGGCACCCAGATTGATCGATGTATTGAGCGCGACCGTCATGGCAAAGACATGGAAAAACGGCAAGACGCACAAGGTCACTTCCTGCCCCGGGCGGGCATTGGGCATCCAGCGGCTAAGCTGTTCGACATTGGCGCTTAAATTGGCATGGGTCAGCATCGCCCCTTTGGGGCGGCCGGTGGTGCCGCCGGTATATTGCAACACCGCCAAATCATCGGGGCTGGTATCGCAGGGTTTTTGCAAAGGCGGGCAATTGGCCAGGCGCGAATAGGGAATATTGCGCAAATCATGCGGCACATCGGCCAACTCGCTGCGTTTGAACAGCGAAAACAGAACGCTTTTAACGGCCGGTAAAATGTCGCTCATTTCGCAGACGACAATGCGGCGCAGGCTTGTCTCGTCCAGGCAGGCCGCGACTTTGGGATAAATCTGTTTCAAATTCAGCGTGACCATGATCCGCACACCGGAATCATTGATCTGAAAGGCAATTTCGCGTTTGGCATAAAGCGGGTTGAAATTGACAACCACACCGCCGCATTTCAATACGGCATAGTAACAAACCACGTAATACGGGGTATTGGGCAGGCACAGCCCTACCTTGTCCCCTTTGCGCACGCCAAGCTGGTGAAACCCTTCGGCCACTTTGTCGACTTGATCGGCAATTTCGCGATAGTCATAAATACGCCCCAGAAAATCGATGCAGGGCCGATCACCATGTATCCGGGCGGATTCATCAAAAATATCATGGATCCGGCGCGGTTTAAGGGGCGTGACCATGTCAACACCTGGCGCGGCGGCAGAGGCTTGTTGGACGTTCATTTGGATCATTTGCGTTAACTCCATTACGTTAACGTCACTTTCGGGGCAAGGAAAAGCCGGCACGGTGCGTTTCACGCGGAAACGACCGTACCGGTATATATAGGATCAGAATTGGAATCTTGCTTGCAGGGCGATGATATCAACCTTGGACTCGTAATCGCCTGAAAACGTGTTGCCAGAGGCGTCTCGTAAATTGACATGGGCTTCTTTGCCAAAAATATGCGTATAGCCCAGGCTTACATCGGCCCAATTGTTGACTTTGTAAGACGTGCCAAGAGATACCCAATAACGGTCGGAGTCCGGCAAACGTACCGTGCGATGGTCGGTTTTAACCGGTGTCTGATCATAGGCGACACCGCCGGTAAAGGCCCAGTTTTCGTTATACTGATACCGCGCACCGATGCTGGCGAACCATGCACTGCTCCAGTTATAATATTCCGACGTCGAGGTAACTGTGCCGCCTAGGTTGGAAATATTGCCACTGTAATTGAATGTCAGGTTTTTAAGCGCCGTCCAATTTGTCCACTGGGCATCCGCCATGACCGTCCATTTTTCGCCAATATCCTGGGCAATGCCGAATGTTGCGTATTCAGGCGTTGTGACTTCGGCAGTGGCAGACCGGTCATTATAGGCAGCTGTCGACCCAAATTTGATATCGCCTTTCAAATGCTGGGTCACTTCGGAGGTGTAACTGGCCCCAATGCGGGTTCCCGGGATGATTTCCCAGTTCATGCCCGCCGACCAACCCAGCGCCAGATCATCCCCCTGTACATCCGAGGCGGCTTCGGTGCCAGCACCTGTGACGACGGCCTTTGACAGGCGTGCATCCATATATTGAATTTGCAGACCGGCACCCAGCGAAAGGCCGTTATCAAAACGATAGGCAAAGGCCGGTTTGACGTTGGTGGTTTTAATATCGGACGTCGTACCAAAGAACCGTCCGGCAAAGTTGCCGTCATAGTCTGTCACCAGACCCCAGGGGGCGGTTATGGAAATACCCATATTCAGGTTGTCGTTTAGTTTCCATACCGCATGGGCATTCGGTATAAACGCATCCTGCGCCATGTCGCCATAGTCAGTCCGCGAGACATTCTGACCAAAGGGTGCGGTTGCCTTGGCATTTTTCAGGGTTGATTTCGGCATGACCAGCGTTCCGCCAACACTATAGGTGCTGTGGTCAAACTGGCCGATATTTGCCGGGTTATAGAAAATGGTCGAGGCATCCTGTGAGGAAGTGGACATTCCGGCAAAGGAAGATCCCTGCAAAGTGCCGCTGACTTCGCGAAGCTGATAGCCAGATGCCTGTGCTTGCCCGCTCAATGTCATTGCAGCCATGAAAGCGGTAGCCGAAACTGCCGCGCCAAGGCCGGCCCTGTTCAACGTTTTTTTCATTTGTTTCTCCCTAGAAACGAACTGTGAATTCAGGCTTTTGCCCGGTTTTCGGCCTTAATTGGCATCGACCCTGATAAAATCGATGTCATAGCCTTTTTTCTTGAAGCTGGTTTTGAGCAGCTTGCCTTCTTTGTCGTACCAAAGGTCACGGGTAACATCCCCGGTCATCACATAATGGGTGGCCGGAACGGTTTTGCCGTCGATTTCAAGGCTGTTATCGACGGTTTTGGCGACCGACACCTTGTAAGGTGCGGCGTCAATGACGCTATAAAGGCTGGTTTTGCTGGTAACGTCTTCGCGCCATAATGTCAGGGGCCAGGCCCCGTCACATTGTTCGCGCCTGGGGACCCCTTTGCCGGCAACTTCAAAGCATTTGCCTTCATATTCGGCCAGCCATTGATAGGGGGTGCCATCATCATCGGTTTCGGCCTTTACTGAAACCAGGGCATCGTCTTTCCAGGTTTCAGTCCGGTCATGATGATAATGGAACTTTAAAAACAGAACCTGTACCGATGTTTCGGTCATCACACGGGCGGTTTGCCCGTCGCTGGTATCGGACAGGATAACCTGTTCCGACCCAATCGGTTCGCCGTCCTTGAAAACCTTGTAATTCAATGTCTGGTCGGCCATTGCCTGTGACGCGCACAAGGAAAATAAACCCAAGGTTGATGTTGAAAGTAAAAACCGGCCCAGTGTTGATTTCGGCATCCGAATCCCCCGATCCTGAAATTTGAATGTCTGACGTCAGTCAAGCCGTGACGAAAGCTTGGCTGCGATTCCCATTGATCCCTTCACCTTGAGCTTGCCCAGTGTAAAGGCGAGCATGGGATCGAGTTTGCCAGCGATCAGTTTTTGTAAATTTGCCTGGGAGATTTTCAGAATGCAGTCCGCATCTGACGGGTCTTCGTCGCTTATTTCCGGTTCTGGCCCGGTGGCATCAATTACGATGCTGCCATCATCGCCGCAATCAAAGGCGACAATGGCGTTCAGACCGCGTAATTGCGGCAGTCTGGCTTCTACGGCTTCGAGGATGCTTTTATCCACGAAATCCTCCCTGGAGCTTTGTTGGTTTTGTTTTTGTCTTTGTCTTCTTATTTCCGTAATGTAGCGCAAAGTGACGTAAAGGTAAATTGTTTTACTTCAAAGTCACTCATTACTGATTAAGGTGTTGTTTGTCCAAGGAAAATTCAACTTTTAAGGGTATTTGAGGCTGGCGCAATTTTGAATTTGCGTCAACCTGCGGAACAACAGCGCTGATAAACTTATGAAAGAAGCCGCCATGAGCCATCCGGTTGCAGGCAGGCTGTGCCCAAGGTTTTCTGCTGTGCGCCGTTGATTTTTACCGATGCGTTATATTCGCGGCAATATTGGTCATCTTCGTTTTTGAAGGTTTTGACCGGGGTAATACTATATTGCTGTTTCGAGTCGGGATTGGTCCAGGTCGCGGTCTGACCATCGGGAAGACGATCAAGCGCATAGCCACTGCAGGCCGAATCGGCTGCATCCATGCCAGACCCGATTGCATTGCCAGCCAGCATCCCGAAAATGGCACCGCCAATTGTTGCCAGAAGTTTGCCATCGCCCTTGCCAATAGTAGACCCGGCGACCGCCCCTGCCGCGCCGCCCAGAATGGCACCGATGACATCGCGGTTGCATTGCAGAACGTTACCGTTGGGCAAAAACAGGTCGCCATAGCCATCCGCGCCAAAATCGTGCCCTTTGTTATGGTGGCCGCCATCACCATGCTTGGCGCGCGCCCCATGTGCCGGGGCCCACGAGGGTGGATCGGCCTTGGCAGGGGCGGCAACAATGCCGCTAAATCCAAGCGCAAGTGTTCCGATTGCGAAACGAATATGTTTTTTCGCCATTCTTTCGGTTTCCCTTTTTGCGGATGGGTTCATTTTCCCCGTGAATCCCCCCGCCTGTTTGCTGTCCAAACCAGATTTGTTTGGCCCTGTCATTGGGGCCGACCTTGTTTCTTTAAACCGCTAAGGATGCATCATCGTGACCGTTGGCAACGACATGCCGGGGTATGCCCGGTGCGTTTTTGCGGCCTTTGATGATGCGCGGGAATTCGCCCTGCAGTTCTGTCTGTATGGGAATTTGAACGGGATTTGTGCGGTTGATAGGGCGCTGTTAGGGCGAAATGTGGCGCAAAGTCCCGATTTGATTGTAACGATGCGCAGGGTTTGCAAGCAAAACCAGAAGTTTGGTTGGGGCCGTTTATTATTTGTTGTGGCGGAGAAGCTTTTTTGGGAGGGCGTGGCGATTAATTTTGGAAAAGGAGCATTTCCTCAATAATCCAGTTACCAAACTGGCGCACCAGCGGCCGGTTCCAGCGGTGCCCGGATGAAACCAGCCAATAGGCAAACGGTGTTGGCGCACAGATATTAAAAGGTGTAATCAAATCGCCGTTTTTTGGGCATTCTGAACGATAGCCGGCCATCTCAGCATGGTTTCATGCTCGGCCATTGCGTCTTCCAACGCCAGAGAGGCATCGGAACTGCAAATTTCCGTTCTTTCAATTGGCTGCTTTACCCCGGCACTATCCAGCTAGTCCTGCCAGTCCTGGCGTTGGTTTGCCGGGTGTGATCGTGGTGGTCTGCCTGTATGGTGGGATACCGCCTTATATTGCTTGAGTTGTTGCATTTTCTTGTGATCTTCCGGATCGGGTGGCCCGTTTGTATCTGTGGGCAAGGGGGCCTATACCTCTGACGGTGGTCATTTGCGTTGAAACCGGATGCCGGGGCAGATAGCTTTCTGGCTTGAGAATGAAAAGATTAAGAATACCGGGGAAACGTTATGACGTTCGCTGCGTGGCTGTCTGTTGCCACCATTTGCATTTTGGGGGCGATGACGCCGGGGCCAAGCCTTGCCGTGGTTTTGCGCCATTCTGTCGGGCAGTCCCGGCAGGCGGGGTTTGCCTGTGCACTCGCGCATGGCGCGGGGGTTGGCTTTTACGCGGTGATGACGATGGCGGGTTTGGGCGTTTTGTTCCAGACCATGCCGGTATTTCGCGAAGCGGTCAGCATTTTGGGCGCACTTTATTTGGCCTGGCTGGCCCTCAAGGCGTGGCGCGGGGCGGGCAGTAGGGCGCGGTTTGCCACCGAAGGTCCCAATCGTGCGACCGCCGATAATATTGGCCACGCCGCGCGCGATGGCTTTATGATTGCCTTTCTCAATCCAAAAATTGCGTTGTTTTTCCTGGCGCTGTTTAGCCAGTTTGTTTCCGCCGATGCAAGCTGGACGGCGAAAATCTGGCTGGCCTTAACCGCAGCGGGTATTGATTGTGCCTGGTATTGTCTGGTGGCAATCGGGTTGTCCCATGGGGCGGTATTGCCCTGGCTGCAACGCAATTCGGGCATCATCGAACGGTTGATTGCCATTCTGTTTCTGGTCATTGCGGTGCGGGTTTTCTGGTCCATCATTCCCGTTTTGTTGGGCTAAATAACCGGCACTACGGGCCGGTTTTTGATGTCGGATCGCCCTTTATTAACACGGATATTTTAGGTCTGATTCTATGTTGTGCGCCCGGGGCCTTTGATTGCCAATCATGCGCCGCCGGACAAATGGATTTTTGACAATGCCTGATAAACATGCCTCTGCGCCGTCCTCGATGGCTGCAACCAACCTGGCGGATGATGCGACGGATGGTGGAGCGAGTGATATGCCCTTAAAGACAAGCGACCCGGCAGAGCGCGGCTTTCGCCGGTTATGGCCGCATCTCGGATTTTTGGCCGCCGTGTTGCTGCTGGCCTTTAACATGCGCGGCAGTATCGTGGTTATGGGGCCACTTGCCGAGAGGGTCGGGATCGACCTTCAGCTTTCCGGGGCGCAGCTGGGCCTGTTAACCACCATTCCTGTGCTTTGTTTCGGTATGTTATCTATTTTTGCCCCCCGTTTGGGCCAGCGTTTTGGCCTGGAGGCAACCCTGATCACGATGCTGGTGCTGGTGGCGGTGGGGCAGGGGCTGCGGGCCAGCGGGCAATATGGTGTCATGGTTATGGGCACGGTTGTTTTGGGCGCGGCGATTGCGGTGATGAATGTGCTGACACCATCCCTGGTTCGGCGCAGTTTTCCTGCCCGCGTGGCGCTGGTGACAGCCCTTTATACCTTTGTGATGTCAAGCGGCGCATCGATTGCCGCCTTTAGCGCGGTTCCCATTCGCAATAGCATGGACGGGGACTGGCGCTATGCCCTTGGCCTGTGGGCGGTGGTTGCTGTGGTTGGCTGTATATGCTGGCTGCCGATGTTGCGTTATCATCATCACGCACAAGGAACGGCAACGCGCATTTCGTTGTGGCGCAACCGTGAAGCCTGGTGGCTCAGCCTGTTTTTTGGCAGTCAGTCGATGATGTTTTATACCGGTGTTGCCTGGGTTGCGAAAATTTATCTCGATTCTGGTATGTCTGAGGCCGAGTCCGCCACCCTTCTGACGGTTTTCAATATATTTGGTATTCCGGCAGCCTTATTGTCCCCGTTGATTTATTCGGCCATTCCCAACAAAAAGCTCGCCATGACGGTGTTGCATATTCCGTTATTTATCGGCATTCCCGGTTTTGTTTTTGCCACAACCGATATGCCCTATTTGTGGGCGATTTGCCTGGGTATGGGGCAGGGCAGCATGATTAGCGTTGCCCTGACGCTGGTGGGGATGCGCGGGGCGGACCCGCAAACATCGGCCAAACTGTCGGGCATGTGCCAGTCATTGGGGTATTTGCTGGCCGCAACCGGGCCGGTTTTATTTGGTGCCTTGCATGACATTTTGCAAAGCTGGCATATCCCGCTGTTGATTTTGTTTGGTGTGGTGAGCGTGCAGTTTCTGGCCGGTTTGCGGGCGGGATCATCCGATAAAATATCGGCCTGACTTGCCTGACCTGCCTGGCACGGCGGCACGCCCGGCATATTGAGGCGGGGCGTGCCGTTTGGGTGGGGTGAAATATGCGCGAATAAAGCGGGACTAAGCGCCGTATCGATACCGAATTGATTTTCGACTTTATGATAATGATAATTAATAAAATTAATTTCGGAAATCATGCCACCTGGCTCGTCTGAAAAGGTGTGGGGATGGTCCCGCTGCTTTGATGACTGCCAGGAAATGACACCATGATGATGACCCCGACAGCCCGACTTTTGTGGCCTGCCAAAGTTTATAATGCCCGCCGTGATGATGCGCAAACCCGGTTGGCCCGGATCGTGGCGGCCCTACTCACAACGCCGTTTTCCCGGGTTTTCTCTGCGTTATTCCCACCGGTCTTTTTCCGGGTATGTTTTTGCATTTTTGCTCCGGCAAAGTTCCGGCAGGGGTGGCAATTTGCCACCTTATCCTCTCGCCGGGCGGGGGCATGAGCCATGCGGTCATATTTGCTTTTTATCGCGGCGATTATTGGTTTGCTGGGGTTGTGTTTTCCGGCCTTTGCCCAGGGCACTGCGGTTGGGCGTGCGAAAACACCGCCACAACGCATTGTCACTGTCGGCGCCCCGGCAACCGAAATTGTTTATGCCCTGGGCGCGGGCAAAAATGTGGTGGCGGTGGATATCACCAGTACCTGGCCCAAGGATGTGCAGAGCCTGCCCAGGGTTGGCTATATGCGCACCCTTGCTGCCGAGGGGATTATCAGCCTGCGGCCCGACATCATCATCGCCATTGCCGAAAGTGGCCCTGAGGCAGCCCTTGACCGGCTTCGTGAACTCGGTGTTGCTGTGGTTTTACTACCGTCCCTTAACAGGATTGAAAATCTGCCTGCGGCAATTGATGCGGTTTCGTCGGCCCTTGGCCGGGATGAGGCAGGCGCGAAATTGCGCAAAAAGGTTGAAGGCGACATTACTGCCATTCATGCCCTTGCCGGGGCAAATAACCCTGAAAAGGAGGCAAAAGGCAGGCCCGAAAACATCGTGTTCCTGATGTCGGTCGGGCATGGACAGCCGATGTCGGCGGGGCAAAATACCACGGCCAACGAAATTATTGATCTGGTGGGCGCTGAAAACCCGATGGTGGATTACGAAGGGTTCAAGCCCGTCTCGCCCGAAATTATTGCCGCCAATCGTGCCGATTATGTCCTGGTGACATCCAGCACGCTGGACCAGCTTGGCGGTATTGCCGGTTTGCAGGCCAGCCCGGTGTTCGGGTTACACCCCGCAGTTGCGAGGGGGCATGTTTTAAGTGTTTCCGCCTCTACCATTTTGGGATTTGGCCCGCGATCCGCCGATGAAATTCGCCAAATCGCCACGCGTCTTCATCAGTTTGAAGCGGACCAATGACAGGATTTGTGAACAGTTTGGCCTGGTTGTGCCGTTTTGGGCTTTTTGTCTTGCCAGGTCATCATGCCGGGTTTTCTGTTGTGCCGGTGTTGGTTCTTGCGGGAACATTGGCGGTAGTGGTTTTGTTTTCGTTGGGCATTGGCGGGGCACCGATTGACAGCGTTAAAATCATCCTCCATCTGGCCCATAAAACGGGTTTGGCGGGTTCGGGTGTTGATGATTTTACTGCCCGCATCCTGGATAGTCTGCGCCTGCCGCGCATTGTGCGGGCCGTGGTGATAGGCGGGGTTTTGGGCATAGCCGGGGCGGTCATGCAAAGCCTGTTTCGTAATCCCATTGCCGATCCGGGCATTATCGGGGTTTCGGCCAGTGCTGCTTGCGGGGCTGTCGCCATGATTGTCTGTGGTCCCGAAATTTTGGGGCGGTTTTATCCTCTGGTCGGGCCCTATGGCGTGCCGGTGGCAGCCTTTGCCGGGGCGGTTTTGGCAACGATGATGATCCGGGCGCTTTCGCGTCAGGAGGGCTATACCGATGCGGCCCTGATGTTGTTAATCGGGGTGGCGATCAATGCCATTGCCATCGCCGGGGTGGGGATTTTTACCTATCTTGCCAATGATATGCAGTTACGCAGCCTCACATTCTGGCAAATGGGCTCCGTTTCCGGCGGCGGGCAGGCAGATTGGCCCGCCCTGTTGGTGATGCTGGCCGGGGCGGGCTATTTGCTGACATTGGGCACACCGTTAAACCTGTTTTTACTGGGCGAGGCGGAGGCCCGCCATTTGGGCATAGAAGTTGAAGCCCTTAAACGACGGGCGACCATCATCACCGCCCTGGTGGTGGGGGCGGCGGTGGCGATTTCCGGGATCATTGCCTTTGTTGGTTTGCTGGCCCCGCATCTGGTGCGGTTGGTCTGCGGGCCGGACAATCGCACGGTTTTACCGGCATCGGCCCTGTGTGGGGCGATTTTACTGGTGTTGGCCGATGCGGTGGCGCGGGTCATTGTCTTACCGGCTGAATTGCCGATTGGCTTGGTCACCGGCATTTTCGGCGGGCCGTTTTTCCTGTTTTTGTTGCTGCGTGAAAAGAAAAGGCGGCGGATATGACCCTTTTGGCGCAAAATGTGTCCTTTGAGGTGCGGGGGCGGCCTTTGTTGCGGGATGTTTCGGTATCGATACAGCCCGGCGAGGTGCTGGCCGTGATGGGACCAAACGGAGCGGGAAAATCCACCCTGTTAAAGGTTCTGGCGGGGGAACTGGTGCCATCGCGCGGCTGTGTTATGCAAAATGGCCGAAATATTGCCGATATGGCGGCGATGGACCTGGCGCAGGAACGCGCGGTAATGCCCCAGGCGGCCTCGATGGTGTTTCCCTTTGCCGTGCGTGATGTGGTGATGCTGGGGCGAGCGCCCTTTCGCAAAACCTCGCCCCACTGGCTTGATCTGCGACTGGTGGATCAGGCAATGGAGCAGGCGGATATTTCCCACCTGGCCGACCATCCCTACCCTGCGTTGTCGGGCGGGGAAAAGCAGCGCGTACATCTGGCCCGCGCCCTGGTGCAGCTTTGGGCGGTTCCTGATAACCCGGGGCCGGAGGGGCAGTCGAGACACTCAGGCTTAATATATCGTTATCGAAATAAATGGGCGCAAGTCAGGAAGCTTCCATCCGTTCACGGCTCTCAGGGCCGCTTTTTGCTGCTGGATGAACCGACAGCCGGGCTTGATATCGCCCATCAACATGCCCTGTTGCACCTTGCCCGGCAGGAAGCCCGGCAGCACAATGCCGGGATATTGATGATCCTGCACGATTTTAACCAGATCACCCGCTACGCCGATAAGGTTGTTTTGCTGCGCAAGGGGGCTGTTTTTGCCAGCGGTTCCGTGGCGGATGTCATGCAACCAGACCTGTTAAGCGAGCTTTTTGAAAACCCGGTTCGTGCCGTGCCCGACCCAAATGGCGCGATCCCCATTCTGGTGGGCGATATGGCCGTTCAGACGGGCACGGTTGATGAGGCAAAAGGCAGCCGGGCTGCTGGAAATGCCCCGCTGCCTTCGCAAAGCTTCAGGGCTGGATAATACTGCGTCCTTCGGCGGCAAGTTCACCGAGTTTATCAAGGGTTTCGGCCGTGGCCGTTTCCATTTTGGCAAAATGGGCCAGCGCGGCTGGCATGTCTTTTTTGCGCCACGCGGCAAGGGCGGCCGCCCCTTCATCGTGCATGGCAATATGCGGGGTTAATACCGCCCTGAAGGCCGGAAGGTGGCGGAAAGGCTCGGCGGCGGGGCTGTCATACCATTTGCCAAACCGGCAGGTGGTGGGTTTGGTCATGCTGTCATCATGTTGGTCGGCAAGCCCTGCCAGAATTTCGGCAACCTGTTTGCAATAAACCGAATGGTCGGCCTTGGCACTGCGGATGGTGCGGTTGGGAATGTCATATTGCACCAGTTCGCTGATTTGCACGTCAATTAGCTTTTCCACATTGCCAATCACATCAATGATGCTGCGAATGGCGCTAACCTGACTGCCGGTTTGATCGGCAATATTGGCAATACCGGATTGCACCGCATCGGCAGAGCGGGTCTGTTCCGCCAGGATGTGGGAGATATCCTCGATCCGGCGGGTGGAATCGGCCATTTTATCGCCGATATCCTCGATCCGGGTTGAAACCTCGCCAATTATCTGCTGCCCGTTGGTGACGGCATCGGTGCCGCGTGCCATCGCATCAACGATATGGCGCATTTCTTCCTGCAAATTGCCAATACGCTGACGGATTTCCTCGGTCGCGCGGGCGGTTTGCTGACTGAGCGATTTTACCTCGCCTGCCACCACGGCAAATCCTTTGCCTGCTTCGCCCGCGCGGGCAGCCTCGATGGTGGCGTTCAGGGCCAAAAGGTTGGTCTGACTGGCGATATCTTCGATGGATTGAACAATTTCGCCAATCCGTTCGGAGGCTTCGGCCAAAATCCCGACCCGGTGGGAGGCATCGGAAACGGCAGTGGCGATTTCGTTCATGCCGGCAACCGCATTGGAAACGGTTTGTTGTCCGTTGCGCGTCGCGGTAATGGCTTCGGCGGCATTGGTTGCGGCAATGGTGCTGTTTTCATTAATGCTGTTTATGCCTGCCACCATTTCGTCGACCGCGCTGGAAATGGAGCGCGCGCGGTCATCCACCTGTTGCAGGCCGCGCATCATTTTCGCGTTGGAGATCACGCCGGTATTGATGGCAACCGACATATCCATCGTGCGATCCAGCAGTTTGTCGGCAAATTCGGTTTCCGACAGGGCGTTATTGTGTTGGGCCTGGGGCCGGGTCTGGTTTTGGGCTGTTGCCCTGGCGGTGCCCGGTGGGGTGAGCAGCAGGTTTAAATCAAACATCAGCACACTATTTGCCAGCGCCACCAATTCCCCCGCCTGGCCGACATTCCAGCGGAAGCGACCAAAAATGGCGGTGGTCAGGCTGTGCTGGATGCTGGCAAGGGCGGTGATGATGTGCGCGGAAGATATATGGGCGCTGGCATGCAGGGCGGCCAGTTCGGCGGCCTGATTGGTTAAGGCCTCGTCGGTTTTGCCGTTAAAAAGGCGCATCCAGTGTGCTTCAAGCTTTGAGCCCAGTTTTGTGCTGGTATCACCTGTTGGTTTGGTGCCGCCAAGATGTTCGATCATCTGGTAAAACTGTGTTGCCCGCTGTGCCATCGGGGCAAAGATCACATCTGAAATGCGCTGAAATTTAACGAAGTCTTCCGTTTCAATCTGAAACGGTGACAGATGGTTCTCCACGACCGACAAAGTCATCCCCTTTGGCTACCCCGATTGAGCAATAGTCCCGCCCGGATTGTTGTATGTGGTTGTCGGGCGGCAAAATTTTAGGGGCGGGAACCGCATGGCGCAATTAAAAACGGATTTCAGCCTGTTTGGGTCATGTGCGCCATTTTCGTTGTACCAACCGGTTGGTTGCCGCTGGCAGCCAGTAGCCAGTCGCGAAAGGCGCGCACGGCAAAGGTATTTTCCTTTTCTTCCGGGTAAACCACATAATAGGCGTGCTGGCTGGGGATGCTTAAATCAAACGGGGCAAGCAGGCGGCCGTTATCCAGTTCCTCGCGCACCAGAAATTCCGGCATTAACGCCAGACCCAACCCGGCAACAGCCGCCTGAATGACCATGTGGAAATGCTCGAATCTTGGACCGGCAAGGTCATCAACGGCGGGCACACCTGCGGCTTTTAACCAGTCCTGCCAGGCGGTGGGGCGGGTGGCGTGTTGCAGCAAGGTGCAATTGCGAATGCGGTCGCGCGCAATGGGTAAATCATCATTGTCGCGCAAAAGCTTGGGGGCGCAAACCGGGATCAGGGTTTCGCCCATCAGGCGGTGAAAGACACAGCCGGGCCAGTTGGCCTCGCCAAAATGAATGGCGATATCAATGGCTTCCTCGGCAAAATCAAACGGGCGGATTTGTGTGATCAGGTTAAGTTGAATGTCGGGCCAGGCGGTGCGAAAATCGCCCAGTCGGGGAACGAGCCAGCGTGCGCCAAAGGTAGGTAGCGTTCCGACATTGAGCATTCCGCCTTCACCGCTATAGGCCATCACCTGCAAGGTGGCGGCTTCGGCCCGGTCCAGAAGGTCGCGCACCTGGGCGGCATAGGCTTCGCCTGCCGGGGTGAGTTTAAGACGCTGGCGAATACGTCGAAACAGGTCCCGGCCCAGATATTCCTCCAGCGTCCTTACCTGTCGGCTAATCGCGCTTTGTGTCACGTTAAGTTCTTGTGATGCCTTGGTAAAACTAAGATGCCGGGCCGATGCCTCGAAAAACTGAAGGGCGGTAAGCGAGGGTAAAACGCGGCGCATCCGGGCACGTCCTTTTGCAAAAGTTCATTCCGAAATGGAATGATATGGTGCCAATATATCGTTTGCGATAACCAACGCCAAGCCCTAGCGTGTGAACGGCCCGGAAAGCGCCCTCGCGCCACCCGCGCAAGAACGAACGGCTTTGACGGCGACAAAATGGAAGAATGTGACTTACGGTCTGTCATGTTTTTCCGGTGGGTGTCGCCTCTGTCATGAAAGGGCAGTATCCTTTGCGGGATCTGCGGTTTTGCCCCACAAAACAGCATGACATGCCAGGTTTTTGCGAAGCAAGTCCGCTTTTCGGGTCGAAAGTTTCAGCAGCCTCTAGCTGCGGCTCCGCCACGGTGGGGATATAACAATAAACTCAATCCAGCCCGCAGGAACACTTGTTCATTTCGGGTTCGTTTTAATATCGGGAAGTTGGCTTTATGGGTGTGTCAAGCGATTTTTACGATGTCATTATCGTGGGTGGTGGCGTTATCGGGTGCTCGGCGGCGTGGCACCTTTTGGGACGCAGCGATTTTAAGGGCAGCGTTTTGGTGATCGAAAAGGATTCAAGTTATGAATTCTGTTCGACTGCCCTTTCTGCGGCCTCGATCCGCCAGCAGTTTTCCACCCCGATCAATATTGAAATGTCGGGCTATGGTATTGAATTTTTGCGCAATCTAAAGCGCGATGTGGACCCGGATGCCGATATTTCCTTTCATGAAAAAGGCTATCTGGTTCTGGCAACGCCCGATGGTCGCGATATCCTGCACAGCAATCATCAAACCCAGCTTGCCCATCATGCCGATATCGCCTGGATGGAGCCTGACCAGCTGAAGGCGAAATATCCGTGGATGAATGTCGATGATCTGGCGGCGGGGTGCTGGGGCCGTACCGGCGAGGGCTGGTTTGATGCCTATTCCCTGCTACAGATTTTCCGCCGTCAGGCCAAAAAACGGGGCGCGCATGTGATGGATGGCGAAGTCACCGCCATTGCCCGTGATGGCGACCGTGTTACTGGCGTAACCCTGGCCGATGGCCGCCAGTTTAGCTGCGATACGGTTATCAATGCCGCCGGAACGGGCGCAACGAAGGTCGCCCGCATGGCCGGGCTGGATATTCCGGTCGAGCCGCGCAAACGCTGCATTTTTGTTTTCGATTGCCGTGATGCGGCCGACATTCTGGCATCCTGCCCGATGCTGATTGATCCAAGCGGCCTGTATTTTCGGCCCGAGGGGGATTATTTCATCACCGGCATTCAGCCGCCTGCGGACCGGGATAACGAATGCTGGGATTTTGAAGTGGACCACAGCCTGTTTGACGAAATCATCTGGCCGGGCCTGTATCAGCGCTGTGAACGGTTCGAGGCGGTCAAGGTCGTCAATGCCTGGGCGGGGCATTATGCCTATAATCTGCTCGATCAGAATGCGATTGTCGGCCCGCATCCCGAATTGGGCAATTTCCTGTTTGCCAATGGCTTTTCAGGGCACGGTCTGCAACAAAGCCCGGCGGTGGGCCGGGGCCTGGCCGAACTGGTGGCAACCGGGCGCTATCAAACGCTGGATTTATCCGTGTTTGGCTATGAACGCATCCGCGACAATGCCCCGGTACGTGAACTGAATGTCATTTAATGTTTCGATATTAAAACAATAATTGAAAAAACCGTAAAACAGCCATTTTCTGCCGTGTAATCCATTGCTGCATACCAGCAAGGCAGGCTTGGCTTTGTTCTTTGGAATCGGAGTACGCCCCATGCCCCGCGATGATATTTCAGCCACCAGCAGCCTGAGTGCCCGTCAGAAACAGTCTGTTTCATCAGGTATTCGTACGGTGCATCCGATCTATCTGGATCGCGGGGAAAATGCCGAGGTCTGGGATTGTGACGGCAAACGTTACCTCGATTTTGTCGGCGGCATTGGGGTGCTGACATTGGGCCACCGCCACCCGGCCGTAATGGCCGAAGTCACCGCACAGCTGGAGCGTTTTACCCATAGCTGTTTTAACGCCCTGCCGCATGAACCCTATATCGCGGTGACGGACTGGCTGGCACAACATTGCCCGATCGAAGGTCCGGCAAAATCGATGCTGACCAATTCGGGGGCCGAAGCGATGGAAAACGCCCTGAAACTGGCGCGTGCCTTTACCGGGCGCAGTGCCGTGATCGCCTTTGATGGCGGGTTTCATGGCCGGACAATGGCAACGCTTTCGCTGACCGGCAAGGTCGCCCCCTATAAGGCAGGGCTGGGGGCGATGCCGGGTACGGTGCATCATATCCCGTACCCTTGCCCGGAAGCGGGTGTGTCCGATGACGATGCCCTGTCGGCGATTGATCGGCTTTTTAAAATTGTTGCTGAACCGAAATCATTTGCCGCCGTGGTGATCGAGCCGGTGCAGGGCGAGGGTGGCTTTCGCGCCTGTTCGCCTGATTTTCTCAATGGGCTCCGTCAGCTTTGCGACGCGCATGGCATGATTTTGATTGCCGATGAAATCCAGTCCGGCTTTGGCCGTACCGGCAAAATGTTTGCCATCGAACATGCCGGTGTTTGCCCCGATATTGTGGTGATGGGCAAGGGCATTGGCGGGGGCTTCCCGCTTGCGGCCCTGACCGGGGCGGAGGACGTCATGAGTGCGATGGCACCGGGCGGCCTTGGCGGGACTTATTCAGGGAACCCGGTGGCCTGTGCGGCGGCACAGGGCGTTTTTAAGGCCTTTGCCAATGATGATATTCTGGCGCGCGCCGATGCGCTGGGCCAGCGATATTGCGATCATATCGAAAAACTCCGCACCCTGCCGGGTGGGGACGTGATTGGGCGGATGCGTGGCATTGGAGCCATGCGCGCCTTTGAACTGGTCGATGGGGATGGCGCCCCGTCGCCAAAACGACTGCAAACTTTATTGCAACGGGCCCGTCAGAACGGGCTATTGTTAATGCCAAGTGGTGAATATGCCAATGTGGTGCGCCTGCTGGCCCCACTGACCATCCCGTTTGACCAGGTTGACGCGGCGTTTGCCATTATTGCGCGCCTTTTACCGGCCCTTGTCGATGTGCAATGATGTGCAATAAGGGTATCAACCAAAACGGAACGGCAAATTGGTGAAACACCCCGCCAGACCCAAAAGGAAAGGGAGCTTATCGTGAGCCATACAAAGATTTTAGCCGAACTCGGCCTGACCGATGATGTGATTTCGGGCGGAACCCTGAAGGTCCAAACCCCGGTTGACGGGTCCGAGATTGCCAGCGTGACCGAAACCGACCCGGCGGCCATGAATGACATCATTGCCAATGCGAAACGGGCCTTTGCCGAGTGGCGCCAGGTGCCGGGCCCGCGCCGGGGCGAGTTGGCCCGCCTGCTGGGTGAAGAACTGCGTGCCGCCAAGGAACCGCTGGGGCGTCTGGTGTCGCTGGAATGCGGCAAGATTTATCAGGAAGGCCTGGGTGAAGTTCAGGAAATGATCGACATTTGCGATTTCGCCGTCGGTCTGTCGCGCCAGCTTTATGGTTTGACCATTGCCTCCGAACGTCCGGGCCATAAAATGATGGAAAGCTGGCATCCGTTGGGGGTTGTCGGTGTGATTTCCGCCTTTAACTTCCCGGTTGCCGTTTGGTCGTGGAACACGGCACTGGCCCTGGTATGTGGTAATGCCGTGATCTGGAAACCGTCGGAAAAAACCCCGCTGACGGCACTTGCCTGCCAGAATATCCTGAAACGCGCGCTGGACCGTTTTGGTGATGCGCCCGAAGGCCTGCATCAGGTGGTCATTGGTGCCCGCGACATTGGCGAAGCCCTGACCGACAGCCACGATGTGGCGCTGGTGTCGGCAACCGGCTCGACCCGCATGGGCCGCGAAGTCGCCCCGCGTGTGGCACAGCGGTTTGGCCGCACCATTCTGGAACTGGGCGGCAACAATGCCATGATCGTTACCCCGTCGGCCGATATTGATATGACGGTCCGCGCGGTTGTGTTTTCCGCTGTGGGTACCTGTGGGCAGCGTTGCACCTCGCTGCGTCGCCTGATCGTGCATAAAGATGTCAAGGACCAGTTGCTGCCGAAAATTATTGCTGCTTACAAATCGGTCAAAATTGGCGATCCGCTGGCCGATGGCACCCTTGTGGGGCCGCTGATTGATGAAGACAGCTTCAACAATATGCAAACTGCCCTTGCCAATGCCAAAAAGGACGGCGGCACGGTGCATGGGGGCGATCGCACGCTGGCAACCGAATATCCCGATGCCTATTACGTGACCCCGGCGGTTGTTGAAATGCCGGGCCAGACGGAAACCGTGCGCAACGAAACCTTCGCGCCGATCCTTTATGTCATGACCTATGAAACCCTGGAAGAAGCGATTGCGCTTCAGAATGGTGTGCCGCAGGGCCTGTCATCGTGCATCTTCTCGACCGATCTTCGCGAAACCGAACTGTTCCTGTCGGCGGTTGGGTCGGATTGCGGTATTGCCAACGTTAATATCGGCCCGTCGGGTGCGGAAATTGGCGGGGCCTTTGGCGGTGAAAAGGAAACCGGCGGTGGCCGTGAATCCGGCTCGGACGCCTGGAAAGGTTACATGCGCCGCGCCACCAACACCATCAACTATTCCCGCGAATTGCCGCTGGCACAGGGCATCAAATTCGATATTTGATCCTTCCTGTTTTTCAGGATCAAGGCTTTGATCTCAGGCACCGTCAGCATTCCTGCTGGCGGTGTTTTTTTGTGCCGGGGTGTTTTCTGCGCTGTATTGTTATGAGGGTATAATCACGGGCGGGATCTGAAACGTGATGGCGGATACATGTAATAATGACGAATGTGAGGATTGGCAGGCAGAGCTGATCCGTTTGCGTTGGGATCAATTGTTTGATGGACGGGCAGAGTTGGTTGCGCATGAAGCCGTTTTGACCGAGTTCGCGCAGAGATTTGGTCTTATCGACCCCGAAACGACTTGATTTTGAAAGCAGGCACAAAAAAGCGGCCCCCGAAGGAGCCGCTTTGTGATCTGCTTCAAAGCGTTAGCGATTAGCCAGCTTTGGAATACAGTTCAGCAACATAGTCCCAGTTGACCAGGTCGTTGAGGAACGCCTTGACGTAATCCGGGCGACGGTTGCGGTAATCGATGTAATAGGAATGTTCCCAAACGTCGCAACCCAGAATCGGGGTTTCGCCCTTGACCAGCGGGTTTTCGGCGTTTGCATAACCACCCACAACCAGTTTGCCCGCGCTGTTAAGCGACAGCCATGCCCAGCCCGAACCGAACTGGCCCACACCGGCAGCGGTGAAGTCTTCCTTGAATTTGTCAACCGAACCGAAATCTTCGATGATTTTCTTTTCCAGTTCGCCGGGGATGTTGCCACCGCCATTCGGCTTCATCATCTGCCAAAATTCAACGTGGTTGTAATGCTGGCCAACCTGGTTGAAAAGCTTCGGGTTCGATTTGTCTTCATAGGTTGCCACAACCAGTTCAGCCAGGGTCTTGCCCGAAGCGAGGTTGGAACCTTCCAGCAATTTGTTGCCGGTTTCGACATAGGCATTGTGGTGCTTGTCATGGTGGAATTCGAGCGTTTCAGCCGACATATACGGTGCAAGCGCGTCATAGGCGTAGGGGAGTGCTGGAAGTTCAAGAGCCATGATACAATACCTCGAATTTCATTATCGTTAATCAGTGCGGGTCGCACAAAGCTCCCGCACCATATCCCCATTTGGTTGCTGTGTGAAAGTTAAATTGCCGTGCAACCCGTTGTTACAAGGTAATTTTGCTTTCCTTTCATCCAAACGGAGGGTGAAACTTACCTGTCCCATCTATCTAGGACAAAGTTCGGGTTATGCAACGCCCTTTACAAAAGCATCATGCGATGAATGGCGAGGCGTTGGAATGCTATGATCAAAAACGCGCCGGGCGTTTTGACGTTCCCGGCGCGAGGCAGCATTTTTTGTCTTGGCGGTGACGACGGTTAATCCGCCGTGGGCCGCATCACGCCATTTTCATCGCGTTTCAGCGGATAGGGCTGTTCGGGCAAAGGGGCGCCGGGGGCATCGGCCAGGGTCACGCCATATTTCCAGTCTGCCGGCGCAATGGCAACATAGCGGGCATAGCCGCCCGTGCCGCCCAGCGGTTTGGCAAAACCAATTGAAATCAGCGCACCGGCTTCGGGCACTTTGTCGAGGTTGGCAACGCCTTCGGCCTGGGTGAAGTTATTGTGCATCAGCCAATATTCCCCCTCCAGGTTCGGTGTGGTGTCGGTATCCAGTGGTTCGTGGCCGTGAAACAGGATGTGGCGTTTAAGATGCAGGAATTTCAGTGCCTCCAGCCCGACACCGGGAAACGGTGTTTCGTTAAAGCTGTTGATATCATCCCAGCGTTTATACCAGTCCGACCGCACCATCACGACCGATCCTTCGGGGATAAGGCCATGTTTTTGTTCCCAATCCTCAATATCGGAAACATGCAGGTAATAGCCCTGATCCTTGGCGACCTTGTCGGCAATATTGATTACCACAAGCGGACGGACGCTATAGGTTGCCGGAAGGTCGCTAATGGTGGCCCCCATCGGGTTCCAGTGCGCGGGCGGGTCCAACTGGGTGCCGTACTGGTCGGTTGGCAGGTCATAGGCGGTGGCAACAAAGCCATGCTTGGCATAGGTGAATTCTTCACCGACCGAAACATAACCCGGAATATCCTGGCCGGCGACGGCGGCCTTGAATTTGGCATTGCCAAAACCCGGCCAGACCGGCTGTACCGGTGCAAAGGCGTGGGTCAGGTCAATATATTTGGCCGTTTTAAAGGTGGCATCATAGGCGGACCATAAGCCGGGTGCGGTTTTGGCTGTCGGCCCGGTATCATTTTGTGCCATTTGGCTGGTTTGCGCACAGCCGGCAAGCATTAAAAATGCCACCGGCAGAAAGGCTGTTGCCAGCTTGTATGATATTCGCATGTGAAGTTCCCCTGATAAACGTGTTTGAACGAAAACGTTCCTGAACGCCGTTGCCCTTTTCTGGTTGGGCTGTTGGATATTGTCCAACATTTCAGGGTATTAATTCACAAATGCGGGCTGTCAGGCAAGAGGGATACGCCACTTATTCCTTATAAAGGCTGACCATATTCTGAATGTCGGTGCCCTGACGGATCATCACGCCATATTCGCCCTTTTGCAGGCTGCTGATATTGATCTGGCAGGGAAAGCTGCCACACGTCTTTTGCAAGGCCATGCTGCCATCCGGGTAGGTTAAGACAACCTCGCCATGCGGCGCATCGGACTGAATGGTGACAGTATCGGTAATGGCCTTTGGGGCAACCTTGATCGCAGCCAGGGCAGCTGTCGTCACTGACAAAAGACCGATCAGGGCGAGAACCACCGGTTTGCTGCGGAAAGACTTCGGCATGGACGTCTCCTCGCAAAATAGCAGATGCGATAAACCGGCAGAGAGGGCAACAGACTGTTACGTTCCGGGAAAAGATGCCGGGTCAGATCGTGCGTTCCTGTGTGCCTTAGGGCCGAAATGACCCTTGTTTATCGTCGTTAAGCCTGAATATGACAGCCAATCTGGCGCTATTCGGGGCGCGAATGAGGCAATTCCGTGCCGAAAAGGATAGGAATACTGTATAATCGTATGTGTCAAATCCCGGCAAAACCTTGTTTTACAGGGAATTTTTGTGGTTGTTTCGACTTTCGCGGCAAATGCCATAATTTGGGCAAAAGGTGACATATTTTTTGATCGGCCCTGCTATTCACTGCGCAAAAAAGCAAAACATCGCACTTTTCGTCAGGTGCAACGCGTCGTTGGGCCTCCTTTATGCCCAATTGGCACCGATCAACCGGGACTCGCCCTGTTTTGGGTAAAATTGCGGGCGAGTCTTGGGTATTTTAATCCGTCCTGGTTTTGGGGTGGCTGGCATACTGGTGGGTGCGGATGCCGGTAATGGTATCGGCAAGGGCGCGGGCGGCTGCTTCGGGGTTGGCTTGCCCGCAAATGGCGGAAACAACGGCCAGTCCGTCGGCACCGGTTTCCAGAACATGTGCCACATGCTCCTGTTTAAGGCCGCCAATGGCAACCGACGGCAGCTTGCAAAGGGTTGTCAGATGCGCCAGGCCCTCAAAGCCGATGGCGGGTTTATGGTCCGGTTTGGTCGATGTCGCAAAAACCGGACCGATACCGACATAATCAATGACGGTTTTGTCGATTTTGCGGGCGACAGCTTCGGATTCAATCGATAGCCCCAGTATTTTGTCTTTACCCAGCTTTTGCCGGGCCATTTCGGCGGGCATATCGTCCTGGCCAATATGCAGGCCATGTGCATCAATCGCGATGGCGGCGTCAATATTGTCATTAACGATCAGCGGCACGCCGCTTCCTTCCATCGCCGTCCTCAATGCGCGACCAATTTCAATGAATTCACGGGTGCTGGCGGTTTTATGGCGTAGCTGGACCATTGTGGCGCCGCCCCTGATGGCGGCCATTGTGGTTTCCAGCATCGAATGATCGCGACATAAATCAGGGTCCAGAACCAGATATAGCGACAGATCAAATGTCATGACAGAACCTCGATCCCGGCGTGGGTTTCAAGGGCGGCATCATCAAGATTATAAAGGGCATCCAGGAAGGCCGTGGCAAAGCTGGCCGGGCCGGATGCGGTTTTTTCCGCCATCTTTCCGGCGGCGGCAAAACAGGCCAGGGCTGCAATGGTGGCCTCAAACGGGGCCTTGGGTGCCGTTGCGGCAAAGGCCCCAACCAGCGCGGTGAGCGAACAGCCCATCGCCGTTATTTTCGGCATCAGGGCAGACCCGCCGAGAATGCGAACGGCTGCACTGCCATCGGTGACAAAATCGCTGCTGCCTGTTACGGCGACCACGCATTTTTGGCTTTGGGCCAGGGTTTTGGCGGCTTCTTCGGCCTGTTCAACCGGGTCGCCACTATCCACCCCCTGACCGGCACTTTGCCCCCCGGCAAGGGCAATGATTTCGGAAGCGTTGCCGCGTATGATGGTGGGCTGTAACGCCAGCAGGGCCGCAACAGTATCACGGCGAAAACCGGTGGCAAAATGGGCGACCGGGTCCAGGATCCAGGGTTTTTGTGCCGCGCTGGCCCCCTTGGCGGCTTCCTTCATGCCTGCGACCCATTCGGTGGAAAGGGTGCCGATATTGACCGTGAGCGCCCCGGCAATGGCGGCAAATTCACCGCTTTCTTCGGGCGCATGGACCATCGCGGGCGAGGCCCCGGCCGCCAGCAGCGTATTGGCGGCTATATTCATTGCCACATAATTGGTGATGCACTGTACCAGCGGTGCAGTGTTGCGCATGTCGGTTAAAAGCCGGGCGGGGGAAAGGTTTGGGTGTGTGTCAGTCATCGCAAGGCTCCCATGCAGGTGCGTTTGGAAACCCAGTTCGGTGCCGGAATGATGTTGAAACGCGGTGTCATGCGTTTGCACCCTCCCTACGCCAGTATGAACTGGATCAGGTTCAACGGGTCACTGCGCTGTCTGATTTCTCAGCCGTAGCAGTTTCTCAGCCCCCTGCCGGGGCTCCCCTTGGTGAACCCGCAAGATGGGTTTTGTTGATCGTCCTGTCAATGTGCTGTTTGCAGGGGGGGATAGATTGGTATCAGCCCACAGGCAAAAAGAAAGGCGGGATGCCCAAACATCCCGCCTTCCGTTCCATGTATTTATCGGGCCGATTCTCCGGGCTTACTTACGCCGTTCCATTGCTGCCTTCAGGGCTGCGGCCATTGCCCCGCCCCCGGCATCGCCCGCCGACGCCGTTTTGGCATTGCCACGGCCACTATTGGCGCCATTACCGCCATTGCCACCCGGGCGGCGCGGCTGGTTGCGGTCCTGGTTGTTATGGCGGGCACCGCCGGGCTGGCTGCGCTGTTCGCGCCGTTCCTGCGTCCCTTCGTAATCCGGGGCGGATTTCATCGACAGGCCAATGCGTTTGCGCGGTGCATCCACTTCCATCACCGTGACCGAAACGATTTGCCCAGCCTTGACCACTTCGCGCGGGTCGGCAACAAATTTGTCGGCCAGTTGCGAAATATGAACCAGGCCATCCTGATGCACGCCAATATCGACAAATGCCCCAAAATTGGTGACGTTGGTCACCGTGCCTTCCAGTTTCATGCCGACTTTCAAATCCTTGATTTCATTGACACCCTCAATGAATTTCGCGGTTTTGAATTCCGGGCGCGGGTCTCGACCGGGTTTGTCAAGTTCGGCCAGGATGTCGCGGATCGTGGGCACACCAAAAACATCATCGGCGAATTTTTCCGGCCGCAGGGTTTTGAGGAACGGTGAATCGCCAATGATGCTGGCAAGGTCCCGGCTGCTTTCGCGGCTGATTTTTTCCACAACCGGGTAGGCTTCCGGGTGCACGGCGGAGGCATCAAGCGGATTATCACCGCCGCGAATGCGCAAAAAGCCCGCGCATTGCTCAAAGGCCTTTGGCCCCAGCCGTTCGACCTTGCGCAAATCGGCACGGGAACGAAACGCCCCATTGACGTCACGATAGCCAACAATATTGCGCGCCAGCCCTTCGCTGAGCCCGGCAACGCGGGTCAGAAGCGGGATTGATGCAGTATTAAGGTCCACGCCCACACCGTTCACGCAGTCTTCCACCACCGCATCGAGCGAGCGTGCCAGCTTTGTTTCCGAAACGTCGTGCTGATATTGACCAACCCCAATGGATTTCGGGTCGATCTTCACAAGCTCGGCTAACGGGTCTTGCAAACGGCGTGCAATCGAGGCCGCACCCCGCAGCGATACGTCCAGATCGGGGAATTCCTCGGCGGCAAATTGTGACGCCGAATAAACCGATGCCCCGGCCTCGTTAACAATCACCTTGGTCGCCTTGATTTGCGTAAAGGCATTTAGCAGCATGCCGGCAAGCTGGTCCGTCTCGCGCGAGAAGGTGCCATTGCCAATGGCGATCAGCTCGATTTTGTGTTTTGCTGCCAGGGCTGCCAGCGTGTTAATCGCGCCCTGAACATCATTACGTGGCTGGAACGGATAAACCGTTGCCGTATCCACCAGTTTGCCGGTGGCATCGACCACGGCAACCTTCACACCCGTACGCACCCCCGGGTCCAGGCCCATTGTGGCCTTTTGCCCGGCCGGGGCAGCCAGCAGCAGGTCTTTCAGGTTATCGGCAAAAACCTTGATCGCGTCTTCTTCGGCGCTGTCACGCAAATTGCCAAACAAATCAAGCTCGATCGACAGTGACAGTTTGACGCGCCAGGTAAAGCGCACGGTGTCAGACAGCCATTTATCGGCCGGGCGGCCCTGGTTGCGAATGCCGACATGGGCGGCAATCACGGTTTCGGCCCGGCCCGGTTCGCCGCGCGGGCGGTCTTCGTCTTCGGCACCCAGGATCAGTTTAATTTGCAAAATGCCTTCGTTGCGACCCCGGAATAGTGCCAAGGCGCGGTGCGACGGGCAGGTTTTGACCTTTTCCGAATGGCTGAAATAGTCGGAAAACTTTGCCCCTTCGGCTTCTTTGCCCTCGATGACGCTGGCGGTAATTTCGCCGTCATCCCACAAAAGCTGGCGCAGGCGGGCCACCAGGTCGGCATCCTCGGCAAAGCGTTCCATCAAAATCTGGCGCGCACCATCCAGGGCAGCCTTGGTATCTTCGACACCTTTTTCGCCGTCAATGAATTTGGCGGCTTCGGCTTCCGGGTCCAGTTGCGGGTTTGCCAGCAGGGCATCGGCCAGCGGCTCCAGTCCGGCTTCGCGGGCAATCTGGGCCTTGGTGCGGCGCTTTTTCTTGTAGGGCAAGTAAAGATCTTCAAGGCGGGTCTTGGTGTCGGCCTCGTTAATCGCCTTTTCCAGTTCCGGGGTCAGTTTTTCCTGTTCGCGGATGCTTTCGATCACCGATGCCCGGCGTTCTTCAAGTTCGGTCAGGTAACGCAGGCGTTCATCCAGATTACGCAACTGGGTATCGTCCAGACCGCCGGTCTTTTCCTTGCGGTAACGGGCAATGAAGGGCACGGTCGAGCCTTCATTAAGCAGTTCGATGGTGGCAAGGACCTGTTCGGGACGAACAGAAAGTTCTTCGGCGATACGCTGGGGAATGGAACGCATGGTTTCTCCTTGTTTTGCTCGTCCGCTTGAAATAGCGACTTTCAGGCCCGCTGGAAAGAGCCAGTTTGCGGCAATCACAAGGCAGCTATTAACCGCCGGGGCTTGTCGATTGCGGCTGACGGGGCTATCTGTTGGACAAAGCGTTGAAAATGCCGCGCAAGCGGCCCAGACCGGAGGTCCCGATGGCCGGAAAATTTCGTGAAACCGTGGTGCAGCGGTCCAGCCAGTCCGTTGCCAAGTCAGACGATAAGCCAACATCTTCTGGCGAGGAAACATCCGTCGCCGGATCAGATCAGGCGCCTGACGTAACGGTTGAAAACACGGATGCGCAAACCGCAGCCGAACCCGCGCCGCAATTATCGCAAGATGCGATCAACGCTATCGCCGAGGCCAAAGCCTTCCGCGAAGCCGCCCAGCGCGAAATCGGCGGCCCCAAAGGCCCCGAACCCACCCGCTTTGGCGATTGGGAACATAAAGGGCGTTGTATTGATTTTTAATCCGTCTTTGGCGGGGATGCGCTAAACAACTTCGTGCAGGGCCGAAACGTTTTTGGTGGCCGCGTCTGGCAGGGCTGCTTGCGCGGCAAATTCGGGCCAGCGTAAAAGGGCGTCTGCGACCTGGTCTATGATGTCGTTGATGCGTGCTTCCCGGATCGGCGATTCCTTTGCCAGTTTGATCAGCTGCTTTCGCGAGATGTCTTTTCCCGCCCCGGCAATTGCCAAACTGTGTTCGCCACCTGGCCCGTGGGACGGTGTCAGGTCATAGGCAGGCGAGATGCGCCAGCGCCAGTTGCCGCCATCATCAATGTCCAGAAGGGCGCTATGCTGGCGTCCGTGATCGTCGCGGTTATGGGACATGGCATTAAAGGCAGCCCGGCGGAAGGCCTCTTCCAATGCTGTTTCGCTTTGTGTGATTTGCCAAAACCAGTTTAAAAGCGTCCCATAATCAAAGGCAAATTTGCGATGTTCGCTTTCCAGTGCGCCAGAGGCCGATAACATATGCCAGCGCCGTAAAACGGCCTGACCGTTCACATTTGTGGTTTCGCGATCAAACCGCCGCACAGCAAAAAAGCGTGTTCCCTTTCGTGTTGTGATCAAGCGGGTTTCGGGCATGTCGATGCCCGCCTCACGGGCCATCAGGGAATAGGCATATTCTGTTTCGGCGGCATGGGGGCCATCATCACGGGTGGTAAATTTGACCATCCAGTGCCCGAAATGACAGTCTGGCAGGGCCGTGGCGGGTCTTATTTGGGCATTTTCGCCCGCATTTTCCTGAATTTGGCACACAATTTTGGGTCGCGCCCCGCCCGATCCGCCAAGGGCGGCCCGCAGATCCAGTGCGTCCTGCACTGTTTGCCCCTCCGCTTCACCCAAAATACGTTGGGCGGCATCCGAGAGTTCGCCGAGGTCCATTTTGGGGCTTTCCGGGGTGGCCTGTGCCTCTGGTCGATAAGTCAGTGCACCCATGCCCTCAACGCCGACAATCGCCAAACGGTCAATCGGGGTTAGGTCGCTGCGGCGGATTCCCCTTGCTTCGGCTTCCCGGTCCACCAGCAGCCGTCCCCAGCCGTCGGGCAGGCTGTCGGCAAATACCCCGTGCAGGCCATCAAATTCTTCTCTGTCCGCCGGAATGATCTGCTTGCCCATGTCCAGGCTGTGGGGGGACAGAGGCACCGTTGGGGCAAGATCGTTTTTGGCAGGTTCAAACATGGCGATACGACGCGATTTTGACCAGGCAATGCGGCCCAGTTCAATTGATGACGTGCCGGTTTTTCCCGTTGCCAGCTCCTGCAAGCGAATGGTTAGGGGTTCACCAAGTTTCCAAGCCTGTAACACTGTCATCGTTTGCGGCTCGCCCGTTGTCTGGGTTTGGCATTTTCGCTGGCCAGCATTTCGTCAATGCTGCGCGGCAGGTCGTCATCAGGTTCAAATAAATGTTCAAGATTTTTGCCACGCGATAAGGCCTGCGCAAGGCGCACGACTGTCAGAAATGGGGCCAGTCCCGTATCCTCGAACTTCCGAAGGGTTGGCACGGGCACACCTGCGCGTTCGGAAAGTTCCTTGCGCGTCAAATTCATATCCAGCCTTAACTGCTTTGCCGCAAGGCCGGTTTTTAATGCGGTTTCTTCGGGAGAGAATTTTTTAAGTGATATAACCATATCAATAAATCATAAAAATAAGATTTTATTGATATCATCATATCACTTATTTTCACCAATGTATTGGTGTTTGTTTCACCCATTCAATTGGAAGGAGCAGGTGTTTTTGTGTGATTGACCTGCTTCTTCCATATAGCAGGGTTTTATGCCCCGCGAATGGCCTTGATATTGGGGGCATACTGGCTGGGGCCGCCTTTGAAGGTGGCGGAACCGGCGACCAGCACATCGGCACCCGCCGCAATCACGTCACGGGCGATTTCCGGGTTGACGCCACCATCGACTTCAAGGTCGATATGCCGGCCGGTCGCGGTGATCATTTTGCGGATGCGTTTGATCTTTTCAAGCTGGCTGGGAATAAATTTTTGCCCGCCAAAGCCGGGATTGACCGTCATGACCAGCACCAGATCAACCAGATCCATCACATATTCGATCATGCTTTCCGGGGTGGAGGGGTTCAGCGACACACCGGCCTTTTTGCCAAGGGACTTGATCAATTGCAGGCTGCGATGCAGGTGCGGGCCGGCTTCGGCATGGATGGTGATGATGTCCGATCCGGCATCGGCGAAGGCCTGGATATAGGGATCAACCGGCGCAATCATCAAATGCACGTCAAAGACCTTGTCGGTATGCGGGCGCAGGGCTTTGACAACATCCGGGCCAATGGTGATGTTGGGCACGTAATGGCCGTCCATCACATCGATATGGATGTAATCCGCACCGGCGGCATCAATCGCGGCGACTTCTTCACCCAGTTTGGCAAAGTCCGCCGAAAGGATGGACGGGGCAATTTTGATGTTTGGCGTGGTCATGCGCACAGGGTCCTGATCATGGCAGGTTGAACAAAGGGGAAATCGGTCGCTGCTATAGCGCAATTTCCCCGGCTTGTCATCCGAACCGGCCTTTTTGCCCTGATCAAATGACGCGGCCTGTGGCCCTCAGGCGCGTTTTTTAACCAGTCGGGCACAATAAAAGCCATCCATTCCGCCCAGTTTGGCCATATGGGTGGGTAAAATGCGCAATTCACCAGCATCGGTTATGGCTTCGTCCCAGCCGCCCAGCTCGTCGGCGGTAATGGCTTTGCGTTCGTAATTCGGGTGGTCGGCCAGGAAGGACTTCACCTGAAATTCGCCTTCATCGGGTTGCAGCGAACAGGTGCAATAAATCAGCTCGCCACCAACGGCCAAAACCCGGTCAGCCTGCAGCAGCAGTTTTTGCTGGATCGGCAATAGCGATTTCATCAGGGCATCATTTTGCCGCAACAAAATATCGGGATGGCGGCGAATGGTGCCGGTGGCCGAGCAGGGCGCATCAAGCAGCACGGCATCGGCAATCGGGGCATCATCGGCAAGGTCGGTGGCATCGCCGGTGACAATGGCAGCGCCCAAATCAACCCGTTCCAGGTTTTCATAAACCCGGCGCAGGCGCCCTTCGGATTTGTCAACCGCAATGGTTTTGGCCCCGCGTGCGGCAAGCTGCATGGTCTTGCCGCCCGGTGCGGCGCAGAGATCATAGATCGTTTTGTCTTCGTAATGGGAAAACAGGGTGGCGGGCAGGGCAGCGGCGGCATCCTGCACCCACCATTTACCATCCTTATAGCCCGGCAGGTCGCGAATGCGTTGCCCGCTTTCCAGCCGGATGGTACCGGTGGGTAGCAAAATGCCACCCAGCTTTTCGGCCCATTCGGCGCGTTCTTCGGCATCGCGCACGGAAATATCAAGTTTGGCATGGCCCAGGCTGGCGCGCGCAATGTTACGGGCCTGATCGGCGCCATAGGTCTTTTTCCACACCCCGCGCAGCCAGGCCGGAATGTTAAGCTGCCAGTCCTCCACCCCGTCAGGCAGTTCCAGCCCGTCGCGCTGCAGGCCACGCAAGACGGCATTGACCAGCTTTACATATTTGTGCAGCCCGGCATCGCGTGCGAGATTAACCGTGCTATCGACCGCGCCATGTTCGGATACTTCCATGAAAAACAGTTGGGTTACACCCAGGCGCATGATGTTGGTCAGGCGGTTGGCGGTGCGGTCCTGGGGCGGATGATAGCGCGGGGCCAGGATGGCATCAATTTCGCCCAGATGGCGCAGGGTGCTGCCCAAAAGCTGGCGCAGGAAATTGCGGTCGCGCGAGGGCAGGCCATATCCGTGTTTGGTCAGCAATTCATCAAGCGTAACTTCGCCGCCCCGCAATTCCTGCAGGGTTTTGAGCGCCAGCATCCGTGGATCGGGAAGCACGGGGGCTTGGTTGCGGCGGTCGTCATGAGGACGGTGACCAGAACGGTTTGAACGGCTTTCACGCACGGACGGGGTTCTCCTTGAATAATATAACCGTGTAAGTAAGCGTGATGGCAAAGCGTGTAAAGCGTCTTGCCTGCAATTCAGCCCTGCCGCGCAACAGATGCGAGAGCTTATGGGAAAAACCTTGCGGTTGCGGGCTGGCATCGGTAATCCAGAAACCGGCTTTCATTTAACACGGGTTGATCCAATGTCCTTTGCCACCCTTGCCGGTTTTTCTGGTGGTTTGCTGCTTGCCTCGTTGCTGCTGACCGGGGTGGTGTTACGCTATTTGCGCCACAAAGCCATTCTTGACATGCCCAACCATCGCTCCAGCCACGCGGTACCAACCCCGCGCGGGGGCGGCCTTGCCGTAACCCCCTTGCTTCTGGTGATGCTGGTTGGCGTAACACTGTGGTTAGGGACTGGTCCCGGCGGGGTGATCTGGCCGCGCTGGCTGATGCTGGCTGCCGCGATTGGCCTGGCGGGCATTTGCTGGATGGATGACCGGCATGATCTGTCAGCACGGTTGCGTTTTGGCTGTCAGTTTATCGCGGTCATTTGCGGGGTAACGGCCCTTGATGGCCCGGTTTTGCAGGGAATCGTACCCCTGTGGCTGGATCATGTGCTGGTGGTTTTTGCCTGGGTCTGGTTTGTGAACCTGTTTAATTTCATGGATGGCATTGACGGCATTTCCGGGGTTGAAGCCGGGTCCATCGGGGCGGGTGTTTTTGTGGTCTCGCTGTTGGCCTTTACCCCGGTCTTTGTTGACCTTGGCGTGATCGGCCTGGGTATGACCGCCATCATGCTGGGCTTTCTGATTTGGAACTGGCATCCGGCCAAGCTGTTTTTGGGCGATGTCGGGTCGATCCCTCTGGGCTATGTGTTGGGCTGGCTGTTGCTGGAATTGGCATCGCGCGGGGCGTGGCTGCCGGCCCTTGTTTTCCCCGCCTATTACCTGTTTGATGCCACTTATACGCTGGTGCGCCGGGCGCTGCGGGGCGAAAAAATCTGGCAGGCGCACCGCCAGCATGCCTATCAGGTGGCAACCGGGCGCGGCATGAGCCATGCACGGGTATCGTTTTTGATTTTACTGGCAAATATCGCCTTGATAACGGTCGTATTTGTGCCGTTGCCGCTGGTGATATCCGGTGCGATTGGGCGTTTGGTTCTTGCCGCAATTATCGTATTGTTGCTGGTCGGTATTTTGCGCTTCTGGCCGGTGGCAGGCGGACAAAACCCGCCGGGCAAATAAGGCCCGCCCATGCGACCTTTGCTTGACTTGGCAGGGGCAGAACGCGAAAAGATCGATGGATCAAAAAAACAAGATGCCGCCCGCCTTTAGCGTGCGCAAACAACCGGTTTGGGAAATATATGTGGCGATTGATACGGCGTAGCCAGGTGGCCTTTGTCCATGACGTGATCATGGCAGCGATTTCTTTTCCGCTGGCCCTGTATTTGCGTGTTGGCGATGCGCTGCCCTATTTCGTCCCGCAGAATATGGTGCTGGCAACGCTTGGTTTTGCCGTGCTGTCGGGGGGCATCTTCTGGCTGTTTGGGCTGTATCGCGGGATCTGGCGTTATGCGTCGCTAAATGACCTGTCGCGCATTGCCAAGGCCGTGACACTGGCGATTGCCGTTTTGTTTGCCGTGCTGTTTTTAACCACCCGCCTGGACTGGCTGCCGCGTTCTGCGCCCGTCATTCAGTGGTTTTTGCTGATGGCGCTTTTGGGCGGGCCGCGCCTGGCCTATCGCGTGATCAAGGATCGGTCGGTTTCGCGGGCCCTGGCAAAACAGGGCGAAAGCCGCATTCCGATTTTGCTGATCGGGGCGGGCGATGAATCCGAAGCCTTCATTCGTGAAACCCGCCGTTCGGCCCTGGCACCGTTCGAGGTGGTGGGCATTGTTGGCCTGACCGATGGCCGTGTGGGCCGCAAAATGCACGGCGTTCAGGTTTATGACACGGTCGATAACCTCGAAGCGACCCTAGAGCGGCTGGAAAAATCCCGCTGGCAGCATCGCCCGCGCAAACTGGTGTTAACCGGCAATGCCCTGCGCCATCCCGATGTGGGCAAATGGGTGGAAATTGCCGACCGGCGTGGCCTGGTATTGTCACGTTTGCCCAAACTGGGCGATTTGCGCGATGGCATATCCGACCCGCTGCAAATTCGCCCGGTCGCGATTGAAGATTTGCTGGGCCGCCCCGAAGCACGCCTTGATCGGGAAAAAGTCCGTAACATGATTGCCGGTCGCCGGGTATTGGTCACAGGGGCAGGTGGCTCCATCGGCTCCGAACTGGTGCGCCAGATTGCCAGTTATGCCCCGGCCCATATTTGCCTGTTTGATGCCGGTGAATATAACCTTTACGCCATTGATATGGAGATGTCGGAAAAACACCCCGACCTTCCCCGCTACAGCGTTTTGGGCGATGTGCGTGACCGGGTGCGCCTGGATCAGGTTTTTGCCATAGAAAAACCCGACATTGTTTTTCACGCGGCGGCCTACAAGCATGTGCCGCTGGTCGAACATAACCCCAACGAGGGGATTTTGACCAACACCATCGGCACCCGCAATGTGGCAGAGGCCTGCCGGGCCGCCGATGTGGAAACGATGGTTCTGATTTCGACGGACAAGGCGGTAAATCCGGCCAATGTGATGGGCGCATCGAAACGCCTGGCGGAATGTTATTGTCAGGCATTGGAAACCCTGAGTGACGAGGAACGGGGCAAAACCCGGTTTGTTACGGTGCGGTTTGGTAATGTGCTGGGCTCGACAGGCTCCGTTGTGCCGCTGTTTCGCCGCCAGCTAGAGGCCGGTGGCCCGCTGACCGTGACCCATGAAGGCATTACCCGCTATTTCATGACAATTGCCGAGGCGGTTGAACTGGTCTTGCAGGCGGCTGTAATGGGTCGCCAGGGGGTGACGGCCGGGGGCAAGATTTTTGTTCTCGATATGGGGCGTCCGGTCAAGATCGTCGATCTGGCCCGGCAAATGATATTGCTGGCCGGTTTGCGCCCGGGAACCGATGTGGAAATAAAAGTGACGGGCCTGCGTCCGGGGGAAAAACTTTACGAGGAACTGTTCCACGATTCCGAACCCCCCCAGCCCACTGCAACCGATGGCGTGTTGCTGGCCGCCCCGCGCGTGCTGGATTACAGCCTGATCAAATCGGTGCTGGAAGAATTGGCCGAAAGTGCACAGGCGCGCAATTCCGTTCGCACGCTGGAACTGGTGTCGCAACTGGTGCCGGAATTTCAGCCGCCTGAAATCAGCGTTAGTTCGATCCTGGCCCAGCAGCAGGCCGAAATTGCCAGTCGTGCGACGGAGGCCTCCTGAGGGCGAAGGGTCCGCTGCCTTAAAAACGGGCAGCCGTCATTTGTGATGACGAGATAGCCGCCTTGCAACAATTCGGGGTCCACATTTAACCCGTTGCGTGTTATTGCTCCGCCCGAAATCGGGCCGGGCCCATTAATGATGCGTATTTGCCGGAATTGGGGTTGGTGAAACCATCATTAATGCGCCCGGGCCATGTTGCTGTATCCGTTCCTGCATGAAAGCGAAGCCAAGATGACTGCCCGTATTGCGCGCGCGCTGATTTCCGTTTCCGATAAATCCGGTATGATCGAATTTGCCAAAGCCCTGCATGAAAAGGGTGTTGAAATTCTCTCGACCGGTGGTTCTGCCAAGGCAATTGAAGCGGCCGGTATTCCGGTCAAGGAAGTTGCCGCCCACACCGGTTTCCCTGAAATTATGGATGGCCGTGTCAAAACGCTGCATCCGAAAATTCATGGCGGTCTTTTGGGGCGCCGTTCTGTTGAAAGCCACATGCAGGCGATGACAGATAACGACATCACCCCGATCGATCTTTTGGCGGTGAACCTGTATCCGTTTGAAGAAACCGTTGCCAAGGGTGCCGATTACGACACCTGCATCGAAAATATCGATATTGGCGGCCCCGGCATGATCCGTTCGGCAGCCAAAAACCATGAATCCGTCACGGTTATCGTGGACCCGGCCGATTATGACCGCGTGATCGCCGAAATGGGCGATAATGATGGTGCAACCACCTATGAAACCCGTCGTGCGCTGGCGGCCAAGGCCTATGCCCGTACCGGGGCCTATGATGCGGCGATTTCAACCTGGTTTGCCGGTCAGCTGGGTGAAACCTTCCCGCAGCGTTTGAATGTTTCGGGCGAACTGAAACAGACCCTGCGTTATGGTGAAAACCCGCACCAGCAGGCGGCATTCTACACCAACGGTAAAAATCGCCCCGGTGTGGCAACCGCCACCCAGCTTCAGGGCAAGGAACTGTCGTTTAATAATCTGAACGACACGGATGCCGCCTTTGAACTGGTTTCCGAATTTGCCGAAAAACCGGCGGTGGCGATTATCAAACATGCCAACCCCTGCGGTGTGGCCGAAGGCGACACCCTGATCGATGCCTATCACAAGGCCCTGTCCTGTGACCCGGTTTCGGCATTCGGCGGCATCATTGCCGTTAACCGCACGCTGGATGCCGCAACGGCCGAAGAAATTGCCAAACTCTTTGCCGAAGTCGTGATAGCACCGGATGCGGATGACGCCGCCAGGGCCGTTCTGGCCGCGAAAAAGAACCTGCGTGTTCTGATCACCGGTGGCATGGCCGACCCGGAAGGTGAAGACATGACCCTGCGTTCGCTGGCTGGCGGCTACCTGCTGCAGAACCGCGATGCAGGCCGGGTTAAGCGCGAAGAATTGAAGGTTGTGACCAAACGTGCGCCGTCCGACCAGGAACTTGATGACCTGTTATTTGCCTTCCGTGTTGGTAAGCATGTGAAGTCAAATGCCATTGTTTATGTCAAGGACGGCAAAACCGTTGGTATTGGTGCCGGTCAGATGAGCCGCGTTGACAGCTCGCGCATTGCCGCATGGAAAGCGGAAGAAGCCGGTAAAAACGCCGGTGAAGATGCCCTGCGGACTGCGGGTTCTGTTGTTTCAAGCGACGCTTTCTTCCCGTTTGCAGATGGTCTGCTGGCAGCGGTCAAGGCCGGTGCAACGGCGGTGATCCAGCCCGGTGGCTCGATGCGCGATCAGGAAGTGATCGATGCGGCGGACGAAAACAATATCGCAATGGTCTTTACCGGCATGCGCCATTTCCGGCATTGATTTTTTGGTTTTAACAAAAAACACCCGGCCCGAAAGGACCGGGTGTTTTTTTTACCGATTCGCATCAAGATGAGCGGATGTGGGAGGCGATAGAACTTATTGTATGCGCTAACGATGACAATGACCTTGATCCTGCCTTCAGAATATTCGCCCGTGTTGCGGCTTCTCTCAGCATTGGTGTTCTGAGTTTTTCTTAGTACATTAATTTTATGTTTGATGATATTTTCAGGTTTACGGCGCTTCTTCTTTAAGAAGGACAAGGTTTTGAATAAAAATGATTGCGAGTTTCCAAGTATCTCCGACTTCCAAGCCGCTTTTGGCTGTGAAGGATCTATCAACGAAGATATGGTTCAATGCTGTGATTTTATTGACAGAAATGGTAATAAATTACGGCTGACTTTTGGGGGGATTGATTGTTATTTTGGATGTTCAGTATTCTACGGTGATTGGGAAGTTGTTCGTATTTATGACGAAACACTTGTTCGAGCAAAAATAAATAAGGAGAAGCAGGCTGTGGAGGTTTTTTTGAGTTCTTCTCCCGAGCAAGTGTGTTCAATAAAAAATTGGCCTGAAATTAGTGTTTCTATGGTTCGGTTGAAATAAATGTTTTGAGAGTTTTCCGTTGAATTAATTTTTATGGGTTTTGATTTTTTGGTTAAGGGATTGGAATGAGTTGAACGAAAAACGGCGGCCCGAATGACAGGCCGCCGTCTTTCATTGAATTTAACCGGGTTCCGCTGGCGGTTTTATCAGCCAGGAGCGTTTGGGTTTTTGCCGGACGTGATGGCTTCATCCCCGTCAATCACTGTTCCGGCAACCGAAACGGCCAGGGGCGCCTCGGGTTTGCCTTTGGTATCGGCATGGCCGTGATTGCTGTGCGGGTGGTTGTGCAGGCGCAGCGGAGCGCGCCAGTCAATCGCGCCAAAGGAATGGCAGGACGGGCAAATGACCGACCATTTGCCGGTTTCCGCCCCACAGGCGCCACAACGCCAGTCCGGGTCCGGGTTGGCGTGGCTGGCTTTGACCAGCACTTCGCGGGCCTTGGCCGGGTCCTGTTTTTCGGCAAATTCCAGATCGGCAAGCAGGCGGTAATGGCGGGCCTGGGCATTTTGCCCAATCGCCTTTTGAAGGTTGCTGCGCGCCATGCCCCATAACTGGGCCTTCAGGGCGGCCTCGGCCAGCAGAAGCTGGCTTTCGGGGTGATCGGTTTTACCGGCAATCAGCTTTTCGACCGCCTTCACCTTGGCCAGGGCGTCGCCCTCCAGGCTTTGCAAATAAAGCTGACCCAGTGCGCCATTCGGGTTGATCTGCCAGCTTTGTGTGACGATTTCGCGGGCTTTGCCCGGCTGGCCGACCTTGACATAAAGTTCGGTCAGCAGGATGGCGGCCCCGCTGAAATCAGGATGCGCATTGAGCGCCTTGCGCAGCAGCTTGACGGCTTCGCTGTTTTCACCATCGCGAATGGCATCTTCGGCCTTGGCGGTAATCAGCAGGGCCCGGCGGCGCGACAGTTCATCTTCCTTGAAAATATCGGCCTTTTGCGCATCGACCAGCAGGGTCAAGGCGCGGTCCCATTGTTTGGCCCCCAATAGCAGGTCAAAATACGTGACCAGCACTGACGGGTTGCGCGGCCGCAGGCGGTGTGCGCGTTCGGCGTAATCAAGGGCGGCTTTGCGATCATTGGCCTTCAGCGAGAGTTGCAGCAAGCCGCGTAACCCGAAAAACGCCGAATCCGGGGATTTCAGCATTTCTTCAAACTGGCGGCGGGCGGCGTCATTGTTGCCTTCAAGCTCTGCAGCCTGGGCGGTTAACAGGCGGGTCAGCGTGTCATCCTCCAGGTATTTATCGACCGCACGGGTATGTTTCAGGGCCTGGCGGACATCGCCCGATGCCAGTTCCAAAAGACCCATCGTCAGGGCCTGCTGGCCCTTTTTACGGCGACGGCTGCCCAGCATGCGCCCCACCCAGCCCGGGGAACGTGAAATGACAAACCAGATGCGCCACAGCACCACCAGCAGAAAAACCAGCGCCAGTACGGCCAGCAAAACCATGCCAATCGAGCCATCAAAGCGATAGCCCAGCCAAATGATGGTCATGGTGCCGGGATTGTTGGCAAACCAGACCGCCCCTGTCACCAGGGCGGCGGTGATCAGAACAAAGATAACCAGACGGATCATTGGGCGACCTCCGACCCGGTGGGGGTGTTGCCGGGATTGTTGATCACTTTGTTGCCGGTTTTGTCTTCCTGTCCGGTCAGAAGGCCAATCGCGTGCGTGCTGAGCACATCAATGGCTTCATTAATGGCCTGGCGGGCACGCGCTTTTTCCAGCCACGGTTCAAGGGCGGTTTTGGTGTTCTGGCCTTCCACCCCTTCAAGCGCGGAAATGGCCTTTGCCAGATTATCCGCTGCTAGGGCCTGTTCCGCCGTCACCAGACGGCCATCAAGTGTGTCCTGCCCAACGGCATCGACCCGGCGAATGGGGAACAGTTTTTTCAAATTCGCCACGGTTGAATCCCAAACCCCGCCAGAATGATCATCGCTGGCGGCCTTGACCGCTTCCTCTGCCGCAACCGGGAAGGATTGCCGCAATTGTTCAATGCGTGGGGCGCCTTCAGAGGCAAGTGGTTTAAGCTTTTCGATCTGTTGCTGAACGACGGTATCATCCGACCCGCTGCGATTAAGCTGGTTCAGGGCAATTTCAAACGGGCCGCCGCGCTGTGCGGCATCGCGCAGCAGGGCAACGCCAATGCCAATCGCCTGTCCGCGCCCGGCAATGCGCAGGCCTTCGGTGGCTTTCAGTTCGTCCTCAACCGTTGCCATGCGCGCACTCAGGTCGCGCATTTCCTTGGCAACACCGGAAAGTTCGGATTGCACACGCGCAACCTCGTCAATCGGTGCGGTGCGGGTTTCAAGTTCGCCCAGGCGACGGGCAACAGAATCGTTAAGGGTGCCACCACGTTCCTGATCCAGGCGTTCGCGCAGGGCATTGACGGTCCCTTCAAGACGCGACAGGCGCGATGTCAGGTCGGTTGCAACAACAACATTTTGGGCCTGCGCATCAGCGGTATTTTCGCTATCGGCGTTGTTTGTGCTTGTCGGTGCGGTCGCATCTGCAGGTGCCGTTTCATCCGTTGTGGCCTGGCCGCTGTTGATACCAGTGTTATCGGCATCGTCGGGCTTGTTGGTCGTGTCGGATGTCATACTGTCGGAACTGCTGGTGCTGTCCGCTGTCTCGCTGTTTGCCGTGTTTGACGCTGTGGTATCATCTGCTGGTGTCTGCGACATTTCGGCGGTGTTCTGTGGCCCTTCCGGGGCCAGGGCATTGACCGTGCTTTGCGGTAAAATGTTGGTCAGGGTCGGTTCGGCCTGTTTCCACCACATCGCCCGGCTTGCCCAGCCCAGCGCCAGGACGATACCAATAATAATCACCGCCCAGACGACGACCATGATGGCGGGTTTACCCGTTTTTTTGCCTTGCGGGCTGCCTTTGCTCGGGGGGGGCGTTTTATCGCCAGGCTTTGCGCTGCTTGCCGATGAATTCCCGCCAGACGCTGATGCGGCGGATTTTGCTCCGCCTGCGCTGGTGCTGCTGCTTTTGCCGCTGGTGGCGGAAGAGCTTTCGTGTTTTGCCGACGTGGTTGCCCCTGTCGGGCTGGATGGGGTCGAAGAACCGGTTGCCGGTTTTGCGCTCTCACCCTGTGATGAAGATGTCGATTGGGCAGCACTGGCATTGCCCTTGCTGTCAATCGAGATCGTATCCTGCCCCTTGGAAGGCGTCGCGGAAGTGTTGGTTCTTGGCGTTTCTGGTTTTTTCACGGTCGGACCATTGCAGTTTGCGGTTGTTCCGATACGCCCACTGGCGCAGGACATTCAGATGATAGCGTTATCTAGTTCCAAAAGCAGGCTTTCCTGTGTCGGCTCGGCCGAGACCACAATTTTGTGCCAGGCAAGGCTGGCAAGGCGGTCTTTGACGGCGGGGCTGAGACAGAAGGCAGTTACGTTTGTAAGGGCCCCTTTTGTATTATGGCGTTCCATCAGCTTAACAAAGGTTTCCGCCGTACGGGGAGAGAAAAATAATACCGCACGGATTGTTTCGCCATGCAGACCATCAAGCACCGGTTGGGGCAAGCTGGTTGCAGCGTGGGCCTCGTAAAGCGTGTGGCGGTTTATCACGTAACCTTTTGCGGCCAGCATTGTTCCCAGATCCCCCGCGACTTTGCGCGCCGCAGGATGATAAAGCACCCCGTCATCGGGCGAGATTTGACGGGTGATCAGCCCTGCCAGGTCGTGAATGTCGCCATTGGCACTGTAAACCGTTGCAAAACCCGCCGCGCGGGCGGTTTTGGCCGTCGCATCGCCCACAGCCAAAATCGGTAATCCCCGGTGTAAACTGTGCCGCGTAAAGGCGCGCACACCATTGGCCGATGTAAAAATAATGGCCTGTACGCCGTCCAGATTGATCGTGGGCTGGTCGGCGGGCAGGGGCGGGAAATCGATGGACAGCATGGGGGCGTGGCAAACGTCATAACCACGCTGTTTCAGGATGGTGTCCAGATCACCGGAATCGGTTTCCGGCCGGGTATTTAAGATCGTTTTCCCCATGATTGCCTCATCCTGTTTGGGAACCATTCCGCGACGGGCGGAATGGTTCTGCAAGATCGTGTCCTTGATATGTCAGGCCAGAATGAAATCAGGCCCGCCGCGTTCTTTAAGCTCGTTCCCGGCATCGGTGCCGATACGGTCCGCTCCGGCAATATCCGGGTTTTCAAGGGTGCGTTCGGCATCGAGCCATTCGCTGCCATCCGGGCGCACAATGGTGACGCGCAGGCGCATGGTGCCGTTTTTATCAATTTCAGCCAGAGCGGCGATGGGCGTTTTGCACGAGCCATCCAAGGCACGCAATGCAGCCCGTTCGGCGGTAATGCGCAAATCGGTTTCATGGCAATGCAGCGATGACAGCCAGTTGGCGACTTTTTCATCCCCCGCACGAATGGCAAGACCCAGTGCGCCCTGTCCGACGGCGGGCAGCATGTCATCTTCGGAAATGACCTGGGTGGCAATTTCCGGGTGGCCCAGGCGGTTTAACCCGGCCATTGCCAGCAGGGTGGCATCGGCCTGGCCTTCTTCCAGCTTGCGCAGGCGGGTTTGCACATTGCCGCGAAAGGTTTCGACTTTCAGGTGCGGGTATTTGTGCAGCACCATTGCCTGGCGGCGCAGCGATGCGGTACCGACGATGGCACCAGCGGGCATGTCGGCAAAGCTTTTATATTTGGTGGAAATGAAGGCATCGCGCACATCTTCGCGCGGCATGATGACGGGCATGGCAATGCCATCGGGCAGGATGGTCGGCACATCCTTGATGCAGTGAACGGCAACATCAATCTCGCCGTTCAGCTGGGCTTCGTCGATTTCCTTGGTAAACAGGCCCTTGCCGCCAATTTCCGACAGGGCACGGTCTGTCACACGGTCGGCGGTTGTGGAAATGACAACAACTTCGATGTCGCCTTCCGCCGAAATTTCGGGATTAGCCTTTGCCAGCAGGTCACGCACTTCATAGGCCTGTGCCAGTGCGAGCGGGGAGCCACGGGTGCCGATGCGAAGTTTTACGGTATCAGTCATGGTGCCGGTTATTCATCCGAATTCAGGGGTTAAACAGGGTTTGTACGCTATCGCTACGTTATCGTTGACGACTCGTTTATGACTTGCCTGCACCCTAGACCGCGACACAGGTCCCTGCATAGGTCCAATCTGGCCCATCATGTGGAATAATGGCCGCCATGTTGCCGTGATGATCAGCAAACAGTCAGCAAAGGGTGGCAAGGCGTGTTAGTTTGGGCTACATCATCGCCATCAGGCCTGCCTTGATCGGGCGCAAACCAGTGATAGCCGGAAATCAAATTCCATGAATGTTCTTGGTATTGAAACCAGTTGTGATGAAACGGCCGCCGCCGTTGTAAATGACAAACGCGAAATTCTGTCCAATCGTGTTTTGACCCAACTGGAAGACCATCGCCCCTATGGCGGGGTTGTTCCCGAAATTGCCGCACGGGCACATCTGGAACATATCGACCGCTTGGTGGCCGAGGCAATGGATGATGCCGGGCTGGAATTTGATGACCTTGATGCCATTGCCTGCACCGGCGGGCCGGGCCTGATTGGCGGGGTGATGGTCGGCACCATGACGGCAAAATCCATTGCCTTTGCCACGGGCAAACCCTTTTTGGCGGTGAACCATCTGGAAGGCCACGCCTTGACCGTGCGCCTGACCGATGATGTTGCCTTTCCCTATTTGCTGTTGCTGGTATCGGGCGGGCATTGCCAGGTTTTGATTGTCGAAGGGGTGGGAAAATACCGCCGCATTGGCACCACCATTGACGATGCGGTGGGCGAAGCCTTTGATAAAACCGCCAAGATGCTGGGTCTTGGTTATCCGGGTGGGCCTGCCCTGGAAAAAATGGCTAAAGATGGTGATCCACTGCGCTTTCGCCTGCCGCGTCCGTTACGCGGGCGGGAAGGATGCGATTTTTCGTTTTCCGGGTTAAAAACGGCGGTGCGGGTGCATCTGGATGGTTTCCCCGTGCCCCAGCGCACGGACGCGGTAAAGGCGGACCTTGCCGCGTCTTTTCAGCGTGCGGTGGGCGAAACCCTGATTGACCGAACCAAAAACGCGATTTACCAGTTCATGCGGGAATATCCGGAGGGCAAAACGCTGGTTCTGGCGGGCGGGGTTGCGGCCAACACATATTTGCGTACCCACTTGACCGAACTGACCGACAAGGCGGGCATGCAACTGGTGGCACCCCCCCTGCCGCTATGCACCGATAACGCCGCCATGATCGCTTGGGCCGGGCTGGAACGGTTTCGTCTGGGCCAGGAAGACCCGCTGGATTTTAAACCCCGTCCGCGCTGGCCGTTGGACCCGGAAGCCCCGAAACGCCCCGGTGCGGGTGTGAAGGCATGAAGGCGTAATTTCTTAGCGACAGGGATATTTCAGGGCGATGAAAACAACCGGCATGGCGGAAAAACGCATCGGAATTGTGGGTGGGGGAGCCTGGGGCACGGCGCTGGCGATACAGGCCGTGCGCGCCGGGGCGCAGGCAAATATGCTGTTGCGCGATGCCGACCTTGCTGCGCGCATCAATCAAAACCGCGAAAATGATTTGTATTTGCCCGGTATTCCTTTGCCAGTCGGGTTAAATGCCACCCTGAATGCCGACGATGTTTTGCAGGCCGATGCGGTTTTGCTGGTCACACCAGCACAGTTTCTGCGCGATTCCCTTGCCGCGATTGCCGGGAAATGGCAGCGCGATGTGCCTGCCATTATTTGCGCCAAGGGCATTGAAAAACACAGCGGTGCCCTGATGGAAAATGTGGTGCGCGATGTGTTGGGCGATGTGCCGGTCGCGGTGCTATCGGGCCCGACATTCGCCCAGGAAGTGGCCGCAGGCCTGCCTGCCGCGCTGACGCTCGCCTGTCGTGACCGCGAGATGGGCAAAAATCTTGTTGAAATGATCGGCACGTCTGCCTTTCGTCCCTATTACAGTTCCGATGTGACCGGGGTGGAAGTGGCAGGGGCGATTAAAAACGTGCTGGCGATTGCCAGTGGCGTGGTGGCAGGTATGAAGCTGGGCGATAATGCCCGCGCAGCCCTTGTAACCCGGGGGCTTGCCGAAATGTCGCGCCTTGCCATTGCCATGGGTGGGCGGGCGGAAACCTTGATGGGCCTCGCCGGGCTGGGCGATTTGATGTTGACCTGCACCGGGACGCTGTCGCGCAATTACACATTCGGCGTGGCGCTGGGGCAGGGGCAAAGTACGGCGGATATTTTATCATCGCGGCGCAGTGTCACCGAAGGGGTGCATACGGCGGCATCGGTGACGGCGGTGGCGGAAAAATACGGGGTGGAAATGCCGATTTGTAAGGCAGTGAACCAGGTGGCAAACCATCATGCGCCCCTGCACGAAACGCTTGATACCCTGCTTAATCGTCCGTTTCGGGACGAGCAGGAAGCGCGACTTTAGCCCTGTATCCGTGGATTTTACGGTCGACACCAGACATATAATTTCTGGCGGGGCAAATTTGACATCACTTTGAAATGACAGGCTGAAATGATCTTGTCGCTTGCCGTGTTGCCCGCATGAATAAGGGCCAGCACATAGGATGGGTCGTGTTTGTGAATTGCCTGTTTGAAGGTCATTTTCAGAAAATCGCGTCCAAATCCTTTTCCCCGGTATTTGGGGGCCATCCAATAGCCAATTTGATGTGATTTATAATAATATAGCAGCACAAAAATGCAGGAACTGCCAGGGCTGGAAATGCAAAAACAATCAGCCTCAACTCCGGTTGACGGGAAATGCTGGGTGAAATCGTTATATGAGATATCATTCTGTTTCAGGCGGGAAATGACCTCTGTTTGCGACAGACATGTGATGTTTCTGACCTCAGTCATCTTCTTCTGGCATGCGGTCGTAATAGTCATCCCATTCTTCTTTTGTTGGGTAATTGGGCATGTTTTTTATGTCGTTCTTTATCATTTCTTCAATTTCGTCGACAGATACCTGATCAATAAGGAATTGGCGCAATTTTTCTTGAGTAGCTTCTAGGGATGACTCCGTCATATCCGAGCATAGAACGATTTGTTCGATATCTTTACTATTATCAGGAAGACGTCGATAATTCACATAATAGACAAATGGATAATAAGCTGAAAATCGCTCATCTCCCTTTGCATTGGCCAATAAAGGGTAGTTGTTGAAATTTTCAGTCAGGGTAATGCGGGCCCCTCTATTGAGCGAGGGCACCCAGAAATCGATCATCACCGGATTATGGAAGGGCTCCGGTCCGTTATCGCGCTCGCAATCCTGCAAGGGTACGCATTTTAGTGAAAGCTCTTCGCCTATTGTTTCTCTGACAAGCTGTTGCCAGAAATCGCTCAGCAACTGAAATGAAGCATCATTTTTCCGAAAGTCGGAAAACGGAAAAAGGAGATGTTTTTTATAATCGGAAATTTTCATCGTTTTCTTACAAATTTTGGAATAAAACCATGCTGTTGGAGTCAAATATATTTCCCCTTCGCCCGGGTTTTCCAATTGGATCTTTGGAATTTTTTCCGGAAAATTATGGGTCGGAATGCGGTCTGTACAAATACAAAATATCGTTTTTTCAATCGGGAAATAATCTCCGATTGCCGCAGGTATGTGATATTTCTGACCTTAGTACTCATCTTCTGACATCCGGTCCCAATAGTCATCCCACTCTTCTTTCGTTGGGTAATTAGATTTTTCTTTTATTCTTTTATTTATCATCTCCTCGATTTCGTCGACAGAGATCTGATCAACAAGGAATTCGCGCAATTTTTCTTGAGTAGCTTCGAGGGACGACTCTGCCATATCCGAGCATAGAACAATCTGGGGGATGTCTTTGCTATCGTCAGGCAGGCGCCGGAAAGTCATATAATAGATAAAAGGATTATAGGCGGTAAATCGCTCATCTCCCTTGGCATTGGCCTGTAAGGGGGAGTTATCGAAATTTTCAGTCAGGGTGATACGGGCCCCTCTATTGAGCGAGGGCACCCAGAAATCGAACATCACCGGATTATGGAAGGGCTCCGGTCCGTTATCGCGCTCGCAATCCTGCAATTGGACGCATTTTCTCGATAGTTCCCCGCCCAGTGACTCTCTGACAAGCTGTTGCCAGAAATCTATCAGCAACTGAAATGAAGCATCATTTTCCCGGAAATCGGCAAAGGGGAATAGCGGATGATTTTGGTAATCGGAAATGTTCATTGTTTGCTCTTCATATGCCGGGGCGGTTTTTGGGTATGCGAAGGGATGCGGGTATGAAACCTGTCAGGTTGGGCAAAATTATGATTTTCGGCTCGTCTGGCTTGAGCTGCGTCGGGCATTCTGTCACTTTGTCGGTATCTTGTTTTCAATCCTATTAAATGCAGGAAAATCCATGCTGTTTTACATCCGTTGTGTTGATAAACCCGGCCATCTTCATGTCCGCAAAGCCAACCGTGATGCCCATCTGGCCTATATCAAGGAGGGGTATGCCGATAAAATCGTTGCCGCGGGGCCGACCCTGGATCCTGATCTTGAAGGCATGAATGGATCGGTTTTCATTATCGAGCTGGAAGACATGGCCGCCGCCGAAGCCCTGGCGGCAAATGATCCCTATGCCAAGGCGGACCTGTTTGAATCGGTGGTAATCCGACCGTTTAAAAAGGTTTTCTGATTAATGGCGTACTGGCTGATCAAAACGGAACCGTCAAGCTGGTCATGGGATGATCAGGTGGCGAAGGATGTTGAGGGTTGGGACGGGGTACGCAATTATCAGGCGGCGAATAATCTGCGGGCGATGAAAATCGGCGATCAGGCGTTTTTCTATCATTCGGTGAAAGAAAAAAGCATCGTTGGCATTGTCGAAATTGTGCGCGAGGCCTATCCGGACCCAAGCGATGCCAAGGGAAAATTCGTGCAGGTGGATGTCAAAACCGTCAAGCCATTTGCCCGACCGGTTACGCTGGATGCCATCAAGGCCGATCCGCAATTTTCCGAACTGGCTTTGCTCAAACAATCGCGCCTGTCGGTTTTGCCGATTGATGATGTTTCCTGGAAGGAGATTTGCGAGATGGGCGGAGTAACACCATGAGCCGCCTTGCCCCCGAAGGCACGATTTTATGCGCGTTAAGTGACCTGGATGCCACAGGGGCCAAGGGCCTGTTTGTGGGAGAAGGGGCGGCACGGCAGAATATTTTTGTCGTGCGTGATGGCGATGCCGTGTTTGGCTATGTCAATAGCTGCCCGCATATCGGTGTGCCGCTGGAATTTGAGCCCGATGAATTCATTAGCGAGTTTGGCGGTGAAATTTTGTGTTCCACCCACGGCGCACGATTTCGCATTGAAGACGGGTATTGTGTTTCAGGGCCCTGCAGTGGGGATGCGCTGGAGCCAGTAGCCGTGCGGATTGAGGACGATAACGTGGTTCTGGCCTAAAACCAGCAAGCTTGTCTTGTGATTTTTGTCTGCCACGTAACGGTTTGATGAATATGGCGATGCCTATCTGATAGGGCATCGCCATATTTTTTTGTGCCATGACGATTTTTTTCAATTTATATCTCGGGCGATTCATTGGAGGGGTCATAATTTTTTAAAAACTGTAAAATTTTAACTCATTGATATATATAAATAATTTTTTGATATTCATAGATATTTGGCTTAAAAAAATGTGACTTTTTTTTATTTTCTTGATTGGTGTGATCTTTTTTTGAAATAGTCGTCGGGCGACCAGGGAGTGAGTTTAATGTTTTTGCATTTATGGTCGCATCACGCGGGGAAATTTAATTTACAGGTTTACTTAAAATGATTTCATTCACGCCTGCGTCTCGGCGCCAGATGCGTTGTGCTACAATGATGCTACTGGCTTCGACAGCGCTGACATGTTTTGTCCACGGGCCTGCATATGCCGCGCCGGATGAATATGTTCTTGATACGGGAACGGACACATTTAGCAGTGCCCAAACCAAGACCAAGTTCACCGTTGGCGAAACCGGCACGGCGGTTTTGAATGTGACTGACGGCGCGTCAATGACTGTTACAGGTGATGATATTATTCTTGGCAATCAGAATGGCAGTTCTGGCACATTGAATACATCGGGTACGGTTACCCTTACGACCAACCGGTTTTATGTTGGCATATATGGAAACGGCGCGGTGAACGCGACGGATGGCACCACGATTAATTTGTCGGGCGCCAACAGCGTTTTGTATGTTGGCTATGATATTGGGGCGGTTTCAACCTTCAGTCTGGCAGGCAGCTCGTCGAGCATCGACGGATATGACATGCGAATTGGGTGGGCCCAGACCGGTACAGGTACCGTCACTTTCAAGGAGGGTGCCGACGCGACATTCAGGGACGACGTTGTTCTTGGCAATAGTTCCGTCGATGCCAGCGGAACCCTGAATGTCGAGGGCTCTGGCAGTACGCTGACGGCATCCGTTTTCACAATTGGTAATGTCGGTAATGGAACAATGACCATTTCTGACGGCGGCACAGTCACAGCGGCAGAGCAAACGAGTACTTCGGTATCGGATAAGGGAGTGGTTTTTGTTGCGCGTGGTGATGCTTCGACCTCGGCAGTGACGGTTACCGGTGATGGATCCGAGCTTGCAGCGGTTAGTTTTTATGCGGGTGAAAATGGGAAAGCCACCATCGAGATTCTTGATGGTGGCAAATTAACCCTGAGTGATTTGCTTGAGATTGGCAGAAATAAGACATCCGTCAGTACTGTAACCGTTTCTGGAAAATCATCGACCGATACTGCGTCGTCGGTTACCACCAATCGTATTACAGTTGGGAATTTTGGTACCGGAACTTTAATTATCAAGGACGGCGCAACTGTTTCGGGCGGTGCGAATGTTTCGGTTGGTTTAAGTAAAGACAGTAACGGTACGCTTACCGTTAGCGGCAGCGGGTCGAAACTTGCCCTGACCGCAGGTGGCAGTCTTTATATCGGTAATAATGGCACTGGTAATGCGACCGTTTCGTCTGGCGGTGTTATCGAAGTGCCAGACGATATTTATCTTGGGTATCATAATCCAACCAGTGATTCGGTTTCGGCAAGTACCGGGGTTGGTACTTTGCTGGTGACCGGAGCAGGGTCGAGTGTTTCAGCAACCAGATTAGAAGTTGGTAGGTCAGGAACGGGCACGTTGACGTTGGCCGATGGCGGCGCTGTGACCGTCAATAGCGGCACCGGCACGCTTGATATCGCCAAATCTTCCGGTTCGACGGGTACGCTGATTATTGGTGCTGCCGCCGGAAGTGACGCGGTTGCAGCGGGGACATTGAACGCGGCCACGGTGGCCTTTGGCTCCGGGCTTACGGGTTCAGAAACCAGCACCGGCAAGATCGTATTTAACATTACCAATACAGATTACACGTTTGCCTCCAACATCACCGGTGCCGGTAGCGTTGATATCGAGGCCGGGACGGTGAACCTGACGGGCACGTCATCGACCTATACAGGGGCGACCACGGTTAATGGTGGCACGCTGAATATTGCGGGTTCGATTGCCTCTGTCGTTTCCATCAATAACGGGGCGTTTCTGACGGGTAAGGGTACAATTGGCGGACTGTCGGTTAATTCCGGTGGTACGGTCAGCCCCGGCGGGAACACCATTGAAACCCTGAATGTTTCGGGGGATACCACGTTTAAAAGCGGGTCGGTTTATGTTGTGCAGGTCGATGATACGTCCAGTGACTCGATTGCCATCACCGGCGGTGCCACGATTGAAAACAATGCAACGGTGAAGCTGTCGGCATTGAATGGTGACAATTCCAGCATTGCGGTGGACAAGAAATACACCATTGTTTCAACCACAACCGGCGTTACCGGGGAGTTTAACCGCATCAGCAAGTATTCTGCCTATTTGCAGGATGAGATGACCTATGAGGACAATAAAGTTTACCTGACACGGACCCGTAATGGTCAGGCGCTGGCGGTGCAGACCACCACGCCGAACGAAGGGGCCACGGCAGGTGCGGTTGACAGCCTGAGTAACGGCAACGCCCTTTATGATGCGGTTGTGCAGTTGCAATCAGGGCAAACATCAGGTGCCTTTGACCAGCTTTCAGGCGAAGTTCATGCCTCCACGGCTTCAACGATTGTGACCAATGCCGGTATGTCACGGGCCGCGGTTAATAATCGTATCCGGGATTCTTTTTCAGGTGGTGGCGTGAATTCGGCGCCCCTGGTTGCCTCGAATGACGACAATATGGATGGCTTGCTGGGCAAGGAAAAAACAACCCAGGTCTGGATGAGCAATTTTGGCAGCTGGAGCACGACGTCAGGCGGAAGCCAGGCCCATGACACGACCACGCGTGGGGGTGGTTTCATGATTGGTGCGGATACGAAGGTGCTTGATGACTGGCGCTTTGGTGTAGCGACCGGTTTTGGCCGTGACTCGATCCAGGACAAGAATGTGTCCTCCAGTGCGATGGTTGACAGTTACTATCTGGCGGCATATGGCGGCACCGAGATCCAGGCAACGTCATTGCGTTTTGGTGCGTTGCATGCTTTCCAGAAAATTGATGCCAAACGGTCGGTGGCATTTGCCGGTTTCACCGATAATCTGACGTCAGATTATGATGCCCAAACCACACAGCTTTTTGCCGAGGGGGCGTTGCGCATCAAACATCAGGAATCGCGCTTTGAGCCGTATCTCAACCTGGCTGTTGTTCATTCCAAAGTGGATGGTTTCCAGGAAAAGGGTGGGGCCGCAGCCCTGACCTCGAGTTCGCAAACCGACAATCGGCTGTTTAGCACGCTTGGTCTGCGCTATGGGCATGATCTGGCAATTGATAGCTGGGGCCTGTCCGGTCAATTGACGGCCGGTTTGGGCTGGCGTCATGCTTATGGTGATATGTCGCAGGACGCGACACTGTCATTTAACGGTTCAAACAGCTTTACGGTCAGCAGTGCAGCGGATTCCCGCGACAGCGCGGTGCTTGAGGCCGGGGTTGGTGTTGATATTGCCCAGGATACAACTGTATCCCTGAACTATAATGGCGATTTCAGCAAGGATACCCGTGAAAACACCTTGTCGGCAAAGCTGGCAGTCAAGTTCTGATTTGTTGATCGAAATAGGGTGTGTGCCGGAGGTGCCGGTACACACCCTTTGACATATGATGATCATCACAAAGTCCCCGAGAATTGCGGGGACTTTGTTGTATCAGGTTGTCGTCAGCCTGTTTTGGTCGTGAAACTTTGTGTTCCACCCACGGCGCACGATTTTGCATTGAAGACGGGTATTGTGTTTCAGGGCCCTGCAGTGGGGGTGTCATGGAGCCGGTTTCTGTGCGAATTCAGGGTGATGACGTGGTGCTGGCCTAATTTTATTGGGGCCTGTGTGCTTCTTTAACGGCAAAATCGAAAAAATGGCGATGCCTGATTGAGACAGGCATCGCCATTTTTTTGCGAATGACCGGGAGGCGACTCGTGTCAAAGGTGCGATATGGCTGTTTGTTCAGTGTTTAGGTCTCTGTGTGTGTTTCTATCAAGACTGTTGAATGTTTTTTCGGATGCGTGATTTTTTTCCAGAATCTAAAAGTTATTAATCTTAAGTATATATTATCTGCTCTCAATAATAGGTTTTAAGTAGAGATTTTCCTGTAGATTTTTGAGGGATGATTTTTTCCTTTTGAAGGTGAAATTATTTTCTTGATTTATCTCTTTCATGGAAATAGCTAATTAAGTGTATCTGGGGGAAGTTAGATTTAATGTGTGGTCTATCAATGGCTTTTGCACGTTTTTGACTATATTCATGCGTATGGCTTGAATGGTTTCTTCTGAGCACGGATCAGCTTTTATCCTGCACATTTTGTATTGCGGGTAGGGCCTTTATTTGTGTCGTCAGAGTAAGAATTTAATTTCTTCATATGGCTTTTGAAAATATTCACACGGGGATCAGAATGAAAATTTCAGCCACTTTATTGCTGTTATCCACAACGGCACTTGTTTCTTTGGCTTCGGTTTCCGGCGCGCACGCAGAAGAGAGCCGGTGGGCTGGCACAAATGGTACTCAGTTCGATCGGCCTCCTAACTGGACTAACGGGTTTGAAGGCAAGGACCTGGTTATTGATGGCAATGATGTGGCCGGCGATGTTGTCGTTTTTGCCCCTAATACAGTGGTGACGGTTACCATTGATAGCCAGTCTGGAAGCAATCCGAATTCGCTGGTTGTTCAAGGGGGCGCAAGGCTGGAAGCCGAGTCAAGCGATTCATTGGTTCTTGGTTTGACAGATGGTGCGACATCAAATATCACGATCACGGGAGACGGAACTAAACTTCACACCACAAATGGTGATGTATTGATCGGGTCTGGAAATGGTGCGATCGGTGTTCTGACTGTATCAGCCGGTGCGACTTATGATGCAGATTCTCTCGTGCGTGTTGGCTTTGGTGAGGGCGCGCAGGGGACCATAACCTTTGATGCTTCAACATTTAAAAGCACCGGGGAGTTTCAAGTCGGTAGTGCCCAAACGGGTGCAGTAACAGGTACTGCAAATTTCAATAATGGCTCAACTGCGACACTGGATGGGGGGACTTCTATTGGTACCAAGTCCTCAAACACCGGTACGCTCAATGTTTCAAGTGGCTCGTCGCTGACGGCAAATGGTTCCTTTATTGCCGGGGTATATGAAGGCTCTACCGGGACGGTTATGGTGAGCGGTACAAATTCGACAGCCACCCTGAAGGATAAAATTTATTTTGGTTATCAGGGAACTGGTAAGCTCGAAGTTAAGGAAGGTGGCGCTGTCACGGCGACAAAAACGGTCTATGTCGGGCATGACACTAATGCAAGCGGTACGCTGACGGTTGATGGCCAAAATTCCGTGTTAACGACGCAGTCTGGGGCTGACATCATCCTTGGCGAAAAAGGCACGGCTTCAATGACCGTATCGGATCAGGCCACGGCGAATGTTGACGGAACCCTTTCTGTCGGTTCGGGTGTTTTTGTTGCAGACCCGGGTGGTGACGTTTCAACCAACTCGGATGCAACCGGCGATCTGACCGTTAAAAGCAATGGTGTTCTGAACGTTAAGACCGGTCTTTATGTCGGGGATCATGCGACCGGCACCCTGACACTGGCCAGTGGCGGCTCCGTGAATGTGAATAACGGTACCGGCACTCTTGATATTGCCAGGTCCTCTGGTTCCACCGGCACCCTGATCATTGGGGCTGCGTCCGGAAGTGAGGCCGCTGCTGCGGGCACATTGAACGCGGCCAATGTTGCCTTTGGGTCGGCGCTTGGCGACTCAGAAACCAGCACCGGCAAGATCGTGTTTAACATTACCGATACCGATTACACCTTTGCCGCCAACATCACCGGGGCCGGTGCTGTTGAGCAATATGCCGGCACTGTTAAACTGACCGGAACATCAAGCTATACAGGTGCGACCACCATACATGGCGGTACGCTGGATGTTGGTGGTACCGTTGCCTCATCTGCTGTCTCCGTCCAGGGGGACAGTGCGGCTGCGACGCTGATCCTTCATGATGGCAGCACCCTGAATGTTAATAGTGGTGGTGGCACCGGCACCGGCACTGTTGATATCGCCAAGTCTGCCGGTTCGACGGGTACGCTGATTATTGGGGCTGCCGCCGGAAGTGACGCGGTTGCTGCGGGGACATTGAACGCGGCCACGGTGGCCTTTGGGTCCGGGCTTACGGGCTCTGAAACCAGCACCGGCAAGATCGTATTTAACATTACCAATACAGATTACACGTTTGCCTCCAACATCACCGGTGCCGGTAGCGTTGATATCGAGGCCGGGACGGTGAACCTGACGGGCACGTCATCGACCTATACAGGGGCGACCACGGTTAATGGTGGCACGCTGAATATTGCGGGTTCGATTGCCTCTGTCGTTTCCATCAATAACGGGGCGTTTCTGACGGGTAAGGGTACAATTGGCGGACTGTCGGTTAATTCCGGTGGTACGGTCAGCCCTGGCGGGAACACCATCGAAACCCTGAATGTTTCGGGAAATACCACGTTTAAAAGTGGGTCGGTTTATGTTGTGCAGGTCGATGATACGTCCAGTGACTCGATTGCCATCACCGGCGGTGCCACGATTGAAAACAATGCAACGGTGAAGCTGTCGGCATTGAATGGTGACAATTCCAGCATTGCGGTGGACAAGAAATACACCATTGTTTCAACCACAACCGGCGTTACCGGGGAGTTTAACCGCATCAGCAAGTATTCTGCCTATTTGCAGGATGAGATGACCTATGAGGACAATAAAGTTTACCTGACGCGGACCCGTAATGGTCAGGCGCTGGCGGTGCAGACCACCACGCCGAACGAAGGGGCCACGGCAGGTGCGGTTGACAGCCTGAGTAACGGCAACGCCCTTTATGATGCGGTTGTGCAGTTGCAATCAGGGCAAACATCTGCTGCTTTTGACCAGCTTTCAGGCGAAGTTCATGCCTCCACGGCTTCAACGATTGTGACCAATGCCGGTATGTCACGGGCGGCGGTTAATAATCGTATCCGGGATTCTTTTTCGGGGGGTGGTACGAATTCGGCACCCCTGGTTGCCTCGAATGACGACAATATGGATGGCTTGCTGGGTAAGGAAAAAACAACCCAGGTCTGGATGAGCAATTTTGGCAGCTGGAGCACGACGTCAGGCGGAAGCCAGGCCCATGACACGACCACGCGTGGAGGTGGTTTCATGATTGGTGCGGATACGAAGGTGCTTGATGACTGGCGCTTTGGTGTGGCGACCGGTTTTGGCCGTGACTCGATCCAGGACAAGAATGTGTCCTCCAGTGCGATGGTTGACAGTTACTATCTGGCGGCATATGGCGGCACCGAGATCCAGGCAACGTCATTGCGTTTTGGTGCGTTGCATGCTTTCCAGAAAATTGATGCCAAACGGTCGGTGGCATTTGCCGGTTTCACCGATAATCTGACGTCAGATTATGATGCCCAAACCACACAGCTTTTTGCCGAGGGGGCGTTGCGCATCAAACATCAGGAATCGCGCTTTGAGCCGTATCTGAATGTTGCGGTTGTTCATTCCAAAGTGGATGGTTTCCAGGAAAAGGGCGGGGCCGCGGCCCTGACCTCGAGTTCGCAAACCGACAATCGGCTGTTTAGCACGCTTGGTCTGCGCTATGGACATGATCTGGCAATTGATAGCTGGGGACTGTCCGGTCAACTGACGGCCGGTTTGGGCTGGCGTCATGCTTATGGTGATATGTCACAGGATGCGACACTGTCATTTAACGGCTCAAACAGCTTTACGGTCAGCAGTGCGGCGGATTCCCGCGACAGCGCGGTGCTTGAGGCCGGGGTTGGTGTTGATATTGCCCAGGATACCACCGTATCCCTGAACTATAATGGCGATTTCAGCAAGGAAACCCGTGAAAACACCTTGTCGGCAAAGCTGGCAGTCAAGTTCTGATCTGTTGATCGAAATAGGGTGTGTGCCGGAGGTGCCGGTACACACCCTTTGACATATGATGATCGTCACAAAGTCCCCGCTAATTTGCGGGGACTTTGCTGTTTTGGGTCGGGTTTAGGCCGGGGCGCATCCGGCCAGCACGTCAATATGACGGGTGATGGCATCAAGCTCTGCCGGTTTGGAGAGGCGGTGATCGCCGGATTTGATGAATTGTATTTCCACATCCTGGCTTGAAAGTTTTTCGGCCAGTTTCAGGGCGGTTTGCCAGGGGACATCGGCGTCTTCCATGCCCTGAACAAGGCGCACCGGAATATTAAGGTCGATGGTGTCGCGTAATAGTAAGTGATTGCGGCCATCATGGATCAGGGCGCGGGTGATGGTATAGGGATCATCGCCATAGTCGGTGGGTTCGATTAGCGCGCCTTTTTCCTCGATGGTCTGTTTTTGCGCCTCCGAAAACTGCGCCCACATCAGATCTTCGGTAAAATCCGGGGCGGCGGCGATGCCAATCAGGCCCTTGGTCCGGTCGGGACGGGCCAGCGCGGCAAGCAGGCTGATCCAGCCGCCCATCGAGGAGCCGACAAGAATTTGTGGGCCGGTTGCAACCTCGTCGAGAATAGCGAGTGCATCCTGCGTCCATTGGCCGATGGTGCCATCGGCAAATTTGCCCGATGATTGTCCGTGACCGGAATAGTCAAAGCGGGTATAAGCCAGGCCGCGCCGGACACAATGTTGCTCCAGATGTGTTGCCTTGGTGCCTGTCATGTCGGACATGAAACCGCCAAAAAACAGGATGCCGGGCTTTTGATCATTTGGGGCTGTTGCCTGCTTGCGGGGGATCGCGTGGTATGCGATTTTTGATCCGTCAGGCCGGTTAAGAAACATGGGTTCTGGCATGTCATAAGTCATCTGGGGCACTGAATCCTGGATGCTGAATGGTTAAGGTTGGATGAGCGCGTCACAAAACGAGACACAGGCAGTCTATCGCCCCGCGCGGCAGACGCAAGGTTCGGACTACCGTCCGGCGGTAATCCTGCAGGTTCTGCCCGAATTGGAAACAGGCGGCGTGGAACGTGGAACGGTTGATATTGCCAAAGCCATTGTTGATGGCGGGGGCGTTGCCCTTGTTGCATCCCAGGGCGGGCGCCTGGAACGCGAGCTGGAACGGGTGGGGGCGCGCCATATCAATTTGCCGCTTAAATCCAAAAATCTTTTGACCATGCGCCAGAATGGCCGCTTGTTGGCCGATTTGATTGGCGCAGAAGGGGTGGATATTGTTCATGCCCGTTCCCGTGCCCCGGCCTGGAGTGCGCGCTGGGCGGCACGCCATATGCAAGTGCCGTTTGTCACCACCTTTCATGGGACGTATTCGGGCCATACCAACCCGTTTAAGCGATATTATAATTCCGTCATGACGATGGGCGATCAGGTGATTGCCGTTTCGGAATTTATCGCCAACCATATTCGCAAATATTATAAAATCGACGAAGAGCGCCTGAATGTGGTGCCGCGTGGCACCAATGTTGATTTGTTCAACCCGGAAAATGTCAGCCAGGAACGCCTGATCGCGCTGTCAACCCAGTGGCGGCTGAATGGGGATGAATATGTCATCATGCTGCCGGGCCGTTTGACCCGCTGGAAAGGTCAGGCCTTTTTGATCAAGGCGATCCCCGCCATGCTTGAGGAAATCGGCCATCGCAATGTGCGTTGCCTGCTGGTGGGATCGGACCAGGGGCGTTCGGCCTATCGGGAAGAACTGATTGAGCTGAGCCGCAGCCTGGGTTTACAGGATATTGTGCATATCGTTGATCATTGCAACGATATGCCTGCGGCCTATATGCTGGCCAATGTTGTTGTGTGTCCGTCGCTGGACCCGGAGGCCTTTGGCCGGGTACCTACCGAAGGACAGGCGATGGGGCGGCCGATTGTGGCAACCGCACATGGCGGCGCAACTGAAACGGTCTTGCCGGGTGAAACCGGGTGGCTGGTTGCCCCGAACGAGGTGCCGCAGCTATCGCACGCGCTGGCCCAGGTATTGAAATTGAGCCCGGAACGGCGCGAGGCCATTGCCCTTAAGGGGCGGCAACATGTGATCGAGAAATTTTCCCTGACCCAGATGGCGGAACAGACTCTGGCGGTTTACGAAAAAGCCTTGCGGCGCATCGCCAGGAATAATGCGGCATGACAAATGACAAAATGGCACCTTTGAGTGCGGAAATGGCTGTTGGCGGCGAAGAGCCGGTAAAACGGCAAAAGATTTTGGTGATCAAACTCAGTGCGCTGGGCGATGTTGTTATGGCAACCGGTCCGTTTGCGGCCATTCGCCGGGCCCATCCCGACGCACATATTACCTTGCTGACAACCAAGCTATATGTCGATCTGGCGAAATCAACCGGTTGTTTTGATGCCATTGCGGTGGACCGTCGGCCCAAGCTGACCCAGTTTGGCGACCTGATGGCCCTGCGCCGGTTTTTACGCGGTGGCGAATTTGACCGGGTTTATGATTTGCAAACCTCGGACCGCAGCACATTTTATTATCGTCTTTTCTGGCCTGGCAAGGCACCGGAATGGTCGGGGATTGCATGGGGAAGTTCGCATCCGCATAAACACCCCGAACGCCATAAGATGCACACCATCGACCGCCATATTGATCAGTTGGCGGGAATGGGCATTACCGATATTCCCTTGCCATTTATCAATGCGCCAAAGGCGGACCTGGATCGTTTCGGCATCAAAACACCATATGTGCTGATTTGCCCTGGTGGATCGCCGCATCGCCCGGAAAAACGCTGGCCTGCCGAACGGTTTGGTTTGCTGGCGAAAATGCTGGCGGATTACCGGTTAACCCCGGTGCTGATTGGCACGGACAAGGAAGCCGATGTTCTCGACCGGATCAGCAATATGTGTCCGCGCGCACGCAACCTGATGGGAAAAACAGATTTTCTTGAAATTGCCAGCCTGGCGCAGGGCGCTGTTTTGGCGATTGGCAATGATACCGGGCCGATGCACCTGGCCGCTGCGGCGGGTGTGCCGACCATCGTGCTGTTTTCCGAGGCATCCAACCCGGCGCAATGTGCTCCGCGCGGGCATGGCAAGGATGCGGTGAGCATTATTCAGCAACCCGACCTGCGAAATTTGCCGATTACCCGGGTGTTTGAGGTCATTCGCCAACGATTGAATTTGGAAGACTAGGGCGGGAAAAGCGAACTAATGCAAAAGGCAGGCCATTGAATTGCAATGGAACTGTCTTATGTTGCGAAATCATTGCTTTCTGATATGCAGGCGATATGCTAAATCAGTTTGCTACTGATGCTTTTGCGGGCATCGGATAATTATTGTTTGCCTTATTATTTTTGACTGTCAGAGGAGATTCTCCATAGCACGACCACGCAAACCGATGCAGCCGACCAAAGACGGTCCGCGCGTCAATCAGGATATCAAAGCCCGTTCCATCTGTGTTGTTGACGCAGAAGGCAATTTGTCACAGCCGATTAGTGTTCGTGAAGGCATTGACATGGCGATGGAGGCTGGACTCGACCTCGTTGAAGTCGCCCCCAATGCTGAGCCGCCGGTTTGCAAGCTGATCGACTTTGGCAAATACAAATACGAACAGAGCAAGAAACAGAACGAAGCCAAAAAGAAGCAGAAGGTTATCGAGGTCAAGGAAATCAAACTGCGACCAAATATCGATATCCATGACTATAATGTCAAACTGCGTGCGGCTCAGAAGTTTCTTGGTGGTGGCGACAAGGTAAAAGTCACGCTGCGGTTTCGTGGCCGTGAAATGGCGCACCAGGATCTTGGTCTTGGCATGTTGCAACGTTTTTCCGGTGATCTGGATGATCTGGCCAAACCGGAAATGATGCCAAAGATGGAAGGCCGGATAATGATTATGGTGCTGGCGCCGCGTTAAGACGCGGCGATACAGCCAAACCGGAAGGAGACGCCGATGGGAACAGGTCAGGGGCCTCTCGTTGTCGGAGTTGACGACGATGCCAAAAGCCTCGTTCTGCTTAAGCGGATCGTTGAGAGTGGCGATTACCGTTTCATCGGTGTGTCTTCCGGGCATGAATTGCTAACCCTGCTTAAAACCGAGCGGCCCCGCATTATCCTGATGGATGTGATGCTGCCGCAAATGAACGGTTTTGAAGCCAGCCTTCGGGTGCGCACGGGCTATCCGCAATTGTCTGCCGCCATTATTTATGTGACGGCACGGCAAAGCGAGGAAGACTTGCGCGGGGGCATGGCGGCCGGGGGAAACGACTTTGTGCTAAAACCGGTTAACCGGGAAAAGCTTTTGAGTCGAATCGAAAAGTGGCTGGGGAAAACCCACCTGATTAAAACCGCCGTTTAGGCGGTTTTTCTTTGTCTGCCTGCATTTGCGCAGAGTGATAATGGCCTATGTTGCCGACATGGCTGTTATCTGCCGGGGGCCGTGCGGTGCGATATCGTGGTATTAAATTGCCAATAACCGCAGAAAGACAGGGTATTGCCGCGCATTATGGTCTTGCGCCTATCCTTGTTGTGCATGGCGGGGCTGACCGAAAAGTTCCTTGAAAAAGCAGGGGGCGGAGTCTATAACCACCCGTCCCCAAAACAGGTGGTGAGGCTGGAGATGATTCTGTCATCTCGGGGCATGCCCAGCCGCCGACGGGGATTTTCGTCAAATTGCTTTTTGCAAGGATAGAAAAATGCCCAAGATGAAGACAAAATCGAGCGCTAAAAAACGCTTTAGCCTTACCGCCTCCGGCAAGGTCCGTCGTAATGTCGCAAACAAGCGTCACCTTCTGACGGCAAAACCGACGAAAATGAAGCGTCAGGCACGCGGCACGGAAATTCTGTGTGATGCTGATGCACGTATCGTCAAAAAATTCCTGCCGTACGGCTAAGGCTAAGGAGAGTTAAGAAATGGCTCGTGTAAAAGGGGGCGTGTCTTCGCACGCTCGTCACCGCAAGGTAATTAAGGCTGCCAAGGGCTACCGTGGTCGTCGTAAAAATGCTTACCGCACTGCGGTTCAGGCTGTCGAAAAAGGTTTGCAGTATGCTTACCGCGACCGCCGCGCCAAGAAACGCCAGTTCCGCAGCCTGTGGATTCAGCGTATCAATGCCGGTGCCCGTGAAAACGGTCTGACCTATTCGCAGTTTATGAACGGCCTGAAAAAAGCTGGTGTCGAACTGGACCGCAAGGTTCTGGCAGACATCGCCGTGCGTGAACCGGAAGCCTTTAAGGCTTTGGTGACCCAGGCCCAGGCTGCGCTCGCCTGATAAACCTTTTTTAAAAAGGTTTTTACGGCATTGCCTGATTTACTTCGGGGGCGGCCAGTTTTGGCCGTCCCCGTTTTTTTGTTTCAAGTTTCTTTATCCTGTTCACCCCAGCCAAAGCGTCGGAAGTTATGGAAAACATCGAAGCGTTGCGCGAAGAGGTTCTGGCAGAAGTTGAAAAGGCAGGCGATCTGGCTGCTTTGGAAGACATCCGCATCAGTGCCCTTGGCAAAAAGGGCCGTATTACCGGCCTTATGAAAAACCTTGGCAAGATGGACCCGGACCAGCGTCGCGAATTTGGTCAGGCCCTTAATGCGCTGAAGGACCAGGTTGCCAGCGCCATTGACATGCGCAAGGGCGACTTGGAAAACGCGGCCCTGGAGGCCCGTTTGAGCGGCGAACGCATTGACGTGACACTGCCCTCGCGCCCCAGCGAGACCGAAGGTCGCATTCACCCGATCAGCCAGACGATTGACGAGATCATTTCGATCTTTGGCGAAATGGGGTTTACCCTGGCAGAAGGCCCGGATATCGAGGACGACTTCCATAACTTTACCGCGCTGAACATTCCCGCCGAACATCCGGCGCGTGAAATGCAGGATACCTTTTATCTGCCTGAAGCCGAGGATGGATCGCGCTTGGTGCTGCGCACCCATACTTCTCCGGTGCAGGTCAGAACGATGCAGTCCCAAACCCCGCCCATTCGCATTGTTGCGCCGGGCCGGACCTATCGTTCCGATAGCGATATGACCCATACGCCGATGTTCCATCAGCTTGAAGGCCTGGTCATTGACGAGAAAACCCATATGGGCCATCTCAAGGGCTGTCTTTTGGAATTTGTGAAGACCTATTTCGAGCTCGATGACGTGCCGGTGCGTTACCGCCCGAGCTTCTTCCCGTTTACCGAACCCAGTGCGGAAATGGACATTGGCTGTTCGCGCAAGGGTGGCGAGCTTAAAATTGGTGCCGGGGATGACTGGCTGGAAATTCTGGGTTGCGGCATGGTGCATCCGCGCGTGCTGGCCGCTTGTGGCCTGGACCCCGAAAAATACCAGGGTTTTGCCTTTGGCATCGGCATTGAACGTCTCGCCATGCTGAAATACGGCATTCCCGACCTGAGAACCTTTTTCGATACCGATCTGCGTTGGCTGAAACATTATGGTTTCGTGCCGCTGGATGTACCGAATATGGTGAGGGGCTAAGATTATGAAATTCACATTCGAGTGGCTGAAACAGCATCTGGATACCGATGCGCCGGTGGAGCAGATCACCGAAAAACTGACCGCGATTGGCCTTGAAATTGAAAGTTTCGAGGACCGTTCGGCAGCCCTTGCTGACATCCGTGTCGCCTATATTGAAGAAGCCGGTCAGCATCCTGATGCCGACCGTCTGAAGCTGTGCAAGGTCAATACCGGCGAGAAGATTATTCAGGTGGTGTGTGGTGCGCCCAATGCCCGTACGGGCATCAAGGTGGCACTGGCACAGCCGGGTGCGATTATTCCGATTGACGGGTCCAAGCTGAAAGCCGGCAAAATTCGCGGTGTTGAAAGCCAGGGCATGATGTGCTCCACCCGCGAGCTGTGCCTGGGTGAAGACCATGACGGTATTATCGAACTGCCGGCCGATGCCGAAATTGGCGCGCCGGTAGCCGGTGTTCTGGGGGCTGATGACCCGATCATCGAGATTAACCTGACGCCAAACCGCCCGGATTGCACGTCGGTGCGCGGGATTGCCCGTGATCTGGCCGCCGCCGGGATGGGCACGCTAACGGATGATCCCTATCAGCAACCGGTCGCGGGCAGCTTTGACAGCCCGGTTTCGGTGACGATTGCCGATGATGTGCTGGCAGATGGTGCCGCCCCGGCCTTTTATGGCCGGTATATTCGGGGTGTTAAAAATGGTGAAAGCCCGGACTGGCTGAAAGCCCGCCTGGAAGCCATTGGTCTGCGCCCGATTTCGATTCTGGTGGATATCACCAACCTTGCCACGTTTGATCTGGGCCGTCCGCTGCATGTTTTCGATGCCGACAAGCTGAAGGGCAATCTTGACGTTCGTTATGCCCGTGATGGGGAAACCCTGCAGGCCCTGAACGAAAAAGAATATACCCTGACCAGCGATATGGTTGTGATTGCCGACCAGGCCGCTGCGCAAAGTATTGGTGGCATCATGGGCGGCGAGTTGACCGGCTGCCAGAATGATACCGTCAATGTGTTTGTGGAATGCGCGCTGTTTGATCCGATTGTGACGGCCAAAACCGGCCGCAAACTGCAAGTCAATTCCGATGCCCGTTATCGGTTCGAGCGCGGTGTTGACCCGCAATCGGTGATTTGGGGGATCGAAGTTGCAACCCGCCTGATTACTGAACTGTGTGGCGGCGAAGCGTCGCATGTGGTGAAAGCGGGCGAGGTGCCGTCCCCGAAAAACAGCTTTGATCTGCGCATTGACCGCATCGCCGAATTGGGCGGTGTCGCTGTTGAACAGGACCGTGCGGCCGAAATTCTGACCGCCCTTGGTTTTGAGGTTACGGCGAAAGAAGGTGTGCTCGGCACCGTCGCGCCGACCTGGCGTCCCGACATTGTGGGCGAAGCCGACCTGGTCGAGGAAGTGCTGCGTATCGTTGGTTATGATCAGATTCCAACCGTGCCGGTGGAACGGGAAACCAGCCTGCCGGTTCCCGCCATCAGCCCGATGCAAAAACGTGTTGGTCTGGCGCGCCGGGTGCTGGCCTCGCGTGGGATGTATGAAACCATCACCTGGTCTTTTGCCGATTCACGTCTGGCTAAGGAATTTGCCGATCTGAAACCGGGTCTGTTTGTGGCAAATCCGATCAGCTCCGATCTGGATGTGATGCGCCCCAATGCGTTGATGAACCTGATTTCGGCAGCCGGTCGTAACCAGAATCGGGGTTTCCCCAACCTCGCCCTGTTTGAATTGGGGCCGGAGTTCTTTGGCGATCAGCCAGGCGATCAGCGTTTGGTCGCGGCCGGTCTGCGGGCCGGTGCGACAACAAACCGCAGTTGGACCGGCTCACGCCGGGATGTGGATGTGTTTGACGTCAAGGCCGATGCCGAAGCCCTGATCGACGCGCTCGGTGTTCCGGCAGGCAATATTCAGGTGAATGCCGAAGGCGCACCGTCCTGGTACCATCCGGGCCGTTCGGCGGCCCTGCAATTGGGCCCGAAAAACGTGCTGGGCTATTTTGGTGAATTGCATCCGCGCATTCTCAAGGTCCTGGATGTCAAAGGCCGTGTGGTGGCGTTTGAACTGTTTGTTGAAAATCTGCCGATGCCCAAAAAGAAAGGCACCAACCGCCCGCCGCTTAATGCCTCGGCATTCCAGTCGGTCGAGCGTGACTTTGCCTTCCTGCTGGATGACAAAGTCAGTGCCGAACAGGTGGTCAAGGCTGCGCGCAGTGCCGACAAGGGCCTGATCAGCGATGTGACGATTTTTGACCTTTATGCCGGCAAGGGCATTGAAGATGGCAAAAAGTCATTGGCCTTTTCGGTTACCCTGCAGCCGACAAAGCAGACACTGACCGACGAAGAAATCGACGCTGTTTGCAAGAAGGTGATTGCGGCGGTTGAGAAAGCAACCGGCGGCGCGTTGCGCGGCTGATAGGCTTTATTGCGATATAAAAACAAAAAGCGGGGTGCCAAGATGCAGCCCGCTTTTTTTGTGCCTTGCCTATGTATGATCTTTAATAAGTATTGCGCTTTTTCAGGATGGCGTAGGTTTCTTCCTCAAGGTCGGCGGCGACAAGGTCCGGCCCGTTGGTATAGATGCGCCAGGATTTTTCAAACTTTTCGCAATCTAGGGTCAGGCGGTCGGCAATGCTGGACCACTGGCATTGGCGGGGCCTGTCCAGGCCGACAATACTGCCGGTGGCATTGTCTTCCAGGTGCATCACCAGCAGTTCCTGATCGGTGGTGACGGAATAGACGCCGTATGTTTCGTTAGCAAAACGATAGCTGATTTCCGTGCCGTCAAGCTGCCGCCAGCCGCCCGGAAGCGGGGCATTGATGTCGCGCTGGGAAAAGGATGCTGCCAGTGTCTGCATATGATCATTGGGCATGATGCGCGGATCGCTGCTGCAGGCCGAAAGCAAAATCAGCCCACCAAGCAATATTGGTGCGATGCTGTATTTAGTCATTTTATCCCCCATTGATGCGCCCGAAAACCTGGGTATTTCACTAAGTATATTGGTAAAACGCTGCCTGTTAAAGTTGCGTGCTGACTTGCCTGGTTTTCGTTATTCTCCACTACCCCGCAGGGTAAAGATGAACGTCGCACCCGGGTCGCTGATGGAGCGCGAAGTATCGAGCCAGATTTCGCCGCCATGCTGTTCGACAATTTTGCGACAAAGCGATAGGCCGAGCCCGGTTCCGCTGAATTCATCCTTATGCAGGCGTTGAAACAGGCGGAAAATGCGCTGTGCATGCTCCGGGTGAATGCCAATGCCGTTATCGTGCATGGTAAAGCGCCAGAAATCGGGTTTGTCCGGGTCTTGCTCGGCACTGACCTTGATTAAAGGCGGAACACCGGGGCGCGCATATTTGATGGCGTTTGAAATCAGGTTTTGAAACAGCCGGGACAGGGCGATGCGGTTGCCATAAAGATGGGGCAGGTCCTCGTGGGTGATGATGGCTTGTGTTTCCGAAATCGCGGCCTTGAGGTCGGCCTGGGCTTCATTGAGCACCTCGTTGCAATCCACATCTGTCAGGCCGCCGGTGCTGCCGGTTTTGGCATATTCCAGCAGATGGGTAATCAGCTTGTGCATGCGTTTGGCACCATCAACCGCATAGTTGATATATTCGTCGGCATCCGGCCCCAATACCCCGTCATAGCGCCGTTTAAGAAGCTGGGTATAGCTTGTCACCATGCGCAGGGGTTCCTGCAGGTCATGCGAGGCAACATAGGCGAATTGTTCAAGGTCTTCGTTGCTGCGCTTAAGCTGGCTTAGCGTTCTGCGCAGTTTTTCGGTATTATCGACAAAGTCGGTTACATCCCGGGCACTGCCCAGCATTACCCCGTCAATCGGGCCGACACAATGCCAGGCCAGCCAGCATAAATTACCATCCTTGTCCTCCATGCGGAAAACCAGTTCGGTGTCGGGCTTTTGGCCGTTGATGCAGGCGGCAAAGGCCTTGGTGGCTTCTTCGCGCTGGTCATCGCTAAACATCTCGAAAAACGGGGTGCCGATGGCAAAATGCACTTTGTCGCCCAGCAATTCTTCAAATGCCGCACTAAAACCGCGCAAAATGCCCTGCAAATCAACGGCGATGGCCGGTTCGGGCGAATATTGCAGATAGGCCTCAAACGGATTGCAAATTTCCTGACTGCCAATGGTTTCGAGCAACATGACGGAAACAAAACTACTGCCGTGGTCAATATGGCGGGTGGCGGTCAGGTAAAAGCGCTGGCTTTGGTTGTCGTCGGTATTCAGGCTGACCATTGCGGCAATGCGGTCCTGGGGCCAGCGGTCTTCCAGCAGGGCGCCGCGCAGTTGCGCATAGGATGCCGGGTTAAGCAAATTCATGAAATCATTTGCGGTGATCAGGCTGCTGCTGCCCGAAGCCCCCAGAACCTCCGGCCAGTTCAGGCGCAGATTCAGGGCAGCATAGGGGGAGGACAAGCGCCAGCCAATCACGGCACAGCCGAAATTTGACAGGCTGTTCTCCACATCATTGAAGTGCCCGGCCAGGTCGCGTGCGCGAATGTGCTGGCGCTTTAAACGAACCCAAAGCCAGGCGGAAAGGCAGCCCATGATTGACAGGATCATGGTAAACAGGACCGCATGCAGTGCCAGGCCCCGAAACCATTCGTGCAGCAGCGACATTTTGGGCACCATTACCACGGCCATGCGGTTCAGGCGGGGCATGGCATGATAGGCCAGCATGACCGATTCTTTGCCATGTTCGCAGGTCAGGGTGCCGTCAATGCTGTGACGGTTTTCCTCAAGAAGCTGGCGCAGCTCGGCTGCCATATGTTTGGGATAACTGCCATGCAGGACATTGAGATTATTATCGACAACAACCAGCGAAATATTGTCCTGGCGGGTCGGAATCGCATGCAGGTTGTTTCGGTTGGCCTGGGCCACTGAAAGGCTGATGGAGGATACCAGGCGGACCAGTTCGGAACGCCCCTGTTCCAGGGCGCTGTCATACAGGGTTTTCTGGATAATGGCGAAAGAGAGCAGAACAATGAAGGTTCCACTGAGCGAGAGAAGCAGCAGGCGATGACGCAATGTGCGCAGGCTGCGCTGCGACAGAGACGGTTCTGTGGCGGTCAGAAACATTATACTGGGCGCATCCCTGTCGATTCCCTCTATACGGATGAAGGACAAAAGCCTAAATAAACCGGCACGAAGCGTAAAGCGAGATTGCTATGACCCGGTGGTTGCTGTTAAACGATCCGCTTGTGATCGGGAATGGCGTTCTCATCGCAGACAGCTTTTATCGAAAAAAGGCTGTCTGACATTGCGTGCTGTCGCTGTTGTAGTTTGGCATGCAGACGCGGCAACGGGAACGGCCCTTTTTCGATACGCAGACGTGACACTGGATATATCGATTGCTGATTGCTAGAAAAGCATCCCATGACCGATCTTAAACATATACGAAATTTTTCGATTATCGCCCATATCGATCACGGCAAATCTACCCTGGCGGATCGTCTGATTCAGCTGACCGGCGGTTTGACCGATCGTGAGATGGCCGATCAGGTTCTCGACTCGATGGATATTGAACGCGAACGCGGCATTACCATCAAGTCCCAGGCTGTGCGCCTGAAATATGTCGCACAGGATGGCGAGGAATATACCCTTAACCTGATGGACACTCCGGGCCATGTGGACTTCGCCTATGAAGTCTCGCGCTCGCTTGCGGCGTGTGAAGGCTCGCTTCTGGTGGTTGATGCCGCCCAGGGGGTGGAAGCCCAGACACTGGCCAACGTTTATCAGGCAATGGATAATAATAACGAGATTATCCCGGTTCTGAACAAGGTTGACCTGCCCGCAGCCGAGCCTGACCAGGTGAAAGAACAGATCGAGGAAGTCATTGGCATTGATGCCTCTGATGCCGTCATGATCTCGGCCAAAACCGGCCTTGGTGTGCCCGATGTTCTTGAGGCCCTGGTCAAGCGCCTGCCAGCCCCGACGGGGGATGCCGATGCGCCGCTTCAGGTTCTGCTGATTGACAGCTGGTATGATGCCTATCTGGGTGTCATGATTTTGGTGCGGGTGAAGGAAGGTACGCTGAAAAGGGGCCAGAAGGTCCGCTTCATGAATGCCAAGGTCACGCACACGATTGACCGTGTCGGTGTGTTCACACCAAAGCCGCTGGCGTTGGATTCGATGGGCCCAGGTGAAATCGGTTTCATCAATTGCGGGATGAAAACCGTTGCCGAATGCGAAGTCGGTGACACCATTACCGAAGAAAAACGCCCGTGCGACAAACCGCTGGCCGGTTTCAAGCCCTCGATCCCGGTTGTTTTCTGCGGCATTTTCCCGGTTGATACCAGCGAATATGACACGTTGCGCGATGCGCTGGAAAAACTGCATCTGAACGATGCGTCCTTCCAGTTCGAGCCTGAAAACTCGACGGCATTGGGTCTTGGTTTCCGCTGTGGCTTCCTGGGGCTGCTGCATCTTGAAATCATTCAGGAACGTCTGGAACGTGAATACGAACTGGACCTGATTACCACTGCCCCGTCCGTGTCATACAAGATCACGCTGACCAACGGCGAAGACATCATGCTGCATAACCCGGCAGACTTCCCCGAAGTCACCAAGATCAAGGCGATCGAGGAGCCGTGGATTAAAGCATCGATCATGGTGCCGGATGAATATCTGGGCGGTATCCTGACACTGTGTACCGAACGCCGTGGTGTTCAGCTTGACCTGACCTATGTCGGCAACCGGGCGATGGCAGTTTATAAATTGCCGCTGAACGAAGTGGTTTTTGACTTCTATGACCGCCTTAAATCCATTTCGCGTGGCTATGCCAGCTTTGACTATGAACTGGCAGGCTATGACGAAAGCGATTTGGTGAAGGTGTCGATTCTGGTGAACGAAGAGCCGGTTGATGCCCTGGCATTGATGGTTCACAGAAGCCAGGCCGAAAACCGGGGTCGCGCCATTTGTGGCCGCTTGAAAGAGCTGATCCCCCGGCAGATGTTCCGCGTTGCCATTCAGGCCGCGATCGGTGGCAAGGTGATTGCCCGTGAAACCGTTTCGGCCCTGCGTAAGGACGTGACGGCCAAATGTTACGGCGGTGACGTTTCGCGTAAACGTAAACTTCTGGAAAAACAGAAGGCCGGTAAGAAGAAAATGCGCCAGTTCGGCAAGGTCGAAATTCCGCAATCGGCCTTTATCAACGCGCTTAAAATGGGCGACGACAAATAATTTCCGTCGTTGTTTGACCCTTCAAAAGGCCATAGCCGGAATATCGGTTATGGCCTTTTTTATTGCCACTTTGCCATTGCATACGGTTAGCTGTGGGCGAATGGCTGCTTTTTTCACCCGACAAGAGGTCTCTTATGGATCTGGAATTATTGGCCCGGCAGGAAGAAACCCTGGTCTTTGACGGATTTGACGAAAACACCGCCTGGAAGCTGGGAACGGCCCTTGTGGAAGCAGCCCAAGCCCGCAACGCGCCGGTGGTGGTCAATATTCGCACCCCGAACCGCACGCTTTTTCATGCCGCATTACCCGGTGCCGTCCCGGCCAATGACGAATGGGCGCGGCGCAAAAGCAACCTTGTTTTGCGCGAACATCAGTCATCCTATCGTTTTGGCATGGCCTTAAAGGCCAAACATAAAGGCCTGGTCGATCACGGCATTGATTTTGCCGACTATGCCGACCACGGCGGCAGTTTTCCGCTGCGGGTTAAAGGTGCGGGCGTGATTGGGGCGATTACGGTGTCCGGGCTGGCATCACACGAAGATCATGAGATGATTGTGGGTGTTTTATCGGCGATTTTGAAGGTGACAACCAAATAGGGCCGTTTGCCTGTTGTCAGCCATCACTGCAATGACGGGTTTGAGGGGATCGAAAAAATAACGCACCGGCCCTGTGTGCCTTGCATTTGGATGCTGCGGCGGGCCAGTGCGATGAAATGTTTGATCAAACTACTGGGGCAGAGATCGCAAGATTCAACAGATTTTGGCTTATTCGTTCGGAACGCCGGTGGTTGTTGAATATTCGAAATGAAATTCCTTATCGGGGAACAGGTAGCTGCGTGCGGCATGAATCGCACTGGCCCCTTCGGCAAAGCCCGACAGGATCAGTTTCAGTTTGTGTTCGTAATTGGCGATATCGCCTATGGCGAAAATGCCGGGGACTGATGTTTCCATCGTCGCCTGGGTGACACCAATATGGTTGCGATCCAGGTTCAGGCCCCAATTTGCAATCGGCCCCAATTCCATTGCCAGCCCAAAGAAGGGCAGCAGATGATCGGCTTCAAGGTCCAGTTCCTCACCCTTCAGGGTGGCAACGGTCACGTGGCTGAGCTTGCCCGATGCGGTGTCGCCTTTCAGGCCCTTGAGCTGATAGGGAATGACCATTTCGATTTTGCCCGCTTCGGCCAGGGCGGCGAGCTTGGCACTGCTGTCCGGGGCGGCGCGGAATTTGGGGCGGCGGTGGACGACATACACTTTTTGCGCAATATCATGCAGGGACAGGGCCCAATCGACAGCGGAATCGCCGCCACCGGCAATGACAACCTTTTTACCGGCAAAATCGGCGCGGCGTTTGACGTAATATTGAACGCCACCGGACCCTTCAAAATCTTCCAGGCCGTCCATCGGCGGTTTGTTGGGGCCAAAGGCACCGCAACCCGCAGCAATAACAACAGCCCCGGCATCAATTTTGGTGCCCACCGATGTTTCCAGGGTAAAGCGGCCATCATCGCGCTTTTCCAGTTTGATCACCTGCTGGCCCAAATGATAGGTCGGCTCGAACGGGGCGGCCTGTTTGGCAAGCTGGTCAATCAGGTCCTGCCCGGTGATTTGCGGATGGGCGGGAATGTCGAAAATCGGTTTTTCCGGGTACAGCGCACTGCATTGGCCGCCCACCATGTCCAGCGCATCGATCACATGGGTTTTCAGGCCCAGCATCCCGGCTTCAAATACGGCAAAAAGCCCGACCGGGCCTGCACCAATGATGGCAATATCCGTGCTGTGCGACACTTCCGACATCCTGATTCCATTCCAAAAAACAAAGTTTATTCACCTGTCAGAGGCGAAATAGCATTTTGCCCCTGCTATCGCAACGTTATCCGCCCTGGTAGGCGGGCAGGGTGCGACCGGCATTGCGATATTGACGGGCTTTTAACCGGGGCAGGTTACAATAAAATGCCAGTCAAAATCATTGCGAAATCGCCCTTTCTGGCCGTAGAACAGGGTAAAGGGCGATAATTTTTGTCATATCGTGTGAAAGCGGGTGCAAAGGCATATGCAAAAGACCATTGAGATCAAGGATCAGGCCGGGACCGAGGACCTTGCCGCCCGCCTGGCCGCCGTAGCCGGAAAAGGCGATGTGATTTTGATGCACGGCACATTGGGCATGGGCAAAAGTGCCTTTTGCCGTGCCTATATTCGCGCCCTTGCCAATAACCCGCATGAAGAAGTCCCCAGCCCGACCTTCACCCTGGTGCAGATTTATGACCTGGAGCCGGTACCCGTTTGGCATTTTGACCTTTACCGCCTGTCCGACCCCGAAGAGGTCCATGAGCTGGATATTGAAGATGCCTTTAGCGAGGCCGTCAGCCTGATCGAATGGCCCGACCGATTGGAATATTTAACGCCTGAAACCCGCCTGGATATTTATATCGAACCCGGACCAAACCCCGATGCCCGCCAGATAAAGCTGGTTGCGCACGGCGATGAGTGGGCAAAGCGCCTTGCGACCCTTGACGGGAACATGGCATGAGCCAGCAGCAAAGAATGACGGTGATTGATGATTTTTTGCATCATCATGGCTGGGCGGATGCCGCGCGCGAACAATTGGTCGATGATGCCTCGGCCCGGAAGTATTTTCGCCTCGAACGCGGGTTTGAAACCGCGCTTTTGATGGATTTTGCCCCCGATGCCGTATCGATTGACCCGCATGGGCTGAGTGACCAGCCAGAGCGCCCGGCCTCAATTGCGCCCGTGGTGCAGATGACGGCTTTGTTTACCTCTCTGGGTTGGCGCGTGCCACATATTTTGGCCCATGATATTGATCGTGGCCTTGCCCTGATCGAGGATTTTGGCGACCTGACCTTTACCCGTGCCCTTGAAATGGGCGATATCGCGCCGGTCAGCCTGTATATCCGCGCGACCGATGCCTTGATTGCCCTGCATCATCGGGCGGATGTTATTGAAGAAATGGCAAAGGATGCTGAGGGTTCGGAACTGGTTGTTTATCGGCCGGAAAATCTGCGTCGTCAGCTTGCCAGTTTTGGCCGCGATTATGTCCCGCTGGTGATTGCCGATGAGGCCCGGCGGGCAGAAGCGATGCAGGATTTTGATACGCTGCTCGATCACATCCTGCCGCAATGCTGGGATGCCGGGCAAACCCTGATTCATCGTGATTACCATGTGGATAATTTGATGCTGGTCGATACCGATGATGGCGGAGTTGATTGCGGCATTATTGATTTTCAGGACGCGGCCATTGCTCCACGCCCCTATGATCTGGTGTCGCTGTTGCGCGATGTGCGCCATGATGTGGGCCTTGATATTGAACGCGCTATGCTCGATCGCTATCTGGCGGCATTCCCCGGGATGGACGAAGCCACCTTTCACCGCGCCTATATTGCCACCGGCATGGTGCGCAATTTTCGCATTTTGGGCCGGTTTGGCTGGCTGGCGCGCGAAAGTGGCAAAATGCGCTATCTGGAATTTGTCCCGCGCTGTTGGGAGCTGATTTTGCGCGGGGCACAGCAAAACCTGCCGGAACTGGCGCAATGGGTGGATAAACATATTCCCGCCCGTGCCCGTTTGGCCCCTGTCATCCCCAAAAATGGACCGGAAGCATGAGCACTAAAATGCACCCTGTATTAAAACCGGCGCAGGCGATGGTTTTGGCGGCGGGCCTTGGCAAGCGGATGCGCCCGATTACCGATAAACTGCCCAAGCCCTTGGTGCCCGTGGCCGGCAAACCGATGCTGGATCATGTGCTGGACCGGCTGGGTGATGCCGGGTTTGACCGGGTGGTGGTGAATAACCATTACCTAGGCGAAATGATTTCGGCGCATGTGGCAAACCGGGATTTTCCGGTAGTTGTCAACTCGGCCGAGGCAGAATTGCTGGAAACCGGGGGCGGGGTGCAAAATGCCCTGCCATTGCTGGATGATACCGCCATTTTGGTTGCCAATGCCGATATGTATTGGACCGAAGGAACCGAGCCGCTATTTGAACGCATGATGGATGCTTTTGATGCGGAGCATATGGATGCCCTGCTGGCGATTGTGCCGGTTGAGGGGGCCTTTGGCTATGAGGGGGCGGGCGATTTTTTCTGGCAGGTGGATGGCCGGTTGAAACGGCGTGGGTCTGCACCGCATGCGCCCTATGTTTTCACGGGCATTCAGATATTAAATCCGCGCCTGTTTGAAGGCCTGCTGCCAGGCAATTTTTCGTTAAATGTGATTTATGACCGGGCGCTGGAAAGTGGCCGTTGTTATGGGCTGGTGCATGACGGGCGCTGGTTTCATATCGGCACGCCAGATGCTTTGGCAGATGCGGAACGAACCCTGGCAGGTCAATAAGGTCGTGTTTTAAGGCCGTTGGACCGGGTGTCAAACCGGGTGGTTTTGCGCTAGGTTTGCGGAGCGGTTGTTCTGAACTTCGCCCATTGAGGGCTTTGTCAGGCAGGGCGCAATAAACTGGGACAAAAATGACAGAAAATCTGTTTTATATTCCGCCAGGTGCCCCCTTTGCTGATATGATTGCCCGGCAATTGCTGCGCGAAACGGCGGATCAGCCGGTTATTCTGTCTGATACTTTGCTTTTGGTGCCCAACCGCCGCTCCTGCAAGGTGATGCGCGATGCCTTTTTGCGCCAGACCGAGGGCCGGGTAACGTTGCTGCCGACCATTCGCCCGTTAGGCGAGGCGGACGAAGACGAACTGGCAATGTTTGGCAAGGCCGATCAGGATGTGGTGCTAAATCTGCCGCCTGCCATTCCGGATTTGCAACGAAAATTGCTGTTAACACGGCTGATCATGTCGCGCGCCGATTACAAGGGCGAAAAACCCACCGCCGACCAAGCGGCACGACTGGCGGGGGAGCTGGCGCGGTTTTTAGACCAGGTGCAAACGGAAAACTGCCAGTTTGATGACCTGGAAGGGCTGGTGCCCGCCGAATTTGCCCAGCACTGGCAATTGACGCTGGAATTTTTGCAAATTCTGACCAAATTCTGGCCCGATATTTTGGCCGATCAGGGAGTGAGTGACCGCGCAGCGCGGCGCAATGCCATGATCGCCGCCCAGATTGAACTTTGGCAAAGCAACCCGCCTGCCTATCCGGTGATTGTGGCGGGTTCTACCGCACCCTTCCCGGCCCTGCGCGACCTGATGGGGGCTGTTTTGGCTCTGCCTCAGGGGCGGGTGGTGCTGCCAGGCTTGATGACCGGTCTGTCGGCAGGCGATTGGCTTGCCATTGCCGATGATGCCGCCCATCCGCAACATTTATTGTCCCGCCTGCTGACCCATATTGACCATTCCCCGGCCACTGTGCGCCCCTGGGGCGGGGGGGATGATGTGGCGATGACAGATGATGCGCCGTGGGATGGCGAGGATGTTCCGCCCTATTTTGCCGAAATACCCTATGACGGGCTGCTGGATGATGCCTATTCGCAATCCTATTCAGAGCCTGTATCGAAAATCGCGCCTGCAGGCGCGATGCGTGATCTGTTTGATGATGTTCCCGCCCCGGAAAGTCCAATGTCCACGGTGGTGGAAACGGCCTTGCCAGATGATCGCCCGCTGCCCCCGGCGGATGAGGACGGTGTTCCATCCGCCCAGGCGGAACGCCGCCGTTTGGTACGCGAGGCCTTGCGCCCGGCCCAAACCACCGATCAGTGGCGCTATATTCGCAATTTTGCCCCGGATGTTCTCGATGGGGTGTTGCGGGTGGATTGTTCGGGCGCGCGCGAGGAAGCCGCGACCATTGCGCTGATGATGCGCCAGGCGCTGGAGCAACCCGGGAAAACCTGTGCGCTGGTCACACCGGACCGGGGTCTGGCCCGGCGGGTGGCGACCGAGCTGCGCCGTTGGGAAGTGGATGTGGATGATTCCGCCGGTGTGCCCCTGCATGATACGGCCCCGGCCATTTTCCTGCGGCTGGTGGTGCGCACGGTGCAGGAACAGTTTGCCCCTGTGCCGTTGCTGGAATTGTTAAAACACCCGTTATGTGCCGCTGGCATGGCCCCGGAAACCTTCAGGACCCATACCCGCTTACTGGAATTGCAGATTTTACGTGGACCAAGGCCGGGACCGGGGCTGGATGGCCTGATCAGTGCCATTGATGGCTGGCGTGATGAAACGATTGATCGCATTGGCAAAAGCAATGCCGCCAACGCCGCCCCGCGTATCGAGCGCATTCGCGATGATCATAACCGTTTGTGTGCGTTGGTAAGCGCGCTTGAAGCGGCGTTGTTGCCGCTGCGCGATTTGATGGACGATAAAACCATTTTGCCGGTTGAGGCCTTGCGCACCCATGTGCGCTGTTGCGAAATTCTGGCCGCAACCGACCAGCAGGAAGGGGCAGACCGCCTGTGGCGCGGCGATGCGGGCGAGGCCCTGGCCGATTTTGTTTATGAATTGCTACAGGCCCTGCCGGGGTTCGAGGTGCTGCAAGGCGCACGCTATGGCGCTTTTCTTGATGCGCTGATGGCGGACCGTGCTGTTCGCCCGCGTTTTGGCAAACATCCGCGCCTGTTTATTTGGGGCACGGTCGAAGCACAAATGCAGCAGGCCGATTTAACCATTTTGGGCGGCTTGAACGAAGGTGTTTGGCCGCCCGAAGCCGGGTCCGACCCGTGGATGAGTCGCCCGATGCGGCGCAAATTTGGCCTGCCCGCACCCGAACATCGCATCGGCCAATCCGCGCATGACTTTCAGCAGCTATTTTGTGCGCCACAGGTGGTGATGACCCGTGCCTTGCGGGTGGGCGGCACACCAACAGTGCCGTCGCGGTGGTTGTTACGGATTGAAAACATTTTGCGGAAATCCGGTATCGTGATGGAACGGGCGGATGCGGCGCAATGGCGGCAACTGGCCGACCAGCTTGATGAACCAACAGCGGAAATGCGGGTTCGCATTGGCCGCCCGGCCCCAACCCCGCCCATTGAGGCGCGGCCCAACCGCCTGTCCGTCACGCAAATTGAAACCTGGATGCGTGACCCCTATGCGATTTATGCCCGGCATATCCTGAAATTGCAGCGCCTGGATGATATTGACCTTGATCCCGGCGCGGCGGATTACGGCAATTATATTCACGAGGCGCTGGATCGTTTTATCAGCCAGTATCACGACCATTTACCTGCCGATTCGGAAAACCGTTTGTTGATGATCGGCGAGGAGGTTTTTGCCCCGCTAAAGGCCCGTCCGGGCTTATGGGCCTTTTGGTGGCCGCGTTTTCAACGCATTGCCAAATGGTTTGTCCAAACCGAAGCAGGACGGCGGGCTTATTTGCGGGCATCCTTTAGCGAACGGCAGGGAAGTTTCACTCTGGGCTCCGGGTTTGAAGTTTATGCCCGTGCCGACCGGGTGGATGTGCTGCGCGATGGCGGTATTGCGATTATCGATTATAAAACCGGTGTGCCCCCAACTGCGCGCGACGTGATGAATGGTTTTGCCCCGCAATTGCCGCTGGAAGGGGCGATTGCCGAACAGGGCGGGTTCGAGGCAGTCGAAAAAGGCCCCCCGGCATCCTATGCCTTCTGGAAGCTGTCGGGCGGCGACCCGGCCGGGGAAATCAGGGAAATTGATACCGCCAAAATGAAAACCACGCCGCACGATTTGGCGCAAAATGCCATTGCCGGGGTGGCCGCCCTTGCCACGGCCTTTGCTGATGCGACAACGCCGTATCTCAGTGTGCCGCACCCCGATAATGCGCCGAAATATTCGGACTATGTGCATCTGTCCCGCGCGCGCGAATGGATGGGCAGCGAAGAAACCAGCGATGACAGCCCGGCATTGCTTGGCGGTGGAGGCGCGAAATGAGCCAGTTCTTGAACAACATGTCAGGGGCGATTGAGGGTGGGGATGATCCCAATATCCTGCAACGCCGGGCTTCCGACCCGATGGCATCGGTTTGGGTGTCGGCATCGGCCGGGGCGGGGAAAACCAAGGTTTTGTCGGACCGGGTTTTGCGACTGATGCTTTCGGGTACCGAACCGCACCGTATTTTATGCCTGACCTTTACCAAGGCGGCCGCTGCCGAAATGGCCAACCGTGTCAATGAACGGCTGGGACGCTGGGCGACGATGGAAGATGCCGATTTGCAGCGTGATTTGGCGGATTTGTCTGGCGCGGCACCGGCTGCGGATGAAACCAGGCGGGCACGGCGTTTGTTTGCCAGTGTGCTCGATGCGCCGGGTGGCATGAAAATCCAGACCATTCATGCCTTTTGCCAGTCCCTGTTGCGGCGCTTCCCGCTGGAGGCCGGACTTGCCCCGCATTTCGAGGTGATGGACGACCGTACCGCAGCCGAAACAATGGCTGATACCCAGGAAGAAGTGCTAGCTTATGCGCGAAGCGGCCATGACCCGATTTTGACCGATGCCCTGGCCGTTGTGACCGGGCAGGTACGGGAAGGGGCCTTTGGCGAGGTGATGCGTGACCTTGCCCGTGAGCGGGGCCGCCTTAAACGGATGCTGGATGCCCATCATGGCCGGGACCGCATGTGCGACGCGGTTTATAAATCGCTCGGTGTTGCCCCGGGGCAAACGGCCGATAAATTGCTGCGTGATGCTTTGGCCGATGGGGCCTTTGACCGGCAGGGTTTGATGATGGCGCTGGCAGCCCTTGAAGCAGGCACCAAAACGGATAAGGACCGTGTGCCCGCCCTGGCCCAGTTTTTGGAAAAAACCACGGTAGAGGACCGCATTGCGGTTTTTAACGATTATCGCAGTGTGTTTTTTACCGCATCCACCGGCGAGCCGCGGGCCAAGCTGATTACCAAAAAGGCGGGTGAAAACCACCCGGCAGGCGCAGATGCCTTGGAACAGGAATGTGCCCGCCTGGTTGAACTTGAGAAAAACCGCAAGGCGGCGCTTTTGGCGCAATCCACATCCGCGCTGATTTGCATGGGCGAGGCGATGCTGGCGCGTTATGCGCGCAAAAAGGCGCTGCATGCCTGGCTGGATTATGACGACCTGATTTTAAACAGTGTGCGTTTGCTTGAACAGCAGGCCGGTATTGCCGGTTGGGTGCTGTTTAAACTGGATGAAGGCCTAGATCATATCCTGATTGACGAGGCCCAGGATACCAACCCCGAACAATGGAAAGTGGTGCAAATTCTGGCCGAGGAGTTTTTCAACGATGCCAGCCAGCACGAAGATAAACCCCGCACCATCTTTGCCGTTGGGGATGCGAAACAATCAATTTACAGCTTTCAGCGCGCCGATCCTGAAAAATTTGCCGAAATGCGCCGCCATTTTGCCCGCCGTGCCGCCGAGATCGCGGCGGAATGGCGCGAAGTGCCGATGAATATTTCCTTCCGCTCAACTTCGGCCGTGCTGGGCACGGTGGACCGGGTTTTTGCCGGGCCCATTGCCAGGCAGGGTGTTGGCGATGACGGGCAAAATGTGGCCCACCAGGCCTTTCGCCAGGGCCATGCCGGGCGCATTGAATTATGGCCGCCCGTGGCCCCCGAACCGCGCGAGGACCAGGAACCCTGGACACCGCCCACCCGTGTTGTGCGGCTGGAGGACCCGGAAATCCGGCTGGCGCGGGTGATTGCCGGGCGCATTCGCCATGCGGTGGATTCGCGCGAAATTTTGCCATCGCGCGGGCGGGCGGTACGCGCCGGGGATTTCATGATTTTGGTGCGCCGCCGGACGGCCTTTGTTGACGAGGTGGTCAAGGCGCTTAAGGAACGCAATGTACCTGTCGCCGGGGTGGACCGGATGGAAATCACCGAACAGTTGGCGGTGATGGACCTGATCGCCTTTGGCCGGTTCCTGTTGATGACTGATGATGATTTGAATTTGGCGACTTTGCTGAAAAGCCCGATCATTGGCTTTGACGAGGAACAGTTGTTTAACCTTGCCTATAACCGCCGCCGCACCCTGTGGCATGCCCTGCGCGAACGGGCCGATGAAAGCCCGGAATTTGGCCGCGCCTATGCGTTTTTGGCACGCTGGTTGGGCCGGGTGGATTATGAACGCCCGTTTGAACTGTATGGTGAATTGCTGGGCGGACGCGGCGAGGATGCGCGCGGGGTGCGCGCCCGGCTGGTCGGGCGTTTGGGGATCGAGGCCAATGACCCGATTGACGAATTCCTGAACCTTGCGATGAATTACGAGGCCGAACACGCCCCAACCCTGCAGGGCTTTTTGCACTGGCTGATGGCGGGCGAGGCCGAGATCAAGCGTGACCTTGAACAAAGCGGGCGTGATGAAGTGCGTATCATGACGGTGCATGGGGCCAAGGGGTTGCAGGCCCCGATCGTGTTTTTGCCCGATACCATGCAGGTGCCCACCCAGTCGCCCAACCTGTTTTGGCAGGACCGGGACCAGTTGATGTTCTGGTTGCCGCGTGTGGCACTGGAAAATGACCGGGTAAAGCTGCTGCGTGATGACATCGCGCTAAAACGCGATCAGGAATATAACCGTTTGCTGTATGTGGCGCTGACCCGGGCCGAAGATCGGCTTTATATTTGTGGCTGGCAGGGTAAATCAAAACCGCCTGCACATTGCTGGTATAATTTGTGTGAAATGGCACTTGCCGAATTTGCCGACGAGACGGAAATGGATTTTGCCAGTGTTTCGCCATCCGGCTGGGTCGGGCCAGGCTTTGTTTGGGAAACGGAACAAATGACCGAGCCCAAACCGGAAAAGGGCCATACCGACACGCTTGCCCCTGTGAGTTCGGCTGACGCAGAGGGGGATCAGGTGCAGATGATGGCGGGTATTGAAAAGCTGATGCGCACGATTGCGCCCGAAGAAGTGTATCCGCCCCGCCCGCTGGCCCCCAGTCGTCCGCTGGAAGATGAACCATCGGTGCAATCGCCTTTGGGCGGGGATCAGGGGCAAAGTTTCAAACGCGGGATTTTGATCCATAAATTGCTGGAGCTTCTGCCCGACCTGTCGCCCGAACGGCGTTTTGATGCGGCAGAACGGTTTTTAAGTCAGCCGGTACATGGGTTAAGCCCCGATCAGCAATTTGAAATTGCCACCGAGACTCTGGCGATTTTTGACAACCCCGATTTCGCGCCGATTTTTGGCCCCGCGTCGCGGGCCGAGGTGCCTTTGGTTGGTATTGTCGGTGGCGATGTGGTTTCCGCCCAGATTGACCGGCTGGTGATTTCGGGCGATGAGGTGATGATTGTGGATTATAAAACCAACCGCCCGCCGCCGCGTGACGTGGAACAAACGCCGATGGCGTATCGGCGGCAAATGGCGATTTATCGCGACGCATTGACTCAGATGTATCCCGATAAAATCATTCGCTGCCATATTCTCTGGACGAATGGCCCGTGGATGGTGGAACTGCCTGAAAGTCTGATGCGAATGCAACGCGCTTGACCTTTGGCTTCTGCCTGCCTACCTTTGCACCCATAAGCGGATCGAGGTTACCCGCTTGGGTGCATGACCTCGTAACAACTAGGATCTGACAGAATGACAACGATTAAAGTATCCGATACGTCATTTGACTCTGACGTTATTGGCGCAGACGCGCCGGTTCTGGTCGATTTCTGGGCGGAATGGTGCGGTCCGTGCAAGCAGATTGCCCCGTATCTTGATGAAATCGCCGGTGAACTTGGCGACAAGCTGACCATTGCCAAAGTCAATATCGACGAAAACCCGAATACCCCGGCCAAATATGGTGTGCGCGGCATCCCGACCCTGATGATCTTCAAGGGCGGCGAAGTTTCGGCCATCAAAGTTGGTGCCATGCCGAAAAGCGCACTGGTTGACTGGATCAATCAGTCGATCTGATCAGGTGTGATCGAACGGAATATTGAAAAAGGCGGGCGCTAAAATGCCCGCCTTTTCTTTTTTTCATCCTACCAGGAGGCAAAATTGCCCGAAATGATCAGGCTTAAATCGGCAATTGACGGGTTTGAATTTGATGCGTGGCACGGAAAAACCGACGGGGTGCGCAAAGGCGGGCTGGTTTTGATCCAGGAGATTTTTGGTCTGGACCATTACATCCTGGAAGATGCCAAACGCTGGGTTGCCCAGGGGTATGAAGTGATCGTGCCTTCGATGTTTGATCGCCAGGAACGGGGTTTTGTGGCCGATCATGATGCGGATGGCATTGCGACGGGTCTTAAATATTCTCGTGAAAATGGTACTGAAAACCCGGTTTCGGATGTGCAGGCCTGTGTGGATGCCCTAAGGCAGGACGGGCCGGTATTTTTGATTGGCTATTGTTACGGCGGGACCGTTGGCTGGCGTGCGGCAGCCGCGATAGACGCATTATCGGCGGTTGTCAGCTATTATGGCGGTGGTGTTGCCGCGATTGCCGATATGGAACCAAAATGCCCGGTGATCTTCAATTTCGGGCGCAAAGACCCGAATATCCCTGCCGATGATGTGATGGCAACGATCAAGGCGGCGCATCCTGCGGTGCCGGTGCATATTTATGAAAATTCCGGGCATGGCTTTAACAATGATGGCAGGCCGGATTCCAACCTTGAAGATGCCCGTCTTGCACGCGCAAGGGCCAGTGCCCTGTTTGATGCCTGTGGTGCAGTCATGCCGGGCAAAAGACCTTAAATATCTAAAGCGATTTGTCTTGCATCAGGACCATTACAACAAAGGCAGGCTGTATGGTTGCAGCCTGCCTTTGTCGGTTTCAGATGTTGTTCGCACTCAGGCCGCGCGGATTTCGCGCAGGAAGGTGTGAATTTGTGACAGCAGGGTATGCGATTTGTCGCTCAGGTCCTTGGCAGCATGCAGGACTTCGCCCGATGCCTGGCGTTCTTCCTCTGCCGAGGCGCGTAAGCCATCCACATTGATTGAAACTTCCTTGGTGCCTGCGGCGGCCTCGGCAACATTGCGAGCAATTTCGCCGGTGGCGGCATCCTGTTGCTGCACAGCGGCGGCAATGCCCGATGCAACCTCGTTAAGTTCCTTCATGCGGGCGGCAAGATGCTTGATCGCGCCAAGCGCATTTTGTGTCGATCCCTGAATATCGCCAATCTGCCCGGCAATATCCTCGGTGGCACGGGTGGTCTGGTTGGCAAGGTTCTTGACCTCGGCGGCGACCACGGCAAAGCCTTTGCCGGCATCGCCTGCACGGGCGGCTTCGATGGTGGCATTGAGTGCGAGAAGGTTGGTTTGCTCGGCAATGGACTGGATCAGTTCAACCACCTGGCCGATTTTTTCCGAGGCCGAACCCAGGGCGCTAAACAGTTCGGTTGCGTCGTCCGCTTCTTGCGAGCCGGAATGGGCAATGTCGGAACTGCGGCCAACCTGCAGGGTGATTTCATCAATCGAGGCGGCGAGCTGCTCTGCGGCCGAGGCGACAGTATCAACATTGTTGGCGGCCTGTTCGGTGGCTGCGGCAACGGCGGTGGCCTGTTCGGTCGTGTGTGATGACTGGTTGCTCATATCGCCAGCTGTGCTGCGCAACTGCGTTACAGCGGCATTGACCACAGTCAGGTTTTCTTCAACTTCGGCTTCAAAGCTGTGAATTAGATGTTCGATGCGTTCGGCACGTTCAATATGTTCTTGCTGGGTGCGGGCCTGTTCGGCCTGAAGCCGGTCTGTTTCCTCGCGGTTTTCGCGGAATACGACAAAGGCACGCGATAGTTCGCCGATTTCGTCTTCACGGTCGGCATAATGCAGTTCCAAATCGGTCTTGCCGGCAATCAGGGCCTGTAAGGCATTGGTAATTTCGCCGAGCGGGCGCGTGATGGAGCGGCCAATAGAAAAACCAATCAGGCTAAGAACAAGCAGCAGCACAACGGCAAATGCAATATCGGCCAAGGCGCGTTGCCAGAAAATGCTGTCGACATCGTCAACGTAAATGCCGGTTGTTAAAATCCAGCCCCAGGGTTTAAAGCTGCGGGCATAGGACAGTTTGGGGGCGGTGCCGCTATTGTCGGGTTTGGCCCAGACATAATTGACATAGCCGCCATCGCCTTTTTTGGCAGCGGAAATAAGGTTGGTCAAAAAGGCCTTGTCATTGACATCACGGATATCGTTGGTGTCTTTGCCCACCAGCGACCGGGTGATCGGGTGCATGATGATGGTGCCTTTGGCATCCATGACAAAAACGTAATTGTCCCCGTCATATCGCATCCCCGAAACGATATCGAGCGCCTGCTTCTTGGCATCTTCTTCACTGATATCGCCGGATTTCGCCATATCTGCCAAACGTTGCATGCTGGTTGCCGCCATATCAACGATCTGACGGATATTTTCCTTGCGGTCGTCAACCAGAACGGTTCGCAATGTAAAAAGATCAAAAATTGTCGGAATGCAAAGTGCTATGGCCACCAGTACCAAAAGCAGCCGCAACTTGGCAGCAATTGAAAAATTGGAAAGTGTCATGTTCGGAACCCTGAAAGCCAGATGGTTTGTCAATAACAAAACGAAATACGGCACTTATTGTGAAGGCGACATGTCCGGGTTGCCATTCATCCTAAAGTGGCAAAATTATAGCGGCACTTACCCTTTTAGAAATTGATCTAACACCGTGTCTTTGCATGTAGTGCGAAAATTATTTGATTTTTGAAAAGGGGTTGGCGCATATTTTTATATAAGAAAAATATTGTGTTTAAGCGGGATTACAGAGATCGGGTGTGTTTTAGAGTCATTCCTAAAATGGCAAAGCAGCATCTTTGGGTGTTTATTTTTTATTTGAAATCTATCTTGGATGGTATTTTTTTGCCAAACAGGGGTACGAAGCCCGTAGTCGGAGTGGCGAGTCGTTTCGGAAAACCGTGTTCACGCTGTATCGTTGAAATGTAACGGTCATGCGTGCTGCTCTGTGGAAAAAGGCAGGGCCAAAACCCTGCCTTTTAGTGTCGAGATGTGGTGATGATGAATCAGGCTTCGCGAATGGCTGTCAAAAAGTTTCTGAACTGTGCCATTAGCGACCGTGATTTTTCATCCAGTCCCTGTGCGGATTCCAATACCTCGTTTGAGGCGGAGCGTTCACTTTCGGCAGACTGGCGCAAACCGGCGACATTGGTTGAAACGTCCTTGGTGCCCCGGGCGGCTTCGGCAACATTGCGGGCGATTTCGCCGGTTGCCGAATCCTGTTGGGCAATTGCGGCGGCAATCCCGGCGGAAACTTCGTTGAGCTCTTTCATCCGGCCGGAAATATGCGTGATCGCTTCGAGGGCATTTTGGGTAGAGCCCTGAATATCGCTGATCTGTTGGGCGATATCGCCAGTTGCACGGGTGGTTTGATTGGCAAGGTTCTTGACCTCGGCGGCGACCACGGCAAAGCCTTTGCCGGCATCGCCCGCGCGGGCGGCTTCGATGGTGGCATTCAGGGCCAAAAGGTTGGTTTGTTCGGCAATCGACTGAATAAGCTGTACGACTTCACCGATTTTGTCTGATGCCGTGCCAAGGGCGGCAAAAATGCCGGTGGCTTCATCGGCTTCCTGCGATCCGGTATGGGCGATGTCAGAACTGCGATTTACCTGATGGGTGATTTCATCGATGGAGGCGGCAAGCTGTTCGGCGGCGGCGGCAACGGTATCGACATTCTGGGCCGCTTGCGCGGTGGCAGCGGCAACAGCGGTGGCCTGGTCTGTGGTGTCGGATGACTGGCGGGTCATGTCATCGGCTGTTTTACGCAGCAGGCGTGCGGCCTGACCAACCCCGTCCAGGTTTTGCGAAATCTCGCCTTCAAACTGATGAATCATCTTTTCAATATGTTTGGCGCGTTCGATCTGGATTTGTTGTTCGCGTTCGCGCTCAAGGCGGGCCGCTTCGTTACGTTTGCGGTTTGATCGGAAAACTTCCAGTGCACGGGCCAGGTCGCCAATTTCATCGCGGCGTTCGGCGGCATCGGGAATATCCACAACAACATCATTGTCGCCCTGGGCCAATCCATTGATGGCACGGGTAATATCGCGCATTGGCGCGCTGGTTGACCGGCTAATGGCTGTCCCGATCAGGCCGACGACGGCAATAATGATGACGGCAACGATAATATCGCTAACGGCACGGTTCCAGAAGGCGGTGTTCAGGTCTTCCATATAGGCACCTGTACCAATCACCCAACCCCACGGGGTGAAAGGGGCACCATAGGAAATTTTTTCCAATGCGGTTTTTTGCCCCGGTTTGGGCCAGTTATAGGACAGATATCCCCCCTGTCCTGTGCTGGCAGCCTTGACCAGCCCGGCAAAAATGCGGGTCCCGTTTTCATCAGCAATCCGGGAGCCATCCGTCCCGTTCAGTGACGGGTCAAACGGGTGCATCAGAATACGGGCCGAACGATCGATAATGAAAACATAGTTGTCACCATCAAATCGCTGGTCCTGCAGCGTGGCTAATGCCTGTTTCTGTGCTTCCTCTTTGGAAAGAACACCGGATTGCGCCAGTTTGGCATAATGTTCGACGGTGGTGGTCGCCATTTCAATTACTTGGCGCACATTTTGCTTGCGTCCGTCAAGCAAAGTTCCCTTCAAGGTGAAAAGGTCGTAGCTTGTGACAGCCAAAAAGGCAATAGCGACGACACCAAGTAAAAGTCGAAGTTTAGTAGATATTGTACAGTTGGATAGGTATACCATTTCCACCCCAAGATTTTCTGTTGTTGTGAAGCCAAATTCAGGAAATTTTCCATGTTTGGGTTTGGTCATTCACTTCCAGTATGTGCATTTTTTTTGTCATTTTGGATATTTTTATTTTTTGAATATTACATTTTATTTCCGAGAATTTGTCAGGTGGCGTGACAAATGAATGAATTATTGTTTTGGTCGGAAGGTCAGAATGAATCTCCGAGAAAAATTCGATTTTCATTTTTGGGGTGTGCTTTTTTGTCCACAGCGATTGTTTCCTATTGTGCATGCCTTGGTTTGCAGCAGGTTTTATTTGAGAAAGTAACCTGTCAGGTATCGAGGCATTGGATACCCTTTCCTTGTCGGATGGATGAGTGCTCTCGGCAAAATTTGTCAGATTATTCAGTGATCTGGTGCAGGGGCACATGCAATATGCCGCGCTATGCCAAAGAAAAAAGGGCTGCCCGGTGGGCAACCCTTTTGCAATGCGGTAACGGTTTGGTTTGAAACGGGTTAATCGTCAAATGGCGTGCCGTCCATATTGCCGATCAGCACTTCGCGCTTGCCAACATGGTTGGCGGCAGAAACCACGCCGTTTTCTTCCATTTGTTCAATGATGCGGGCAGCCCGGTTATAGCCGATCGATAATTTGCGCTGAACAAAGCTGGTCGATGCCTTTTTCTCGCGCAGAACGATGCCGACGGCCTGGTTATACAGGTCATCATCGCCATTGCCGCCCGCGCCACCGGCATTACCTGCGCCACCAGCCATATAGGCCGCAACCGGGTCCTCTTCGGGTTCTTCGGTAACTTCATCCAAATAGGACGGGTCGCCCTGGTCACGCAGATGTTTGACGATGCTTTCGACTTCCTCGTCGGACACAAACGGCCCGTGAACACGCTGCAGGCGGCCACCCTGGCCCATATAGAGCATATCCCCCTGACCCAGCAATTGTTCGGCGCCCATTTCACCGAGAATGGTGCGCGAATCGATTTTCGAGGTCACGGAATAGGAAATACGGGTCGGGAAGTTGGCCTTGATCGTCCCCGTGATCACGTCCACCGACGGGCGCTGGGTGGCCATGATCAAATGAATGCCTGCCGCACGCGCCATCTGTGCCAGTCGCTGGATCGAGGCTTCAACATCCTTGCCCGCCACCAGCATCAAGTCGGCCATTTCATCGACGATAACCACGATGAAGGGCAGGGGCTCCATCGGAAGCTGTTGGTCTTCAAAAATCGGCTTGCCGGTTTCCGGGTCAAAGCCGGTTTGAACACGGCGGGTCAATTCTTCGCCCTTGGCGGCGGCTTCCTTGATGCGTTTGTTGTAGCCCGCAATGTTACGCACACCCACCTGGCTCATGGCGCGGTAGCGGTCTTCCATTTCGCGCACCGCCCATTTCAGCGACACAACGGCCTTGTGCGGGTCCGTCACCACCGGGGTTAACAAATGCGGGATGCCATCATAAATCGACAGTTCCAGCATTTTCGGGTCGATCATGATGAAACGGCATTCCTCGGGCCGGTGTTTGTAAAGCAGGCTCAGGATCATGGCGTTGACCCCGACGGATTTACCCGAACCGGTGGTACCTGCAATCAGCAGGTGCGGCATTTTGGACAGGTCGGCAATAACGGGGGACCCGCCAATATCCTTGCCCAGGCTGAGATTAAGTTTGCCGCTGTTTTTCTCGAAATCATTCGAGGCCAGAATTTCATGCAAATGCACGGTTTCGCGTTTGGCATTTGGCAGTTCGATACCAATTACATTGCGCCCCGGCACCACGGCCACGCGCGCGGCAATCGCGCTCATGGAACGGGCAATATCGTCGGCCAGGCCAATCACGCGCGATGATTTAACCCCTGCTGCGGGTTCCAGTTCATAAAGTGTTACCACCGGGCCGGGACGAACCTGAACAATTTCACCCTTTACGCCGAAATCCTGCAGCACGGTTTCAAGCAGGCGGGCATTTTGCGCTAGGGCTTCCTGGTCGATCTGGGCGTAATCATCGTCACTGGGTTCATGCAGCAAACCCAGCGGCGGAAAGCTGTATTCTTCCCCCCCAACACCCAGATCAAAGGAGGACTGGCGCTGGGCTGATGCCTTGGTGCTGGGTTGGACCTTGGCCGCCGGCGGGGCCACAATATGAACTGGCGGCTGGGCGTCGATATCGTCGTAATCGTCTTCGTCATCACTGGCGGACAGCGTGTTGCGTTCGACGGCGGCGGCGACACGTTTTTCCGACCGTTCCATTGATGGTTCCTGGCGCGGGCGGGCGTTTTTATCGCCCTTGCGTTCGCCCGGAGCCATGCTGGCCGCGTCATCGGCGCTGGTGCCAGGAATGGCCCGGCCAACCCCGTAAATCACCGTGCCACCGATACGCGACAGGACATGGCCAACAGCACGCCATTCCGAAAGCTGATAGGCCATGCAAAACAGGGTCAAAATCATGCCAAGGAACAGGCTGAACAGGCCAATAAAGACCGGCCCGGCAGGAATGCCCGCCAGGGTAAGCAACATGCCAAGCCTGCCGAGCAATAAATCACCGGCAAAACCGCCATAGCCCACTGTTAACGGCCAGGTCATGCCGCGCGGTACGGCCGATGCCGCCGTTGCCATTAACAGCAAGGCCAGCGGCAATAACAAAAAGCGCAGCCACATCCAGCTAAACGGGCGCAGGGCAATCAGGCGCAGGCCCCAGCCGACGATCAACGCGGTTAGTAATGCTGCGCCAAGACCGAGGGTGCGCAACATCATATCGGCGACATAGGCGCCAAAAATGCCTAGCGGGTTGTAAATAAAGCTATTGTCGCTGGCATGGTTGAACGATGGATCACCGGGGTGAAAGCCGATCAGCATGATAAACAGGGCAATCCCGACGCCTGTCAGTGCCAATCCACACAGTTGGATGCCGCCCCGTTTCAGGAACGCGACCAGCGAACTGGGAAGGAAAGCGGTGCCGCGTTCGAGAAGGTTTGTCTGACTGCTCATGCCGATATCCGTTTTGTCCTGTTAATTAAGTTAGACGAGGCCAGGTTAGCGTGACAGGGCGGCGTTGATCCGGCTTAATCCCTCGCGGGTGGTCGCCAGATCATGCACCAGGGCAATGCGAATGAAACGGGCACCCGGATTGGTGCCTGTGCTGTCGGTCAGCGCAAGATAACGCCCCGGAATGACCTTAACCCCTTCTTCAGCCCAGATTTTTTTGGTGGCTGCCTCGTCATCGCCCACATCAAGCCACAGGAAAAAACCGCCCGCCGGACGATGGAAGCCAAAGCGATTGCCAAAAATTTCGGCGGCAATGTCGATTTTAGTACGATAAAGGTCGCGGTTGGCCTCGGCATGGGCATCGTCATTCCAAAGCAGGGTTGATGCCGCCATGATCGGCATGGGAATGGTGGCCGAACAATAGCTGCGCAGGCGGTTGAAATGTTTGATGATTTTTGCATCACCCGCCACAAAGCCCGAGCGCAGGCCCGGTGCGCTGGAGCGTTTGGACAGGCTGTGGAAGACCAGCACATTATCCATGTTGCCATGCTGGGCCGCGCAAATTTCAAGGGCACCGGTCGGGGCTTCGCGGTCATAAATGTCGGCGTAACATTCATCCATTGCCAGAACGAAATTGTGTTTGCGCGCCAGGGCAATGATGCGTTCCAGATAATCGCGCGAGGCAACAGCACCTTGCGGATTGGCAGGCGAACACAGGAAAAACAACCGGCAGGCGGCAAATGTTTCGTCATCGATCTGATCAAGATCGGGCAGGAAGCCGGTTTCGGGCGTGGCGGGCAACGGCACCATTTCTGCGTCATTCAGAACTGCCGCCCCGCAATAGACCTGATAAAACGGGTTGGGCAGCAAAACCTTGGGCTTGGGGCCGGGCTGGTCCTGGGGGATGACGCAGGTGGCAATCAGATAAAGGGCCTCCCGGGTTCCGGCCACCGGAATGATGTTCTGATCACGATGGATCATGTCTTCGGGCAGGTCATAGCGGCGGTCAAGCCAGCCTTTGATGGCGGCGCGCAGTTCCGGTGTGCCCTGTCCCGGCGGATATTTGTGCCAAAGATGCGCATTGGCGATCATGGCTTCGGTAATCATGGCAGGCGGTTCGTGCTGGGGTTCGCCAATGGACATCACCAATGGGTCCTTGCCCGGTGCAATGCCATCCAGCAGGGTGGCAAGCCGTGGAAACGGATAATCTGGCAAGGTATCAAGACGTTCGTTGAACATGTTGTGTGACGTTCCGTAAGTGAAAGACCCCAACTTGCATTCCGGTTGGCCGGAACACCGCGCACATGACGGGGCAAAACAGAGCAATTTCGCAGCAAAATTTGCGCATGGATCTGTGATGCGCCCAGAAAGCACACTTAGTTTACCCCTAATCGAAAAGTACAAAGAAAGCTTTAAAATGGGGTGCGTAAATATGGAAAAAGCCCGGAAACGTGCGGTTTCCGGGCTTTTAAAAGGATTTTCCGTGCCTTAGCTGGCCTTAACGTCATCCTCGGGATAGGCGGTAATTTTGTGGATCGACAGATCGGCACCGTAATATTCGGCCTCATCATCCAGGCGAATGCCCAGCGTGTTTTTCAAAACGCCATAAACGACGAATCCGGTTACAGCGGCATAGGCCGCACCACCCAGCGAGCCGACCAGCTGGGAAGCAAAGGAAACACCGCCAACGCCGCCCAGGGCAGAAAGGCCAAAAATGCCACAGGCAATGCCGCCCATTAAGCCGCACATGCCATGCAGCGGCCAAACCCCCAAAACATCATCGATTTTCCATTTTGCCTGGCATTTCTCGAACCCCCAGACAAACAGAAAACCCGCAAGGCCCCCCGTGATCAACGCACCAATCGGGTGCATGACATCGGACCCGGCACAAACTGCAACCAGCCCGGCCAGCGCGCCGTTATGGACAAAGCCGGGGTCGTTTCGCCCGGCGATCAGAGCACTCAGAATGCCGCCCACCATCGCCATAAGCGAATTAACCGCGACAAGGCCGGTAATGCCGTTAACCGATTGCGCCGACATGACATTAAAGCCAAACCAGCCGACACATAAAACCCATGACCCCAGGGCGAGGAACGGAATGTTGGATGGTGGAATACCAATCAAATTTCCGGTTTTGCTGTAGCGTCCCTTGCGCACGCCAAGATGAATGACAGCCCCCAGCGCAATCCAGCCACCCACGGCATGCACCACAATTGACCCGGCAAAATCATGGAATGGCGCGCCGAACAGGTTGGCAAGGGCATCCTGAATGCCAAAATTGCCATTCCAGACAATGCCTTCAAATAGCGGATAAAACACGCCGACCAAAATGGCTGTTGCGATCAACTGCGGCCAGAATTTGGCGCGTTCGGCAATGCCGCCCGAAATGATGGCCGGGATGGCGGCGGCAAATGTCAGCAGGAAAAAGAATTTGACCAGATCAAAGCCGCTGGCGGCAAAGGCATGCTGGCCGTTAACCAGTTCCCTGCCAGACAAGACATTGGCATTGCTGAAAAAAGTGATGCCATAGGCCACGGCATAACCGATGAAAAAATAGGCAATTGTCGATATGGCGAAATCGACAATGATTTTGACCAGGGCATTGACCTGGTTTTTCTTGCGAACGGTCCCGACTTCCAGAAAGGCGAAACCGGCGTGCATGGCAAGGACCATAATGGCCCCCATCAGCACAAAAAATACGTCCGAGGCAGTTTGAAAAGCCTCCATGAGACGACCTCTGTTTTTGTTTATGACGTTCCCTGTTGGTGGGCCGCGCACATCAATATTTGTGCCAACATTGCCCGGAATGCGAAAAGAATATGTAAAAACAGATGGTTGTGGTGATATGTGATCGTGGTTTCAGGTTTGGGCATTGTTGCGGTCTGTAGCCACGATGCCTGCCGAGTGACCAAAACACTGCCTAAAAAGGCAGCATACAAAGAAAGACCCGCCACAAGGGCGGGTCAGTCGGTCTGACAGGAGGATGCAAAAGCATCCGTCAGGAAATCTGTGTGCAGAGCATTTTAGAAACGCTGCGAACCTTTGCCGAATTCCGGATAGGCTTCGAGGCCCAGTTCCGCAGTATCGGTCCCCATTGCTTCGTCTTCTTCCGACAGGCGGATGCCAACGGTAAATTTCAGGATCAACCAGACGATGGCCGAAGCAACAACCGTGAAGGCACCGATGGCAACAACGCCGGTCAACTGAACGCCGAAGGAAACGTCGGCATTGGTGATCGGAACAGCAAGCGTACCCCAGATGCCGCAAACAAGGTGAACGGATACAGCACCGACAACGTCGTCGATTTTGCATTTGTCAACCAGCGGAACCGCGATCACAACCAGAATACCACCGATCGCACCGATGATGATGGCTGCACCAATCGACGGGGTATCTGGACCCGCCGTGATCGATACCAGACCTGCCAGGGCACCGTTAAGCGCCATTGTCAGATCGACCTTTTTGTAAAGGATCTGGGTCAGGATCATGGCTGCAATCACGCCGCCAGCTGCTGCCATCGAGGTGTTGGCATAGATGTTGGCAATGGCGATAACGTCACTGGCGGTGTTCATGGCAAGCTGCGAGCCACCATTGAAGCCGAACCAGCCGAGCCACAGGATCATGGTGCCGATGGTGGCAAGGGTCAGGTTGGAACCCGGCATCGGATGAACCGAACCGTCTGCGCCAAATTTACCTTTACGGGCACCGAGGATGATGGCACCGGTCAAAGCGGCCCAGCCACCGACCGAGTGAACCAGGGTTGAACCGGCGAAGTCATAGAAGCCCATTTCGGATAACCAGCCGCCGCCCCACTGCCATGAACCGGTGATCGGATAGATAACCGAGGTCAGGACAACGGTGAAAATCATGAACGGCCACAGTTTGATGCGTTCTGCAACAGTACCCGAGACAACCGATGCTGCCGTTGCGACAAACACCATCTGGAAGAACCAGTCGGATGTAGACGCATAACCAGCCGAATAATCACCAGCAAGAGCTGCTGCGTCATCCGGGCTCCAGATGCCGAAGCTGCCGATCCAGCCGCCATCAACACCAGCATACATCAGGTTATACCCGACGAGGTAATACATGATGCCCGCTGCGGCAAACAGGGCGACGTTTTTAAGCAGGATGGTGGCAACGTTCTTGGAGCGAACGAGGCCCGCTTCAAGCATGGCAAAGCCTGCTGCCATCCACATGACCAGTGCGCCGTGAATCAGGAAGCTGAAAGTGTTGAAAATGTAGCCGGTTTCACCGGAAACCCCGGAAGCGGCGGCGGCATCCTGTGCCGAGGCCGGTTCGATCATTGCCAGTGTGGCGGCCCCAATTAACCCGGCAAGGCCGGTATGTTTCATCGAGATTTTCATAATGTCTCCCCTTGTCTCCGGGCTTACAGGGCGTCGTCGCCGGTTTCGCCGGTGCGGATCCGTACCGCATGGCTTACGTCGAGAACGAAAATCTTACCGTCCCCGATTTTTCCGGTCTGAGCCGTTTTGGTGATGGCTTCGACAACCTGGTCGACCAGATTATCCGTAATCGCGACTTCCAGCTTCACCTTCGGCAGGAAGCTGACCATATATTCGGCGCCACGATAAATTTCGGTTTGACCTTTCTGGCGGCCAAAACCCTTGACTTCAGTCACCGTCAGGCCCTGAACCCCAAGGGCACTTAACGCTTCACGCACTTCGTCAAGCTTGAACGGTTTGATAACAGCAGTAACCAATTTCATAATATGCGACCTCCCGGCACATCCGTTGACCACCAGAGTGGTAATCACGATTTCGCAGTCACGGTAGATAAACCAAGAATCGTGCCAGATTCGATTATGGCGATTTACTTTATTGTTTTTATTGTGTTTTTTACCATTAAATCGCAATATTAGGACTTGGAATGCAATACGGGGTTGTGCATAAATTGTGCACGTTCTGTGCGGTGCGGTTAAAAGTGATTAAAATATAAGCGCGGTGGTGTGCCGCTTTTTTTAAGTATCCGCATGAACTTGGCGTTGCGGGCATCGTATATAGCAAGTGGCGATAAAACTGGCGAAAGCGGTCATCGCGCCTTATGGTGCGACCGATAATGGCCGGGCCAATGTGCCGGAATGTGCATCTTTGTCCCGGTTCCCCGTGGCAACCGGGCAGTGCGTTATGGACGAGCAGAACAGGATCAAGGCAGATGACAGATAGCGGCATTCTTCATTTTGATGCGATTATTCTGGGCGGTGGTCTGGCCGGGGCAAGCATGGCAATGGCCCTGGCGCATGGCGGTTTGCGCAGTGTTGTTATCGACCGGGAAGACCCCAAGACCCTGTTGGCCGCCAATCATGATGGCCGTACCTGTGCGATTGCCGCTGCGTCCCGCGCGGTACTGGATGTGACCGGTGTCTGGCAATATATGCGCGACGAGGCCGAGCCAATTATTGATATTCGGATCGCTGATGGCAAAAGCCCGCTTTATTTGCATTATGATCATCGCGACGTCGGCAGCGAGGCCCTGGGTTATATTGTTGAAAACCGCGTCACCCGTCAGGCGCTGTATCGGGCGATGGCGGAAAGTGATCTGGTGACGTTAATGGCACCGGCATCGGTTGCCGGTATTTCGCGCAATAGTGCGGCAATGGTGATGACCCTGGAGGATGGCCGGGTCATAAGTGCGCCCCTGGCAATCGGGGCTGAAGGCCGCAAATCCTTGTTGCGCCAATGGGCCGGTATTAAGACCTATAGCTGGAGCTATAAACAAAGTGCGATTGTATGCACGGTTAAACATGAGCGTCCGCATCATGGTGTTGCGGTAGAGCATTTCCTGCCTGCCGGTCCTTTTGCCATTTTGCCGATGACGGACAACCGCTCCTCGATTGTTTGGACCGAGGAAACCGCCTTTGCCAATTATATGGTCGGGCAAAGCGATGACGTGTTTCTGGATGAACTGCATCAGCGGTTTGATGGTTATCTGGGAGATCTGGAGGTTATCGGCCCGCGTTTTTGTTATCCGCTGGGCTTGCAGCATGCCTATCAGTATAGCGATGCACGCATTGCCCTGATCGGTGATGCGGCCCACGGGATGCACCCGATTGCGGGGCAGGGTCTGAATATGGGCATTCGCGATGTCGCGGCCCTTGCTGAAATTTTGGTCAATGCGCGCCGTCTTGGCCGGGATATCGGGATGCAGGACGTGTTGGGCGACTATGAACAATGGCGTCGTTTTGACAACACGGTGATGTTGGCCGTGACCGATGCGACAAACCGCCTGTTTTCCAATGATGTTGCGCCGATACGGATGGCGCGCGATGCAGGGCTTGCCGTGGTTGACAAAATTCCGGCGCTCAAGCGGACATTTATGTCACATGCGATGGGCTATGCCGGGACATTGCCGCTCTTGATGCAGGGAAAACCGATTTAGGCGGTGCTGGTTGATCCGTTCATTCAGGCGTGCCAATTGGCACGCCTGACCGTTTGTCAGACCAAAATGTTGTTGCTCATGTTGGTCTGACGGCGGTGTCGCGGGCAAATTGACTGGTTTTTGGTTTTAAATAATTAAAATAATTTAATTCTTTGCTGTGTATTTTTGCCGCGATGCTGTGGCAAATTTATTTTACGACGTCTCTTCCGCCAGATTCTGTTGCGTGGATTCCGAGCGCATAAATGAATACGGGTCAGAAGATTCGCGAAGAATAGTCGTGCCAAATCGTCCAAAAGTAATGTGGGACACGGTTTTTATTCTTTTTTTCAAGATTGTGATAAATTTGCAACACATGAAAAACGGCGGAATTCCTCATTTATACGGCAATAGTTGAAAATCATTCTAAAAGACATATGATTTCGTGTGGTTTTCTTGATGTGGGTCAAGCCTTTCGCCGTCCGTTTGCACGATGCTCCGCCTCGTTCAATTCTTTGACGTAGGGGGTCCATATTATGCGACTGATCAATACTCTTAAAGCTGCAGGTGCAGCTGCTATTCTGGTTGCGGCTGCTGCTGCTTCAATCGCGCCGGCTTCGGCTGACGATATGGGCTTTAAAGGCAAGTCCGCAGGCGATATCCTGATCCGTGGCCGTGTTGTCAGTGTCGTTCCTGATGAAGACGTAAAGGGCAAAAACGGTTTTGCCGGTGAAGGTGAAGTTGACAACGACGTTATCCCGGAAGTCGATTTTTCCTATTTTGTGACTGATAACATCGCACTGGAGCTGATTGCTGGTACGTCCAAACATGACGTTAAGTGGAAGACTGGTGGCACCGAGCTTGATCTCGGTAGTGTCCGTTTGCTGCCGCCGACACTGACCCTTCAGTATCACTTCCTGACCAAAGAACGTTTCAGCCCGTATGTTGGTGCTGGTATCAACTACACGTTCTTCTATGATTCCAAATCGGGTGCGATGCGCAACGTCAAATATGATGATGGCTTTGGTTATGCTTTCCAGGCAGGCTTTGACTATGCAATCTCTGGCCCGTGGTCGTTGAACGTTGATGTCAAAAAGATTTTCCTGAACACCGACGTGACGGTTGACACCGGTGCAGGTACCGTCAAGGCTGATGCGGATCTTGATCCGTGGCTGTTCGGTGTTGGTATTGGCTATCGTTTCTGATCTGTTTTATCAGATACAGAATACAAAAAAGCCGTCGCAGGTTTCTGCGGCGGCTTTTTTCATTTGTGATTTTGCAGCAAGAAGCAGGGGTTCTATCAGGCCGGTTTACGTGGCTCGCGTGACAGGCCACGATCTTTCAGGGCCTGTTCATAGGTCTGCCAGAGCTGTTGCTGGTTTTCGTGCAATTCGCGCAGGTAATGCCAGCTGTAAATGCCGCTGTCATGCAGGTCATCAAACGTAATTTTTATCGCATATTGGCCAACAGGCTCTATATCGATGATACCAACATGTTTTCTGCCGGAAATAATCTTCTTTTCTGACGGGTGATGGCCCTGGACCTCGGCGGACGGGCTTTCAACGCGCAATAATTCTGCGCTCAGGCGGGTATTGATCCCATCATCCCAGATAACTTCCAGAATTTTGTCCTGTTTAAGATAATTTATCTCGACAGGGATATGGTTGGGCGTGAAAGCGTTGGTGGACGACATGGGGCAGCCTGTCAGTCTTCGATGGCCCGGGCTTCGTCGGGCAGCATGATCGGAATACCATCCCGAATCGGATAGGCAAGGCCAGCCTTGCGGCTGATCAGTTCACCGTGTTCACGGTCATATTCCAGCGTATCTTTTGTTACCGGGCATACCAGAATTTCAAGAAGTTTCGGATCAACCGGGCTTTGGTTCGCGCTTGTCATGGTATCTGCCTTGTCTTTGCGACACCGGGGCGGGATTGTGGCTGTCCCGGATGTCGTTAATCGTTGTGCAACCTAGTTGCCAGCGGCCTTGCTGGTTTGGGGGTGGCATGCCATTTCCAGCAATGCCGTTAGCATGTCACCGCGATCATACAGGCTTGGGCATTCCAGCAAAGCCTGTTTTTCAAGCGGGTCAAGTTGACAGCCCATTGCAATGGCCGTTACCAGCATTTCATCATCGGTGTCGCTGATGGTATCCCAGCACGACCGCAGGGAATGATGGGCAAAATAGGCATCCAGGGCACGTTGCAGGCGTGATCGGTTTAAGGGTGGGCCATTGGCGGAAATGGCATTGTCCAGATCGCCGCGCCAACGCGAATAGTCACACTCAACCGATCGGTACCCGCCTTGTGTGACCGGCAATTCGCTGGAAATATCAAAGCGGCAAACGCCGGTCAGGGTAATCAGAAAACGACCGTCATCGGTTTCGCTAAAGGCGGAAATGCGGCCAACGCAGCCGGTTTTGAAAAGCTCTGGCTGCGGGGTGTGTTCTTTAAGATTAAGGGTATCGCTAATGTCGGAATGGCGCGGTTGCACCATTCCGATCATGCGATTGCGGCCCAGGGCATCGATGGTCATGTTGAGATAGCGCGGCTCGAAAATATTCAAAGGCAAATGGCCGCGCGGCAGCAACAGGGCACCACTTAACGGAAAGACCGGCAGGGTTGCCGGAAGTTCGGAAAAGTCAGGGTCGAATGGGCCGCAAATATTCATGCAAATAATACCGTTGAAAGAGCGCGCCGACCGGCAACACTGGCCGGGTCCATCGGGCCCCATGCCTCGAAAAATTTGATAAGCTGCGCGCGGGCTGCATCGTCATTCCAGCCACGATCCTTGCGGATGATGGCGATCATGGCCTGCACGGCCTCGTCACGTTTATTGGCGGCAAACAGCGCCATGCCCAGGTCAAATTGCACCTGAAGATCGTCCGGGTTGGCATCGAACTTGGCGCGCGCGGCATCAAGGTCGTCGCTATGCGCGCTGGCTTCGGCCAGTTCCAGGGCACTGATTGCGGCGGCAACCGGAGCTTTCAGGCGGGTGCGGTCATCCATGTCATCGACAAACCCGCGGGCATGTTCAACCTCGCCCATCGCCACCATGCAGCGTAAAACGCCGCCAAGGGCCGTATCATTCTCCGGTTCACGCTCCAGCACATTGCCATAAAGACCATAGGCTGCTGTGACATCGTCGGCTGCAAGGGCGGCATGTGCCTGTTCCAGCAGCATTTCGATCGGGCTTTCAATCGGTCCACCGGCGATGCGCTCAAAAAAGGCGCGGACTTCGCTTTCGGGCTGTGCACCCTGAAAACCATCAACCGGGCGGCCTCCCTTGAAGGCATATACGGTCGGAACAGACTGGATGCGCAGCTGCATGGCCAGTTCCTGGTTTTTATCAATATCGATTTTAACCAGTTTGACGCGACCACCTGCTTCGCGGGTGATTTTTTCGATGGTCGGGGTCAATGTTTTGCACGGACCACACCAGGGCGCCCAGAAATCAACAACAACGGGGCCTTCCATTGATGGTTCGATCACATCCTGCATGAATGTATCGATGCCGGAATCCTTGATCAGGTCAGAATCGGCCCCGGATTGTGATGTCGGAGCAGAGGAGTTGGGATCAAGAATAAGAGCCATGATAAGGTTACTCGCTGTTAGTCGTATTTTAAATGATGCCTCTGGTCCCGAAGAACAAGAGGGCGTGATTTAGATTACTTTTTTGCAATATGGCGAAGGCGCGCGTGCAACCCCTGCAATCTGGGATAAACCGGCGCGAATGCAACTGTTTTTCAATCGCTGTCGGCAAATTCTTCTTCAAGATCGAGCATTTGCGGCTGATAGCCCAGCGAGGTGACAAATTTCATCAAGCCTGCCGGGGAAATTGCTGTTGTGCGATCATTGCGTAGCGGGTGGAAATTCAGCAGCGTATTTTCACTGGTAAAGAATGCACGGTCAAATGCGACATTGACCTGCTTTTCCTGATCATTGATCAGCGCAAATGGCGTGACAGAGCCAGGCAGCACATCCAAAACCTGTTTTAGCAGATCGGCATTGCCAAAGGACAGCCGATTGCAACCCAGTTTTTTATGCAGATGATTAAGCCGGATCTGCCGCTCCTCTTCAGCAACCACCAGCCACAATGCGCCTTTTTTGTCTTTCAGGAACAGATTTTTGCTGTGCATTCCCGAAAGATCGCCGCGCAAGGCCTGCGATTCCTCCACGGTGAAAAGTGGTGCATGCTCGACAGTGCTGACATCGATTCCCAATTTGTCGAGATATGCGAATAAACGGGTAGATGGATCGTCCATATTGTTTCCGCCAGGGTTGGGGTAAGGAAAAAATTTGGAAGGCACGATAGCACAAAAATGACATGTTGGCGTCGAACCAGCGCAAAAAGCCATTAAAAACCGCTGGAAATCCGCCATTTTTCGCGATGTTACATTTTCATCAAAAAAGGTGTTGCAATCACTCGTTCTTGGGCTATTATCCGCGCCGCTCCCCAAGGGGAACACACAAGACTGATGAATGCGGGCGTAGCTCAGGGGTAGAGCATAACCTTGCCAAGGTTAGGGTCGTGAGTTCGAATCTCATCGCCCGCTCCATCGGTTCTTTTATATACCGCTTTCATTATGATGCGGGCGTAGCTCAGGGGTAGAGCATAACCTTGCCAAGGTTAGGGTCGTGAGTTCGAATCTCATCGCCCGCTCCATAATGAAAGTTCTAAAAAGGCCGTCCTTTAATGGGGCGGCCTTTTGCTTTGGTACCCCGGCATATTCATATTTATCACGTTCAGGCTGCGTCGGTGGCCTGGTGGGTGAATTTGCGGTATAAGTTCTCTTATTCCGCTGCTAGACTTTAATATAAGAATTGCTGCATATTAGAAGCGACGGTGTTTCAAACTATTATTGTGTGCACTGCAAATGTGACGGAAGGTATTTTCCTGCATTTGTCCAGCGAGCTGGGATATTGGCACCGAGACGTTAAATATCTTTTGGTATTTCTTGTGGGCCTATTCCATTGTATAGTTTTTCGGTTTTCTGTAGTAATTTTTCCTGTTCGTTCTGATATATCGGACTAATTGATGTTTGTGTCTTGCTAACCAAGGAATCCTGTCATTTCCAGCCGACATTTTCTGTTAACCCGGACACTTCCGGTCGTGCTTTTGGTTCTGCTGATCGGAATTGCCGCCTTTTTTCTGGTTTACTGGGCGACAAGCGAGGCTGACCGGGTAACAGCAGCGCGTCAGTATTATTTGCTTGAGCAATCGCAGGCTGAGACATTGCGCGCGGTTCCCCATCAGCAGGAAAGTACCACCGTTTGGGATGATGCGGTCGAGGCTGCAAAGGCGTGGGATACCGGCTGGCTGAATAACAATCTTGGTGCGTGGATGCACGACTATTACGGTTATTCTGATCTGTATATCCTTGATCCGCGCAATGTGCCTGTCCTGGTCTACCGGCAAAAAACCGGCCTTGAATCCCAGCTTGATCCGGCCATTGCAGCCACCCTGGCTCCGATGGCCGAACGCCTGCGCACGCGGTTGCGGGCGGGTGAAGTGCCGGACGATGCAGAATTCAAAACCCTTGGCGAAACAGCTGTGGAATTGATTGATGGATATCCTTCCGTCATTAGTGTGAAACCCATCGTGTCGGATACGGGGCGCATTTCCCAGAGTGCGGGCAGCGAATTTCTTCATGTCGCTGTTTTGCGTCTTGATGAACGGCGGTATTTGCATGGTCTTGAACGCAAATATCTGTTTGATCATTTGCGGTTTTCATACCAGCAGGACGCAACCGGATCGGAAAGTTCTTATGCGCTGATCAGCAGCAGCGGCAAGAATATCGGTTATTTCATCTGGCAGCCTTATCAGCCGGGTTCGACGGTTCTGGCTTATATTTCGCCCATGCTGGTTGTGTTGTGTGTGGGCCTGGTGACGATTGTTTTCACCTTCATGACATTGATGAACCGTCGCGAAAGTACCCAGAACGCGACCGAAGCGAAAATGCGCCATATTGTGTTGCATGATTCGCTAACCGGCCTTCCCAACCGTACCCAGTTTAATCAGCGTGTCGATAACGAGCTTGCGCAGCTTGACCCGACGAGAGAGCACCGCCTGGCCCTGTTGTTCCTGGATCTCAACGGATTCAAGCAAATAAACGATTCTTATGGTCATGCGCTGGGTGACAAGCTGATATATGAATTTGGCCGTCGCTTGACATCGCTGGCGCGTCCGCGTGATGCCGTCGCCCGCATTGGCAGCGACGAATTTACGCTGATGTTGACCGGGATTCGCACCCATGAGGATGTTGAAAGGGTGTGCCGCCGTTTGATCGAACTTGCGCGCATGCCTTATAACATTGAAGGACAGCAGCTTTTTATCGGTCTTAGCGTTGGCTATGTTTTTGCGCCCGATCATGGCTGGGATCGTGACGAATTGCTGCGCAAGGCCGATGTGGCGCTTTATCATGCCAAGATGAATGGTCGAAATGATTTTGCCGGTTTCGATGTGGAAATGGATGTGTTGTTGCGCAACCGTCGCCGTGTTGAGACGGACCTGCGCGAGGCCCTTGTCTCCCAGGATCAGTTTCACGTTTATTATCAGCCGGTTTATCGTGCAGCTGATGGCAGTCTGGTTGGTTTTGAGGCCCTGTTGCGCTGGCAGCATCCCGCCCGGGGCTGGATTTCGCCGGAATTTTTCATTCCCGTCGCTGAAGAAACCGGACTGATTGGCGAATTGGGGCAGTTTGTTTTACAAACGGCCTGCGCGACAGCGGCACAATGGGCATCGCAATCAATTGCGGTGAATGTATCCATCATCGAATTGCAGGATGCCGATTATGTGAACAACCTGGCGGCCATTCTGACCAAAACCGGGCTTCCCCCTGGTCGGTTGGAACTTGAAGTCACGGAAACGGCGGTTGTTACCGATGGAAATTGCCAAAACAATTTAAAAGCCATTCGCCAAATGGGGGTCCGGCTGGCGCTGGATGATTTTGGGACGGGCTTTTCATCTTTGGCGCGTTTGAACCAGATTGACGTCGACCGTATCAAAATTGACAAGACCTTTATTCGTGGTTTCGACCGATCGGACAGCGATAAGGCAATGGTGCGCGCCATTGTTGAACTGGCACGGGCAACGAACCTTTCGACCATTGCTGAAGGGGTTGAAAATGCCTGTCAGGTTGCGTTTTTACGCTCGATTGGCTGTGACAGTTTTCAGGGATATTATTATTCCCCGGCTGTTCCCGCCGATCAGGTTCCGGCCTTGTTAGATGCGGCTAATCAGCCGATCATCACAGATGTGTCGGCGCCTGATGTGCCAAAAGAAACTGATGCGAGTGATGCGGATTAAAGCCTGCTGGCATCCAGGTACATCACATTCGGGGTGTTGCCGGGCCGAGGCGCAGGATACAAAAACGCCAGCAGCATGGTCATGTCTGCTGGCGTTTTTAGGGTACAGGGCGCGCGTAAGGGTGTTTCACCCCATGATATGATAGCCGCCATCGATGTGGATCACGTCGCCCGTAATGGCACGGGACCGGTCGCTGGCGAGAAAAGCCGCCAGATCGCCGATTTCATCGATGGTGACAAGGCGATGTTCAGGGGAACGTGTCCGGGCCTGGGTCATCAGGTTGTCAAATTCCGCAATGCCCGATGCGGCACGGGTTAACAGCGGGCCGGGCGAAATGGCATGCACACGAATGTTTTTCGGGCCAAGTTCGGCTGCCATATAGCGCGTTGCCGATTCCAGGGCGGCCTTGACCGGCCCCATAATGCCATAATTGTCGATTACCCGTTCCGACCCCATATAGCTGACAGTCAGCAGGGCGCCGCCATTGGTCATAAGCGGTTCGGCCCGTTTTGCCATGCGCTGGAACGAATGGCAGGAAATATCCATTGCCGTTAAAAAACCCTCGCGCGAACAATCGACAACCCGTCCATGCAGGTCATCGGCGGGGGCAAAGGCAATGCAATGCAGGACAAAATCCAGTTTGCCCCATGAGCGGGTGATTTCGTCAAATAGGGCATCAACCTGGGCCTCGTCACCCACATCCAGCGGTGCAATGATCGAGGCATCCACATTCTCGGCCAGCGGGCGGACATATTTTTCGGCCTTTTGGTTCAGATATGTGACGGCAAGCTCGGCACCGTCGCGTTGAAAGGCCCGGGCACAGCCATAGGCGATCGATTTGTCGTTGGCGATCCCAATGACCAGTCCCTTTTTTCCGTCCAGCATCGTTATTCCTTTCTGTTAAAATCGCGCTGCAGTTGCGAAATTTTCTAAAAATAATGTGCCATATTAGAGCTTAAAACGGTTTGCGATGCAGCAAACGGCAAATTTAAATGACAATTTCATCACACCTATGCGTTTGCGACATATCGGAACCGTTTGAAAAATCGATTTTTTTGCACTCTGGGCGTAGTTTTTGGGCACCTGATGGGCTATGTGTAAAGGTGGATGAAGGCGGCGTTTTCGTGTGTTGTTTTTTCCCACTTTGGTGCCGCCGGAGTCCCAATGCAAAAGCGATAATCCGAGGTGTTTGGTGCCGGTCGCAAAGGCCGGTACAGGCAGTTCTGGCAAACAGGACTGACAAAAAGGGAAATACGACATGAAAGCCCGAACCGACGACCCGAAACGGGAAGTCATTGACAAAGTTGTCGAGCAAGTTCACCTGCGATTGACAGGCGATGTGGCGAAGAATGCAGAAGCGTTCGTTCGCCTTTTTTATAAGAACGTACCGCCCGATGATATGGCGGGTCGTTCGATTGATACGCTGTATGGCGCTGCCCTGACGCTTTTCAAATTTGCCCAGAAGCGTCCGGGGGACAAGGCTGCCAAGATCCGGGTTTACAACCCCGATCTCGAGGAACATGGCTGGAAATCCGATCATACCGTCATCGAGATCATTAATACCGACATGCCATTTCTGGTGGATTCGGTAACCTCCGCGCTGAACGAATTTGATGCCACCGTTCATTTGGTGATCCATCCGATTATCCGTATCGCGCGGGACGATAATAATGCTTTGCAGTCTGTCAGCAGTGTTGAAGAGTCCGAAGCGCCGCGCGAATCGGTGATGCACGTTGAAATTGACGAGCAGACAGACAAAACCACCCTTCAGGCTATCCATGATCGCCTTGAAGATGTCCTGACCGATGTGGCCCTTGCGGTGCAGGACTGGCAGCCAATGATGTCTCGGGTAAAGGAAGTCCTTTCCCAGATTGAACAGGCGCCCGAGGGCATTTCTGAAAATGCGGTGCAGGAAACCCGCGATTTTCTGGAATGGCTCTATGACGACCATTTTACCCTGTTGGGGTATCGCGAATATAGATTCAGCGGTGAAGGCAAAAAGGCCAAAGTGGATGTCAATACCGACAGCCAGTTGGGCATTTTGCGTCGTGAAGGCACCCATATTTTTGATGAACTGCGCCAGTTGGGCAAACTTTCGCCCGAGGTGCAGGATTTTGTCACCAAACCGAACCTGTTGCTGGTGACAAAGGCGAACAAGCAATCCACCGTCCACCGGGCGGTGCATCTTGACACCGTGGTGGTCAAACAGTTTGACGAAACCGGCAAGGTAATTGGCCAGCATCTGTTTGTGGGTCTGTTTACCTCGGTTGCCTATAACCTGAGCCCCAGGCTGATTCCGCTTTTGCGCATGAAGCTGGATGAAACCGTCAAACGGGCCGGGTTCCCGCCCAATAGCCACGATGGCAAGGCGCTGGTCAATATTTTGGAAACCTTCCCGCGGGATGAACTGTTCCAGATTGAACTGGATGACCTCTATCATATTTGTATGGGCATTCTGCATTTGCAGGAACGTCAGCGTATTGCCCTGTTTGTGCGGCGTGATGCGTTTGAACGGTTTGTTTCCTGTCAGATTTTCTGCCCGCGCGACCGTTTCACCACCAAGCTTCGGATGAATTTCCAGCGTGTGGTTGAAGAGGCCTTTAACGGCAAGGTTTCGGCCCATTACACCCAGATTGGTGATTCCCCGCTGGCACGTTTGCATGTGCTGGTTAAAACCACGCCGGGTGAATTGCCTGAATATGACGTTCCGGACATTGAAAAACGTCTGGTTGAAGCTGCCCGCGACTGGAACGACACCATGCGCCAGGTTCTGGTGCGCGAAATGGGCGAAGAAAAGGGCCTGACCCTGTATCGCCGGTATGGTGAGTCCTTTGCCATTGATTATCAGGACCGTTTTTCGGTGGATACGGCGGTTCTGGATATCGAACGTTTTGAAGAGGTGCTGAAGTCGAACGATTTGCGGGTCAACCTGTATCGTCCGATTGAAGCGGCCGAAAACGAACTGCGCTTTAAAATCTATAATCCTGCTGCTCCGGTGCCGCTTTCTGATGTGTTGCCGATGCTGGAAAATATGGGGTTGAAGGTGATCACGGAAAACCCGTTTGCGGTAACACCGCGTGACGGGTCGGTGGGTGTTCGCATTCACGATTTTGGCGTCATCGTTGATGGCGAGTTTGTGCTGCATGAAGTGCGCAACAAGTTCCAGGAACTGTTTGTCCGCATGTGGCATGGCGAAGTTGAAAACGATGCCTTTAACCGTTTGGTGCTGCTGGGCGGGCTGGACTGGCGTGAAGTCGTGGTCTTGCGCACTTATGCCCGTTACATGCGCCAGACGGGTTCGGCCTTCTCGCAGGACTATCTGGCAAAAACGCTGGCCAATAATTCCGCACTGGCAACATCGCTGGTCGAATTGTTCATTGCCCGCTTTGACCCGGACCGTGACAACGGCGTGGAAGCCGAAATCGCCGCGATTGAAAGCGATATTCTCGCCCGTCTTGATGATGTGATGAACCCGGATGAGGACCGTATCTTGCGGGCCTTCCTTAATCTGGTGCAATCGAGCCTGCGCACCAACTATTTCCAGGTGGGCGAAGATGGCAATCCCAAGCCTTATTTGTCGATCAAGTTCAATTCGGCCGAGGTAGAAGATTTGCCCCTGCCACGCCCGTGGCGGGAAGTGTTTGTTTATTCCCCGCGTGTTGAAGCCGTGCATTTGCGCGGTGGCCCGGTGGCGCGTGGTGGTATTCGCTGGTCGGACCGCCAGGAAGATTTCCGCACCGAAATTCTCGGCCTGGTCAAGGCGCAGATGGTCAAGAATGCCGTGATCGTGCCGGTGGGTTCCAAGGGCGGTTTTGTCGTCAAACGTCCTCCAGTGGATGGCACGCGCGAGGCCTTTTTGGAAGAAGGCATCGAATGTTACAAAACCCTAATGCGCGGCCTGTTGGACATCACCGACAATATTGTGGCCGGTAAAGTCGTTGCCCCGGAACGGGTGCGTCGCCTGGATGAGGATGATCCCTATCTGGTGGTTGCTGCCGATAAGGGTACCGCGACATTCTCGGACATCGCCAATGGTGTGGCGCGGGATTATGGCTTCTGGCTCGATGATGCCTTTGCGTCGGGCGGATCGCAGGGCTATGACCACAAGAAAATGGGCATTACGGCCCGTGGTGCGTGGGAATCGGTCAAGCGGCATTTCCGCGAAATTGGCAAGGACATCCAGCAGGAACCCTTCACCGTTGTTGGTGTGGGCGATATGTCGGGTGACGTTTTTGGCAATGGCATGTTGCTGTCCGAACAGATCCGTCTGATCGCGGCCTTTAACCACATGCACATTTTTGTCGATCCTGACCCGGACCCGGCCACCAGCTTTGCCGAACGCAAACGCCTGTTTGAGATGCCGCGTTCGACCTGGGCCGATTACGATGAAAAGCTGCTGTCCAGGGGCGGGGCGATTTTTGACCGCCGGGCCAAAAGCCTGGACCCGTCACCCGAAGTCCGCAAGGTGCTTGGTCTTGGCAGTGACAAGGTCACACCGGCTGACATGATGAAGGCCATTTTGAAGGCCAGGGTCGAACTGCTGTGGTTTGGCGGTATTGGTACCTATATCAAGGCCGGGAGCGAAACCAATGCCGATGCGGGCGACCGCGCCAATGATGCCATTCGCATCAATGGGGCCGATGTAAAGGCACAGGTTATTGGCGAAGGGGCCAACCTTGGCTGTACCCAGCGCGGGCGTATTGAATATGCCCATTCTGGCGGCCGTTTGAACACCGATGCCATCGACAATGCCGGTGGTGTTAACTGTTCGGACCACGAGGTCAATATCAAGATCCTGCTGGGCGAAGTGGTTGCCAATGGTGACATGACGGAAAAGCAGCGCAACAAGCTGCTGGAAGACATGACCGAAGAGGTGGGTGAACTGGTTCAGCGCGATAATTATGTGCAAAGCCAGGCCATTTCCAACATCTATGCCGGCGGAGGCGATGCGCTTGATGCCCAGGTGCGTTTGATCCGCATGCTGGAACGGGAAGGGCGTCTTAATCGGGAAATTGAATTTTTGCCCGATGAAGAGGAAATCACCCGTCGTTTCAATGCCCATGAAGGTTTGACCCGACCGGAAATTTCGGTGCTGATGCCCTATGCCAAATTGTGGCTGTATGACGAAGTGCTGAATTCCGACTTGCCGGATGATCCGATCCTGGTCGAGGAACTGGTGCGCTATTTCCCGACCCCGCTGCGTAAAAAATACGCCGATGCAGTGTCGCATCATCGTTTGCGGCGTGAAATCATTGCCACTGTCGGTATTAACAGCCTGGTCAACCGTGTTGGCGGGACGTTTGTGCATGACATGATGGAAGCCACCGGGTTTTCGGCGGTGGATGTATCACGCGGTTATCTGATCACGCGGGCGGTGTTTGGTCTGCGTGAAATCTGGGCCGGGATCGAAGATCTGGATAATGTCGTTGCGGCCCAGGTACAGACCGAAATGTTCAAGGATGTCGGCCGCATGGTCGAAGACGTGACATTGTGGTTCCTGCGGCATTGCGAAGAACTGAATGTGGGCGAGAAAATCGAGCGTTTCCGTCCGCAAGTCACCCGTGTGATCGAAGCTTTTGACGAGATCATTCCGGGCGATGCGGCCATTCGCAGCACGCTTAAGCACCGTGTCGATCATCTGAAAAAGCAGAATGTGCCTTTGGATTTGGCAAAACGTGTGGCGGCGATGCAGCAGATGGTTGCGGTTTGCGATATCGTTCGCATTGCCGAGGCTTCCGAACGCGACGTTCTGGAAGTGGGAGCGACCTATTTTGCGGTTGGCGCGCGCTTCCAGTTGGGTCTTTTGCGCACGGCAGCCGATTCGGTTGAAGCCGAAACCCATTGGCAGAAACTGGCCCGCAATGCCGCGATTGATGACCTGTTTGGTCATCAGCGCGAACTGACCCGGGTGGTTCTGAGCGAAGACAGTGAAGGTGCCATCGGTGCCGATGCCGTTGAAAAATGGGTGGAAAATCATAAACGCGGTACGCAGCGGTGTGACGAGTTGATTGATGAACTGCGTGCTGTTGGCCAGATCGATCTTGCCATGATCACGGTTGCCAACCGTCAGATCAGAAGCCTGATTGGCGGGTAAGTGGCATATCGGTCATTTTATACATGAACGAAGCGGGGGCGGTTTGATCGCCCCCGTTTTGTTTTGGGCATAAAAGCGGCGGTTTCCGGGCTTTGAGGGGGATTTGCGACCTATGTCACATTCGGTACCGTGATGGCTTGTGCCATTTTTGAAATAACCTATCTTCTGGTCGATAAGCCGAATGGAGGAAGACCAGAATGAATTATGTGCGGACCGGAATGCTGCTGGCGGGGATTACCGCGCTTTTTGGCGTGGTCGGCATGATGATTGGCGGCCAGCAGGGTATGATCATTGCGCTGTTATTTGCCGGTGGCATGAATATTTTTGCCTATTGGAATTCCGATAGCATGGTGCTGCGCATGCGCCGTGCGCAAGAGGTCGATGAAAACACCGCCCCCGAACTGGTGGGTATTGTGCGCCAGTTGGCACAGCGTGCGGAACTGCCTATGCCCAAGGTTTATATCATCGACAATCCCCAGCCCAATGCCTTTGCGACCGGGCGCAACCCCGAACATGCGGCGGTTGCAGCCACCACCGGGCTGTTGCAGTTGTTGAATGCCAATCAGATTGCCGGGGTGATGGCCCACGAGTTGGCCCATGTTAAAAACCGCGATACCCTGACCATGACCATTACGGCAACGCTGGCAGGCGCCATTTCGGCGCTGGCAAATTTTGCCATGTTTGCCGGTATCTTTGGGGGGCATCGCGAAAACAACAATAACCCGCTGGGCGGCTTTGGTATGATTTTGATGGCCTTGCTGGCCCCGCTGGCCGCTGGCTTGGTACAAATGGCAATATCGCGCACCCGCGAATATGAAGCCGACCGGATCGGGGCGGAAATTTGCGGGCATCCGCTTTGGCTGGCTGATGCGCTGGCACGGCTGGATCACGGGGTGCATAGTGTGCCCAACCCCGATGCCGAACGGAACCCGGCAACCGCGCATATGTATATTGCCAATCCCCTGTCGGGCAAGGGCATGGACAATCTGTTTGCCACCCACCCGTCAATGGAAAACCGGATTGCCAAATTGCGTGAGATGGCAGGATCGCCCCATAGCCAGCCCCGCAGGCGCCAGCGCCCCTGGGGGTAAATTTACCCGCGGGTTCTGCTTCCTTTCCTAACCTTCAGTATGTGGTGGTTCCGGGCGATTCATAATTGACGGTTGGGTGTTGGCATCTGATGATATTGGTTACAGATGCGATTTCTATTGCATGTCAATATCTTGCCAAAAGGAATGGGGTGGATGGCCGGTTTCTGGTCAACACTGGGTTTGGTTATCAGGGCGATGTTGGGTTTGGTGCCGGGGCAAACGGCACCAAGCACGCTTGTGTCCGATGGCAACCAAAATGGCGGAAACGGGCAGGGCGTGTGTGGTGTTGCCGATTTCGGGCTTGAAGGCCTTGATCTTGGCGCAAGCCTTAAAACCCTGCTGGCTGATTTCCCCGATTATGATGTCGTTGCCGTATCGCACCGCATTTCTATCAGTTGCGATACCCCTGACCCGTTCTATGCTGTCAGAGACGCCCAAAGCCTGGCGTGGAATGCCGCCTTGCGCCAGAATTGCACATCCCTGGTGTGGGGCCATGTTTCGGATGATCAGAAATCTTTATCCCTGTGGTTTGCCTGCCGTCAGAACGGTTTTTCCCCTCATGAACTGTTTTTAGCCCAGAAATATGATTTTACCTTGCCCCTGGCCGAGGATTTTGCCGAGGCCTTAAAGCTGTTGTTGCTTTCCGAACGTCTGGGCCGGGCCGATAGTGCGGCTTTGCGCGGTGAAAATGCCGCCCGGCTGGCAAAGGCATTGGAGGCACAGCAGGACCGTATCCGCAACCAAGACTTTGTTGAGGAATGTGGCGAGGGGACCAGCCTTGCCTATGCCACAGCCTGCCTGGCCCTGGCCGAAAATGGCGATCGTAGTTGGTGCCAGCTTGGGGCAGAAGCAATTGAGCCGCTGATTGCCGCCTGTTTGGGCGGTGATGCGTCCCTGGACCGGGATGCACTGGCCCTGCATATTTCCCGGGCCGGGGCATCGGGTGTTGAAAATTTGCGTGCCGAACATGTCGCGGTGCTGGCCCTGTATGGGCATTTGCTGAATTGGGCATCATTGGGCAGTTCCGCCAGCCGGGTTCCCATGATGGCGGTGGATATATGGCGCATTTTGTTGCATCGCTTTGAATATGCCGCCGGGGCGACAGTTACCAAAAGCATTTGTCTGCTGCGCCTGGGTGAGGCCTGCTGTGCCCTTGCCCGTGAAACCCGTAATGATGATTTGGCAGAACAGGCGGTAAATTATTTGCGGCGGGCTTTGGGCGTCTGTGAAGCCAATAGTCACCCGGTGTTATATGGCCTGATTACCTATCATCTGGGCGATGCGTTGATCGCCCACGGTAAATTGATCAAAACCGGGGTCGAGTTTGCAAATATCATTCCCTTTTTTCAGGCCACGTTAAAGGTCTGTGGCCGGCGCGAGAATTTGTATTTGTGGGGGCGTGCCATGTTTGCCTTGGCAACGGTGCAGGCGATGCAGGGCCGTGAAGACCGTAATATTGGTATTTTGCGCACCGCCCGCATGAATTTCATCCAGGCACAGCAAAATCTGGAGGAAGCCGGTGCACGCTCTGCCGCGCGCACGGCCGTGGGCGGGCAAATGCGCGTTGAAGCCGCCATTCATGAAATGGCTGCCAATGGTAAAGATGTGGAAGCCAACGTGGGAAACGCCCCCTCTGCCAAGGCCGCGAGCTAAAACGATTTGCCTTTCGTCAGGTGGCATTAAAGACAAATTGCTTTAAGCTGAACCCAACGCCAAACAAAACACCCCCACAAGCCGGGCTTGCGGGGGTGTTTGTGTTTCGGGGTTGGCTGGGACGCTGGATGGAAAACAATGCGCCCCGCGCCGAACCGGGCCTGTTAGTTGCGTGCGTTACCAAAGAAACGCAGCAGCATGATGAACAGGTTGATGAAATCGAGATACAGCTGCAGGGCACCAAAGATGGCCTTTTTGCCTGCGGTGGTGGTGTCGTCACCTTCCCAGTAGCTTTCCTTGATGCGCTGGGTGTCATAAGCGGTCAGACCGGTAAAGATCAGAACACCGGCGGCCGAAATGACAAACTGCAACATCGTGCTGCCAAGGAAGATGTTAACCACGCTGGCAATGATCAGGCCGATCAAACCCATGAACAGGAAGCTACCCCAACCCGACAGATCCTTTTTGGTGGTGTAGCCATAAAGGCTCATGGCACCAAAAGTACCTGCGGTGATGAAGAAGGTGCGCGCGATGCTTTCACCGGTATACACCAGAAAGATCGAGGACAGCGACAGTCCCATCAGGGCGGCATAGGCCCAGAACACGGCCTGTGCGGCAGGCATGCTCATTTTGTGAATGCCAAAGCTAAGAACCAAGACCAGCGCAAACGGTGCCAGCATGACGACCCAGGAAAGACCCGAGCCGAACACAGCCTGCATGAAAGCCGGGCTGCTTGCAGCGGCCAGCGCGACGATCCCCGTCAGGGCCAGCGCAGACGCCATATAGTTATAGACGCGCAGCATATAGGTCCGAAGACCGGCATCAATGTCGGCCGCCGACTGGCCAGCCGAGACAGAATAGCCACGTCGTTGCGTTTCGAAAGCCATTGAATTCCCTCATATGATCCAGTTTGAGCGGGATTGATCCTACAATCCATCACTGGTCAAAATATGGCAGGATTTGACGGAAAAGCAATGTTTGCAGGCCGTTGAACGCCAGAGTGGATCAAGGCCTTGTGATTTTGTTCACATTTGGAATTATGACAAAATAAATGCGATCTGAAATTTCGCGCTATAGTTGGGAAAATCGAAAGATTGCTTTAATTTCCGGGGGACGGAGATTTGGCTATATATATGAAAATAAAGGGATTTTTGTCAAAGTCGTGGCGTGGGGTTCCATTTGGATTCGCGCTGGGAATTTTGCTTTGGGGCAATTTTACGGTTTTGCCGGTTGCGGCTGCACCGCAGGCAGGCAGCCCCCCTTCAAAACAAAGTGATCATCCAGCCGGTGATTTTTGCGCCGATTCCGCCCTGTCAGCGCATCCCTGCCCGGTTTTGCCTGCCGATATTGCGCAATTTGATGCCAATTTCATTTATCGCTTTGTCGGGCCCGAATCCCAACGTCCGTTTGATCGCTTTTCCTGGCAGGCTTTTATTGCCATGACATGGCCGACAACCGGGGCAGGGCGGGCTGTGTCTTATCAGGCGGCACGCACCCCGGTACCGGAATGGATGCCCCGCTGGCAGCGACTGATTCCCCGGGACAGTTTTATTCATGGTGAAGTATCCCATCCGGTGGTGCAAAAGGCGCGGCTGGCCTGTGCCAAGGGGGATATGGCAACCTTTGCCCGTTTGGCGGGCACCCCGGATGCCGTCGGAAAAATCGCAAAGACGACCCTGCCCTTAGTAGCCGATGATGAAAGCCTGGCAATCGCCGCGCCGAACCGGCTTTTTCTTGAGGGCTATCATCAGGCGACAGGGGACGTGCTGATTGATCAGGCGGGAAATTATGTTCTGTATGAAACCCGCATGAACAGGGTGGCGGCGGATTATATCCGCGCCAACGGCCTTGAGAGCTTTGCCGGGCGGGCGCGCTTTGCCGAAGGCGGCAAAGATATTTCGTTTCCGCAACGCACCGGTATTGCCGATACCGGACTTATTCCGGCTGTGAAGCAGGCGCATGGGAAACAGCCAATCGGGCCTGGGGCAACTCTGGTAAAAATGGCATGGCGCATTTTGCCAAAAGGGCAAGATGCCACGGGGAAAGGTCCAGAGAGCACCTTTTTAACCCGTAAGGCCAGGATATTCGTTGCCGGGCAAAACAGCCTGTCTGGGCATCCCCTGTGTCTTGAAGAAGATGTCGGATTGATTGGTATGCACCTGGTTCAAAGGGTTGTGAGCGGCAATGGGGATCGTTGGATATGGTCAACCTTTGAACATGTTGCCAATGCACCGCTGGCCGGAAATGCCCGCCGCCCCAACAGCTTCATTGCCAAAAACCTGTTTCCCGACGGGTGCTATCTGCCGGGGGTGACAAAGGGGAAGCCTGCCTTCAAACGCCCGGTAGCTGCACCGGTAACAGATATTGCCAAACCAGAACAATTTAACCTTTTCAGGCCGCCATCAACGGCGAAACCGGCTTCGCTGGAAACCTCAGTTGTTAATCAGGGTGTGAGCAGCAAGGCCCTATGGGGCGCAGAACAGCCTTACGCGGTAAATGCGTGGGGCGATGCCATACCGCGATCGCAACTGGTGCGGTGCTGGAAAGTGTTTGAAGGCACGGAAAAAACCAATGAAGAATGGCACGCGGAATTAAAGGGATCGGTTTGGACCAACTATTTTTTGGTGGGCACCCAATGGATCGGAAATGGCGGCGGGGTACCGTTTGGTGTTGGCGAGGTTCCGCGCTTTTTAAGTAATCTGACGATGGAAAGTTTTATTCAGGATAAAGCCGTTGGCAGTTGCCTGGGGTGTCACAGCACCGCGCGCAGCGATGCGGGGCAGCCTGCCAATTTTACCTTTATGCTGGCACCAACCAATTGACGCTAGTTTTATATTAGAAAAACAAATAAGACATTTCACTTGCCTGTATTCCATTTTAGGATGCGGGCGATAATAAACATCCGCCAGATGACAGACCCGAAAAGGGCATGGCGGGAACAGGCAGGGGGAAACATGCTGCCCGCAGCAATTGATTATACCGGTCTATGCCGGGGGTTTTCGTGGGATATTCCCGAATTTTACAATATCGGCGTTGATGCCTGCGACAAATGGGCCGATGACCCGGCACGGCTGGCACTGATCCATCGTCGTGCGGATGGCACAAGACGGGATTACAGCTTTGCCCAGATGCGCCGTTTGTCCAATCGTTTCGCAAACGTATTGGCCCGGCATGGCATCACGCGGGGCGACAGGGTGGCAATATTGCTGCCGCAATGCCCCGAAACCGCCATTTCCCATATCGCGACCTATAAGCTCGGCGCGATTGCCGTACCGCTTTTCACCCTGTTTGGGGTCGATGCGCTGGAATACCGGCTTGGCAACTGTGCCGCCCGCGCCCTGGTAACAGACCTGGCCGGAGCGCGCAAAATTGCCGAGATCCGCGATTTGCTGCCAGCACTCGAGCATGTTTATGTCATTGATGGCAAACCCGATGATTGCCTGGATTTTAAAGCGCTCAGTTACGAAGCCAGCGATGACTTTACCCCGGTTGCCACCCGTGCCGATGACCCGGCCCTGATCATTTATACATCGGGCACCACGGGCCAGCCCAAGGGCGCGTTGCATGCCCACCGGGTTTTGTTGGGGCATTTGCCCGGTGTTGAAATGTCGCACGACCTGTTTCCCCAGCCCGGCGACCTGATATGGACACCGGCGGACTGGGCCTGGATTGGCGGCTTGCTGGATGTGTTATTACCGGCCTGGCATCACGGGGTGGCGGTGGTGGCCCACCGGTTTGAAAAATTCAGCGCCGAGCAGGCCTGCGCCCTGATGGCGGAATATGGCGTGCGCAATGCCTTTTTGCCGCCAACCGCCCTTAAAATGATGCGCGCCACCCCGGCCGAACAGCTTGACGCACATCGTTGCGATTTGCGCACAATCGCCAGTGGTGGTGAAACCCTGGGGGCAGAGATGCTGCAATGGGGGCGCGAGACCTTTGGTTTGACGATTAACGAATTTTACGGCCAGACGGAATGCAACATGATTGTTAGTTCGGCCCACAGCCTGAATGTGACACAGGCGGGTAGTATGGGGTGTGCCGTTCCCGGCCACGAGATTAGCATTATCGATGAAACCGGGGCCGAAATGGCATCGGGCCGTGTCGGCATGATCGCGGTGCGCAGCCCGGACCCGGTGATGTTTTTGCATTATTGGCGCAACGAGGCCGCAACCAAAGCCAAGTTTATCGGGGACTGGCTGGTGACGGGCGATTTGGGTACCCGGGGCGAAGATGGTTTCATTCGCTTTGTCGGACGCGAGGATGACGTCATCAGCTCGGCGGGCTATCGCATTGGCCCCGGCGAAATCGAAGATTGTCTGATTGCCCATCCGGCAGTCCGGATGGCCGGTGTGATTGGCAAGGAAGACCCGTTACGGGGGCAGATCATCAAGGCATTTCTGGTGTTAGACGATTCAGTACCAGACCCGGAAAGTCTGACAAAGGACCTGTCGGAGTTTGTCCGTACCCGGTTGGGCGCGCATGAATATCCGCGTGAATTTGCCTTTGTCGATACTCTGCCCATGACGGCGACGGGTAAAATCGTGCGGCGGGCGTTGCGCGATATGGCCTGAGTTTTTGAACTGGTAATAATGATAAAGGGCAGCGCCGGAAGGATCGCTGCCCTTTATGTTTTTATGTTTTGTTTGTGTATCGATTATTCATTGCGCAAAATCGGTGCCGCCGGGCTGCGCAAAGCATGCCAGGTGCCAATGAACCCGGCAGTCAGGGTTGCAGCCAGGCCGATGAGGATGGGCCCCAGAATGGTCAGCGGCAGCAGGGTCCAGCTTGCCCCCATCACCAGCACCAACACCGCCCAGGCCGCCGCACTGCCAAACAGCGCGGCAATAATGCCGGTAGACAGGCCCAAAATGCCGTATTCCAGCGCATAGGCATACAGGATGTTGGCCCGTGTTGCGCCCAGGGTTTTAAGCACAACCGCATCATAAATGCGTTTGCGCCGTCCGGCCGCCACCGCCCCGGCCAGCACCAGCACCCCGGCAATAATGGCAATCGAGCTTGTGGCACTTAGCGCGATGCCGATCCCGGCCAAAATGGTGTTGGCGGCTTCCAGGGCCTCGCGCACCCGAATGGCGGAAACATTGGGGAAGTCCTTGCCAATCAGCCGGTCGACAGGTTCTTCCATTTTGGGCGGCATATGGGCCGTTGCAATCAGACTGTAGGGGGCCTTGTCGATCAGGCCGGGGGAAAACACCATGGCAAAATTCATGCGCAGGCTTTGCCAGTCCACCTCGCGCAGATTGGCAATTTCAGCGGTAATGTCGCGGCCCAAAACATTGACGGTCAGGGTGTCGCCCGGTTTCAGGTTAAAGCTGGCCCCAATATCGGCCGTTAGGGACACAAGCGGCTTTTGTGCATTGTCATAATCACGCGGCCACCATTTCCCCTGCGTAATTACCGTGCCTTCCGGCGGGGTTTGGGCAAAGGTCAGGCCCCGGTCGCCGCGTAAAAACCAGCGATCATCCCCAGGCGGAACGTCGTTGGCATTCACCCCGTTTAGCGCCACAACCCGGCCGCGCAACATCGGGGTTTGTTCAACATTGCCAACATCGGGCTGGTTTGTCAGCTCGGCACGGAAATCATCCATCTGGTCGGGACGAATATCGAGAAAGAAAAAGGCCGGGGCGGATTTCGGCAGGCGGTCCTGAATCTCGTGGTTCAAATTGCCTTCAATGCTGGCAATTGTGACGAGAAGCGTTAATCCCAGCCCCAGTGATAGCGTCACCGCCACGGTCGAGGTGCCCGGCCGGTGCAGGTTTGCCAGGGCAAGGCGGGTAAAGGCATTGCGGCCTTTGGTTAACCGTTTTGAAACCGATATGACAATCCGCCCGGCCAGCACAAAAATGGCGATGGCGGCTATGGATGCTCCGACAAAGCCCAGCGCAATGGCGGTATCCGTCGCACTTGCCACGGTCAGGATCAGTAGCAAAGCCAGCGGAATGGCCAGCAGGGGCACATCCTTGCGCCGAACGCCCGCGCCATTTAACCCGGCCCCGGATCGAAACAGCCGTGCGGCGGGAATTTCGCGCGCGCGCAGCAGCGATGGCAGGGCAAAGACCAGTGTGGTCAGAATACCAAACGCCGTGGCAATCATCAGCGAGGGCAGGGCCGGTGCGGCCGTGACCGCGATGGGCAGTTTATCGGCCAGAATGGGGGCGACCAGCATGGGGGCCAGCGCGCCGATGATCAGGCCAATGACAATGCCCAAAAGGGCAATAACCAGGATTTGCAGGAAATAGATGCGCAAAACCAGCCCGTGTGTCGCGCCAATGGATTTTAGGGTGGCAATCACCGATGTTTTGCTTTCGACATGGCTGCGCACGGCATTGGCAACGCCAATACCCCCCACCAGCAGGGCGGATAATCCCACCAGAGTTAAAAACAGGGTGAGGCGTTCAACAAAACGTTTCAGGCCGGGGCTGGCATTGTTGGTGTCGCGCACGCGCCAGCCTTCATTGGCAAACTGTTTGTCCAAGCGGTCGCGAAAGGCTTGAATGCTGTCGTTATTTTTCAGATCGATCAGATAATGATAATGTACCAGACTGCCCGGCACGATCAGCCCGGTATCGGCCAGGGCCGGCAGGGACACCATCAGGCGCGGCCCGAAATTCAAAAAGCCAATCGCCTTATCCGGCTCCTTGGCAATCACGCCGCGAATTTGGACATCAATATCGCCTAATTTGACCTTATCGCCGACCTTTATGTTCAGGCGTTCAAGCAAGCCTGCCTCGGCAACACCGCCCCAAATGCCGTCTTTCTGGTTCAGAATACCTGCAAATGGGGTATCGTTTTGCAACTGAATCTGTCCAAAAAGCGGGTATTGGTCATCCACCGCCTTTAGTTCGACCAGGCGGCGCTGGTCATTGCCATAGGCGGTGGCGCGCAGGGTGGCTATTTTGCCAACGCGATCGGCATTGTCGGCAAACCAGCTTTGCTGCTCGGGGCTGGCAGGCATATTAACCTGCTGAATTTCAATATCCCCGCCCAAAAGGGCGCGGCCATCGCGCTCCAGCGCACCCAAAACCGATTGCGAAACGTTTCCGACAGCGGCAATGGTGCCAACGCCCAGCGCCAGGCAGGCGAGAAAAATCCAGAAGCCGCGCAAACCGCCGCGTAATTCGCGCCGTGCCACGCGCCAAGCCATCGCCCATTGATTGGGTTGGGAGGTTTGAGGGGTCATTGTGCTGATTCCCCGGTCGAAACAATCTCGCCATCGCGCATGGTGACAGAACGGTCACAGCGCGATGCCAGGCCTTCATCATGGGTGATCAATAACAGGGTTGATCCGCGCTTGGCGGCCAGATCAAACAGCAGTTGGATAATCGTTTCGCCTGTGTTCCCGTCCAGGTTGCCGGTGGGTTCGTCGGCCAAAAGCAGTTCCGGGTCGGTCGCAAGCGCACGGGCCAGGGCAACGCGCTGTTGCTCCCCACCACTAAGCTGGCCGGGATAATGATCCATCCGGTGGCCCAGGCCCACAGCGGTCAATTCTTCGCGGGCCCGTTCAAAGGCGTCGCTGCGCCCGGCAAATTCCATGGGCAGAGCAACGTTTTCAAGCGCACTCATGGAGGGGACCAGATGAAAATCCTGAAAAACAATGCCGACATGATGACGACGGAATAAGGCCAGTCCGTCTTCGCTCAGGGTGCGCAAATTATGGCCGCAAATTTCAAGGGTACCCTCCTGGGCCTGTTCCAGCCCGGCAATGACCATCAAAAGCGATGTTTTGCCGGAACCTGATGGGCCGATCAGGCTGACACGTTCGCCCGCGCGGATGGAAAGATCGATGTTTTTAAGGATATCCACCGTACCCGCCGGGCCTTTTAAACTCAGCTTCAGCCCCTTGACGTTGACGGGAAGCTGTGCCGCCGATGATTGCGCATCCGATTGCGTTTGACGGTCGGTCGAAGACAGAGACGGGGCAGAAGCAGTATCACGCATGAAAATTCCAGTCCGGTTGCGCCAAAGCAGCGGGTTTGGCAGGTGACAGGGGCAAAAGGCCCTTGCGTCGATCGAAATCCGTGCAAACTATTGAATGAACGTTCGCCAAGCCGGTATCGCGCCAGCATAACAAGAGGAAGCCGATGAATACCCGCAGAAATGTATCAATCATGCCAGAGGGGCAAGGCCCCGGTGTTAACAGTTTCACTATTTGGGGCGGGATTGATCATTTTTTCGGCAGTTTTGTCCGGCAATTCAGGGTCGGGTTTGGCCTGCTGGCAATCGTTTCGGTTTGTATCTTTTTCCATCCGGCATTTGCGCAATCATCCGGTAAATCCGATGCGCAGCCATCGGACCCAACGATTGTCCTGTTTGGTGACAGTTTAATTGCCGGTTATGGCCTGCCTGAACAGGATGGATTTGCCCCAAATCTGGCGGCATCCCTTAAAAAGGCCGGGGTTAGCGCCCGTGTGATTAATAGTGGTGTTTCTGGTGATACCACGGCGGCGGGGCTGGCGCGGCTGGATTGGGCAATGGTGGATAAACCGGACCTGGTTGTGTTGGAGCTGGGGGCAAATGATGCCCTGCGCGGTGTGGAACCGGCGCAAACCCGCAAAAACCTGGAACAGATCATTCAAAAATTGCAGGCGCAAAAGACGGCCATATTGCTGGTCGGCATGATGGCGCCGCCCAATATGGGCAAGGAATATGGTCAGGAATTTAATGCAATTTATCCTGATCTGGCGCAAAAATACGATCTGCCGCTTTATCCGTTCTTCCTTGACGGGGTTGCGGCCAACCCGTCCCTGAACCAGCAGGACGGCATGCACCCCAATGCCAAAGGGGTGGATGTGATTGTGGAAAAAATCACCCCGGCAATTTTGGATGCTCTTCCCCGCTAACATGCTGTGATTTAACAGTATTTTAGATCGCTGCTTTTAACGCCTTAAAACAGGCGACGCTGCCATTTACAGGCCGCGCACGGCTGCTTTGGGCGTTTTCCGGTACTTATGGGCAAAATGCCGGTTTTCGTGTGACGACCCGGCATGACCGCGTGGCCCGGCAGGCTTGGTTTGCTATCAAATGACAGACAGCTTCACGGGATTTTATTTAAGTATTTGTTTTAAATAAGATAATTCTATCTTTTGCTTCGCTGGTTGGCATCCTTACCATTTTTGCGAAGGGTCAAATGGCCTGTGGGCCGTTGTTTTCAGGTCAAAAACGCATGGCTCGCGCCAGCGCATAATTGGAAAACGATGCCTGATTAAAGGCTTATCTGCGAAATTGTATCTGGAATCATATTTCAAGAGAGCGAAAAGAGAAAATTTTCGTTCTGCGCTGGATAAAAAACTGCAAAAGTAGATAGTTTTTGTAACGGGATCGAAATATTTATATTCTGTTTTATGAATATAAAGGTTGAGATGTGTCGGTTTTCATTTTATTATTTTAATTTCAATGACTTAAATGTCAAAAATCAAGAGTCGAATTGTTGAAAATTTAGAAAAAACCGGCAAAAAATTCCGATTTTAGTCTTGAAATTGGGGCTGTTAATACCTTGTTTACTTTCTCCCGCATACCAGCCCCAAGGGCGTTAACTGCATTCGTAGATTTTGAGTTTTAGCAACGCGGATTCAGTGTCTTTTGGCTGCAAATTTTCCAAAATTTGACCGCAAACCGAAACAAATTCCTGTTCTGATGTCCTTTTGGGTTCGATGCTGATCCGCTCTTTGTTAAATCCAGATAACATACTGATTTTATGTAATAAAAAGTAAGTATGATGCGGTGTTTCGGATCGTTTTTGGCAGCGTTGCATGGCTTGAGCAGGTGGCGTTAACTTTTTGTTATGCATTTCCAGAATGCGCTTAATTGGTGCGTGATTTTAAAAATAATGGTTTTATTTCAATGTGTTATCTCTATCTCGCCAGACGTGTATGACAATATTTTTCTGTGAAACAAAGAGAGACGGCCGAAAATTGACTCGGAAACGATTCGATTTTATCAACTTTTGTAGTTGCGCCGTAAAACACCGTCCCCTAAACTTTCGCCCAGACACGTAACGGGCGTGGCGGGGCAGGTTTGCCGCTACGTAACCGTCATCCCTCCGGGTTTCAGGATTAAGGGTCCTTATGGCGTCGCCAACCGTCAAACAGTCTTATACCATTCCCTGTGCCAGCGTTTTTCGCGATGCGGTTCTGGATCTTGCTAGCCGCCGCGAGGTTAATGCTGCCGACCTGGCGCGTTCTGTCATGTTGATTGTCCCCCAGGATGTGATTGAGTCTTACGATGATCCTGGCGATCCGCCACCGGGTGACCGGGAAACCATTGTTTTGAAATCCGGCCCGGCCGAAGGGCGGCCGTGGCGACGCAAACCAAGGCTGCAGCTTCGGCTGCCATCGGGTTATAGCATTGCAACGGTGCGTAAGGCCTTGAAAATGGCGCTGGATTTTGAGGGCGGCCATGTGCGCATTCGGGTGGACCGGGCCGATATTGTCGCTGCGGAAAAACGCGCCCTGCAGGAAATTGCTGATCTGAAAAAGCGCATTGCCCAGCCCCCCGCCGAATTGATTCAATCGCGCGAGGAAGTCGAAAGGCTGCGCCAGATTGTCCATAATCTGGCCTTTGATCCGCTGGATCGCGGGGTGAGTACCTATAACGATGCCCTGCATGTTATGGGCTTCGCTCCGGGTGCGCGGCCGGACCTTAAGGCCATTCGCAGTAAATACCGGGTGTTGGCGGCCATTCACCATCCCGATAGCAATTATGGCTCCCATCAGCGCATGACGCAGTTAAATGCCGCAATGGAGCTGTTGCGGCGTCATGTCGGGTAAGGCAGCATACTTGCTCATATTAATCAGGTACGGACTCTGGAGACGTTGACGGTTAAAGGGCGCCGTCGGTACCGGCACTGATAAAGCCTGGGATGTCATAAACATGCCGCCATGTCATGCAATGAAGGGATGACCTTGAAGATGCAATGGATGGCAGCGCAAAGGGGGGAACCATGACAACCGCGTTTATTGCCGCACATGCCAGTGGCGAACACTGGGCCGCTATTTCGTCAGAGCTGGCCGAAAAGCTCGAACGTCAGGGCGAGATTCCCGATGGTCTGGCCTTTTTATATGTCTCCGAACCTCTTGCCGCCGACATGGGCAGCATGCTGACATTTTTACGGTCTCGCCTGGGTGTTGAATTTTGGGTTGGCACATCTGGCGTGGGGGTCTGCGGGCCGGGCCGGGCCTATTTTGGTGTGCCGGCGGCCTCGGTGATGATTGCCCCGCTGGATCCCGACCAGTTCCATATCTTTGATCCCATTCGCAGTGAAGGCGACATTGACGATATCTCCCTGCAAGAGGCAATTGCCCGTCTTGAGCCGCTGTTCGGCGTGGTTCATGCCGACCCCGGTGTGCCCGAGGCTCTGAAGCTGTTACCTGAACTTGCCCGTGTCGGATCGACCTATCTGGTTGGCGGTGTTGGCGCCGGTGGAGACAAGGGGGGGCCGCAAATTGCCAACCGGGTTACACATGGCGGCCTGTCGGGTGTTTTGTTTGCCAGCGATACACTGGTTCAGGTCGGTTTAAGCCAGGCGTGTTCGCCGATTGGCCCGGTGCACCGCGTGACCGAGGGACGGGGAGGCATCATCGCCATGCTGGATGACAAACCGGCCTATCAGGTTTTTTCCGACGAACTTGCCAGCGACGAAAATGGCATTTCCACCCAGCCCGGCGCAGAAAGTAATGCAAATGCCGCAAGTGCGCAGGTTGCCACCGGGCGCTATCATATTGCCTTTATGGTACCTGGCACGGATACCGGCGATTTTGTCGTGCGCAATGTGATGGGGGTTGATCCGCAAAATAACCTGATGGCTGTTAATGACGATGCCCGCCCCGGCGATGCCGTGCGCTTTGTCCGCCGCGATAGTACCACTGCCGAACAGGATTTGCGCCGCATGCTGGCCGATTTGCAGCGCCGCCTGCCTGCCCGTCCGCGTGGGGCAATTTATTGCAGCTGTGTTGCCCGTGGGCCGCATCTGTTTGGTACCGAAAACCGCGAAATGATGATCATTCAGGAAGAACTGGGGGATCTCCCCTTAACCGGGTTTTACGGAAATGGAGAAATTTGTAATGACCGTTTTTACGCCTATACGGGTGTTTTGACCCTTTTCATGTGACAAGACAGTGGAATATCGCGAAAAATTGGCGGAAGCGGTTTCATTGTTTGCGCGGCAGGATATATTCACACTATTTCCAAAATGAAGTGGCCCACCGTCAGGGCCACCAACAGGGGACTTTTAGTATGGAATACCGCCGTTTGGGCCGTACTGACATTAATGTCAGCGTTATCTGCCTTGGAACCATGACCTGGGGGCAGCAAAATACCCAGGACGAAGCCTTTGAGCAGCTTGATTATGCCGTTGGCAACGAGATTAACTTTATTGATACCGCCGAAATGTATCCGGTGCCGGTGATGGAAGAAACCTTCAGCCGTACCGAAACCATCATTGGTAACTGGCTGGAAAAGCGCGGCAAGCGTGATGATTTGGTCATTGCCAGCAAAATTGTTGGCCCCGGTGATCGCTTTCCCTATGTCCGGGGTGGGCCACGCCTGACCCGCGATCAGATTTTCGCTGCGATTGATGGCTCGCTGTCACGTTTGAAAACCGATTATCTCGATCTTTATCAGCTGCATTGGCCGGATCGTAACTGCAATTTCTTTGGCAAATTGGGCTACGAGCATGACGAAAACGAAGATTTCGTACCAATCGAAGAAACCCTTTCCGCCCTTGATGAAATCGTCAAGGCAGGCAAGGTGCGCCATATTGGCCTGTCGAACGAAACTCCGTGGGGCTTGATGAAGTTCCTGGAGCTGGCCGAAAAGAACGGCTGGCCGCGTGTGGTTTCGGTTCAGAACCCCTATAGCTTGATCAATCGCAGCTATGAAGTTGGCCTGGCTGAATGCTCCATTCGCGAAGATGCCGGTTTGCTGGCCTATTCGCCACTGGGTGGCGGGGCATTGTCGGGCAAATATCTGAACGGGGCCCGGCCGGAAGGCGCGCGCAGCACCCTGTGGCCAGAATATTTTGGCCGTTACCTTAAGGAAAATGGCGTCAAGGCGACCGAAGCCTATGTCAAACTGGCACAGGATAACGGGCTTGATCCCTGTCAGATGGCACTGGCCTATGTCAATTCGCGCCCGTTCCTGACAGCGAACATTATCGGTGCCACCTCGATGGAACATCTTAAAACCAATATCGGTTCGGCCCATATCACGCTGTCCGACGAAGTGCTGGCCGAAATTGAAAACATCCAGACCCGCTGGCCCAATCCCTGCCCGTAAGTCGGCAGGTAACAGACCAGTATCGGATTATATGCCTGGCGGCATGAAGGCCGCCAGGCCACACCGGATAACAGGAGGCGTCGTATGGTCGTTGTCATTTCAGGGAAGGAAACCGACCTGGAGGGGATGTCCGTGCGGCGCCTTTTGCCGCAGCGCGCATGCCGCTCGGTCGGGCCATTTGTGTTTTTTGACCATATGGGTCCCGTCAGCTTCGAGGCGGGAAATGGCATTGACGTGCCGCCCCATCCGCATATTGGCCTGGCGACGGTGACATATTTGTTTGAAGGCCGAATTCTGCATCATGACAGTCTGGGCAATAAACTGGAAATATCGCCCGGTGACTTGAACTGGATGACAGCGGGACGCGGTATTGTCCATTCCGAACGCGAAACATCAGACTTGCGCCATTCCGACCATGATTTGCATGGGTTGCAGTTATGGGTTGCCCTGCCCGAAGCCGAGGAAGACTGCGCGCCCGATTTTACCCATATCCGCAAGGAAGACTTGCCGGTGATTCACGAAGCGGGCCTGCATATGCGCCTGATCGCTGGCGAGGCCTTTGGTCAAACAGCGCCTGTGCCGGTCAAATCAAAGCTGTTTTACCTCGATGTGCATATGGATGGCGGGGCACAGCTTTTATTGCCCGGCGAAAATCAGGAGGCCGCTCTTTATATTATCGAGGGCAGCTTGCGGGTAGATGGCGTGCATCACGAAGCGTTCAGTTTCGTTTATATCGCGCCAGAGGAAATTCCCGATATTGTCGCTGAAAATCACTGTCGGGTGATGTTGCTGGGGGGCTTGCCGCTCGGGCATCGGCATATCTGGTGGAATTTTGTCTCCTCCCGTAAGGACCGTATTCAGAAGGCGAAGGATGACTGGCAAAACCGGCATTTTGACCCGGTTCCCGGCGAAGACGATTTTGTCCCGCTTCCCGGTGGTGTTGCCAAGGTCAGCCCGCCGCCAGCTTCATAACCGCGCGTGAACAGCCTTGCCATTGGGGCGGGGTTAAAATCTCGCTGCCGGTTTTTCCACTTCACGAACAAACGAGGGTGATGATGCGCCTTTTTGTCGGCATCCCCATTCCGGCTGATATTGCCGAAGACCTCTATCCCATTGCCCGCGCCATTCGCGGGCTGGAAGCTCAAACACCGGAAAACATGCACCTGACCCTCAAATTCATTGGCGAGGTCGAGGATCGTCATCTGGCCGCCAGCATTGACGCGGCACTGATGTCTGTCGCCTTTGACGGGTTTGATCTTAAAATCGCCGGGCTTGATATGTTTGGCACCGATAAAAAAGCCCGCATTTTGTGGGCAGCAGTGCAAAGCCAGCCGCTTTTGGGCCAATTGGCCGGGCGGGTTGAAAGTGCCCTGCTGGCATGTGAGGACCTGTCTGGTCGGCTGGAAGTCCGTAAATTTACCCCGCATATCACGCTGGGGCGCAACCGCACGGCACATCGGGCCGTGGTAGAGCAGGCCGTGGTGGACCATGCCGATGTGACCAGCCGGGTGTTCCATGTTGACCATTTTTGCCTGTATCAGTCGATCTCGACCCATGAGGGCCCGGTATATCAGGTGATGGCGGAGTATGGCGCGGGATCAGAAACGCCAGCAGGTGCGCGCGATAGAAAGGCGGAACACGAGGCCGCCTTTGCCGATATTGATTTTAGCAAAGGGCCGGAAATTTAACGGCACGGGGCGTTTGCCTACTGATTGCCAAAATCAATCGCTTTCCACACATAAAAACCCGTCCCTGACAGTGTCGGGGACGGGTAAATGCAATGTCGGTTTATCAGGCGTCGTTATATCCATACTTATATAAGGTATGGATGGGCCCGTTAATTAGGCCGCGCGACGGTGATGGGTGCCTTCGCTTACTTCCTTGACAATTTTGCCGACAAAGGCATCAAGGTCATTGGGGTTGCGCGAGGTAATAATGCCCTGGTCACAAACCACAGCTTCATTCTGCCAGACCGCACCGGCATTCAGAAGGTCGGTTTTGACAGAGGGATAGGACGTTGCCTTGCGACCGCGCAGGGCATCAGCCTCGACCAGAAGCCAGGGGCCGTGGCAAATGGCGGCGACAGGTTTGCCCGATGCGACAAATTCGCGTACCAGCGAAACCGCCCCTTCATTCATGCGCAACAGGTCCGGGTTGATCTGCCCGCCCGGGATCACAAGGGCGTCGTAATCCTTGATGTCCACATCCTTGACCTCAAGGTCAACATCGACACTGTCGCCCCAATCGGTTTTGTCCCAGCTTTTGATGCTGCCAGCCTTCAGCGAAGCGATTTTGACATCAGCCCCGTGATTGCCCAGCTTTTCAAGCGGCACGCGCAGTTCGGACCGTTCGTAACCGTCCGTCGCAAGGATCAGGATTTTTGCAGTATCAATTGCAGGCATAACGTCTCTCCTTTCATCTGATGTTCGAGCGTTATGCCGTTTCAACGATATGGCAGCCTGGACGTTCCGAAAAAATGAGAAAAAGGGTTATGTTTTTCTCTTAAAATATTGAAATAAATTCATTTTACTTGGGGGGTAATGCCAAAATCACCCGAGGAACGCACAAAATGCGTCAATGGCAGCGTTTCGTTAACAAACTGCGGTAAGTCGCTGTCAAAAAAGACTCTATGAGGAGTGATATAGGGAAAATAACAGATGCGTGGCAGAGAGGAGGGGATTCGAACCCCTGAGGGGCTTACACCCCAACACGCTTTCCAGGCGTGCGCCTTAAACCACTCGGCCACCTCTCCACAGGCGATACTTGATATCGCAAAAGCGGGCGGACATTAGCCGACAGACTTCGCAATGACAAGGCCAAATTCGGGGAAGTGTGACGTTTTTTTCACCTTTCTTCGCCAGACTGCTTTTTTGCCTCCTGGATGCGAAAAAACGGTTTTTTATTGTGGGTTTGATCCTGCGTTGCCTTTGCAAACAAATGTTCGCCGTATTTTCATGGCAATCGGGACGCTGGGTTATATGCTTTCCCTTTACGGCAGGGCACAAAACCCGTTACGTTAGCGCCAATTATATCGAAACCGGAAAGTTTGAAGCCGATAAGGCGGAGAAAGGTATGTGGTTTTTCAGGCTGTTGGGCTGGCTGCTATTGTTTGCCTGTCTGGCTGTGCTGGTCGGAGATGGGGTCACTGCGCTGCAAACCGGAACCTTGCGTTTCGTTGCAGGCGGCGAGCTATGGTATCGGCTGGATCCGGGAAGCCTTAACCTGCTTCAGGCGCTGGTCGAGCGTTATCTCTCAAGCTGGCTTTGGGACAAGGTGTTTGTGCCAGGATTATTGTTGCCGGCATTTTTATTATTGCTGGTGCCTGGCGTGTTGCTCAGTTTTCTTGGCCGACCCAAAAAACGGGCGAAATTTTTCTGATCTTCTTTGATCGCTGGCGGGAAGTCGGGGGCAGATAGATGCTTCGCAGCGTCTTTGAGCCGTGGCATGATGACGTGTCAGTGGATGGATTTTCCATCAGAGCACAAGTGCCATCCTCTTTCCCCTTCATCCCACCAACAGGCGGAGAAAATCGATGCGGGCCATGATGTGTGAAAAAATCGATACCGATCCTGTCATGCGTACCGTCGATGATCCGGTTGCCGCTGCGGGCGAGGTGGTGATTGATGTTCATGCCTGTGGCGTCAATTTTGCCGATACCCTGATCATTGCCGGAAAATATCAGCAGAAACCCGAATTTCCCTTTGTGCCGGGCTTTGAAATTGCCGGTGTGGTATCGGTTACGGGGGAGGGTGTGGATGCCGGACTAAAGGGCCAGCGGGTGATGGCAATGGCCCCGTATGGCGGTTTCGCCGAAAAAATCACCCTTCCGGCCGACCGCATCATTCCCATACCCGATGGTGTCAGTTTCGAGGATGCCGCCGCATTTCAAATCACTTACGGTACATCGTGGTTCGCCTTGAAATATCGCGCCAATGTTCAAGGTGGCGAGGTTGTTCTGGTGCATGGTGCTGCGGGTGGGGTGGGTATTACGGCGGTTGAATGCGCCAAAATACTGGGTGCCCGTGTGATTGCCACGGCCGGTGGCCCCGAAAAATGCGAAATTGCCCGTCAGCACGGGGCGGATTTTGTCATTGATTACAAATCAGCCGATATTACTACATCTGTGCGCGAAATCTGCCAGCGGCAGGGCTGGCATGCCGGGGTGGATGTGGTTTATGACCCGGTTGGGGGCGATGTTTTCAGCCAGTCACTGCGGTGCACGGCACCGGGGGGACGTTTGCTGGTGATCGGCTTTGCCAGTGGCGATATTCCGCAAATTCCTGCTAATATCCTGCTGGTCAAAAATCTTGCCGTTTTAGGGTTCTATTTTGGGGCCTATCTGGATCAAAATCCCGAAATCGCCCGCCAGGGCATGGCTGAACTGCTTGATAATCTGGCGGCGGGAAATATCACGCCGTCAATTTCGCGGCGTTTTCCCCTGGCAGATGTGCCCAAGGCCTTTGCCGCCCTGCGCGAAAGAACAGCAACCAGTAAAATGGTGATTTTGTGCCGCGCGCCTGCAAGCTGATGCCGGTTTTTGCGATTATGGGGCAATAAACCGGTCGTTTTGCCGGTTCTGCATCCGCCCGTTATGCAGGGTTGCCAAAACTGTGAAAACGGGGGACCTTACCGGCGATGGCAGGCACCCCATTGGGGCATGCCGACCATATATTTCCTGATGACCGCGCAAACCGGTCAGCCTGATGGTGTTTTCTGACGAAAGCGGACGAATGAATCGGTTGAAGCCCCCCCGTAAACAAAATACCAGCCGCACCCGCGACCAATATGAAACCTTTCCCTATCCTGAGCGCCGCGCCGAGGAAGAAGACCAGCGCCTGATTGCCGGATCACCCGGGGATTGGGGCGAGGTGGTGCATTTTGTTTTTGGCGGGCAGGACCCTGGGGAAAATGGCACGCCGGTGCGTATTCTGGTGGCTGGGGGTGGCACGGGCGATGCAGTGGTGATGCTGGCACAGCAGGCGCGGGATCGCGGCGCAAATGCGGAAATCATCTATATTGATTTGTCCGAAGCCTCGCGCAAAATTGCCGAGGCCCGCATTGCCCGCCGGGGCCTTGAAAACGTGACGTTTGTTACGGGGTCGTTTGTTGATCTGGCGGCGGAATATGGCCCGTTTGATTATATTGATTGTTGCGGGGTGCTACATCATTTGCCCGACCCTGATGCCGGTTTGCGTGCATTGGCCCACAGCCTGAAGCCGGGCGGCGGCATGGGCCTGATGGTTTATGCGACGCTGGGGCGGACGGGGGTGTATCATATGCAGGAAATGATGCAGCGCCTGTCGGCCGAGGCGGGCGGGCGCCCCCGGCTGGAAACCGGCAAGGCCCTGTTTGAAAGTTTGCCGCCCACCAATTGGCTGAAGCGTAATCCGTTTGTGAATGACCATCTCCAGGGCGGCGATGCCGGTTTTTACGATTTGTTGCTGCATCAGCAGGACCGCGCCTATCGGGTGGATGAGGTCTATGACTTTGTCAAACAGGCCGGGTTAAGGTTGCAAAGTTTTGTCGAACCTTTGCGTTATGACCCGGTGATCTATGCCGCCAATCCCGCCATTCGTAAACAGATGGCCGGTTTGGCCCCGCAGGTGCGCCATGCAATGGCCGAACTGCTGGCAGGCAATATTACCAAGCATATTTTTTATGTGGTGAAGGCCGAAAATAAAACCGCAGTTCCAGCCATGACCCTGCAGGGACAAAAGGCGATAGTGAAAACCCGCACGGATGCAAGTGCCGGGCAGGCGGCAGCAGGCATGATCCCCTATCTGGGGCGGATTGACGGGGCAAAGCTGGCGGCATCGGTGGCAAAAAGCGGGCAGATCAAAATCAATTTCAATGGCTTTTCGGTTTCCTGCAAGCTGCCTCCGGCAAGCCCCGCAATAATATCACGTATTGATGGCGTGAGATCATTTGAAGATATCCGCCAGTCATTTGATCCGGTGCCTGATGCTCCCTCCTTTTATGCCCAGCTTGTGGCGCTGTTTTCAGTGCTTTCGGCGGCCAATCTGATGTTTGTTCGCCAGCCTGGCGGGTAAACAGGGGAACAGGGAACAGGCAGCACAAAAAGCCGGTCATCGTGCGATGACCGGCCTTAATGGCCGTAAAGGGTCTTTTTATTCAGTATTTGATGCGCGGCTGCGAATGAGAGAAAATATGCAGAAGGGCATCAATAACCTGCAGGGGGAAAGAAAGAACGCCCTGCGGGCGGAAAAATCGGGGAGACATTTTAAAGTTCCGGTTTGTCAGTTCTGAAACGGTTTGCGACCCGCTCCGGTCGGCAACAGGATCACCCGTTGCAAGGCAGGGCCGGTTAGGCCCGCCAAAAAGGTTTGCTGGCTTCAAAGCGTGCATCGCCCGGTTCAAAGCCAATGTCGCGCAAAAGATGCGCATCCATATGGGCCAGACGGTTGCGCAAAGTCAGGCGCGCGGCCCACTGGCGCGGCAGATCAAACAGGCGCGCTGCGGTGTCATTGTTGCGCGGGCGCGCTGCGGTGAATGCGGCGGTGTTCTTGGTGATCGCTACCATAATTGCTGTCCTTCAACTTTTTGGCGGCTTTCTCAAGGGATGCGGCCATGAATGTCATTTAGTTAAACTCAGGGTTACGCCGATTTTTGTTTGTTCTCAAACCATATTTTGGCATCATTGCATTACATAAACTCATGCAAAAGGACCTGTCATGAAACGCCGTCCCTTGCCGTTGAACGCCTTGCGGGCTTTTGAAGTGGCAGGGCGTCGCGAAAGTTTTACCAAAGCATCACAAGAACTTAATGTTACCCAGGGCGCGATCAGCCGCCAGGTGCAGCATCTGGAGGATGTCTTGGGGCGTAAATTGTTTGAACGTCATCACAGGCGATTAAAACTCACACGCGCCGGGCGTATTTTATTAAATTCGCTGACCGATGCGTTTGATGCCATCGAATCGGCGGTTGCCCGCATTGAGGATCGGCCCGATGACACGCAGTTGCGGGTGCTGGCCCCGTTGACATTTGCCATGCGCTGGATCGTGCCGCGACTGGGCCGGTTTCAGGCGGAATACCCGGATTTACAGGTGCAATTGGGCACGTTCAACGACGACAGCCTGCCGGTGGATTTTTCCGAAACCGACATTGCCATTCGCTTTGCCGATACGCCAGGCGATCAGCTGGTGCATGAATTTTTAACCGGTGAACGCCTGTTGCCGGTATGTCATCCCAGTCTGAGCAAGCAACTGTCAAAACCCGAAGATCTGGCACATGTGCCCTTGTTGCATTGCTCGGCCCAGCGCGAGGACTGGCGCATCTGGCTGAACGGTACCGGGATCAAGGGGGTGGACGCCGACAGGGGGCCAGTTTTTGCTACACTTGATATGGCCATGGAGGCGGCGGCCAGTGGTTTTGGTGTGGTGATATCCGACCCCGCCATGATCGGCGAATATGTTGTTACCAAACGGTTGATGGTGCCGTTTGATCTGCCGGTGGACAGCCCCTATGCCTATTCGTTGTGTTACCCGGATGGCCGGCTGGAGCGCCGAAAGGTCCGGGCGTTTCGGGATTGGTTGATGAGCGAGATTGATGTTGAAACCACAAGGCGCAAAACTGTTCAAAAACAGGTGTAGTACGTTATGATGCCTTGAAATGAAGGTCTTTTGTTCGTCATTATGGCACCTTCGGCGACAGGCCATGTCTGGCATTAAACCGCGATCATTGGAAAAGACGGTTAATTTGATGAATAAAACGACAGGTGTGGTGGTCCGGGCGGATGCTTGCAGGCATAAAGGCCTTGTTGGGATCACTGGTGCGGTTTTGGCCGTTTGTATTGCCGTGTTCTCTGCAGGCGGTGCCTATGCGACGGAAGCAAAACCAAACATTACCCCCGCCCCGACAATTGCCGTGAGTGAAGAGCCGCTGGCCAGCCTGGCGCGGCCTGAATATGCCATTTCTCTGTATGGCGATTTGAAATACGGCCCCGGTTTTACCCATTTTGACTATGTTAATCCTGACGCGCCCAAGGGCGGCACCCTGCGCGACAGCTGGCACGGGTCGTTTGATTCGCTTAATCCTTTTATTTTAAAGGGAACGCCCGCGATTGGCCTGGGTATGATGTACGATACCCTGCTGGTTAGCAGCCTGGATGAACCGTTTTCGGAATATGGCCTGGTGGCGGAAAAGGTCGAGGTGCCCAAAGACCGTTCCTACATAACCTTTTTTATCAATCCCAAGGCGCGGTTCCAGGACGATACGCCGATCACCGCCGATGATGTGATTTTTTCGTTCAATACGCTGATCGAAAAGGGAAGCCCGCTTTACCGGCAATATTATGCGTCGGTCGATCATGTGGAAAAACTCGATGACCTGACCGTCAAATTTGTTTTCAAACCGGGCGATAATCTTGAACTTCCGCTGATTTTGGGGCAGGTGCCGGTTCTGCCAAAGCATTATTGGAAAGACCGCGATTTTAATAAAACCACCTTTGATATCCCGTTGGGCAGTGGTCCTTATACCATCAAGAATTTTGAGCCCGGCCGCCAAATTACTTATGAACGGGTGAAAAATTACTGGGCCAAGGACCTGCCCTCGGTCAAGGGCATGTATAATTTTGATACCATTCGTTATGACTATTACCGCGATCTTGATGTGGAACGGCAGGCCTTTTTTGCTGGTGAATATTATTACCGCAGTGAACATTCATCGCGAGAATGGGCCGTCGGCTATGACAAGCCCGCCATTCGCAACGGTAATATCAAAAAGGAACTGATCCCCAATCATCAATCGCGCGGGATGCAGGGCTTTGTCATGAATGTACGCCGTCCGATATTTGCCGATCATCGCGTGCGCCGTGCCCTGCAATATGCGATGGATTTTCAATGGCTGAACCGGGCGATGTTTTATGGTGCCTATCAGCGGACCAACAGCTATTTTGTCAATTCTGAACTGGCATCTTCTGGGCTGCCCAAAGGCGAGGAACTTGATATTTTAAACAAATATCGTGACCAGTTACCGCCGGACCTGTTTACCAAACCCTATACCCTGCCCGATTATGACCAGGAAAATGGCCGCCGCAAGGCCCTGAGGGAATCCATGACCCTGTTGCAGGAGGCGGGCTGGGAACTGCGCGATATGAAACTGGTCAACAAGAAAACCGGTAAGCCCTTCCGTTTTAGCCTGCTGTTGCGTCAGCCCGGTTTTGAAAAAATCGCCCTGATGATGCAGGCCCGTTTGCGCCAGTTGGGCATCGAAATGGATTTCCGCCTGATCGATACCGGCCAGTGGTTAAATCGCATTCAGTCGCATGATTTTGACATGACCACCTTTTGGTGGCAGCAAAGCCTGTCGCCGGGCAATGAGCAGCGTGATTACTGGTCCTCCAAGGCCGCGGACGAGCCGGGAAGCCGCAATTTCGCCGGGATCAAGGACCCGGTGATTGATCAAGTCATTGATCTGGTGATTTCGGCTGAAAGCCGCGAAAGCCTGGTGCAGCGCACCCGTGCCCTTGATCGTCTCCTGTTGTGGGGCGATTACACCATTCCGCAATGGTATCAACCCGCAGATCGCATTGCCTATTGGGATATATTTGGCCGGCCCTCGGTCGTGCCGACCAAAGGTAATTCGATCATGACCTGGTGGATTGACCCGGAAAAATCCAAAAAACTGGGTAAGGGGGGATATTAAGCCATGCTGAATTATATTCTGCGGCGCATTTTGCTTATCCCTGTCACCCTGTTTGGCATCATGGTGCTGAACTTTGCCATCGTGCAATTTGCACCGGGCGGGCCGGTGGAACAAATGATTGCCCAGTTGCAGGGCTCTGCTGTCTCAACAACGGCGCGGATTTCCAATAATGGTGCCGATACCGGCGGTGGCTCTGGCGGCGGTAACAATTTTTCCACCGATTCAAACTATCGCGGGGCACAGGGCCTCGATCCCGAGGTTATCACCCAGCTTGAAAAGCAGTTCGGTTTTGACAAACCGGCCTATGAACGCTTCTGGCTGATGATGAAAAACTATCTGACCTTCGATTTCGGCCAAAGCTATTTTCAGGATCGTGATGTTACTGACATCATTCTCGATAAATTGCCGGTGTCCATATCGCTGGGGCTGTGGTCCACGCTGATCATTTATCTGGTTTCTGTGCCGCTGGGGGTTGCCAAGGCGGTTCGGGATGGCACCAATTTTGATGTCTGGACCTCGGTTGCCATTATCATCGGTTATGCAATACCGGGATTTTTGTTTGCCGTGTTGCTGATCGTGCTGTTTGCCGGCGGGACCTATTTCGATATTTTTCCCCTACGTGGCTTAACCTCGGCCGGGTGGAGCGACATGTCGCTTCTTGGTAAAATCGGCGATTATTTCTGGCATCTGACCCTGCCGATCATCGCGCTGACCATTGGTGGTTTTACCACCCTGACCATGCTGACGAAAAATTCGTTTCTCGATGAAATCAACAAACAATATGTGGTCACAGCCCGGGCCAAGGGCCTGAGCGAAAAGCGGGTTCTATACGGGCATGTCTTTCGCAATGCCATGTTGCTGATTATTGCCGGTTTTCCCAGCGCCTTGATCGGCTTGTTGTTTACCGGGTCGGTCCTGATCGAGGTGATTTTTTCCCTCGATGGCATCGGTCTGCTGGGGTTTGAAGCGGTAATGAAGCGTGATTATCCGGTGATGTTTGCCACCCTGTACATGTTTACGCTGGCGGGGCTGGTTTTGAACCTGATCAGTGACCTGACCTATCATTTCGTCGATCCGCGCATCGACTTTGACGCGCGGAAGGATTGAGACATGGCAAACGCATTACAGCTTTCTCCGTTAAATCAGCGCCGGGTGGAAAATTTCCGCGCCAATCGGCGGGGTTATTGGTCGCTGGTTATTTTTGCGGTTCTGTTTGTCATTTGCCTGCTGGCCGAGGGCATTGCCAATGACCGGCCCTTGGTGGTGAAATATGATGGTCACTGGTATTTTCCGATCGTCAAGGATTACCCGGAAACCACATTTGGCGGTGATTTTGATGTGTCGACCGATTTTTATGACCCCTATTTGCAGGGCAAAATCCAGAATAACGGGTTTGCTGTTTGGCCGCTGATCCCGTTTTCCTATGACACCATCGATTTTAACATGCGCGAACCGTTGCCCGCCCCGCCATCGGCACGGCACTGGCTGGGCACGGATGATTTGGGCCGCGATGTTCTGGCGCGGCTGATTTACGGGTTTCGTATTTCGGTTCTGTTCGGGATGGCGCTGACAGTGATCAGTTCGGTCATCGGCATTGCGGCAGGCGCGGTGCAGGGCTATTTCGGTGGCTGGGTGGATCTGACTTTTCAGCGTTTCATCGAAATCTGGGGGGGCTTGCCCCAGCTTTTTATTCTGATCATTCTTTCCAGCCTGTTTGCGCCGGGTTTCTGGACGCTGCTGTTCATCATGGTGCTGTTTAGCTGGATGAGCCTGACCGGCCTGGTCCGGGCCGAATTTTTACGCGCACGCAATTTTGAATATGTCCGCGCCGCCAAGGCATTGGGGGTGGGCGATTTGCGCATTATGGCGCGTCACGTCCTGCCCAATGCGATGGTCGCCACCATCACCTTTTTGCCGTTCATTCTTAATGGCTCCATCGTGGCACTGACCTCGCTGGATTTTCTGGGTTTGGGCATGCCGCCCGGTTCGCCTTCGCTGGGTGAATTGCTCTCGCAGGGGAAAAACAACCTGCAGGCCCCGTGGCTGGGGATGACCGCCTTTTTCGCCATCGCCATCATGCTGAGTTTGCTGATTTTTATCGGTGAAGCCGTGCGCGATGCCTTTGATCCGCGCAAGACATTTTAAGGGGGCAGGGATGTCACAACAGGGCAAAACCGAATATCTTCTCGATGTCAGCAACCTTGCGGTTCGCTTTGGTTCGGCCGATGCCGTGCGCGGTGTTTCCTTTCACATGCAGCGCGGCGAAACCCTGGCCCTGGTGGGCGAAAGTGGATCGGGAAAATCGGTTACGGCGATGTCGATTTTGCAGTTGCTGCCCTATCCCCGTGCTTCGCATCCGGCAGGGTCGATCCTGTTTGACGGGCAGGAAATGGTTGGGGCGGATGAGCGCACCCTGCGCCAGATCCGCGGCAATCGCATTTCCATGATCTTTCAGGAACCGATGACGTCGCTCAACCCGCTGCATAATGTGGAAAAGCAGATCGGCGAGGTTTTGCTGCTGCATAAAGGGCTTAGGGGTGCCAAGGCCCGCGAACGGATTATCGAGCTTCTGGATCTGGTTGGCATTCCCGACCCGAAATCGCGCCTGCGCTCGCTGCCGCATGAATTATCGGGCGGGCAGCGCCAGCGTGTCATGATTGCAATGGCGCTTGCCAATGACCCGGAATTACTGATTGCGGACGAACCGACAACGGCGCTTGATGTGACCATTCAGGCGCAAATCCTGCAGCTTTTGCGCGATTTGCAGGAACGATTGGGCATGGCCCTGTTGCTGATCACCCATGATTTGCAGATCGTTAAAAAAATGGCCGATCAGGTCTGTGTCATGAAAGACGGCGAAATCGTTGAATTTGGCGATAATGATCGCCTGTTTGACGAACCGCGCCACCCCTATACCCGCCGCTTGCTTGATGCGGTGCCGTCGGGCCGGGCGCGTCCCTTGCCAGATAATGCCAAGCAGCTTTTGCAAACTGGTGATATTCGGGTGCGCTTTCCGATTGGCAAAAAAGGCATTTTGGGCCGGCCCGAATATTATCTGGATGCGGTGGATGGTGTTTCGGTGTCGGTGCGCCAGGGCGAAACCCTGGGCATTGTGGGCGAAAGCGGATCCGGCAAAACAACGCTGGCAATGGCGATTTTGCGCCTGTTGGGTTCGCAGGGCGATATTACCTTTGACGGGCAGGATGTGCGTGCGCGCGATGGCGTACAAATGCGTGCTCTGCGCCGTGATATGCAGGTGGTGTTTCAGGACCCGTTCGGGTCTTTGAGCCCGCGCATGTCCGTCGCCCAGATCGTGGGCGAGGGGCTTGAAATTCATCAGCCGGAACTCAGCCGTACCGACCGTGAAGAACGCATCGCCCAGGCGTTGCTGGATGTGGATTTGCCCGAAAGTGCCATGCACCGCTATCCGCATGAATTTTCCGGCGGGCAGCGCCAGCGTATTTCGATTGCACGGGCGCTGGTGTTAAAACCGCGCTTCATGGTCCTTGACGAACCGACCTCGGCACTCGATATGTCCGTACAGGCACAAATTGTCGAACTGCTGCGTGACCTGCAGGAACGCTACAACATGGCGTATCTGTTTATCAGTCACGATCTTAAGGTGGTTCGCGCCCTGTCGCACCGTGTGATGGTGATGAAGGGCGGCAAATTGGTGGAAAGTGGCACGGCGGATGACATTTTTGATCATCCGCAAAATGCCTACACAAAAGAACTTCTTGCCGCAGCCCTTGATATGGATGCGGTCACAACACGGAATAAGGCACTATAGAAATCAAAATAGTGCTCAAAAAGGATAGCTAGGTTTGGGAAAAATGGGTGAAACCCGGAAAGTCCCGCAGGGTTGGCCTGCGGAACGCGTGCTTCGTTTTGTTGTTTTTGGGGCGATGTTTGTCGCCTCGGTACTAATGGTGTCTGTCCCGGTTGCTTATGCTTCCTCTGGCGAGGGCAAGGCGGAAAGCGGTGAAGCCGTTTTGCCGGGCAATGTTTTTAAGCTCGACAAGGTCGTGACAACCATTGTGTTGCCGGAAGACCATGTGATGCGCCAGATTGCCGCCGATATCTGGCTGGAACTGGCCTCGCAAGAGCATCGCGGCCTTGTTTCCCACATCCAGCCCAAATTGCTTAATGCCTTCCTGCGCGATTTTCAGCGATATTTTTACCGCGATACCAAGTATCGCGCCGAAAAGGTGGAAAAAGGTAATCGTGGTTTTCATTACGAGGCCCCGCCCCTGCTGACCCCGCCGAAGCCGAAACTCGACGAAGACGGCAAGGAAGTCCATGACGAGTCCGCCAAGGATGGAGAAGAAGCAAAGCCGGAATTCAGCCCCTTTCAGCCAACCACCAACCAGGTTATCGCCGTTTTGCAAGCCCGCCTGCTGGCCACCTGTAACCGGGTTCTGGGCGAGAATATTGTTAAATCAGTCCAGGTGCGCGGCCTGTTTGACCAGTGGCCCAATGAACGCTAGTCGCTTGGGTTTGACGGGTTAAATAGTATAGGGGAGCAGGCTTGGTCTGTTTCCCATATGCCGGTATCCCGTCAATTGGTGCACGTAAATCTGTTTTGGTGTACCTGCGATTGACGGGATTTTTATTTCCCGTGCGGTTGTATGGTTGCTGTATCAAAACCCTATTTGTTGCCTGCTTGTCCTGTGATAAACCGCGTCGTATCGTTTTAGCGGCACCGGGGCACTCAAAATGTCATTCCATGTCTGGATCAGTTTTTGTGCGCTGGCCCTGTTGATGGTGTCAACGCCGGGGCCCAGTGTGTTGATCGGCATGTCGCATTCCATGCGCTATGGGCCGGTGCCGACCCTGATGACAGCCCTTGGCGATGTCAGTGCCAATGTAATCCAGATGGTGATTGCGGCCTTTGGTCTTGGGGCCATTTTGGCGGCGTCGGCAACCGCCTTTCAGGTAGTCAAATGGGGTGGGGTGGCGTTTTTGCTGGTGATGGGGCTGGTGGCGTTCTTTCGCAAACCCGCACAAAACAAGTCACAAAACGATATCAAAACGAATATGTCATCGGTTTATGAACCGGCAAAGCCCTTGCGCATGTTCAGCCAGGGCTTTCTGGTGGCAGCCGGCAATCCCAAGGCGATTGCATTTTTTGGTGCGCTGTTTCCCCAGTTTATCGATGTCTCTCAGCCATTGGTGCCGCAGCTTCTGGTCCTGGGCGCAACCTTCGTTATTTTTGATTACACTGCCGTAATGATTTATGCGTCGGCGGCATCCCGCCTGACCCCGTGGGTCGTTCGCAAGGGCGGCAGTCGTGCTGTTGGGCGGTTTAGCGGCAGTGTTCTGGTGGTGGCCGCCCTGTTGCTTTCATTGCTTGATGCGCCCGGTAGTTCGCCGGGCGGCAAATAATTTTCCGGGTAGCCGGTTTCCCGCTTATGGGCGTTTGGATGAGCGGGCCGTACATTTGCCGTCTCATACCTTTTCACGTCAATGGGGGCACTTTGGGCGATGTCTGCCGGGATTTTGGCAGATTGCATTGTATGTGCGAAGGAATGCCGTCAGAAGCCTCTTACCTTAAATCCTTTCGGCTCCCACTCCCAGTTCGTCCGGCTGGTGGCTCTTCGAACCGTTTGAGCTACAAAACGAGACAGATTGACCGAAAACCGGTCAGCTACCCGCAGATAATAGAATGCGCGAGGAGAGCTGTTGGCGGTGTTCGGGGGCATGTTGACACGCGGGCATTCATATGTCGAAGGGGGCGTGAAACATACCAAACGGTCGGTATTTAAGACGGATCGGTATGCTGTGCATACCGTCTGGTCTGGTATGGTTCAATATGACTTTTCGGAAGGGGAATTAGTCGTCTTCGCCAGTTAGAGAGACGGACAAAAGGCCGGTATGATATGGTGGGCGCTTTTTAATTCGGAAGCCGGACATAATCTGGTCCATCAATCCTGGTCGTTATGTTCGGCTGTTTGTGCCATTGCACCAAAAGCACCAGTTGTGCCGTTGATTGCAAGGCTTACTGGGTTTTTTTGCCCGCATTGCCAACAATATCGCCAAATTCGCGTAAAAAGACCGATCCTTTGACAGTACGCTGTATCAGCACAGACCGGCGGTCATCTTCATCTACCTTGCGTTTGACCAGTCCAAGGGAACTTAAACGGTCCAGGGCACGGGTAATGGCCGGTTTGGAGATATTAAGCGCATCGGCCAAACCACGAACGGTGTGGGGGGCCGGGGTCAGATAAACGGTAAGGACAAGGGCCATCTGCCGGGCAGAAAGATCGGGAGAATCCCGTCTGACGCCTTCAACAGTCGCGATACGCCAAAGGTCAAGCGCTTGTGACGGTTTGATCTCGATGGGCATATCTATGTCCAACAGCCTGTTTGTTACGAATACGTAATCTGTTTACCTGACCCCGGCAACGAAGTCAAAGGTTGATTTTAATTAATTTACTGACCGTAACGATCACTGATAACCTTGAAGGCCGCGCGAATACCCTGGGCTTCGCCCCCTTCGGGCTTGCCCGGCGTCCCGGACGGATTCCACGCCATCAGGTCGATATGCGCCCAGGCCTTTGCCCCCTGTGCGAAACGGTCCAGGAACAGGGCGGCAATAATCGCACCGCCAAATGCCCCTGATGATATGTTGTTGGTATCGGCAACCCTGCTGTCAAGAAGCGGGCGATAATCTTCCCAGATTGGCAGGCGCCAAACCGGGTCGCCAATTTCCATGCCGGTATTTTGCAGCGCGTTTGCCAATTCGTCATTATTGGAAAACAACGCCGGCAGCCCCAGGCCCAGCGCCACACGGGCCGCCCCGGTCAGGGTGGCAAAATCCAGCAGGACTTCCGGATCTTCGCTGGCCGCTTCGGTTAGCGCGTCAGACAGCACCAGGCGGCCTTCGGCATCGGTATTGCCCACTTCCACCGTCACGCCCTTGCGGGTATTGATCACGTCGCTGGGGCGAAACGCATTGCCCGAGACCATGTTTTCAACCGCCGGGATCAGCACGCGCAACCTTACGGGCAGGTTTGCCGCCATGATCATGCGGGCCAGACCCAGCACCTGTGCGGCCCCGCCCATATCCTTTTTCATCAGCAGCATGTTGCTGGCCGGTTTCAAGTCATAGCCGCCGGTATCAAAACACACACCCTTGCCTACCAGGGTTACACGCGGCGCGTTTTCATCGCCCCAGCGCATATCAATCAGGCGCGGGGCGCGGTCGCTGCCTTTGCCAACCGCATAAATGGCCGGGAAATTCTGCTTTTCCAGCTCTTCCCCGATGATGGTGGTGATGCTGGCATCAAATTCGCCAGCAAGGCTGCTGGCGGCGTCGGCCAGTTCGGCCGGGCCCATGTCATTGGCGGGCACATTGATCAGGTCACGCGCCAGCGCAATGCCGCGTGCGCTGTTTTCGGCCCGGTCGGCCGCGGCAGTATCGGGGCGGGCAAACTGTGCCAGCGGCGCATCAATTTTGCGGTAACGATCAAACCGGTAGCCGCCCAGATAAAGCCCCAGCACCGCGCGTTCGCACAGGGTTTCGTCTTCCAGAACGCTGGTTTCAAGCTGATAGGTGCCTTTGGGTAGGGTCATGACCAGGCTGGCAAAATCCCATACTGCCTTGGCATCGTTTTCAAATCCCAATACGACGGATGCGGCAGCGCCATCGGCGGCAGGCAGCAACAGGCTGGTGCCGCGTTTGCCCTCAAACCGGTTGGCACCGATCCAGGATTTATGCAGGTCCGATAGGCCGTTAACCCAGGCATCGAACCCACTTGTGGTTACGGTATGGATTGTCAGCGGGTTTTGGGCCGAGCTTGTGGGGATAAGATGGTCGAACAATTGATCCGTCCTTGTTTGTTTTGGGTGGCAGGCAGCAATTTGGGTACGGGCCGAATAACCGGCCATCCCCTTAATATGCTAATCGGCATTATGGGGGGATTGGCATAAAAACAACAAGGGGGATTGGGCGGATAATGCGCTCTGTGCTAAGCAATTGTCCCAAGACTTCATCATGTATCCCCTTCCTGTGAATAACCCATCAGACCAAAAGGTCCCCGTTTATGGAAAATCTTCCGGTTCTTTATATTGGCAATAAAAATTATTCATCCTGGTCGCTGCGCGCCTGGCTGGGGCTGCGGGCAACCGGGGTGGCGTTTGAGGAAAAACGGGTGGCACTTTACACCGATGAATGGTTTGCCAAGGCCCCGGTGATTTCACCCACCGGCAAAGTCCCGGCCTATTTTGATGGTACAAAAACCATTTGGGAGGCATTGGCGATTTTGGAATATGTCGCCGATACCCGGCCCGATACGCTGTTATGGCCGCTGGATATGGAGGTGCGCGCCATTGCCCGTGCGGTATCGCTGGAAATGCACGGTGGTTTTATGGCCATTCGTTCCAACATGCCGATGAATCTGCGCAAGGATCTGACAGGCCGGGGCCGTGGCGACGGGGTGGAGAAGGACATCAAACGCATTGGCGATATTTTCAATCTGTGCCGCAGCCGTTACGGGCAGGGTGGGGATTTTCTGTTTGGCGATTTTTCAATTGCCGATGCCATGTTCGCCCCGGTGATGACCCGCTTCAAAACCTATGGCGTGACGCTCGATGCCGTGGGCGAAGCCTATAAGGAAACCATCCTTGCCATGCCTGCCATGAAGGAATGGTATGAGGCGGCCCATGCCGAGGAAGAAGTGATCGAGCACGCCGAATTGCCCGATACTCACTAAGCGAAGCGGCACATTTGCGGCCAGTGCGTTGGCGGCGTATTTTGACTGATTGAAAAATATCGGAGGATCAATGTCCGATACGGCAAAATCAGACATACCCGAAATTGACCCGCCCGGTCAGGACCCGGCCCTTGACCGGGTGCTGGCCGACGTGCGGGCCTGCCGGATATGTGAAGATCATTTGCCGTTAGGGCCGCGTCCGGTGGTGCGCATGGCGGTTTCGGCCCCGATCATGATTATCGGGCAGGCACCAGGCACCAAGGTGCATGAAACCGGCCTGCCCTGGAACGATGCCTCGGGCGACCGGCTGCGCGACTGGTTGCACATGTCGCGGGCGGAATTTTATGATCCGGCCCGACTGGCGATTATGCCAATGGGTTTTTGCTATCCGGGCCGCTTTGATCGCGGTGGAGATTTGCCACCCCGGCCGGAATGCGCGCCAGCCTGGCATGATCTGTTATGGCGGCATTTACCCAATATCCGGCTGACCCTGCTGATTGGGCAATATGCCCAGGCGCGGTATCTGGGGGCAAAACGGGCCCGCACCATGACGGAAACCGTGCGCCAGTTTGAGCGTTACCTGGAGGATGGCTTTTTACCCATGCCCCATCCAAGCTGGCGCAATACGGCATGGATCCGCAAAAATCCGTGGTTTGAAACGGATTTGCTGCCAGTGCTGCGCGGCCGGGTGCAGGCCGCCCTTGCGCCATAAAAACACGGTGCTTTCAAGTGCCAGCCATGTTTTGATGGCGATATGGCGCAGCATCTTGGGCTGTTGGATAATTTTAAAAGAAGGAGGCTGAAATGAGCAAACTTTCCCCCGCCGAAGCCACGATTGCCTTGAACGAGGTCAAGGGATGGAGCCTTGCCGAGGATGGCCTGTCGATCCATAAAACCTTCAAGTTTGAGGATTTCAACGAGGCCTTTGGCTTTATGACCCGTGTGGCCCTTAAGGCCGATAAGATGGACCATCATCCGGAATGGTTTAATGTCTATAACAAGGTGGAAATGACGCTGACCACCCATGATGTTGGCGGTGTGTCGCAAAAGGACATTAAACTCGCCGCCTTTGCCGATGATGCGGCGAGTTAACGGTCGAAAGACAGACTAAAGCAAGTCAGCGGATATGGATTTTGCGGGCCGGTCCTCACCGGCCCGTTTTGCCGGGTGGGGTTATTTGGCTTGCAGGCGCACCGCGCCATCCAGACGCACGGTTTCGCCATTCATCATTTCATTTTCGCACATATGCAGGGCGAGGCGGCCATATTCCCCGGGCTTGCCAAGGCGCTGCGGGAAGGGGGTATTGGCAGCAAGGCTGTCCTGCACCTCGTCGGGCAGGCCAGATAACATCGGGGTTCCAAACAGGCCCGGCGCAATAGCCATCACACGAATGCCGTGGCGTGCCAGTTCGCGTGCGGCAGGCAAAGTCAGCGAATGCACCGCCCCCTTGGATGCCGCATAGGCCGCCTGGCCAATTTGCCCTTCAAAGGCGGCGATAGAGGCCGTGTTGATGATAATCCCGCGCTCGCCGCTTTCCAGCGGGTCGGCCTTGCTCATGGTATCGGCAACCACGCGCATCATGTTAAAGGTGCCAATCAGGTTAACATTGATCACTCTGCTGAAGGCTTCAAGGCTTGCCGGGCCTTCGCGGCCAACAATGCGTTCACCATGTACAATGCCCGCACAACTGACCAGAATGCGCGGTGTGCCGAGGTCTGCTGTAATGGCGGCAACGGTTTCCTCGACATTGGCGGCATTGGTCACATCAACCGCATAACCCTTGCCCCCCAGTTCGCGGGCGGTTTGTGCCGCGCCGTCACCGTTCAGGTCCAGCGCGGCAATCTTCGCCCCGGCTGCGGCCAAAACCCTCGCCGTCGCCGCCCCCAGGCCCGATGCAGCCCCCGTTACAATCGCCACATTCCCCGAAACCTGCATTAACGCCTCCTGTGTGTTTTTGCAATTTGGTATTCCTATACCAAATTATCTGTTTTTATGGCAAGGGAAAGCAATAAGGCCGATCCGCCGAGGCCGGAAGCGTATTACACCTGTTGTTTTGCTAGATGACGTTCGCGCAGCACCACATATAACGTGCTGCCAATAATCAGCATGGCACCGGGCAATAGCCATATATCGGGTATCTCCCCAAACAGAAATGCTGCAAACACGGCAATCAGCGGCAGGCGCAAATAGGAAAAGCCGACAAAGAAACTGTAATCGGCTAGCTGTAATGCCCGGACATTGCAATATTGCATGGCATTCATCATCGCAGCAGCCAGCGCCATGAGGACCAGGCTTTGCCAGCTTGGCGATTGCCAGACAAACAGGGCCGGAACCAGCGAAACCGGCGTTGTGATCGCCATCAGATAAAACAGGATTGTGGTTGGCGTTTCGGTTTTGATGAGCAACTTGGTTGTCAAACCCGCTGCTGCCATGCACAGGGCCGCCGCGATGGGCAAAAGATCGGCCAGTGCCATGTTGCCGGTACCGGGCTGAATGATCAGCCCGACCCCGACAAAGCCGCATAATACGGCCAGCCAGCGATGATGCCCGACCATTTCACGTAATATCAGCGCGGCCAGGATTGTGCCAAATAGCGGCACGGTGAAGTTTAGCGTGGTGGCGCGCGCCAGCGGCAGCAATTGCACGGCAAAAAACCACAAACACATTTCCGCTGTTGATAACACGCCCCGCAGGCCAAACAGATGTAGTTTGCCGGTTTTGATCCCGCCAAACCCGTGTCGCAGCGCAAAGGGCGCAATTAGCAACAACCCAAACGCAAACCGTAAAAAGACCGCCTCGACTGCCGGAATATCCTGTGTCACGACCCGCACAATCAGGCTGAAACCTGCTGCCAGACAGGCAGCAAGGCAGGCAAAAAAGGCGGCTTTAACGGAGGCGGGCAGATTGGACAAAAGGGGCCTGTCTGTTTTTTGCGTGGAGAATGTTTTGAGGCAGACGAACGGAGAACCGCACCAACCGCATCCCCTATTTGCGGGTATTTTGGTCGTCATCCTGCAAGGCGCTTGCTGCTGCTGGGCGGGTATCTGCCGCCGGGCGCTGGCGCGGGGGTGGGTCAAGGTCGGTGGCGGGGGAGGAATGTTCGCGGTCAAACCGCTTGGCTTCGCGCGCCAGAACGGCCTCGCGCCTTGCAATGTAAATCGCTGATCCGATGATCAGCCCGGCACCGGGCAGCAGCCAGATTTCGGGAATTTCGCCAAACATCACCAGCGCGATAATGACGACAAAGGGCAGGCGCAAATAATTGAAGCCAATGACAAAGCTGTAATCATAGAGGCGAAAGGCGCTGGTATTGCAAAGCTGGGTGATATTGGCCATGAAGGTGCCAACCAGCAAAATCAGGATGGTGTTCCAGCTTGGTGTTTGCCAGACGAAAAGGGCCGGGATTAATGTCATCGGTGTCATTAGCAGCATGGTATACAGCACAATATTGGGGCTGCTATCGGTGCGTGCCAGCGATTTGATTACCATGCCCGCACTGGCCATGCACAGGGCGGCGGCAATGGGCAGAATACTGGCAAGCTGCATGGTGTCGCTGCCGGGGCGAATGATAATGGCGACCCCGGCAAAACCGGCGATCAGGGCCAGTAAACGATGATGGCGGATTTGTTCCTTTAAAATGACAACCGCGAGCACGGTGCCAAATAACGGCACGGTAAAATTAAGGGTCGTTGCCTCGGCCAGAGGCAAATAAGCCAGCGACGAAAACCAAAACGTCATCGCCCCCATCGACAGAATGGCACGCAGAAAAAACGTGCGCCAGCGCGTGGTATGCAGCGATGAAAACCCTGCCCTGAGCGATACCGGCAAAATCAGCAAGAAGCCAAACAGGTTGCGAAAAAAGACCACCTCCAGCGGGGGCATATCCTCGGTTGCCAGTCGCACCGTTACCGAAAAACCTGCCGCCATCACGGCTGCGATTGTGGAAAAAATCGCAGCCTGCACATAATTGGGAAGTTGCTGAAACCAGCGTCTCATGGTGATGGTTGCCTGTTATTGGGGGCGCAATGGTCCCGGTTTGAGCGGGTTTGATGATCGCCTGAATAAATAAAATGTCGTTTCGTGGTGTAACTGGCCTGTGGTCAGTTCGCCGCAGGTAAAAAACGGCGCAAGGGGAAGTTTAAAAAAATAAGGTTATATATATGACTATACGGCATTTTATAAAAAATCCAGTGCCGCCACTCAGGGGTGAAGAATTTGCCATGTCTCTACTTTCGAGGTAGAAGCAGTTTCTTAGCAACTTGCTGATTTTTGTGTATAATCGCGCCCAGGCGGAAGACCTTAAAACGGGGGGTATAATGGACGCGATTGACGCGAAGCTTTTGGATATTTTGCAGGAAGATGCCTCGCAATCCTATGCGGTACTGGGGGGCAAGGTCGGGTTGTCGGTTTCGGCGGTGAATGATCGGGTGCGCAAATTGCGCGATCAGGGCATCATTCGCGCCTATCGTATTGATATTGATCCGCAGGCGGTGGGGCGGTCCTTGATGGCGATGGTGTGGTTGCGGTCCGACCCGGCCAAGGGCAACCGCAAAATGATCAAATCGCTGATCAAGGCCGACGAAGTGATGGAATGCCATCATATGACAGGCCGGTTTGATTTCCTGTTGAAATTGCGATTGCGCGATACCGCCCATCTGGAAAGTTTTGTCACCGACGTGATCAAGGAACTTCCCGGTATTGTTGAAGTTTTGCCAGAAATTGCCCTGTCTACGGCCAAGGAAACGGCATTTATTCCGGCGCAAACCGCGTCTGACTCGTGATCCGGATTATTTACAGCCCCCCGGCGGGGCATAGGGTGATGGGCATGAAGATGGATGATTTCCGTAAGACGATGATAATTTTGCCGTAATTTTCCGTTTTGAATGCCTCTCATGTGATACAAGCCTGCGGACAGGTCTTTTGGGGCCTGTCTGCAAATGATGGCACGAAATCTGGTGAAGAAATAAAGGAGCCTGCCCATGATTGAATCGATGAATCTGGTGATCCTGATTGCATCGGTTCTGGTTGTGGTGGCCGTTTTCACCAGTCTGATCAGCTTTCGTGTCGGTGCACCATTGTTGTTGGTGTTTTTGGTGGTCGGCCTTGCTGCGGGCGAGGACGGTATTGGCGGTATCAAGTTTGATAACGCCCCGCTGGCCTATTTCATTGGCAGTATCGCACTGGCCCTTATTCTGTTTGACAGCGGATTTGAAACCCAGGTCCGGGCCCTAAGGATTGCGGCTGCCCCGGCGCTGACACTGGCGACTTTCGGGGTGTTGATGACCACCGGCGTGGTGGGTGTGGCGGCACATCTATTACTTGATGTGCCGTGGCTGGTTGGCTTGTTATTTGGGGCGATTGTCAGTTCAACCGATGCGGCGGCGGTGTTTTTCCTGCTGCGGGTGGGGGGCATCAATTTACGTGATCGAACCCGCTCCACGCTGGAAGTTGAATCGGGCAGCAACGACCCGATGGCCGTGTTTCTGACGATTACTCTGGTCGAACTGATTGTGCAGGGGACGGGCGACAGCCTTGCGGCCGAACTTGCCGAACGGTTTGTTTTCCAAATCGGTCTTGGCTCCGTTCTGGGGCTGTTGGGCGGTATCCTGATTGTTCAGGGCATAAACCGCATCAAACTGGAACCCGGTTTGGTACCGATCATTGTGCTGGCCTGTGCGCTGACCCTGTTTGGGGCCACCAGTATGCTGGGCGGCAGTGGGTTTCTGGCGGTGTATGTTGCCGGTCTTTATGCCGGGAACAGCAAAATGCGCATGAGTGCCAGTGTCCGGCGGTTTCAGCATGTCACGACCTGGCTGGCGCAAATTGCCATGTTTGTGACACTGGGCCTGCTGGCAACGCCGTCCGAATTTGGCAACGTCTTGATACCGGGCTTTTTGTTGGCACTTATTCTGGTCTTTGTTGCCCGGCCAATTGCCATTTGGCTGTGTTTGCTGTTGTTCAATTTCTCGCGCAATGACACCGCCTTTATTTCCTGGGTGGGGTTGCGCGGTGCGGTTTCCATTTTGCTGGCGATTGTGCCGATGGTCGAGGGGGTGGAGCAGGGGCAGCTTCTGTTTAACACCGCCTTTATTGTCGTGATCACTTCGCTGTTGCTTCAGGGCTGGACGATCAAGCCGATTGCCCGCTGGCTGGGCATTATTGTGCCGCCGCGCCGGGGGCCAGTGGACAGGATCGATCTGGAACTGCCCGGCAGTGCCAACCAGGAAGTGGTGGTTTACCGCATTCATCCCGATAGTGCGGTGGCCGCTGGGCACCGTATCCCGCGCTGGGCGCGTCCCTCGCTGATATTGCGGGATGGCAAATCGCTGCGCCCGCATAATGCGGGTCGTTTGCAGGGGGATGACCAGATTTATATTTTCACATCCCCGCAATATGTCGAACTGCTCGACCAGTTTTTTGCCGGACCGGCCGAAGGGGCCAATGACCGCGATATTTTTGGCGATTTCAGCTTCCCGCCCGATACCCGCATTGTTGATGTGGGTCGGCTTTATGGCTTTCCGGTATCGCCAGGCGATGGTGATCTGACATTGGCGGAATTGCTGGAACGCGAACTTTCCGGTGATATCGAACCTGCCGACCGTGTTGTTTATGGTCCGGTTGAACTGATTGTGCGCAGGATTGATGATGCACATGGCATTCGCGAGGTGGGCATGTCGGTGGAATTGAACCCGGAAAAAAATCGCCATTTGCCGCTGTTCCATTCCCGGACCGAATTGTTGGCCCTGTGGCGTCTCAGCCGTCGGAAACGCCTGCGCCGTAAGTTGCGGGCCAGACTGTCAAATCGGCGCAAGAAAATGTCGGGTCTTGAACCGGCCGATATGAAAACCGCTGCTAAGGCTGCAGCCGAAACCGATGCGTTTGAACTTGGCGATGCCGACCCGATGCCAGTGCCGGTAACTGAAGCCGACCTTGATGAGACGTTGCCTGACGGGGATAAGTCGTGCGACGTCGTGCCTGGGCATGTTGACAAGGAAAACACGGCACAGGAAACCCCGGATCATAAGACCAGCGGGGAGAAGGCGGTTTCGCCTGATGCCCGCGAACCGGCGGATTCTGATACCAAAAAGGCAGCGGGTGACGAAACCAAAGAAACCCCGAAGCGCGTTGAGCACACGGACAGCAAAGAAAAGCAATGATGTGATCTATCATTAGTTCATCTAATGAATAGATCAAATATCATGGTTTGAGAAACAGCCTGGAATGATCGTAAATACCCGGCATTACACCTGCATGGGAGCATGATCATGGGGCCGATTGGTTTATATGCCGCTGTTGTCCTGATCTGGGGCAGTACCTGGATTGCGATTAAATACCAGCTGTCGGTTTCGCCGGAACTGGCGGTGGCGTATCGCTTTGTTTTGGCAGCGATATTGCTGCTGGTTTATTGTGCCCTGCGTAAATTGCCCATGCGTTATTCCCGCCGGGACCATGTTTTTATGGCGGTGATGGGCCTGTGCCTGTTTTCCCTGAATTATGTGTTTCTTTATATCGCCGAGGGCGAGCTTACCTCCGGGCTGATTGCGGTGATTTTTTCGGCCATCGTGATCATGAATATGATTAATGGCATGATCTTTTTCAAACGCCGCCCGGAAATGCGCACCGTGATCGGTGCGATGATTGGCCTGGGCGGAATTTGCGTTATTTTTGCCCCGGATCTTGCCCGGTTTGACCTTTCTGGCGGGGCGGGATATGCGCTCGTGCTCTCGCTGCTGGCCTGTTATGTGGCGTCCCTGGGCAATATGATTTCGGCCCGTAACCAGGCGCGCGGCATTCCGGTGATGCAGGCCAATGCCTATGGCATGATGTATGGGGCGCTGTTTCTGGTGGTGTATGTTCTGGCAAGCGGGCAGCCCATTGTCTTTGATACCAGCCCGTCCTTTGTGATTGCGCTGGTGTATCTGGCGGTTTTTGGCTCCATCCTTGCCTTTGGATTTTATCTGACCCTTTTGGGCCGCATTGGTGCGGATCGCGCGGCATACAGTTCCGTGATGTTTCCGGTTGTCGCCCTGACCATTTCCACCTTCGTCGAAGGTTTTGTCTGGCAGGACAGCATTATTTTTGGCGTTGCGTTGACCCTGCTGGGAAATATCGTGATCCTGAGCGGTCGTCGCAAAACCGCCCAAATACCCGCCACCCCGACGGAACAGGAGGCACAGCATATACAAGAGCAGGACTTGCCAGTGCCATCGGTACCGGCAATGTTGGGGGTGCGTCCATGCAGGGAGGATGTGGTGTGAAGGATCATGCGTGACCGGGGAAGGGAAAAGAAATGAACGCTGCCTATTTTCAAATGTTGGCCCGCTATAACCAATGGGCCAATAACCATGTGCTTGCGGCCTGTCAAACCCTTGAACAGGTTGACCTGGATGCCCCGCGCGAGGCCTTTTTTCCGTCAATCACCAAAACACTGAACCATCTTTTGGTTGCCGATACGTTATGGGTGGCGCGCTTGCGCGGAGAGGTTTTGAACCGGGCGCTAGATGATGTGCCCTGGCCGTTATTTGAGGACTATAAAGCCGCCCGCCTTGCCTGCGATCAGGACCTTATCGCGCTGGTTGATGGCCTGAGTGATGCGGATTTGAGCAAAACCATTGCCTATAAAACGGTTGCCGGGACGCCTTACGAGACATCCTGTCATATCATTCTGGGGCATGTCTTTAATCATCAGACCCACCATCGTGGTCAGGTGCATAGCCAATTGATGTCGGCCGGGTGCCCGTCGCTTGAAATTGATCTGATCTACTACGCTTTGGCGCAGGGATACTTAAAATGATCGATTTGTTAACGGCATATGGGCCGTTTTTGCTCGCTGCACTTTTGCTTAATATTGCACCTGGGCCCGACCTTGCCTTTGTTTCGGCCCAGGCGGCGGCTTATGGACGTAAAACGGGCGTTATGGCCAGTTTGGGCGTGTGTTCCGGGGCATTTGTGCATGTGGTTTTTGCTGCCATTGGTCTTTCCGCCATTCTCATGACCTCGGCCCTGGCCTTTGCCATCGTCAAATGGGTTGGGGTGGCTTATTTGGCGTGGTTGGGATGGACAACCCTGTATGGGACCTTCTGCACATCAAAACAAACGGTCGATGGTGCCACACCCGGCCTGCTTGCTGGCGATGCAGAACAGGATGTGGCTGAACCCGTGATCAAGGGCCGTCACGCGCCCGATGCGTTTCATGCCTGGCGGCGCGGTGTGTTAATTGATGTATTTAATCCCAAGGTCGCGCTGTTTTTTATGGCGTTCCTGCCGCAATTTGTCGATCCGGCCCTTGGGCATCAAACGCTGCAGTTTTTGGCATTGGGCACGATTGTTAATCTGATTGGTTTCATCGTTGAAACATGTGTCGTGCTGGTGGTGGCAATGGCGGCCAATCGGCTCCGGCAGTATTTTTCAAAGGCCTCTAGTGCCGGAAAATGGCTGCATCGTGCTCTGGGGGCGATGTTCCTGGCACTGGGAGCGCGATTGGCCCTTAGCGAACGGGGCGTTTAGAGTTTCCCTCCATGACGGCTTTCACGGGCGCCCGGTTTCGACCGGGCGTTTTCTTTTGCTGTATTGTGCCAATGCAGCAGAAAGCGGGCTGGCGCTGATGCCATGTGCGATCACGCTAACAGTCACAATCAGGGCGACACAGGCCACCAGTGCCTCGTACCCGGCAATGCCTAGCATTGTCACCATGATCAAAAGATAAATGATCGAGGCAATGCCGCGCGGCCCGAACCAGCCGATAAACAGTTTTTCTGCCAGGCTGTAGGGTGATCCGATCATGCACAGCCACACACAGGCCGGGCGCAGCACCAGCAGGCTAAGTCCGGAGAATATCGCCATTTCCACAGTCCAAAGCTCGTAAACCGAGGGCAAAATCAGCAGGCCAAAGACAAAGAATGTCAGCATGGTCAGCAATTCGGCCTCGGCCTCGCCAAAACTCTCAATCACATCGGCAACTTTGGAACTGGCAATATTGAGTGCGAGGCCACCGAAAAAAGCCGCGACAAAGCCATTGCCGCCGGCCTTTTCGGCGAGCAAAAAAATCAGCAGGGCCGATAGGACACCAAACAGGCGTTCAAAACGGTCAATCATCAGATTGCGGGCAACGGCATGGTTCACCAGTATCCCCAGAAGCGCGCCGCATAGCCCGCCAACCCCGGCACCCAGCAGAATTTCCAACAGGGCTTCGGTGATCCAGCCATTGGTGGTTTCTCCGGTCAGGGCTGCTTCGATGGCCAGGGCCGTGGTGAAAACCGGCAAAACCAGCCCGTCATTCAACCCGCTTTCGATATTGATGCCCTGGCGCACCGGCGAGGAAATATGCCGGTTTTCCAATACCGGGCGGCTCAGGGCTGCATCGGTGGGCGAGACCATCAGGGACACCAGCAGGGCGGGGACAAGCCCGAAACCCGGTGCAATGCCATAATAGGCGGCCATCCATGTTGCCAACACGGTTAAAGGCAGGCCAACTACCAACAGGCGCGTTGCCACCCGCACGGCCGGGCGTTCCTTGCGGTAATCCAGAATGGCGGCATCAAGAAACAGGATAATCGCCAGGGTCAGTTCGGAAAAGACCCGGGCGAAATGGAAATTGTCCTTTAGCGGTTCAAGCGGCGGCTGCTGCCAAAGACCCAGCGGAAGCGCGATAATTGCTCCGGCCATGACCATCATCATCGGCGAGGAGATATTGAATTTTTGCATCCGCCGCGACCAAAGGCCATAAACCAGCCCCGATGCAACAAATAAAATGGCAATCCATTCCAGCATGGCCGCCGCCCTTTATGATAGCCTTATGGCAATGTGTTACGGGTGATGGCAACAACCTCTTCAAGGCAGGTGCGGTCTCCCGTGGCAATGACACAGCCATCACTTTCCATTGACAGGGCATTGCCGCGCCAGTCGCACATTGCCCCGCCAGCCCCTTCGACAACCGGTACAAGGGCGCAAAAATCATAGGCTTGCATATTGGCCTCCACCACGACGTCGGCCAGGCCCAGCGCAGTCAGGCCATAGGCATAGGCATCCACGCCATACATCGGCTGGCGGCACTGGTTACGAAGGGCATCATAGGCAGCAATTTGCGGGCCGCGAAATAGTTCCGGCGCGGTGGTAAAGAATATCGCCTGATTCAGGGTCGGGCAGGGCCGGGTTGTGATCGGATTGCCGTTCAGGGTGGTTTTTTTACCTTCCACACCGACCCAGCGTTCGTCGGTAATGGCCTGGTCAATAATGCCCAGCACCGGTTTTCCCTTGTGGCAGAGCGCAATCAGCGTGGCAAAGCTGGGTTTGCCAACAATAAAGGATTTGGTGCCATCAATCGGGTCCAAAACCCAGACATAGTCGGCATCGGTGTTTTCCCGGCCATGTTCCTCGCCGAGAATACCGTGATCGGGGCATTCCCGGGCCAGAATGGCGCGCATGGTGGTTTCCACCTCGCGATCCGCGATGGTGACGGGGCTGGCATCGGCTTTGACATCCACCGCAACCGATGTGCGGTAATAGTGGCGGACAACCGGGCGTGCGGCATCGGCAAGGCGATGGGCAATGTCGAGAAAGGCGTCATATTGGGTCAAGATGGGCTCCCGTGCTTGGCGAAGAATTGCTTTATGCCATAAAAAAGCAGGGGACGGAAAACCGTCCCCTGCAAAATTTTTCCACCACTGGTGCGACCGGTTTACTGGTTGGCAGCCGGGGCTTCTTCGGTGGCAGGTGCCGGGTTGTCATTTGTGGCACCTTCTTCCTGTGTCGGCCCCTCTGCCGGGGCAGCGGCATCACCCGTTGCCTCACCTGCAGCTTCACCAGCGGCGTCGCTGGCAGGTGCTGCGCCTTCGCTTGCGGCGGCATCTCCGGTACCTTCAGCGCCCTCTGTTGCCGGGGCTTCACCGGTTTCGCCGGCAGCCTTGTCGCCGCCTTCTTCGGCGGCAATTTCATCGGCGGTCGGGGCCGGCAGCGGGTTATCGGACATGTTATTGAGATAGGCAATCACGTCGGCCCGGTCAGATGGCTTTTTCAAACCGGCAAACGACATTTTGGTGCCGGGAATGTAATCCTTCGGGGCATACAGGAAATGGTTCAGTTCGGTATAGCCCCAGTTGCCACCATGATTGGCAACCGCATCGGAATAGCTGAAATCGTCCTTGTGGGCGACAACATTGCCAACGATGCCATAGAGGTTCGGACCCACCTTGTTGGGGCCGCCTTTGCTTGCATCGTGGCACGAGCCGCATTTTTTGAACACTTTTTCCCCGGCGGCAATATCGGCACTGCCCAGCATCGCCAGGATGGGTTCCGGCCCGGCCGGTTTTTCGGGTGCGGCAGGCGCGTCGGCCTTTGCCGTCAGGTCATCCGAAAAAGGATAAACCGGCTTATCAAGTTCCTTGGGGTGGACAAGGACGCTGCCGATTTTGCCAACGACCACGACCAAAAGCACAGCAACGATAATTCCGGCGACGATCTTGTTGATTTCCATCGTTTTCATGGCGGGATCCCGTAACAGCCAATATAATTTGCAGGTGTTTTTCTTGTGACGCGGCTGACCCATGCGTCCCTGACGCCCCCACACAAATACGCATGCGACAACAGGTCAGACTGCTGATCGGAAACTATACGTTTCATGGTTTTTCATCAACCTTTCTTCACAATCGATGCAAAACTTGCCAAAAAATGGCGGTTCACATCGGATTCCGGCGTTTGAGATTTGTCCGAAACCGGTTATTGTCGCGTCGTTTCAAATGCTTCCGGGCAAAAATTTCTCGCGTCTGCGTTGAATTATTCTAAACTGGAAGCCCCGTCATTTCCGGATCGGAGACCCCCAATCTATGTCCGCGCCTCGCAATCCCGTTGTTGTCATTCCGGCCCGTATGGCTTCCACCCGTTTGCCCGACAAACCGCTGGCTGATATTCACGGTGAACCCATGATCGTGCATGTTTGGCGGCGCGCGGTTGAGGCCGAAATCGGCCCGGTGATTGTGGCCTGTGCGGAACCCGAAATTGCCAGTGCGGTTGAAAAGGCCGGCGGCATTGCCGTTCTGACCGATCCTGATTTGCCGTCAGGCTCTGACCGGGTGCATCAGGCGCTGGCAAGTTTTGATCCCAACAAAAAACACGATGCCGTGGTCAATGTGCAGGGCGACCTGCCAACCATTGACGCCGCCGACATCCGCGCGGTGTTTAACCCGCTATCCGACCCGGCAGTGGATATTGCGACCCTGGCAGCGGTGATCCGCCGTGATGCCGAACGCAACAATCCCAATGTGGTCAAGGCGGTGGCGGCATTTGGCAATTTGCGTGTGGCCCGTGCCCTGTATTTTACCCGCGCAACCGCGCCATATGGCGATGGGCCGCTTTATCATCACATCGGGCTTTATACCTATCGCCGTGCGGCATTGGACCGGTTTGTCAGCCTGCCGCCCGCCGAGTTGGAAATGCGCGAAAAGCTGGAGCAATTGCGCGCCCTTGAAAACGGTATGGTGATTGCCGTGGCCCTGGTGGATGGCGTGCCCCTGGGCGTGGATACCGCCGAGGATCTGGAACGCGCCCGCGAAATTCTGGCGGGACGCGGATAACGGCATCGCTTTTTTGCTTTTTGCCTTTGGTTTTTTGGCAAAGGATACAGGCCCGGTTGACATGCCGGGCCTTGCTTTTTGGGAAGGTTTCTCGCCATAAACGAAATCCTGCCCCAAGTGGCGGGCATGCCCATCAGGGCAAAAGAGGAATGACAGGGGCCACTGGCCCGGATTTAACAGGAATGAAGTCGATGACCAACCAAATGCGAATTGCTTTTCAAGGGATGCACGGTGCCTATTCCGATCAGGCGGCACGGCGTGCTTTTCCGGGCGCGGTAACAGTACCCTGCCGGACCTTTGAAGGCGCATTTGGGGCCTTGCGTGATGGTGAAGTCGATTTGGCGGTGATTCCCATCGACAATACCCTGGCCGGACGCGTGGCCGATGTGCATCATTTGTTGCCCGATTCGGGCGTGCATATTATTGGCGAAACCTTTTTGCGCATCAACCATGCGCTGCTGGGTGTGAAAGGCACGCAAATTTCCGATATTCGCGAAATTCGCAGCCATGTGCATGCCCTGGGCCAATGCCGCAAAATTCGCAAGGAGCTTGGCGTTCCCGCCATTGTCGGTTCCGATACTGCAGGCTGCGCCAAGGAAGTCGCCGATCTGGGCGATAAGGGCATTGCCGCCATTGCCCCGCTGCTGGCGGCTGAAATTTATGGCCTTGATGTATTGCGCACCGAAGTCGAAGACGCCGCGCACAACACCACACGCTTTATTATTCTCTCGCGCGAAGCCAAAACCGCGCCCAACGATGGCAGCCCGGTTGTGACCAGTTTTGTTTTCCGGGTGCGCAACGTTGCCGCCGCCCTGTATAAGGCGCTGGGTGGTTTTGCCACCAATGGCATCAACATGACCAAGCTTGAAAGCTACATGGTGGAAGGCCATTTCACCGCCACCCAGTTCTTTGCCGAGGTGGAAGCCCACCCTGACCAGCTTGGCCTGCGCCATGCCTTGGAGGAATTGCAGTTCTTTTCCCACGAGGTAAGGATTCTGGGGGTGTATCCCGCCCATCCGTTCCGCCGTGAAAATGTCCTGCCTGCCGAATGAATACCCCCTATTCAAAAATGAAACGGGCCGCCAGAACATCTCTGGCAGCCCGTTTTGTTTTTGTTGTAAGGCTTGTGCGATCAGGTGACTGTCAGGCATCGGCCTGATTGTTCAAATCACGGGCAAACCGGCCAATGACTTTGGCGAGTTCGGCTGATCGTTGTGACAGTTCATGCGCGGCAGCCTTGATTTTTTCGGCATCCCCGGTGGTGCTTTGCGCATCCTGCATGGTTTTGTCCGATGTATCGGAAATCTGTTTTACGCCGCTGGCGCTGCGATGGGCATTTCCGGCAATTTCGCTGGTGGCAACACCCTGTTCCTCAATCGCGCTGGCAATGGTTGTCGAAACCTCGCGCAGGATGCCAATGGTTTCGGAAACCCGGCCAATGCCGGTGACTGCGCGGCTGGTGCCATCCACCACCGAACTGATCTGGCTGGCAATTTCGTCGGTGGCACGCGCGGTTTGGGTGGCAAGGTTTTTCACCTCGCTGGCGACCACGGCAAACCCTTTGCCCGCATCGCCCGCCCGGGCGGCCTCGATGGTGGCATTCAGGGCCAGAAGGTTGGTTTGCCCGGCAATATCGTTAATCAGATTAACGATTTCCTGAATCTTGTCGACCGACTGCGACAGCCCGCCCACATCCTGGCGGGCATTGTTGCTTTCTTCGGTGGCCTGGATCACAGTTTTTGCCATTTGGTCAATCTGGCTGCTGATTTCCCGGATCGAGGAAGAAAGCTCCTCGGTTGCTGCCGCAACGGCATCAACATTGGCCGAAACATCCCCCGCCGTATTGGCAACTTCGCGGCTGTGCGTGAGGATGCCATTGGCGCTATGGGTCATATTTTCCGATAGTTTCAGCGATTGATTGGCCGAATTATCCACAGCATGGGCAATCGAGCCCACTTCCTGCTCAAGCTTGTGGGCGATGTCGCGAATATGGCTGCGGCGTTCTTCTTCGGCGCGCTGTTTTTGTTTAACGGCTTCAGCCTCAAGCTTTTTGGCCGAGGCGGATGTATCGCGCAGCGACAGCACACCAGCGGCCATGTCGGCAATTTCAATGAACCGCGACTCGGTTTCTACCTCGGCATCGTAATTGCCAGCGGCAATGGTGCGGATATTTTGGTTTAGCGATACGATGCTGCGCCCGATCCGGGTGCTGACAATCCAGGACAGTGACCCGGCAACCACAATTGCCAGGGCCGAAATCAGGCCCAGCCGCCACAGGATGGCATGGAATTCGTTTGCAACATCATCCATATAGACACCGGTGCCCAGCGCCCAGCCCCATTGGGGAACGGGGCGGACATAGGCGGCCTTTTCAATCAGGCGGTCACCTTCGCCAGGCTTTTTGGTGTCATAGGTAATCACCCCGCCACCGGCCTTGGCGGTGCTGACAATCATCTGCCGCACCTTGCTGTCGGGTTTGCATTTGCCTTCGTCTTCCGGGCTTAGCGGGTCCAGCACCATGCAATGGTTGAAATCGGAAATATAAAGATAGTTGTCAGATGCAAATCTGTATTCGCGCAGCAAGGCCAGGACTTCTGCCTTGGCCGTTGCCTCGTCCATTTCACCGCTTTTCGCCTTGTTGACATATTGGTCAATAATCTTGACCGCACCCTCTGTCAGGTGGCTGATTTCATTGTATTTTTCGTTGCGGATGGAGTTTTGGTAATTAAATGCAACGGTGATCACAATGGCGATAAGTGTGACCAGGCAGATGGCCGGGATTGCAAAGATGCCCGTCAAAACGCGAAAACGCATGGATGTGCCTCTGAATCTACTTCCGGATAGGAATGGTGGATCAGGATAGATTAAACTCTGGCTGGAAGTATTATAGTTCCTTTAAATCCCGTTTGTCCGCTGTAAAATTATATGTCCGCTTTTGCCGCATGGCTGCCCGGCGTCCAGATAATTTGACAATGGGTCAACATACCTGTATCAACCGGGCATTCCTTCGCTTGTAGGGCAGATCGTGCTGTCAGGAACTTTGTAGATAGGCGGGGGCGGGCGTGACGTGATGACGTCATAGCCTCATCATTGCCTACTCATGCAGGGTCCGTGACCGCGATATTTCGCCGGGCACCGGAAAGCTTGCGTTCGGGCGGGCTTTTATTTTCAGGCGCGAACATGGCGCCAACGGTGATTTGAAGGACTTTACCTTTTATGACGAATTTTGAAGGGCTCAACCTGATCGAGCCTCTGCTGCGCAATGTCGAAGCATCCGGTTTTACCGCGCCGACTGAAATCCAGTCTGCAACCATTCCCGCTTTGCTGGAAGGCAAAGACCTGATGGGGATTTCCCAGACGGGTGGTGGTAAAACGGCGGCTTTCTGCCTGCCGTTGCTGCAGCGTCTTGCTGAAAATCCCAAACGTCCGGCACCGGGTCAGCCCCGCGCCCTTATTCTGGCGCCGACCCGCGAGTTGGCCAACCAGATCGGCCAGTGCCTGCGTGATTTCAAAAAAGGCATCCGCCTGTTTTCCTCGGTTGTTTTTGGTGGCGCGCCGATGGGCCCGCAGATCCAGGAACTGCGTCGCGGCTGTGATATTCTGGTGGCAACACCGGGCCGCCTGCTTGACCATATGGCACGTAACACCGTCCGTTTTGACGATGTTGAAGTCTTCGTTCTTGATGAAGCCGACCGTATGCTCGATATGGGCTTCTCCGAAGATGTGCTGACGGTGGCGGAATTGCTGCCGTACAAACATCAGACCGTGATGTTCTCGGCCACCATGCCTGATGCCGTGCGCCATTTGACCGACCGTCTGTTGAAAGACCCGGTCAAGGTTCAGACCGCACCGCAGGCGAGTGTGACCGAACGTGTGACCCAGCGTGGCATGTTTGTGAGCCGTCAGAACAAAACCGCGCTTTTATTGCAGCTTTTGCAGCGCGAAGGCAGCGACCGGGTTCTGGTATTTACCAAAACCAAACTCGATGCCGACGAACTGGCCTTCCAGCTTCAGGATGCCGGTGTGCAGTCTGACGCCATTCATGGCGACAAACAGCAGCGCATCCGTCAGAAAATTCTGCGCAATTTCCGCGATGGCCGTTTCCCGGTTCTGGTGGCAACCGATGTTGCGGCCCGTGGTATCGACGTTCCGGGCATTTCGCATGTCGTGAACTATGACCTGCCGACCGACCCGGAAAACTATGTGCACCGTATTGGCCGTACCGGCCGTGGCGGGGCGGATGGTATTGCGATTTCGTTCTGCGAACCGCGTGATGTCCGTCATCTGCGTAATATCGAACGTGTTATCCGTCAGGATGTCAGCATCGACGAAGATCACGAATTCCATGTTGCGCCGCCTGCGGGTCGTCGTGCGGGTGGCGGTGGCCGGGATGACCGCAATGGTGGTCGTGGCCGGGGCCGTGGCGGTTTTGCCGGTGGTCGTGGTGACAGCCGTGGTGATGGTCGTGGCGAAGGTCGCGGTCGTGGTGGTTTCGGCGGTGGCCGGGGCGGCAATGGCGGCGGTTTTGGGGGTCGCAGTGAAGGCGATGCCGGTCGTCGTTTTGCCCGCCGGGATGATGCCTTTGTTGCCAATGATCGTGGTGATCGTTCTGACCGTGGCGATCGCGGGGACCGTCCTGAATTTGCCGCGCGCAAGCCGCGTTTTGACGGCGAAGATCGTGGCGGTTTTGCGGGTCGTCCGAATCGCGAACGTTTCAACCGCGATGACCGCGATGGTGCTTCGGCACCGCGTGGCGACCGTCCGAACCGGGGGGATCGCAATGACCGTGCGGACCGCGCAGATCGCGGCGACCGTCCGGCGCAGTTCCGTGCGCGCAACGACCGTAATGATCGCGGCACCGAACGCGCCCCGCGCGAAGAACGCGGTGGTGAACGCCGTTTTGCCGGCAAGCCGCGCGATGCGGGCCGTACCGAAGGTTTCAAATTCCGCGAAGGCGGCGAAGCCCGTGGCAAACGCGATTTTGGCGACCGTGCGCGCAACCAGGGCGGCCGTACCGGCCAGCAGGGGCTGAAGCGCCGTTCGGCCTAAGGCCATCGCGCTTAAACTGATTTAAAAACGGGCGGCAGGCTTTTGCTTTGCCGCCCGTTTTCTTTGTGGTCCAGGGCGTAATTGACCGGCTGTTTTCCTTTCAGCCTGTACCAACCAAAAATAGTGTCAAACCACATGACACTCCCGTCCCCGTTCTTCATAATCGCAGGAAATTTGAAATATTTCCGGTCGATTGGGGGGATACATGCGGATCATAAAGCCTTATGGGCGCAGCCATGTTGAGGGTGTTGCCACACAAGAGCCGCGCAGAAAATTGAGGCTTAATAGCAGCCCCGATATATCGCGCGATATTCCCGGTTTTGCCCAATCCCACGATGCCCTGATCATCGCGCAATGGATTTCGGCCATCGACAAAATCGCCACCAAACCGAAGCCCGATAAAAAACCAACCCAAGCCCAAATAAATTTGCGTACCACATTGGGGGACGCCGCCTGGCAGCATGTGATGGCGGAAAACCTGTTACCGGCGGCAACAGATCCGGCCATCAGGGAAAAGCTGCATCTGATCTGGCAATCCAAAATTGCCCCCTGGGGAACGGCCCGGCCACAGGCGGAAAAAGATGGCAAACCGACCCCCAAAGGGGGCTGGTATGAACGGTTTTGCGGGGTATTAAGCCCGGAGGCGATTACCCAAAATGTTGCCCGGCAAATTGCCAAAGACATTTATGATCATTTGCATGTTGCCGCCAAACGCAAGGGGCGTGAACCCGCCAAACAGGGTGAAAGCAGCAATAAACCGGGAAAATTCAAACCGGACCGCAAACGGGGCCTGATCGAGGAACGGGCAGAAAGCATTGCCAAAAATGCCCTTCGGCCTGGCAGTCATGCGCCGTGCCCGTGGGGGCCGGATGATCAGGCCACATATGAACAGGCGGGTGATGTGGCGGGGCAAATTTATGCCGCCGCCCGTGATTGTCTTGAGGAAAAAAAACGCCGTTCCGGGAACCGCAACACATCATCGGTGCAATATTTGCCGCGCGATCTGGCGGCAAAAATTCTTTATGCGCAATATGGCCGGGTGTTTGGCCCCGACACGACAATTAAAGCCGCGCTTGATGAACAACCAAGTCTGTTCGCCCTGCATAAGGCCATCAAGGACTGTTATCACCGCCTCATTAATGATGCCCGCAAGCGCGATATTTTGCGCATTCTGCCGCGCAATATGGCAGCCCTGTTTCGGCTGGTCCGGGCGCAATATGATAATCGCGACATCAACGCCCTGATCCGTCTGGGCAAGGTGATCCATTATCATGCGAGTGAACAGGGCAAGAGTGAACATCATGGCATCAGGGATTACTGGCCGTCGCAGCAGGACATTCAAAACAGCCGGTTTTGGGGCAGTGACGGGCAGGCGGACATTAAACGGCACGAAGCCTTTTCCCGCATCTGGCGGCATATCATCGCCCTTGCCAGCCGCACCCTGCATGACTGGGCCGATCCGCACAGCCAAAAATTCTCCGGTGAAAATGACGACATTTTGCTGCTGGCAAAAGATGCAATTGAGGATGATGTTTTTAAGGCCGGTCATTACGAGCGAAAATGCGATGTGCTGTTTGGGGCACAGGCCAGCCTGTTTTGTGGCGCGGAGGATTTTGAAAAAGCCATCCTGAAACAGGCCATAACCGGCACGGGTAATTTGCGCAATGCCACCTTTCATTTTAAGGGCAAGGTACGATTTGAAAAGGAATTGCAGGAACTTACCAAGGATGTGCCCGTTGAGGTGCAATCGGCCATCGCGGCCTTGTGGCAGAAGGACGCGGAAGGCCGCACCCGGCAAATTGCCGAAACACTTCAAGCGGTGCTGGCCGGGCATTTTTTAACCGAAGAGCAAAACCGGCATATTTTTGCCGCGCTAACGGCTGCAATGGCACAGCCCGGCGATGTGCCCCTGCCACGTTTGCGCCGGGTGCTGGCCCGGCATGACAGTATTTGCCAACGGGGCCGCATCCTGCCGCTGTCACCCTGCCCGGACCGTGCCAAGCTGGAGGAATCCCCGGCGCTGACCTGCCAGTATACGGTGTTAAAAATGCTTTATGACGGGCCGTTTCGGGCCTGGCTGGCGCAGCAAAACAGCACGATTCTGAACCACTATATCGACAGCACCATTGCCCGCACTGACAAAGCCGCCCGGGACATGAATGGCCGAAAGCTGGCACAGGCGGAAAAAGACCTGATCACTTCCCGCGCGGCAGATTTACCGCGTTTGTCGGTTGACGAGAAGATGGGTGATTTTCTGGCGCGGTTAACTGCCGCCACGGCGACCGAAATGCGCGTGCAGCGTGGGTATCAGTCCGATGGGGAAAATGCCCAAAAACAGGCCGCCTTCATCGGGCAGTTTGAATGTGATGTGATAGGCCGTGCTTTTGCCGATTTTCTGAACCAGAGCGGCTTTGATTTTGTGCTGAAATTAAAGGCCGATACGCCACAACCCGACGCCGCACAATGTGACGTGACCGCACTGATTGCGCCAGACGATATTTCGGTATCACCCCCACAGGCTTGGCAGCAGGTGTTGTATTTTATTTTGCATCTGGTGCCGGTGGATGATGCCAGCCACCTGTTGCATCAAATTCGCAAATGGCAGGTGCTGGAGGGCAAAGAAAAACCCGCACAAATCGCACATGATGTGCAGTCTGTCCTGATGCTGTATCTCGATATGCACGATGCCAAATTTACCGGCGGTGCGGCCCTGCACGGGATTGAAAAATTTGCCGAATTTTTCGCCCACGCGGCCGATTTCCGGGCGGTTTTCCCACCGCAATCCTTGCAGGATCAGGACCGCAGCATTCCCCGGCGGGGTTTGCGCGAAATAGTGCGCTTTGGGCATTTGCCATTATTGCAGCATATGTCGGGCACTGTGCAAATTACCCATGATAATGTGGTGGCGTGGCAAGCCGCCCGCACGGCTGGTGCAACCGGGATGTCCCCCATCGCGCGGAGGCAAAAACAGCGCGAAGAGCTTCATGCGCTTGCGGTGGAAAGAACAGCCCGCTTCAGGAATGCGGATTTGCAAAATTATATGCACGCGCTTGTTGATGTCATCAAACATCGCCAGCTTTCGGCCCAGGTCACATTAAGCGATCAGGTGCGCCTGCACCGTTTGATGATGGGGGTTTTGGGCCGGCTGGTGGATTATGCCGGTTTGTGGGAACGCGACCTTTATTTTGTGGTATTGGCGCTGTTGTATCATCACGGGGCCACGCCCGATGATGTGTTTAAGGGGCAGGGCAAAAAAAATCTGGCCGATGGTCAGGTCGTTGCGGCCCTAAAACCCAAAAACAGGAAGGCCGCTGCGCCGGTTGGTGTGTTTGACGATCTTGATCATTACGGCATCTATCAGGATGACAGGCAAAGTATCCGCAACGGCCTTTCGCATTTCAACATGTTGCGCGGGGGCAAAGCGCCCGATCTTTCCCACTGGGTTAATCAAACCCGCAGCCTTGTCGCCCATGACCGGAAACTGAAAAACGCTGTGGCAAAATCGGTGATCGAAATGCTGGCCCGCGAGGGGTTTGACTTGGATTGGGGCATTCAAACCGATCGCGGCCAGCATATTTTAAGCCACGGTAAAATCCGCACGCGGCAGGCACAGCATTTTCAAAAATCCCGCCTTCATATCGTAAAGAAATCGGCCAAGCCGGACAAAAATGATACAGTCAAAATTCGCGAAAACCTGCATGGTGATGCGATGGTCGAACGGGTTGTGCAGTTGTTTGCGGCTCAGGTGCAAAAGCGATATGATATTACGGTGGAAAAACGGCTGGATCATTTGTTCCTGAAACCACAGGATCAGAAGGGGAAAAACGGAATACACACGCATAACGGGTGGTCAAAAACGGAGAAAAAACGACGCCCAAGCCGTGAAAACAGGAAGGGAAATCATGAAAACTGACTCAAAATTTTCCGATAAAGCATTGAGATATATCTGGAATTAGGGGTTCCTGTCGACGTTCATCCCCAAATTGAGGGGAACTACACCAGACCTTTTGAATGTAATAGACGGTGCAAAGTCGACGTTCATCCCCAAATTGAGGGGAACTACACCACCGCGCCGATGTTTATTACCCTTACGATGGTCGACGTTCATCCCCAAATTGAGGGGAACTACACCCAAAATGTTTTTCGCCACGATCCTTGGCATGTCGACGTTCATCCCCAAATTGAGGGGAACTACACCCAAGGACATTCGCTTGAGGACTGAGATCGTGTCGACGTTCATCCCCAAATTGAGGGGAACTACACCTTCGTCATCGAACATGTGTATCCCCTAAAGGTCGACGTTCATCCCCAAATTGAGGGGATGAAGCGGCGGTTGCCGGTTTGAATTTAACAGTTCGGTAAGTGTGTTTTGGTTTTGTCAGGTTGCATGATATAGTGTTGCCTGCAATCCGGGATCGGATTACCGTTTTATCGTGGCAGGGGATTGGGCTGCTACATCACCCGTCTGGCACGCGGGCATTCAGGGAGCGGGGGATCAGCATGGTCTCTGGCGTTTATGGTGCAGGCACTGTTCGACACGCATTTGCCCTGATGGTCGGGGCAGTGTCGCTATTGCTGTTGCTGTTAGGGACAGTCGGGCTGGTTTTTGTGCCCGCACGGGCCCATGCGGATGAATGCAGCACCCTTTTGGTCTCGGGAAACCCGGATTACCCGCCTTATTTATGGCCTGATCCCGCCAATCCGGCGGAATTGATTGGCGCGAATGCCGAATTTATCAAAATGGTGGGTCGGGAAATTGGCGTTAAGATGCAGGTGCGCCATGAAGGGCCGTGGGGCCGGGTGCAGGAGGAGGTGCGCCGGGGTAATATCGATATGATTGCCGGGGCGTTTTTTACGCCCGCCCGTGAACATTATATGGATTATTTACGGCCCGCCTTTCAGGGCACGCAAACGCGCATTTGGACCCTGGATACCTTTCCGCGCAAAATTCACAACTGGCAGGGCTTACTGGGCCTGGATGGCGTGACGGTGATCCATAACAGTTTTGGCCCGGCGTTTGACAATTTCGCTGATCAAAACCTGGAACTTCAGGAAATTCCTTCCCTGTCGCAAAGTTTGCGCCTGTTGACCCTGGGCCGTGCCGATTACCTGATTTACGAGGATTTCCCCGTTACCGCCTTTCTGGCCCGCAACAATATCACCGGCATTATGGCCCATCCCGTCGAGATCAGTGCCGAGGATCTTTTTATCACATTGTCGCGCAATTCCCCCTGCAACACGCCGGAAATGCGGGTGCGCCTGTCCTCGGCCATTCGCAAACTGGTGGAGGACGGGGTGATGAAACGTCTTTTGGCGGGCAATATCGATTTGTGGGGCGGGTTGGTAAATTAACCCCGTTTGATCATCCTGCGCTTGGCGGCAACGCTGTATGTGCGGCGGAGAGGATGGGCCTTGCGGCTAATTCTTTTTGCCCTGATCATGTCGCTTTGGCGATTTTTCCTTTAATTACAGTAACTTGATGATCGCCTTTGCAATGTGCTGCCGTGTGGGGGCAGGCAGGGGGATTTTTGCGGGCGAAACTTTGGACAGGGGTTTTGCCGCCTTTCCCGGATCGATTGGGGCAAAATTGTGCCTTTGGAGTTGTTTTGATAACAGATTCGATATTAACTGCGGCCATTAACGGAATTAAGTTACCCAATAAAACACGTTCTGGGAGGAACGAAACCGATGAAATTTTTTAAATGCCTGCCCGCCCTGGTGATGGGCGCGGCACTGGCCCTGACGGGCACGGCCCATACGGCCCACGCGGCGGACTATAAAAGCGAATATAAAGTTTCGACCGTTCTGGGCAAACCGTTCCCGTGGGGGGAAGCGGCCGGGAAATGGGCCGAACTGGTGGCCGAACGCACCGATGGCCGCATTAACCTGAAGGTTTATCCCAATGCACAGCTGGTTGCGGGCGACCAGACCAAGGAATTCACCGCCATGCGCCAGGGCATTATTGATATGGCGGTCGGCTCGACCATTAACTGGTCGCCGCAGGTCAAGGAACTGAACCTGTTTTCACTGCCATTTCTGATGCCCGATTTTGCCTCGATGGATGCCCTGACCCAGGGGCCGGTCGGCGAAAAGATTTTTGATGCCATCCGCAAGCAGGGGATCGAGCCGATTGGCTGGGCCGAAAACGGTTTTCGCGAAGTCACCAATTCCAAACATCCGATCACCTCGCCTGCCGATCTGGATGGTTTGAAAATGCGTGTGGTCGGATCGCCGCTTTATAACGATATTTTCACCGCCCTTGGCGCCAACCCGACGCAAATGAGCTGGGCTGATGCCAAGCCGGCGCTGACCACGGGGGCGGTTGACGGTCAGGAAAACCCGCTGACGGTGTATGACGTGGCCCAGATGGAAACGGCCGGTCAGACCTATATCACGCTCTGGCATTATGTTGCTGACCCGCTGATTTTTGCCGTGAACAAGCGCGTTTGGGGCTCGTTTAGTGACGAGGACAAGGCGATTGTCAAACAGGCCGCCGATGATGCCGGGGCCTATGGCATTGCGCTGGCCCGCAAAGGCATGACCGATGATGACCAGTCGCTGATCAAGGCGCTGGAAGCCCGTGGAGCCAAGATCACCACCTTAACCCCGGAACAGCGCCAGAAATTTGTGGATGCCACCCGGGACGTTTACAACAAATGGAAAGAACGCATCGGCCCGGATTTGGTGGATATGGCTGAAAAATCCATTGCCAACCGTTAATGCCAACCGTTAAGGCAGCCGCGTTTTTGACTGTCTGATTTTCCGGTCCTCACAGTACCCCGACAGTACCCTGCCGGTGCTGCTGGTGATGTGGGGGCCGGTTTCCTTTCTTTATATTCCCGCCTGTTTGTTATGCTGTGTTTGAAAGGTCCCGACCGTGTCGGATCGTGACGGAATCCCCATTGAATTTGATGCCGAACCGCATGGTTCCCCCTCATCCGAACCGGGTACGCAAAAGCCCAAAGCCCCGTGGCTCAGGATCGAGGAAGCGATTGCCGCCCTGGCAATGGGCCTGATCTGCCTGATCAGTCTGGCCAATGTGGTGGTGCGGTATCTGACCGATGTGTCCTTTGCCTTTACCGAGGAATTTTCGGTGTTTTTGCTGGTGGTGATGACACTGGTGGGTGCATCCATTGCCTTTGCCCGCAATGAACATATCCGCATCACGTTTTTCCTGGAGCGGTTTCCGCGTCCGCTGCGCATTGTCGTCGAACTGCTGATTTTGGCGATCACGACAATGCTGTTTGCCATGATCATGTATTACGGCGCGACCTTTACCTTCGATGAATATCAGTATGGCGAAATCTCGGCCGGGCTGGGTTATCCCAGCTGGATCTATTCGATCTGGCTGCCGCTGCTTTCGCTCGTCATTCTGTTTCGCGTGATCGAACATGCCTGGCGTTTGGCCCGCTCGCGCCGGGCGGGTAATGCAGGCACCCCCCCGCAGGATGGAGGGGCGAAATGACCCCCAGTCTTGCGCTGCTGGCATCCTTTGCCGTTTTGCTGTTTATGGGCGCCCCCATTGCGGTTGCCCTGGGTTTTGCCGGGGTGGTGGGCATTTATCTGGGGCTTGATGTCTATGCCCTGGCAACGGTGGGCACCAATACCTATAACGGCATTGCCAAATATCCGCTGATTGCCATTCCCCTGTTTATCCTGACCGGTATGATTTTCGAGCGATCGGGCGTTGCCAGGGGGCTGGTGGAATTTGCTGGTGCCCTGGTGGGGCCACGGCGCGGCGGGCTGGCGGTTGTTGCCGTGCTGGTCTGCATGATGATGGGCGGCATGTCCGGCTCTGGTCCGGCGGATGCGGCAGCCGTGGCAATGGTAATGATCCCGTCGATGATGAAGGCCGGTTATCCGCGCGAATTTTCCGCCAGTGTGATTGCTGCCGGGGCCTCGACCGCGATTTTGATCCCGCCCTCGGTCGCATTGATCATTTATTCGATCATCGTGCCGGGTGTGGACCTGCGCGCCCTGTTTGCAGGCGGCATCATTCCCGGTTTGCTGGCTGGTTTGGCAATTATCATTCCGGTCGTGCTGCTCTCGCGCAAGCATGATTTTGGCGCGCTGGAAACCCGCAGCCAGTCCGCGCTGTTGCCTGCTTTCATGCACGCCTTGCCGGGGCTTTTGGCCCCCGTGATCATTCTGGGCGGTTTGCGTTCCGGCCTGTTCACCCCGACCGAGGCCGCCGTGGTCGCCGTGGCCTATGGCCTGTTGATTGGCATGTTTGTCTATCGCACCATTCGCCTGCGCGATTTGTATCAGTTGTTTGTCGATTCCGCCGTAACCTCAGGCGTGATCATGCTGATCATTACCCTGGCCGGTATTTTTGCCTGGGCCGGGATGACGCTGGGCACGTTTGATATGGTGGCAAATGCCATTTTGGGCCTCTCAACCAACGAACATGTTGTGCTGGCCCTGATCATGGTGGTGCTGCTTCTGGCCGGAATGGTGCTCGATGGGGTGTCGATTTATCTGATCATGCTGCCCATCCTGATGCCGATCATGCAGGAATTTGGCTGGAGCACGGTGTGGTTTGGTGTGGTCATGGCGATGAATATCGCGATTGGCCAGTTCACCCCGCCCGTCGCGGTGAATTTGATGGTGACAACCCGCATCGCCGGTGTGCCGCTGGAAAAATCGGTGAGCTGGAGCTTGTGGCTGGTCCTGTCAATGGCGATTGCCATGACCCTGGTGATCATGTTCCCCGCCCTTGTCACCTGGCTGCCCGACCTTTTGGGCTATCGGACCTGACAGGTACCGCCACACGCTGCATTGTAGGTTATCGGGCGGAGAACTGCTTTTCAGGCGGTTTTCCGCCCGGTCCTGTTTTAACGCGGTGAAAACATTTAAGATGGAACGTTAATTGGGCGGTCTTAAAGACGTCGTAAGGAACTTTCTGGTGAGGTCACATGAGCAAGCGTTCCGCCAAGATTCTGTTTTGGGTTTATGTTGCGCTGACCGTGTTCAGTGTCCTGTTTGTCAGTCTTTGGGGCTATGAAGGTGGTACCGGGGAGGCAACTGTCATTGAAAATATTTATTATCTTATCAGCGACGGCTTGTTATTTGCCGCAATTTTTGACTACGCTTATAGCTGTAAGTGGTTCGGCGAGAAGATGGTTATTGTGATTATGGTCAATACCATTGTGTCGGGCATTTATAGCGTACTTTCCCTTCTTGTGCCGGACTACGCGATTTTGTCCTCGTTTGATGTCGGCTCCCTGATTTTCATTTATGTCGTGGCTGACGGCCTTGCCCTGGTGTGCATGAACAGCCTGCGCAAGGAAGCGCGTTTGCGGAACACCCCCAAACACGGGTAATCCAGGGCTTTTCATGGGCTTCGTCCTGAAACGCGGATTAATTCGGTAAGCCTGTGCGGATTTAATTTGACGTTAACGTAAACGTTAACTACAAAGGAGTCCGTTCCAGACCCCAGCAGGCAGGCCCGTCATGACCGCGTTTGAACCGCTTAATCCTGATTATGATGCCGAAGTGCGCCGTCGTTTTGCCCAGCAGCCCTATAATCTCTCATTGGGGGCATCGGTGGACAAGGTTGCGCCCGGCCGGGTGGAAATTGTCATGCCCGCGCGGGCTGATCTGGTGCAGCATAATGGCTATTTTCACGGCGGGGCGATTGCCGGGCTGGCCGATATTGCCGGGGGTTTTGCCGGATGGAGCCTGGTTGCCGCCGACCAGGGCATGCTGACGGTGGAATATAAGCTCAATATCGTGGCACCGGGACTTGGCGAACAATTGCGCGCCGTGGGCGAGGTGGTGTCGCGCGGGCGGTCCATTATCGTGACAAGGATTGATGTTTTTGGCGAGGCCGACGGGCAGGCCAGCTTATGCACAACCGCCTTGCAAACCCTGAAAGTCATGCGTTTGCCACCGGAGCTTTTGGCCGGGACGGCATAGAATGACCGGCTTCTGGCCGGACCAAAACAGGGCGTGGCAACGGCCCGCCTTTCATGAATGATAATCGATCAAGGGCAGGAATATTGTTATGGCATTTGTTGAATTTCCCGGTTTGAGATTTGATCTTGGCGAGACCGCCGAAGCCATTCGCGAAACGGTGTCGGCCTTTGCCGAAGCCGAAATCGCCCCGCGTGCGGCCGAGATTGACGCAAAAAATGAATTTCCCAGCGACCTTTGGCGCAAGTTTGGCGAGCTTGGGCTGCTCGGCATGACGGTGCCGGAGGACGATGGCGGCACCGGCCTTGGCTATCTCGAACATGTGGTGGCGATGGAAGAAATCAGCCGCGCCTCGGCCTCGGTCGCGCTGTCTTACGGGGCGCATTCCAATTTGTGTGTTAATCAGATCCGCCGTAATGCCAGTGCAGAGCAAAAGGCCCGCTACCTGCCGAAATTGATCAGCGGGGAGCATATCGGTGCCCTTGCCATGAGCGAACCCGGTGCTGGCTCCGACGTGGTGTCGATGAAATTGCGGGCGGAAAAAAAGGGCGATCATTATATCCTGAATGGTAATAAAATGTGGATCACCAACGGCCCGGATGCCGATACCCTGGTGGTTTATGCCAAAACCGATGCGTCCGCCGGGCCCAAAGGCATTACCGCCTTTATCATTGAAAAGGGCTTCAAGGGTTTTTCAACCGCGCAAAAACTCGACAAACTGGGGATGCGCGGGTCCAATACCTGCGAGCTGGTGTTTCAGGATTGCGAAGTGCCCGAGGAAAATGTGCTGGGCCATTTGAATGGCGGCGTGCGCGTGTTGATGAGCGGCCTTGATTACGAACGTGCCGTGCTGGCCGCTGGCCCCACCGGCATCATGCGGGCCTGCATGGATGTGGTGGTACCCTATATTCACGAGCGTAAACAGTTTGGTCAGGCGATTGGCGAATTTCAGCTAATGCAGGGCAAAATGGCCGATATGTACACCACCATGAATGCCTGCCGCGCCTATGTATACGAGGTTGCCAAGGCCTGTGATCGCGGTGAAACATCGCGCAAGGATGCCGCCGGCGTGATTTTATATGCCGCCGAAAAGGCCACCTGGATGGCGCTGGAAGCCATCCAGACCCTCGGCGGTAACGGCTATATCAACGAATATCCGACGGGCCGGTTGCTGCGTGATGCCAAACTTTATGAAATCGGTGCGGGCACCAGCGAAATTCGCCGCATGCTGATTGGCCGCGAGCTTTTTGGTGAAACGGCATAAGTGCCAGTGATAATCCGCCTTATATGTAATTTTTCCGGATAAAGGGGCTAAGTGATGACTACTGATTCCATCGTGATTGTTTCCTGCGCGCGCACCCCGATGGGGGGATTGCTGGGCGATTTTGCAAGCCTGACGGCAACCGAACTGGGCGGTGTTGCCATCAAGGCCGCCCTGGAACGCGGCAAGGTTGCCGCCGATGATATTGATGAAGTGATTATGGGCAATGTGCTGCCTGCAGGCCAGGGGCAGGCTCCTGCCCGACAGGCGGCGTGGAATGCTGGTATTCCCCGGGCTGCTGGTGCCACCACGATTAACAAAATGTGCGGGTCGGGCATGAAGGCGGCGATGCTGACCCATGATTTGTTGCTGGCGGGCAGTGCCACGGCAATGGTGGTGGGCGGTATGGAAAGCATGACCAATGCGCCCTTCCTGCTGCCCAACATGCGCGGCGGCAACAAATATGGTCATTCGCAGGTCTATGACCATATGGCGCTGGATGGGTTGGAAGATGCCTATGAAAAGGGCCGTTCGATGGGCACCTTTGCCGAAAGTACCGCCGATAAATATGGTTTTACCCGCGAGGCCCAGGATGACTATGCCATTGCATCCCTGACCCGTGCAAAGGAGGCCATTACATCCGGCCAGTTTGCCGATGAAATTACCCCGGTAACGGTTTCAACCCGCAAGGGCGATGTGGTGATTGATACCGACGAACAACCGCCCAAGGCCAGCCCGGAAAAGATTCCGACTTTGCGGCCCGCCTTTCGCAAGGATGGCACGGTGACGGCGGCGCATTCGGCCTCGATCTCGGACGGGGCGGCGGCTTTGGTGATGATGCGCGAAAGCGAGGCAGAAAAACGCGGCCTTAAACCGCTGGCGCGTGTGCGGGCCCATGCCACCCATTCGCAGGAACCCTGCTGGTTTACCACAGCACCGATTGATGCCATTCGCAAGGTTCTGGCGAAAACCGGCTGGGATGCGCAGGATGTTGATTTATGGGAAATCAACGAGGCCTTTGCCGTGGTGGCAATGGCGACGATGCACGATTTGGGCCTTGATCATGGCAAGGTCAATGTCAATGGCGGGGCCTGTGCGCTGGGCCATCCGATTGGTGCGACGGGTGCGCGGTTGCTGGTTACATTGATCCATGCGCTTAAGGCGCGCGGCGGGCGCAAAGGTGTTGCCTCGCTATGTATTGGCGGCGGGGAAGCAACCGCAATGGCGCTGGAGTTGATCTAGTCAGGCGGGGGCAATTCTGGAAACTGTCTTTTGAGGGTACCCAAGTAGGCAAATTGCCCTTATTTTGGGCCTTACAAGATTAATTCAGAATAGAGAAATTGCGTAATGGCGAAAAGCACTGTCGAGCGGATGCTGGCCGGTTTCAAAAGTTTCAAGGCGATGTATTACGAACAGCGCCCTGAACGCGTGACCGACCTGATGAATATGGGTCAGAGGCCCGAAGTGCTTTTGATTGCGTGCTCTGATTCTCGTGTGGACCCGGCGATTTTGACCAATGCCGAACCCGGCGAGATGTTTGTCATTCGTAACGTTGCCAATCTGGTGCCACCTTACGAGCCTGACGAAAACTATCACGGGACGTCCTCGGCCATCGAGTTTGCGGTGCGGGACCTTAAGGTTCGCGATATCGTTATTCTCGGCCATTCGGCCTGTGGCGGTATTCAGGCCCTGGTGGAGCATGGCGAAGCGGGCAAGGTGCCGGAGCGCGATTTTATTGGCGAATGGGTCAGCATGGCGAAATGCTGCCTGGAACACGGACCGGATGTAGACAGGGTATCGCGTCATTCGGTCCGTAATTCGCTGCAAAACCTGATGACATTTCCCTACATTCAGGACCGTGTTGCCACCGGAGATTTGAACCTGCATGGCTGGTGGTTCGGCATGAAAGAAGGGATTTTGTGGCGTTATGACGCCGCAACGGATGAATTTGTTCAGGGCGAAGAATAAGCCTGGCCTGATCTGTGGGTTGATCCTGTTCTGATCTCTTGGCCGGCACGATTGCTCAATCGGGAGGATGGCCGCCATGCGGTTGGAAGATTATCAGATCATGGTGCGCGATACCGCGCGGGAATTTGCCGAAAACGAGCTTAAACCCCACGCCGCCAAATGGGACATTCATCACAGCTTTCCCGCCGAAGCCATTGCCGGGTTGGGCGAGCTGGGTTTTATGGGCATGCTGGTGCCCGAAACCTATGGCGGGGCGGGCATGGACCATGTGGCCTATGCCCTGGCGCTCGAGGAAATTGCCGCAGGCGATGGGGCGACCTCCACCATTATGTCGGTCCATAATTCCGTCGGTTGCATGCCGATCCTGAAATTTGGCACCGAGGCCCAGAAACAGGAATTTCTGGTGCCAATGGCGCAGGGTGAGAAAATTGGGGTTTTCTGCCTGACCGAACCCCAGGCCGGGTCCGATGCCAGTTCCCTTAAAACCCGCGCCGTGCGTGACGGCAGCGACTGGGTTTTGAACGGGGCGAAGCAATTCATTACATCCGGTCGTGAAGGCGATGTGGCGATTGTTTTTGCCGTAACCGACCCGGCGGCGGGCAAGCGCGGCATTTCCGCCTTTATCGTGCCCACCGATACACCGGGTTATGTTGTCTCCCGAACGGAGGACAAGTTGGGGCAAAATGCCTCTGATACCTGCCAGATCACCTTTGTTGATTGCCGTGTTCCGGCGGAAAACATGCTGGGTGAGGAAGGGCAGGGCTATAAAATTGCCCTGGCGAATTTGGAAGGCGGGCGCATTGGCATTGCCGCGCAATCGGTGGGCATGGCGCGCGCCGCCTTTGATGCCGCGCGGGATTACGCCAATGAACGCGAAACCTTTGGCAAAAAGATTATCGAACATCAGGCCGTTGCCTTTCGCCTGGCCGATATGGCGACCAAAATTGATGCTGCGCGTCTTTTGGTCCATCGCGCCGCCGCCTTGCGCGATGATGGCAACCCCTGCCTGACCGAAGCCTGCATGGCAAAGCTATTTGCCTCCGAAGTGGCGGAGGAAGTGTGCTCCAAAGCCATCCAGATCCACGGTGGTTATGGCTACCTTAAGGACTTCCCGGTCGAACGTATTTACCGTGATGTCCGCGTGTGCCAGATTTACGAAGGTACGTCCGACATCCAGCGCATGGTGATTGCGCGCGCCCTGGCCGATTGATACGGCGGCTGTGTTTGCCGGGCGTTGCATGCCATGCGTTCGGCTTAAACCGGGACCAGTTTCCATCCTTGCTGTGTCGCGCATAATTGTTCCGTCAGGTCAAGATTGCGCAGGAAGGTTTCATCGTGTGAAACCACAATTAATGTGCCCTGATAGGCGCGCAACATGGTTTCAAGCGCCTGCAAAGATGGCAGGTCAAGATGATTGCCGGGTTCATCAAGCAGCAAAAGCTGTGGTGGCACAGCGGCGTAAAGAATGCAGGCAAGGGCCGCTTTCAGGCGTTCGCCCCCACTGAGTTTGCCGCTGGGGATCGTGATTTTGGCGGCATCCAGATCCAGTTGAGCCAGGCGCATTCGCAAATCTCCTTCGGCCGCTTCCGGATGGGCCTCCTGTAACTGGGTCAGGACTGTTTTGTCGGGATCAAGGCTGGTCAGCCTTTGGTCCAGATGGGCTGTTTTTGTAGGGACATGGCAGGTGCCGTGCAGGGGTTTTAGCTGGCCTGCCAGCATCCGCAGCAGGGTGGATTTGCCGCAACCATTTGCGCCGACAACGCCAATGCGCTGTTGCCCGCCCACGGTCAGGCTGATGGTGCGGGCGGGGCCGGTAATATAGGGCAGTTCAGCAAAATCGAGTTCCACCACGCGCCGTTTTGCCGGTTGGGTGACGGGAATGGCGTGCAGGGCAATCTTTGTGTCATCTGCAACCTGTTGGGCGGCATCATGGACGCGCTGGTTCAGTTCTGCCTGGCTGGCAGCCTGCTTTTTGCGGAGCGTGCCGGTTGATATTTCGCTGCGCTCTTTTTGGCGGTTGAGCAGCACTTTGGCCTGATTGGCATCTTTGCCCTGTCGTTTGCCCCGTGCCTGGCGTCTTTCCTGCCGTTCGCGCTGTTTTTGCGCTACTTGTTCGTGGCGTTGGCGTTCCATTTTGCGGTCATGAAGGGTTTGGCGGGCGCTTTTCTGTTCATGGGCCTTAGCACGGGCATAAAAGGCATAATTGCCACCATAGCTGTGCAATCCCTGTGTGGACAGTTCGACGATGCGGTCCATCGTATCGAGCAATTCCCGGTCATGGCTGATCACAATCAGCCCGCGCGACCAGTGTTTGAGCTGGTTGATCAGGGCCAGGCGGCTGGCGCGATCAAGATGGTTGCTGGGTTCGTCCAGAATTAGAAAATCCGCCTGCGATAGCGTCGCCCCGATCAGCGACACCCGCATTGCTTCGCCGCCACTTAGAATGGCGCTGGGGGTGTTTGCGTGCAGGTGGCTTAAGTGATTGTGCTCAAGCGCGTCGTCAAGGCGTTGCTGTATATCCCAGTTGTCGCCAACGGCATCGAAATCGCTAGTGGCTGTACTGCCTGCTTCAATGCGTGCCAGAGCATCGAGCCTGTGTTTGATCCCGGCAAGGTCGGCCACGCTGGAACCCGGCGGGTGGCTGACATGCTGGGCCAGATAATAGATTGTACCGGAACACTGGCAGTGGCCCGATGTTGGCTGTAACAACCCGGCCATGATGTGTGCCAACAGGGTTTTGCCCACGCCATTGCGCCCGACCAGGCCGGTTGCGCGCAGATCAAATGTTTCGGTCAGGTTGGAAAAAACAGGTCGGCCATCGGGCAGAACGTAAGAGACGTCTGTGATGGCAAGGCTGATATGTGTCATGCGGTATTTCCACGATGCCGTGATCTCCCCCTTGTGGCAGGGGTGGGTGGAGACTGGCCGTCAGAACGACGGCGGCATCACTGGCGCATTGGACACATACCTCATCAACATAAAATCCAGACAGAATTATACCTGTAAAGGTTGTGCCGGACAATGCCGGAATACAGGAAATGCCGTAACGTAATGGGGTTTGTTTTGGGACAGTTAGGCAGGGGGCGGGCCAAAGCGGGTTAAAAAGCGGTTGGCACGGGGCAGGGCCTTATGCAGGAACTGGTCGGGGCCGCGCAGCCACAGGCCGTCAATTTCGCGGGATTTTTCTTCCGATAGTAAAACGCCGCGCGGCAACGTGACCAAATCGGCGTGCCATCCAGGCCAGCGTTGCCTCGCCCGGTGCCAGGTGTGGCGCAAATAGGCATCGCGCGGGCTGTAGCCATGATAGTCAAAAATCCAGTCATATCCGGCAATGACAATATGATTTCCGGTAAATCCTGCCGCCGGTTTGAACCAAAGCGGAGAATAGCCACGATCCCCGTTGGCATCAAACCGGGCCAAAAAGGCATGGGCCAGAATATGACAGGCCCCGCAGGCAAAAAACACCCGGTCGGGCAGGTTCCAGCGTTTGACTGGGTCCTTTTTGGTGTAGCCGGGGGTGCGGGGCTGATACATGGGCATCTATCCCTATCGCGATGGCAGCAGGTCGTATTTTTCCAAAAGACGGCGAAGCTGATGATAATTCAGTTTCAGGAAATTTGCCGCTTCGGTCTGGTTGTTATGATTGGCCTGCAAGGCGTGTTTGAGAAGGGCTATTTCATAGTCCCGGGTGGCTTCGCGAAAATCAAGGCTGCCATCTTTAGCAGAGGACATGTGTGGTGGTGTGGGCTGGTTCGGGCTGTCTGTTGTTGTATTCGTGCTTTTTTGCGTTTCGCTCCAAACCCCGGCAAACGGGTCCAGTACAATGTGCGAAACCGGGCCGTCGGGGTCTTCGCTTAAGTAAAGGCTGCGTTCAACCGCGTTGCGCAATTCGCGCACATTTCCTGGCCAGTCGTAATTTTGCAATTGTTTAATGGCCTGATTATCAAAGCCAGAAAAGACCTTTCGCGATAAACGTTTGGTCATTTCCAGGGCGAATTGTTCGGCCAGGGGTACGATATCGTCGGGTCGTTCGCGCAGGGGTGGCACGGCGATCACATCAAAGGCCAGGCGGTCCAGAAGGTCGGCGCGGAATTTCCCCTGTGCAGCAAGCTGTTTGAGGTTTTCATTGGTGACACCAATGACACGCACATCGACCTCGATCACCTCGCTGCCGCCCACCCGTTCGATCTCGCCATATTCAACCACGCGCAGGAGTTTTTCCTGCACCATCTGGCTGGCGGTGGCGATTTCATCGAGGATAATGGTGCCGCCATGTGCGCGTTCAAACCGGCCAACATGGCGTTTTTGCGCGCCGGTAAAGGCCCCGGCTTCATGGCCGAAAAGCTCGGTATCGAGCAGGGTTTCGCTAAGGGCGGCGCAATTGACCTTGACCAGCGGTCCACCCCAGCGGGTGGAAAGATAATGCAGGCGGGCCGCAATCAGTTCCTTGCCCGATCCGCGTTCGCCGATCACCAGGCAGGGGCGATGGATGGGCGCCAGGCGCGAAACATGCTCCAGGGCGGCCAAAAAACGGGGGTCTTCGCCCAATATGGTTTGTGATATGTCCATTTCGCGAAAAACGTTATCGAAAAACGCCATAAAAGTCGCGATAAATATTAAACGCCAGAAGCTGGTTTTTGTTAAGTATTTGATTTTTAATAAAACATAAAACTGGCATGCCACCTGCAATGAAAGGGGCAGAAGAGTTTACATCCCCCAACAGGAGATCGAGCAATGGGCGTGTTCTCGCGTTTGTCCGATATCGTTAATGCCAATATCAATTCGCTTCTGGATCGTGCCGAAGACCCGGAGAAAATGGTCCGCCTGATGATTCAGGAAATGGAAGATACCCTGGTCGAAGTTCGATCAAGTGCTGTTAAGGCGATTGCCGATAAAAAGGAAGTTGAACGCAAGCTGAAAAAGCTGCGTGATGGCCAGAATGAATGGGAAGAAAAGGCGGAATTCGCTGTTTCCAAGGGCCGCGACGACCTTGCCAAAGGCGCATTGATGGCGCGTCGCCGTCTGGCCGATCAGGCCGTGGTGCTGGAGCGTGAACTTGAAGTGATCGAGGAAACGCTGGGTAAGTTTGACGAGGACTTGAACAAGCTCAACAGCAAGCTGAATGAAGCCAAGGGCAAACAGCGTGCGGTGGAAATTCGGATGAAAACGGCAGAGAAGCGCGTTAAGATGCGTGAAAAGCTGCATAACAGCCAGATCGATGATGCCCTGCTGCGTTATGAGGCGATGGAACGCCGGATTGACGAACTTGAAGCCAGTGCGGATTCCTATGATCTGGGCCGGGCGAAAACCTTGGATGAAGAGTTTGGCGACCTTGAGGCCGAACTTGGCATTGAAGATGACCTGAAAGCATTGAAAGAGCGGGTCAATAAAGACAACTAATTCAGTGTGCAGGCACGCCGGTGTTTGCGGTTGGCGGTCATGGCCAAAGGTGGCGTGATCAAACCTTAACAGGGGTAAGGGACGTTTATGTGGGCTATTGCCGTTCCACTGATTGTGTTTATCTGCATTGTCGGGCCGGTCTGGGTGGTTTTTCATTACATTACCGTTTGGAAGCGTATGAAAGCCGAACGCCAGAGCGTCCCACCGGCAGAAAGCCAGGAACACAGACAGGCCCTGGCCCGTCTTAAACAGCGGGCCGAGCGTCTTGAAAGCCGCGTCGCGACACTGGAAAGTCTTCTGGATGCAGAGGTTGCCGAATGGAGGAACAGGATATGACTGCCGAGCAAGCTGCTGCCGGTGCACGGTACTATAACAGGCGTCACAATCACCGCGAGGGTGGCGGATGTGGCTTTCGCCGGGGGCAAAATCGTGGCCAGAACCGAGGCCAGGGTGGCTGTGGTCATCGTCATGGCCCGCACCGCGCCGGGCCGTTCAAAAGCACGATTGCCGGTATTTCCGAGAAGTTCGGCATTCCGCGCAAAGGCGTAATGATTGCCTGGATCTTGACGCTGATTTTCAGTTTCCCGGTTGGTGTGTTTCTGTTTATCGCCGCGTGGTCCTATATCCATCACCCGGAATGGTTTTCGTTCCTGGGGCGACGTGGTCGCACCACTGGGGCAGCAGGCACCGATAGAAATACAAACCCGCGCGAGGCCACCCCGGAACAGGCTGAAAGCCCGACCTTTGGCGTTGATTACGAAGAACCCTGGATGGAAGATCTGCGCGAACGGTTTGATGATCTGGAGCGCCGTACCGGAAACATGGAAGGCTACGTTGCCTCGGGTGATTACCGGGTCGCTTCCGAGCTGGAAAAAATGAAGAAGGATACTGAGGGCAGCACCGATGATGGTGAAGGTAATAAGCCCGCCGGACCGAAAGCCTGAATACCTGTAGATACGAGCGAGACTGGCAGCGATTTTGGTTCCCCCCCCATCCCCATTGCCCTGCAATGTAAATCGCTGTCATTCCTGAAGCCGGGCCGCATGTCGGTCCGGCTTTGGTTTTTTGTGCGGTATGGGATCAGGCCGTGGGCAGGGCAGAAGCCCTCCTGGTTGAGAAGGTCGAAGTAATACTGTCCTTGAGTGCGCGGACGGCGGCATTGTGGGCATTGCGCGATGTGCGAATGATCGTGGCGACGGATGGGGGCTGCGGGAAAATGTCGGTGATGATTGCAATGTTGTTGGTCAGGCAATGTTCGCCGACCAATGCAATGCCAAGCTGGGCGGAGACCGCCGAAATGATGGCATTGCTGCTGGCACAGGTCAGGATGGTTTCAAGGCGGCAACCATCGGGCAGGCCGCTTTGCATGGCCCAGTGATGATAAAAACAATCCGGGGCAAAGGCGAGAAACGGTACCGGCTTTGCCAGGTCAAGCGGGTAATCCGGTGCCTTGACCCAATGAAGTGGTGTGTGGCGTAACTGCGCGTCGGATGGACGTTTTTGATGTTCAAAAATGTCCATTACCCCGATATCGATTTCCCTGCGATCAAGTTGCTGTTCGATATGCAGGCTTTGCGCGGTGGTGGTGGTAACGGCTATGTCGGGATAGTGTCGTTTGAAACGGCCAAGGATTTCGGGCAGGCCATTATTTGCCATATCCTCTGTCATGCCAAGGCGAATGCGGCCCTTTAGCGGTTTGCGGGCAAGATTGCTTAGGGCTTCTTCGTGAATGGCAAGAATGCGACGCCCGTAGGTAAGCAACTGTTCGCCCTCGGGTGTAAATTTTGATCCCCCGGCACGGCGATCCAAAATGCCGTAACCCAGCCCGTCTTCAAGACGTTTGACTTTGTGCGAAATCGCCGATTGCGACAGGGCAAGATGGCTGGCCGCGCGTGTGATCCCGCCGTGATCGGCAATGGCGCAAATCGCTTCGAGGCTTCCGATATCAAGGCGGGTCATGGGCATGAGTCTCATATGACAAATGAAGATTAAAAAATGATATCTATTCATTTGTGTCATGTCAAAGTCTGAGACATCCTCCTTGTCATCACTTGAATGACTGACCAAGGAGGTCCTGATGAAGCCGGTCGCAACCGACCATGTTTTGATCAACAATACGCGCATTGCACACGGGGTCTATGGCGACGGGGTGCCGGTGATCCTGTTGCATGGAACGCCATCCTCGTCTCTGATATGGCGTCACAGTATCCAGGCCCTGGTGGATGCCGGATATAAGGTGCACCTGTTTGACTTGCTGGGATATGGCCTTTCGGAACGGCCGTGGGACCCGGATATTGATACCTCGATCAGCGGACAGCTGCCGATTGTGAACGGGTTGATGGATCATTGGGGGCTTGAGCATGCCCATATTGTCGGCCACGATTTTGGTGGCGCGATTGCCCAGCAATTGGGGGTTTTTTGCCCGCACCGTGTTCGGACCATCACGCTGATTGATGTGGTCAGCTATGACAGTTATCCGTCACCACGCACGCGCCAGCAGATGGAGGCGGGGTTGGATATTCTGGCGAAGAAACCGGATGCGGAACATCGGACTCATTTTCGCGACTGGCTGCGTTCCGCCGTGGTGGATCAGGAAAGGTTTGAGCACACAGCCCTGGAAACCTATCTTGATTATATTTCCGGGCCGATTGGGCAGGTCAGCCTGTTTCAGCATCAAATCCGTCATTATGATCCGGTCCATACCCTGAAAGCGGCGGATCGGTTGGGGGAACTGGGGAAATTCCCGGTCAAACTGATTTGGGGCGCGCAGGATATCTGGCAAACGCCGGATTGGGCGGAGCGATTGCAGAAGGATATTCCGGGATCGGGATTGACCCTTGTTGAGGATGCCGCGCATTTTTCGCTGGAAGACAAACCTGATGAGGTTACGTCCCTGATTCTTGAGTTTCTCGCGGCCCATCGTGCTGCGTAATCCTGCCTTCGGTAGAAAACTTAAAAGCTGAAACCAAATCAGATTAAAAAAGCGGGACTGGTTTAACGCCGCTTGCAAACCCTGGGCACCTTGTCCGGGGTTTGTTGTTTTTGTCTCTGAAAGCAAAAAGACTCGCCCGTAATCAAGTATTTCTTAAAAAATCATCGAATAAGGTTTATGACTAATCCTAATTTGGATGTTGTTGCTGGCGTTATTTCGCCTGCGCAATAGGGTGATCGGCAAACTGTGGGGGCGGTTTATGGCGGCTTTGGTTGAACATCCCGGCGAACCGGATTTTCTGCGTCGCCTGATGCTTGATAATCCCTGGTGGGAAGGTATCACCGATGAAATGGTGCATAATCTGCCGGTCCGGGCCTTTTTCAAACGGTTCTGGAATGCCATTGAGCGGGGCGATGGCAGCAAGGCGGTATTGCTGACCGGGCCGCGCGGGGTGGGCAAAACCGTGATGCTGCGCCAGGCGGTGTCGCAACTGCTCGATGGCGAGACGCCGCGCCGCCATGTTTGTTATGTGTCGCTGGAACACCCGCTGTTTCTGGAACTTGATATTTCCCGCCTGCCGCGCCTGTTGCGGGCATCGCGCGGTATTTCGGCTGATCATCCCCTATGGCTGTTTATCGACGAGGTTTCCTATCAACGTGATTGGGAAAGCCAGATTGCCCGTTTGCTCAAGGCCGACCCGATGGTGCGGGTGGTGGCGGTTAGCGCGCTGGCACCCGCGGCGGACAACCGGTCTCATTTGACAACGCTTTTCCTGCCACCCTTCAGTTTTGCCGAATATCTGGAACAGCGCGGCATCAAACCAGCGGATGTTTTACCGGAATCCCCCAATGCCACCCGTTTTACAACAGATGTGCCACCTGGCCTGATCGAGCTGAACGCCCTGTTTGAAGATTACATCAATGAAGGCGGTTTTCATGACCGCGATGGCGAGGCCGGGGCCATCCATCGGTCGCTTCATTCCGACCTTCCCGGGCTGCATGGCATTTCCAGCCCGTCAGACCTGCATCGCCTGTTTGTGTTGCTGGCCTATAATACCGGGGCCGAATTTTCGATTGAAACGCTGGCGCGCGAGCTGGACCTCGCCAAAAATACCCTGCGCCGCTATCTGGAATATCTGGAAAGTGCCTGGCTGGTGCGCCGCCTTGAACGGGTGGACCAGGATGCCAAACCGTTTCAGCGCGCTGTGGCCTTCAAGGTACATCTGATTCATCCCGGTTTGCGCAGCGGGTTGATTGGCGGGCGCGCCGAAGGCGAAGATACCGTGACACGGCTGGTGGAAACCGCGATTCAAACGCAATTTCTGGCGTCCAGCACCGGGATGGAAAGCCTGTTTTATGCCCGTTGGGGCCATTATGAAGTGCCGTTTGTGTTTTTGGACCGGCGCAGTGGCACGCCGTTATTTGCCTATCATTGCCTGTGGCGCGATGATGCCATTCGCAAACCCAAGGAAGTCCGCGCCCTGGTTAATTTCAAAACCAGCCATGATTTGCCATTGGGCGCGTTTGTGCTGACCAAGGCGCAGTGGCATGGCGGCAAACTGGGCGGGGAGCCGATGCGCTTTGAACCTGCCAGCGTGCTGGCATTGCGGATCGGGCTGGAATTTTCCCAGCTTTAGGTTGTGGTTAAAGAGGTTTCATATGCTTTTGGCACCTTAAACAGGGTAATCCGTGGCATGTTTGATCGATTAATGTTGCGCCGCGCGGTGCGGGGTTTTCTGGTTATCGCAGCGGTTTGTTTATCTGGTACATTGGCCGCACAGTCGGGCGAGGTTTTGCCGCAGCCCGTTGTTTGTCCCGGTCAGGGGCATGGCACTGAAGCGATTCCCATTAACCTTGAGCATATTTTTTGTGGCGAGATAAACCGCAAAAACCGCTTCACCGGTTTTCATGCCCGCCCGCAGGGGCGTAATCCGGCAACCATTGCCAGGGTCGTGGTGGAGGCGGGCTCGGAAAATGCCAATGGCATTTATGAAGCCACGGTTTATTGGAATATGGACCGTGATGGTGATGCGCGACCGGCCAATGCGTCCAAATTCTCCACCCTGTTTCCCGATGATTGCAGCCGGGACCAGATCATTGCCTCCATTCTGTATGCCAGCCGTCATGCTCTTCCTTCGTGTCCCGCAGGTGCACCGGGCTGGACCCAATGCGGGCTAAATCGACCGGATGGGCAAGGTGACAGTAACGGCGCGGAGACTGCGAAGGCACATCAATATTGTGTTGGCAAAGACCCGTCATCGCGTTTCACCATTGCCTTTGCCCCCCATAATGGCCGCCTTAATACGGCGTTTCCTTTGATGGACGAAAAGTGAACGGCATTTTGGTGATCGTGTTTTGATCATCTGTCATTAATTTGCTTCTGAAGGTCGTTTGTTCGTATGAGAACCTCTAAAAATGGGCCATGGTCATAATTGTGCCATTTATTTTGCACCACTAATAATGGAATATCTTTCAAATCAAAGTCGCAAATATGGTTGGTATGCTTTTAGGGGTTGTATAAAGCTCGTAATCAGGCAGAGGACATGTATGAGGTATGGTGAGCTGATATTTGGAGTTGCGCTCGTTGCCGCTATCTTGTTCGGTAGCAGGGAACTTTTGGCGCAAGACGATCAGTCAAAACCCGTCAATATCAGCTATACAGAACCTTCGGCCTATCGTGGCTGGCCGGTCATGTATCAATTGCAGGCCAATGGCGAAAAGCTGTTTTCGCCCGGAACGGCTACCTACGGCGCGGACGACCTGCCACCGGATGGTGGTGGCATTATTGGCGGCATCATCTTGCCTGGCATAAAAAACGCGACAGATGGCACCATAGACTGGAATATTTCCTGGATAGAATGGCATACAGGCCATGCATATCAGGCAAAATTCCGTATCTCAGCCCATGATTTCCCGGCGGTTGAGGCCGCGACCAATGGTGATGCCCAAGCAGATCAGGGCAATGGGACTGTTGCATCACAGGGCACGAACGATGGTGCCGATAATTTTCATCATTTCATTCGCATTGGAAAAAATGGTGAGCTGACGGTTTTGGCATTTGCAAAAAAACTGCCCAAAGGCGGTTTGTCGCGGGCGCTAGGCAAGGATGATTTTGTTGTCCTCTATCAGGGCTGCACCCCTCGCACATCTGCACTGGAACAGCCGGGTTCTGTTTTGGCAGAAGCCCTTGCTGACAAACTGGGTCTGGTTTATGGCTCCGGCCCGAAAAAGGGCGCGTTGATTGAGCGGATTGCCAAACATGTAAACGATCCTGTTCCGGATGGAGGTTGTTTATGAACTATGCCATAAAGCTTGTTTCTGGCGTTGTTCTAGTGGCGATCTTTGTATTTGCTGGCTATGAAGCGTGGTACAGGTCTCGCCAGCCCGAGCCGGTCATAATTAGCTATGACGAACCAGCAGCCTATCCGGGTTGGCCGATAATTTATGAGATGCAGGCAAATGGAACTCGCCTTTATTCTCCGTCAGCGGCGATTTCGGGCGCGCAGAATATGCCCCCTTCGACGGGCAGTGTTTATAGTGGTGTGGTGTTGCCTGGGCTTACTGACCAACCCGAATATACCGTGGATTGGCAATTCTCATGGGTCGAATGGAAGACGAAACAGGCCTATAGGATTGCTTTTTCGGTCGCTCCGGAAGATTTCCCGAAAGGTTCGTCGCCAGAACAGCGGTTGTTTCATTATTTCCGGTTCGGACAGCATGGCGAATTTTCAGTTTATAGTTCTGATGCCGATGGTCCGATGCTGATTTTTCAGGGATGTGGAGAGCCTGAACCCGATCTTGCCCAACCTGGTACGGTTCTTGGCGATGCGCTGGCTGAAAAACACGGCCTTGCTTATGGCTCCGGCCCGAAAAAGGGGCAGTTGCTTGAACGTGTAAAGGAGCGGCTTAACGACCCTGTTCCTGATGGTGCCTGTAAACCGTCGACATAATTAACGGGAGACACTCAGATGAATGAATTCTCCGACAATTTAATGAGATTGAGTGATGATATCCTTGGTGACGAGAGTGCCTCTGCTAATTCTTCCGTCGCCGCGTCTGTTCAAAAATGTCCGGCTGTGGCGTTGACCGTCGGTGTCTTTTTTGACGGCACCTTCAATAATGTTGGCAATGTAGAGCAATTTCGGAGCGGGCAAACCGATCATACCGGAGGAAGTTATAATAACTATCCGAGTAACGTTGCAAAACTGCATGAGATTTATGCAAGCTTTGATAACAACACCCGAGCGCCTTGTGGTTCCATAGATCAGGCATTTGAGCGGATATATAAAAGCGGCATTGGCACCCAAACCGGTGCGCCGGACAACAATTTGGCTGGTGCGACTGGTTTCGGGCAAACCGGAATACAGAAGAAACTGGCAGAGGTTTTTAATCTCGATATCCAGAAGATTTTGAAAAAATATCAAGGCGTTGAGTCGCTACGCTCATTAACGATTGATGTGTTTGGTTTTTCGCGCGGTGCGGCGACGGCGCGTGTTTTTGCCAATCTGATTGCAGAAGGGCGTGTGCCCAGGGCCAAAATCCGATTCTTGGGATTGTTCGACACCGTCGGGTCCTTTGGGATACCGGGAAATCACACTGAGGCATCGGTCGGAACGGAAATCGCACAAGCTTATTGTAAGCTTCCGCTAAACCTGAATCCGCTATGTCTGCTGGTTCCAAGTGAAAGCACCGTTGACCTTAATGTCCGCGCCAATACCGCAGATACGGTTTTTCACATCACGGCGGGAGATGAATATCGCCAGTTCTTTCCGTTAAGTAGTGCCTTGCCCAGCCAGGCGACCGAGGTTGAAATGCCCGGCTGTCATGGGGATGTGGGGGGTGCCGTGCCGACCACGATGGTTGAGGAAACATATAAAGGCCCACTTGCGCCAACACTGGTTAATCGTGGCTGGTTTGACCATGCCGAGGAACATGTGCAGGAATTTCCCCGCTATGGCAGGATGCCCGAACGACGGGTGGTAACCCATATCCGCAAGGTTCAGCCCGGCATTGGCAATGCGCCCCTGCATGCAATGTATAATCGTGCCAAGAGCGCCGGTGTGCCGTTTCTGGATATCAATGAACTGTCTGGTGTGGATGTGCCTGCCGACCTGCGGGGGTTAACCTCGGCGTTAACGACCGGGCGCAGCGTGACCGGCGCGGCAGCCCTGCCAATTTGTGCGAAATATGTGCATAATTCCGGCGGCAGCTTTTTCTCGTCCAACATGGTCGAGTGGGATTTTGAACGCGATATCTACCCCAACAAACCCTGAATTAGCCTTTTGTTTCTGCAGCCATTTCCTTTTTCAGCCGTGCTGCGATCTGCCCGATTTTCTCCGCCTCGCTGTGCCCGGATCGTAAAACGCCATCAAAGGGTGCAAGTTCGGTGCCCATCACCAGTTTCCACAGGCATAACGCCTTTAAATATTTGGACGTTGTAATGCGATAATCGCGAATGGCGATTTCGCAAAACTGGCGGGTTTCGTCTGCAAACGCACTAAATTCCGTGTGGGCCGCATCTTTCTTCAAGTCAAACAGTTCTTCTGCCATTCGCGATATTTTTTTGTTCTGGCGCATCTGAGACAGACATTCCATCACCGCCGGGCTGATGGCAAGGTTGGCAAATTCCGCACCTTTTGCGGCCGGAATGCTGCGTGTGATAGTGACGGTCTGTTTGTTTTTGCTGCTGATAAAGGTCGCCTCTCGCCCGCCGGGGTAAAAGAGGCTGCAAGGGCGGCCATCCTGATCGTTAAAATATTGCGCCAGTGCGGGGATGGTTTCACCTTCCCAGAAGGCGAAATAAAACCATTTATTATTCCCGTCCCGCAGCCGGGTGAATTTTCGAAAATGTTTGCGAATGTCATCAAACCCGGTGCGGGATCGCAAGTAAATGCCCAGTTCCCTGTCCCACAACCCGTTAATGCCATCGGGTCCGGTAAACAGGGTTTTGGTAAAGCCGTTATCGGCCTTAAGTTCGACCAGATAGGGCGCGTGTTCGCCCAGTTCGTCCTGGGTGTCGCCCTGAAACAGCGATTGATAGCGAAGGCCCGATACCTCCAGCAGTGTGGTTAAGTGATAGGGCAGCTTGGCCGCATTCAGGATCGCAAAGGTGTTGGGTATATCTTCATGCGCGGGATCGATGCTTTTGTCATCACCACCGCTATCATCTGGCGTCACAACCTTGCCAAACAGTATCGGGAATAGCGTATCAGGTACCGTTTTTTGCGGATGCACGCCCAACTGCATATCCAGTGGCGTGATGTTTTCAATCTGGCTGACATGCAGGAAGGATGCAGTGGAAGCAGGCGTATCGGTTGCTTCCCCCGTTTTCTTTTGCGTCAACGGGCTGATTTCCACCGGTTTGCCAGCGTGAACCGCACGGGCAAGCGGGCCAATTTTTTGCTGCTGATCGGCATGGCGGGCAAGATATTGCGTTGCCGGTAAAACCTCTTCCAGCCAGATAATGGTCAAATCGCGGGCCGAAAGTTCCTGTTCCAGTAAATAGTGAAATGTTTTTTCGCTATCAGCCCAAATCGCGGTCTGACAGATGTAGGCCGTTGGCGGACCGGTCCGATCATGGAGCTGACAGTTTCCAATCCAGGCGCAAAAATCGCTCATTCCGCTCAAACCTTATAGTACTTCATCGTAGGGTAGAAATTTATTCAACCCCAGGTGACGGGAAATCGCAATCTCATAATCTCGAATCAAAAAGTCTCTGCATCCTTTGAACTTTCCAACGACGTCATGTGTAAATGGTTGTCGTGTCGCGTATTTTTTGCGTGTTTTTGCTAGAGTTTGTCCTGTTTTTTGCATTATTCCAGTATTATGTTGTTCTGATGTTTTTTGCCGTGACAGGAGGTGATGATGGGGGAATCACTGGGTGGTCCTTGCGTTACTGTGCCCGATTGGCCGGGGCGCAAAGCAAATGATGGGGGACATGCCCGTATTACAGCATTGCTGGTGCTTGATATTCAGCAGTCGCTGGAAAAGGCGGAAGCCGTGCGAAAGTGCATTTTGGCGCAAACCCAGCGCGAGGGGGGCGACCCCGATCAGCGTGAAATCGTCATGAATGCCTATGGTGTGTCTGTGGGGCCGGTGCAATGCGTTATCGAACCGGCGATTGATGACACCGGCGAGGTCGCGGTTTTTGTCAAAACAGCGGACCTGCAGGCTGCGATTGAACGGCGCATTGCCGAGATCAAGGGTTTGGGTTCCAAATAAATCCCCCGCTGGTTGCATTCCTTTACGATAATAATGGATTGTCGTTGTGTTTTCCTTTGATTGCGGGCAAATGCTGTCCATAGTGATGGGGCTGATGGATCAGTCGGGGGACAGATACAGTGCTTAAGCGTGCATGCCACAGGGACGTGAGGTGGAAGCCGGGTGTTATGACAACCCTGTTTCTGGCAGTCGGGTTTTGGCTTTTGTGCGGGCAGTTTTTACCTGTTCAGGCCCAAAGCCAAACATCGCCGTCCGATCCGTTGCAAACCTTTTTGCAGGCCTATGTTCAGCAGGCTGGGTTGCCCGGGGCGGTGGTGGGCATTTCCTATGCCGATGGCAGCAGCCGGTTTGCCGCAGCGGGCCTTTCCAGTGCCAAACCCAACCGCAAAATGCGCGGATCAGAGCGATTTTATATTGGGTCGCTGACAAAAATGATGACCTCGGTGGTGATTTTGCAACTGGCCTCCGAACAGCGGCTTAAATTATCGGACCATCCGGCGCGCTGGCTGCCGCCTGAATATGCCCAGTCAATTGCTAATGCCAAAACCGCCACCATTACCGATTTGCTGCATAACAGTTCGGGCATTCCCGATTATCTGGACGGGGATTTCTTTTTTGAATTGGTCGGGCGAGAACCGCAACATGGCTGGCGCAATGCCGAACTGCTGCCCCTGATTGCCGATCGCGATGCGGTTTTTTCGCCCGGCAGCGCCTATGCCAATTCCAACAGCAATTACATTTTGCAGGGCTATATCATCGAGCAGATCACCCAGGCCCCGATTGAGGATGTGTTTGAAAAACGCATTTTTACCCCGCTGGACATGGATGCCACCAGCTTTGGCAGTTTCCCGCGCGACCGCGCCATTGCGCGCGGCTATGACGATGGCGATGGTGACGGCAATCTTGAAGATGTGACGGATTATGATGTGGGCGACCATCTTGCCGATGGCGGGGTGGTTTCCACTGCGCATGATATGCTGGCTTTTCTGCGTGGCCTGTTTGCCGATGGTGCCCTTCTGGGCCCCAAGGCGATTGAACGCATGACAACCGACACACGGTTTGCCGGGAATGGGTCTTATGGCTATGGCGTGATGGTCGGTGAAAGCGATTGGGGGCCGGTTTGGGGCCATGATGGCACCTATTTTGGCTATAGCGCGGAAATGTCGTGGTTCCCCGACCAGAAGACCGGTGTTGTCTTTCTGACCAATGGCCGCCCGCTAAACGAGGTTTCGCCCTTCACCCAGCAGCTTTTGCCGGGCTTGTTTGGCAATCCGTTCCCGTAAATATTTCCCTGTTCATATGTTGGGTCTGATCCGGTTGCCGCCATGTGCACTATGCCGGAGGAAGCGCCTGTTGCGTGAATTTAGGGCTGAATTGATCGCCGGGTCAGTGCGGGTTCTGTATAAGTGTCTGGTTTTAAATCATTTATTTTGCCATGCAATCAGCTCATGCCTGATTGGAATCAAAATAGATAGGATTCAAACTAATTCAATGCTAACTTTTTGCCATGAAAGATTTTGACCGCTTTTCCGAACATCTGACCATTGGCAGTGCCCTGATCAATGTCGCGCGCAAATGGCGCCGCGAGATTGATCATGCCCTGCAGAAACATGGTCTGTCGCAAACAACCGCCTTGCCCCTGATTGTGCTCCATCGTCGGGGCGGAACCGTGCGCCAGGGCGCCATTGCTGACGAAATTGGCGTGGAAGGCCCGTCGCTTGTCCGGGTTATGGATGCGCTGGAAGCCGATGCGATGGTCAAGAGGGTGGCTGATCCGGCGGACCGACGCGCCAAGATGGTATCCCTCACCCCGCAAGGGGCGGCCAAGGCTGTTCAGATTGAACAGATTCTCGCTCAGGTGCGTGACACGATTACGACCGACATTGAGGATGATGATCTGGAAACGACGCTGACGGTTTTAAAGCAGCTTTTGGCAAAGCTGACCTGTCGCGAAGAAAAGAATTCCACAACCACGCCACGATAAGGGGGGCTGATGTTAAAAAATATTCTCGCGTCCCGACCGGGGCTGGATGACTGGCTGTTTTCCGCCAAAACATTTGTGGCGGCGATGCTGGCTCTGTTTATCGCGCTGACCTTTGACCTCGACCGTCCGGTTTGGGCCATGGCAACGGTTTATATCGTCGCTAATCCCCTGACCGGGGTTTTGGCCTCAAAGGCGGTGTATCGTGTGGTGGGTACCATTATTGGGGGTGTGTTTGCCGTGGCCCTTATTCCCAATATGGTCGATGCGCCGGTTTTGCTGTCGCTGATGATAGCGGGCTGGGTGGGGTTGTGCCTGTATTTATCCCGCCTGGACCGCACGCCGCGCAGCTATCTTTTCATGCTGGCAGGCTATACGGCGGCGATTATCGGTTTTCCCTGTGTGACGGACCCGGGATCGATTTTTGATGTTGCCGTGGCGCGTGTGCAGGAAATTACCCTGGGCATTCTGTGTGCGACCATTGTCAGTCATGTCTTTTTTCCGCGTCATTTGGGGCCGGTGCTGGCAGCCCGGATTGATCGCGCCCTGAAGGATGTGCGCGACCTTGCCAGCCTTAGCTTTGCCGGGGCACCGGATGATGAAAAACTGCACCATGACCGCAGCCGTATCCTGGCCGATATTGGTGAAATTCATGGTCTGGCGGTGCATGTTGGCTATGAGCGTTCGGCGCTTAATGGCATGACGCGCCCTTTACAGGCGCTGCAAAATGCAATGGCCGCGCTGGTGCCGTCGCTGTACAGCCTGCATGATCGCATCAATGCCCTGCACGCCACAGGGCAGGGCATGCCACAAGATGTATCGGCTTTGCTGCGCAAGGTCGATGCCTGGATGCAGGATGTGTCGGCTAATCCGTTTGATCGAACCTGCATTGATGCCTTGCATCGCGACATTACCGCCGTTTCCCGGCAGTATGAGGTGAACCGCAACTGGCATGATTTGCTGGTGATCAATTTATGTGCGCGTTTGCATCGGTTGATCGGGTTTTACGATGATTGCCAACTGCTTTGGGCCGGTATCCGCGAGGGCAATCCGCCCCGGATGGTGGTGGATCGCTGGCGCGACCGGGGTGACAAACCCGCGCTGCATGTCGATCATGGTCTGGCCTTTCGCTCTGCCTTGGCGGCGGTGATCGCAACATTGATCGTGTGCCTGATCTGGGTTGAAACCGGTTGGCCCAATGGGGCCCAGGCCGCCATGATGGCCGCCGTTGCCACCAGTATTCTGTCTTTTTTGGATGATCCGGTGCCGGCGCAAAAGGGTTTTATTACCTATACGCTGTTTTCCATCGTTGTGACGCTGTTTTATGGCTATGCCGTTTTGCCCTCGATTGACGGGTTTCCGCTGTTGGCAGCGGTATTCGCGCCTTATCTGTTGTGGATCGGGGTGCTGATCCCCTCGCCAAAAACCTTCGTTTTTGCGCTGCCAATGGCGGTCAATACGGTGATGCTGCTCAATATCTCGACACGATATAGCGGTAATTTCGCCAGTTCGATTGATGCGTCGGTGGCAATGATTACGGGTTTTATTGTGGCCGCCGTGGTGACATCGATGGTGCGTTCCATTTCGCCCGACCACAGCATTCGCCGCATGTTGGAGGCAAATTGGCGGGATCTTTCCAGCCTTGCCCGGCACGACTGGACAATGCCTCGCATGGCCGTTTTGCGCCGTTTGCTGGACCGGCAGGGGTTGATCTTGCCAAGGCTGGCCCAGGCTCCGGTGCATGGGACCAGGTTGATGCGCGCCATGCCCGAAGTCTCGATTGCGGCCAATCTTCTGGACCTGCGCCGGGTGCGCCGGATGCTGCCGGATGATATTCGCAGCCGGCTGGATCGTTTCCTGGTGGTTATGAGTACGCATTTCGATTTGCGCACCCGTGACTATGACCGTGCCCCCGATGCCGAACTTTTGGAACTGCTTGACGAGATATTGATGCGGGTGACGGCAGATGTTTTTCCGCATCAGATATCCTGCTCGCCGGGGCAGGTGTTGCCAGTTGCCGTCCAGTCGGCATCGCGGTCGGAAGGCAGTGTGTCCCAGGGCAAGGCAAAATCGGTCAGGCAGGGGGGCGGCATTGCTCCGCATGTCAAACGGCGGCTGGTGGTAACGCTTGTTGCCATGCGCCGGGTTCTTGCCCGAGATGACGAACCGGATTTTGGCAAAAATTTTCGCCCGGTCACCCTGACCTTTGCTGGGGCAAATGATCAAACCCCGGTCAGCCTGGAGGGACACGCATGATGAACGCAATGGTAGATGTGTATGGCGTTTTTCTGCCGAGCTTTCTGGTCTCGGCGATTTTGGCCTGGGGCAGCCTGGTTGTGCTGCGAAAAGTTTTGCTGCGCGCGGGTTTTTACCGAGCCACGTTTCATCCTGCTTTGATCGACCTGGCGCTGTTTGTGTTGCTGCTGGCCGGGATCACGGCAGTATTTGTAGGTAGGTGAGTTATGAAAAAATGGTTTTCCCGTGCCGGTCGGTTTCTGCTGTCCGGTGTTGTGGTTGTGGCAGCAATTATCGCCGGTATGCAATTGTGGGATTATTACATGAATGATCCCTGGACCCGTGATGGCCGCATCAGTGCCGATGTGGTGGCAATTGCGCCCGATGTTTCCGGCCTGGTCAGCAAGGTTTATGTTTCCGACAACCAGACGGTCAAAGCCGGTGATCCCCTGTTTGAAATTGACACCGCCCGCTTTAAGGTGGCGCAAGATCAGGCACAGGCCCAGTTAGACAGCGCGCTTGCCAGTGAAAAGCAGGCTGAACGCGAAGTCCATCGTTATCAAAACCTTAGCAGCGATGCCGTTTCGCGCCAGAAAAAGGAACAGGTGGAAACCGCCCTTGCCACGGCAAAGGCCAAGGTGGCCCTGGCGCAGTCCGACCTTGATCTGGCAAAGCTTAACCTGGATCGTGCCCGTGTTGTTGCGCCGGTGGATGGCACCCTGACCAACTTTTCCCTGCGCCCAGGCAATTATGTTGGGGCAGGCAAGGCCATTGCCGCATTGATTGATGGCAGTTCCTATTATGTGGCGGGGTACTTTGAAGAAACCAAATTGCCCCGCATCACCGTGGGAGATCGGGTCGAGGTTAAACTGATGGGCGAGCAAAATCCGATTTACGGCCATGTCGCAAGCATTGCTGCCGGGATTCAGGACAGCGAACGCAGTGGGGCCAATGGCAATCTTGCCAATGTCAAACCGACTTTTAGCTGGGTGCGCCTCGCCCAGCGTGTTCCGGTCCGCATCAGCCTGGATGACGTGCCGCAAAATGTACGTTTAGTCGCCGGGCGCAGCGCAACCGTGCGCGTGATGGATGCCGCAGCCAGCAGTCCGGTTTATAATTTGTTTTGATGTTTATGAAGATGGCGGCCTGGCAAAATGCGGGGCCGCCATTAATCTTTTTGGCCGCATATCCGGGTTTTGATACCAGCTATTGTCGCCCGGATGATGGCGGCAAGTTTTGGTTGCTGCGATGTTTCATCCTGTATTGGCATAAATGCAGCTTTTGGGTTTTGTAAATGGCGGGGTAATGAAATTTCCGCTTGCTGCATTGCGACATATTTTGGTAATTTTACGAAAGAAAATTTCACCGTTTTAAACTAAAATTACAATGAGGCTTGTCATGGCAGTTCCCGCGCGTCCACGCCGGTCGGTTCTGTATATGCCGGGGTCCAATGCCCGGGCGCTGGAAAAGGGGCGTTCATTGCCCGCCGACGGCCTTATTCTTGATATCGAGGACGCCGTTGCCCCCGACTCCAAGGTAACGGCACGCGAACAGATTGTGGCCGCCCTTGATGAAGGCGGCTATGGCCCGCGGGAAATTCAGGTGCGGGTCAATGGCCTGAATACCCCGTGGGGCTATGACGATGTGGTGGCGGTTGCCAAAAGCCGCGCCGATGCCATTTTGCTGCCCAAGGTCGAAAGCCCGGAAACCATTCGTCAGGTTGCCGCCATCATGCAGGCCGAAGGGGCGCATGAGGGTATGCGCATCTGGTGCATGATGGAAACGCCGCTTGCCATGCTTAATGCGCGCGATATTGCCGGGGCGCATCCGCTGTTGGGCGGTTTTGTGATGGGCACATCGGATTTGGCAAAGGACCTTAACTGCGCCCATACCCGCGACCGTCTGCCCATGATCACCAGTTTGGGCCTGTGTATGCTGGCGGCGCGTGCCTTTGACCTTGCCATTCTGGATGGGGTGCATCTGGACCTGTCGGACGAGGATGGCTTTGCCCATGCCTGCCAACAGGGCCGCGAACTGGGCTTTGATGGCAAAACCCTGATTCATCCCAAAACCATCGAGGCAGCCAACCAGGCCTTTGCCCCGGCGGAAAGCGAAATTGCCTGGGCGCGTAAAATCATTGCCGCACACGAAGAGGCAGCGGCTAAGGGGCAGGGCGTTGTTGTGGTGGATGGCAAGCTGATTGAAAACCTGCATGTGGTCACCGCCCGGCGGCTGGTTGCCCTGGCTGAGCGCATTGCCGCGATGTCGGTGCAAGACTGACCATTGCGTATTTTATGCCCGCAGATGGGTCGGAAACAGGGGGACAGGCCATGACATCCAAAAACAATCCCGGCCATTATTTCGAGGATTTCCACCTGGGGCAGGAATTGCGCCATGCCACCCCGCGCACGATCACGGCGGGGGATGTGTCGCTTTATACCGCCCTTTATGGTCCGCGTTTTGCCGTGCAATCCTCGGCCGAATTTGCCCGGGCGATCGGGTTTCGCGATGCTCCGGTGGATGACCTTCTGGTTTTTCATATGGTGTTTGGCAAAACCGTGCCCGATGTGTCGCTGAATGCGGTGGCGAATCTTGGCTATGCCGGTGGCGTATTTGGGGTTCCGGTTTATACGGGCGACACGGTTGCCACCGTATCACGGGTGATTGGCCTTAAGGAAAACTCTAACGGTAAAACCGGGGTGGTTTACGTCAATTCGGTCGGGCGGAACCAGCATGGTGAAATGGTGGTGGATTATAACCGCTGGGTCATGGTCCACAAAAAGAACCCCGATGCTCCTGCGCCCGAAATCCACCTGCCCGATTTGCCTTCTGTTGTGGACCCCCGTGCCCTTCAGGTGCCAGTTGGGCTGGATCTGGCGCGGTATGACTGTGATTTGGCCGGTTCGCCGCATTTCTGGGATGATTATGAAATTGGCGAAAAGATCGATCATGTCGATGGTATGACGATAGAGGAAGCGGAGCATCAACTGGCAACCCGACTTTATCAAAACACTGCCAAGGTCCATTTTGACCAAGTCAATGCCAATCGGGGGCGGTTTGGCAAGCGGCTGATTTATGGGGGGCATGTCATGTCGCTGGCGCGCGCACTGTCCTTTAACGGGTTGGGCAATGCCTTTAAAATTCTGGCGATCAATGCCGGTAGCCACGCCAACCCCGCCTTTGCCGGAAATACTGTTTTTGCCTGGTCGGAAATTCTGGATAAATTTGCCATTCCGGGGCGCGATGATGTCGGGGCATTACGGGTCCGGCTGGTTGCCATGCGGGATCGCGAGGCGGCCGATTTTGCCCTGCGCGATGATACCGGAAAATATGACTCCGCCGTGCTTTTGGATTTTGATCATATTATATTGATCCCCAAACGGCGTTGAAACGTAGAAAGTTCAAAAAAGCGCACCCGAAGCTTTTTGGGTGCGTTACAGCATGATATATCTCCGACTAAGGGGGATATTGCCTTGGGTTTAACTATATGAAACAAGTCTAAAACACCGGCAGAAATGGCGTTAATTCGCAGATTTCTTTGGTTTTCAAAGGCGTTGAGATTGACTTACCCCCATCGCGTGGGTAAATAATCCCTGCTTTCCCGCCAGCTATTTGAGAAGAGGCAATTCCGTTATGAGCAAAGCCAATCGGCCGCTGTCTCCCCACCTTCAGGTGTATAGGCTCCCGCTGACGGCCAAAATGTCCATTTCGTTCCGCATCATGGGCATTGGCCTTGCCATTGGTTTCGTATTCCTGACGTCGTGGCTTATCGCCGCTGGCGATGGCCGGAATACGTTCGAGGGCTATCAGGCATTTTTCACCTCGTGGTTTGGTTTGTTGTTGCTGTTCGGTTGGACAGTGGCGTTTTTCTATCACGCCTGCAACGGTCTCCGGCATCTTGTCTGGGATACCGGTCGCGGCCTGACGAAAGAAGGGGCGGCACAGTCGAACCCGATCGTTCTTGGCGCGGCAGTCGTGCTGACCATCATCACCTGGATTATCGGTCTGGTTTGATCCAGGCAAATGGGGACAAGGTTGTTATGAAGATGCAATCCGATCTGGGCCGTGTGCGCGGCCTTGGTTCCGCCAAAAGCGGCTCTTCGCACTGGTGGGCGCAGCGCGTCACCGCTGCGGCCAATCTGCCGCTGGGACTGTGGTTTATTTATTCGATCCTTGCAGGGCATACCGCATCCTTTGATGCCGTTCATGCCTGGTTAAGCAGCTATTTCCACGCAACCATGATGATCCTGCTGGTCATTTCGGTTGCCTGGCATTTCGTTCTCGGCCTGCAAGTTGTGATCGAAGATTATGTGCATAACCGTAAAGCAGAAATCGTTTCGCTGCTGCTGATTCGTGCGCTCACGGTTTTTATGACCGTTGCCGCGATTATTTCGGTGCTGCGAATCGTTTTTGCCGGAGCCTGAGCAATGACAGAATCCTATAAAATTATCGACCATAACTACGATGTTGTCGTTATGGGTGCCGGTGGCGCGGGTCTTCGCGCAACGCTCGGCACGGTCGAAGCCGGTCTGAAGACCGCCTGTATCACCAAGGTTTTCCCGACCCGTTCGCACACCGTTGCCGCCCAGGGCGGTATTGGTGCATCCCTTGGTAACATGTCCGAGGACCATTGGCAGTGGCATATGTATGACACCGTCAAGGGGTCCGACTGGCTGGGTGACCAGGACGCGATTGAATATATGTGCCGTAACGCCGTTCCGGCGGTTCATGAACTTGAACATTACGGTATGCCGTTCTCGCGTACTGCCGAAGGTAAAATTTACCAGCGCCCGTTTGGCGGCCATACCCGTGACCACGGCAAGGCCCCGGTCGAACGTGCCTGTGCCGCAGCTGACCGTACCGGTCATGCCATGCTGCACACGCTGTATCAGCAGTGCCTGAAGCACAAGGCCGAATTCTTTGTTGAATATATCGCCATTGATTTGATCATGGATGATGACGGTACCTGCCGTGGCCTGGTGGCCTGGGATCTTGATACCGGCATCATGCACCGCTTTAACGCCAAGATGACCATTTTGGCATCGGGTGGTTATGGCCGTGCGTTCTTTAGCTGCACCTCGGCCCATACCTGCACCGGTGACGGTCATGGCATGGTGGCTCGTGCGGGGCTTGGTCTTCAGGACATGGAATTTGTTCAGTTCCACCCGACCGGCATTTATGGTTCGGGCTGCCTGATTACCGAAGGCGCACGCGGTGAAGGGGGGTATCTTACCAACTCCGAAGGCGAACGTTTCATGGAACGTTATGCCCCGACCGTGAAAGACCTGGCATCGCGTGACGTTGTGTCGCGTGGTATGGCCCAGGAAATTCGTGATGGTCGTGGTGTTGGTGAACATGGCGAATATATCCATCTGCATCTTGAGCATCTGGGCTCGGAAGTCCTGTGGGAACGCCTGCCGGGCATTACCGAAACGGCCAAGATTTTTGCCGGTGTGGATGCGACCAAGGAACCGATCCCGGTCCTGCCGACGGTCCATTACAATATGGGCGGCATTCCGACCAACTATAAGGGCGAAGTCCTTAACCCGACAGCCGATGACCCCAACCGGATCGTACCGGGCCTGATGGCTGCTGGCGAAGCGGCCTGTGTGTCGGTTCATGGTGCCAACCGTCTGGGTACGAACTCGCTGCTCGATCTGGTTGTGTTTGGTCGTGCCTGTGGCATGCACGCCGCCGAGGTTGTTGATCCGAAATCGTCGTTCAAGGAACTCAAGGCTTCCGATGGCCAGACGGCGCTGGATCGTTTCGACCGTTTGCGTTGGGCCAAGGGTGCCCGTCCGACGGCTGAAATCCGCCTGGAAATGCAAAAGGTCATGCAGGCCAATTGTGGTGTGTTCCGTACTGCTGAAATCCTGGGTGAAGGCGTTGAAAAACTCGCCAAAACCGCAGCAACCCTGTCAGATGTTTCCGTGTCTGACCGTTCGCTGATCTGGAACTCCGATCTGGTGGAAACGATGGAGCTGGAAAACCTGATGGTTTGTGCCGCCTCCACCATGAATTCTGCCGATGCACGCCATGAATCGCGCGGCGCACACGCCCACGAGGATTATCCCAAGCGTGACGACGAAGTCTGGATGAAGCACACCATTGCCAAAGTTGCCTGGGACAACAACTATGGCGTTGACCTCACCTATCGCCCGGTCAACAACTTCACCCTGACCGATGAAGTTGAATATATCGAGCCGAAGGAACGCGTATATTAAGGCGCGGAGAGAGAGGATTTGAGAGATGGCTGAATTCAAACTTCCCGCCAATTCGGTCGTGCAGGACGGTAAATCGTTTTCTGCACCGGCGAACGCGAAAAATACCCGGAAATTCCAGATCTATCGTTATGACCCGGATTCCGGTGATAATCCGCGCACCGATACCTATGAACTTGACCTTGATGCCTGCGGCCCGATGGTTCTGGACGCGCTGATCAAGATCAAGAATGAAATCGACGCAACCCTGACCTTCCGCCGTTCCTGCCGCGAGGGGATCTGTGGGTCGTGTGCGATGAATATCGATGGCCGCAACACCCTTGCTTGTCTGAAACCGATCGAAGACATTAACGGTGATGTGAAGATCTATCCGTTGCCGCATATGCCGGTGGTTAAGGATCTGGTGCCGGACCTGTCACAGCCCTATGCCCAGCTGGCTTCAATCGAGCCCTGGCTTAAGGCCGATAGCCCGACGCCGCCCGATGGGGAACGTCTGCAGTCGCGTGAAGAGCGCGCCAAACTGGACGGCTTGTGGGAATGTATTTTGTGCTTCTCCTGCTCGACCGCGTGCCCGTCTTATTGGTGGAATTCGGACCGTTACCTCGGCCCGGCTGTTCTGCTCCAGGCCTATCGCTGGCTGGCAGACTCGCGTGACGAATATACCGGCGAACGTCTTGACGCGCTGGAAGATCCGTTCCGCCTGTATCGTTGCCATACGATCATGAACTGCACCAATACTTGCCCGAAGGGCCTGAACCCGGCGCTGGCGATTACCGAAATCAAGAAGATGATTGCGGAACGCGGCGCCTGATCAATCGGCCCGCGTACCATACAGTCATTCTGTGCACAGAAGCCGCCGGAATTTCCCGGCGGCTTCTTTGTGTTTTGCAGTGTGTTTCAGGGAATTTCCGGCTTTGCCTCGTTCAGACCGCCAGTTTTTCGGCAGTATTCAGGAAATTGTCGAGATAGCTCTGCAGGAAGGCTTTGGTATCCTCGATGGCAATGCTGCCATCATCGCCAATCAACTCGGCTTTGAAGGCGATATAGGCTTCACCGCCCATTACCAGCGCACCAAGAATGCCCATGACCTGGCGCAAATGCTGCTGGGCAACTGCTGTGCCGATGGCACCGGGCGACGTGCCGGTCATCGCGATTGCCTTGCCTTTCCAGACATTTTTATCCGCCGGTTTTGAACCCCAGTCGATGGCGTTTTTCAAAACTGCGGTGATGGAACGGTTATGTTCGGGTGTGACCATCAGGACGGCATCACAGGCGGCAACCTCGCGGGTAAAGCGGTTGACCACATCGGGGCGGTTGCCCTCATGGTCCTGGTTATATATCGGCAGATCATCAATTTTGATCATGTGGGTATCCGCACGATCGCCGATCAGCTCAATCATGGCGCGCGCCAGTTTCTGATTGATTGACCCGGTGCGATTGCTGCCAACAATAACGGCCAGTTTCAATTTTGCCATTGGGAACTCCTTTCAAAATGCCTTGTAAAAAGGGACTGGATGTTCAGCCTCGGCGTTGTTTACTGGCAGTAAGCGCCAATGCGCGGGCAAAAGACAAACGACAAGGGGCCAAGGGTCGGGGTAGGGGGCCAGTGACCAAAGTGTTTGGCTTTCCGCCCGTCGCCGATAAGCTGATGAAAATCGTTTCCCTGATAACAACAGGGCGGGCCGTTTGTTCCTCAAACCTGGTAAAAGCCCGCCAGTTGGCAAACGTCGATATATTATGGCTTTGAAATCAATCTCTCTTTTATTTTTAGCCAGTTGTTCCATAAACTGCTGATAATCACCTTTGGTTGCAACCTGGCCTTGAAAACTTCGCAATCCCGTGGCCGAGTGTGTTTCGCATAAAACGCAAAAAATGGCGCTGTGCAGTTGGTCCCGGAAAATCCGGCATGGCAGGCTGATCGCCCAAAGGAAAAACAAAATAAATGGATATGGATGCACGATGAGCAAATTTTGGTGGCTGTTCCCGTTAAGTGGCGGATTGTACGGGGTGGCAGCATGGTATTTGTTTGATCAGTTTGATGAACAAAGCCTGTTTGTCGCGCCACTGGCAATGTTTGTGGCGGCAAGTGCCTATGGTTGCTGGTTTGCCCTAACGTATGGCCGGTTATCTGCCGCCCTTGCCTTTACCGGGCTGGTCGCGGTACTGGCGGCGGGGCAGGTTGCCGTTTTTCAGCATATTGTCGGTTTTGATTATCTGGACGATATGGTTGTATTTGGCTTTTTCGTAAGCCAGATCGCTTGGGTGGGTTTGCTGGTGGCGTTGTGGCGGGCGCGTTATGATGCAACCGATCATGAAAAGACGGGGGCGGCAGTAGCTGATGCAGCGCGTGGTCCGATTTGGCATGTGCCCTATCGGGCGATTGGTCCGGCGATTTGGGATGTCAAATTGTCGCTGGCCTTTGGCCTGGTGTCGATTGGCGTGTTCTGGATTATGGCCTATGTGCTGGGCACGCTGTTTAATGTAGTCGGCTTTACCGCCTTTATGGATTTTCTGCAATCCGCACTGGGCGGCTCCATGCTGACGGGGGCGGCCTTTGCCACGGGCATCATGCTGACACGGGAAAAACCGGCACTTTTAAAGGCAGTCCGTCAGGTATTGGGAACATTGTACCGTTTCTTTTATCCGCTACAGGCGGCGGGCGTTTTTTTGTTTCTGTTGCTGGGCGCGCTTGGCGGTTGGGAACAGCTTTTGGGCCGGGACACCAGCATTAGTATGGTGGTGCTCGCTGCGGCCTTGTGGATCAGTTATTTGCTGTTTGGCGCGGTGCAATCGGGTGCGACAACCACGTTGTTTGGTCGCTGGGGCGATGTTGTTTTTCGCTACAGCCTGTGGATGGCACCGGTTTGTGCGCTGGCCGCCCTGGGCTGTATCTGGTTGCGGGTGGAAGATTATTGGTTAACCCCGCTGCGTCTTTATGCCACCTGGCTTGGCCTTTATGTTTTGGGGGCGACCGTTTGGATCATGCGGGCGGGCATGATACGCGGTGATGGCATGATCTCGCGTGTGCAGCGCGCCTTTGGCCAGGTTGCGGTGGGGGGCATTGTTGTGGCCTTTGTCATGCACCTGCCCTGGCTGGACCCTGTCAGTATTTCCGCTGCCAGCCAGCAAACCCGGCTGGGATTGTTAAATGATATGCCAAAGGCCGATTTGGCCTTCATGGCCCGACAATTGGGCAAACCGGGCGAAGAGGCCCTGACAACCCTGCGCACAGAAAACCCCGATCGCGTGCCCGATATTGAGGAATTGCGCAATTATTACCCCGCCTATGAAGATGTTCAGACACCTTCATTTGAAGAAATTCCGGTATTTCCGCAAAATCACCCTTTTTCCGACGATGATTTGCGCAATCTGATTGATCATAACTTGCAATATGACCGGATGTTCTGCCAAAGCGACAAAGAGCATTCCAATCATCCGGATGATCCGGATCATCCCGGTCAGGGCAATAAATGCGCCCTGTTGCTGGTTGATTTGGATGGGGATGGGCAAAGCGAGGCGGTGTTTTTCTCGTTGCGCAATTATGCGCCGGTTTTCCGCTTCCGTCCGGCCCGGCATGACTGGATAAAACTGCATGATATGTACCGCGAAACAGGCCGCGATGATGCCGCGATGGACGCGGCCACGTTGGCGGGGAATATGCTGGAAGCCCTTCAAAAGGGCGCATTTTCGCCGGAAAAACCGGTTTATTCGGACCTTTCCGTTGGCGGTGCGCGCTGGCAACAATCGCGTTAATGCAATGCGGGGTGTTTTTGCTATGATTGGCAGGCACCCCGTATTTCGGAGCGCAAAGCAAGACGACAAGTAAGGAGAGACCGCACCATGCCGATCCGTTTCCGATATATGATGGCTGGTATCGCCCTTTTCGGGCTGGCCGCCTGCGGGGAGACATCGCCCAAATGGGAACCCCAGGATATGATGGGCGGCCCGGCAGAGCAGAAAAACCTGAATGACACATATGCCCGCATGGTGGATTTCAAGGCAATGGCGACCGATGATACTGGCAAGCCTTTTTATGCCGGTCCCAGTGCCACGGTGGTGGGGGCGGGGCAATTGGCCCTTGCCATGTGCCAGAATGCCGGGGGTCCCAATTGCCGCGTTGCCCGTTTGGGTTTGACCTCGATCGAGGGCCTGGATCAGCAGGCGGTCAGCGATGTGATCAAATCCTATAATGACACGTTAACCGCCGAAGCCACCCAGGCGGCCCGGGCGGGCAATATCGAGGCGGCCAATTGGCTGGCCTATCATTATGCTACCAAGGGCGAAAATCTGGGTGAAGCCGAACGGCTGATCAAACTGGCGCTTAAGGTGCAGCCCGATAATCCGTCCATTCAGGATACCTATGGTCTGATCCTGTATAAAAAGGGCGATTATGCAGCGGCGGAGGAAGCCCTGATCCAGGCCAACAAGGCCGCCCCGATTGCCGAGCATCTGGCCCATTTTGCCGATAACGCCCTGGCAATGGGCAAGCGCGATATGGCCCGTGTGGCCTATCAACGGGCGCTTGATGCCAACCCGGACCCGGTTTTATCCCAGCGCATTCAAAAACAGTTGCTGGCAATTGATATGGCGGGTGGTATTCGCAAGTAAAGGCAAAGGGCTGTATGGCGCTTTGGGGATGTTGGCGTGATTGATTGTATTATTTTTGATTGCGACGGCGTTCTGATCGACAGTGAAATTCTGTCATTCGCCGTCGATCAGCAAATTCTGGCCGGGTATGGCATCAATTTACAGCCTGATGAAATTGCGCGTGATTTTGGCGGTATCAGCTATGGCGAGATGGTTTCTACCCTGAATGAACGCTTTGATATGGCACTTGATGCCGCGCACTATCAGCAGCAATGCGAAGATATTCTATACGATGTTTTCCGGCGCGAGCTTCGGGCCATCGACGGCATGGCAAATGTGCTGGAAAACTTGAGGGTGCCGGTTTGTGTGGCCTCGGGCAGTGATCTGGACCGGCTTGCCTTGTGCCTGGGCATAACGCAGCTTGAAAATTTCTTTAAAAACCGTGTTTTCTCCGCGCAACAGGTGGCAAAGGGCAAGCCTGCGCCGGATTTGTTTTTGTTTGCAGCCAAACAGATGGGCATAAGCCCGCATCATTGCCTGGTGATTGAAGACAGCCCGTCGGGTGTGGTTGCCGCCAATAGGGCAGGGATGCAGGCAGTGGGTTTTCTGGGCGGGCGTCATCGCCAGAATGCCGACCCCGCCCTATTGCATGATGCCGGGGCCTGCCATGTCGTTGCTTCTGGCGATGCGCTTTTATCCTGTTTGCGCGATATGGGCCTGGCGCGATAAACGGCCCGGCATGTGATCAGGCGATTTTCGCCATTTGCGCAGGCGGCCAGTCCAGGCTGATGGGCACACCATCAATGTCGCCCATATCCACTTCATTGAGGTTGTTGCCAGGGCCGGAGCGGTCAATGACCAGAAATTCGCTGTCGGGTTCCAGTACCAAAAGCGGATGGTGCCACACCCCCTTGTCATAGGTGATGCCCTGTTTGCCATTAGTGATAAAGGCCCGCAAATCGCCTGCCTTGGGCAGGTCGCTGGCCGGGGAGACAACGATTAAAAACCGTTGCCCCTGCATGGGGATAAAGGCCTGGGAGCCTAGCGGATGGCGCTCCATCATGGAAATGCGGATCGGCAGGGGGCGCGGATTGCCGCGAAAAATGCTGATGATCGGGCGTCCGCCATCCTCGCCGGTATCGATACCGGAAATATCGTGATAGCGGGTCGTTGTCCCCTGATTGATGCCAAAGGATTTGCGGGCTGTTTCCGTGCTGATGACATCACCAAATTCGGTGAAGGCTTCGGGTGTCAGCGGTTCGACAGTCAGTTTCATTTTAGCCCCCTTTTGCCAGCCAAACCCGTAATCAGGGTCTGGCAGGTTTGCCAAGAATGCGAATGCGGCTGATGCCGCCATCGGGTATTGAGTTAATGCGCAGGTGCGATATGGGTCCGCGTGCGGTTATGGCCGCCCCGCCAAATTCATGGATGCGGTCGGCCTGCATTTTCTGTTCGGGCAAAACGGTTTGCCAGAACATTGAGCGGGCGATGATGGATTTGTCCTTTTCGCCCTCGACATACGCCCCCTGAACCGAAACGCGGTCCGGGAAGTTGCCTTTGAAATGGCAGGTATCAATGATGATTTTATCAATCTCGCCGGGATGGCCCAGTTCAATAATCAGCCATTCATTGCCCGGTTCGCGCCGGCGGCTGGTTTCCCAGCCATCGCCCATATTCACCCCGCGCCCCGGGGCCAGCACCACATTGGGGTTGCCATAATGGGCATCCGACCAGGCAAGGGCGATGCCGCCATTGATCATGGCAGCCAGGTCCACCTGTTCGCCCTTGGCGGCCATTTCCGTCCAGTCGCGGTTGGGGCGGCCATATACCCGCAGACGGGCAATGCCGCCATCGGGGTAAATATGCAGGCGCACATGGGTATAATTCGCCTCGCTAGTGACATCGGCATAATGATGCGCGCTGGCCCCCAGCCCCTGCGGGGCGACAATTTCGGTCCAGGTGGTGGTGTCGTCCGGGTCGCCTTCGGGGCAGAAACAGCCTTCCAGCGAGGCCGCGGGCGGGAAATTGCCGGTGAAATGGCTGGTATCGATATCAACACCATAAATCCGGCCCGATGTTGCCAGGCGGACAATGGCGTAATCGTGGCCTTCCACCCGTTTGCGGCGGCTTTCCCAGCCATCCATCCATTTGCCGTTATCGTCGTATTTGTCGGGGTAAAAAATGGCCGGGGCCGATTGCAGCATGCGCTGTTTATCGGCAAAAAAATCGTCGGTGGCAAAAATGGCAACCGCGCCAAGCCGTTCATCGGCCAGATTGACAAATCGGCGGGTAAAATCCGGGGCGGTATCGCTGCTTGAATGGCTCATGGGTTTGCGTCCTGCTGATAATGTTTTGTGCCAGCTTACAGGGCCTGTAATCGCAAGAGGGCGATGCGGTGAACCTGTTGCAGGGCTTCGTTAAATTCGGTTTCGATATCGTTATTCACCCGGCGTTCAAAGGCGGCCAGAATGTCGCGACGATGATACCCCTTTACCGCAAAGATAAACGGGAAACCGAACTTGCCCTTATAGGCATCGTTCAGTTTGGAAAATCGCGCAAGTTCTTCCGCGCTGCATTGATCTAACCCGGCACCCTGCTGTTCGTTGCGTGACGATGTTGTTAAATCGGCCAGGGCCAGTTTACCGGCCAGGTCGGGGTGGGCGCGCAACAGGGCCAGTTTTTCGTCCCGTGTGGCGCGTTCAACCACCACCTGCATGGCCGATGCCAGGGTTTCCGGGGCATCCAGTGCGGGGCTGATGCCGCCTTCGGCCAGGCGTTCGGCAATCCAGGGCGAATGTTCATACACCCCGCCATATAAATTGACGAAAGACCTGGTCGCCAATGTGCTGGGCGGGTTGGTTGCAAAAAGCGAGCTTTGGTTGCCCGGCGTGCTGTCCGGGGAGGTGGTGTTGGGAGTCATATCCTGTAATCCTGTTCGTCAGGCCCGGGGAAGCGGTGTATCTGCCGTATTCACACCGGTGGCTTGTTCCGCGTTCTCATCCTGCGTTCTTACCCCGTATGGGGATGATGTTCGCGCCAGTGCCGGGCAATATCGATGCGCCGGGCAAACCATACGTCGTCATGGCTACGCACATAATCGACAAAGCGTTTTAACGCGGCAAAGCGTCCCGGACGGCCCACAAGGCGGCAATGCAACCCGACCGACAGCATTTTGGGAGTGTGCGCCCCTTCTTCATACAGGGTATCAAAGCTGTCTTTCAGGTACTGGTAATATTGCTCGCCGGAATTAAAGCCCTGCATGGCGGCAAAGCGCATGTCATTGACATCCAGCGTATAGGGCACAATAAGGTGCGGGGTTTGGGTCTGGGTGCTCCAGAACGGCAATTCATCGCTGTAATCATCGGCATCATACAGGAAACCGCCTTCTTCGGCGACCAGGCGGCGTGTATTGGGGCTGGTGCGGCCCGTATACCAGCCCAGCGGGCGTTCGCCGGTAATGTTTTTGATAATGTCGATGGCCTGGTGCAAATGGTCGCGTTCGACATTTTCCTCGATATATTGGTAATCAATCCAGCGCAGGCCGTGCGAGCAAATTTCGTGGCCGTCTTTCAGGGCGACTTCGGCCACCTTGGGCTGGCGCGAAAGCGCCATTGCCACGGCAAACAGCGTGATGGGGATTTCGCGTTCGCGAAACAGGTTCAATATCCGCCAGACCCCAACACGCGATCCATATTCATAGATCGATTCCATGCTCATATGGCGCACGCCCTGGCGCATGTCGGCACCGATCATTTCGGACAAAAAGGCTTCCGATGCCGCATCCCCGTGCAGGATGCAGTTTTCACCGCCTTCTTCGTAATTCAGCACAAACTGTACCGCGATACGGGCCTTGTTTGGCCAGTTGGCATGCGGCGGGTTCGCGCCATACCCGATCAGGTCGCGCGCATAGGGCGTGTTGGTCATCTTTGCCTCCAGACAGATCAATCCCGGTTTGGTTCGCCGGGTTATTTGGTGTAGCATTAACCATTGGCTGCGGTGCAGCAAGAGAATCTCGTGCGCGATATGCGGGAAATTTTCAAGGCGTTTTTGAAAATATGACCTGTCTGATAACGCGCAAAGACGCGGGTTTTCTGGCATTCATGGCTTTCGGGCGGTAGTCCTCTGATCCTTTTTCAAAGAATTGTTGATATAGTTTCACTTTATCGCCTCTTTTCTGAATGCCTGTTGCAGTGCGACCTTTTTAAAAAAATGACAAACAACCGGCCTTGGGCTTCAAAACAGTCACAAGACCGGATCAGAGAGGCCGGCGGGCAACCGCTCTAAAATTATATCGATAAAAACGAGAACCCTGGTTCAGTGATGCAAAGGAGGCCCGCCATGGGGCGCTTGACCACACATGTGCTTGATACGGCGCGCGGCTGCCCGGCGGGGGGCATTCGCATTGAACTGCACCGTTTTGATGGCGGCCATGATGACCGTGTCGCCCAGGCCATCACCAATGCCGATGGCCGCACCGATGCACCGTTGCTCGACGGTAAAACATTTCGTCCGGGCAAATACGAACTGGTCTTTCAGGCCGGGGATTATTTCGATGCTGCCGGTTACGATCTGCCCGATCCCAAATTCCTCGATCAGGTCGTGATCCGCTTTGGCATTGCCGATGCCGAGGCACATTATCATGTGCCGCTTTTGCTTTCGCCTTTTGGCTATTCCACCTATCGCGGCAGTTAAGAGACAATGACAAAGATGCGAAGCGACATCCGCTTTTTGCTGGGCAATGAAGAACGCCGGATCGAAAATATTGACCCGCAAACCACCGTTTTGAATTACCTGCGCCTAAGCGAACATAAATGCGGCACCAAGGAAGGCTGTGCCGAGGGCGATTGCGGGGCCTGCACCGTTGTGCTGGGCGAGGTGGATGAAACAGCCCCCGGTGCCATGCGCTATCGCACGGTCAATGCCTGCATTCAGTTTGTGCCAACCCTTGATGGCAAACAGTTGCTAACGGTCGAGCATCTGAAAGGCGCCGATGGCAGCCTGCATCCGGTTCAGCAGGCGATGGTCGATACACATGGGTCGCAATGCGGGTTTTGCACGCCCGGCTTTGTCATGAGCCTGTATAAAATCTGGCTGGATGGCGGCGAGGATGACCGCGGTGCCATCAATGATGCGCTGGCAGGAAATCTGTGCCGCTGCACCGGCTATGGCCCGATTATCGAGGCGGCGCGAACTTCCGGCGGGGCTACAATTGATGATGCTGTTGAACAATCACGCCGAAAGGATGTGGCGGACCGTTTGAAACGGCTGATGGCGGAAGGAGCCGGGCTGGAAATTGACCATCCGGGCGGGCGTTATTTCGCCCCGCGCAATAGCGATGAACTGGCGCAAATTTTGGTGACTCATCCCGATGCCGTTATTCTGGCGGGCGGGACGGATGTGGGCCTGTGGGTGACAAAACACCTGAAACGCCTGGACCCGATTGTGTATATCGGTGATGTGGCGGATTTGAAATATGTTGAATGGCACGCGGGCGATTTGCATATCGGTGCTGGTGCCACCTATAGCGCGGCGCATGACGCCTTGGGCGAGGTTGCTGCTGATTTAGGTGAGCTGGTGCGCCGTATTGGGTCGCGCCAGATCCGCAATGCCGGCACGGTGGGTGGCAACATTGCCAATGGCTCGCCGATTGGCGATACCCCGCCTGCGCTGATTGCGCTGGGTGCGCGGCTGGTTTTGCGCATGGGCGATGTGCGCCGCGAAATACCGCTGGAGGATTTTTTCATCACCTATGGCAAGCAGGACCGCGCCAAGGGCGAGTTTGTAGAAAAAATCATTGTGCCAAGGCCCGCAGGCGGTACTCAGTTCCGCGCCTGGAAAATTTCCAAACGGTTTGATCAGGATATTACCGCTGTTTTGGGGGCCTTTGTCCTTACGCTGGAAAACGGGTCGGTGGCCGATATTCGCATGGCCTTTGGCGGCATGGCAGGCACGCCGATGCGGGCCAAAAAATGCGAAGCCGCCCTTATTGGCCAGCCCTGGAACGAGGCTACCTTAAACACGGCCCGTCTGGCCCTGGCGGAGGATTTTAAACCCATGACGGATATGCGGGCCTCGGGGGAATATCGCATGCTGGTGGCGCAAAACCTGCTTGGCAAACTTTATATCGAAACCACACAGCCCGATGTGACCACCCGGCTGGTCGGAAAGGTGGCATCCAATGGCTGATCCGTGCGACATCACCATGCCTGAAATGACACTTAAAGGCGGTGTGCGCACCGCCATCAAGCATGATAGCGGCCCCAAACACGTGACCGGCGAAGCCGTTTATATCGACGATATTATCGAGCCTTACGGCACCCTGCATCTTGCCCCCGGTGCGGCAACTATTGCCCATGGCCGTATCACCAAACTGGACCTGTCAAAGGTGCGCTCGGCCCCCGGTGTTGTCTGTGTGTTAACTGCCGATGACATTCCCGGCACCAACGATATTTCACCGGCACATACCCATGACGAGCCGGTTTTGCCCGATGGCATTGTGCAGTTTTACGGCCAGCCGGTATTTTGCGTTGCTGCCGAAACCCGGGAACAGGCCCGTGCCGCAACCAAACTGGCCGAAATTGAATATGAGGAACTGCCTGCCATCCTGTCGATTGACGATGCGATGGTGCAAAAATCCTATGTTGCTGAACCGCATGTGATGAAACGGGGCGACAGTGCCGCTGCCCTCGCTCGCGCCCCGCATCGCCATGCCGCGCGGATGGTAATTGGCGGGCAGGACCATTTTTATCTCGAAGGGCATATATCCTTTGCCATCCCGCAGGAAGATGGTGACGTTTTCATTCATTGCTCCACCCAGCATCCCTCCGAAGTGCAGCACAATATCGCCAATGTTCTGGGCCGCCCGGCCAATGCGGTGACGGTGGAAGTGCGCCGCATGGGCGGGGGCTTTGGCGGCAAGGAAACACAATCTATGCAATGGGCCGCACTGGCATCCATTGTGGCGGTTAAAACCGGCCGCCCGGCCAAAATGCGCCTGGACCGCGATGATGATATGATCATGACCGGCAAGCGGCATGATTTTATTGTCGATTACGACATTGGTTTTGACGATACCGGGCGTATCTGTGGCGCAGATATTCAATATGCTGCCAATTGTGGTTTCAGCGCCGATTTGTCATCTGCGATTGCCGACCGTGCGATGTTCCATACCGATAATGCCTATTATCTGGGCGATGTCGAAATCCGCTCCTATCGCTGCAAAACCAATTTGGTCTCGAACACCGCCTTTCGCGGTTTTGGCGGCCCGCAGGGCATGGTGGCGATTGAACGGATTATCGATGAAATCGCCCTGACGCTGGGCCTGGACCCGCTTGATGTGCGCATTGCCAATTATTACGGTGGTGCCGGGCGCAATATCACCCCCTATCATATGACGGTGGAAGATAACGTTCTGCCGGAACTAACCCGCGATTTGCTGGCTAGCAGCGATTATCGGGCGCGCCGTGCCGAAATTGATGCCTTTAATGCGCAAAGTCCGGTGATTAAACGCGGCATTGCCGTAACGCCGGTCAAATTCGGTATTTCCTTTACCACTACGTTTCTTAACCAGGCCGGGGCCTTGGTGCATGTCTATCAGGATGGATCGGTGCATCTCAATCACGGCGGCACCGAAATGGGTCAGGGCCTGTTTGTCAAGGTTGCCCAGGTCGTGGCTGAGGAATTCCAGATCGATCTCGACAATATCAAAATTACCGCCACCAATACCGGCAAGGTGCCGAACACATCGGCGACGGCAGCATCGTCGGGGGCGGATATGAACGGCATGGCCGCGCGTAATGCGGCGCGCACCATCAAGGACCGGCTGGTGGCCTTTGCAAGCAGCCATTACGGGGTTGGTGAAAGCGCCATTCGCTTTGTGCCGGGTCGTGTCAAGGTCGGTGATGTTGCCGATCTCAGCTTTGCCGAATTGGTGAAAATGGCCTATTTCGCGCGCATTTCGCTGTCGGCAACGGGCTATTACGCCACACCGAAAATCCATTATGACCGCGCAACCGCATCGGGCCGGCCCTTTTATTATTTTGCCTATGGCATGGCGTGCAGCGAAGTCATGGTTGATACGCTGACGGGTGAAAACAAGGTTACTCGGGTAGATATTTTGCATGATGTGGGCCAGTCCCTGAACCCGGCGATTGACCGGGGGCAGGTGGAAGGCGGCTTTATTCAAGGCATGGGGTGGCTAACAACCGAGGAACTCTGGTGGGATGATCATGGGCGCATTCGCACCCATGCACCATCAACCTATAAAATCCCGGCCTGTTCGGACCGGCCTGATGATTTCCGGCTGGAGCTTTGGTCTTCGGGCCGTAATGTGGAGAAAACCATCCATCGGTCCAAGGCGGTGGGGGAACCGCCCCTGATGCTGGCAATTTCGGTGCATCGGGCCATTGCCCAAGCCGTGGCATCAGTCGCCGGGCATCAATTTGTGCCAGCCCTGAATACGCCCGCCACCCCCGAAGCCATTTTGCGGGCGGTGACGCGGTTAACGGAACAGGCGGCCACGTTGGCCGATGGCGGGGCGCATGACGCGAAAGAACTCGGCACAGCTGGTGCCGAGGCGAAAATGGCCGGGGTTGGTGCCCCGCAGACAGGGGTGTAACGTCCATGTCCGTTTTGTCCCCCCTCTCGCTGGATGCGCAATCATGGTCGGCTCTGCTTGCGGCGGGACAGCAGGATCAGCAGGATCAGCCCGTTGTCATGGTAACGGTGGCTGCCATTGCCGGGTCCACCCCGCGCGAGGCCGGGGCCTTTATGCTGGTCGGCAGGCATGAAACGGCGGGAACGGTTGGTGGCGGTAATCTGGAACATCAATTGGTGCGCCATGTGCGCAAAATGCTGGCCGAGGGCGGTACACCCGATGCCCATTTCATGCGCTATCCGCTGGGGCCCGCGTTGGGGCAATGTTGCGGTGGCGCGGTCGAGGTGGCGTTTCATGCTCTGGATGCGGGGCGCAAGCAGGCCTTGCATCGTGCATTAAAGGCCGTTCAATGCGGCACGGGCGATCCTGTTTGGATGATTCTGCCGGGTGATGATGCCCCAAATGCTTCCTTTGTGCCCCTGATCGGGCAGCCTGCACAGCAATTGGCGCAGGATTTTGGTGTGGTTAGGGGCGGATTTGTGGCGACTGCCGGTTTGGGTGCTTTGGGCGCTGCCGTTGCACCGGGGGCGTCGGGCAAGGCCGTTTTGGTGCGGCTGGATGACGGGGCAACGCCGCTTTGGCTTTTTGGGGCCGGGCATGTGGGGGCCGCGATTGCGCGCGCCCTTGAACCCTTGCCCTTTGCGCTGCATTGGGTGGATTCGCGTGCCGAATATATTGATATTCCGGCAAAACCGCGCCTGCATCCCATTCACAGCCCTGACCCGTGGGAAGAAATCGCCGATATGCCGCAAGGCGCGATGGCGCTGATTTTAACCCATTCCCATGCCGAAGATTTCGAGATTTGCCGCCACGCCCTGATGCGTCGTGATCTTTCCTTTGTTGGCATGATTGGCAGTGAAACCAAACGCGCACGGTTTATGGCCCGAATGCGCGAACGGGGGGTGCCCGATGCCGATTTATCGCGCCTGTGCTGCCCGATTGGCGTGCCCGGCATTACCGGCAAGCATCCGTCGGTGATTGCGGCATCGGTGGTGGCGCAACTGGTGGGCCTGCGCGAGCAGGGGCAGGCGCAACAGGCGGCCTCATCGACCGGTGCGGGTCGCGATATTGGCTAAACGATTTTAACTTCGGGGTTTTCTTGTGCCCCGGAAAAACCCAAACGGTGCGTTACCGGCTCTGCCCGGCAATAAAACCGGATCAAATAAAACCCGGATATCCGGGGCAGGACAAGAATAAGGAGAATGGGCTGTGTGTGATGATATCAGGCATAAACATATGCGCCACGCCATAGAATTATCCCGCCAAAAGATGCAGGAGGGCTGTGGCGGACCGTTTGGTGCGGTGATTGTGCGCGATGGCAAGGTGATTGCCGAGGGCTGGAACAATGTGACGTCGAGCATGGACCCAACAGCCCATGCAGAGGTTTCCGCCATTCGCGCCGCTTGTGCGGCATTGGGCGATTTCAGCCTGGCCGGATGCGAGATTTATACCAGTTGTGAACCGTGTCCCATGTGCCTGTCGGCGATTTACTGGGCCCGGATTGACCGCATCTATTATGCCAATGGCCGTGAGGATGCCGCGGCCATCGGGTTTGATGACCAGTTTTTATATGACGAGGTTGCCAAGCCCCTGTCGCAGCGCGAATTGCCCTGTGAACATATTGAAATGCAAGAGGCGGCCGATGTCTTTGATCAATGGGCGGCCAAGGAAGACAAGATCGCTTACTAACAAACTGCTTAAAAAAATATCGAGACAGTTTGATTACGGCACCGGGCAGGGGTAAAACGCCTTTGGCGCATGTAATCGGATCGCAATCAGGGGGTGGCAGACAGTGACCGCGATATCCGGCAATAAAACCGGGGCCGTCAAACAACGAACGGGATCAGGGCCCGCGCAGCTAGAAATTTGCGGCGTGACCAAGGCTTTTCCCGGTTGTCTGGCCAATGACAATATCAGTTTCAGGATCGAGCCAGGCGAAATCCACGCGCTGTTGGGGGAAAACGGCGCAGGCAAAAGCACGCTGGTTAAAATGATTTACGGCGTGATGCAGGCCGATGCCGGGGACCTGTTATGGGAAGGCACGCCTGTGACCATCGCCAGCCCCCATGATGCGCGCGAAATGGGTATTGGTCTGGTTTTTCAGCATTTTTCCCTGTTTGAAACCATGACGGTTTTGGAAAATATCGCGCTTGCCATGAATGATGTGCGCGATATGGCGGTGTTACGCCAGCAGGTGATCGAGGTTGAAAAAACCTATGGACTGCCGCTGGACCCGGACCGCCATGTTTATACCCTGTCGGTTGGCGAACGCCAGCGCATCGAAATTGTCCGCTGCCTTTTGCAAAATCCCAAACTTCTGATCCTGGATGAACCGACATCGGTGCTGACCCCGCAGGAAGTGGACAAGCTGTTTGAAACCCTGCGGCGTTTGTCCAGCGAAGGCTGCGCCATCCTGTATATCAGCCACAAGCTGCATGAAGTGCAGGCCCTGTGCGAACATGCCACGGTGTTGCGCGGCGGAAAGGTGGTCGATACCTGCGACCCCCGTGCCGAAACCGCAAAATCAATGGCCGAAATGATGATCGGCCAAAAACTGGTCGCCCCGGATCGGGGCGTTCGCCCGGCACCCGGCGATGTGCGCCTGTCGGTCAAGAACCTGTCGCTGGTCAGTGATCAGCAATTTGGCACCGACCTTAAGGACATTTCATTCGAGGTGCGCGGCGGGCAGATTTTGGGCGTCGCCGGTGTGGCCGGGAACGGTCAGAACGAACTGTTTCAGGCGCTGGCGGGTGAAACCGAAATTCAGGGCACACCCGATTGCATCGTTATCGATAAACAGCCCGTCGCCGGGTTTGGTCCGCGCCGCCGCCGTCGTTTGGGGGCGGCCTTTGTGCCCGAAGAACGCAATGGGCACGGGGCTGTGCCCGATATGAGCCTGGCGGAAAACGGGTTTTTGACCGCGTTTCGCCGCATGGCCCTGTCGGCGCGCGGTTTGATCCGCGAGGTGCCGACGCGCAGTTTTGCCGAAGGCATCATTAAAACATTCGATGTGCGCACCACCGGCCACGGGGCAGAGGCAGGCAGCCTTTCGGGCGGAAATTTGCAAAAATTCATCGTCGGCCGCGAAATTATGCAGGACCCCGGCGTTCTGGTCATTTCCCAGCCAACCTGGGGGGTAGATGCCGGGGCGGCCAGCGCCATTCATCAGGCCTTGCTGGATTTGGCGGCAAAGGGCACGGCGGTTTTGGTGATTTCCCAGGACCTGGATGAAATTTATGCCATTTGTGATCAGGTTGTGGTGATGGCAGGGGGCAAAATGTCCTCGGCGCGCAATATGGCAGATGTAACGATTGATGAAATCGGCCTTCTGATGGGCGGGCTTCATGACTTGGGCGCAAATCCGGCCCCGGAACAAAACGGAGGCCAGCATGATCCGGCTTGAACCACGTCGCCAGCATTCGCAAAAGATGGTCTATCTTTCGCCGCTGCTGGCTATTTTTCTCACCCTGATAAGTGGTGCCGTCATTTTTGCCTTTATGGGCAAGGACCCGATCGAGGCGCTTTATACCTTTTTCATCATGCCGATCAACAACGCCTATGGCGTGGGCGAGCTGTTTGTAAAGGCAACGCCGCTGGTGATTATTGCGGTTGGCCTGGCGATGGGGTTTCGTGCCAATGTCTGGAATATCGGGGCCGAGGGGCAGTTAACGATGGGGGCCATCTTTGGTGGTGGTCTGGCTCTGGCGTTTTACGACAGCGAAAGCGCGTTTTTGCTGCCGGGCATGTTTGTGCTGGCGGCCCTTGGCGGTGCGTTTTGGGGCGCTATTCCGGCGTGGTTGCGTACGCGCTTTAATGCCAATGAAATTCTCACCAGCCTGATGCTGACCTATGTTGCGACCCTGTTTCTCAGCTATCTGGTTTATGGGCCGTGGCGCAATCCCGAAGGCTTTAACTTTCCTGAATCCCGTGCTTTTCCCGATGCCGCCTTGCTGCCGATTATTTATGACGGCACCCGTGTGCATTTAGGCGCGATTTTTGCCCTGCTGATTGTGGCAGGCGGCTGGGTTTTGCTGACCAAATCCGTGATTGGGTTTCAGTTGCGCGTGGTCGGTCAGGCACCACAGGCGGCCCGTCATGTCGGTTTCCGGCAAAAACGCATGGTGTGGTTTACCTTGCTGTTATCTGGCGGGCTTTCGGGCTTGGCCGGGATGTTTGAGGTGGCGGGGCCGATTGGGCAACTTCAGCCTTCCATTTCGCCGGGTTATGGTTTTACCGCCATTATCGTTGCCTTTTTGGGCCGTTTGCATCCCATCGGCATTTTGTTTGCCGGGCTGGTAATGGCCCTGACTTATCTTGGTGGTGAACTGGCGCAAATCAGTTTGGGGCTGCCCAGTGCCGTCACCGGGTTGTTTCAGGGGATATTGCTGTTTTTCCTGTTGGGCTGTGATGTTTTGACCAAATACCGCATCCGTTTCGGATCGGGTAGCAAATCCGGGGAGCTGGCATAATGGACTGGATCGTACCCTTAATCCTCACCGTGATTACGGCATCGACTCCGCTTTTGCTGTCGGCAACCGGCGAATTGATAACCGAGAAATCAGGTGTTTTGAACCTTGGTGTCGAGGGCATGATGCTGATTGGCGCCATCACCGGTTTTTCCGTCACCGTATCAACAGGGTCGGCAACGCTAGGCATTATTGCCGCCGCGATTGCCGGTATGGCGATTGCGCTGATTTTCGCCTTTTTAACCCTGACCCTGATGGCAAATCAGGTGGCAACCGGATTGGCGCTGACCATTTTCGGGGTTGGTTTTTCCGCGCTGGTCGGGTCGGGTTTTGTTGGTTTTGCCATCGAACCCTTGCCGTCCCTGCATATTCCGTTCCTTTCCGATGTTCCGGTGATCGGGCCGGTCCTGTTTGGGCAGGATTTTCTGGTTTATCTGTCTATTTTCATGGTTGTTGCTTCGGGCTGGTTTTTAACCAAAACCCGTGCCGGACTGATTTTAAAGGCAGTTGGCGATTCCCATGATTCCGCCCATGCCATTGGATATAACGTTATTCGCATTCGCTATATGGCAACACTGTTTGGCGGGGCGATGTCAGGCCTGGCCGGGGCCTATCTGTCGCTGTCATATACCCCGATGTGGGCGGAAAACATGACAGCCGGGCGCGGCTGGATCGCGCTGGCGCTGGTGGTGTTTGCCACCTGGCGGCCGGGACGGTTGCTGGCCGGGGCTTATATGTTTGGCTGTATTTCCGTTTTGCAGCTTCATGCACAAAGTGCGGGCATCAATGTGCCGTCGCAATTTATGTCCATGTTGCCCTATCTGGCAACGGTGATTGTCCTGGTGATTATTTCCAGTGATGTTACCAAAATTCGCCTTAACGCGCCGGCCTGCATCGGCAAGGCGTTCCGACCGGCGCAATAACGCCGGCATATGTGGGAGGTGCGTCACACTCAATTATGACGCGCATTGTTGATTGTACGCGATAACAGGTATAAATCCTGTGCAGAAGGTTTTAAGGGAGACATTCTTATGAAGGCACGTTTTATGAAGCGCACGGCAGCAGCACTTGCCGCTGTTGGCGCATTGGCCTTGGGCATGGGGGCGGCACAGGCCGCTGATCCGCTTAAGGTTGGTTTTGTCTATGTCGGGCCGGTTGGGGATTTTGGCTATTCCTACCAGCATGATCAGGGCCGCCAGGCGGTTGAAAAGAAATTTGGCGACAAGGTTAAAACCACGTTTGTCGAAAGCGTGCCGGAAGGGGCAGACGCCGAACGTGTGATCCGCCAGTTGGCCCAGACCGGCAATGACCTGATTTTCACCACCTCGTTTGGTTTCATGAACCCGACCATCAAGGTGGCAAAGCAGTTTCCGAATGTGAAATTTGAACATGCAACCGGCTACAAGCGTGCCGATAACGTGGCGACCTATGCCGCCCGTTTTTACGAAGGCCGTTATGTTGCGGGCGTGATTGCCGGTAAAATGACCAAAAGCAACGTCATTGGTTATGTCGGTTCCTTCCCGATCCCCGAAGTTGTACGTGGCATTAACGCCTTCATGCGCGGTGCGTGGTCGGTTAACCCGGATGTGAAGGTTAAAATCGTTTGGGTGAACAGCTGGTATGACCCGGGCAAAGAAGGCGATGCCGCCAAGGCCCTGATCGATCAGGGTGCGGACATTATGGTGCAGCACACCGACAGCCCGGCACCGCTTCAGGTTGCCGAGAACCGGGGCATCAAGGGTTTTGGTCAGGCATCCGACATGATCAAATTTGCCCCCAAAGCCCAGATGACGGCCATTGTTGACCATTGGGACGAATATTATATCGACCGTGTTCAGGCCGTTATGGATGGCACCTGGAAAGCCGAAGACACCTGGCACGGCCTGAAAGAAGGCATGGTCCATATGGCACCGTTCACCAACATGCCCGACGATGTTGCCGCCCTTGCCAAGGAAACCGAAGACAAGATTGCTTCGGGCGACATCAAGATTTTTGCGGGTCCGATTTATGATCAGGCAGGTGAACTGCGCGTGAAGGAAGGCGAAGTCGCGCCGGACGAAATGCTGCTGGGCATGGACTGGTACATTAAAGGCATCGACGCCGAATTACCGAAGTAAAACAAAGTCTTGTTATCCTGCCGGGGAATATCCCCGGTCGGGAATATGGTTGCATAACAGCCCCGCTGGTTATCTGGCGGGGCTGTTTTTATGTGCTATTGCGTTTGTTTTGGGGTGGTTCGCCTGTTTTGGGTTTGGTTTGACGGGCGGGATCAAGTGCTGCCTCGGCGGCGTTCACCGCCGCGTCGAGCTTTTCGGCATCTTCCTTGGCTTTTTTGTCGGCCTGTTCCTGGGCGCGCGCCTTTGCATTTCGGTCTTCATCGGGATCGGACAGGGTTTCGTAAAATATCATTTCGGCCCGTGGATGGGTCAGCGCGAACCAGGCCGCGCGGATAAATTTTAATTTTACCCGGCGCTGGCGGCTTTCTCCGGCCCATTTTTCACGAAACAGTTCCATGTCGTCGCTGCGGGCAAAATGGATCACCATATCGACGTAAGGTGCACTTTGCCCGGATCGCGGTAGTTCAATATTGCGAATGCCCATGTTCCAGCGGTCATGGCGAATGTTTCGGTCCAGCCAGTCCAGGATGGGTTGGGCAGATTGTCTTTCGTGGATCACGATCCGAAAGGGAAAATTCCGAAGATCTTTTTGCATTTGTCCCCCAACCAAAGCCAGTGCCTGTGTCCTGATGATACATCAAGCTGTTTTAAAAGACGCATAAATCCGTTGTCTTATAATTAGAACAGTTTATCTGTTTAAAGGGGGAGCTGGCGTTAGGGGGTGTTTGGAATGATCGACGAGAGAGAATTTGGCCTTCTAAATCCGATGATACCGGCATTATACGAGGCAGCGATTTCGCCGGAATTGTGGACAGAGCGCCTTGACTGGTTGACCGGTATATTGCGCAGCAAGAACATTGTTCTGGTGCATATTGAAAACATTCGCCCGGAAATTTCCGATTATTCCTTTCATGCCAACAGCTTGATCACGCCGGAAATGACGGCCGAATATCTGCGACTTGGTTTGAACCATAATGATGGCTCGGCCTATTTTCATCAGCTTGATCTGTACGAATTTTCAGTCGGCGACGAAATGCGTCACCGTAACGGGGACATGTCCCCGTCGCGTTTTTATCCGTGGCTTGAAAAAGTTGTCGGCTGTAATCTGGCAGCGGGGTTGTGTCTGTCAAATGACCCGTCTGGCTATGATATTTTAATCACCCATTATCGTGATGACGGGCCTTTTGTCCCGCATGAAGCGGCCCGTATGCTGCGCATTATCGGCCCCCATCTGACAAAGGTTCTGGAAATGAACCGGCCGGTCAATCTTTTGCGGCACCGTTACGGCGCATTTCTTGATGTGCTGGACCGTTTGCGGATCGGGGTGGGCATTGTCACGGCGGGATCAGAACTGGTCCTTGCCAATGAAGAATTCAATCGCATCGTTTCAACCGGTGACAGCCTGGTGTTGGGGACTGGGGCCAGTCTGTCGGCGCACGATGACCATGATGCGCGTTTTTTGCGCGATGCCATCTTAAAGCTAAGCCGCAAGGACCATTTAAGTAAGGTATCGCAAAGCATTCGCCTTGGCAGCCGGATTAATGAAAACAGCGCCTATTTGCTGGATCTGTCGCCCTTGCGCGAAACCCGTGGCGCTTTTGGCGGGCAGTTTTCCGGTGTGCTGGTAACCGTGGTGGACCCGTTTTGGTACACTGATTTGAATGTGGGTCTGATGCGTCAGCATTATAAATTGACCACAACCGAGATCGATGTTTTTGACGCGGTTCTGCGCGGATTAAGCAACAATGATATTGCCGATCATTTGGGCAAGGGACGTGAAACTGTCAAATCCCAGCTGGCCAGCATTTTTCGTAAAACCGGGGCCAGTGACCGGCTGGAGCTTGTGCGCCTTGCTGTTCAGCTGATCATTCCGCTAAACGATGACGGCGACACCCAAAAACCGGCGATTGGACGGGGTCTTTAAAATGGGCTGGCCGGTTATGGCCCGGTCGTTTTGTTTGCGGGGCTTGATATTTCATCGACCGGGCCCTTGGTCGTGCTTGTATATGCTGTGCCGTGAAGGATGATCAGCTGGCACCCTGACCAAGATCGATCACGTAATCTTCGACCATGCCGCGTTTTTTGTGGACCTTGGTGAATTTGATCGGCCATTTGCTGTCGGGGGAATAAAACCAACTGCGGGTGTTTGAGGCATCTTTGCAAATGACTTCATAGGTCGGGATGGTTTTGGTGCCAACCGTGACCATTGCGGTTCCGACAACCCTACAATCGCGTGTTGCGGTCCATGTGTCTTTGCCGTCTGTGCCTTCAATTTCAAAGGATTCCATCGCACCAGGCTTCAACGGCCAGATATCGCCTGTCTGGACAACTTTTTGTACGCCGTTTGATCCGGCGCAATTGGTCCATTTGGTGTCGGGGCTTATGAAGTCTGTGCCCTCTGATGTGCAGCCGGCATTGGGCCCTTCGGTAATTTCAAACATTAAACGGTCGGCATTTTTGCCGGTAACGGTCAGTGTTTCTTTGTTGCCATTGCGGTAATAGGCATAGGTGTCACCGACGGCAAGGTCCGGTTTGGCCAGCGACAGCAGGCTGACCTGGCTGTTGCGCACAACATTGCTGCTTGTCTGACAGGCCGCCAGCCCCATCAGCATGGCAAAAGGAATAATCAGTTTTTTCATCAAAGTCTCCCTGGTGTTCAAAACCCGGCCTGCCTTGTCCCCAAATGCAGGCCACGCGGGTTTGCTCCCGGTTATTCAACGCGATTTTAACCTGGTGCAAATCCCCCATGTGGGGGATATGGCAGCGATTTTTCGTCTGCGTGTGCCATATTCGGCGCACCGTGCCAGTTGCATCCCGGCGGCATTCTGCTGATATCCTGGCAGCATCCCTATGGTTTCGGATGGAGATTTGTGGAATTACTCTAATTTCGACAAGGGGTGTTAGGCGATGATCAAGAGTAAAATTTACGTTGGTATGATGTCGTGTTCGCGGTACACCTTATTCTTAATGGCAGGCATTGCCGGGGCCGCTATTGGCTGAATGAAAATAGAGACCAGGGAAGAAGCGTGACAGAAAAACGATCACATGTGCAGCCAACAGGCGTTGAACGCCATTTTGGTGCCGATGAACTGATTGTCAGCAAAACCGACCTGAAGGGCCGGATCACCTATGCCAATGATGTGTTCTTGCGTGTCGCCGATTACGCCGAGGAAGAACTTTTAGGGCAGCCCCACTCGATTATCCGTCATCCGGACATGCCGCGTTGCGTGTTTCAGTTGTTATGGTCTGAAATCGAAGCCGGGCGCGAGATTTTTGCCTATGTCGTCAATCTGGCAAAAAACGGGGATCATTACTGGGTTTATGCCCATGTAACGCCCAGCTTTGACCCGCATGGAACCATCACGGGCTATCATTCCAACCGTCGTGTGCCAGAAGCAGGGGTGGTCGATAAAGTTGTCAAACCGCTTTATGCCGAATTGCGCAAAATCGAGGAAAGCCAGCCCAGCCGCAAGGACGGCATGAATATGGCGGCACGCGCAATGGCGCAAAAGGTCAAGGATCTGGGCCTTGATTACGACCAGTTTGTGCAAAGCCTGTAAGTAACGTTAAAGCCGAGGTTAGAAGATGTCCCTGTTTGGCGGGTCTACAAAGTCGGGAATTCAAAAGGCGCTGGAAGTGGTCGAGGCGGCGGCAAATGGCGACTATGAGCAGCGAATCACCCATGTTGACAGCCATCCGCAAATGCGTGACCTGTTTAATGCGATCAACCGGCTGATTGACCGTAATGATGCGTTTTTGCGCGAAAGCGCCGCCTCGATGGCGGCGGTGGCCGAAAACCGGTATTACCGGCGCATCGTCGAAACCGGCCTTGTCGGGTCTTATTTGACGTCGGCACGCGAAATCAATGGTGCCACCAGCATGATCGAGCAGAAACTGGGCGGGTTCCAAAAGGTTGTCGATGATTTCCGCAGCGGTTCTTTTGGCGCGGTGGACCGCATTGCCGACGCATCGGTCGCGCTGGAAGGCGCATCGGATGATGCCAGCCGTATCGCCCAGGAAACCAGCAGCCGGTCAATGGCGGTGGCGGCGGCAGCCCGCCAGACAGCAGATAACGTATCGGGTGTTTCCGAAGCCTCCGAGGAACTGAACCATTCCATTCGCGATGTTAGCGAGCAGGCGCGGGAATCGGTTGATATTGCGCACCGTGCCAATGGCCTGGCGCGCGAAACCGATGGCCGCATCGGCCAGCTTGAAACCGCCGCGGTCGAGATTGTCGAGGTTGTCAGCTTCATTCGTGATATTGCCGCCCAAACCAACCTTCTGGCCCTGAATGCCACCATCGAGGCCGCCCGCGCGGGCGAGGCGGGCAAAGGCTTTGCCGTGGTTGCCAACGAGGTCAAGGGGCTCGCCAATCAGACCAGCAAGGCCACCGAAAGCATCGAGGAAAAAGTTCAGGATATTCAAACCGCGATCGAGCTTTCGGTCGGATCAATTCGCGAGATTGCCGGGGTAATTGATGATCTTGCTGCGCGTTCGGACCTGATTTCAACCAATGTGCAGACACAAACGTCGCTTTCCAGTGATATGATCCACAATGTTGAACAGGCGTCGGGCGGGGCGCGCGAAGTGACCGATAATATTTCGGTTGTTTCTGATATGACGTCGCAAACCGGGCAGGCCGCCCAAACCACCCGCGAAATGGCAACCGATCTTGCCCGCCAGGCCGAAAGCCTGCGTAGCCAGCTTGGCAGTTTTCTCGATAATATTACAAAAGTACTGTATACTTCAGAGCGTAAAAAATAATCCGCAAGTAAATCTCCGGTATGTATTCGGGCCGGTCAGGGCTTGTGGAGCGGACCGGGGATATGACAATGCGGGTGTTTTTCAATGCACGTCATGACGCCCATGACGTTAAATCGGAGTTTTATCACGGCCATACGATCCCGCCGCTTGATGATCCACGGCGGATGGGCATCATTCGTGATGCCCTGGCCCATAAAATTTCCGCCCGTCTTGTGGACCCCACCGATCATGGGATGGCCCCGATTTGCGCTGTGCATGATACGGGGTATCTTCAGTTTCTGGCCCATGCCTGGCACGACTGGCAAGAGGCCGGTTATGATGGCGATGCCATCCCCGCGATTTGGCCTGCGCGCTGCCTGAATGACGGTGATACAAATTTGTATCAGCCTGCCGTCAAAAATGGTAACAGTGCCGCACAATCACCCGCGACAATTCATATCCTCAAAAAGCTGGGATATTATGCCTATGCCATTGATACCCCGATTGGCGAGGGTAGCTGGCAGGCCGCCTATTGGGGCGCACAAACTGCCATTTCGGCAGCCGACGCGGTATTGCAGGATGGTGAAGCCGCCTTCTGCCTGGGGCGTCCGGCGGGGCATCATGCCCATGCCGCACGCTATGGCGGATATTGCCTGTTAAACAATGCTGCCATTGCCGCGCAGCATATGCGGGCACAGGGCGTCGCACGCATTGCTATTCTGGATATTGACCAGGATCACGGCGATGGTACCCAGCAGATATTTTATCAGCGCAGTGATGTATTAACCGTATCCATCCATGCCCATCCGGATAGTCATTTTCCCTTTTTTACCGGCTATGCTCGTGAACAGGGGGCAGATGCAGGATATGGTGCCAATTTGAACCTTCCCCTTGCCGATGGCGTCGGGTTTGAAGGATTTGAGGCCGCGATGGCGCAGGCAGCGGCAAAAATTGCCCGTTTTAATGCCGACATGCTGATTGTATCGCTGGGTGTTAATGGCCACGAATTTGAACCTTTTGGTCGCCTCGACCTGACGACAGCCGATTATGAAAAAATCGGCGGGCAGATTGCCCAAATTGGCCTTCGCACCCTGTTTGTCATGGAAGGGGGCTATGCCCATGATGTGATCGGGCAAAATGTTGCGGCGGTACTGGCGGGGTATTTGGCGGGTGTTGGCGGTGCAGCCGAACGTTAAGTCTGTGCTCTGTGACGTCGAGTTATGACGGATCGGTTGGCGAAGCGGGGTAAATCTCCCGGACAATTTCCAGCCAGGCGCGGGCAGCGTGCGATAAAAAGCCGTTTTGCCGCCAGATCATCGCCATGTCCCATTGGGTGTCGGGTTCATTAAGCTCGATATAGCGCACGTTAGGATGCGGGCGTTGCCGGGCGATCATGCGGGGCAAAAAGCTGACCCCCAGATTGGCGGCAACCAGCTCGGTGATGAAATCGATCTGGCTGCTGCGTGCGGCAATGTCGGGTTCGATATTTTTGCGCCGTGCCGCGGTAATCAGCACACGGTTCAGGGCAAACCCCTTTTCAAACAGGATCAGCGCGGTATCGGCCAGGTCCTCAAACCTTATGCGGGTTTTATGGGCGGCCTCGTGCGTGGCCGGCAGCAGGGCGACAAGGGGTTCGCACCGGACAGGTTGAAAGGCAAAGCCGGCCATTGTTGGCAACAGTGATGCCCCCAGTTCGATATCGCCGCTTTCAAGCATTTCTTCTAATCTGGTACTGCCCTGTTCAACCAGGCGAATATCAATGCCGGGGAAGCGTTTGCGATAGATGGCAAAAACCGGGGCAAACAGTGTGTTGCTGCCAATGGGGGGCAGCCCCAAATGCAGGGCCCCGCGTTTCAGGCCACGAATTTCATCCAGTTCGGCCAGCAGGTCTTCGCGTTCTGCCAGGATGCGCAGTGCGCGGGCATAAACAACTTCGCCTGCCGCCGTCATGCGGCTACTGTGGCCGATGCGCTCCAGCAATGGAATGCCAATTTCGTCTTCAAGCTGGCGCACGGCCTTGCTGATGGCGGATTGAGTCACGAAAACGGTTTTTGCCGCCTGCGAAAACCCGCCCTGGCGAACAACCTCGACAAAGGCGCGAAGGGTTCGGATATCCATAATATTCCTATTGGGAATAGATTTGAGTAAATCAATTCATTTTTATCATAAAATGGATGGTTCTATGCTGTGGGTCAAGGAGAACACCATGACCCATCGTTTAAACAGCTTTTTTACCCCCTTCAGGAAATCGGATTCCGGCACGGCCAATGCCACCAATGCCGTCAATGACGCCGGGCGTGCCGCGCCTGTATCCCGTTTGCACGTTACCGGTGGGGCGGCAGGTTGTGCCAGCCCGGCAGTGCGCCCGGTGCTGCCGCTGGCCGGTTTGTCGGTGCGGGGGCGATATGTGTTGCGCCACAGTCCGATCCTGCAAATCGCGGCGATTTTTGCCTTTTGGCTGTTGGGCGAAGCGATTGTCCGTTTTGCGGGCATTCCCGTGCCGGGCGGCATTATTGGCATGGTGATTGTGTTTGTCCTGCTGGCCAGCCGCCGGATCAGCCTGCACAGCATGCGCCGCGGCGCACAATGGTATCTGGCGGAAATGCTGCTGTTTTTTATTCCGGCCGTTTTGGCGCTTTTGAACCATCATGAACTGTTTGGCCTTTTGGGGGCCAAGGTGTTGCTGGTGATTTTGGGCAGTACGGCGTCTGTCATTGCGGTGACGGCGCTGGTGATGGACCTGTTTATGCGGTTTCGGGGGCGGCATGGTCTGGTTTGAAAACCCGGTGGTGCAGGGTGTTTTCTGGTCGTTTGCCACCATTGGATTTTATCTGGTCGCGCGCAAGCTGCACCGGCGCTGGCAACATGGCTGGTTAACCCCGCTTTTGATCACACCGGTAATTTTGATGGCGCTGGCCTTGCTGCTGCATGAAAATTACAGCGATTATATTCGCGGAACCGGCTGGCTGGTGACGCTGCTGGGGCCGACAATGGTGGCCTTTGCCATCCCGATTTATGAACAGCGCAAATTCATTTTGCGCCACTGGCCGGTCCTGGCGGTGGGGGCAGTGGCCGGGAGTGCCACGGCCATGATCACCGGCTGGTGCCTGGCAACATTTTTGGGGCTGGATGGGGCCTTGCGGTTAAGTTTGCTGCCCCGATCCATCAGCACGCCTTTTGCAATGGAGGTTTCGGGCGATATCGGCGGTATCCCGGATTTAACGGCTGTTTTTGTCGTGATTACCGGTGTCTTGGGGGCCGTTTTGGGTGAAATCATGCTGGCCCGCCTGCCGGTAAGCTCCAGCCTGGCGCGCGGTGCGGCGCTGGGGATGGGCGCACATGGCGCGGGTACGGCCAAGGCCCATGAAATTGGCACCGAGGAAGGATCAGTCGCCGGTTTGATCATGGTGCTGGTTGGTCTTTTGAATGTACTGGTCGCACCGGCGATTGCGCTGTTTTTTCGCGGGTAACAATGGTTGCCTTAATCCGCGTTCAGTCTTTCCCAGGGCGGCGTGCCGCCAAATTCGGCAACCAGAAAATCAACAAAGGCGCGCACCCGTGTCGGCAGATAGCGATTTTCAGGATACAGCGTATATACCGCGTGTGATGGCGGTATGCAGTCGGGCAGCACGATTTTTAACGCACCGGACTGAATATGCGGCCCAACCTCCCACATGGATTTCAGGGCAATGCCGTGCCCGTCCAGGCACCAGCGGGTTAAAACCTCGCCATTGTCCGAATCCATTGAACCCGATACCGAAAGGGTGGTTGGGGCCTCGTCACCCTCGCGCTGCAATGTCCATTGATATTGGCGCGAACCGGGAAAGCGCAGCAACAGGCAGTTATGATCCAGCAAGTCCGATGGCGTGCGCGGGGTGCCATTGCGCTTCAGGTAAGCCGGGCTTGCCACCAGCACCCGTTTGTTGGCTGCAAGTTTGCGCACAATTAGCGAGCTTTCCTTAAGCTCGGCAATGCGAATGGCAAGGTCCACCTTGTCCTGCAACAGGTCCAGAAGCCGGTCGGACAGATGCAGGCGCACTTGCACATCAGGGTTTTTTTCAACGAATTTGGGAATGATCGGGGCGACGAACATATTACCAAACGCCACCGGGCAGGTCACGGTCACGGGGCCACGGGTGGTGTTTTTCTGGTTGGCAATGGCGTTTTCGGCCTCTTCCATTTCGGCCAGAATACGCTGGCAATGGCGATAATAAATGTCGCCTTCCGTCGTCAGGCCCACCCGTCGTGTGGTGCGGTTCAGCAAACGTACACCCAGCCGTTCTTCCAGCCGGGCAATGCGGTTTGACACCACCGCAGCGGAATGGCGCAATTCGCGCCCGGCGGCCGAAAGGTTGCCCAGTTCGGCAACACGGACAAAAATCTGGATGTCCTCAAAATCGGACATGGCACTATGATCTCACTCTTGTCGGTTTAAAGGCTGTTTTATCGGGCATTTTGACAGGTACCCGTATTTTTTGCTGCGATGGCGAAGCCCCTGACGGGCAGGGGAACCCTTCCGATACTGTGCCATTTTAAAAAATGTCTTGAAAGTCATTTCGATTATGCAGGCTTGCTAAATAATAGAGCGTCCGCCAGCCCTGTGTTAGGAAAATAGGGTTATAAGAATTCTGAAAACGCGCTTCATAATATGCTGCAAGGCAATATCAGGGACGGGAACCGGGGATGGGACGGCGCACATTGCGGTGCCCCCGGTAAGAGAGAGGGATCAAACAGGTGGACATTCTGTTTCAGGACTGGATCAATCTGATCCTGCGCTGGGCGCATGTGATTACGGGTATCGCGTGGATTGGCTCGTCATTTTATTTTGTCTGGCTGGACCTGTCGCTGCGCAAGCGACCCGGTATGGATGAGGGGGTCTATGGCGAAGCCTGGATGGTGCATGGCGGTGGTTTTTACCATGTCAATAAATGGATGGTGGCACCCGCCAAAATGCCCGATGACCTGCACTGGTTCAAATACGAGGCCTATTTCACCTGGCTGACCGGCTTTGCCCTGCTGGTGACGATGTATTACTGGAGTGCGGAATCCTACCTGATTGATCCATCGGTGATGCCGATGACCAAATGGGATGCGATCCTGACCGGGTTGATGAGCCTAGTTGCGGGCTGGTTTATTTATGATTTGATCTGCAAAAGCCCGATTGGCCGGAAAACCAGCACCCTTGCGGTGGCGCTGTTTATTCAGATCATGGCCTTTGCCTGGCTTTACACCCATGTCTTTAGCGGGCGTGGCGCGTTTATTCATGTTGGCGCGCTGATCGGCACCATCATGGCGGCAAACGTGTTTCGCATCATCATTCCCAATCAGAAAAAGGTTGTCGCCTCGCTGATGGCCGGGGAAAAACCGGACCCGGCACTGGGTTTGCAAGCCAAGCAGCGTTCAACGCACAATAACTATCTCACCCTGCCGGTGCTGGCGATGATGATCAGCAACCATTACCCGATGACCTATGCCCATGACCATTCCTGGATCGTGATTGGTCTGATCCTGATTGTTGGCGGGTTGGTGCGGCATTTTTTCAATACCCGCAATGCGGGCGGCAGTGGCAGCGCCATTGCCTGGCAATTGCCCGCTGCTGCCGTTTTCATGGCAATTTTGGTGGTGTTTGTTTCTTACGATCCCAATGCGCCACGCGCGGGCGATGTGATTTCCTCAAGCGAGGCGATTGGCATTATTCAAACCCGCTGTGCCGTTTGCCATTCCGCGCATCCGACCGAGGATGGCTTTGACGAAGCCCCGGCCGGGGTGATGTTTGATAACCTTGATCAGGTCCATGCCAATGCGCAGCGCATTATGGCCCAGGCGGTGATTGGCAAATCCATGCCGCTGGGCAATTTGACCGAAATGACCGACGATGAACGGGCAAAGCTTGGTCAGTGGATCCGGGCGAAAATGCCGGACTAGACCCTCTTCCATTTGGGTTGACGCCGCCATCAAACAGGGATGACCAAGTGGCATCCCTGTTTGTATTTGCGGCTTATTCAGGGCTGTTTTCAAAAGCAACCGGGTGCCAGCAATAGGCATTTTCATGTTGATGGCGCGAAACATGGCCCAAGCCCGGAAAGGCAATGTGGCTGCCTGCCACCAGGCAGTTTTTCTGCGCGGCCAGGTCCAGGGCCTGTTTGCGACTGCTAATGGCGACCCTGGCATCAACATCAAAACAAATGGCGATATCGGGGTCTTCAAATTGAAGGACGTCACCGTGCATTATATCGCCCCAGCAGAAAACATCACTCGCCCCCGTTTTAATGATAATGCCGCTATGCCCCGGTGAATGGCCGGGCAGCAGAGCAGAGCGGGCAATGCCGGGAAGCGGGGCTTCGTTATCATTAAACAGGGTAACGCGTCCGACATCGGCATAGGGGGTGATGCAGGCCATCGCATTTTTGAAATGCGGCTTCATGGGGGCGGGTGCCTTTGCCATTTGCGCGGGGTCCAGGAAAAAATCGGCATCGCGTTTGGGGATATGCACACGGGCATTGGCAAATGCCATGTCACCGTTGCGGATTAACCCGCCAAAATGGTCACTATGCAGGTGGGTCAGGATAATATCATCGACCTGATCAGGATGATATCCCGCCGCCTGAAGGTTGCCCGCCAGTTGGCCTAGCGCCGGGCCGCCCAAATCGCCGCTGCCGGTATCAATCAGGATGACGTGGCTATGTTGCACAATCAAAAATGCGTTAAAGGCCCCCGGCGCTGGCAGTTCCTGCCGGTGTGCGCTTAGCCTTTCGCGCACATGTTCGGGCGTGGTGTTCAGATACAGCTTGTCTAGCGGAAAGGGCAGGCTGCCATCACACAGGGCGATGATGGCGGTGTTACCCTGCCGGGTGAGGTGAAATCCCGGGGCGGCATTGGGGCGGGCAGGGTGATGGGCTGAAACGTCCATGATGGTTTCCTGTTTGATCTGTTTGATTTCTGCTGGCAGGGGGCAGGCAGGGCGGTTGATGCTTTTGAATTCGTGTCAAACAGGGTATATCTGCCATTATCATCAATCAAATCGATGCGGGTAATGAAAAACATCGACCATTTCAATTTGCGGTCCTTTGACCTGAATTTGCTGGTGGCCTTTGATGCGCTGATCAGCGAAGGCAGTGTGACCCGTGCGGCCGAAAAGCTGCGGATCGGCCAGCCCGCCATGAGCCACAGCCTGGCAACCCTGCGCCTGTTATTGGGCGACGATCTTTTTGTGCGTATGGGCCAGAAAATGCAGCCAACCGCCCGGGCGCAAAGCCTGGCAGGTCCCATACGCGAGGCCCTGCATCAGGCCCAGGCTGCCCTGAAAGTGGGCCTGCATTTTGACCCGTCAACGGAAAAGCGGGTTTTTCGCATTGGTGTTTCCGATGAAATGGCACAGGTGCTTTTGCCCGCTTTGATGGCCGATCTGGCGCAAAAGGCACCCCATATTGGCATTTTGACCCGCGATCTAAGCCTGGCAACGGTTGAGCAGTTGCTAAGCCGCAGCGAGATTGATGTGGCCGTTGGTGTGCCCTATGTTCCGCAAGGGGCGTTTATGGGCGAGCGCCTGTTTGAGGCAGAGGCCTGTTGCTGTTTTCGCTCCGATCTGATTGGCCTTAAGGGGGCCTTAGATGATGCGGCCTATTTTGCGGGCCGCCATGCCGTGTTTTCACAAGTGGGCGATATATCAGGATGCGTTGGCGAAATTTACCGCGCAACCGGCCATGTGCTTGATGTTGGTTTTGCCGCACCGGCCTTTTTGCCCTTGCTGGCCGTGGCGGCACAGGCCCCCCTGATTGCCACCGTCCCCGCAAGGATTGCCCGCCTGTATGCCGCCAAATTTGGCCTGACGGTTGGCCCGGTCCCCGCAAGATCGGGGTTTTCATCGTCGCATATGGTCTGGGCCAGTCATACCGAACATGACGTGGCCCTGTCCTGGTTGCGGGCCTGTATTCGTGCCTGCCTGAAAGATGTTGAGGGTGCCGGTGGGGATATGTCGGATGAAGGGAAACACTTCAGGGTTGATTAAAAAACAGTCATAAAAAATCAATTGAATGAAAAATAGTCACATCAAATAAGCGTTGCGCAATAATTTTCTACGGAACTGGATTGTGCTATCGGGAAATTGCGTTGAATCCCTTCGGATTTGCCAAAAAAGCATAAAATTTCAAAATCTGGCATGGTTTTGGCTAGTGCTGCTGCGGTGCAATAAAAAACATGCAGTGGAGGCTACTAATGAAAACGATGCTTCAGGCAATCGCTGGCGCGGGGGCGCTGGCGTGGTCTGCGATGGCGATGACGCCTGCACAGGCTGCTGATGACACGATTAAAATTGGCGTTCTGCATTCTCTTTCGGGGACGATGGCGATTTCGGAAACCACGCTGAAGGATACCGTCCTGATGCTGGTGGATGATATTAATAAAAATGGCGGTCTGCTGGGTAAAAAGGTCGAGGCCGTTGTGGTGGATCCGGCATCCGATTGGCCGCTTTTTGCCGAAAAGGCGCGTGAACTTCTGGAAAAAGACAAGGTTGCCGCTGTTTTTGGCTGCTGGACGTCGGTTTCGCGCAAATCGGTCCTGCCGGTTTTTGAAGAAGATAACGGTCTTCTGTTTTATCCGGTCCAGTTTGAGGGCGAGGAAAGCTCGCGCAATGTGTTTTACACCGGGGCTGCGCCCAACCAGCAGGCGATCCCGGCTGTGGATTATTTGATGAGCGAAGATGGCGGCGGCGCACAGCGTTTTGCCCTGTTGGGGACGGATTATGTTTATCCGCGCACGACCAACAAAATCCTGCGCGCCTATTTGCACAGCAAGGGTGTCGCCGATGAAGACATTATGGAAAATTACACGCCGTTTGGTCATTCCGACTGGCAGTCGATTGTTGCCGACGTAAAAACCTTTGCCTCTGCTGGCAAGAAAACCGCTGTGGTTTCCACCATCAATGGTGATGCCAATGTGCCGTTCTACAAGGAACTGGCAAACCAGGGCATCAAGGCAGAGGACATTCCGGTTGTTGCCTTTTCGGTCGGTGAAGAGGAACTGGCCGGGATTGATACCGCCCCGCTGGTCGGCCATCTGGCCGCGTGGAACTATTTTGAAAGTGTCGATACCGACGCCAATGCCGCCTTCATTAAAAAATGGCATGCCTATATTGGCGATGAAAAACGTGTGACCAACGACCCGATGGAAGCCACCTATATTGGCTTTACCATGTGGAAACAGGCCGTTGAGCAGGCGGGCACCACCGATGTGGATGCCGTGCGCCAGGCCATGTATGGCCAGAAAGTGCCGAACCTGACCGGCGGTGTCGCCGTGATGAATACCAATCATTACCTGTCCAAGCCGGTATTGATTGGCGAAGTGCAGGATAACGGCCAGTTTGATACCGTCTGGAGCACCGATGACGTGGTCGTGGGGGATTCCTGGTCGGATTTCATTCCTGAAAGCGCAAAGCTGACGGCGGACTGGACCTATCCCTGGGTGTGCGGCAACTGCGAAACACCGAAATATTAATCGGACCTGACGGGCCGGATGCGCCAGAATTTGAGTGTATTCCGGCCCGTTTTATTGCTGCTTTACGGTCAGGCCATGCCGGTCTGGCTGAATTTTCCGGCATGCCTGTTTCCTTGAATGCGCGATGCAAAGGTTTTGATCATGCGTCAAGATAAGTCCCTGCCCTGTTTGTCGATGTTGGCGATTGTTGCCATGCTGGCCGTGATGTGTGTGCTGTCGGTCGCCCGGCCTGCCTGGGCCTTTAGCGATGAAGAACTGCGCCAGATTGTTGAAGAACTTGATAGCAAAAGCTCGAACAGGAAACTTGAGGTCATTGATAAAATAGCCGCCGATGGTGACCCGCGTGCGGTGCCTGTGCTTCAGGCGATGCTGGAAGGTGATCTTTATGTCAGCAAGGCCGATGGCCGGGTGGTGATTGGCAAAAAGCAGGGCAAAGTCTGGCAGCATATTGATGTGGTCAGCGGCAAGGTAACGGGCGAAAGTGCCTCGCGCGATCTTGATAAAATTCGCATTAACAACCGGCTGCGCGGGGCGCTGCGCGATGCGCTGGCAAGCCTGAATTTGTTTAGCCCGGATTTGGCAACCCGCCGGACAGCGGTGGAAACCATAATGGATTCTCGCGACCCGGCAATAGCCCCGCTTTTGAAACGTGCCATCGAACGCGAAGAAGACCCGGACCTTCTGGCGCGAATGGAACTGGCACAGGCGACAATGGCGCTGGCAGCGGGAAAAACGTCGCAAGAACGGCTTGACGCGATTGATGTTCTTGCCAGCCAGACCACCCCGCAAATTCGTGCCGTGCTGCTGCAATTTGTTAATGCCGCCGAAAGCGAGAATTACGACCCCAAGGTGGTTGCGGCGGCGAAGGATGCGGTGGCCTCGGTCGAGGGGCGTTTGCAAATGTGGCAGACCGCCGGGGATGTGTATCGTGGTATCAGCCTGGGCTCGGTTCTGCTGTTGGCGGCCGTCGGGCTGGCCATCACCTTTGGCGTCATGGGGGTGATCAATATGGCGCATGGCGAAATGATCATGATTGGCGCCTATACCACTTATGCGGTGCAGCAGGCCTTTGCCGCCTTTTGGCCCGCCGGGATTGGCTGGTCGCTGGCCGTGGCGGTGCCAATGGCGTTTTTGGTCTCGGGCGGGGTAGGTGTCGTGATTGAACGGGTGATTATCCGGTTTCTTTATGGTCGCCCGCTGGAAACCCTGCTGGCAACCTGGGGTTTGAGCCTGATGTTGCAGCAGGCCATTCGCAGCCTCTTTGGCGCCAGCAACCGCCAGGTTGTTGCCCCGGATTTTATGAGTGGTGCCATCGAATTTTCAACCGGCCTGGTGCTGACCTATAACCGGCTGTGGATCATTTTGTTTAGTGTCATTGTTGTTGCCGGCATTGCCTTTGTGCTGCGTTACACCGCCTTTGGCCTGCAAATGCGCGCGGTAACGCAAAACCGGCGTATGGCGGGCTCCGTCGGTATTCGCACCGGCACTGTTGATGCGCTGACATTTGGTTTGGGCTCTGGCATTGCCGGGATAGCCGGTGTCGCGCTCAGCCAGATTGACAATGTCAGCCCCAATCTGGGCCAGGGATATATCATCGATAGTTTCATGGTCGTGGTGTTTGGCGGTGTTGGCAATTTGTGGGGCACGGTTTTGGGCGCGTTTAGCCTGGGGATTGTCAATAAATTCCTGGAACCCGCGGCAGGCGCGGTGCTGGCGAAGATCTTTGTTCTGGTCGCACTGATCCTGTTTATCCAGAAACGTCCCAAAGGGTTGTTTGCCCTTAAGGGCCGCGCGGTGGAGGCCTGATCCATGACCGACTATCGCCAGAAATATAAAATGACGCCGGTTCTGGGCTGGTTGCTGCAGGACCGGGGCGGGATGATCCTGCTGGGCATCTTGCTGCTGGGCTGCATCCTTATTCCCATCGGCAACCTTGTAGTGCCCGAAGGGTCGGCCTTTCATGTGCCGACCTGGATGCTGGGGCTGTTGGGTAAATATCTGTGTTACGCGCTGTTGGCCCTAAGCGTTGATTTGATTTGGGGTTTTTGCGGCATTCTCAGCCTGGGGCATGGGGCGTTTTTTGCCCTGGGCGGCTATGCGATGGGCATGTATCTGATGCGCCAGATCGGCGATCGCGGCGTTTATGGCGACCCGGTTTTGCCCGATTTCATGGTGTTTCTAAACTGGAAGGAACTGCCCTGGTACTGGTACGGGTTTGATCATTTCAGCTTTGCCGTGATCATGGCGATGCTGGTGCCGGGATTGCTGGCCTTTGTCTTTGGCTTTTTGGCGTTTCGGTCGCGTGTGACGGGGGTTTATCTTTCCATCATTACCCAGGCGATGACCTATGCGCTGCTGCTGGCGTTTTTCCGCAATGATATGGGGTTTGGCGGCAATAACGGCCTGACGGATTTCAAGGATATTCTGGGCTTTGATTTGCAGTCCGACCAGACGCGCTGTGTGCTGGTGGTGGCGTCCGCCATCATGCTGGGGATTTGTTATGTGGTGTCGCGCGGGATTACCCAGTCCCGGCTGGGTAAGGTGTTGATCGCCATTCGCGATGCCGAAAGCCGGGTGCGTTTTACCGGTTATCGGGTGGAATATTACAAACTGTTTGTCTTTACCGTTTCGGCCGTGATGGCGGGCATTGCCGGGGCGCTTTATGTGCCGCAAATCGGCATCATCAACCCCGGCGAATTTGCCCCGGCGGCCAGTATCGAAGTGGTGATCTGGGTCGCGGTTGGCGGGCGCGGCACATTGTATGGCGCGGTGTTGGGCGCGTTTATCGTTAATTATGCCAAAACCTTTTTTACCGGCGTGATGCCCGATTTCTGGCTGTTTTTCCTGGGCGGGTTGTTTATTGCCGTCACCCTGTTTTTGCCCAAGGGGGTGATTGGTGCGGTCCCGGCCTTTGGTGGGGCAGGTGCTGTCGGGGCATCGGGTACATCCGGCGGCTGGCGTGACAGGCTGGCAGCCTGGCGGGGCAATCAGGGGGGCAAAGCATGAGCATGGCAGAAGATTTACTGGTTGAAGAAAGCCGCATGATCCAAAGCGAAAAGGCTGCGACCATCCTGTATGTCGATGGGGTGTCGGTCACGTTTGATGGCTTTCGCGCGCTCAATAACCTGAGCTTCTATGTCGAACCGGGGGAGCTTCGCGCCATTATCGGCCCTAACGGGGCAGGCAAAACCACGATGATGGATATTATCACCGGTAAAACCCGGCCCGATAGCGGCGATGTGCTGTTTAAAAGCGACGTGGACCTGACCAAACTGGATGAAGCCGACATTGCCAATTTGGGCATTGGGCGGAAGTTTCAGAAACCCACCGTTTTTGAAAGCCATACGGTGTTTGACAATCTGCTTCTGGCCTGTTCGGGCGGGCGAGGGGTGTTTCAGGCGCTGTTTCACCGGCTGGCAAACCGCGAAAAGCAGCGGATCGAGGAAACCCTTGCCACCATCCGCCTGGGGGATTTGCGCGATATGATGGCGGCAAACCTGTCGCACGGGCAAAAGCAGTGGCTGGAAATTGGCATGTTGCTGATGCAGGAACCCCAATTGCTGCTGGTGGATGAACCCGTGGCGGGCATGACGGATTCCGAAACCGAGCAAACGGCCATTTTGCTGCGCGACATTGCCAAAAACCGGTCGGTCGTGGTGGTGGAACATGACATGGAATTTGTCCGCGACCTGGATTGCAAGGTAACCGTGCTGCATGAAGGATCGGTCCTGGCGGAAGGGCGGCTCGATAGTGTGCAAAAAGACCCGCGTGTCATTGAAGTCTATCTGGGGCGCTGATCATGTTAAATGTTGAAAATATCGACCTTTTCTATGGGGCTTCCCAGGCGTTGCGATCTGTGTCGTTGCAGGCGGAAACCGGCAGGGTGACGGCGGTTTTGGGCCGCAATGGGGTGGGGAAAACATCGCTGATGCGCGCTGTTGTCGGGCAGCATCCGGTTGCGGGCGGTAATATTGTTTGGGAAGGCAAAAACATATCGCGTGATCCGGCCTGGAAACGTTCGGCAGCCGGTATTGCCATTGTGCCCCAGGGGCGCGAGATTTTTCCACTGCTGAGCGTAAAGGAAAATCTTGAAACCGGCTTTGCTGCCCTGCCGCGTGCCATGCGGCATATCCCCGATGAAATATTCGAGCTTTTCCCCGTCCTGCGCGACATGCTGGGGCGGCGCGGGGGCGACCTTTCGGGCGGGCAGCAACAGCAGCTTGCCATTGGTCGTGCCCTTGTGACCCGCCCGCGCTTGCTTGTGCTTGATGAACCGACAGAGGGGATTCAGCCCTCCATCATCAAGGATATTCAGCGCGTGATCAAACAGTTGGCCGATCGGGGCGATATGGCGATTTTGCTGGTCGAGCAATATTTTGATTTTGCTCATGAATTGGCCGATGAAATTGTGGTGCTGGAACGCGGTGAAGTGGTGCTGGCGGGCAAAAAGGACGCCTTGGAGCGTGAAAATGTACGCAGCTATCTGACTGTTTGATCAGCATTTGCCTAAAATTCGCACAATGGGGGCGGGCGTGGTTGTGACGTGGCGGGTGCATTGTCTGTCAGATTGGCCGGTATTGCCCCGCATTGCCGCACATTGTGATGAACGGGGATTCTGGCCCGCATTTTGCTTTTACTCGTGAAACGTGCTGTGGCGCATGGTTGGTCCTGTATGGTAAATTCAGGATTGAATATTGGCTGCCACGGGGCGTTTTACAGTGGTAAACGGCGTTGGGTGGGTTCGTGCAACTCGGCAAGATTGAAAATTCTGCGCGCAATGACGCTGCCATGCTGGCATCCCTGCGCCCAATCGTGACCGATGGCCGGGCCGAGGTGGCCTTCAAGGCCGCACCCGTTTCCCATATGCCTTCCAGCCTGGATCATCTTTATTACCGCGATCCAATGAAAATGCTGTTTCCGCGCCCGCAGCCCGGCGATATCAGCCAGGCGGTGCTGGCCACAACATCGGGTGGCATGGTCGGCGGCGACCAGCTTTCATTTGCCGGGCGCACGGGGGAAAATGCCCGCCTTCTCATTACCGCCCAGGCTGCCGAGAAGGTTTACCGGTCGTTGGGGCCGGATGGCAAAATGCAGGTGGCGCTAACCGCCGATAACCATTCCTGGCTGGAATGGCTGCCACAGGAAACCATCCTGTTTGACGGGGCGCGTCTGCGTCGCACCACGTCGGTTTCGGTTTCGGGTTCTGGCCGGGTTCTGGCCGGGGAAATGATGGTGTTTGGCCGCCTCGCCCGGGGTGAGGTTTTTACCCGCGGGCTGGCACGCGATGCCTGGGATGTGTCGCTGGATGGTCGCCCGGTCTGGCGCGATGCGCTGCATCTTGAAGGTGATATTTTACCGGTGCTGGATCATCCAGCCTGTTTTAATGGGGCGCGGGCCAGTGCGACGGCGGTTTTTGTCGGTCGGGGGGCCGAAGAAACGCTGGGCACGGCCCGTGAGTGCCTGGAGGGCGCTGTGCAACAGGGGGATGGCGTTTTGGCCGCCGCTACCGCAATGACAAATATTGTGATTGTGCGGTGGCTGGCGGTCGAACCCATGCGGTTGCGCAGCGCCTATGGCATCTGGTGGGCGGCCTTTCGCAACCGGGTGAATAACCTGCCCGCCCGCCTGCCGCGCATGTGGGAGATTTAAGCAATGCGTAAAGCATTAAATGCAAAAGGGATGATGTCATGAACCTGACGCCGCGTGAAAAGGACAAATTGCTGATCGCGATGGCCGCGATGGTGGCGCGCCGCAGGCTGGAGCGCGGGGTGAAGCTGAATTATCCCGAGGCCATTGCCCTGATTACCGATTATGTCGTCGAAGGCGCGCGTGACGGGGTTTCTGTTGCCGATCTAATGCGCGACGGGGCAACGGTGATCACCCGTGATCAGGTGATGGAGGGCATTGCCGAAATGATCCCGGAAATTCAGGTTGAAGCCACTTTTCCCGACGGGGTCAAGCTGGTGACTGTTCACGAACCCATTCGCTAACAGGAAGGGCAAGATCATGATCCCTGGTGAAATTATCACGGCTTCTGGCACCCTGACCCTGAATGACGGGCGTGAAACCTTGACATTGACCGTCTCAAACACCGGCGATCGCCCGGTGCAGGTGGGCTCGCATTATCATTTTTACGAAACCAATCCCGGCCTTGATTTTGACCGCGAGGCCGCCCGCGGCTTTCGCCTTGATGTGCCCGCAGGCAGTGCGGTGCGGTTTGAACCGGGCCAAACCCGCGAGGTGCAACTGGTGCGCTATGCCGGCAAGGGCGTGGTTTACGGGTTTAATGGCAAAATCAATGGCGCGTTGGGGGGCTGAAAATGGCTTATGAAATTGATCGTCCGTCCTATGCCGCCATGTTTGGCCCGACCGTGGGCGACAAGGTGCGCCTGGCCGATACCGACCTGATCATCGAGGTGGAAAAGGATTTCACCACCTATGGCGAGGAAGTGAAATTTGGCGGCGGCAAGGTTATCCGCGATGGCATGGGACAATCCCAGGCATCGCGTGCCGAGGGCGCGGTTGATACGGTTATTACCAATGCCCTGATCCTGGATTATTGGGGCATTGTGAAGGCCGATATTGGCCTGCGCGATGGCCGCATTGCCGCCATTGGCAAGGCCGGGAACCCGGATATTCAGCCCGATGTGGATATTATTATTGGTCCGGGGACCGAGGTGATTGCCGGGGAAGGCAATATCGTTACCGCAGGCGGCATTGATGCGCATATTCACTGGATCTGCCCGCAGCAGGCCGACGAGGCGCTTTATTCCGGTGTCACCACCATGCTGGGCGGTGGTACCGGCCCGGCGGCGGGCACCAATGCCACCACCTGCACCCCCGGCCCCTGGCATATTGCCCGGATGTTGCAGGCGGCTGATGGCCTGCCGGTGAATGTCGGTTATTTTGGCAAGGGCAATGCCACGCTGCCCGCTTCGCTGATCGAACAGGTCAAGGCCGGTGCCTGTGGCCTGAAACTGCATGAGGATTGGGGCACAACCCCCGCCACGATTGATAGCTGCCTGTCGGTTGCCGATGACCTTGACGTGCAGGTGATGATCCATACCGATACGCTTAATGAAAGTGGCTTTGTCGAACATAGCCGGGCGGCGTTCAAGGGCCGCACCATCCATACCTTCCATACCGAAGGGGCCGGTGGCGGCCATGCGCCCGACATCATCAAGCTGTGCGGCGAAGCCAATGTGCTGCCCAGCTCCACCAACCCGACCCGGCCCTTTACGGTCAATACCATCGACGAGCATTTGGATATGCTGATGGTGTGTCACCATCTCGATCCGAAAATTCCCGAAGATGTGGCCTTTGCCGAAAGCCGTATTCGCCGCGAAACCATTGCCGCCGAAGACATTTTGCACGACCTTGGCGCGTTCTCGATCATTTCATCGGACAGCCAGGCGATGGGCCGCGTGGGCGAGGTGATTTGCCGTACCTGGCAAACGGCCGATAAAATGAAAAAACAGCGCGGCAGCCTGCCCGAAGACGGGCCGGGCAATGATAATTTCCGCGCCAAACGCTATGTCGCCAAATACACCATTAATCCGGCAATTGCGCAGGGCATTTCGCGCCATGTTGGCTCGATCGAGGTGGGTAAAATCGCCGATCTGGTGGTGTGGAAGCCGATGTTCTTTGGCGTCAAACCCGACATGATTTTAAAGGGCGGCATGATTATGGGGGCCGCCATGGGCGACCCCAATGCGTCAATCCCGACACCGCAGCCGGTGCATTATCGCCCGATGTTTGGCGCCTATGGCCGGGCATTAACGCAATCGTGCTTTACTTTTGCCTCCCAGGCCGGGATTGATGCGGGTATTGCCGCCGAATTTGGCCTGCAACGGCAATTGCTGGCGGTTTCCAACACCCGCAATATTGGCAAAAAGGACATGAAGCTCAATGATGCCCTGCCAAAAATTGATGTGGACCCGGAAACCTATCAGGTCCATGCCGATGGCGTGCATCTCACCTGCCAACCGGCCACCGAAGTGCCGATGGCACAGCGTTATTTCCTGTTTTAAGGATCGGTTTTCATGCGGCGCGCGATTGAACATATCCCCGTTGGGCAAACATCTGCCGCCGAACTGCGCGGGACGGTGACGCTGGCCTTTGCCGACCGCCACCGTCGCCGTTTCCGGCTGATGGATGATGCTGGCGACCCTTTTCTGCTCGATCTGCCACACGCGGTGCGCTTGGGCGATGGCGATTTTTTGCGTTTGGCGGAGGGCGGGGTGATTGTGGTGCGCGCCGCCGCCGAACCGGTGATGACCATTACCTGTGCCGGGCCGGTGGCAACGGCCCGCATGGCCTGGCATATTGGCAACCGGCATACGCCGATGCAGGTTTTAAAGGATGGCCGTTTGCGCATTGTCCATGACCATGTTTTGCGCGAAATGATTATTGGCTTGGGCGGTGTGGTGGATGCCGAAATCGCGCCCTTTGACCCGGAACGCGGGGCCTATCACGGCCTGGGCGGCAATGCGCACGAGCACGGCCATCATCATGGCCATGACCACGATTTTTTCGCCCATGCTGACGATGATGATCGTCCGCACGATCATTCCCACGCACACGCAAACGCCTCTTCCCATTCTCATGCCCATCCGCAGGATACTGCAAGCGGGGGCAAGCATGAGCATTAAGGAAGTCGCTCCGGCAGGGCAGCTTGACCCGGCCGGGTTGATGCGCCTGATGACATGGCTGGGGCCGTCTTTTCCGGTCGGGGCTTATACCTATTCGCATGGTGTTGAATATGCGATCGAGGATGGCCGGGTTCACACCCGCGACAGCGTGATTGCCTGGATCGAAGGGGTGCTGGCCTTTGGCGCCGGGCGGATCGACGGGGTGCTGTTTTGCCAGGCTTACGAAGCGGCAAAACAGGGTGACCTGGATGCGCTGGTCGAGATTGGCATCGATGCCGATTGCCGCAGGGGCACGGCCGAAATGGCGCTGGAGGCAACGGCGCAGGGGCGGGCCTTTGTTTCCACCGTTAGCCAGGTGTGGGATGATCCGTTGCTCGACGGCTGGGCAGCGTCCTTGCGCGGGGTGGACCGTTTGCCGTCCTATCCGGTGGCGGTTGGCATTGCGGCGGCGGGCATTGGCGTTGATTTGCGCAGTGCGCTCACCGCGTTTTTCCACGCGATGGCGGCCAATCTGGTTTCAAGTGCGGTGCGTCTGGTGCCGTTGGGGCAGACAGATGGCATCCGGGCGGTGGCCGCCCTTGAAAAGGCGGTCGAAATGGCGGTTGAGCGTGCTATTGCGACCGAGCCGGAAGATATCGGGGCCTGTGCGCCTTTGGTGGATTGGACCTCGATGAAACACGAAACCCAATATACAAGGTTGTTCCGATCATGACGTCACCGCTTCGTATTGGCATTGGCGGGCCGGTTGGCTCAGGCAAAACGGCATTGCTGGAACGTTTGTGCAAGGCGATGCGCGATGAATTTAACATCGCCGCAATTACCAACGACATTTACACCCGCGAAGATGCTGAATTCATGACACGCTCGGGCGCGCTGGACTCCGATCGCATTGCCGGGGTGGAAACCGGCGGCTGCCCGCATACCGCCATTCGCGAGGATGCCTCGATCAATCTTGCGGCGGTCGAGGATATGTCGGCCAAACATCCGGGGCTCGAGGCGATTTTTATTGAATCGGGCGGGGATAATCTCTCGGCCACCTTTTCGCCGGAGCTCGCAGACATCACGATTTACGTGATTGACGTATCGGCAGGCGATAAAATTCCGCGCAAGGGCGGGCCGGGCATTACCCGATCAGACCTTTTGATTATCAATAAAACCGATCTCGCCCCGTTGGTGGGGGCCGATCTGGCGGTTATGGACCGGGATGCACGCAAAATGCGTGGCGACCGGCCATTCGTTTTCACCAATCTCAAGGCGATGGAAGGTCTTGAGGATGTGAAGAATTTTATCATCGAATCAGGGGGGCTCCGTCAATCTGCTGCGTGACATAGAACAAGCAGAAAATCGCAGATGATGGGAGTTCAGCAAACACCCGACCCGAAACGGTCGGGTGTTTGTTTATTTGTGCGCCGGACGTGAGTCGGGCCATTTTTCCTGCCATCGGGCGGATTTCCGCCCGGGTGGGCGAAAATCCGCCCGTTTTGCGGCGGTGCCATTTCCGGCAAGAATGGAAATACTTTTTTGTTTTCAAATCATTGCCGGGTTTTTATAAAAATCGCCAATTCTGCAATTTTCCGCCAGACGCTGCTCAACCCCTGGCAGTAGCCTTAAACGGTCCGGTTCATCCGCCGGTTGTTTGGACCTGTCAGGAGAAGGATGTGTTAGGCCCCACAGAAATTGTTGAATTGCGCGGCAATGGCGCGATCCTGCTGATTGGTCGCCGCCTCAGCTTCGGCCAGCTAAACCGCTTTGACGCCAAAACCTGCGGTAGCATTGAAGACCCGCAAACTATTGCGGATCGGGTCCGCAGCTATAGCGCCTATCCAGGTCATTGCGCGGCACCATGGTGCCGCGCAATGACCTGGATATGGCACGTGATGTTGGCCGCATTGTCGCCCAAGGCACCTGGTTGGTGCTTGAAATTGCGGATGAGCGCCGGGCTAGCGCAACCGCTCCCGAAAAAATCAAACACCGTTTGACGCCCGTCCTCTCGACATTGAAGGGGCGCAATGTAGCAACAATGTCGATGGAAGAAAAGTTTGAGCTGACATTTACGAAGGTTCCCAAATAGACGGGAATAAACCCATATAAGCCGGATCGAACTTGGCCAAAGCGCTTTGAAGGCGCTCTGGATAAAATGGGTATTAAAAGAGATCCAACAAAAGAAGAGTTGGAATGGTTTGATAGCATTGATTGGTGATTGCGATGATAGATTCTAAGACTGGCGAGAGAATTGTCGTTTTCTTTGACGAATTGTCAGGGCCTTATATCCGAGTTTCAGTGTGGAATGACGCTGATGCTTTGGAGGATCTTCTTTCCGACAAGTATGACGTTTTATATGAAATGAAATCACCGCAAGATTTAAGAGAAGATGGTGGAAAAGAATATTACTTTGGAAGCGTAGCGGACCCGGAAAAGCTACAAAAGATTCTTGATGAAATAGAGGTTTGATATCGTGAAGAGATCATAAGGATCGGTAAATTGAAAGAAAGGAGATTTTACAATAATATTTTACGTAATTGGAATTGAGAAAAGGCTCTGCGCGAGTGATTGTTGATGATGATAAATAGCTTTACCCAGCTGTTGGTTGATCCGCGATCTGATATTATAATTTTTTTATCCGGTAACGCGCTTCAGTTGCGATTTTGGTGGAGAGTGTCGGAGTGAACTAGAAAATAGAAATTCGCATTGGCCTTAGTTAAGGTAAAATAAATATGTCAAATGTGAAAAATGTCACCTTTTGGGAAGAATATAATTATTTTCTTAGAGTGGATGTGTGCGCGATTTCTGATCGAGCTGGTTTCAACAAGCTTGTTCAGTTCCTGAAGAATGAATATAACGTTGAAGTTTTGGAAGAAATAGATGGGCCTGACGCACGGCGTTGGATACTTAGTTCTGAAGGGTGCGATTTTGAGCTGCAACATGACGATCCTTATGGGAATATGATCGTTGCCATCAGTAAGTAAGGAAAGCGAGGAGTTAGTCCGTAAAATTGGGCTGGATCTGGAGCGGAGATTGTCTGGGATTTAAGATAATTTTGGTGGATGCCCTAAAGGTTTATTTTGAGATAACCTTTGAAATAAAATATTTCATTGATTCATCTTGAAAGGGTTTTCTACGAAATTATTTAAAGGTTTTGATGATGTGTTAGAAAGATGAGGCGCATAGCCTAGTCGTCAAGCCGGAAGAAATTCCAAAAGGATACAAGTGATGGCAGTTAGTGATATGTCATATTTAGCATATAAAGAATTGAACTCCGATGTGTCTTTCGATGAATTGGACTATATACATGCAACATTCTTAAATGAAAAATTAAGTTTTGATTTGGCTTTTTGTTTTTTGGATTTGATTTGCCCGTCTTTTAAGGAGGTGGATGGATATCTGTTTTTAAATTTAATTTTCTCTGATGAAAACTATCAAGAGCATGTTTCTGCAGGGCGTTCAGGTAAGGACATTCAGGTTTGGATGAATCTGGTTGGAATTTCAGATATTTTTGAAGGAATTGAAACCAGCGAAGCGGTTTCAATCGCTAGCAAAGTTGCGCAAAATTGGAATTTAATAATATCAGACCGGAAAGACCTGGGAAAGGGGTGGGCGCGCGTTATCGTAGATAACGATGAAGCTGTCTATGTTACATTGGATTGATTGTTATCTGAATTAAATTTTTTGGTATTGAGCGCCTTGGGTTGAATTTTAACATGTACCCTTTTGAAGCATTTTTTAATAGACTGAACCATAAAGAATTCATGGTGGCACTTGGCGATTTTTCAAAGGGTCTGGGGTATAATCCAGAGGATATGACGTGTTTTTTTCCGTCTGATATTGTCGAGGATGAAGACGGTACTGTTCAGGATTACAAGTATATCGAGTTCTGGGAATATTCCAGTAACGAAGAGGTTCGCCTTGGCTTTGCCGCGTTTATGGAGGTTTTGAACAAGGCGGCCGAGAGGGAAATGAATGTGAATCCTGATGCTTGGGAAAATATACAGGATCTTGTTTCTAAAACAAAAAATTACCTTGATCGTTTGTAGACATTGATGGGGAAACATATTGTGCTCTCAAATAAGGGGCCAATTCCCTGGTTTGGTGCCGTCGAGCGTAAAAATCGCGCAGCTTCATTTTCCTTGGAAAACCCGCGATTTGCCGCTATCCCTTGCTGCTGAGATTGATGACCCGAACGTGAGGGATCAGGATGAAGACCAGGGACATTGTTTATATCGCGCTGTTTGCGGCGCTGATGGCTGTTTTGGGGCTGTTTCCGCCCTTCACCCTGCCCGTGACGGGTGTTCCTATTACTGCACAGTCGCTTGCGCCGATGCTGGCCGGGGCGATTTTGGGGGCGCGGCGTGGCGGGCTTTCTGTGGTGCTGTTTTTGGTTCTGGTCGCTCTGGGTTTGCCGCTGTTGGCCGGTGGGCGCGGTGGCTTTGGCGTGTTTCTGGGGCCGACGGGCGGTTTCATGCTGGGCTGGGCCGTGTCGGCCTTTGTCATTGGCTATCTGATCGAAAAATTTTGGGATCGCCTGAATGTGGTGAACACGGCGGCGATTATTGGCTTCGGCGGTATTGTCGTGCTTTACGCGCTGGGAAATGCCTGGGTTGCGGTGGCGGTTGATATTTCCTATTGGAAAGCCACGGTGGGGGCGGCACCGTTTCTGATTGGCGATGCCCTGAAGGTTTTTGTTGCCACGGGGGCGGCCCTTGCGGTGCGCCGGGCTTATCCGCTGGTTTCGCCCGCCTGATATGCGTGCTTTAATTGCGCCGCCTGTGGGATGACTACAGGCGGCTTTTTGCTGGGCGGAATATGAGAGGCCAATGATCGAATTGCAGAATGTCACCCTGCGTTACGGGGTGCAAAGCGTGTTAACGGACATCTCCCTGTCATTGGGGGAACGCCGGATTGGCATTGTGGGTGCCAATGGATCGGGCAAAAGCACGCTGGCGCGATTACTCAACGGGCTTCTGGTGCCAAGTTCCGGCAAAGTACTGGTTGATGGCCTTGATACTGCCAGCGAGGGTCGCAAGGTGCGTGCCCGTGTCGGCTTTGTGTTTCAAAACCCGGATAATCAGATCGTCTTTCCCGTGGTCGAGGAAGACCTTGCCTTTGGCCTGAAACCCCTGAAACTGCCCAAGGATGACGTCAGCCGCCGGATTGATGCCATGCTGGCGCGCTATGATCTTGGCGCCTATCGCACCCATCCCAGCCACCAGTTAAGTGGCGGGCAAAAGCAGCTTTTGGCAATTTGTGGTGTTTTGATCATGGAACCCGCCTGCATTGTGTTTGACGAGCCCACCACATTGCTCGATTTGCGCAATCGCAACCGGGTAGCACAGGCGATTGCGGCACTGGACCAGCAGGTGATTATGGTCTCGCATGATCTCGACCTTCTGGCCGATTATGACCGCATTCTGGTGATCGATCAGGGGCAGGTGGTGTGTGACGATGTGCCACAAAAGGCGCTGCCTTTTTATGTGGATCTGATGTCATGAACGTTGCCAGCGGCCTGTATCAGGATCGCGCCTCGCTGCTCCATCGGATGCCTGCCGGGTTTAAGGTGCTCGCCCTTGTGGCGCTGGGCACGGCGGTGTTTGTGATTCCTAGCTGGCAAATTCTGCTGGGCATATTGGCGGTTGTTATTGGCCTGTATGGGCTGGCGCGGTTTTCACCGCAAATTTTATGGGCGCAAATCCGGCCCTTATTGTGGTTGCTTGTCGTGTTCTTCGCCGTGCAGCTTTGGCTAAATGACTGGCAGGCAGGCCTTGTGGTGGTCACGCGCCTTGCCATCGTTGTGCTGTTTGCTGCCCTTGTAACGCTGACAACGCGGGTTTCGGTAATGCTCGAAGCCCTGGAACGCGCCATGCAGCCGCTACGCTTTGTCGGTGTTAACCCGGAAAAGGTCGGCCTGGCCTTTTCGCTGGTGCTGCGCTTTATTCCCGTTATTGCCAGCGTTTCCCATGATGTGCGCGAGGCGCAAAAGGCGCGGGGGCTGAATCGCAACATGCTGGCCCTGACCGTGCCACTGATCATCCGCACCCTTAAAATGGCCGATGACGTCGCCGATGCGATTGAGGCACGGAGTTATGATCCCGATTGACAGTTATTTTAATGTTTTTTTATTTTCGTACAGAGAGGCAATTTGTGCTGCTTCCGTTTTTCCGCCTTTAAGACTGTCTGCTTTTGATAAAATGTATTTAGGGAATTTTGTTGGGAGATACTCGTTCCGAAACCATTTGCGAAATAAGGGCAATGCTGCGTCTGGATAAGCCCAAGGACTTTGAGGGTTGCTGGCAGCTTGTGGGTAATAGGAAGGAAAATTGTGGCTGTATTTTATCCGTTCCCCAAACGTCTTGGATAATTTGTTGTCATTCCAATATTTACCCCATGCTAACCCCACGCTAATGTCAGGTAAAGTCTTGTCGTTTACGACTAAGCTCGCGTTAATTAAGTCAACAGCTAAGCCCGTTGTTTCTGAGAAAAGGGTGAAGTGTTCTGGTGGTGCACTGTCTTGTAGTATTGATACTCTGTCGTTGAAGTACTTCCATTTGTCTTCTGGAGAGTAATTTAACGCATTGTATATAAATTTTTCTAGACCTAATCGTGCTAGTCTTCGATAGTTCTCCATCGCTATCTGGTTAGCGTACTGTGATTCAAAGGCAAAATACTCGATGAATGCCATGCAAACTACGTCTGGATAAGCGTAGTATGGGGAGCCATTTCGAGAAATTTCTATAAATAATCTGTTTTCTTTATAGCCATTTTTAAACAAGTAGTCTTTAAAAAATGAATTTCTTCCTTTGTCGAGGATTGGGTCGTTAAATTTATCTTCCCATTCTTGAGTTATTTCGAATATCGTCGCTCTTGCTGCTCCAGAAATATTAGCAATTCCTCTTTGAGTGAGGTATGGGATGCCGTTTTGCAGGACTCCCATTTCAATTCCGCCGATATCTTTTTCGATTTCTATTCCAAGATCTAGGCTGTATTGCTCTGGTGTTTTTGAGTTGCTGTTCATGCTTTTCCCTCTTATCAGGCCAAAACATATGATCTCGGTGAAGGAGTAATATGTAAAGTGATATTGTGATTTATGTAGTTTTATTTTCAAGGAAATGAGCATGCTCGATATATTCTTTGCTTGTTGCCACTAGAATAATAACAAGCATGCTCAATTGTTTGTGTGACCATTTGGTGCTATTAAAGCCCCAAATGCTTCGCATGAAACCGGATATGGTCTTCGATGAAGCTGGCGATGAAATAGTAGCTGTGATCATAGCCTTCCTGCATGCGGAGCGTCAGCGGGTAGCCGCTGTTTTTGGCGGCCTGTTCCAGCGTTTCGGGTTTAAGCTGGTCTTTGAGGAAGCCATCGGCATCGCCCTGGTCAACCAGGGCGGGGGTGAAGGCGGTGGGTTGGGCGGTGCTCATGAGCATCGAGCTGTCATATTCGGCCCAGTCGGCCTGTTTGGGGCCGAGATAGTTTTCAAACGCCTTTTGGCCCCAGGGCACATTGACCGGGTTGCAGATAGGCGAAAAGGCGGTGACGGAGCGAAACTTGCCAGGGTTACGCAATGCCATCATCAGGGCACCATGTCCGCCCATGGAATGGCCGGAAATGACGGTATTGTCATTGACCGGGAAATGTTCGGCAATCAGGGCCGGGAGTTCTGACAGGATATAATCATACATCCGGTAATTTTGCCGCCAGGGTTCCTGGGTGGCATTCACGTAAAAACCGGCCCCCTTGCCAAAATCATAGGCTTCGTTTTCATCATCGGGCACATGGTCGCCGCGCGGGCTGGTATCGGGCGCGACAATGGCAATGCCCAGTTCGGCAGCAATGCGGTGCGCACCCGCCTTTTGCATGAAATTTTCATCCGTGCAGGTCAGGCCCGATAGCCAATACATCACCGGGACCGTGGTGCCGTTACCTGCCTGGGGCGGCAGGTAAATGGCAAAGCGCATGTCACAGCCAAGGGTCGATGATTTGTGGCTGTATTGTTTATGCCAGCCGCCGAAACTTTTGGCGCTGGAAATGTTTTCGATGCTCATTTTATCCTCCAGATATGCGTTCGGGCCGGAAAAAGGTTTCCGGCCCGTTGTTTCGGCGACTTATTTGGCAGCCGGTGCATAATGGATGACGCTGCGAATGCTTTCGCCTTCGTGCATCAGATCAAAGGCATGATTGATTTCTTCAAGTGGCATGGTGTGGGTGATGAAGTCCGACAGTTTGAATTCACCCGCCAGATACCGTTCCACATAGGTCGGCAGTTCGGAACGGCCCTTGACCCCGCCAAAGGCGGTGCCGCGCCAGACGCGCCCGGTGACAAGCTGGAACGGACGGGTGGAAATTTCCTGCCCGGCCCCGGCTACACCGATAATCACCGATTCACCCCAGCCCTTGTGGCAGCATTCCAGCGCAGAGCGCATGACATTGACATTGCCGATACATTCAAAGCTGTAATCAACGCCGCCATCAGTCATATCAACAATGACCTGCTGGATCGGCTTGTCGAAGTTTTTCGGGTTGATGCAGTCGGTTGCCCCCAACTGCTTGGCCAGATCAAACTTCTTTTCGTTAATGTCGATGGCAAGAATGCGTTCCGCACCTGCCATCTGGCAGCCGATAATCGCCGACAGACCAATACCACCCAGGCCAAAGATGGCAACGGTATCGCCCTTTTTCACTTTGGCCGCGTTGGTGGCCGCGCCCATGCCGGTGGTCACACCACAACCGAGCAGGCAGACTTCCTCCAGTGGGGCGGCCTTATTGACTTTGGCGACCGAAATTTCCGGCAGAACGGTATATTCGGAAAAGGTCGAGCAGCCCATATAATGGAAAATCGGTTTGCCGTTTTGCGAAAAGCGTGTGGTGCCATCGGGCATCAGGCCTTTGCCCTGGGTTTCGCGGATTTTGCTGCACAGGTTGGTTTTGCCCGATTTGCAGAATTTGCATTCGCCACATTCCGGCGTGTAAAGCGGAATAACATGGTCGCCCACGGCAACACTTGTCACACCTTCACCAATCGATTCCACAACGCCGCCGCCTTCATGGCCCAGAATGGCCGGGAAAATGCCTTCGGGATCATCGCCCGACAGGGTGAAGGCATCGGTGTGGCAAACGCCGGTGGCGGTCAGTTTGATGCGCACTTCACCGGCCTTGGGCGGCGCAACCTGAACTTCTTCAATCGACAGCGGCTTGCCCGCTTCCCAGGCAATGGCGGCTTTGCAGGTGATGGTTTGTGCAGTCATGGTAAATCCTTTTCAGACCAGCGAAAACGCATGAAGGGATGTAAAGATATGAAGCAAAGTTTATTTGTTTCTGAAAAAATGTTAATCCCGTAATTATGCAAATGACTTTTACAGTGTGGTAATAATGAGCGCGTGGGACGGCATTAGTGAATGTATTGCGGTGGCGGAATGCCAGAGCTTTACCGGGGCGGCAGCGCAGCTTGGCGTTTCCATCGCCCATGTCAGCCGCCAAATCACGGCCCTTGAAGCCCGGCTGGGCAGCAAACTGTTTTACCGCACCACCCGCAAAGTCACATTAACCGAAGCCGGGCAAATTTATTACCAGCATTGCCGCCAGTTGCGCGATGGCCTGGAAGATGCCGAACGCGCGATCAGCAGTTTGCAGGATACCCCGCGCGGGAAATTAAAACTGACCGCGCCGACCACTTACGGCGAAAGCGTGATTGCCCCGCTGATCAATGATTTTGTCGCCCGCTATCCGGACCTGGAGGTGCAATGCCGTTTTACCAACCAGAAGCTGGATTTGATTCTGGAGGGCTATGATCTGTCGGTTCGCCTGGGGCGGCTGGAGGGAACGCCCAGTGCGATCATGAGCCAGCGGTTATCATCGCGCAGGCTTTATGTCTGTGCGGCCCCGGTTTATCTGTCAAAGCGAGGGGAACCCCACAGCCTGTCGGAACTGGCCCGGCATAACTGCCTGCCCGGCACGCTGGATTACTGGCGGTTCGAGGAAGAGGGGCGCGAACGCACCATTCGCATCCACGGCAATATCACGGCCAATAGCGGCCAGGCCCTGCTTGATGCCGCGCGCAAGGGCCTGGGTATTGTGCAATTGCCCGATTTTTACGTTGATCCCCATATCGCCAGCGGCGAACTGGTGCCGATCCTTACCCGGTATCAGCCCTCCGATGAAGGCATTTGGGCGCTTTACCCCGCCAACCGGCATTTATCGTCAAAGGTGCGCATGCTGGTGGAGCATTTGGAGCGGTATTTGGGGTGATCAAAGGTCAATGGGTTTTTCTTCTGAATCTATTCCTAAAATTTGCGTAACATATCTATGGCGCTCAATTCTTTGTTTTCTGTTGTTTACGGCTTCTCTAGCAGCTAGAGCATATTGCTCCGGAACTTCTTTTTCAAATTTCTCCAGAGATTCTATTATTTTTTCTTTTTTTTCTGATTTTATTTTTTCAATATTCCAGTATATAGAAACAAATAAAGTGAAAAAATTTGATTTATTCCACCACATGGATTTTTGTTTTATGTTCAGGCTTGTTATGTATTCTGATACATCGTTAAATTTTGATAAAATCACATCTCTTTCTTTGATGTTTTCATCTTTTTCTTCTAGTATTTCCCGGGTTTTTTCATTTCTGTTGAAGTATCCTTTGTTTATTGTTGCTATTAAGTTTAGCGTGTACATTAAGTGCACCATACGCGATGTCTCATATGGACTGAATATCTTTTCCTCTAGGATAAGCTTCTTGTAGTTTTCGATGTTGAATTTCTGGGCCCAAGATATGAAGTCCTTAGGCATGTTGGGATCGTGCGTTAGTTCGTCATCTTCTTCATCTTGACCTTTTTCTTTGGTCAAAAGAAGCCCGCATAAATATTTTGCAATAAGCATGAAGTCGACGGTAGCATATTCGGTTGCCATTTTTTCAATGGAAGAAAGCGCATAGAATGTTCGGTTTAGTCTTTTAAATATATCAATTATGGTTGGGTCAGTCGCTTTAATGTCGAGGTCAATTACTGGTATTTGATATGTCAGGAATTGTTCTTTTTCTGTTGTTTCTAAGTCTTGGAATTTCTTTCCCCCAACTTCAAAGTCGCCATTTATGTATTGTTTTATGGCGTTCATTCGCTGCTGACCATCAACTACGCATGATTTTGATGTCATCGTTTCGACATCTATGTCTCCTCTGGCGATGAATATTTGCGGAAAGGGGTAGCCCTTCAAAATCGTTTCAATGAAATCTTTTTGGTGCGTTTCCCTCCAGACAAGGTTTCTTTGGAAATATGGGCTTATTATTAGTCTCTCGGTTTTTATGTCATTGATCATGTCGATTAATTCTTTTGATCTGACTTGGTATTTTATCATATTTTTTCCTCGTTGAATTTCTTAAAAGCGGGGGCTTGTTTGTCTGTAAAAGATATTTCTGTATCGTATATTAAAAAACTTATTTTCGAGAAGTGCTCTATATATTTTCTTGATATTGTATGGGAAGCTTTGTCTAGAATCTTTTTTGTTTTTGTTCTGGGCATCATGCTTGTTATTATTATCCCTTTTTTTATTGCGTATTCCTTGAATCTGTCGACGGAGTTTCCATACGCTGGGAACTGTGTTAGATCAGTAAATCCTTTTGTGATGGTTCTTGTTTCACTCATGAGCTTGACGTAAGCGTTTGCATCTATGATTGCTACGTCCAAGTCAGAAACTCCAGGTGTAAATGCTCTCCCTTCCTTGAAGCTTTTCCCCCAATATGCGGACCCGCAAATGCGAATCATAGATAACGGAAAGTTCGTTTCTTCAGCGATTGATTTCTTGATTTCAAGATATAAAGATTTTTTGTCGAGAAAATAAGATGCATGATCCGTTAGAAATTCTTCTTGCGAGCCGATAAATCTGTTCATTTTTCCTCTATTAGAATTATGGTTCAGATTTTATTTTTAAAATTTATCTGCCCTCTCTAATTTAAATTGAGATTTCTAATTGGAATTCCTTAGTGAGGCAGTCATGTAGCGTTCTGTTGTTAAGTAGGTTTAGTCTCCTATATAGTGGGTAAGATAGCATAAGTTTTATCCGTGTACGATTCTTTGTTGGAGCTAAGTGTCAGTAAAATGCGGTGTTTCGCTGCGAGTCAGCGTAGCCAGTTTGGCACCGTGTTCCTGTTTGAAGTTGCTAAAGGTTCGGGCAATTTTGATGTCAGAAAGTGGTGCATAGGTGCAGTTTAGAGTTTCGCCAGAATGAATTGCTATTTTTAGTTTGAGTATTGAGATTTCAGAATGAGCACCAGAAATCTTTAATTTGCAATGGTTTGATGAAAATTTATAAAGGGTTCAAGCTGGGGTGATGTCGGGGTCGGGATGGCCCGACCAGGTGAAAACCCATTGGTCGCCCTGGCGGATATTTTGCACGAGATACGGACGCAGGGCGACGAGGCAGTGCCCGCCTTTATGGCGAACAGAGGGGTAAAGAAGTCCATTGCCGCCGGATGCCAGAATATCGCCTGCCAGTGCCTGCCCGGCGGGATAGGCGCGTTCCGGCACGGGATCAAGGGGCAGGGGGATGGCTGTTGCCGTGCTATGGGGTGTTAAATCATGGAATGGGGCATTAAACCCGGCCATCAGTTCGCGATAGGCGGTGGTGTTTTCAAAAATGCCGGTATTTTCAAGCTCGCGGGTTAAATGCCAGGCGACTTCGGCCTGGGCGGTTTGGCTGGCATTATTGCCAAAGGCGGCATACCAGGCCCCGCGATGTGGGCCATTAAAGCGGTTGCCGGTGGCGCGGGTATAACAAAAGGCCGCGTTGACATAGCTCCAGCCATAGCCATTGGCGGGGCTTTGCAGTTCTGCCGGGGCCAGCCCGCCCGGGATCGGCAGGGAGGGTTGCAGGCGGGCCGATGTCAGGCCTTCGATTTCGGCAAGAAGGTCAAGTTCTGCGTCGTCATCGGCAAGGGGGCTTAGGGCGGGTTCATCAATATAGGCGGTCGGGATCAGGCGGATTGTGCTTTCGGCGACAAAATCCCGGCATTCAAGGTCGCTAGCATGAATCAAACCCCACCTCGCAGCGCATCAATATGCTGGCGCACCTGCATCATAGCGGGAATGCCGCCCTCCAGCATGACCTGAATAGGGGTTTTGTTGTTAAAGCCCGGCCCCTTATTGGGGGTTTTGGGCCAGCCATAGGTCAGCGGACCGTTAAACAGTAATCGCAAGCCCTTAAACAGGCCAATCAGCAGGCTGGCGCGGGTGACTTTATCCTGATCCAGTTTGCCGTGAAAGCTACCGGCCTTCATGCGGCTCCAAGTTGCGGTGGGGACGTCAAACAGGGCGGCGGCCTCGGCATTGGTCAGGCCCCAGGCATCGGCGGTGCGCACCACGGCCTTGACCAAAACAGCAATTTTAGCGCGCTCCGTGATCGGGCGGACAATGCCGGTTTCGTCTTTGGGGGCGTCTGGGGCAATGGGATAAAGCATTTTTCCCTCCATCGGATGGGATATACCTTATCATATGATAAGAAAAATGCAATCTGTTTGGGGCAGGGACTTAGGGGCAGCGGCTGAGAATATCCTCAAGGGCCAGATCCAGAAGCTGGGTATCGGCCTGGCTGTTGGCAAGGCGGTTGCGGACTTCTTGCGCGGCGGGGCCGATTTGGCGGCGCAGGGTGTCAAGTTCGCTTAGCACAAGTTGGGGGCCAAGGCCGGTTTCTTTGGCAAATTGGGTCCAGTGATCCTTTGTCAGCGCCGCGGGATTGCGTTCGCCGCCAATGGCCATTGCCAGTTTGATGCGCTGTTGCTTGTAAAATCCGGCAAAGGCCTTGGCGTTATTAATGTCATAAAGCGGGGCGAGGCGCAGGGTACCATTGCGCCACAGCAGGCTATAGTTTTTGGCATGGGCGTCGGGATTGCCGATCAGATACTGGAAAATGGCGCGGCGCAGGAGCTCGCGCCGGTCATGCGCCGGGTCGTGGCTGTAGCGCAGCATGGCAAACAGGCTGTGCCAGCCCGGCCCGCCATCGCGTTCGTATTTTTGATCCGGGAAATGCCCGGTGGCCTGGCAGAAATCCTCCTGATGCAGGCGGGTGAGATAGCGCGTGCCGGATTTTTCGTGCAGGGCGCGGTCATACCGGGCCAGCAACATGAAGGTTTGCTCTTCGGCCTGCATAATGTGCGAGCGCGGGGTGGCAAGACCAAGGGCGCGGGCGACCTCAAGGCAGAAATGCTCCACCCGGATCGAGCCGGGCAGGCCGCGAATGTCGGGCTTGAGGATGTGTGAACTGGGTGTGCGGCCCAGCGGCAGGGCGATGTCGCCACCCACCCGGATCACCACGGCCTTGTCATGCACGCCGGCCAGCGAAATGCGGATTTCACCTGCGTCATCGGCAAAAAGCGGGCGGGTTGGCAATTCGCGAATATGTCGGGCCAGCTCGGCCTTGCTCAGGATGCGGTATTGGGGATGATAGGGATCGTAATCATCGGGGTCGGCGTCAGATGCGATCAGGGAAACTGCACCGGGGCAGTCCCGGCCCAGGGCAAACAGCATTGCAAATTCGTCATTGGCATTTATGGCGTGGCGATTGCCCAAAATTTGCGCCAGACGGCGACGGGTTTGTTTGTTATCCGGCAGCAATCCGGCAAAAAACGGCCCGCATTGTTGATCATCAAACCAGAAATTTTCGCTGTAATGGTCGGGGACGGGCAGCGACAGGGATAGGGGATGGCAATGAACATCGCCTGCATGATGGCGGGCAATAAAATCGGCATTATAGCGGAATTGAAGCCGTCCGTCGTTTCCGGCCGCAAGTTCACCCATTACTTTATCGTATAAACAGACAAATGCGACCCGTGCCATGTTACAGCCCCTCGTCAATATCCAGCAAATCGGAGGTTGTTTTATCGTTTCGTTCGGGGCGGGCAGCTTCGCCGGGCATGTCGAGATGGATCGGTGCACCCAATAAAACCAGCAGATTGATCACCATATCTACCGGCGGCTGGGTGGCGCCGGTTTCAAGCGAGGACAGCCATTTGCGGCTATGGCCGATAAGCTGTGCCGCCTCGGTCTGGGTTAGTCCGCGTTGCTTGCGCAGGGTGCGAACAGCATTTTGCAGGTCGGCCGGGTTTCGGATGATCATGATGACACCGATCGGTTTCATAATGCGAAAGGGCAGTATATGTAACCAGTCGGTGTCATTCAAGGCTTTTGATCATTATGACACCAAACGGTATCATTTTGGGCTTTATTGCGCCGTCCAGCCGCCATCAACCGACAGGGTGGTGCCGGTCATCTGGTCGGCACCCGGCGAGCACAGGAAAACGGCGGTCTGGCCGATTTGCTCTGGCGTGACATAGGTTTTGGACGGATGTTTTTCCGATACCAGCTCGGTTGCCGCTTCCTCGACCGAGACATCGTTTTTCTCGGCCAGGGCCTTGATCTGTTTTTCCACCAGTTCGGTGCGCACCCAGCCAGGGCAGATTGCATTGGCGGTAATGCCGGTTTCGGCGGTTTCAAGGGCGACCACCTTGGTCAGGCCAACAATGCCGTGTTTGGCGGCCACATAGGCGGCCTTTTGCGGCGATGCCACCAGGCCATGCGCGGAGGCGGTATTGATGATTCGGCCCCAGTTTTGCTTTTTCATATGTGGCACGGCCAGGCGGGTGGTGTGATAGGCCGAAGACAGGTTAATCGCGATAATGGCATTCCATTTTTCAACCGGAAAATCCTCGACCAGAGCGGTATATTGAATGCCGGCATTGTTGACCAGAACATCCACCCCGCCAAAATCGCTGGCAGCCATCTTCATCATGTCTTCGATTTCTTCAGGCTTGGACAGGTCCGCGCCGCTATACAGCGCCTTGACGCCAAAATCGCTTTCGATGCCCTGGCGGATTTTTTCGATTTCATCGGCATCGCCAAAACCATTGAGCATGATATTGGCCCCCTGTCCGGCAAGGGCCTTGGCCATCGCAAGACCAATCCCGCTGGTTGAGCCGGTCACAAGTGCATGTTTGCCTTTTAGCATGGTCAGTCTCCATTATCCGATAAGGGGGCGTTGGGTGGGCTTATGGTTATGAGGTAATCCGATCATGCCGCAGCGCAATCACCCAGGCAAGGAATCACGTTGGGGTTTTGCAGGAAGGGGTGATATTTCACCTGCTTGCGTGCTGTGCGCTGCAAAATGTCGGTGGGGCCGCCTGCCCGGTGCAGGGGGGCGTGCCGTTTAGCCGCCAATGCCATATTTGCGCAATTTGTTGGCAATGGCGGTATGGGACAGGCCCAGCCGCGCGGCCAGCTTGCGCGAACTGGGATAATCGGGATAAAGCTGCTCCAGAAGGTTTTTTTCCAGCATATCCATCGCTTCGCCGTGATTTTCACACAGTAATGCCTGTGCGACCACATCATGATGGGGCGGGGCGGATGCCTGGCCGGATGCCGGGCGGGCGGTGGCGGCCTCGTCGGTCGGTGCCGGGCTGGTGGCCGATTGCAGGTCGGATGCCGCCAGAATATCGCCATCAAGCAGGGCAACGGCACGAAACAGGGTGTTTTCCAGTTCGCGCACATTGCCTTTCCACTCCCGGGTGCGCAGCCATTGCAGGGCATCGCGCGCAATATGCGGGGTGGCGCGTTCGGTCTGGCGGGCGGTGCGGGTGACAAAATAATGTGCCAGCGCGTCTATATCCTCGCGCCGGTCGCGCAGCGCAGGCAGGGTGATGCTCAGCACATTGAGGCGGAAATAAAGGTCCTCGCGGAAGCTGCCATTGTGCGACATTTCCTCAAGATTGCGATTGGTCGCGCTGATAATGCGCACATCGGCCGATATTTCATCGGTCCCACCCACCCGGCGAAAGCGGCCATCTTGCAAAACACGCAATAATTTGGCCTGCAGATAGGGCGATAATTCGCCAATTTCATCCAAAAACAGGCTGCCACCATCGGCCAGTTCCAAAAGCCCCGGCTTGCCGCCGCGCCGGGCAGAGGTAAAGGCCCCGGCAGCATAGCCAAACAGTTCGCTTTCGGCCAATCCCTCGGGCAGGGCCGCACAGTTAAGGGCCAAAAAGGGTTGATCATGGCGTTTGCTGGCGCGGTGACTGGCGCGGGCAAACAGTTCCTTGCCCGTGCCGGTTTCGCCTAAAATCAGCAGCGGTGCATCGACAATTGCCAAACGCTGCGCCTGATTTTTCACCCGCAGCATTGCCCGGCTGGTGCCGATAATATCGTCAAAGCCGGTATGGCTGTGTTCATTCAGTGCGGTCAGGACGCGTCCCAACCGGGCGGCACGATGGAAAATCAAAACCCCACCCCAGGGGGCGTCATCCTCGCCGGGGCCACCATCATGCACCGGGCTGCCATCATCGACCCGGCCAATCGGTTCGACCTGCAACAGGTAGGTTTGCCCACCCAGGGTGACTTCGCGGTCGCCTTGCGAAAAACCGGACTGGCGCAATGTTTCAATATCCGGGTCCGATAAAATGCTGGCAAGCGGCTGGTCGCGCAGAGACTGGTTTGGCGTGCCGGCAATGGATTGCGCGGCGGGGTTGACCTGGGCAATCAGGCCATTGGCATGCACGGCAATCACCGGGTCGCCCAGGGCGGCCAGGGTGGCGTGAAGCTGGGCGCGGCGGCGTTCGGTTGGCAGATGGTCAATCGGTTTGGCATTGTGAAAGCCCGGCACGTGCCTCAACCCCGTGACCAGTTCGTCAAACCGGGCCGGGGACAGGGCGGGAATATCGGCATAGATATGATGTGGCGTGACTTCAAAGGCGCGAATATCCAGCCCCCGTGATGTCAGGTTATCCACCACATCGCGGGTAATGCCCAGGCGGTTTTCGGCCGTGATTTCAAAACGCATTGTATCAAAATCTTTACAGTGGAAAGTATTATATACACTTATAAAGCACTGATTCCCCGATATTCAAGGTGTTCTATCGGTTTTCAGGAGTGGGTTGTAAACTTTAATTTACAATCATAAAATGACCAAAATGCCTAATGGCTTGAATTTAAAGTAAAAAGCATAACTGGCATGGCGATTGCGACGGGTTGGGTAGAACAGTTTTAAAAACGGGAGTGCCCACATGTCTGCGTCAAACAACCACAGCCATCCTAATGCCAAGCGCAATGCCAAGGCCGGTTTTGCCACCCGCGCCATTCATCATGGCTATAACCCGGCCAGCCATAATGGCGCGTTGAACCAGCCGGTTTACATGAGCTCCACCTTCGCCTTTGATAGTGCAGAGCAGGGCGGCCGCCGGTTTGCCGGGGATGAAGGGGGCTATATTTATTCGCGTATTGGCAACCCGACGCTTAGCTTGCTTGAAGACCGCCTGGCAACCCTGGAAGGCGGCGAGGCCGCGATTGCCACCGCCTCGGGCATGGGGGCAATTACCTCGGTTTTCTGGACGCTGATTTCCCCGGGCGACGAGGTGATTGTCGATCGCACCCTTTATGGCTGCACATTCGCCTATTTCCGCCACGGGCTGGAGCGGTTTGGCGTCAAACATACCCATGTGGATTTGTCGGACCCGAAAAACCTGGAAGCGGTGATTTCGGATAAAACCAAGGTGGTTTATTTTGAAACCCCGGCCAACCCGAATATGCGCCTGGTCGACATTGCCGCGATTTCCGACATTGCCCATAAACACGGGGCCAAGGTGGTGGTGGATAACACCTATTGTACGCCCTATTTGCAGCGCCCGCTGGAAATGGGGGCGGATATTGTGGTGCATTCGGCGACCAAATATCTGGGCGGTCATGGCGATTTGACCGCCGGGGCGATTATCGGGTCGGCAGAGGATTTAACCGACATTCGCCTGGTGGGGTTAAAGGACATGACCGGGGCGGTGCTGTCGCCGCAGGATGCCAATTTGATCTTGCGCGGGTTGAAAACCCTGGAACTGCGCATGGAGCGCCATTGTGACAATGCCGAAAAAATTGCCGATTTTCTCGAAGCCCACCCGCAGGTGGACAAGGTTTATTATCCCGGCCTTGAAAGTTTCGCCCAGCATGACCTTGCCAAAAAACAGATGGCGCGGTTTGGCGGCATGATCGCCTTTGAACTGAAAGGTGGGATCGAGGCCGGGCGTAAAATGATGAACAGCCTGCAAATGATTGCCCGTGCCGTAAGCCTGGGCGATGCGGAAACCCTGATCCAGCATCCGGCCTCCATGACGCATTCGACCTATAGTGCCGAAGAACGCGCCGAATATCAGATCACCGATGGTTTGATCCGCATTTCCGCCGGGCTGGAAAGCATTGATGACATTTTGGCCGATCTCGAAAATGCGCTCGATGGCGGCACGATGAAGATGGCGGCGGAATGAAAATTTAGAATAAGTGGCGCGGATACTGTTTTAAGGGAAAATAGATCCGCGCCTTTTGTTTGATATTTATTTTTCGTACATTTTTTCATTCTTCGAACAGTCTTAGCTGTTCATTTTTTTTCTCAGGTTCTTTGTAATCTCCAATAAATTCCTCAAGCTCCGATTGTGATAAAGGTGTGGAGACTGGGCGGTCGTTATATTTTATTACTTTTAAAACGATGTTGTGTATTTTTCTGTCGTCAACTAGATTGTATTTTATCTGGACGCGAAGTCGATCTGCGAAATGAAAGTTTAGAAGTTCATGTTCGGCAAGAAACCAAAAAGCATCATCTTCAATCATAAAATATCTATCATGACCATCTGTATCTTTGCCTTTCCATTGCCTTCGATTATCGTTTTTTTCCCAATTTGGTGACGTCACTACAATGGTTGTTATTTCAACATACCAAGGTAACTTGTCATAGGGTTCATGTTTTGGTGGGATTATCGTCTGTAAGTCAATGAATGCACTTCTCGGTATTTCAAATTTTTCATTGTTAAAAAAGCTCACCCCTTGAATCGTCTGATTTTCAAGACATGACTTATAAAAATCATTACGAGCAGAATAGGCATCTCGAAATTCGTGCGGTGTGACGTCTTTTTCGATCAAAATTTTAGTTGAGCTTTGCATGAAATTTTGAGTGGCTGAAGCGAGAATTTTGGCGATTGCTATGCAGTCTTTGGCATTTTTTGTTTGATGATCTTGTTCATCTTTTTCAGTTTCTTCGTTAGCGATTGCCTCACTTGAAAATAATTCTCTTAATTCTTGTCCAGCAATTTTCCCCCATTCAGTGGGGGTGCTTTTGGTCAATCCTTCAATGAAACCAGAAGTGAAGTCAGAGAGAAGAGCAGGACCTAACGTAGCTCCAATTGAAATGACGGCTATTTTTAAATGGGTTTTGAATGAGCCGACTTCGGGAGGGAGTACAATTATCTTGTATTCGATGCCGCCGTTAAAAACTTTCTCGACCAACGCTTCGACAACGTGTTCCGTCGAGGAAGCAGTCTCGATAAATGTTTGCAGGGGTAAACCATGAGAGGGGATGTCAAAATGTATCGAGAGATCACCTGTTTGTAGATTTTCTAAGCTCATCAAATCCCCTCAACCCTTGATTGAACCTCAATTAGATATTGCTGATGGTATTTGCGTCAACTGAAAGTTTTGGGGTCGGTTAATATTTACATGCTTTTTTCATGCTCTGGTTCTTCTGAAAGCGCTTTATCGCTACAAAAGTACTTCTCGTGGTTTCTTCTAGGCTGGGGTAAGGATTGAGGGTCAATGCTATCAGTCCTATGCGGTTGTTTGAGTTGCTCTCGCTCAAGTAGGGCAAAGGATATTGAGTATTAAGATTTTTGGGGCTCGCGGTTGGGGGGGGGCTTGGACAAGCCGAATCGCCATTTAGGCCGGTTTAATGGATAAGGAGCTGTTTTTGTGATTCGAGGATTTTAAAAAATCTTGCGCGAAATGATCGAAGATTTTTCAAAACTGTCGCTGGTTCTGCGAATTTTGGCAAAATCGCTTGCCTGAAGGGGCCGGTTTTTAAAAATGCGCATTCAGGTACCAAAATAACAGCGGGCCGGAAGCATCAGGGCAGGTCCGCCTTCAAGAAACGGGAGACTGACATTGGCAGCACATGGCGATAACACAATGACCGGCGAAATTATCGAGGCCACGGCAGGCAGCAGGGTTTCGGCCACAGAGCTTGAAATGCTGGGGGCGGTGGAGAAAAAGGTGCGCTGGCTGTCAAGCTGGACCATTCACCATGCCAACCATATCCGGCCCAAGCGCGATGGCATCAAGGTGGGCGGGCATCAGGCAAGCTGTGCGTCGCTTTCCACGCTGATGACGGCGCTTTATTTCAATGTGTTGCGCCCGCAGGACCGGGTGGCGGTAAAGCCCCATGCTTCGCCGGTTTTTCATGCCATTAACTATATGTTTGGTCGCCAGTCGCGTGAAAAGCTGGAAAATTTCCGGGCCTTTGGCGGGGCGCAGTCTTATCCCTCGCGCACCAAGGATGGCGATGCGGTGGATTTTTCAACCGGCTCCGTTGGTCTTGGCGCGGCTGTCACCAATTTCGCCGCCCTGACCCAGGATTATCTGCGCTATAAAGAAATGCTACCCAAGGGCGAAAAGCCCGGCCGCATGGTCGCCCTGGTTGGCGATGCGGAGCTTGATGAAGGCAATATTTACGAAGCCCTGCTTGATACCTGGAAACATGACATTCGCAATGTCTGGTGGGTGATTGACTATAACCGCCAAAGCCTGGATGGCATGATTGATGCGCATCTGTTCCGCGTGATTGGCCGGTTTTTCCGCGCGGTCGGCTGGAATGTGATTACCATCAAATATGGCCGCAAACTGCACGCGGCCTTTGCCCGGCCCGGCGGAAAATCGCTGAAAAAATGGCTGAATGAATCGCCCAATGATGTCTATTCCGCGCTGACCTTTCAGGGCGGGGCGGCCTGGCGCAAACAGATTTTGGCCGACATGCCGGGCGACAATGCCCTTGCCAGCCTGCTGGCCGATTATGACGATGATGCGCTGCATGACCTGATGACCAATCTGGGCGGGCATTGCATGGAGGCGATTTTGAACGCCTTTGAAAATGTGCCCAATGACAAACCGACCGTCTTTATTGCCTATACCGTCAAGGGCTATGGCCTGCCGCTTCAGGGCCATAAGGATAACCATGCCGGCCTGATGAATGTGGCGCAGATGGAAGGGTTCCGCAAAGCCAACAATATTGCCGAAGGCGATGAATGGGACATGACCGCCGGGCTGGACTGTGATGCACAGGATGTGCGGGCCTTTATTGATGGTGCCCCCTTTAACAACCGCCAGCCGCGCCAGAAATTTGCCGAAATTATTACCGTGCCGGAAATGCCCTATCAGCGGGCCGATACCAGCAGCACCCAGGAAGTGTTTGGCAAAATCCTCAATGAACTGGCGAAATCCAAAAACAGCGATTTTTCCGACCGTATCGTCACCACATCGCCCGATGTGACGGTCTCGACCAACCTTGGTGGCTTTGTAAACCAGCGCGGCCTGTTTGCCCGGGAAAATCTGGCCGATGAATTTCGCGACCGCAAGGTTCCCTCGGCACAAAAATGGATCCGCACCCCCAAGGGCCAGCATGTGGAACTCGGCATTGCCGAAAACAACCTGTTCCTTAATCTCGCCGCCCTTGGCCTGTCGCACAGCCTGTTTGGCCAGCGCCTGTTTCCGGTAGGCACATTGTACGATCCGTTCATTGCCCGGGGCCTCGATGCGCTGAATTATGCCTGTTATCAGGATGCGCGTTTTATGGTGGTGGCTACACCCAGCGGGATTACCCTTGCCCCGGAAGGCGGGGCGCATCAATCGATTGGCACGCCCATGATCGGCATGGGCCAGCCGGGCCTGACCAGCTTTGAACCCAGCTTTGGCGATGAACTGGCTGTCGTGATGGGCTGGTCGTTTAACCATATGCAGGACCAGGATGGCGGATCGGTTTATTTGCGCCTGTCCACCAAGCCCGTGGATCAGCCGGAACGCGACCTTGATGAAGCCACCCGCTCCGCCATTGTGCGCGGGGGGTATTGGCTGTGCGAACCGGGCGAAAATTGCAAAATGGTGCTGGCCTATTGTGGGGCGATGGCACCGGAAGCCATTGCCGCCTGGGAACAGCTTAGGGACGATCATCCCGGCATGGGCCTTCTGGCCGTGACCTCGACGGACCGGCTGTATAATGAATGGCAGGATCTGGAACGTGCGCGTCTGGAAGGCAGGGCCGGGGGCGAAACGGCCCATATCGAAGACCTGCTCAAACCGCTGGCACCGGATGCCCGCATGGTAACCGTGATTGACGGCCACCCGGCAGCCCTTGCGTGGCTGGGCGCGGTGCGCGGCCATGCGGTGGCCCCTTTGGGAATAAATGCGTTTGGTCAATGCGGCGACAGCATTGATCTGTATAAACACTACCAGATCGACACCGCAGCCATCCTGCGCGCGGCCAAGCGGTGGGACTGATCCCCCGGTCAACCGGGACGACGAAAGGGAGGGCTTCGGTCCTCCCTTTTTGTATCATTGCCCGTTACGCAGGGGCGTCGTTAAAAAAGGTATCCAAGCATATCGATCTGACCGCCGGGCCAGTGTTTGTTGGTTAAGGGTTTGACCAGAAAACAGTCCGAGAGGTCGCGCTCGATGACGGAAAAAGTTTCGATATCCTCGATGGCGAGCCATTTTGTCGGTGCCGGAGTGACGTGCTGGAAGCCATTTTTGAGATAGAGGGTGTCGATATCGCCCATCAGGACCAGGAAATCGACATTGGATGGTGTTGCGAGGCCTTCCAATTGTTCAAGAAGTTTGGTGGCAATGCCTGCATTGCGATGTGTTTGCGCCGCACAAAGATCGATGATGCCGAATATTTTGATGATTTCTCCTGCAACCCGGATGACACGGTGATCAACGCCCATCTGGCCAATCAGGGTTTCGCCGTCAAATGCCAGATAGCGGAAGTGCGGCAGTTGTTTGAAATAGGTTCTGCCGTCAAAGGTGTCGGGGAAGCAGTTGTCGAGCAATGTTGCGAGCGCGGTCGTATTTTGCGCTGTGATTTCGTATTCAGGGATGTATTGGATGCGGATGTTCTGTGCCATGCGTTGGTTGGGTTGCCGGTTTTGTGGGGATGTACGGATATGGTCATTCCCGGGTTCAGAAAAACGCCTGCTTAATCCCATCGATAATGAACTGGATGGCAAGGGCGGCGAGGATCATGCCGAGCAGGCGGGAAATGACGGTGGCAACCGTCGGGCTCAGGCGTTTGGCGACCAGACCCGACAGCAGGAACATCATCAGCGCACAGACCATCACCAGGGCAACAACCGTGATCACGCCGGTTTGCATGACGATATTGTCCTGATATTTGCCCATCAGGAGCATCACCGTGGCAATCGAGCCGGGACCGGCCAAAAACGGGATCGACATCGGGAAAATGGAGACGTCATCGGGTTCGTCTTCGTCGGCTTTGGCGGCTAGGGTTTCGTTCTGGAGGCTGGCCGGGCTGGCGGTGGTCGTGGTGTTGGTGGTGCTGGCGGTCGTGATATTGCCGTTTTCGTCTTCTTCCTCGTGCTCCAGTTCCTGATGGACCTGTTCGGCGCGCTCGTTACGTTTTTTGCCACGTCGTTCAAACAGCATTTCAAGGGCGATCAAAAACAACAGCGTGCCGCCGGAAATGCGAAAGGCGGGCATGTGTATGCCAAAAATGCCCAACAGGCTTTCGCCCAGCAGGGCAAAGGCGGTAAGGATCAGAAACGAGGTGATACAGGCCCGGATCGCCATGCGGCGGCGATGTGCCGTGCTGGTATCCTGTGTGAGGACCAGAAAAACCGGCACCAGCCCCACCGGGTCAACAATGACAAACAGGGTGACAAAGGCAGCGATCAGTTCGCTTAACATGCTAATATCGGGCATGACATAATCCTTGTGGGCGATGATCGGTGAAAGGGGCCGGGTGGGCCCGCCTGTCACGCTGTCGGGTTAAGCTGGCAGATGGCGGATGTGCCGGAAATGTCCGGTCTGATTTACGCGTTTGAGCGTCAAAGGTAAATGGCCGGTTCCGTTTTTTCCGGTTTTGGCCAGGCGGGAGGTGCCATCATCGGTTGGAGCGGCGAAAGAAATCGCCATTAAAAACAGGGGGCAGGGCCTTAAGGGCCTCGATCCTGGCCTTGATCACGGGATGGGTATCAAGCAGGGCGGGTGGTTCGGTGCTGCGATAGGGCAGCAGGCGCAGGGTGCGGCGGTTGATCTGTTCGATATGGGTCAGCGCGTCGATCATGTCTTCCGGTCCGCCCAAAAGGTCGCTGGCCCCGTGATCGGCGGCAAATTCGCGGTCGCGAATTACGGCACGCTGCAAAATGAAGCTAAGCGTCGGCGCGGTTGCCAGCACAATGATCAGCCAGCCCGGTGGGTTATGCACGCCAAAAAAGAACATGATCAGGGCAAAAACGGCCAGCGTCCATGTGGCGCGATAGAGAATATCGGTCATCATCAGGATGCGGGTATCATTATGCCAGGCATGGGCGACTTCATGGGCCAGAACAGCGCGCAACTGCCGGGGTGACAGGCTGCTCAGCGCATCGCGCGACAGGGCGATGATGGTGGTGTCATCCTTGCCGGTGGTCACGGCATTGACCCCTTTGCCCGGCAACATATACAGGCGCGGCACATAGGCAAGGCCCGCCCGCTGTGCCAACAGGGCCGCCATTTCATAAAGGGCGGTATATTGCTTTTGGGGCAGTTCGCTGGCGCGCAGCAGTTTCATGATCATTTCCGATGAGACCATCGGGCCGAGCAATAATAGCAGGATGATGGCAAACAGGGCCGACATCATCATGACCGGGCCGCCCAGAAGCCAGGCGCATATTGATAAAACCGCTGCCATACAGGCCATAAGCCCGCTGGTATGGGTGGTGCTGCCTGCCCGAAGGGCCAGAAACTGCAGGACAGAAGGGGGTATTTGTGCCATTCGCCAAATCCTTTGCATCATGCAGGCTGGTTTATCGTATGACCGGGCAAGTTGCCTTGGGCCGGATCAAATCTTACCCTGAAAATATGCCAATATGGGCATGTTTAAAGGGGCGGGATTAAACCAGACGTGATGACGGATGGATTTCAGGCGGGGGCTGGTGGAGAAAAGCATGCCCGCATCGCATGGTGAATACGGGCATGGATTCACGATGGCACCTTAAAACACCATTTCGCTAAACCAGAAGGCAACATAGCCGATGGCAGAGAGCGCCATAATGGCCAGGAGGGCTTTTTTAAAAAGGCTGGAGTTCTGTTGTGCTGTCATGGGGACTCGCAATCATTTTTGAAATTGGAAAAACGAAAATTGTCGAGTTTGATCGCTTATTCAAGCTTTTTAAGGCTGCTTTTTTGCATGGCACGTCCTTGACAGCGCCAGAAGGGCCATAAATTGAGGTAATTGATGAAGCAGAGCGCCAAAAGCAATGATTTCGTTAACGCATCTTTATCAAGTTTCGCTAGAATAGGGCGGTATGTTTCATGCAATCGTATAATATGTCCCGTTGTTTTTGACATCGGGATAACTGCCTTGGGGGATCGGCCGCAGGATTGCGGCCCTGTAAAACGGGATCAGGATGGCCCAGCCGAACAAAGCCCGCTCCGGCATATTGGCCGGACGCAACCGAGAAGGTGATCGTACACCGCTAGAACGGATGTTCTGGCGGTCGATTGGTATTGTCGGCGGCTTCAGCATGGTGATCAATCTGCTGAATATGGTGATCCCGATTTATTCAATGCAGGTTTTTGACCGTGTTTTGTCCTCGCGCAGTTTCGATACCCTGTTTTTGCTGACGCTCGGCATTGCCATCGTGCTGGTTTTTATCGCCGCGATGGAGCAATTGCGATCTCGCGTGTTAATACGTGTCGGAACCGGGCTTGATCTGGGGCTGGGGGGTGATCTGTTTGCCCATGTGGTAGAGCAATCCTCGCGCGGGATGCCCAACCGGCAGCGCCCCTTGCGCGATTTGTATGGTTTGCGCGGGTTTTTAACCGGGTCTGGCCCGTTTGCCCTGATCGATTTCATGTGGGCGCCGGTTTATATTGGCGTGGTGTTTATTTTTGATATTCGTTTGGGCATGGTTGCCTTTGGCGGTGCGGTGATCCTGATTTTGATTGCCGTTGCCAACGAGGCCGCCGGCCGTATTTCGGTGGATCGGTCTGAACAGTCGCAAAACCGGGGCATTGCCCAGGAAGAAACCTATATCCGCAATGCCGAGGCGATGGAAGCCATGGGCATGACGCCCGCTGCTCGGGCGCGTTGGCAGGCGGATCAGTCCGATGCGCTGTATTGGGAAGGGCAAACCAGTCGCCGGGTGGGAACCTCTACCACCCTATCGCATTTTGTGCGCTTGTCCATGCAGGTGTGTTTTATCGGCACCGGGGCGTATCTGGTGCTTAGCGAAAGCATCACGATTGGCATTATGGTGGCCTCGATGATTTTGGGCATGCGCGGCCTGGCCCCGTTTGACGGGGCAGTGGCGGCCTGGCGGTCCTGGTCGGCAACCCGTAAATCGTTTGAGCGCCTGAACCGGATTTTGCTGGAACGTAAACCGCGTGTGCCCGCCCCGGCCCCCAAGGCCAAGGGGATGTCGGTGACGGTGGACCGGCTGGTTTTTGCCCCACCGGGCAGCCGCAATGTGTTGTTCAAGGGGTTTTCCTTCAAGGTTGGGGCGGGCCAGGTCGTTAGTATTGCCGGGTTTAATGGGGTGGGGAAAACCGCCCTGTTGAAATTGCTGATGGGGATTTGGGCCCCGGCATCGGGTTCGGTCAAGCTTGACGAGGTTGAGGCCTCCAAGCTGGATCGTGCCCAGATCGGCCCGCAAATTGGCTATCTGGCGCAAAACCCGTTTTTGTTTCCCGGCACCATTGCCGAAAATATTGCCCGGCTGGGCTCGGCCGACCCGCGCGAGATTATCCAGGCGGCCGAACTGGCCGGGGCGCATAAATTTATCCTCGATTTGCCCGATGGTTACGATACCCACCTGGATCGGGGTGGCACGAACCTGTCGGGCGGGCAGCGTCAGCTTGTGGCGCTCGCCGCCGCCCTCTATGGCAAGCCGCGCCTTTTGATGCTCGACGAACCAACAACCGCGCTTGATGAAGGGCGGATGGAATACGTGACCAACCTGATTGATATTGTTCGCCGTGCGGGTATTACCGCCTTTATCGTCAGCCATGAACGTGAAGTTTTAAAACGGGCTGATGCGATTATTGCGTTGTCGGGCGGGCAGATAAAGGTGGTGCCGGTTAATATCGGGCGGATGCAGTCAGCCATGCCAGCCACGCCCGGTGCCCCGCGACCGCGCGGGGATGAAGCCCTGCCAACCCCTGCCGCGCCGCCAATGCCCGCCGCCATGCGCGAAGGCAATGACGGCTTTGCCGGGGGCGGACAAATGCGCATTACGCCGCAAAAAATTGCGATGCCCAACCCCGAGGCCCCGCGCCGCCAGCACCCGGATGCGGGCATGAACCGTGATGGCACCCGCCGCAAGGCGGCTGCCCGTCAAACTGCCAGACCCGATGCCGAAAACACGCTGGCAAATGTGCCGTCGGGGCAAAAGCAGGCCGTGCGCAGCACTGCAAGTGGTACGATGAAGGTGACACGCCCGATTGCGCCGCCAAAGCGTGTGGATGAAGGTTTGGACCGGGGGGAAAGCCCGCAGGATGTGGCACGGCGCAAACAGGCCGACGCCAAAAAACGGCAAACTGCTCGCCTGAGCCAGCAGAAAACGGCCCGTCAGGTAGCAGCGCGGCAGGAAGGGGCCGGGGGCAAGGCCAATGAGGTTCCTGCGACCTCTGCGACCCCTGATGCCCGTGCGGCCCAAAACCGCCAGCCGCGTGTGAAAACCGGGGCCGATGGCCGACCGCAATTGCGGGTGGTTGAAGGCTCTGCCGGGCGTCGTCAGCAAGGGGGCGGGCGGTGAACGGTATTCAATTGCCAACAGTGCGCACCCTTGAAACCGATGTGAAGCCACTGGTGCGGCTTGGGCTTGTGATTCTGATTTTGGGGTTTGGCTCGGTTTTTTTGTGGGCGGCAACGGCGCGTATTAACTCGGCTGCCATTGCCAGCGGGGTGGTTGCGCCCTTTTCCGGGCGGCAAACCGTGCAGCATCTGGAAGGCGGGATTATCCGCAAAATTCTGGTGCGAAACGGCGCACGGGTTGTGGCTGGGCAAACGCTGATCGAGCTGGATGATACGCGGGCACGGGCCAGTTATGACCTGCTTTACAAGCGGCATTTGAACGCCCTGGCGACCCAGGCGCGGCTGAATGCGGAGCGTAAGGGATTTACGCATGTGGTGTGGCCTGCCGCGTTAAACCCGGCACAGCATCCCGATCTGGTGTCGGCCCAGCAGGATTTGTTTGACAGCCGTACAAATGCCTTTCGCGGCGAGCTGCAATTATATGACGAACGTATCAAAGAGCTGCGCAACGAAATTTCTGCCACCAATGAGCAAAAAATAGCCGCACAGCAGCAGGTTGGCATCGTCAAGGAAGAACTGGCGATGGTGAAGCCGATGGTGGAAAAGGGCTATGCGCGGCGGACCCGGTTGTTGCAGCTTGAAAGCCGGTTGGTGGATAATCTGGGCGATATTGGCCGCTATTCGGCCGATATGTCGCGCATTGAGCAGCAAATCCAGCAGGTGCGCGCCAGCCAGGCCCAGCTCAAACGTGATCATCTTGAAACGGTAAATACCGAATTGCGTGATGTTCAGGCCGATTTATCGGACCTGACGGAAAGGCTGCGTTCCGCCGAAGACGTGCTGTCGCGTTCCAGCATCGTTGCGCCGTCCGAAGGCACGGTGACGGATTTGAAGTTTACCACCGTTGGGGGCGTTATTCCGCCTGGTGCACCGATTATGGAAATTGTGCCCCATGATGACCAGTTGGTGATTGAAGGGCGTATTTCACCCAATGACATCGATGTGGTCTCGCCCGGGTTGCTGGTGAATATCCGCGTCACGGCCTTTAGCCAACGCTGGTTTGCGCCGGTAAAGGGCAAGGTGGTTGATGTTTCGCCCGACCGTTTGACGGATGGCGATGGTCGCCCCTATTTTCGGGCGATGGTGGAAATCGACACCGAAAGCCTGGCTGAACATGAGGGCATGGTTCTGTCGCCGGGGATGGCAGCGCAACTTGAGATTGTTACTGGTGCGCGCACGATTTTGGCCTATTTGTTCGAGCCGATCACGGATAGTTTCCACCGAGCCTTCCGCGAAGAATAGCTCGAGTCGCATGTTTTTGGATTGAAAATGCCGCTTGTGGATGTGCGATTCTGACACAATCTGACAATTTCCTTGTGTAAATAGCCGATCCTTGGGACGTGGGGTTAAAAAGGCGAAAACTTGCGGTTTTCCGGCCCCTAAGCTGTTGCTGTTGGGGTGCCTGTTAAATATACTGCCGTATATGGGAAGTTGTGAGAATTGTCTGGCAGGGGGTGCCGGATAATCCCATGTAGGGAGATTCAAAAGTGACAACGGCAGCCAATCAGGATGATGGCGCGGGATTTACCAATCCCGGTTTGGAAGATGTGCTTGATATCCGCACGGAGAATGGCTCCTCCGCTGCGGGAGAAGCTGATTCTGGTGCCGCAAAATCACCCGGAGCCTCCCCGTCTGCCGTTCCCCAATCTATTGCCACCCAGGTTTTCACCAACATTCAAAATGTCATTGGCAGCGCCTATAACGATGTGCTGATTGCCGATGACCAGACGCTGAGCCTGAATGGCGGTGCCGGGAATGATACGCTTGTTGCAGGTGAAGGCAGCGATCATTTGACGGGTGGTTCGGGCCGTGACCTGTTTGTGTTGCAGCAGGGATTTGGCCAGACGACGATTACCGATTTTGACCCCTCGCAGGATTCATTGTCTTTTGGCGATGGCAGTATTGGTTCGGCCCAGGACCTCATCAGCCTTGCCCGTGAAGATGCAGGCAATGTCGTGATCACCCTGCCAAACGGCGATGTGCTTGTTCTGCAAAATCTCAGCCTGTCCGATTTGCAGACTGTTTCCATTATTGATGCGGGCAATGCTGTGGGCCTGGCCGATGGCAGCGCGGTTAACCTGCCTGACCTTTCCGCGCTTAATCCCATTCAGGGGACCGCCGGTGACGATGTTATCACCGGGACGTCGGGGGATGATGTCATCTCTGGCGGCGGTGGCAATGATGTCATTGATGGCGGTGCAGGGAATGATACCCTGTCCTATTGGGGACAGGTCGGGGGGGGCAAAGTCGATCTTGCCGCAGGCACGGCCAGCAGTTCCTCCGGGTCGGACACGGCATCGTTTTCCAATATCAGTAATGTTGCCGGTTCCAGCGGAGCGGACATTTTGCGCGGGGATGGCAACGACAATATCCTGTTAGGGGCCGGTGGCGACGATACTTTTTCGCCCGGCGGTGGCAACGACCGGATTGATGGCGGCACTGGCAACAATACTCTGGATTACAGCGATTCAACGGGCGGTGTTGTTGCCGATATGCGCTCTGGTCAGGGGGAAGTCACCAACAAAACCAATAGCCCCTCAAGCGATGGTGCTGCGGGTGATGCGCTGGAAAATAACAAAACCGGAAATGCCAACGTTGATCCGGTTGACAGCGGCGCCAATAGCGGCGGAACCGCTGGAAATGACGGGGCTGGCTCTGATGCCGGTAACACGGACGGACCGGGGGATACGTCTGGCAGTGCAGGCGATTCAACGTCGGGTGATGGTGCTGCGTCGGGTGAGTCGGGCAGTGACGCGACCGGTGGGTCTTCGGGGGAAGATACCACAGGATCGGGCACGACCGGCGGTGAAACCGGTTCCGGCGATACCACTTCGGGCGATAATGGTGGTAGCGAAACCAGCTCTGGCAGCGGCGATGCAGGTGGTTCGGGCAGCACGGATAATAGCGATGCTGGCTCGGATACCGGCAACACGGATGGATCGGGGGATACGTCTGGCAGTGCAGGCGATTCAACGTCGGGTGATGGTGCTGCGTCGGGTGAGTCGGGCAGTGACGCGACCGGTGGGTCTTCGGGGGATGATACCACAGGATCGGGCACGACCGGCGGTGAAACCGGTTCCGGCGATACCACTTCGGGCGATAATGGTGGTAGCGAAACCAGCTCTGGCAGCGGCGATGCAGGTGGTTCGGGCAGCACGGATAATAGCGATGCTGGCTCGGATACCGGCAACACGGATGGATCGGGGGATACGTCTGGCAGTGCAGGCGATTCAACGTCGGGTGATGGTGCTGCGTCGGGTGAGTCGGGCAGTGACGCGACCGGTGGGTCTTCGGGGGATGACACCACAGGGTCCGGCACGACCGGCGGAGAAACCGGATCAAGCGACAATAGCGGCACCGAAACGGGCTCTGGCAGCGGCGATGCAGGTGGTTCGGACGGCACGGAAAACAACGGTGCGGGTTCGGATAGCGGCAACACGGACGGATCGGGGGATACGTCTGGCAGTGCAGGCGATGCAACGTCAGGTGACGGTACTGCATCCGGTGAGTCGGGCAGTGACGCGACCGGTGGGTCTTCGGGGGAAGACACCACAGGCTCCGGCACGACCGGCGGTGAAACCGGATCAAGCGACAATAGCGGCACCGAAACGGGCTCTGGCAGCGGCGATGCAGGTGGTTCGGACGGCACGGAAAACAACGGTGCTGGCTCGGATAGCAGCAACACGGACGGATCGGGGGATACGTCTGGCAGTGCAGGCGATGCAACGTCAGGTGACGGTACTGCGTCGGGTGAGTCGGGCGGTGACGCGACCGGTGGGTCTTCGGGGGATGACACCACAGGGTCCGGCACGACCGGCGGAGAAACCGGATCAAGCGACAATGGCGGCACCGAAACGGGCTCTGGCAGCGGCGATGCGGGTGGTTCGGACGGCACGGAAAACAACGGTGCGGGTTCGGATAGCGGCAACACGGACGGATCGGGGGATACGTCCGGCAGTGCAGGCGATGCAACATCGGGTGATGGTGACGGTACTGCGTCGGGTGAGTCGGGCAGTGACGCGACCAGTGGGTCTTCGGGGGATGACACCACAGGGTCCGGCACGACCGGCGGAGAAACCGGATCAAGCGACAATGGCGGCACCGAAACGGGCTCTGGCAGCGGCGATGCGGGTGGTTCGGACGGCACGGAAAACAACGGTGCGGGTTCGGATAGCGGCAACACGGACGGATCGGGGGATACGTCCGGCAGTGCAGGCGATGCAACATCGGGTGATGGTGACGGTACTGCGTCGGGTGAGTCGGGCAGTGACGCGACCAGTGGGTCTTCGGGGGATGACACCACAGGGTCCGGCACGACCGGCGGAGAAACCGGATCAAGCGACAATAGCGGCACCGAAACGGGCTCTGGCAGCGGCGATGCAGGTGGTTCGGACGGCACGGAAAACAACGGTGCTGGCTCGGATAGCAGCAACACGGACGGATCGGGGGATACGTCTGGCAGTGCAGGCGATGCAACGTCAGGTGACGGTACTGCGTCGGGTGAGTCGGGCGGTGACGCGACCGGTGGGTCTTCGGGGGATGACACCACAGGGTCCGGCACGACCGGCGGAGAAACCGGATCAAGCGACAATGGCGGCACCGAAACGGGCTCTGGCAGCGGCGATGCGGGTGGTTCGGACGGCGCGGAAAACAACGGTGCGGGTTCGGATAGCGGCAACACGGATGGATCGGGGGAGACGTCCGGCAATACAGGCGATGCAACGTCAGGTGATGGTACTGCGTCGGGTGAGTCGGGCAGTGACGCGACCAGTGGGTCTTCGGGGGAGGACACGACGGGTTCGGATGCGACGGGCGATGATGCGGGCACTGAAAGCGGGGCTGGCGATGCGTCTGGGGATACATCTGGCAGTGCGGGTGATGAAACGTCTGATGATGGCTCCGCCGGTGGCGAGACCGGCCAGAGCGACAGCGGCAATGCGCAGGCCGAAGATGGTTCGGATGGCACAGACGGCACGACGCAAAACGATAATGAGCCGACCCGCGGGCGCGATGTTGTGCATGGCAGCACCGGGGCCGATACCCTCGCCGGTGCTGATGGTGATGACACGCTGAAAGGCGGGGATGGCGACGACGTTCTCGATGGTGGCAATGGCAACGACATTTTGCAGGGCGGCGACGGGAATGACACAGCCGTCGGTGGCAATGGCGATGACGTTTTGCAGGGTGGCGATGGCGACGATCTGCTGGACGGCGGTGCGGGCAATGACATCGTTCAGGGCGGGGCTGGTAATGACAGCCTGATTGGCGGCACCGGTGATGACGTTGTTCAGGGCGGGGCTGGCGACGATTATTTGCGCGGCGGTCTGGGTGATGACCAGCTACAGGGCGGCGCCGGGACCGATACGGTTGATTATAGCGACGCTGTTTCCGGTGTGCGGGTTGACCTGGCTCATGAAACCGCCACGGGTGGTGCGGGCAATGATATTGTCCAGATGGTTGAAAATGTCCAGGGTTCCGCCTTTGACGACCATTTGACCGGCGATGATGGCAATAACGTGCTGTCGGGTGGGGATGGCATTGACACCCTGACCGGCGGGGCGGGCGACGATACCCTGACCGGCGGTGCCGGGGTGGATGACATTCAACTGACCGAAGGTTTTGGCAACGATACGGTAACTGATTTTGAAGTCGGGGCCGATATTATTGACCTGTCACGTCTGGCGGTACCGGATTTTGCCACCCTGCAGGGCATGATGCAGGATGACGGCAACGGCAATACCGTGATTGATTTTGGCGATGACGGTACGCTGACGCTGCAAAATGTTGAATCATCGAGCCTGACCCAGGACAGCTTCCGTGGCTTTGGCCGGATCTTTGCCGATGATGCCGACGATACGGTGGCGGGGACCGGAGGCGACGATGCTATTTATGGTTTCGAGGGTGACGATACCCTGCAGGGCGGCGAAGGCAATGATGTGCTGTCTGGCGGGGATGGCAACGATACCCTAAGCGGCGGATCGGGCGATGATACCCTGCGCGGCGAAGAGGGTACTGATACAGTTGATTATTCCGATGCGCCGGGCAGTGTGACCGTTGACCTGGCCGCAGGCACCGCAACGGGTGCGGCGGGTAATGATGTGCTGGACCGCATTGAAAACGTCATTGGGTCGGATTTTGACGATACCATTACGGGGGATGATGGTGTTAACCAGCTTCAGGGTGGGGCTGGCGATGATGTGATCACCGGGGCTGGTGGCAATGATGTGCTGGATGGCGGAGCCGGGAATGATACCTTCTTTGGCGAAGCTGGCAATGACACCTATATTGGCGGCAGTGGGACCGATACCCTTGATCTGAGCGCGCGGGAAGCCGCACAGAACGTTGACTTGAACGCCGGGACAGCCACGGACAGTGCCACGGGCGAGGTTGATCGCCTGAGCGGTATTGAAAACATCACGACCGGCAGTGGTAATGATGTCGTTATAGGCAATAGTGCGGATAACGTCATTCAGACCGGCGCTGGCGATGACGTGCTGTCGGGCGGTGGCGGCAACGATGTGCTCGACGGTGGCGAAGGCAATGACACCGTCAGCTATGCGGGTGGCGAGGCGGTTCATGTTGATCTGGCAGCAGGCACGGCTGATCTGGCATCGGGCCATCAGACACTTTTCAATATTGAAAATGTCATCGGGTCAAATGGCGATGACATTATTGCCGGGAATGAGGACGATAATATCCTTGCGGGTGGTGCCGGTAACGACACCCTGAGCGGCGGGGGTGGCGATGATACCCTGCAGGGTGGTTCGGGCTCCGATACGGTTGATTATTCGGCCAGCACTGCGGATTTGGCGATCAATCTTGCCGATGGAACCGCCACTGGCGAGGGCAATGACACCTTGTCGGGCATTGAAAATGTGATTGCCGGCAGTGGTGATGACATCATTCATGGTGATGGCGGGGCCAATACTATCGATGCCGGAGCTGGCAATGATACGGTCTTTGGCAGTGCAGGTTCGGATGTACTCGAGGGTGGCAGCGGTCGAGATACCCTGTCCTTTGGCGATGTTGATGGCGTGAGCCTCGATATTGGCAATGGTACGGCCACTGTTGGCGGTGATGTTACCCGTTTCTCGGGTTTTGAAGAATATGAGGGCTCCGCCGGGGCTGATACCCTGGTTGGTGGCGATGGCAGTGATACCATCCGCGCCGGGGCGGGCAACGACACCCTTGATGGCGGGGCTGGTGATGACGTGCTGTCGGGCGGGGCCGGGGCGGATACATTTGTTGTCTCGGCCGAGAGCGGCAATGACCTGATTACCGATTTTGACCCGAGCCAGGATGTGCTGGACCTTCAGGGGCTGGACGGGCTGGAGCTGTTTTCCGACGTTGCGCCGATGATTGGCGAAAATGCCGATGGCTTTGCCACCATTACCGTGGGCGATAGCGTCATTACGCTGGAAAATGTCAGCCCGGATGACCTGACATACCGGAATTTTGCCGGTATTCGCTCGCTGGAGGGCACGCCGGATGCCGATATTCTGAACGGCACCGATCGCAGCGATGTGATTGATGGTCTGGCATCAGATGACACGATTAACGGTTTTGCCGGGAATGACAGCCTGATCGGTGGCGACGGCAATGACACGATCAGCGGCGGTGATGGCAATGACATGATTTCGGCCGGCGACGGCAACGACGTCGTTTCGGGTGATGCAGGTAACGACATCATTGATGGTGGTGCGGGCAATGATTCCCTGTCGGGGGATGACGGTGCCGATACCATCGCTGCAGGGGATGGCAGTGACGTTATTTCCGGTGGTGCCGGTGACGATATTATTGATGGTGGCGATGGTACTGACACAGCGACATATCGCAACGCCACGGGTAGCGTGAATGTCAGCCTTGCAGATGGTACCGCCACTGGTGCCGCCGGGAATGACAGCCTGAGCAATATCGAAAACCTGGATGGTTCCGGTTTTGATGACATTCTCTCAGGCGATGCCGGGGACAATATTCTGTCGGGCAATGCTGGTAATGACACCCTGTATGGCGGGGCTGGTGATGACGTGCTGCGGGGCGGCACGGGCAGTGATAATGCCGATTACAGTGATGCCGATGGTTCGGTGAATGTGGACTTGACCGCTGGAACAGCCACCGGGGCCGCGGGCAATGACACCCTGAGCGACATTGAGAATGTAACCGCCGGTAATGGCGACGACATTTTGCAGGGGAATGATCAGGCCAATATCCTGTCGGGTGGGGCCGGGAATGACACCCTTTCGGGCGCTGAAGGGAATGATACCCTGATTGGTGGTGCCGGGGCCGATACGCTGGCGGGTGGTGCTGGCGATGATATGCTTACCGGTGGCAGCGGTGCCGACCAGTTTGTGTTCGGGCCGGATGAAGGCAACGACACGATTACCGATTTCAATCCGGCAGAAGACATGATCGATCTGTCGGGCTTTGGTCTGCCGAACTGGGAAGCCTTGCGCCTGGCCATTGGCAGCAATGAGGCCGGAGATGCGGTTATTCGCCTGGATGGGCAGGAACTGACCCTGACCGGTGTGTCGCCCGATGCGCTGAGTGCCGCGAATTTCAACGATATTGCCTCGCTGGGGGCTACCGAAAATGCCGACACCCTCACCGGTACCGATTTTGCCGAAATGATTGATGGCCTGGCCGGGGATGACGTGATTTCCGGCGGTGGCGGGGACGATGTTATCCTGGGTGGTGCGGGTAATGATACGCTTGAGGGCGGTGCGGGCAATGACAGCCTGGATGGCGGTAGCGGACAGGATATGGTCGATTATGCGTCCGGGCGCGGGGTTACGGTTAATCTGGCGGATGGCACGGCGACCCTGCAGGGGGGCGAAACCGATAGTCTGACCTCGATCGAGGATGTGAACGGGTCGTCCTCGGCCGATACGATCATTGGCAATGATGCTGACAATACGCTTTTGGGCAATGCCGGGAATGACAGTCTTTCCGGTGGTGCTGGCAATGACATGCTTTCGGGGGGAGACGGTGCAGACCGCCTGGATGGGGGCACCGGCAATGATACCCTGGACGGTGGTGCGGGCAATGACACCCTTTCGGCCGGGGCGGGTGATGACAGCCTGTCGGGCGGGGCGGGCGACGACCTGCTGCGTGGCGGTGCGGGTAATGACAGCATCGATGGCGGCGACGGCAACGATACGGTTACCTTTGACGATGCCAGCGGCGGTGTAACTGCTGACCTTGTGACGGGCCAGGCCACCGGGGTTGATGGCACGGATAGCCTTCGCAATATCGAAAATCTGACCGGGTCGGATTTTGACGATGTGCTGGCCGGGGATGACCAGAACAATGTTCTGTCGGGCGGTGCTGGCAATGATGTGCTTGACGGGCGTGGTGGAGACGATACCCTTTCGGGCGGGCTGGGCGATGACACGATTACGGGCGGCGCGGGGAACGATACCGTCAGCTATGAAAATGCTGGCAATGAGGGTGTGACGGTTGACCTCGCGGCCGGAACGGCAAGTGGTGCCGATGGCAATGATACCCTAAGCGGCATTGAAAACATTACCGGATCGGACGGAAGCGACGTTTTGACCGGTGATGACGGGGTCAATGTGATCTCGGCAGGCGCAGGGGACGACACCTTGCGCGGCGGGGCCGGGGATGACACCCTTTCGGGCGGTGACGGGGCGGACCTGTATAAGGTTGCGGCGAATGACGGGCATGACGTTGTTACCGATTTCAATGTCGCAACCGACCGTATCGATGTGGGTGAACTGGACGTTGATACCTATGGTCGCCTGCGCGAAAACATGACCGTCGATGGTGACGGCAATCTGGTGATTGACCTGGGTGACGGCACCAGCATGACCCTGCAGGGTGTGGGTCTGGACGATATTTCGGCATCCAATTTTGTCGGTATTCACGATATTTCCGGCACGTCGGGCGATGATATCCTGATCGGAACGTCTGGCAATGACACCATGTCGGGCCTGGAAGGCAATGACACCCTGATCGGCCTGGATGGTGATGATTTCATGCTGGGCGGGGATGGTGATGACCAGCTGACCGGCGGGGCCGGGAACGATTTCATCGATGGGGGCGCGGGGACTGATACCGCCCATTATGATGATGCCAATGGGAATGTAACCGTCGATCTGGCGCAGGGAACGGCCAGCGGTGCCGAGGGGAGCGACACCCTGACCGGCATTGAAAATGTGGTTGCCGGTGCCGGCAACCACATTTTGCGCGGTGATGGCGGCAGCAATATTCTCGATGGTGGTGCCGGGGACGATACGCTGGCTGGTGCAGGCGGCGACGATACCCTGTTTGGCGGGAGCGGCAAGGATATGGCCGATTACCGTGCGGCAGGCGGGTCGGTAAATGTTGATCTGGAAAACATGACCGCCACCGGGGCAGATGGCAACGATACCCTGGTCAATATCGAGGATATTTCCGGCAGCCAGTTTAACGATATTCTGGCCGGCAGCACGGTGGATAACGTGATTTCCGCCAATAATGGTGATGACACGATTATTGGCAGTGAAGGCAATGATACCCTGCGGGGTGGGGCGGGAACGGACACCGTTGCTTATGGTAATGCCAGCGGGGCGATGACCATTAACCTGGCGCAGAGTACCGCGACCGGGATGGGCACCGACAGTCTTGAATCGATTGAAAATGCCAGCGGGTCGCGGTTTAACGACACCATAACGGGGGATAAACAGGCCAATATCCTAAGCGGTCTTGACGGCAATGATACCCTGTCGGGCGGCGAGGGTGATGACACCCTGCTGGGCGGTGCTGGCGATGACATGCTTGATGGCGGTGCCGGTTCGGATGTGATCGATGGTGGCGATGGCGTTGATACCGTCAGCTATGCCGGTGAACAGGGCAAGGGTGTTGTCGCCGATCTTTCGCTTGGCACCGCTGTTACGACAAGTGGTACCGACAGCCTGAGCAATATCGAAAACCTGATTGGTTCGGCCGGGAATGACATTCTGGGCGGTAACGATGCCACCAATACGCTGTCAGGCGGGGCGGGGAATGACACGCTGCTGGGCAGTGCTGGCGATGACGTATTGCAGGGTGGCGCAGGCAATGACACGGTTGATTATGGCAATGTCGGTTCCGGGGTGAATGTTGATCTGGCGGATGGCACGGCCATTGGTGACTTTGGCAACCAGACGCTTGACAGTATTGAAAATGTAACCGGCAGCGCGTTTGACGACCAGCTTTCGGGGACCAGTGCGGCCAATATCATGCGTGGTGGTGCCGGGAATGACACCATCAATGCCCTGGGCGGCAACGATACTGTTTTCGGCGGTGAAGGTAACGATACCATCGATGCCGGGGCGGGGAATGACACCGTTTCGGGTGGTGCTGGCGACGATATTCTTGATGGCGGTACTGGCAACGATACCCTGGATTATAGTGCTGCCAATGGGGCGGTAAATGTTGATCTGGCGGCGGGAACCGCCAGCGGTGCCGATGGCAATGATGTTGTGTCCGGTTTTGAAAATGTCATCGGCTCGGGTTTTGATGATGTTCTGGCCGGTAACGATGCCAATAACGTGCTTTCGGGCGGGGAGGGCGACGATACGCTGACCGGCGGTGCGGGCAATGACATCCTGGATGGCGGGGCGGGGGATGACCGCTTCCTTGGCGAAGCGGGGGATGATTCCTATATCGGCGGCGAAGGCCACGATGTGCTGGATTACAGCGATGCCAATGGCGGGCTGAATATCAACCTGGATACATTAACGGCCAGCGGTGGCGATATCGGCCAGGACCATTTTAGCGGGATCGAGGAAGTTATCGGGTCCGATTATGCCGATACCTTTAGCGGCAGTGCTGCTGCCGATACCCTGCATGCCGGGGCTGGCAATGACACCATTTCGGGTGGGGCCGGCAATGATGTGCTGGTTGGCGATGCCGGCGATGACTTTTTGCGTGGCGGGGCCGGGGCCGACACCATTGATGGCGGCGATGGCATTGATACTGTCAGTTACGATACAGCAACTTCGGGCGTAACAGGCGACCTTTCCACCGGGCAGGTCAGCGGCGGTGATTCCGACCGTCTGATCAATGTTGAAAATATTGATGGTTCGGCCTTTGACGACGTGCTGAGCGGCGATAGCGGCGATAACGTCCTGACCGGTGGGGCAGGCAATGACATATTGTCGGGTGGTGCCGGGAATGACGTGCTGCTGGGCGGTGCCGGTGACGACACGCTTTCGGGGGGTGCGGGTGTTGACACCCTGGATGGTGGCGCGGGCGTTGATACACTTGATATATCGGCCCAGGGCGGTGACCAGGTTGTTGATCTGGCAGCAGGCACAGTGACCATTGACGGTGAGACCGACAGCATCGCCAATATTGAAAACATCACCACCGGGGATGGTAACGATATTATCACCGGGGATGATGGTGCCAACGTGATTATGGCCGGTGCCGGTGACGACACGATTGATGGCGGGGACGGCATTGATACCGCGTCCTATCGCAATGTTGACGGATCGGTCATGGTGGATATGTCCGCCGGTACGGTCAGTGGCAGCCAGGCCGGGCTCGACCAGCTCAGCAATATTGAAATTGTTGAAGGTACGGACAATGCCGACAGCTTCCTCGGCAGTTCGGGCAGCGATACCTTTATCGGCGGTGCCGGGGATGACTGGTTTGATGCCGGTACTGGCGATGACCGCCTCACGCTGGGGGCGGGCAAGGATACGGTTGTCTTTAATCCCGGTGATGGCAACGACACGATTACCGATTTCGAGGTTGGCGGCGATGTTATTGACCTGACGGCCTTTAACATTGGTGGCTTTGATGCCCTGAAATCGATGTTTGGCACCGATGCCAACGGGAATCTGACCATCAGCCTGAATGGCCGTGACAGCATCACGCTTCTGAATGTCAATGCCGACAGCCTGAGCGCGGATAACTTCAAGGGTGTTGATGTTCAGCTTGGCACCGATGAGGTCGATATCCTGACCGGCACCGATGGCAGCGATGTGATCAATGCGCTGGACGGGGATGATACCGTTTCGGCAGGCCTGGGCGATGACCGCGTTATTGGCGGCGGCGGCAATGATACCCTGGATGGTGGCGCGGGGAATGATACCCTGGCCGGGGGGGCGGGTGATGATGACCTGCAAGGGGGCGACGGCATTGATACCGCCGATTACGCCAATGAAAGCCGCGGTATTTCGGCCAGCCTGCAGGACAATACCGTTACCGGCGGGGACGGGAATGATACCCTTGATGGCATTGAAAACATTACCGGCACGGTGTTTGAAGATACCCTGCAAGGTGATGCAGGCGATAACGTCCTAAGCGGTCTTTCGGGCGATGATGTGCTGGAAGGTGGCGAGGGCAACGACACCCTTTTGGGCGGTGATGGCAGCGATACGGCCGATTTCTCGGCCGCCAATCAGGGTGTTCATGTTGATCTGGGCCAAGGTACTGCCACCGGCCAGGGCACTGATACGCTAGATAGCGTCGAGAATGTTACGGGTTCGGATTTCAATGATGTGATTGTTGGCTCGTCGGCGGACAACACCATCATGGCTGGCGGTGGTAATGACGCCATTGATACCGGTGATGGTGATGACGTGATTGATGCCGGATCGGGTGCCGATGACATCAATGCCGGGGCCGGTAACGACACCATTGCGGGTGGTGCGGGCGATGACGCGATCGATGCCGGGGCGGGCAACGACACCCTGCGCGGCGGCGAGGGTGATGACGTTCTGCAGGGCAATGACGGGCAGGACTGGATTTACGGTGATGCCGGGGACGACATCATTGATGGCGGCGAGGGCGACCATGACACGGCGGACTATTCCGAAGTCGATGGCCCGGTTGTTGTTGACCTGAAAAACCAGTATGCCACCGGTGCCGGGGGCAATGATATTGTGCGCAATATCGAACATGTGATTGGCACCGACTATGCCGATACCCTGATTGGCAGCGATGGTGTGACCACACTGGATGGCGGGTCGGGCGATGACACCCTGATCGGCGGGGCGTCCGATGACGTGATCATTACCGGCGATGGCAATGATATGGTTGTCGTTAAGCCCGGTGGCGGTAGCGACAATGTTGTCGATTTTGACCCCGAACATGACAAAATCGACCTTTCGGCCTATGGCATTGAAACCTATGAAGAACTGTCGGATCGGATATTTACCGATGCGTCGGGCAATGTGGTTATTTCCCTCTCTCCTGATGAAACCCTGACCCTTGAAGGCGTTGATATCAACGATCTGGGGCCGGGTAATTTCTATGGCTATAGCACCATCGAAGGGACCGAATTTGATGATGTCCTGAATGGCAGCCAGCTTGGCGATGAGATTAATGCGCTGGCTGGTGATGACGTTATCGATGGCAAAAATGGTGATGATGTTATTAATGCCGGTGCGGGTGATGATACCCTGATTGGCGGCGCGGGTGACGATACGTTGCGCGGTGGCGAAGGCAACGATACCGCCGATTACAGTGCCGAGAATGACCCGGTTACGGTTGATCTTGCGGCTGGTACGGCAAGCGGTGCCGCGGGTAATGACGTTCTGGACAGCATTGAAAATGCGACCGGCGGGGCGGGCGATGACGTTCTGACTGGCGATGAAAACGCCAATATTCTGGATGGCGGTGCCGGGGATGATACGGTTCTGGGCGCTGGTGGCGATGATACGCTGATTGGCGGCGTGGGTAACGACACCGTTTCTTACGAAGATGCCCAGGGTGGTGTCACGGTTGATCTGGCTGCCGGAACCGCGACAGGGGCGGCGGGGAACGATACCCTGTCGGGCTTTGAAAATGTTGACGGTTCGGATTTTGACGACACCCTAAACGGTAATGACCAGGATAACGTTATTTCCGGTGGCGCCGGGGATGACAAGCTTTCGGGCGGTGCAGGCAACGACACCCTTTTGGGCGGCGCGGGCAACGACACCCTGCAAGCCGGTAGCGGCGATGACACGCTGGTCGGTGGCGATGGCCGCGATATTGCCGATTATAGTGATCGCACCACGCCGGTTGAGGCCGACCTGGCCGATGGCACGGCCAATACGGCAGACGGTAACGATACCCTGACGGACATTGAAGGTCTGACCGGTGGCGCCGGGGATGATACCCTTGCCGGGTCGAATGGCGATAATGTGCTGACCGGTGGGGCAGGCGATGACAGCCTGTTTGGCCGTGATGGTGCCGATACCCTGGCCGGTGGCCTGGGGGCCGACCTGATTGATGCCGGGGCGGGTGATGACGTCCTGAAATTTGAAGGTGATGCCGTTGCCGATGAAGGTGACAGCACGGACAATGTTGGCAGTCCGACCCATGCGGGCACGGGCGAAATTGCCGATATTTCCGGCAAAAACCTGTCGGCTGACAGCTTTGTTGGTGGCGAGGGCAACGACACCCTGGTGGCGGGGGATGGCGATGATGCCATTATCCTGGATCGCGACCATGCCAATGGCGGCGCGTACCAGCCATCGATTGTCGATATTGAAAATATCCAGGCCGGTGACGGCAACGACGTTGTTGACCTGACCAGCGAAAAATTCAGCTATGGCAATGTCACCATCGATGGCGGTGCGGGCGATGATGTGCTGTGGGCCAATGATGGCGATGATGTTATTTCGGGCGGAACCGGCAATGACACCATTCGCGGCGGGGCCGGGGATGACACCATCGATGGCGGCGAAGGCAATGATACGCTTGCCGGTGATGCCGGGAATGACACCCTGAAGGGTGGTGCCGGTGACGATACCCTTGCGGGCGGCACTGGTGATGACGTGCTGGATGGTGGCGCGGGCGATGATGTGCTGCTGGGCGGCGAGGGTGTCGATACCCTGCTGGGCGGCGCTGGCAACGACCAGTTGGATGGCGGCACCGGCAATGATGTGATTGACGGTGGTGCTGGCGATGATGTGATTAAAGCCGGTGCCGGGGATGATGTGCTTTCGGGTGGTGAGGGCCGCGATACCCTGGATATGGGCGATGCCCACGGCGCACAGATTGACCTTGCCGCCGGGACGGCATCGTCCGATGCCACGGGCACGGACAGCATTGATGGCTTTGAAAATGTGACTGCCACCGATGGGGATGACACCATTACCGGCAGTGATGATGCCAACACCATTGATGCCGGGGCAGGCAATGATACCATTTCTGCCGGGGCGGGTGATGACCATGTCATGGCGGGCAGCGGCGATGACGTGGTGGCAATTGATGCCGGTGACGATACCCTTGAAGGTGGCGACGGCGTTGATACGCTTGACCTTTCAAATGCGCAGGGCGATGTAACGGTTGGCCTTGCCGCCGGGACCGCCAATGGCGATCAAACCGGGTCGGACAAGATCAGCGGGTTTGAAAACATTACCGGGTCCGCACAGAATGACCAGCTTACCGGTGATGCCGGAGCCAATACCATCGACGGTGGTGCGGGTGACGACAGCCTGGATGGTGGCGCCGGGGATGACCGTCTGTTGGGCGGTGATGGCAATGACGTCATTGATGGTGGAGCCGGAAATGATGTGCTTACCGGCGGGGCCGGGAATGACACATTTGTTTTTGGCGATGGCACCGATCAAGACATCGTGACCGACTTTACGCCAGGCGAAGATGTGATTTCCCTGCCCGACAGCAACGTTACTACCTGGGCTGAACTGCAGCCATTTTTGGGCAGCAATGATGCCGGTGATGCGGTGATTACCCTGCCGATGGGCGGAACGGTAACGCTGAGCGGTGTGGCCCTGGAAAACCTGAATGCCGATTGTTTCGTTGGTGTTGGCAACAGTGCCACCGAGGGGGATGATTCCCTGGATGGTAGCAGCGGTGATGACACCATTGATGCCGGTTCGGGCGACGATACCCTGAGCGGTGGCGATGGCAGCGACACGCTGGGCGGTGATGCCGGTGACGATACCATCGATGGTGGTGACGGGAATGACAGCTTGGGCGGCGGCGATGGTTCCGACACGCTGGATGGCGGGTCTGGTGACGACACCATCGACGGCGGCAGTGGCGATGACACGGTTGCGGGCGGCGATGGCAACGACACGCTGGGCGGCGGCGAAGGCCGCGATACCGTTTCCGGCGGTGCCGGCGACGATGTCCTGAAATTTGAACATGATCATACCGGCACAAATGCGGACAGCACCAACAATGTTGGGAGCCCTGGCGTTGCCGGAACCGGTGACGTTGCCAGCCTGAAGGATGCGGGCCTGAGCGACGATGTCTTTGACGGGGGTGAAGGTGTTGACACCCTGATGGGCACATCGGGCAAGGATGCGATTATCCTTGATAATGATCACAGCGCAGGCAGCACCGGCACCCCGGGTATTGTTGATGTTGAAGTCATCAATACCGGCGCGGGCGATGACGTGGTGGACCTGACATCGTCCAAATTCGGCTATGGCGATGTTACGGTTGATGGCGGCACGGGCAACGATACGCTGTGGACCAACCAGGGCAACGACACCATTGCTGCCGGTGATGGCAATGATGCGGTACATGCCGGGGCCGGGAATGATACGGTTTTGGGCGGTGCCGGGAATGACAGCCTCAATGGTGGCGTCGGCGATGACAGCGTTGATGGTGGCCTTGGCAATGACAGCCTTGCCGGTGGTGATGGCAACGACATCCTGACCGGTGGTGCGGGTGACGACACCCTTGATGGCGGGGCTGGCAATGACAGCCTGTCGGGTGGCGATGGCCAGGACATTGTTGCCGATGGTGCCGGGAATGACGTTGTTTCGGGTGGTGCTGGCAATGACACGCTGGTGGCCGGTGCCGGGGATGATACCCTTTCGGGTGATGGCGGGTTTGATACCCTGGATATGTCCCAGGCGCAGTCCGGCGCGGTGGTGAACCTTGCCGATGGTACCGCGTCCTCGAACGAGACTGGTAATGATACCCTAAGCGGGATTGAGAATGTTACCGGCGGCGCCGGGCGTGACTTCCTGACCGGGAATGATGTTGGCAACCGCCTGGATGGCGGTGCCGGACATGACGTGATCACCGGTGGTGCCGGGGCCGACCATTTGATTGGCGGCAGCGGCAGTGACGTGCTTGATGGCGCAGCCGGAAATGACAGCATCGATGCCGGAACCGGCGATGACTGGGTTTATGCCGGTGCCGGTGATGATATCCTGAACGGCGATGCCGGGATCGATACCCTGGATATGAGCCGCGCTTCCGGTCCGGTCAGTGTCGACCTTGCCGCAGGCCAGGCCAGCAGTGCCTCGACCGGCAATGACACGGTTTCGGGGTTTGAAAATGTGGTTGGCGGTACCGGCAATGACACGCTTCTGGGCGGTGCCGGGGCCAATTCGCTGTTTGGTGGGGCCGGTGATGACCTGCTCGATGGTGGATTGGGCAATGACACCCTGACCGGTGGGGACGGAAACGATATTTTCCGCTTCGCTGATGGCACGGATCATGATGTTGTCACCGATTTCACACCGGGCGAAGATACCATTTCCCTGCCCGATAGCGGCTATGTCAGCTGGACGCAATTGCGCGAGCAGATGCATGATGACGGGCATGGCAATACCATCATCAACCTGCCAGCGGGCGGTACCATTCTGTTGCAGGGCGTGGCACTTGGCAGCCTGGGGGCGGATGATTTTGTCAATATCGCCGATGGCGGCACCAATTTTGACGATACCCTTGCCGGTGGCGAAGGGGATGACGAAATTGACGGCTTGGACGGGAATGACACCATTTCTGGCGGTAGCGGCGACGATACGCTGGGCGGTGATGCCGGAAACGACACCCTGTCGGGCGGGGCCGGTGACGACACGCTGAATGGCGGTGACGGCAATGACAGTCTGTCGGGCGATGCCGGGAATGATACATTGTCCGGTGGCGCCGGGGATGACAGCCTGTCGGGCGGCTCTGGCGATGACACGCTAAGCGGTGGTGACGGCAATGATACCCTGGGCGGAGGCGAAGGTACCGACCAGATCGACGGTGGTGCGGGCGATGACGTCCTGCAATTTAATGGCGATGATACAGCCCCGACGGGCACGACGACGGAAAACCAGGGCAGCCCGGGTGTCGCTGGCACGGGTGATCTGGCCGATATTGGCAATCATGCCATGAGCGCGGACAGCTTTGTCGGCGGAGAAGGCAACGATACCCTGCAGCTTTCGGGTGGCAATGATGCACTGGCGCTGGACGGCGCCAAACTGGGCCTGGGTGGGGATGGTGCAACCGAAACCCGCAATTTTGGCCTGACGGGTTCTGGCAGTGATGCGGAGGTCAAAGCGGCATGGTCGGGTGCCGGGCTTTATGCCTATGACTTTGGCGTGTCGGTCACGGATGAAAGTGGCAAGCTGAATCTGGCCGCCGGGACTGATGCCATCGCCTATGACAAATATGGTATTGGCAATAGCGGCGGGAAACCGGCCGGCGATCAGATCAACCATGATGCCCAGACCGGACAAAGCGAAAGCATCGTTGTTGATCTGGGGGCGAATTCCGTCCGGGCCACGGTGCAGGTTTCCAACATGATGCGCTCGGAACATGGCGGTGAAACCGGCAGTTGGCAGGCCTTTGATGCCGATGGCAACCTGGTTGCCACGGGCGAGCTGAATGGCGACACCATTCAGTACACCAATGGCAATACGGGCACGGCGGAAATTTCGGTGCTGGATGGCAGCGGCCACCCAATTGCCTTCCGTTATCTTTCCTTTGCCGCCGAACCCTATGCCGATGGCAGCCAGGGCAGTGATAGCAGCGATTATTTCGTGCGTTCGATCAGTTTTGATGCCCTGCCCGAAACACCAACGGGTGCGCAGATTGACGGCATTGAAAACATTTATGCCGGTGATGGCAATGATGTGGTTGATCTGACCAGCGACCATCTGTCCTATGGCGATGTCATGATTGATGGCGGCAATGGTAACGATACCCTGTGGGTCAATGCCGGGAATGACACGCTTTTGGGCGGTAATGGCAATGACAACCTTTATGGCGGTGCCGGGAATGATACGCTTGATGGCGGGTCGGGCAAGGATATGCTCGACGGGGCATCGGGCAACGATTACCTGATTGGCGGCGTTGGTGCCGATACCCTGCGCGGTGGCCTGGGGGATGATACCATCTATGGCGGTGGCGATACCGACACCGTTTTGTATGACGATGCCATTTCCGGTGTGAATGTGGATCTGTCGGCCAATACCGCCACCGGCGGGGCGGGCAATGACGTTCTGCAATATGTTGAAAATGTTGTCGGTTCCGACTTTGACGATACGATCACGGGTAATGGATCGGTCAATATCCTCGATGGTGGTGCCGGGAATGACACGCTGGCAGGCGGGGCCGGGAATGACACCCTGATTGGTGGCGATGGCCGCGATACGGCAGACTACAGTGCGTCTGATAGCCGGGTTGTTGCCAACCTTGCCAATGGTAGCGCGCAGATCGGGTCGGAAACGGATCGTCTGGTTTCGATCGAGGATCTTGTTGGTTCGTCGAAAAACGACATTCTGACCGGTAATGCCGGGGACAACCGCATTGATGGCGGGGCCGGAAACGACCAGCTCAATGGTGGTGATGGTGCCGACACCCTGATCGGGGGGGCGGGCGATGATACCCTGAGCGGCGGCACCGGTGCCGATATCCTTTCGGGCGATGCCGGAAATGATACCCTGTGGGGGGGCGACGGTGCCGACAGCCTTTCGGGCGGGGCGGATAATGACGTTCTGTCCGGCGATGGCGGCAATGACATTCTGGATGGCGGCGCAGGCGATGACCTTCTCTCCGGCGGGGCGGGGGATGACACTCTGTCTGGCGGGGACGGCAATGATGTGCTGGATGGTGGTGAAGGCAATGACATTGTTGATGGTGGTGCGGGCAATGACACCCTTATCGGCAGTGAAGGGGCCGATACCTTAATCGGGGGGGATGGCATCGATACCGTCGATTACAGCCATTCCGCCCAGGGTGTTGAGGTTTATCTGGGTGCAACCGATAGCCATGCCCGCAATACAGGTGCGGCCAATGAAGGCCTTACCGGTGATGCCGCGGGCGATATTCTGTCGGGGATTGAACGGGTGATTGCCTCTGCCCATGATGATTACATTTATGGCAACAGCCAGGATAATGTGGTTGATCTGGGCGATGGCAACGATGTTTTCGATAATATCGAAACCGATGTCAGTACTGACACCATCGATGGCGGCAATGGCAATGACACCATCTGGGTCGGGGCTGGCGACGATACCGTTTATGGCGGTGCCGGAGACGACATTTTGCATGGTGAAAACGGCAGTGACACCCTGTTTGGCGGTGATGGCCGCGATATCCTGAATGGCGGGTCCGGCAACGACGTCCTTGATGGCGGTGCGGGCGACGACACCTTTAATACGGGATCGGGGGCTGACCAGGTTGTTGTTACCAGTGTCGACGGCCACAAGGTTGTAACCGACTTTAACACCAGTGAAGACAGTGTTTCGCTGGCAGGTGTGGGCATTACCGAATGGTCGGACCTGGCCTCGCGCCTGTCCGAGGTGAATGGTGACCTGGTGATTGATCTGGGTGAAAACGGATCATTGACCCTGCGCGGTGTGCATCTGCGTGATATCACCGCCGATACCTTTGCCGATGTAAACGGATTTGTCGGGGCGACACCTTATGATGATGTGCTGTCGGGCACATCGGCGGGCGATTATATCGATGCACTGGCGGGCAATGACACGGTTTATGGCGGTGCCGGTGATGACACCCTGATCGGTAATGACGGCAACGATACCCTTTATGGCGGCAGCGACGATGACTGGATCGACGGGGAAGATGGCGAAGACAGCATTTCCGGCGGCGATGGCAATGACACGCTGTTTGGCGGTGCCGGGGATGATGTTATCGATGGTGAAGGCGGCCAGGATTATATCGACGGCAAGGATGGCAACGATCATTTGATCGGCGGGGCCGAAAGCGACACCCTTTTGGGTTCGGGCGGCAATGACCGGATCGAGGTCGGCGATGGCGACGATGTCGCTTCGGGCGGTGACAATGACGATGTGATCTTTGGCGGTGCCGGTAACGATACCCTGTCGGGTGACAATGGCAACGACACCCTTTCTGGTGGTGCCGGGAATGATACTCTGTTGGGCGGTGCCGGTGATGATACGCTGGATGGCGGGGTCGGAAATGACACCCTGACCGGCGGTGCGGGCAGCGATACCATTCTTCTCAGCGACAATGCGGGCAACAAGGTTGTGACCGACTTTACCATTGGCGAGGATAAAATCTCGCTGGCGGCGATGGGTATAACCGAATGGCATGATTTGGCCGATCACATGTCACAGGTTGGCAATGATGTTGTCATTGACCTTGACGGCGAGGGGACCCTGACCCTGCAGGGCATTGACCTTGATGATCTGTCGGCCGATGATTTTGACGGTGTAACCGGCAGCACAGGCCCGACCGAATATCGCGATGTGCTTTACGGCACCAGCAATGATGATTCCATCGCCGCCCTGGCAGGGGACGATACCGTTTATGGCCTGGGCGGGCAGGATACCCTGCGCGGGATGGATGGCAACGATACCCTGTATGGCGATGATGGCGACGACCGTCTGTATGGTGATCAGGGGAATGATCGCCTTGAAGGGGGTAGCGGCCAGGACCGCGTTTACGGTGGCGATGGCAACGATGTTTTGCTGGGCAATGATGGTGATGACAGCCTGTTGGGCGGCACCGGGGATGACACCCTTGATGGCGGCCAGGGCCAGGATCGTTTGTTTGGCGAGGATGGCAACGACACCATTTTGGGCGGTTCCGGTGATGATTCCATCAAAGGCGGCACCGGCCATGACCTGCTGGATGGCGGTGAAAATAATGACCGCATCTGGGGCGAGGATGGTGATGATACCCTGTATGGTCAGGCCGGTGATGACAGCCTGATGGGGGATAATGGCAACGACGTTCTGGATGGTGGCGATGGCAATGACCGCCTGTGGGGCGGCAATGGCGATGATACGCTGACGGGCGGGGCCGGAAATGACCGTCTTGATGGCGGATGGGGCCGGGATACGGCAAGCTATGCCAATTCCAGTGCTGCGGTTGCGGCAGATTTGTCGGTTCACACGGCCAATGGCGGGGCCGGTCAGGATTTCCTGAGCTCGATTGAAGATCTGATCGGATCGAATTTCTCTGATGCGCTATTTGGCGACGAAGGGGCCAATCTGCTGTCGGGCCTGAATGGCGATGACTTGCTGTCGGGCGGTGGCGGCGATGACGACCTTCTGGGCGGTGCCGGGAATGACACCCTGTGGGGTGGTTCGGGCGATGACCATCTGTTTGGTGGTGATGGCAGTGACACCTTGTGGGGCGGCAGCGGGCAGGACCAGCTTGATGCTGGTGCGGGCGATGACGTGCTGCAATATCATGATGATCAGGTTTGGGGTTACGGCAAAGTCGTGCATGATGCGGGCGACCCCAATGCCGCAGGCAGCGATGACCAGGTCAATCTGGCGGGGTATCATCAGTCCAACGATATTTTTGCGGGCGGCGAAGGCCACGACACGCTGGTGATGTCGTCGGGCAATGATGCGCTGATCCTGCATGACGATATGTCGGAACCGGGAACATCACCGCGTATTTCCGGTATCGAGGTGATCAATGCCGGGAACGGTAACGATATTGTTGATCTGACCAGTTCCACCAACAGCTATGGCGATGTCACCATTGATGGTGGCACGGGCGATGACGTTTTGTGGTCCAATGCCGGTAATGACGTGCTGATTGGCGGGGAAGGCAATGACACCCTGCATGGCGGCAGCGGCAATGACCAGCTTTCGGGCGGGGCCGGGCAGGATGTGCTTGATGGTGGCGCTGGCGATGACGTGTTGCAATATAACGCCGATGGTCACTGGGGCAATCAGTGGTATGCCCTGAATGACGGCGCACCGGGAGAAGACAGCCACAGTCATACGGGCGGCTGGGGGCATTTCTTCCATCATGGCAATGGGCATGGTCATGGTGATAGTGGCGATGCGGGCACCGGGGATCAGGTTAATCTGGATGGTTACAACCAGTCCAACGACATTTTTGAAGGTGGCAGCGGGCACGATACCCTGCAATTGACAAGTGGTAACGATGCCCTGTTCCTGGATGATACAACAAGTGATCCGGGCATTTCGCCGCGCATTTCCGGGATCGAGGTGATTGATGCCGGTGACGGCGACGACATTGTTGATCTGACCAGCCAGAACGAAAGCTATGGCGATGTAACGATCAATGGTGGCAATGGCAATGACGTGATCTGGTCCAATGCCGGTGATGATGTGTTAAGCGGCGGGGCCGGGAATGATACGCTTTATGGTGGCCTTGGCGATGATACCCTGAGTGGTGGTAGTGGCTGGGACCAGTTTGTGGCGGGGAATGTGACCGGCCATGACGTGATTACCGACTTTACCGAAGGCGAGGACATCATTGATCTGAGCGAATGGAACTATAGCAGTTTCAGCGAGATCGAAGCCGATATGCACCTTGATGCCAGCGGCCAGAATTTGGTGATTGATCTGGGCCATGATGCCTCGATCACGCTGATGGGCGTTGACCACACCCTGAAAGCGGATGATTTCAATTTCCACGGCTAGCGTGGCTATCGTCCAAGCTTAAAATATGAAACCCGCAGATGCCCGGCATTTGCGGGTTTTGTTTTGCCTTGTCCGTGATGCTGGTTGACCGGGCCAGTCTGACCTGTGAGTACGGGGCACTATTGCTGCAACGCAAAATAGTGGTGAGTGAAAAAGAATCGCTTTTTGCGCAAATTTACAAAGCAAATGTCGCAAAGTTCCGGTTTTTCCCATGTGCGTTCTGATACGGTTTTAAAAATTGACCACGGCGTTTTGGTTTTGTCCCGGTTTTGATGAAGGCTGATTCCTCTCGTTGCAGTCACAAGCCAGGTTTGACGGCAAGTTGTCAAATGGCCTTCTGGTGGTGGACCCGTCAGGTTTTCAGGCGTCCTTTATTGTCTTTGACCCCGTATCCTTCAAGCTGCCTTAAAAACCGATTTGTCAATTGCATGCCGTGCCTGTGAAAGTGCCAGAACACTCAACAATCCAAAGCCCCGAAAATCAGGGGCATTTCAGTCGGAGGAGGAAACAGATGAGCAATAACAGAGGTGTGGTCTATGTCGGACCCGGCAAGGTTGAGGTTCGCAACATTGACGACCCGGTGATGGCCGCGCCGGACGGGCGCAAGCTGGACCATGCCGTTATCCTGAAAGTAATTTCCACCAATATTTGCGGCTCGGACCAGCATATGGTGCGTGGGCGTACCACGGCCGAACCGGGCCTGGTTCTGGGTCACGAAATTACCGGCGAGATCATTGAAAAAGGCAGTGATGTCGAACAGCTTGAAATTGGCGATATTGTTTCCGTGCCGTTCAATGTGGCGTGCGGGCGCTGTCGGTGCTGCAAATCCCAGGATACCGGTGTGTGCCTGACGGTGAACCCGGCGCGTGCCGGTGGGGCCTATGGATATGTCGATATGGGCGGCTGGATCGGCGGGCAGGCCCGCTATGTGATGGTGCCCTATGCCGATTTCAACCTGTTGAAATTCCCCGATCGCGATCAGGCAATGGCGAAAATCCGTGATTTGACCATGCTGTCCGATATTTTGCCGACCGGCTTTCATGGTGCGGTGCAGGCCGGTGTTGGCGTTGGGTCCATTGTGTATGTTGCCGGTGCTGGCCCGGTGGGCCTGGCGGCGGCGGCATCGGCCCGTATTTTGGGGGCGGCGGTTGTCATGGTTGGCGACTTTAACAAGGACCGGCTGGCCCATGCGTCCAATATTGGTTTTGAGGCGGTTGACCTGTCGAAAAGCGATCGTCTGGGCGAAATGATTGCCGAAATCACCGGCAGCCCCGAAGTGGACAGCGCCATTGACGCTGTGGGTTTTGAGGCCAAGGGGCACAGCGGCGGCGAACAGCCCGCGATTGTGTTGAACCAGATGATGGAAATCACCCGGGCTGCGGGTTCCATTGGTATTCCGGGCCTGTATGTCACCGAAGATCCCGGTGCGGTGGATGATGCGGCCAAGCAGGGCAGCCTGTCGCTGCGTTTTGGTCTGGGCTGGGCAAAGGCGCAGTCCTTCCATACCGGTCAAACCCCGGTGATCAAATATAACCGCCAACTGATGCAGGCGATTTTGCATGATCGTCTGAACATTGCCGACATCGTTAATGCCCAGATTATTTCGCTGGAAGATGCGGCACAGGGTTATAAAAGCTTTGATCAGGGGGCAGCCAAGAAATTCGTGCTCGACCCGCACGGGATGCTGGCCAAGGCAAGCTAGGGGTTGCCCGGTTTGACCCGTTTTATTTAACGGAAATCCCCGTCACCGGCGGGGATTTCCATTTTTAGACCTGTTGTTGTTGCTCACGCTGCATACGGATCAGTTCAAACGGGCGGCCTTCATCATCGTTGGCGCGGCGCGATATTTCGTGAAAACCCAGCTTGCGGTAAAAGGGCGGGGCCAGCGGGTTGGCGGCGTAAACCTCAAGTTCCAGCCACGGTTTGAACGGGCTGACATGTTCGACCAGGGCCCGGCCAATATTTTTGCCATGAAAGGCCGGATCGACAAAAAGACCGCCGATAAAACAGTCCAGCAAACCGATAAATCCGACCGGGGTTTGGCCCGATAGGGCCACATAGTTTTCCGCTTGCGGCAAATAGACATCGCGCACGATGGCGCGTTGATCCAACAACGTGCTTTTCCCCAAAAAGGCATGTCCCAGGCGCGATGCGGCCAGCCAGATTTCGAGCAATTGTTCGCAATCTTGTGGTTCATAGGGGCGTATGGTGAGAGCTGACAAAGACATGGTGGCTCAATTATCGGCGATGTTAAGCTGCGATCAGCTTGTCATGATGCCTGTTTTCGGGTTTTTCACGGTCTTCGGTCAGTTTGGCGCGAAGGTCATGAATATCGCGAATGCGTTTGATTTCGTCAAAGCAGGTCGCGGCGGTGCTGTGGCCTTTGCGCATCATCGAAACCCATTGTTTGATGCGCCCGGCCTGGTGGTTTTCGGTGGCACCGTCTGCGGCCAGAAGGTCGATATAGGCCAGCAGGATGCCTAAAACATCAGCCCAGCTTTGCTTTGATGGGGTTTTGCCGCTTTCAAAGGCCTTGATGCGGGCGGCCAGGTCCGGGCAGGCAATCGCCCCGCGCCCCAGCATAAAGGAGGTGCAGCCGGAAATATCGCGACAGCGGATATAATCCTCGATGGTCCAGATCTCGCCATTGGCGGTCATGGGGATGGAAAGGACTTCGCGGATGCGGGCCAGATATTCCCAGTGTGCGGGGGGCTTGTAGCCTTCCATTTTGGTGCGTGCATGGACGGTTAAATGCTGGGCACCGCCTTCTTCAACCGCACGGGCGTTTTCCAGAAACAGGGTTTTATCGGCATAACCCAGGCGGATTTTGGCGCTCACCGCGATGTGGGCGGGCACGGCGGCCCGCACGGCCCGTACAATGTTAAACAGGTTTTCCGGGCATTTTAACAGCGATGCCCCGGCTTCGCGTTTATTAACCGTTTTGGACGGACAGCCAAAATTGATGTCAATGCCCGGTGCCCCCAGTTCAACGGCAAAGGCGGCATTTTCACCCAATAATTGAGGGTCATGGCCCATAAGCTGGACCAGAACGGGCTGTCCACTGGCGGTTTGGCCGCCCTGGTGCAATTCGGGGCAATAGCGATAAAACACATGGGCGGGAAACAGGGTTTGGGACACCCGGATAAATTCGGTCACGCATTGGTCAAAGCCGCCCACCGCACTCAGCAATTGCCGAACGCGCCAGTCCACAAGCCCTTCCATTGGTGCCAGCACCAACTGCGTCATTTTCTATGTTCCTAAAGCCGATTTCCAGTAGCGATCAGGGTGTAGCCGGACCGTCATGCAGGCGGATCAACAGGCGCAAGGGCCGTTTTTTCTGTATCACGCCGTGTGCCAGTATCAATCCGTGTTTTGCCGGTGTCGCGCAGGATCGTCAAGCGGAGTTTGGGTAAAAAAAGAACAAATGGGCAGTAACTGGTACAGTGCAAAAAGCGTTATAATCTGGTATGGCATTGCGCAGCGTCATTTTGCGCGTTTCGGTATGGTAAAGTCGTCGGTCTATATACCCTATCTGGTTTGGTATCGGGAAAGATGGATAGCTACCCTTTTGGTGGTCAAAACGAAGTGATCAAGACTGGTTATTTTTATTGCAAAGCCCTATTTATCTGATAGGCCGATAGAATAGAACGAAGCTGGCCTGCGGCTGTTTTGCAGGCGTTTGGAATTGGTTTGATTATAAAAGATTGCATAAGTCAAAATTTGGAGGATCCTAGCGATGCTGTATATCGTGGAAAAAGCATTGGATGAACTCGAAGCCATGCCGCGTGACGAACGGGAAAGCTATTCCCATGTTGATCGCGAAATTCAGGAAGCCGTCGACAAATTGAAGATGCTTAAGGAAAAGCTTAAGGAATCCGAGAGCAAGTAAGTCTTTGTGAATTTTTGATGCGTGCAGGCGTTGATGTAACAGGCCTGCACGCATCAGATATATGGTTTTGAAATCATCAGCCAAACGATCAGCATGACGGCGATGAAGGCCGGAAAGCCGAAGATTACCCAAATACGATAAAGCTTCCGATAGTTTTCATTCAGGCCAGTTCCAAGCCGTGCGGCTTCCTGCGCCATATTGCGAAGGCGTATTTGAATCCAGACGACCGGCAGCCAGAATATTCCGACAATGACATAAAGCCCCAGCGAGAGCATGATCCAGGGTTCGCCAAGCGACCAGCCTGCTTCTTGGGCAAGAAAGTATCCGGTAATGGGCTGAATTACCGCAGCGGTCGCGGTAAATACGGTGTCGGCCAGAACGACAATCCGCCCGACATGCCCGATCATCTCGGGCGTTCCCCAGTAATTTGAGACAACGAAAAAGAACGCGATACCGGCGCCGGTTCCCAGCAATACGCATGCACCAATGATATGGGCATAAAGCAGTATATGATATGTCATCTGTCATCCAGAATGCTAAGGGTAAACAATGTCAGGATGATGGAAGGCACGACCTTCACTAAAGGCCCCAGCGGGTCAAGCCAGAGGTCGGGTGCTGTTGCCAGGCTGCTGATAAGGTATCCGGCAGACACGGCAATCATGCCAAGGCACGCATATTTGCTGAACCTGCGCGCCAGCACTGCTGTGCCAAGCGCAATATCGGCAACCGCCCCGATGATCACCAGAAACGTGCCTGCCTCTGACGACATGCCACGATCAACCAGAATGTGCCCGGCATCATTCAGCGCGTAAAGACCGATGGCGCCACTTGCAATCCAGAACAAAGACAGGATGCCGATTGCCAGGGGCAACATCATATAGAGCCTGGCAAACCAGCGTTCCTGCACGGTTGCAGGCATGGCTGATAACGTATCTTCGAGCGACCGGCATGGCGGGTTGCCGGTTTTTTGCCAGCTATCTGCATCAGCGATGATGCCATCCTGCAAGGATTTCAGGGCATTCGTGCGCAAAGGTGCACGCCATCCCAGCAACCCGGCAAGGTCGGCACATTTCCCCAGCAAGCGCGTTATGGCGTCGGGGATTTTCACGTTTATCGTCCATGCAGGCAAACCAAGCCATTGACGAAAGGCCGCTTTGAGTTCGTCAAAACGATGTGAATCCTCTTCGGTAAGGTCGGCAATGGTTCCCGCCGGGATTACACCGTTCGCCGCTTTGACAACCGCATAGGTCACGTCATCAATCGAGACCGTTTGTATCGGGGTGTCCGGAAATATCTGAAAATTGATCAACGGAAAGGCTGCAGCAGCCCGTAATAGTGCCGTGCCACCATAGGCATCCCGGCTAATGACAAGGGATGGGCGAAATATCTGCCAGTTGAGGTGGCTATTGATCAGTATCCGGTCGCCGCGTGCCTTGCTTTGCATGAAGGATGTCGAAGCCTGTTCGGTTGCACCGGCAGCGGATATTTGAATGAACTGCACATCTCGCCCCTCAAGGGCGCGGGTGATGTTTTCGATCAGCGTGACATGAATGGCCTCAAGGTTGTCCCGGCCGCCATCCTGAAGCGCACCGGCGGCATTTACCACGATGTCGGCCTCTTTGAGCATTTCCGACCAGTCAGATACAGAAGCTCTGGCAATATCCGCGATACACCAATTTATCCGGTTATTGCTTTGCAGGCCTTTTCCAAGGGATCGTCCCACGCCCGTTACATCAAAACCGGCGTGAAGAAGGTGGCGCACACAGGCTGATCCAATCAGTCCGTAGGCGCCCAACACATAGACCTTCTTTTTCATGTGCCGCTGGCTCCCATTCACGTCGATCAGCTAGGGTCATGACCCTAAGGCGATGTGAGAGTTCTAGCGTGATCGGGACGATAAAAGCACGGAGAAATTAGCGGCCCTGGTTTGCTGAATGGATCAGGCCGAGTAATTCCTCGACAGCCGCAGTGGGGTGTGTTGTGCCTTCGAGAACGCCATTTTCCAGTGTTTTTAAGCGTGATTTGACATCGTCGCGCCGGGTGAAGGTTTCCAGCAGGCGGTCGCGCAGCATGGTCCACATCCAGTCATGTTGCTGGCGGGCACGTTTGGCGGCAAATTCGCCTTCTTTTTCCATGATCTGGCGGTGTTGTTTGATCAGGTCCCAGACCTCGTCCAGCCCCTCGCGCGTGAGCGAGGATACCATCATGGATTGCGGACGCCAGTGGTGGCTGGAAGGCTGTAAAATGCGCAGGGCCGATGAATATTCGCGTTTGGCTTCGCGGGCCTTGGCCGGGTCGGCGTCGGATTTGTTGACCGCAATTAAATCGGCAATTTCCAGCACACCCTTTTTAATGCCTTGCAATTCATCGCCCGCCCCGGGGAGCATCAGCACCAAAAAGAAATCGGTCATTTGCGGGATCATAAGCACTAGGCCAACAGCATTAGCTTAGCAGAGTAAAATGACTTCCTGTATCACGAGGATAGTTGCTTCTAGGGGGCAGACCTTTCATCGAAAAATTTTATTTTTGCAAGAAAAAATAGTTGTCGTTATTAAAAAATTAGTTGGCAAAGGTGTGCCGATATTCCTTTGACTGTTTTTCTGGTATTAAGGATGAATATAAAAGGCATTGTCATCTGGTTTTTTGATGCGTGTTGGAGAATGTCGGTGTAAATTGTCTGACAACTTCAGAAAAAATATTCATGAACGGTGAAAAGAATTGATTGGGCGTGATTTTTCCAGCATAAAGTATCTACTTGGAAATGGAATCGTATGGTAAATTATCCTGTGTGATTTTAAATTTCAGCCTTCGCATGCTGAAATTTCTGTTTTTGGTTTAATGAAATATTTCGCATAATTTTTTTTGGGAGGACTGTATGAAAAGGACAAACTTGGCAAAAGAGGTTTCAAGCATGTGCCTCAGTATTAGAGATGCTAAAATTTCTTCAAATGAAAATGTTATTTCTGCGTTGATTTCCATGTTTAATAAGTTCGAGAACCCGCTTCTTGCTTGTGAGATATATAAAGAGAGAATAGTTGAGCTTTTGTTTTTGCTTGATTATCTGAATGAGGATCATGTCGATCGTGACGTTGTGAATGAAGTCAAATCTTCTTGCGAAAGGTTAATGCATCTTTTTGACGCGCCAAATTTAAATAAGGTGTTTAACAATATCTCAAAATCTATAATTAGAGATATTGATGTTGCTAGATTACGGGCGGTATCAAGTGAGATGAATAGAGTTTTTCCTATTTTTGTTCTTAAAGAAGACGATGTAAGTAAAATTTTAGCCGATTTTGAAGAATTTTATTCAGATTACATGAGGGATGGTGAGTTGAATGAATTTGTTAAATATTCTATATCTAACGGTTTAGAGAGGTTGAGGTTTTGTCTTAATTATTATGAATTTTTTGGCTCATCTAGCGTGATTGATTCTATTTATATTATTCACAAAGATTTGTATATTTCCAAGGGGAGTAGTGTTTATTGTTCTGGTGATTCGAGAATTAAAAGACTGGAAGAATTGATGACTGAAACTATTAAAAAAATTATTTCCCTCGATTCAGGGTTTGATAGAGTATCTAGCTTGTATGGTAAAATTATTATGCTTACTCAAGCGTATGATGCTGTAATGAAATGTCTCCCTCCTCCATCTTAAATAGTCTGGTTAAGAGATTATCGTTAACAGTTCTTCGACAGCGGAAGTTGGATTGATTGTGCCATCCAGAACGCCACTTTCCAGTGTTTTCAGGCGTGATTTGACATCCTCGCGCCGAGTGAAGGTTTCCAGCAGGCGGTCGCGCAGCATGGTCCACATCCAGTCATGTTGCTGGCGGGCACGTTTGGCGGCAAATTCGCCTTCTTTTTCCATGATCTGGCGGTGCTGTTTGATCAGGTCCCAGACCTCATCCAGCCCCTCGCGCGTTAGCGAGGACACCATCATGGATTGCGGACGCCAGAGGTGGCTGGAAGGTTGTAAAATGCGCAGGGCCGATGAATATTCGCGCTTTGCTTCGCGGGCCTTGGCCGGGTCGGCGTCGGATTTATTGACCGCGATTAAATCGGCAATTTCCAGCACACCCTTTTTGATGCCTTGCAATTCATCGCCCGCACCGGGCAGCATCAGCACCAAAAAGAAATCGGTCATTTGCGAAACCATGGTTTCGCTTTGCCCGGCCCCGACGGTTTCGACCAGCACCACGTCAAACCCGGCGGCCTCGCACAGCAAAATGGTTTCACGCGTCATGCGGTTAACCCCGCCCAAATACCCGCTGCTGGGCGAGGGGCGGATATAGGCATTCGGGTCAATCGACAAATCGTTCATCCGGGTTTTATCACCCAGTATGGACCCGCCAGACCGTGCACTGGTCGGATCAACCGCCAGCACGGCGACTTTGTGCCCTTCGCGGGTTAGCTTGGTGCCAAAGGCCTCGATAAAGGTGGATTTGCCAACACCGGGTACGCCGGTAATGCCGATGCGCCGAGACCCGCCGGTATGCGGCATGAGCTGTTCAAGCACCTGTTGTGCTTGGACAAAATGCTCGGCCTTGCGGCTTTCAACCAGGGTAATGGCGCGTGACAGAATGGTGCGGTTGCCCGCAAGGATGCCTTCGACAATGTCATCGGTGCTTAGAACGCGCCGCTTGGCCCGGGGGCGCGGGCTGGTGGTGCTGCTGGTGCCGGGAATGGTTCGCAGGGTTTCCTTCACCGGGAATCCTTTTTGTCGCGCAATTTCGTCGTGTTGCATCATAAGGCGGCATCGATTGTATCGGCAAGCCCGGCGGTTTTATGTTTTCACCGGGCTCGACCTTTTCTAGTGGGTTATGCCGCGTCAGATGTTTCCCCCTCCAGCAGCTTTTCAAGCAACTCGCTGGCGGCTTCGGCAATGACGGTGCCGGGCGGGAAAATCGCCTCGGCCCCGGCGGCAAACAGTTTGTCGAAATCCTGTGGCGGAATCACGCCCCCCGCCACAATCATGATGTCTTCGCGGCCCAGTTTATCCAGCTCGGCCCGCAATTGCGGCACCAGGGTTAAGTGACCTGCGGCAAGCGAGCTTGCACCGACAATATGCACATCGTTTTCAACCGCCTGGCGGGCGGCCTCTTCCGGTGTTTGGAACAGCGGGCCAATATCCACATCAAAGCCCAAATCGGCAAAGGCGGTGGCGATGACTTTTTGCCCCCGGTCATGGCCGTCCTGGCCCATTTTGGCAATCAGGATGCGCGGGCGGCGGCCTTCGGCCTCGTTAAAGGCGTCAATCAGCTTGGCAACCTTTTCGAGTGCGGCGTTATTGGCCCCGACCTCGGTTTTATAAACCCCGGCAATGGAGCGGATGACGGCCTGATGGCGGCCATAAACCTTTTCCAGCGCGTCGGAAATTTCGCCAACCGTGCATTTTGCCCGGGCGGCCTGCACGGCCAGTTCCAGCAAATTGCCCGATTTTTCACCTGCCGCGTTGGTCAGCGCGGTCAAGGCACTTTCAACACTTGCATCGTCACGCTCGGCGCGCAAACGTTCCAGCTTGGCAATTTGCTGGCGGCGGACTTCGGCATTATCAACCTGCAAAACATCCACCGGGCGGTCATCGGTGACGCGGTATTTGTTCACACCGACCAGTGACTGGCGGCCACTATCGATACGGGCCTGGGTGCGGGCGGCGGCTTCTTCGATGCGCATTTTCGGGATGCCTGCTTCAATCGCCTTTGCCATACCGCCCTGTTCTTCGACCTCGGCGATATGGGCCCAGGCCTTTTCGGCCAGATCGCGGGTGAGACGTTCGACATAATAACTGCCGCCCCACGGATCGATCACGTTGGTGGTGCCGCTTTCCTGCTGCAAAAACAGTTGGGTATTGCGGGCAATGCGGGCGGAAAAATCGGTCGGCAGGGCCAGGGCCTCGTCCAGCGCATTGGTATGGAGCGACTGGGTGTGGCCCTGGGTGGAGGCCATGGCCTCGACACAGGTGCGGATCACATTGTTAAACACATCCTGCGCGGTCAGTGACCAGCCCGATGTCTGGCTATGCGTGCGCAGGGAAAGCGACTTGTTGCTTTGCGGATCAAACTGTTTGATCAGCTTGGCCCAGATCATGCGGGCGGCGCGCATTTTGGCAATTTCCATAAAGAAATTCATGCCAATCGCCCAGAAAAACGACAGGCGCGGGGCGAATTTATCAATATCCAGCCCGGCTTCCATGCCCGCACGGGCATATTCCACGCCATCGGCCAGGGTATAGGCCAGTTCCAGGTCCGCCGTCGCCCCGGCTTCCTGCATGTGATAGCCGGAAATCGAAATGGAATTGAATTTCGGCATGTTTTGCGAGGTAAAGGCAAAAATATCCGAAATGATGCGCATCGAGGGTTTGGGCGGATAGATATAGGTGTTGCGCACCATGAATTCTTTGAGAATGTCGTTCTGGATGGTGCCGGAAAGCTGGGCATGTTTAACGCCCTGTTCTTCGGCCGCGGCGATATAAAGCGCCATCACCGGCAAAACCGCGCCGTTCATGGTCATGGACACCGACATTTGATCGAGCGGGATGCCATCAAAAAGGGTGCGCATGTCATAGATGCTGTCAATTGCCACACCGGCCATGCCGACATCGCCCGCAACACGGGGATGGTCGCTGTCATAGCCGCGATGGGTGGCAAGGTCGAAGGCAATGGACAGGCCCTTTTGCCCGGCGGCAAGGTTGCGGCGGTAAAAGGCGTTGGATTCCTCGGCGGTGGAAAAACCGGCATATTGGCGGATCGTCCAGGGGCGCTGCACATACATGGTGGGGTAGGGGCCGCGCAAAAAGGGCGGCATGCCCGGCATGGTGTGCAAATGGTCCAGCCCGGCAAGGTCATCGCTGCCATAAACCGGCTTTACATCAATGCCTTCGGGGGTATGCCACGGCACGCCCGATGCGGGGGCTTTGGGCGCATCACCAGTGTTGTCAAACAGGGGCAGGTCGGAAAAATCGGGGATCCGGGTCATGGTTATTTCACTCCCAGATGGTCAAGGGTGGCGGTGGTTGTGGCAATCACATCCGACCCCATAAAAATGAAATCATCAATGCCTGCTGCCTCAAAGGCAGCGCGATTATCGCCGGGATGCCCGGCAAGGTAAATTCTGCTGGCCCCGGCCGCCTTTAAGGCCTTTGCCATTTTGGCGGCATGTTCGGCATATTGGGTGTCTGATCCGCAAATGATGGCGACTTTGGCCCCGCTATCGCCGAAGGCTTTGGCGGCATCATGACCATTGGCAAAGCCATTATTGGCAATTGCCTCTATCCCGCCAGCGCCAAAGAAATTTCGGGAAAAGGAGGCCCGCGCCGTATGTTCGGCAACACGGCCAATATTACACAGGAAAATTTGTGGTGCCGTGCCGGTTTCCTGCTTGTGGGCCGATGCCCGCCTGCGATTGCCCTCGAAGGCTTCAGACAGGCGATGCTGGGGAAGTGGGGTAATGCGGGTTGGTGTTGCGCCGCCATAAAGAGCGGTAAAAAGCTGCGCGATGCTGGCCCCGTTTTTTGCGGCCTTGACCAGATCGGCAAAGTCATGGCCGATTTTATCATCGGCAGTGCCGGAGCGAGATGCGGCAGCGGCGCGAAGGGCTGCGATATCGGGTACCTCGCAGGTTACGGCGGCTTCGTCAATATTGGGGAATTCGGACACACCGGTTAATGGTTCACGCCGTGTGGCAACACGCGATTCGCGCTTTTGCCACAGATCGGCAATTTCACGGGCCAGGCTGCCATTTTCAACGGCGCTGACAATGCCGCCTTTGCCCTCAATTTCCTGGAATTTCTGCCAGGCATTCAGGGCAAGATCACGGGTGAGGTTTTCAATAAACCACGAACCCCCAGCCGGGTCGATGACGCGGTGCACATTGCTTTCTTCCTGCAAAATCAGTTGCGTGTTGCGGGCAATGCGGCGTGAAAAACTGTCAGGCAGGCCAATGGCATGGTCATAGGGCAGGCATATCACGCTATCGGCCCCGCCCAGCCCGGCAGCAAAGCTGGTGACTGTGGTGCGCAGCATATTCACCCACGGGTCCACCTTGGTCATCACCTGTTCGGCCGACATCGCGGTTATCGAAACCGTGCCATCTTTAACGTCCGATGCCTGCAAAACACGCCGCCACATCAAACGCAGGGCACGCAGCTTGGCGATACCGGCAAAAAAGTCGCTGCCAATGGCGGTGGTAAAGGTGATGCTGGCTGCTGCCTTGGCCCCGTCCATGCCGCCTTCGACCAGTGCGCGGAAATAAGCAAGCCCGGTTGCGAGCGCAATGGCAAGTTCCATGCTGTCGGTGGCTCCGGCATTGTACCAGCCGGTGCTGTTGACATTGATTGCCGTGGCATGGGGCAGCGTTGTTGAAATGGTTTTGGTAAAGGAGGCTGCCTGTTCCAGCGCATCCTCGATATTGGTGGGGCAGTAACCCTCGCGCGCAAGCGTGCCAATCGGGTCCAGGTTAAAGGCCGGGGCAGCATCTTTGCTGCTTTCGTCCTGGGCGATGCGCGCGGCCAGCAATGCGGCAAAGGGAATGGCCGCCGCCCCGCCATCCAGCGCGATGGGGGCCAGGTTGGTGTAAACACCTTTAAGTGCGCTATTCAGATCATCAAGGTTATAAACCATCACACCGCCCAGCCCGGCATCATCGCCGCTGGGGGCATTGCCAAAGCGCGCGGCATGATCCAGGCGCAGCAAAACCGATGTCACACCATTTTCCAGATCTTCGAGAATGGCGGAATTAACGGCTTTGGGGTCCGGGTGGGCATGAAGCTGGCGAATGTCCCAGCCGGTTGCGGCAGCATCGTCGCCGCTGGGAAGCTGTTGGTGGGTGTCAACCAGGCCCGCATGGATTTGTGCCGTGTCACCATCCAGATCGTCGGCTGTGTAAATGGGCTGAATGTCAAAACCGTCGCGCAGATGCGTGACCAGTTTTTTGTCAAACGGCGCGCCATTCAGGGCGGCTTCGGCCAGTTTGCGCCAGGCCGCATAATCGGCAGGCGGAAATTCAGATGCCAGTTTCAAGCTCTGATCGGTCATGGTTGCTCCCGGTCGCGGTCGATAGGAAACACCGGCATGGTCATATGCGGTGCTGTGGGTCCCCGTCGCCCGGTACACCCCGCCCGGCCAGCTAGAGAGCGAAACATTCCCGGTAATCTGACTTGTTCCATCGTGATGACAGGCCCTGTTTTTTTGGTCTGACGGTACGGAACCAACAGTTGCGGGGGCAGTTTCGGCTTTGGCAGATGCCGCACCGAATTCCCGGAAAAGGTTTCATGTCGCCTTGTTGCGACGGTCCTGTTTATAGCACCCTCCCTCAATTCAGTAAATAGGCATGGAAATACCTATTTATCCGGATAGGGGCGGCAAAGTTGCCGTAACGGGGCGAGAAAATCCTTTAATCTCAATGTTCAATAGGGCGGTGCCCCAAAATCGGTGAAAGCAGCGGACATCGCAAAATAGAAATGCCGGTCTCAGACTTTGGTGGCAGAGGCCGGTTTTGGCAGGGGCGTTTGCGGGGACATGATGGAATTTGAATTAACAAAGTTCTTGTCAAATAGGGGTGTCAAAGCTGTGTGACGGGGGTGAGAAGCGTTGCAAATGATTTTTCCCGTTCGGGGAATTTGGCCGAAAATGGCAGATTTGCTCAAGTTTGCCGCAGGATGAAACGAACAAGCCGTTTAATTGCGGCAAAATTTCGACATTTAACCAATTCGACATTTTCAGTGTCTATGGTCGGGATGTCCTGAAATTCGGAGAGAAGCCATTCATGAACGCGCTAAGCGCCGTGCGACCTTATCCCAACCTGTCGGGTCTGGTTGCCTTTGCAGATGATAGCCCGAGTGCCAAAGCCGCCCTTGAAACGGTTTTGCGCCGTGCCGGTTACGCGGTTGCGGGATTTGATTGCGCCGATGACCTGATCGATTCCCTGGATGGCCTGGCGCCGCGCGCCATCATTCTGGATCTGGAAATGCCCGGCATGAGCGGCTTTGAAGCCTTTTGTGAAATACGCCGCCGGTTTCCGCGCTCCTGCGATGTACCGGTTCTGTTTTTCTCTGCCCATTTTGATGCCGATACCCGTGCCCAGGCCGAGGCCCTGGGGGCGGCCGATTTTATCAGCAAGGATTCCAGCCCGATGGTGGTGGTTGCACAGCTTAATCGTGTTCTGGAAAATGTGATAAGTCACTAACCGGTAGTCTGATGGTTTTTGTGCCGGTTCTACCTGGCAAAATAAAACCCGCCGGTCACATTGCAGCAACCGGCGGGCAAGCTCCCTTGTCCAGGCACCTGGTTTTAATTGGTGCCATCGAAGGCGTATCCTTCGTTACCGAAGTGATACACGCGGTCTGATGCCAATACCCCGGAAGGTGGAATCACCGGCAGGGCGGCCAGCCGCGTATAGAGATCTCCAAAATCCTGCAAGGTGGCCTCGAAAAGCTGGTCATAGCTTTCAAGGACAAAGTAGGTTTTTTGAAAATCGTCGATCTTGTAATCTGTTCGCATCACACGTTCCAGTGCAAATCCGATGCGATTGGGTTTTGGATCGTTAAGGCAATATAAAGTCTCGCTTTTTGACGATAACATGCCCGCACCATAGGCGCGCAGACCGTCTTTCGTTTTGATCAGGCCAAATTCGACCATGTACCAGTACAGCCGGGCAAGCTGCTTGAGCGCACCCTGGCGGATGGCTTCGGGTCCCTTTGCGCCATAGGCGGCCAGATAATCGGCAAAGACCGGATCAAACAGCATCGGCACATGGCCGAAAAAATCGTGGAAAATATCGGGTTCCACCAGATAGTCGATTTCTTCGGGTTTGCGCAGCCACACCGTGACGGGAAAACGCCGGTTGGCAAGATGGCCAAAAAAGTTATCGTCGGGCACCAGGCCGGGTACCGCGACCAGCCGCCAGCCGGTGGCGGCAAAAAGTTGTTCGCTGATTTTATCAAAGCGGGGAATCGCATTTGCCGCATCCATGCGCGCCAGATTGGCGATAAAATCATCGGCAGCCTTGCCGGGTAAAATCGCCCTTTGTCGCTGGTAAAGTTCGCGCCACAGGGCATGTTCGGCGTCGGTATATTTCTCCCAGTCCTGATCGACGGTGTAATCGTCATGTACCTGGCTGTAATCACCGCGCAAATTTGGGGCGGGCGGTTGATGTGCCGTTTGGTCGGTTGTGGAATCGACCTTGCTAAAGGAAGGATCCTCGCTGGGGGCGAATGGTTTTTCGGCCTGAAACTTGTTCATGACGTCCTCACTGATCGTTTTTGCCCGGCATTCTGGGACCGGTTTTGCTGTTTTCAGGCTTTCAATTTTACATCAAATTCGGCGTCATTTCCCGGCGAAGTGGATGTGGTTTTGCGGGTTGTGTGTCATAATGTGACATGATAATTGGAATATTGAGGTAAAAATGACCGAAATAACATTGTCTGCCACCGATGTGAAAATCCTGAATATTCTGCAAAAGGATGCCGGGATCAGCAATGTGGCACTGGCCGAGTTTGTGGGAATGTCGCCATCACCGTGCCTGCGCAGGGTCAAGCAGCTTGAGGCGGCAGGGTTGATTCGTAAAACGGTTGCGTTGCTGGACCGTAAAAAAATGGGATTGGGGGTGCTGGCAACGGTGCAGGTCCGCCTGCAACGCCATACCGAGGTCGGGACCGAGGATTTTGCCCGCGCCATGAATGACCTGCCGGAAGTTTTGTCCTGCTGGGCGATGACGGGGCGGCAGGATTTTTTATTAATGGCTTTGGCCCGCGATATTGAAAGTTTTGGCGATTTTGTAACGCACAAATTGCTGTCCATGCCCAATGTGCGCGATGTGCAGTCCAGCCTGGTATTGAAGGAATATAAAAACGAAACAGCGATACCCGTGGTTTCGTAATGATCCGAAATGCGTGGCGCTTCAAAGGCAGGTGATGACCGGACAGATCGGCATGATTGCTGTCCGGTCTAACATGGCAAATATGTTATTTTGTATCGGCTATTTTAAAGAACGCATCGCAGCATGTTCCAGCCGGATTGCAGTCATATGCCGGTGAATTGTCTGGTGCGAAATCCGCCTTTTTCCAAAGTTTGTAATGGGCGGGGGTATAATAGACGATTTTATTGACATAGTCATAGACGATGCGCCCATCGGCTTCGGCATACGCATACTGGTTATCCTGGAAGATTTCATTTTGCGTAAATTCGACATACCCCGTGAGCGGAATGGTGTCCTTGCCTACCTTGGAAAACCGCGCGGCGTAATAGTTCCATCGCTGACTGTTGGACATGTTACCGGTATGATTAAGCGTATCCATGACCTCGGCTCTGTTTTTATCTTTCAGGACTTCTGTCATATGAAGCTGGTTCTGAAAGTTTGAGATATTGACAACAGGCAGATGATCCAGTGCATTGCCATGCGGGGAACGGGCCGCAACTTGCCAAAATCTGGCATCCATATTTAACGGGCCATCGATGTCTGCCGTTGGGTAGAAATGGCCAGCTTCTGTTTCGTCCAGGTCATAGGCCAGTAGCGATGTTGCCATTTGTTTTAGGCCATTGGTCAGTACTGCGCGATCAATACCCACGGTGGGAATGACCAGGCCGGAATTTGTTCTGGTTGACGCGGCCTTAATGTTGGCAGGCAAGGCATTCCAATTATTGCACTGGTCAACCGGCCAGTTCTTGCCTTCTCCCGCTGGGGCACGGGCAGACCAGAGCTGTGAGATGGCGTCCTGGGGATTAAGCCATTTGTCCTCGGCATAGGCGGGCCCGGTAAAAGTCTGCACTATGATCATGATGCAAATGGCAAAAAGCATGCGTTTCATTTCTGCTTCCTGTTAAGGTTGATTAAATTCTAATTATATATCTATTTTTGCGTGTTTTGATGACTGCGACATGGGCATCGTTCCCTTGTTGGCGTAAGGCGGGAATGAACACGGAAAAAGCTGCACTTTTGCTGCACTGTGGTTTGTAACGGTTCTTGCCTTTTGCCGGTCATTTCAGGCATAGGAGAGGGCAGATATGCTGTTTTTGCGTCCTCCCGATAAGTGCGGAGCTTTTTATGTCGAATATTGCCAATCCCATTCTTGCCGAAGCGACCCGGGGCACGATGGTCGAAAGTTTTCATCGGGGCCGCTATGTGGTGATGAAGGCCGATGGCACGATGATCGAGCAGGGCGGCGATATTGACGCGCTGATGTATCCGCGCTCTGCCATCAAGCCGCTATTGGCCATTCCGCTGCTCGAAAGCGGCGCTGCCGATGCCTTTGATCTGGAAGACCAGCATATTGCCCTGGCCTGTTCATCGCATAATGGCGAGGAACGCCATGCCCATACTGTGGCGGCATGGCTGGAAAAGCTGGGACTGTCGGTTGAAACGCTTGCATGTGCGCCGCATTATTCGCTGCGCCCGGCATCGGCCATTGAACAGGCGGTAGACCATGTGCAACTGACCAAGGCGCACAATAACTGTTCGGGCAAGCATTCGGGCTTTTTGACGACGGCGGTGCATTTGGGTGAAGACCCGGAAGGTTATATTGAAGAAGCCCATCCGGTGCAGCAGCGCCTTATTCGCGTGCTTGAAGAAATGGGTGATTGCGATTTGTCCGATACCCCGCGCGGTATTGATGGCTGTGGTATCCCGGTTATTGGCATGCGCCTGCGCGATCTGGGCCTGGCAATGGCCCGCATGGCGGATCCGTCAGGGCTGTCGGATACCCGGAAAAAGGCGATTGAACGCATTCGTAAGGGCTGTGCGGCGGATCCGTTTATGGTGGCGGGCACAGGCCGTTTTTGCACTAAGGTGATGGAAGTGTGTGGTGAAGATGCCCTGGTCAAGGTTGGGGCGGAAGGCGTTTATTGCGCAGCATTTCCCAAACAGGGGCTGGGCGTTGCCCTTAAGATCGATGATGGTGCCCAGCGCGGGGCCGAAGTTGCCATGGGGGCATTGTTGCGCCGTCATGGCGTGATTGACGATGCCCGGGCCGAAACCCTGAAGGATTGCCTGACCCCGGTTCTGACCAACTGGGCCGGTAAATATGCCGGTGATTTGCGCCCGGCTTTCTAACATTTATTAAACCGTCGCAATGAAATGATTGAAAGGGCCTTTGAACGCGATCAGCAACATATCAAAGGCCCTTTTTTGTACATGATCGGAGAGAAGGCCGATGTCGATATTGGTTTATATTTTGGCAGCCCTTGCCGAAATAGCCGGCTGTTTTGCCTTCTGGTCATGGTTGCGGGCGGGAAAATCGGCGATGTGGCTGTTGCCTGGCATTGTGTCGCTGGTGGTATTTGCCCTTTTGCTGACACGGGTGGACAGCGCCTTTGCCGGGCGGGCCTATGCGGTCTATGGCGGGGTTTACATTGCCGCTTCATTAGGCTGGTTGTGGCTGATCGAAGGCATGCGTCCCGACCGGTGGGACCTGGCCGGGGCCAGCCTGTGCATTGCCGGGGCAATGATCATTTTGTTCGCCCCGCGTTAAGATGCGCTTTGAATAATTTTACAGCGTTTTGGCATCGCATCCTTATTTCTTTTTATCAGCCGCAGGTGTTTTGGCGCCACTACGGTCCTCGCCGGGGAGCAGAACATGGAAGGTGGTGCCTTTGCCCATTTGGGTTTCAAACCAGATCCGCCCGCCATGTTTAATTTGTACAATATCGTGGGTAATCGACAGGCCCTGACCCGTGCCCTTGCCGACCTCCTTGGTCGTGAAAAACGGGTTAAAGATTTTGGACCTGTTTTCCTTGGCAATGCCGGTGCCATTATCGCTGATGCTAACCAGGATCTGATCATTAATCGCAGTGGTTTTAACGTGAATATGCCCTTCTTCAACGCTTCTGCCTGACATTTCAATCGCCTGGGCGGCATTGACAATCAGGTTCAGGAAAACCTGGTTAATTTCATTTACAAAACACGGAATATGCGGCAATTCCGGGTCAAGTTCCTCGGTCAGTTCGGCACTGTGTTTCCATTCGTTGCGCGAAATCACAATCACGTTGGACAGGACACGGTTGATGTCGGTGGCGGTTTTTTCGCTGCTGCCTGGGTGCGAAAATTCCTTCATCGAGAGCACGATGCGCGCCACCTGGTTAATCCCATCTAGCGATTGCTGGGTGGCATGGGGAATTTCATCCAGCAGAAATTCAAGGTCGGCATCGCGCATCTGTTTGGAAAATTCGCGAAATGTGCCTTCAGGCAGGGCATCACGATGTTTCCACAGTGTATTAAGCGCCGATCCCAACAAGCGGGATAAAGACCCATAACCATCATTGAGGAATTTCAGGTTATCGCGGATATATTGGCTGGGCGTGTTGATTTCATGTGCAATGCCACCGGCAAGATGGCCGATGGCTTCCAGTTTCAGGGCTTCGCGCAATTCGCCTTCCAGCTTTTTTTGCGATTCTTCGGCCTGTTTGCGCCGGGTAATATCGCGGAAAATGTAGAGAAAGCTGTTTTCCCCCATGAAATGGGCCGGGCTGACAATGATTTCCATCGGGAAGCTGTCGCCATCGCGGCGCTGGCCCATTGTTTCGGTATAGTCATAACGCAAAATACCGCTGCTGATATTGATGCAGCGGTTCAGCAATTTGTGGCGCACGGTGTTTTTGCGGTCGATGAACATTTCATCGGCACCGGAATTGACCAGATGGTCATGTTCGGTTCGCAACAACACACAGGCCGATTTGTTGCAATCCTGAATGCGCCCCACGCCATCTACAATGAGAATGCCCTCCACCACACTATCAAGGATGGTTTGCAGGCGCTGGGCTGATTCGTGTTCGCGTTTTTTCTGCGCTTCGATCAGCAGTTCTACCCGTGCCGCAATGTCATCGGGCAGGCCCAGTTCGCGCACGGCTGCGATCAGGTCAAAATCGGCCTTGTCATTGGAGGACAAAAAATTTTTTGTTTCCGCAGGCGTCTCAAGGGCGGTTTCGGGGATGGCGGCAGAAGCAGTCATGTGTGTCAGCCCTTTGGTTCTTGCGCATGCGATGACGGTCCAACGGATGGAGCAGCCTGGCTGTGTGGTGTGGCGGTGGTGCTGCTGGTCGCAGCGGACCCGGCTTTGCCCGCCGGGGCGGGTTTGGGGCTGTCGGTGCTGCGTTTTAACCCGCTCCCTCCCCGGCGCACATCAATTGGTTCGTGGAATTTGTGAATCCGTTCAAATATGCGCAGGCGTTGCAACTGGACCTCGGAAATGAAGTTTCCGTGGGTCAGCAAAATGCGGTTTTCGGTGGTTTCAAGGTCGGTCAGAAGATAATCCCCCACCCGCAATTCCTTGATGGCGATGGTCAGTTCCTGGCCGTCGGGATAGATGGTTTCATCATAAACCGAATCAACAGTGGCAAGTTGCGACCGCAACCGGGACAGCAAGTCCAGGTCATAGCGGTGTTTGTGATAAAGCAGTTCGTCAAAATCCTGCGTCACCAGGGTGTCGCTTTGTGTGCGTTCAGCAAGTGAATTCAGAATGCGCAAAACCCGTGCGCCAAGCGGAATGTCCATGCCTGCCGGGCCTTTGTCGGGAAAGCCGGTGCCATCAAAATTACGGTTCTGCATACCGACAATTTCCGCAACATTCTCGAGCCGGGGGATATTGGCAATCAGCCTGGCGGCGACTTCGGGGGTGCGTTTGACAATGTCACGTTCAAGTGGTTGCAGCGGTTTGTCGCCTGTCATGCGGCTGAGAAGGTCGGGCGGCAGAGAGACCATCCCGATTGGGCATAGCAGAGCAGCCAGCCCCAGTTCCCAGGGCTGAGGATATTCGATGGCGGATGAAGCCTGGTCGCACCACCGTTTTACGCGCATGGAGCGGCCAAAAATGGTTGGGTTCAGCTGTGCGAGAACATCGGTCAGTACCTTGATGCTGCCGGCCAGTGATTGTTCGATCAGGTTGCGTTCCGCCGTGATCAACTGATACTGGCGCAGGGCGGCGCGAATGCCGCTTTCAAGCAGGGCATCGTCACAGGGTTTGTTGAAAAACCGGAAAATGCTGCCACGATTGATTGCTTCGATGGCCGTGCCCTGGTCGGCATTGCCGGTCAGCATGATGCCAACGGTTTCCGGGTGTTTTTTGGAAATGGTTTCGAGCAGTTCAACACCGGTCATGCCGGGCATGCGCATATCGGCAATACAGACGGCAAAGGGACCGTCTTCGGCCAGTGTTTTTAAGGCCTGTTCGCCGCCAACGGCGATGGACATATTGAACTTGCCGCGCATGGTGCGACGAACGCCACGCAGCAGGTTTTCATCGTCATCAACAAAAAGAACCTTGTCCGTTTCCATCGCACCCTCCTTTTCTGGCTTTTCTGGTCATTTGGTCAGGGCTTTGTATTGGTCGTTTACCGTGATGGCGATTTGCCGCCATGTTTCCAGTCTGTTGGTTTTGTCAATTTCGGCGAGATAGGCCATATCGATCTGCTCGGCGAAGGGTTTGGCCCGTTTTTCATTGTTGATGTCACGGCATAAAAGCTGGGCGACATAAATGGCGGCAAGGGGTGTCATGGTGCGTTCTGGCACCCGCGATGGGGTGTGATGGAAGGCAACAGACTGCACGACCGGCCCGGGAAAGCCCCATAACCCCAAAAGATATGCGCCGATTTCAGGGTGGGCCGCCCCGAACTGTTCGGTTTCGGCATCAATGATCGAGATGTTTTCGCTTTCCACCCGTGCCATAACGTCCTGCATCTCGTCGGGTTTGTTCATCATCAAAACCAGGCTGCCGATATGGCTTAACATTCCTGCGGATGGCACCATCAGTGTAATTTGTTTGTCCAGTCCTTCTGCCTCGGCAATCAGGGCGGCGGTAACGCCGATTTGCTGGCTGCGATGGCAAAGCCGTTTCAGGCGCGTGGTTACATGTGACGGCCCCGTGAAACTTTGAAACAGGCCAATAAACAGCGCCAGGGATTTCAGGGTATCCATGCCGATCATGCGAATGGCGTGGGAAACCGAACTGATTTTTTGTGTAATCGCGAAATAGGCCGAGTTGGTCAGTTTTAAGACTTCGGCTGTTAGCGCAATATCGGCCGAAACAATGGCGGTAATTTTGTCATTGCCGGCCATCGGGTCTTCCAGGGCTTCGACCAGCCGCATATAGGTGTCAGGCGGGGAGGCAATGGCATCAATACCCGACATCAAGGCGCGCAGGGCCGGCCTTTGCAACATGTCCTTCAGTTCAAGGGCGTGTTCTATTGTGCTGACCAGCAATTCTTCGTCACAGGGTTTGGCCAGATATTGGTGGGCCGGGCCGACGGTGCGCAAAATCGCCTCGTCTTCGGCAAAACCGGAAAGAATGATGCGCGTTGTGGCCGGATGGGAAATGCGGATTTTCTCCAGCAGGGCGGAGCCATCCATGCTGGGCATGCGCATATCGCTTACCACGACATCCATATCGGTGCTGTCACATATTTCCAGTGCCATTTTGCCGCTGGTGGCAAAATGGGTTTTCCATGCCGGCCGCCGGGCGTGAAGCCGACGGCGTAATCCGTTCAGTATGTTTTCGTCATCATCGACGAACAGCACTCTATCCATTTGTTGGCCCTGCCAAACACTGCATCCTGTCCTTGAGTATTTGGGGTTTCGCGGTACAGAAAAAAAGGAAGGGCAATGGAAATACTGACTTTGCCGTATATGTTAAATTTTCGCCTTATGGATGTTTTTTTGTTGTAGTTGTTAATTATTGGTTGAAATCACATCAAATGCAAGGAAAAGGCGGGGAGAAAGCCGATACAGCCAAGCCTGACATGGTACGACAAAGGCGCCCGAAGGCGCCTTTGAAACCGTTAGAAAACACGGGGAATTATCGAAAATCTTTGACAGTTGCCAAAAACGGCGATGCTGGAAATCAGCTGCGGTAATCGGCATTAATGGAGATATAGCCATGCGTCAGATCGCAGGTCCAGACCGTGGCACTGCCATTGCCAAAACCAAGATCAACGTCAATATCGACATATTGCCCTTTGATATGGGCAGTGACCGGGGCTTCATCAAAATCGGCAACACGTTCGCCCTTGTGGGCCAGCGGAATGCCGCCGATGGATACGGTCAGTTTGTAGGGGTCGGCCATCACACCGCATTTGCCAACTGCCATAACGATACGGCCCCAGTTGGCGTCTTCACCGGCAATGGCGGTTTTCACCAGCGGGGAATTGGCAATGGCCTTGGCAGCAATTTTGGCTTCGGCGTCATTGAGTGCCGAGGTGACATTGACGGTGATGAATTTGCTGGCCCCTTCGCCATCCCTCACGATCTGATGGGCAAGATCGACCAGCACGGCTTCCAGTGCGGTTTTGAAACCGGCCAGGTCCGCACCATCGGGATCATCAAATTCCGGGTTGCCCGCCACACCGGTTGCCGCACACAGCAGCGTATCGGATGTGGAGGTGTCGCTATCCACCGTAATGGCATTAAAGCTGCGGCCATTGCAGTCCGCCAGCATTGCCTGAAGGGTGGCATGCGGGATATTGGCATCGGTAAAGACGAAGGCCAGCATGGTTGCCATGTTGGGTTCGATCATGCCTGACCCCTTGGCAATACCGGCGATTTTCACAACCTTGCCACCAATTTCGGCGCTGGCGGTTGCCCCTTTGGCAAAGGTGTCGGTGGTCATGATGGCGCGGGCGGCATTGCTCCAGGTGGCGGTTTCTTCCAGCATGGCGGGCAGGGCATCGGTAATGCGGTTCGCCGTGGCGGGTTCGCCGATCACACCGGTGGAGGCGGTGAAAACCTCGTTCTTTTCGCAAGACAGAAGCGCGCTGGTGGCGGCAACCTCGTCGGCGACAAACTGTTCACCTGCCTTGCCTGTAAAGGCGATCGAATTGCCCGCATTGACCAGAAACGCCCGGGCCTTGCCCCCGCGCAGGGCTTCGCGGCCCCAGCGCACAGCGGCCGATGCCGTGGTCGATGTGGTGAAAACAGCGGCAACACTGGTGCCTTCGGCCAGTTCGGCCAGCAGCACATCCGGGCGCCCCTTATAGCGAATGCCAAGGGTGGCGGTGTGCAGTTTCACGCCGTCAATTTCGGGCAGGTCGGGAAAAGAAGCCGGGGCAAGCGGTGAAACGGAATGTGCAGCCATGTGTATAATGTCCCTTGTCTGGCCGGTTATTGCCGGCAATGCGAATTTGGTTGCCAGTATGCGTTAGTAACCAAAGGGCTGTCTTGTATAAAAAACGGGGCCGGCCCTTGGGCCAACCCCGTTTCATCGTCTGCAATAAAGCCAATCGGGTGCCTTATGGCACGCGCGCTGGCTTATTTGCTTTCTTTGGCTTCCGGGGTTTCCAGGGTGTTGTCGATTTTCGCATCGGCGCGAAGATCGGCAATGATTTTCTTATAGGCTTCCTGGGTCATTTCGGCGGCCAGCTCGTTACGCTTTTCTTCAAAGGTCGGCTGTTCGCCTTTTTTGGTTTCTTCCACCTTGATCACATGCCAGCCAAACTGGGTTTTGACCGGTTCTTTGCTGTAGGTGCCCGGTTCCATTTTGAAGGCGGCATCGGCAAATTCCGGGACCATCTGTTCGTGGGTGAAAAAGCCCAGATCACCGCCATTGGGGCCGGACGGACCGGTGGATTTTTCTTTTGCCAGTTCGGCAAAATCGGCACCACCATCCAGTTCCTTGATCACGGCTTTTGCGTCATCTTCGGTTTTCAGCAGGATGTGACGGGCGTGAACCTCGTTTTCCGGCTCGTTGGTTTTGACGAATTCTTCATAGCGTTTTTTAACCGCATCTTCGGTGACGATCTTGTCGATCTGACGGTCAAGATAGGTTTCGGCAACGATGCGGCGCTTCATGGCGGCAACACGTTCCTTGACCTCTTTGTCGTCATTCAGACCGGATTTTTCGCCCGCCATTGTCAACAGACGCTGGCTGATTTCGCGGTCCAGCAGCATCGGTTTCAGGGCTTCAAACGGATACTGGCGGTATTGTGCCGGAAGACCCTGCTGCGTTGCACGGACTTCGGATTCCATGATTTTTTCGCCGTTGACGGTTGCCAGAACCTTGTCTTGAGCGGGGGCGGAATCCTGCGCCAAGGCCGGTGATGCAAGAAGGACCGAGGCCAGCGAGGCAGCAAGAAGGGTTTTACGCAGCATGTTTTCTCCAGATTTATTGATTTCGGGGCCAGTACGGCCCTGTTCCTGATATCCTACGGATAAATCATATCCTTTACCACGGCACAAGAGCCAGCCCGCTGATGTCTCGGTTTTTTCCGGCTGACTGACAGAAACGTGATAATGCGACAGCTATTTCGCCCTTCCTATCGGCATAATGCGGCAATTTAAGGGAGGTTACGTGCCAATAGGGTGTATTTCAGGCCGTTTTTCCGTATTCAGGCCTGCATATCGAGCAGGACTTCGCCCGTGGTGCCCACACTGCCATCATCCCTTACAAACTCTCCTTTTGCGGCCAGGGTGCCGCCAATCAGGCGTTGGGATAAGGGGGTAATCGCGGAAACACGAATGCTGGTAATGCCTTCGTCGGCAAGGCTTGATTGTGAACCATCGGCATGCAGCAGGATCAGTGACGAAAAGACCTTGTCCTGCGCATCAATGCTGCCATCGCCATTATCGTCATAGGTTGCCAGTTCGGCAAAGCCGTCTTTGGCCCCATTCTGGTCGCCAAACAGTTCTTTGCCATCATCGATTTTGCCGTTTTTGTTTTTATCCAGGGCCAGCAGGGCATCCTTGCCGGTAATCCAGGCAGCGCGGTCTTTGCGGCCATCACCATCCAGGTCAAAAATCGCCCTGTCGCGCAGGCTGGTAATATCGATGCCGTTGCCATCTAGGTCTAAAATCAGCGGGTCCTGCTGGGTGACATTGCTGATTTCCATACGAATCTGCTCAATGCGCAGTTGGAAATCGGTCACGGAAACGCCGGTTATGGTGCCATTTTGGCTGGTCATTTGCAGGTCGGTTTGGCTGAAATTGATTTCGATGCTGCTGGCAATCAGTGACAGGTTACGGTCCTGCAGGTCAAAATTGCGCAAGGAGGCTTGAAGATCGTCCGGGTTTGCGACGTTGCTGGCGGTGTCTGAAAGTTGCTGCGCCATTTCGCGGGCCTTGTCGAGCGGGATGCCCAGCATGGTAAAGATGATCAATACGTCGCGACTCATGCGGCTGGACGCATCATCGATCACGCCGCTGCCACTGACCGACATGGGGCGCATTTGTGATACGGACGATGCTATTTCAGCACGGACCGATGCTTCCAGTTCGCGCAGGCTGGGATGGCTGCCAGGATTGCTGCCGGAACTACCACCGGTTTGCTGCTGGCGGGCTGTCTGGCCGCGGGAAACAAGATTTTCGCGTGTTGCGGTGACGCTGCTGGTAAGCTGTTCGATGCCTTTTTTTGCCCCCTGTGGAGGCATAAGAAGGGCGTTTGCGCGGCTTTGAGCCGCGCTGTGAATGCCAAGAGATGTCATAGGCTGTCTCCATTGTGACAGCGTTACGGGAAAAGGCGGTTCAGGCTGTTACGTCGGATGTTTGGGCATCCGGTGTCACCTTGACCTTTTCACCATCGGGTATATGGAATGTTGGCGAATTGCCGTCATTCCCGGCACGTCCCAGCGGCATTAACAGGTCGATGCTCAGGTTCAGTACAGGACGATCCACGCCATTTGTATCGGGCTGCATCATTTCCTGAACATTGCGGACGATGACCGCAGCCTGCTTCATGATTTGTGCATGAAGGTCGTTGGCCTGTTTAAGGGCCAGATCGGCGGCACTGGGGGCGTTGGATGCTGGCTGGTTTGCCGCATCGGTGTTTGTGGTGCCGTCAGGATTTTTATCCTTGTTGGCAGCCCGGGTGGCGGCACTGGAATCGCCAGTGGTTTTTTCCAAAAGATCCTTGATGAAATCGGCAACGCCGCTGTCATTCATGTCAAACAGCAGGCCGCCCTGGTCCGCCCCGGCCTGTTGGCCCAAGCTATTGACAAGGTTGTTGCCACCCAGCGCATCCAGCGCGGTGTTAAACGCATTCATCACGGATGCTCCGCTATTGCCTGTGGCAACAACGGCCATACGCGAAACTTCCAGCTTTTTGGAACTGTAGCTAAATGAAAAATCGCCCGAGTTTTTATCGATGCTGATATTAAGCGAATGGGCGGCATAGACGTCCGACGTGCTGTAACCTGTCGCGGCGGAATTGCCGTCGCTATAGGCAACTGCGGCCTGGGAATGAGACGCAACTGCCTGCTGGAAAGAAAAATCAAAGCTGGATGATTTCGCGGCCTGATCCTTGATATTTGTAAACAGGCTTTCGGTTGCTACTTTGGCGGCTTCGTCGCTCATGCCTGTCAGCGCAAACATCTCGGTCACGTTGTCGCGTATTTTTTCCAGCGCCATTGAAAGGGCGTCTTTGCCCAGCCCGCTGGCTGCAACCTGTTTGCCGGTATCGGGTTTGCCTGCCTTGTCACTGTCCTTAACGGCATCCAGGGCACGGGGCGACAGTGAAACATTGTCAGCCGATTGCTGTGCCGGGCGACCAAGCTGTGATCCTGCACCGGATTCGGCGCCGTGCCCCTTGGCAAAGCGGGGGTCGGTTGTCGGGATTGAGGCCGCGCGAAGCGGGCCGAACGCGGATATGTCCGCCATAGTATCCTCCTCCTGAGGCATGCAGTCGCCGGGATTTGGCCGTTTTCCGATCACGCGACATGCTTGGGCTACTTGCCCGAATATCAAAAATGTAAGGGTGACACCCTATGGTTTTATCATAAAACGTTTTTGCGCGTCGCTCAAGGGCCAAAAACAGGGATGTTTGACAGGGAATGACACGAATGTGTGCATTACAAATGCAAGTTAGGTGTTCGTTCCGTTGACAGATCAAAGTCAGGGTTCTATCTGTGATCGGGCCCGGTATTATCCCGGAACCCGTCTGTTTGTTATTTTCATTTTATCCAGGAACGTTTTAATGCTCGGCGTCATTGCCCGGAAAATTTTCGGTTCAGCTAACGATCGTGAAATCAAAGCCCTTCGGGCCACGGTCGAGCAAATCAACGCCTTGGAACCCGAGGTCGAGAAACTGTCTGACGAAGATCTGCGCGCCCGCACCGATTGGCTGCGCGATCGTCTCAAAAATGGCGAGACTCTTGCCCAGGTTCTGCCCGATGCCTATGCCACCGTCCGCGAAGCGGCAAAGCGCGTGCGCGGCGAACGTCATTATGATGTGCAGATGACGGGCGGTATCGTTCTCAATGATGGCAAAATTGCCGAAATGAAAACCGGTGAAGGTAAAACGCTGGTTTCCACCCTGCCGGTTTATCTGAACGCGCTTGAAGGCAAGGGTGTTCATGTGGTGACGGTCAACGATTATCTCGCACGCCGCGACGCCGAATGGATGGGGCAGGTTTACGGTTTCCTTGGCATGTCGGTGGGTGTGATCATGCACGGCATGACCGACGACCAGCGCCGGGCGGCCTATCGGTGTGATATTACCTATGCCACCAATAACGAACTGGGCTTTGACTATCTGCGCGATAACATGAAATTCCGTCTGGAAGACATGGTTCAGCGCGAATTCAACTATGCCATCGTTGACGAAGTTGACTCGATCCTGGTTGATGAAGCCCGGACCCCGCTGATCATTTCCGGCCCCGCTGAAGACAGTTCCGCCATGTATCAGGCGGTGGACCAGCTTATTCCCAAGCTGAAAGACGAAGATTACGAAAAAGATGAAAAAGCCCGTGCCGTTACCCTGACTGAAGAAGGGACGGAGCATGCCGAACAGTTATTGAAAGAAATGGGAATCCTGACCGAAGGAACCCTTTATGACATCAATAACATTCATCTGGTGCATCACACCAACCAGGCCTTGCGGGCACACAAGCTGTTCCAGCGCGATACCGACTATATCGTCAAGGACAACAAGGTTGTCATCATTGACGAATTTACGGGTCGCATGATGGAAGGCCGTCGTTATTCGGATGGCCTGCACCAGGCGCTGGAAGCCAAGGAACGGGTTGAAGTCCAGAACGAAAACCAGACCCTGGCCTCGATCACCTTCCAGAACTATTTCCGTCTGTATCCGAAGCTGGCCGGCATGACCGGTACGGCCATGACCGAAGCCGAGGAATTTGAAGAAATTTACGGCCTGAAGGTTGTTGAAATTCCGACCCATCGTCCGATTGCCCGTAAGGATTATGACGACGAGATTTATCGGACCGCCGCCGAAAAATGGGAAGCGATTGCCGATCTTCTGGTGGAATGCCACGGTCGTGGTCAGCCGGCCCTGGTGGGCACGGTGTCGATTGAAAAATCGGAAATGCTGAGTGCGCTGTTGAAAAAGCGTAACATTCCACATGAAATTCTGAACGCCAAGCAGCACGAACGTGAAGCCTATATCGTGGCCCAGGCCGGTGCGCCGGGCGCGATCACGATTGCCACTAACATGGCCGGTCGCGGGACGGACATCAAGCTGGGCGGTAACGTTGAAATGCGGGCCGAACTGGAATTGGTCGATGTCGAGGATTCCAAGCGCGAAGCCGGTATTGCGCGCCTGCGTGAAGAAGTCCTGGCAGACCAGCAAAAGGTCCATGAAGCTGGTGGCCTGTTTGTGATCGGTACCGAACGCCACGAATCGCGTCGTATCGACAACCAGTTGCGCGGCCGTTCCGGTCGTCAGGGTGACCCGGGGGCATCGAAATTCTTCCTGTCGCTGGAAGATGACCTGATGCGCATTTTTGGGTCCGAGCGCATGGATAGCATGCTGCAAAAGCTGGGTCTGGAAAAAGGCGAAGCCATTTACCATCCCTGGATCAACAGGGCGCTGGAAAAAGCCCAGCAAAAGGTTGAGGGCCGCAACTTCGACATTCGTAAGAACCTGTTGAAATTTGACGATGTCATGAATGACCAGCGTAAGGTTATTTATGATCAGCGCCGCGATTTGATGCAGGCCAAGGATGTGGCCGAAGACGTTGCCGAAATGCGTTCCGAGGTGATCGAGGGCTTGGTGGAACGTCATTGCCCGGAAAAGGTTTATCCGGAACAGTGGGAAGCCAAATCCCTGCATGAAGAATGCCTGCGCCTGTTCGGCCTTGATCTGCCGGTCGAAGACTGGATCAAGGAAGAAGGCATTGATCCGTCGATGGTACATGAGCGCATTGCCAAGGCTGTCGAGTCCAAAATGGCATCCAAGGTTGCCAATTATGGGGCAGATATCATTCGACAGGTTGAAAAAAGCCTGCTGCTGCAATTGCTTGACCAGTCCTGGAAAGAGCACCTTTTGGCGTTGGACCATTTGCGTCAGGGCATTGGTCTTCGGGCCTATGGTCAGCGCGACCCGCTGAACGAATTCAAGCGCGAAGCCTTTAACCTGTTTGAAGAGATGCTGGGAATGCTGCGCGAACGTGTGACGCAAATGCTTTCGCATGTTGAATTGCAGTCCGCCCCGCGCCCCGAGGATCTCGAGCCGCGCCAAACGCAGGAAATGCACGAGAACCATCCGTCGCCTGAAAGCGACCCGACGGCCGCAACCGCCGCCGAGGAACGGGTGCAGGAAACCGTGCAGTCCCGTCAGGCCGGTGGCACGGTGGACCCGAACAACCCTGCAACCTGGGGCCGCGTTTCGCGCAATGCACCGTGCCCGTGTGGGTCGGGCAAAAAATATAAACATTGCCACGGTCAGGTTTCGTAAGATCCGGCTTGTGAAATGAACGAAAAAACGCGCTGCCTTGTGGGGAGCGCGTTTTTTTGTGTCTTGATTTACGGTGCCTGGATTATTTCGCTACCTTGATGGGGGCGACCTTTGCCAGAAACTGGTCAATCGGCTTTGTCACACGCGCATCGCCGGTTAAAAATGTGCCCAGGGCCACCACCGTGCCGACATGGCTCATATCGGGGATTTTAACCAGTGTAGCGTTGGGGGCCAATTTGGCCAGGCGGATGGAATTGCGCGGCAAAACCGTGTGGTCAGCTTCTCCGGTGATCAGCAATAGGGGCGGCATGGTCGCGAGGTCCTGATTGACCGGCTGGCTTTCCCTTCCCGGCGTGTCGTCAAAGGCGGAACGGGTGCTTTCTACATCATAGGGATAAAAATCATAGGGCCCGGACAGGCCGATGATGCCAGCGATATCATCGCGGGTTAAGCCGACCTTTTGCAGAAAGGTTTGCCGTGCGACAAGCTGCATGGCGTTATAGGCTCCGGCACTATGCCCGGCCAGTATCAGTTTTTGTCCACTGATATCGGCAGGATGTTCCTGGGCAAAGGCCTTTGCAGTTTTGACTGCCTGTGCGCTGTCCTGAACGAAGGCCGGGTACGTCACCTTGGGGGCCAGCCGGTAATCGGGGATGGCAACGGCATAGCCCATGTCGGTAAATCGTTTTGCAACAAAGGCATATTTGGCCTTGTCGCCCGACCGCCACGCGCCGCCATAAAACCAGATCATTAACGGTGCCGGGCGCTGTGCCCTGGTTGGCAGGTAAATATCCATTTTTTGCCGGGCATCGGGGCCATAGGGCAGGTCGGTTATGGCCGGTTTGATGTCACCGGCCTGCAGGCTGTTAAAGGCACCAAGACGGTCACATCCGGCAAGCAGCAGGGTCGCCATCAGGGCGTTGGAGGCAAGAACAAGCAAACGGGGACGGGGCATGGCAGACTTCATGGTTATGGATTTGTTTTATATACGCGAAAAATCATTAAAAGGATTGCATCCCCTCTTGGCGCGGCATCGTCGGCACGATAAAACCGTGTCATGACAGTTCAAAAACCAGATAGCGGCTGCATGTCAGTCGATTTGCGTCAGGGCCGCGTTCCTGAACGTACCGTATTTGTCAGTGCCGTGGCACTGGTTGATATTGATCACCGTGTGCTGATTGCGCAGCGTCCGGAAGGCAAATCCATGGCCGGGCTGTGGGAGTTTCCCGGGGGTAAGGTTGAACCCGGTGAAACCCCGGAAATGGCCCTGGTGCGCGAGCTGAAAGAAGAGCTTAATATTGACATTACCGAAAGCTGCCTGGCCCCTTTTACCTTTGCCTCTTTCACCTATGACGATTTTCATCTGATGATGCCGCTTTATTTATGCCGTGTCTGGAAAGGCGAAATTCGCCCGATGGAAGGCCAGCAGGTGAAATGGGTGCGTCCGGTACGCCTGGGCGATTATCCGATGCCACCGGCCGATGTGCCCCTGGTGGCGATGCTGCGCGACTTTTTGTAAGGTTTGTCTTGTCTGCTGTGCTGCGCTGGTCCCGGCATGGTGATTTTCATAGAATGAGGGTGTTATGTCCAAAACCGTTCGTGCCTGTTTGCTGATTATTGGCAATGAAATCCTGTCGGGCCGCACCCATGATAAAAACCTGCCCTATCTGGCCGAACAGTTAAACGACCTGGGCATTCGCCTGGCCGAGGCACGGGTTATTCCCGATATTGCCCAAATCATAATCGATACGGTGAATGAATGCCGGGCAAAGTTTGATTACGTTTTCACCACGGGCGGCATTGGCCCGACCCATGACGATATTACATCCGACTGTATTGCCGAAGCCTTTGGCGTGCCGCTGGATTTGAATGATGAAGCCGTCAAATTGCTGCGCAGCAATTATGCCAACCCGGATGTGGACCTGAATGAAGCCCGTTTGCGCATGGCACGCATCCCGCGCGGGGCAGAACTGGTTGATAACCCGGTCAGCAAGGCGCCGGGCTATCGCATGGAAAATGTTTATGTCATGGCTGGTGTGCCCATGATCATGCAGGCCATGTTCCAGGGCATTAAACACCAGCTTGTGGGCGGCCGCCCGATGATGTCGCGCTCCGTTGGCGGTTATATTCCCGAAGGCACCATTGCCGAGGCTTTGGGCAAAATTCAGGATGAATTCAAAAATACTGATATAGGGTCTTATCCCTTCTTGCGGGAGGGCCGGCTTGGGACCACATTGGTGGTACGGGGCGAGGAACAGGCGGATGTCGATGCCGCCATTGTGCGGATTACCGATGCGATTATTGGTTTTGGTCGTGAAGTGATTGCCGAAGACGATGCCTCATAACCGCCCGGGGGCGTGATTGGCCTGTCCGGCATCAGCGAGGTTTGCAGCATGATACAGGAAAAGCCCGGTTTCGGGCAGAGGTCGAAAAAACCAGGCGATGAATGGAAAATCGTCAAATTCATGCTGACCCACATGATGTATGGCGGTGTTGGATCGGTCGTTTTTGGGGTGCTGGTGCTTTATTTCGATATTGGCGGCATCTGGACTCTCGCATCCGCCTCGCGCGATACACTGATTTTTATCTTTTTGCTGTTTTTTGGCATGTTCATCACCTTTGGCGGTATCAGCATGGGGGCCGGGGTGATGATGCTGGGTGGTTTTTCCGACAATGACGACTATGACGATGAACGTCGTTATAATCACAAGGATGACGACGCAAACTGATGTGTTTGCGTCATTTTATGTGCCTGTTACGGGCGGTCGCCACCGGCCTTTTTGCGGACGAAATGGGCAATCACCATGCCGACAATCCAGCAGACCAGCGGTACGGAAAAGATATAGTCAAACATCGGGTCGCTGGTGTCGCCTTGGGTGATCATGACGATATAACCCACCCAGCACGCGGTTAGCAGATAGCCCATGATTTTGAAATAATGGCCGTTTGGCAGTTTCTTGTCCTGGGTGTCGGGTTTTTGTCCGGCCGGTTCGCCTGTCATTTTGTCTTTCCCTGATGTTTTAAAGACGCCAAGTCGCGCTGGCGGTTATCTGTTATCTGTCCAGCGTGACGTCGCGCGGGTTGATGCGGTCCTGCCAGCCGTGGCGCACCAGTTCGGGTACGACATTATCCTCTTCCGGGTAGCCGATGCACAAATAGGCAATCAGCCGCCAGTGTTCTGGCACATCAAGCACCTGTTGCACCACATTGGGTTCCAGAATACTGACCCAGCCCATGCCAATGCCCTTGACCCTTGCGGCCAGCCATAAAAGCTGCACGGCGGCAACGGCGGAATAATCCAGCATTTCCGGCATGGTTTTGCGGCCAAGGCCCATGCCGGCTTCGGTTTCTTCGTCGGCAAAAACGGCCAGCTGCACCGGGGCCTGGTCCATGCCCTGCAATTTCAGCGAGGCGTAAAGTTTTGCCCTCTCGCCTTCATAATCATTCAGCGCCTGCTGGTTGGCGCGTTCAAAACTGTCGCGAATGGCGCGGCGGCGTTCGGGGGTGTTGACCTTTACAAAACGCCAGGGCTGGCAATTGCCAACCGAGGGGGCCAGGCAGGCTTCGGCAATCAGGCCGTCAATATCGGCTTCGGGGATCGGATCGGTGCGAAAGCGCCGCACGTCGCGCCGCCATAACAGCAAATCAATAAATTGCTGCTGAAAGGACTGGTCAAAGACCGGCGGTGTGAGCTGGTTGCTGCCTGTGGGGTTGGCGTCTGCTCTACTGGCCGAATCGTGTGGGATTTTAGTGCTTTCGGTTTCGGTCATGCAGGATACCTAAAGGGTAAATCATGTCTTGTCGCACCCTAGGGGCTTTTGCCCGTCATGAGAAGCCGTGAGTTTCGATTTATCGCCAGCCGTGCCATCCATTTCACAGCTTTGTCGTTAGAATGGCATGGATAACGAGCGGGCTTTGGTGACTTACATATTGAAACTGATGGTGACAAGGCCAGAAAGCGGGTCTTTGTCGGTTTGATCAAAGGTCAGCGTCTGATTGATTTCCAGGCCAACATGACCAGCAAAGTCCGTCCAGTAATGATCAAATCCCCCCCCCAGTTTGACGGCATCATTATCGCGTTCGGTATTAAGGAAAGGCTGAATGGTGCCGTAGTCTCGCGGCAGGGTGGTGGAAAATCTCAATTCTCCCTTAACCCCTTCATAGGGGTCTGTTCCCGGGTTGAATTCGCGAAATGCCTGTAAGGACGCATTTAACGAAAACGGGCTAAAGGCATAGTCGGTGCCAGTATAATAGCGCCGGGTCTGATCGCGGCCAAAGCCTTCATTCAGAACCGACATGGTCTGGTTTTCGCCAAAGAAGGGGGTAAAGATATGTTCACCCATCTCGATGCGATAGCGGGCTTCGGCCTCGGAATCAAACAGGGTTGATGTTGCAACATGGCCCGAGACAATTTCGCCATTTGGCGAGAAATGCTTGCCATAAGATTCGCGTGCGCTGATCAAATTGCCCTTTAGGCGCAGGCTTAGGGGTGTTTGGCCCAAATTCTGTTCGGCATCAAACCCAAGTGAGCCGGAATAGGTCATGCTGGAGCTGGTATTTTCGTAACTGCTGGCAAGGCCGGTGCGGGTGATGTCGCTGCTGCCAATGCCCAGGCTGCCATTGAGTTTCAGCCAGTCCGTCATGCGGGTGAGAAAATAGGGGGAAAAGGTGACATTGTTTTCCCGATACAGCGTCTGGCGGGCGGCAATGTCGCTGGCGGTGCTGCCCCAGCCCAGCGCAAGGCCGATGATGGTCGATGTATCAACCCGGTAATCCACCCCGGTATCAACGGCAATCACATCACCATTCAGCCCGGGGTTAAAGCCGTCATCGGCAACGCGGTTATCAATGTTTTGACGTGTGCCATGCACCCAGATGCTGATGGCCCGTTCGGTGGCCCGATCCTGCGTGGGGAAAGAGCCATTGGCGCTGTCAAAGTCAATTCGTTCGGCAAGGGACCCCAGCGCATCACGGCCGCTGTAGCTTTCGATTTGAGAGGCGACCTCGGTGCCCATTGCCAGGGCGCCGGGCGGCTGTTCGCTGGCGGGTTTGCTGTCATCAAGAAACAGCGGTTGCAGGGTGTTATTGACCAGAGTGCCGTCCAGCCGGTCGGACAGGCGGTCAAGATGCCCCAGCCGGTTTTGCGTGCGTGTCATGGTTTCGGTGCGCAGGATCGGGGATTCGATGGTGCGCAGGTTTTTGTCCTGGGCGGCAAAGGCGCGATTGATCCACGGCGGAACACCCCTGTCGGGCGACAGGGTTGAAACGGCAAAGCAGGCTGTGCCGATGGCTATGATGCTCCAGCGCAGTGTCATTGTTTTTGTGTCTCGGCTCGCGGTTATCGGCAAAATGCCGCCCGTCATTGGTGCTGCCGGTTGGTTCTGGCAGCGAAATTCTTGAAATTGTCTGGGGTCTTTGCCCCATTTTGATAGCTGCTATCATTTTGGTGATAGCTTAGGGGAGTTACCGAATGATAAATCCCTGCAATAGAATGTTGCGTCCTGCGCAAAGGCGCGCTAGAAACCTGTCCTGTCTTTGGGGCGTTTCGTCCCCTGGCTTTTCTGCCAAGTTCTTGCGGGCGTGGCGAAATTGGTATACGCAGCGGACTTAAAATCCGCCGGTCCTAACAGACCTTGCCGGTTCAAGTCCGGCCGCCCGCACCATCTTTTTTTCTTCCCGTCGCTGGTTTTACCGTCTCCTTTGGATAAAACGCCTGTTGGCTGTTGGGCCGATTCGCGGTTTTTGTGGTGCTCCGGCTGATCCGGGGGCATGTGACTGAGCATTCCCAAAATCGTTTGCGGGTCTGCACAGGACACACAAATTTCGCGTTTGGCGGTTTCATCGAAACGCCAACGCGACGGTTTCTTCCCAAAAATTGCCTGCCTATATTATTGTGCGCCATCTGCAATGGCGGCTTTATCGTGGCGGGATTATTTGCGCCCGCCATTGACAGGCAAATGTGGCGGCGGAGCACGGTCCCCCTGGAACGCATTGTTTTCCACACCACATGATGCAAGGACCGATGCGGTACCTTGCAGGTTGCAAACCGGGTTTATTCGGTTCATTTGCAAATTAACAGATATGTCGCGATGCGGAAAGTTGCAATCGCCCCACTTTGCAAGTGTGGCAGATTTACCGGATGTAAAGGCGTTGCGCGTCACTGTGCCGGGAAAAGGGGATGATAACAGGGGTGCCGACACGACAATGGCGGAAAATGACGACGATCAGCTGCGTAAAAAAGAACGGTTTGGCAAATATGTTGCGCCCGAAGAACGGGCGACCAATGTCGTGCGCCAGTTGGATGATTTTTTACGCAAAGGCCCCAAAAGCGGGCTGAAATATACCCGCTGGCAACAATTGGCATGGTATGAAGTTGTTGATGAGATCAAACGGGCCGAGGCCGCCCAAAAAGGACAGGACAGCCTGGCCAAGGCCGCCTTCCTAAGTCTTGCTATCGGGTTTGGCACCATCGGGTTTTGGGGCCTGGTCTTGTTGGCGGGAACCCGTTTGGGGTTTGTGGCTGCCGGGGTTATTCTGGTGGCCGGGCTTGTGATCTGGCGGGCGCTGGCAAAGGCCAACTGGTTGAAATAGGCGAGAAGAATGAATAGTGACGCAGCCGAAACCCTTGCCATTCAGGCCATTGCCTTCGTTGCGGGCGATGAAGAATTGTTACAGGGGCTGTTGATGCAGACCGGCATGGATTTGAACGATTTGCGCGCCGGGATTGGCAACCGCGATGTGCAGCGTGGCGTGCTGGAATTTTTGTTATCCCACGAACCGTTTTTAATGCGCCTGGTCGAGGCAATTGATTGCCGCCCGGAAATGCCGGCACAGGCGCATATGGTTTTGTCCGGCGGGCCGATCTGGCAGGATTAAACCTGCTTTGTTTTGCGGCCTTCGCGCCAAGAGCCAGAATGGGGACCGCCATGCAGGTACGTCGCATCGTTGCCAATATTGCCTCACCGGATTTGGAAAAGGCTGCGGCCTTTTATCGTGATATTCTGGGGTTGGATATTTTGATGGATCACGGCTGGATCGTGACATTTGGCAATCAGGCCCGTATGACGGTGCAGCTTAGCATCGCAAGCGAAGGGGGTGCTGGCACCCCGGTTCCCGACCTGTCCATTGAGGTTGACGATATTGCGGAAGCCGAGCGCCGTGTTCGTGCTGCCGGTATTGTGCCGGAATACGGGCCGGTGACTGAAAGCTGGGGCGTGCGCCGGTTCTTTGTCCGCGACCCGTTTGGTCGTTTGCTCAATATTTTGTCGCACGCCGGTTAGACAGCCGCTTCTTGCTTTTGATGCCTGCCGGGGTAAGAAGGTAGCCAGTCGGGCACCGGCTGCCCTGTTTTATCCTGTTTTATTGCGCATCATCATTTGCGCCACGATGCTCCAGGATTTGGTCAATCAGGCCCCATTCCAGCGCCTGTTCGGCGGTCATAAAGCGGTCGCGGTCAAGCGTGCGTTCAACTTCCCCAGTGCTGCGGCCGCAATGTTTGGCATAAAGGGCAATCACGCGCTGTTTGGTCAGGCGCATTTCTTCAGCATGGATCAGCACATCCGATGCCTGGCCCTGAAAGCCGCCCAGGGGTTGATGGACATGCAGGCTGGCATTGGGCAGGGCGGCCCGATGGCCCGGTTCACCCGCCATTAACAGGAACGATCCCATTGACCGCGCGGTGCCCATGCACAGGGTATGAACCGGCGATTTGATGTAGCGCATGGTGTCGTACATTGCCATGCCGCTTGTGATGACCCCGCCCGGAGAATTGATGTAAAGGTGGATTGGTTTTTGGGAATTTTCCGCTTCCAAAAACAAAAGCTGTGCACAGATCAGCGATGAGATCGTGTCATTCACTTCGCCATTGAGAAAGATGATGCGTTCGCGCAACAGGCGGGAATAAATATCAAAGGATCGTTCGCCCGCGCTGGTTTGTTCAACCACCATCGGGATTAACTGCATCATGTTACACATGTCCGGGCTCCGGGTTTAGGGCAGGGTGGACTAAGTGGGATCAGGCGGCACACATCATTTCAGGCATATTGCTGTTGGCGGCTTTGGGGATTGGGGTGAATCTTGCATCCGTCAGGTCGTGAATGATGCGAAGATGCGTGCTGTTTTCCCCTGTTGGTGTCAGGCGGAACGTGACAATGCTGTTCAGGTAGGGTGGGGCGGTGTCGCGCATTTGATAGGTGACTTCCTTGCCGGGAATGGCTCGCACCGGTTTGGCATGGCGCAAATTTTCTCCCGGTAGCCAGCTTTCGCGAATTTCGGCAATGTTGATCGCCCGCCAGACCTTTTCGCTTGGTGCATCAAGGCTGTATTCCAGCTCCAGACGGTGCGCCGAGGCGTGTTTTTCGGTTTTGGATGTGTTGCTTTTGCTGTTTTTGTGGTCAGTCACTGGTCCATCTCCTTTAGGGTTTTGCGCAGCGCGTCCACCCGGTCCGGCCAGAAGGTGCTGTATCGGGCCACCCATTGCACAATCATGTCCAGTCCTTCGGGGGTGATCCGGTAGTTTACGAACCGTCCCCGGCGTTCTTCCTGCACAAGCCTGGCATCGCGCAATACCGCCAGATGTTGTGACATGGCAGGCTGGCTTATAGGGATGCCTTCGCGAAGCGCACTGGCATTCATGCCATTGGCATTGGCGAGTTTTTCAAAAATGATCCGCCGGGTCGGATCGGCGAGGGCCTTGAATATGTGATTTTCCATCATGCAAACACATAAGCACACACTTATGTGTTTGTCCAAGCCAATTTATGATACCCGTGTCATGGCGCGTCAGCAGGACATGAAAAAGGCGCGAACCCAAAGGATTCGCGCCCGAAATCGCTTCTGCGATATCTTTTACCCGGTAACGGGCAGGTGATTTTGCCTAAAACAGGGTATCAAGCGGTGCTGTGCCATAGCCATAAACCCACACCAGCAGGGCCGCGCCCAGGATGATGCGGTAAATGGCAAAGGGCGTGAAGCTGGCGCGCTTAAGCCAGGACATGAGCACCGCAATCGTGATTAGCGCGGTAATGAAGGAAAACCCGATCGCCATCATGACTTCGCGGTTCAGCTGCATATTGCCGGCCTTATGCAGGTCCAGCCCGGCCAGAAGACCGGCCCCGAGAATGACGGGAATCGACATCAGCATGGAAAACTGCGCGGCGTCGGAGCGTTCATAGCTCATGAAGCGAGCTGCCGTCATGGTGATGCCCGACCGGCTGACACCGGGGATCAGGGCAATAACCTGTGCCAAGCCAATAACAATGGAACTGGCCCAGCCCATATGCTCGATCCGGTTGATCGTCATGCCGACCTTGTCGGCCACCCACAGGATGATACCAAAAACAAGGGTGGTCCAGGCGATGATCTCGACGGAGCGCATCTGTTCTTCGATGCCGGATTCCTTGAGATAAAAGCCAACCGCCACCACTGGAATGGTCGCGACAATAATATGTAATGCCATGCGGGCGCCCGGCGTCATGCGGCCGGTAAACAGGCGGAAAAAGCCAATGATCATGGCCAGAACATCGCGCCAGAAATAGATCAGAACCGCAAGCAGCGTTCCGACATGAACAGAAACATCCAGCAAAAGGCCCTGATCGGCGGCGCCGGTAATGGCGGGGGTCAGAACAAGATGGCCAGATGAGCTGATGGGCAGGAATTCAGTGATACCCTGAACGACTGCAAGAAGGATTATGTGCTGAAGAGTCACACCTGCCTCGGTGCTGATTTTTGAAAGGAGATTGTGCTTATAGCAGCTTGTTTTCTCTAGGCGAATAACTGAATTAGTACCATTTTGGTACTAATTAAACTTTTGAGACAGCCGGAAGGGACCGTAAAACCCTAGCATTTGTCAGGCTTTTTTGTTAAATTGGTCAATAATATTGACCTATCGTGAATTTTGTGCTGGATTCTCTTTCCGTCGGCAGGTATATAAAAGCCCACTCCCGCAACAAAACAGCTTTTTTGGGGACCTCAATGACAGAAAAGATGCTCAAATTTGTCCATCTTGAACAAAAATATCCTCAGAAGCGTGAAGCTGCTGAACGCCGGACGGATTTTGACGAAATTTATTCCGGTTTCGAGCCCGAGGCTGCAGCCGATCAGGCCGCGCGCTGCTCGCAGTGTGGCGTTCCGTTCTGCCAGGCGCATTGCCCGCTTTATAATAATATTCCCGATTGGTTGCGCCTGACCACCGAAGGCCGGATGGAAGAGGCCTATGCCATTTCATCGGCAACCAACAACCTGCCGGAAATTACCGGCCGAATTTGCCCGCAGGACCGCCTGTGTGAAGGCAATTGCGTGATCGAACAATCCACGCACGGGGCCGTGACCATCGGCTCGGTTGAAAAATACATTACCGATACCGCCTTTGAAAAGGGCTGGGTCAAGGCCCCGGTGCCGGGCAAGGAAAACGGCATGTCGGTGGGCATCATCGGTGGTGGCCCTGCCGGGATGGCGGCAGCCGAACAGCTGCGCATTAAAGGATATGAAGTCCATATCTATGACCGTTATGACCGTATGGGCGGGCTTTTGGTTTATGGTATTCCGGGCTTCAAGCTGGAAAAACATATCGTTGAACGCCGCATCAAGCTTCTTGAGGAAGCTGGCATTGTCATGCACACCAATTTTGAGGTGGGCCGGGATGCCTCGTTAGAGGAACTGCGCCGTAAACATGACAGTGTTTTGATCGCAACGGGCGTTTACAAGGCGCGTGACCTTAAGGTGCCGGGTATTGGCCTTAAAAACATTTATCCGGCGCTGGAATATCTGACCACGTCGAACCGTCATGGCCTGGGCGATAGTGTGCCGGCTTATGAAGACGGCACGCTGAATGCCAAGGACAAGCATGTTGTTGTCATTGGCGGTGGCGATACCGCAATGGATTGCGTGCGTACTGCGATCCGCCAGGGGGCGAAGTCGGTGAAGTGCTTGTATCGCCGTGACCGCGCCAATATGCCCGGTTCGCAGCGCGAAGTAGCCAATGCCGAGGAAGAAGGTGTTGAATTTGTCTGGCTGACCAACCCGGAAGCCTTTGTCGGTGATGACACCAAAATTACCGGTGTGCGCGCCGTGAAAATGCGCCTGGGGGCACCCGATGCCGGTGGTCGCCAAAGCCCGGAAATTATTGAAGGGTCGAGCTATACGATGGAAGCCGACATGGCGATCCTCGCCCTTGGCTTTGAACCCGAAGACCTGCCGACCCTGTTTGAAGCCCCGGAACTGGGTGTTTCACGCTGGGGTACCGTGAAGATCGATTTCCGTTCGATGATGACCAACCTGGATGGCGTTTTTGCCGCTGGGGACATTGCACGGGGTGCGTCGCTGGTGGTTTGGGCGATCCGTGATGGTCGCGATGCTGCCGATCGCATTGACGAATATTTGCTGGCGCGGAAAGAAGCTGCCGCCTAAGCCCGCTGCCGCATTTTGGAGAGACAAAGCCATGAACGAAATGATCAAGGATCACGGTGCCGAGGAAATCGCCCGGTTCGAGCGGAACGCCGAACACCTTTCGGCAACCGGCCTGTATGATGTGGAAGACGAACACAGCAGCTGTGGCGTTGGCCTGATTGGTGCCATCGATGGCAAGCCGCGCCGCGAAGTTGTCGAGGCCGGTATCGAGGCGCTTAAATCGATCTGGCATCGCGGGGCTGTTGATGCCGATGGCAAAACCGGCGACGGTGCCGGGATCCACCTGCAGGTCCCGCAGGACTTTTTCAAGGCGCACCTGAAACTGATCAATCAGGAAGCCCCGGATTCCATGATTGCCGTGGGCCAGGTTTTCCTGCCGCGTATCGACATGGCCGCCCAGGAGCGCTGCCGCGCGATTGTGGAAACCGAAATCCTGAAAATGGGTTATTCGATTTTGGGTTGGCGCCAGGTGCCGGTCAATGTGTCGGTGATTGGTGAAAAGGCCAATGCCACCCGCCCTGAAATCGAACAGGTACTGGTCGGTGGTCTTGCCACCATCGATGAAGAACAGTTTGAAGTCGATTTGTATGTCATTCGTCGCCGCATCGAAAAGGCGGTGATGTCGGAATCGATCAAGGACTTCTATATCTGTTCGCTGTCCTGCCGGTCGATCATTTACAAGGGCATGTTCCTTGCCGAACAGGTTGATATTTTCTATCCAGACCTGCGCGACGAACGCTTTGTTTCCAATTTCTGCGTGTATCACCAGCGTTATTCGACCAACACCTTCCCCAGCTGGCCGCTGGCACAGCCGTTCCGTGTGCTGGCCCATAACGGCGAAATCAACACGCTGCGCGGGAACGTCAACTGGATGAAAAGCCACGAGGCCCGCATGGGGCACGAGGCATTCTCCAGCACCATCGAGGATGTCAAACCGGTTATTCAGCCTGGTTCATCGGACTCGGCCGCTCTTGATGCCGTGTTTGAACTGATGGTGCGGGCCGGTCGTGACCTGCCGATGGTGAAAACCATGATGGTGCCCGAAGCCTGGTCGAAAAAGGCCAGCACGCCCGACAGCTATAAAAACCTTTATGCCTATTGCAACGCGGTGATGGAACCGTGGGACGGCCCGGCGGCACTGGCGGCTTATGGTGGCAAATGGCTTTTGGGTGGGACGGACCGTAATGGTTTGCGTCCGCTGCGTTATGCCGTTACCGGCAATGGTCTGCTGATTGCAGGGTCGGAAACCGGCATGGTGCATATCGACGAGGAAAGCTGCATTGAAAAAGGCCGCCTTGGGCCGGGCCAGATGATTGCGGTCAACCTGGAAGAAGGCAAGTTGTACCACGATACCGAGCTCAAGGATAAGCTCGCACATCGTCGCGACTGGTCGAAATGGGTGGGCCGGACCAAGGTTCTGGATGATCTGGTATCACCGGAAAAATCCGAACCGGCCAATTTCAGCAAAGAACAGCTTTTGCGGATGCAAAAGGCAATGGGTCTTTCGCATGAAGACCTGGAACTCATCCTGCATCCGATGGCCGAGGACGCCAAGGAAGCCATTGGGTCAATGGGCGATGATACCCCGCTTGCGATCCTGTCGGACCGTTATCGCGGTTTGCACCATTTCTTCCGCCAGAACTTCTCGCAGGTGACAAACCCGCCGATTGACAGCTTGCGCGAAGCCCGCGTTATGAGCCTGAAAACGCGCCTGGGCAACCTGGGTAACATTCTGGAAGAAGACGAAAACCAGTGTGACCTGTTGCAGCTTGACAGCCCGGTTCTGACCACCGGCGAATATGAAGCCATGCGCGGTTATATGGGCGATAGTGCGGTTGAAATCGACACTACCTTTGACATCAATGCCGGTCCGTCGGCCCTGCGCGATGCGATTACCCGCATTCAGAAAGAAGCCGAAGACGCCGTGCGTGGCGGTGCCCTGCACGTTATTCTGACCGACGAGCGCATTGACGAAAACCATGCTGCCATTCCGATGGTGCTGGCAGTTGGCGGCGTTCACAGCTTCCTGGTTAAAAACTCGCTGCGTACTTATATTTCGCTCAACGTGCGTTCGGCTGAATGTATGGATGTGCATTATTTTGCCGTTCTGATCGGTGTGGGGGCGACCACGGTAAACGCCTATCTGGCACAGGAAGGCCTGTTGGATCGTTATGCCCGTGGCCTGTTCCCCAACATCCACAGCACTGCCGAAGTCATGCAACGGTTTAAAACCGCGATTGACCAGGGCCTGCTCAAGATCATGTCCAAAATGGGCATTTCGATCATCAGCTCCTATCGGGGCGGCTATAACTTTGAAAGCATTGGGCTGTCGCGTTCGCTGGTGGCAGAGTTTTTCCCGGGTATGCCCTCGCGTATTTCGGGGATCGGCCTTCAGGGTATTCAGCGCCGCACCATTGCCCAGCACAAGGATGCCTTTGCCGGTAATGTTGTCAGCCTGCCGGTTGGTGGTCTGTATAAATATCGCCGCAGTGGTGAACGCCATGTCTGGACCGGTCCGCTGATCCATACGCTGCAGTCGTCTGTCACCACCGGCAGCTATAATACGTTCCGCAAATTCAGCGAAGGTCTGCGCCAGCGCGAACCGCTGCATCTGCGTGACTTGCTGGATTTCCGTTCTGATCGTAAACCGGTCCGCCAGGAAGAAGTCGAAAGCATCACCGAAATCCGCAAGCGTTTTGTTACGCCCGGCATGTCGCATGGTGCCCTTTCGACCGAAGCCCACGAGGCCCTTGCTATTGCCATGAACCGGATCGGTGCGAAATCGAATTCCGGTGAAGGCGGGGAATCGCGTGAACGTTTCCGTCCGCGCTCCAACGGTGATAATGCCCGTTCCTCGATCAAGCAGGTGGCATCGGGTCGCTTTGGTGTGACGGCCGAATATCTGAATAACTGCGAAGAAATTCAGATCAAGGTCGCCCAGGGTGCAAAACCGGGTGAAGGCGGGCAGTTGCCGGGCTTTAAGGTCACGGTTGAAATTGCACAGCTGCGTCATGCAACGCCGGGTGTGACCCTGATTTCGCCGCCGCCGCATCACGATATTTATTCCATCGAAGATCTGGCCCAGCTTATTTACGACCTTAAGCAGATCAACCCGCGTTGCCGCGTGTGCGTGAAGCTGGTGTCGCGTTCGGGTGTGGGCACGATTGCCGCGGGTGTTGCCAAGGCAAAGGCCGACGTGATCCTGATTTCCGGTTATGACGGGGGTACGGGGGCCAGCCCGCAAACCTCGATCAAATATGCCGGTATTCCTTGGGAAATGGGCCTGTCCGAAGTCAACCAGGTTCTGACGCTTAACAACCTGCGTCACCGCGTGAAGCTGCGTGTCGATGGTGGTTTCAAAACCGGCCGTGACGTTGTGATTGGCGCCATGCTGGGTGCCGAAGAATTCGGTATCGGTACGGCTTCCCTGATCGCGCTGGGCTGTATCATGGTGCGTCAGTGCCATTCCAATACCTGCCCGGTGGGCGTTTGTACCCAGGACCCGGCATTGCGTGCCAAATTCAACGGTACGGCAGACAAGCTGGTCAACCTGTTCACCTTCATGGCCGAAGAGGTCAAGGATGTGCTGGCGGAACTGGGTTATGACAACCTGCAGGATGTGATTGGCCGTTCAGACCTGCTTCAGCAGGTTCACCGTGGGGCCAAGGACCTTGTTGACCTTGACCTGAACCCGCTTCTGGCACAGGCCGATGCCGCAGGGCACCCGCGTTACTGCACCACCGAAGGCCGCAATGAAGTGCCGGATACCCTTGATGCGCAAATGATCAAGGATGCCCGTCCGTTGCTGGATGACGGCGAAAAAATGCAGCTGCAGTATAATATTCAGAATACGCAGCGTGCCATTGGCACCCGCATTTCCAGCCTGATCACGCAGAAATACGGCATGTTTGGCCTGAAACCCGGGCATCTGCATGTGCGTCTGCGCGGCTCGGCCGGTCAGTCCCTTGGTGCGTTTTCGGTTCAGGGCCTTAAAATCGAAGTGCATGGCGATGCCAACGACTATGTCGCCAAGGGTCTTTCGGGCGGGACCATTGTTCTGCGTCCGCGTCCGTCAAGCTCGCTCAAGACCAACGAAAACACCATCATTGGTAACACCGTTCTTTACGGGGCAACGGCGGGCAAGCTGTTTGCCGCCGGTCAGGCGGGGGAACGCTTCTGTGTGCGTAACTCCGGTGCGACGGTGGTGGTCGAAGGGTGTGGTTCCAACGGTTGTGAATATATGACCGGCGGTACCGCTGTTATCCTGGGCGCTGTTGGCGAAAACTTTGGTGCCGGTATGACCGGTGGCATGGCCTTTATTTATGACCGTGAAAACAGCTTTGGTGACGTCGTCAATGACGGGTCGGTTCTGTATCAACGTATTGAAACCCAGCATTGGGACGATGTGTGCCGCAGCCTGATCGAGGAACATGTTGCTGAAACCGACAGTGGTTTCGCCCGTAACATCCTTGATAACTGGGATCGCGAGCGCGGGCATTTCTGGCAGGTTGTGCCAAAAGAAATCGTCGACAAGCTGGAACACCCCATTCGCTCCGAGAGCGAAGACCAGGCAACTGCGTGATTTCGATCACGCAGCTTGCGTAAGCTCCCTTGTCCAAACACCCGGACAAACCAACTTACCCCGCATCTTGGTGCGGGGTTTCTTTTTTGGGGCTTTGTTTCTGGGAATTGTGTACAGGGCGAGGATTGAGTGCGCTCTGCAGCCAGCCTTTACAGCAGCAAATCCAGATAGGTGCCACGGCGGGCGGAATGGTCGATCTGGTCGGCGGCGATCAGATTGCGTAACCGGGCAAGCTGGCTGAGAATATCAAGCTCGCTTGACGGGCGGTCAACACTGGCACGTCTTGCGCCGGGCGTGACCGTGCGTCCCGGACCGGACCGGTTCGGGGCTTCGGCAATGTCGCCAGTACTGGTGCGTGAACTGCCAAGTGGGGGTAACGCCATTCTCATTCCCTTGTTGTCTTTGGTTCATTCTAGGGGATTTTGATTAAAATCTGAACCATTCAGTTTGCCGGGCATGTTTCTGTATATGGCGCGCGGAAGACGATCAGAAAAACGGCGCGGTTAAAAAGAAAAGGGACAGCGCCTAACGCTGTCCCAGTGGAAGCCAACGGGGAGGGAGGTCATGAAACGGGGATGTCATGTCACGATATTCACGCGTGTTCCGCGAGGACCGCTGGTTTCAAGCGGCTGATAATCCGTGACGATCGAGGCGATGCTTTCCATGAGGCCTTCAGCCTTTTTCATCGACGCACCGGCGGAGCTCAATGGCGCGCCTTCGGCGCGTTGCGGTGTCACTCTGTCAGACAATGCCTGCTGTGCAGAATTCAAACCTGAACCAATTGAACTAACCATTTTGTGCGCTTCCTAATTCGTTGCCCTGTAAAGCCGTTTGAAATTTGTTGCAAAGCGGCTTGCGGGCAATGCCATGCTTTATAATGAATATAAGGCTTTCTTAACCATTTTAAAGTGACGGCGGTCACAAAGGTATAAGAAAAAGTATAAGAAAAATCTGTTTGGCTGATTTTGAGGCGAAAAGGCCCGTTTTCATCGAAATGCACGGGCATCAGGCTGCACCGTTTCAAGACGCGGCCTGTTTGTTATGCCGTTTTGCATCTGCGGATGGAGCCAGCGTGATCAGTTACTCTTTAAATCCCGGCGGCGTTCCGCCTTTTGCACCAGGGCTTCATGAATGGCCTTTTGCAATTGTGCTGGCCGGAATGGTTTTTTGACGAAAATATATTCGCCCAGCATTTTTTCCATTTCCTGGCGGGTGCGGGCAGGATAACCGGACATGAAAACGATGCTAAGATGCGGGTATTGGCGTAATGCTTCAATGGCAAGCTGCGGCCCGCTTAGTCCGGTCATCACAACATCGCTTAGAATAACGTCAATTTTCTCACCATCTGTTTGGGCGGCAAGAATTTTTAGGGCGGCTTCGGCATTTTCGGCCGAAACGGCGTTAAAGCCGGCATCTTCCAGAATGATCTTTGCCGTGGTTCTAAGCGACGGTTCGTCATCGACAATCAAAACCCGTTCACCATTGCCCGGGTGATAGCTGATGCTGTTGATGGTCGGGGTTATTGCCGTGCCAGCCTCGCAACGTGGCAGATAGATGGAGAAGGTTGTGCCTTCCCCCTCGACCGTTTCCACATCAATGCAGCCATTGGATTCTTCGACCCAGTTGTGAACGATGGACAGACCCAGCCCCGTACCCTTGCCCGGTTCCTTGGTGGAATAGAAGGGCTCGAAAATATGGTCAAGAATCTCGTCAGGAATGCCGGTTCCGGTATCCTGTACCGTGATGACGACATAATCACCCGGTTTGCAATCGGGATAGGTGATTTCGTCCATTGGGTCGCGCTGGTCAAGGGCGGGCACAGTGCCGTAGGAGCAGCTTATTTGAAGGTTCCCGCCATGCGGCATGGCATCGCGGGCATTGATGGCAAGATTGAGGATGCAGGCCGAAAGCTGGGTCGGGTCAACGCGGGTATAAAGCGGTGTTTCGCTGGTCCAGATTTCAAGCTCGATGCGGTGTTCCAGCAGGGTTGTCAGCAGCTTCTCCATTTCCAGAACAGCTTCGTTGACCTGTACCACAGTTGGCTGTTCCACCTTGCGACGTGAAAACATCAAAAGCTGGTCGGCAACACTGGTGGCCCGTTCACCAAGTGAAATAATGTGATTGATATATTCTTCGACACGGGCCGGATCGTCGATACGCGCGCGGGCGACCTCGGCAAAGCTGAGAATACCTGCCAGGCAATTGTTGAATTCGTGGGCAACACCCCCGGCCATTTGGCCGACAGCTTCGAGTTTTTGCGATGTGGCCAGCTGGCGCTGCAAGGCGTGCTGTTCTTCGGTGGCCTTGTGCTGGGCTGTCACATCGCTGCCGGTGCCACGATAGCCCTTAAAGCCGCCGTCAATGTCAAAAACCGGCACGCCGTTAATGCGGCCAAAATGGGTTTCGCGGTCTTTGCCCTGCCAGGAAAATTCAAAGTTCTGAAAGGCAAGGTGGCTTTCAAGGCGGCTCATCAGCACGCCCCAGCTTTCATGGTCGCGTGCCGTCAGGCCCAGTGTATCAAACCGCTGCCCTTGGGGGGAGCCATGCAGTTCCTCGATCAACTGGTAAAATTTGTACGAGGCAAAGGTAATGCGCAGGTCTGGGCCCATTTCCCAGTACCAGTCGGCCGAGGACAGGGTGAAATCGCGAAACCGTTCTTCGCTGTCGCGCAGGGCGTCTTGTGCGGTTTGATGCTGGGTGGTGCGTCGCTCCAGGCTTTCGGCCATCGAATTAAGGCCGCATTCCAGCGCGCCGACTTCATCGCGGCTGGTAGGGCGCAACCGCGCACCGATTTTGCCAAACTGAATATCGCTGACAAAATGCGCCATCGTGCTCAGGCGGCGTAAAACGGTTTGTTGCATCAGCAAAAAGATCAGCCCTGATGTCAGAATCAGGCACATGACAGACCCGATCAACAGGACCGACTGCATGCGTTGCTGGCTTTCTTCAAGGCCAACGGTGGAGACCTTGAAATAAACAAACATGAAGGGCTGGGTCGCATTGAGGCTGAAAAGCGGGGTGATGCTGACCATTTGGCGTCCGCCAGCATCGTTAATGGTAAAAAGCCGGGGTTCGACAAGGTCGGGGCCAAACCAGTCGGTCGGAAAGTCCTTGAGATTGGCAATGTTTTTGCCAATCAGGCCTGGGTCCATTGCATGATAAATGGTTCCGTCAAAGCCAACCGCCATTGCATCGATGACATGCGGGCCCAGCAACCGGCGCAATTGTACCTTGTCGCTGATAATGGAAATCTTGAGCTGCTCTTCCTGGATTAACCTTCCAGGAGCACTGATTTGCTCTGCTGTGCGACGATCAATTTCCGCCCCGAAATACTGGATGTAATATCCACCAAACAGACCCAGAAAAATGGTTTCGACAATGACAATTGCAAAACCGATTTTGAACGCCAGACTCCCAAACAGCCGGTCGAACAGTTTTTTCAAGCTACCCTCTACGCCCTGATCCGGTCGTCCCCCGGCGATTCTTGATCACTTTTCCTCAATGTAATACTGCGACGGGTTTGTTGGTGCCGGTGTGGCAAAACTCCAGGCGGCAGGCATTACTTTCGGTACGTTTTTAAAATTGTTCGCAACTATACCTTTGCGATTTGGCGGTAATGCAACCCCCATAACATAAAACTGATCCGCGCTGATGTCGAGTATCGCCCGCATCAGGCTTTTTTGCTGTTCCGGGGCTGCAGTCGATTTCAGTCGGTCGTAAAACGACATCTGTTTTTGCACAATTTGCGGCGGCACAGTGGCGTCTTTGCTATCGTGATCACCATACCATGCCGCCCAGCCCGGTGCGAACCACGAATCCTTTGAAATTGGAAGATAATTTACGGGAAACAGCATGGCATCCAATCCGCCATCGCCCCCCCAGGCGGTGGCATCAAACCGGTTGTTTTTGCGGATCTGATAAAACTGGTCCCGCGGCAGGTCGCGTGCCGTCGCATCAATGCCAAGTTCCCGCCAATAGGCCACGACTGCCTGTAATGTATCAAAGCGGGTTGAACCGACTGTATCGATGCTAAACGTTACCCTGTGCCCGTCAGAAGTGAGCAGAAAACCCTGCGCATCCCGGTTGGTCAGGCCAGCCTTGGCGAAATAGTCCAGGGCAAGGTCGGGGTCATAGGTGATATATTGTCGTGCCAGTACCGCATGGAAAAGCGGGCTTTCCGGGCGCGGTGCTGCCTGGTGGGGCACGGCGTCGGGCATGAACTGGTCTATGATGGCATCGCGGTCAAAGGCATGGGATAGGCCGATCCGGAAGTTTTTGTCCTGGAACAGGGGCCGCAAGACGTTGTTTTGATGATTAAGGTTAAGCGACAGGGTCAGTTTGTTCATGTCGCTTTCAATCAGGGTGAAGGAGGACATATCCTTGCGAACGGCCAAAATTTCTTCGGCGCTGTTGCTGATATGGCGTTCCTGCATATTGATTTTGCCTTCCATCGCCAGTTTGACAGCATCGGATTTGCTGTCGACCAGTTTGAAGGAAACCCTGTCGATATAAGGAAGCTGGCGTCCGGTCGGGTCAATTTTCCAGTAATAGGGATTGCGTACCGCAATTAACGGGTCCTGTTTGCCATAGGCACCGGTCATAACCCAGGCATTCAGCGTCGGGACCTTGGGGTTCATCCAGCGCGACGGTTCGTCAATGCTGCCAGGATGACCAAAGACGGCAAAGAAGCGTTCCTGCCAGCTTTTGTAGCCCAATTTGGCGGCTTCTGCCGCCGCATCGGGGTTGTATTTCGGAAGGTATTCTTTCAGATAGTGTGCCGGATAGGACACCGGTTCTACACCTTCTGGTTGCGCAAGAAATGTCGGGAACAAGCCATAGGGGGCTGTGAAATGAAACTTGACGGTCGTATCGTCAATTTTTTCCACCTCGACAGGCTCGCCTTTGCTGGTTAGCCAGTCGGGAATGCGCGGGCTTAGTTGCGGATTAAGCAAAATGTCCTGGTACCAGAACATAATATCGTCAGCGTTAAAAGGTTCCCCGTCAGACCAGCGCATGCCTGGCCGTAACCGGAATGTGAAATCGGTTGCAGTGCTGTTTGTGTCATAGGAAAGCGCAACATTTGGTGTGATCCCCGTCCATTGCGGGGTCCAGCGCAAGAGGGGTTCATAGCCGATTGTTCTGATCAAAAGGGCATAGTCGCGCTTTGCTAGCTGCGCCATATGCCATGTGCCGCCATAGTGACCAAGGCTGTCTACGGGGGAGACAATCATCGGGATAACCGGCAGGCGGTTTTCCGTTGGGGGCAAATGATGGTTTTGTACTTCGGCCTCAAATTGAGGCGCCTGTCCAAACTTTGCGGCCTGGCTGCTTTTTGCGCCAGCAACAAATGCGAGTGCCACTGCCATTACTAAAATGTGGTTCGGCAACTTTATTCGAGGCACATGCGGCTCCACTAATTTATTCTTTTGTATCGCAAAATTCGGCTAGGTATTGTACCGACTATCCATAAGTGGTGAATACAGAAAAAGTGCCGCAGGGTAAAGTTTTGATGTTACGCAATCGATTGTGTTCGCGAAAAGATGTCTGGAATGTTTTTATAAAAGTGGCGTCTGGAAACGACATGTGCCGGTTATTTGGCGGGCAACACCATTTAAGGACGAGTTAAGATGATAGATTGCAACGATATGATTAATAAGCAGTTTTGTGCTTTTGATCAAAGTTATATTTCAGAACAAAAAAAATATGCTGCCCGGCTGTCACCCTTGGAAAAGAAGCTTTCTGACCTTCAGGCGCGGGGAAACAGCATGGCAGCATCAGACCAAAGGATGATAGAGTGTAAATGGCTGCTGCAATACACGGCAAACTGGAAAGGGCTGGAAGAAGCCATCGTGGGCCTTTCCGAGTCGCTTAAGAACACCGACCAGGACTGGGCCGAAGGGCAATCCTCTGTCGATGGATCATGGGGGCCTTGTTATACGCAGTGGTTTTTAAAGGTCGATGCCATGATCGATGCGGTTAATGAACTGGCGGACGAGGGCATTGCCCCGCAATATCCGTTTGATTTTATGGCCCCGGTCGCCACTGTTGAAAAGATGCAAAGCTGGCTCAATGATCAGCGGACGTCGAAGATTTACGCCGATGGCCTGGACCGGCGCGATGCGCTGGGAGCTGTCACGGCAGCCCTGTCCGAGATGTGCTTCAAAAGTGAAATTCGCGATTATTTTCGCCAGTATGTGAAGGGCTTTGACCTGAGCGACGCCTATATCGCGGCTTATAAGGCCTGGCTGGATGACTGGCAGGATTCCGAAACCGGATATTGGGGCGCCTGGTTTGAACAGGCTGACGGGCCGCTGGTTAAAAGTACCGATTTGAGCCTGACCTTCCACAATATTTCCTATCAGCATGGCAAGGTTGCCTGCTGGCCGCAGATTTTTGCCACGACTCTGGCGTTGCGCGACGGCACATATCCTTATGGCTGGAAGCATAACGGCGATTTCAATAACCATAATAATTATGATGTTGCCAAAATTTTTGCCCAGGGCTGGCCCCATGTTGATGATGCGGCCCACCAGCAGGCCAGCACCGATATTGGCGACCTGCTTGACTGGTGCCTGAATGTGTCGATGACGGCCGACGGCGGCTTTATCGACGATACCAGTTTTTATAACTCGGTCGGGGCGGCCTATTATTACGGTGTCTCGTTCCTCGACGAGATTGGCTATTTTGATCCGGCCAAATGTTTCTGGACCGACGAAACCTTCCCTGAAGGCCCGTCACTGTGCCGCAAGATCCAGAAAAATATGAAGTCGCATCACCTTGATGATGACGAAGCCGACGCCGCAATGGAAAAGCTGGTTGCCGCCTGCGGTGATTGTGCGTCGGGTAAAAAGCGCCGCCATACCCTGCATTAAGAGGGCTGCCGACCAGTCGTTACGCCTGCGCGCAAAGTGGGGTTCAGGCGTAACGATGGCTGGTTTTCGGGGGTGTCAAACGGTTTGGCAGTATCTCCCATGCGTGACAATTCACTTGTTTTGGGCGGGTATCGGCGCAACAATCATTTATGAACCGCGATGATGACGATAGGCCGGTTATGCCCCTGGCCGCCAAACCCGCGCCGCCCCTGCCGCGCGAATTGCCTGGGCGCGCCCCATTTTTAACGCCTGTGGCCGGGCCGGGCAGGTCGATTGCGCCGGGTACGCCGTCTGCTCTCATGCCTGATGCCAATGCCGATACCGCCGTGACCGTGGCACTGGATGGTATCGAGGGCCGTATAGAGCAAAATCTGGTTAAACGGGCCAGTGCCCTGGTTGATGCCGAACCTGACCGCGTTATTGCGGTGTTGCGACGCTGGCTGAACGAGAAATCCTAAACCCTTTGCCTTATTTTACCCGATTGCGCATCGTTTCGCGCATGGCTGGGGCATTGTTATATCCGGTATCGTTCCCATCTTTATTTTTCTGTTGTGATGTGGCCACGGGCCTGAAGGGGATTGTTATCAGGCGCGCTTCTGTCATGTGTTGGCTTAAACCGCTTTTGCGGGCTGCATCCGATCATTATCAGCCAGAGAGGACGGGGTTGGCCGGGGTGAGTGCTTTGTTGTATCGATTATGGTCCAAACCTGCCCGCAAATCGCGGGCACACAGGGGCCTGCGAGACCGTGCCAATAGAAGACCTCAGACCGGGCAGTCTATGATGACGGCCTGCCTTCTTGCCCTGTTGATGACGGTGATGCAGGGGTTGGCGGGCAGGCAGGCCGCGCATGCGGCCACTTGTCCTGCGGTCACACCGCCCAAAATCGCCTTTGATTTTGAGCCAAAATCACCACAGCTGGACCGTCATCGTTCGGTGCGCTGGCTGAACAGCCAACATGCGCACAATACCAACTGGTTTGTGACCGGGTTGACCAGTTATGCCATGCAGGCGCGATTTGAAATGCGCATCGAACCGGTTCCGCTTGGAAATGGTCGTTATTGCCTGCAACCCGCGCTAATTCATCCGACGGTCAGCGTGACAGAGCATCTGGTTTACATTGCCAGCGAACTTGAAAAGGGCAGTTGTGAATATGATGTGGTTTATGCCCATGAAGGCCAGCATGTTGCGATTAATCAGCATATGGAGCTGGATATTCGCCAGGCACTGCCGGATTTTTTAAATCAGGTGACCGATGATTTTGACCGGATGTCACCTCTGTCGGCTCAAATGGCATCCTCGCGTATTCGCAGTCTTTTGTCGAAATATGGCCTTGAATTTAAGGCCTTGCTGGCAAAGATCGATGCCAGACGCCAGCGTGATCATGCCAAAATCGATACCGCCGAGGAATATGGCCGATTGTCCCATGCCTGCGGCCCAAATTCCGCATTTCAGACAACACTGCCTGCCGCGATGCGCCGTTAGACCCCGGCATATATATTTTGACGGCTGAAAATTATGCCGCCCAATCCTCAACCCCGGCAAGATCGCGCATGCTGGCCAAATTAACCGAGAATTCGCGGCGCGAATGCGTGGTTAACAATCCCTGACGGCGAAAATCTGCAATCACGCGGCTGGCGGTTTCGGTTGTAATGCCCAGCATGGCGCCAATGTCTTCGCGCCCGGGTAAATGGCATGCACTGGGCTCGCCATTATCATCTTCGGCCAGGAACAGGCATAGCCGTGCCACACGTTCGCGTGCCGACCCGGTGCACATCCGGGTTAACCATTGATCGGAATCCATAACGGTTTGGTGCCAGCGGGTCAGCACCTGTTTGTGCAGGCGCGGGCTTTCGCGGTCCAGTTTTTCGACAACCGAAACCGGAATGCGGCATAAAATACTGTCCTGCAGGGCTTCGGCATTTTGCGCAAACCTGCCAGCAACCAATGCCTCCAGGCCAAGGGTGCCGCCGGGGCGCACCAGCCGGACGACACGCTGGGAACCATCCACCAAATAATGCGTGATTTTGATCAGGCCGGAACGCAGGGTAAACAGGCAGTCGGCCCGGTCATCGGCATGATACAGAACATTACCCTTGGCAACCCGAACCTCATCAACCGGTTGGTGAACCAGTTTAAAGTCCTCGTCTGTCAGGTCGGTAAACAGCGCCAGTTGTCGCACTCCGCAGCTTTTACAGCGCAGCATGTCGGGTTTGGGCTTGGGAAAAGCGTTCTGGGACACGAATACCCCCCTTTCGGGCCAAGGTCAGCCCTGATCTGATAGACTGACGAAATCACTTCAATCTGCTGTACTATTTAGCATTAGTTAAATCAAATTCAATCGCCCGTTTTTCATAACAGTTCAGAGACGGCTGCCAAAAACCGGGCTGTTTATCATCCTGCGGCGCTATCAAGGGTCACAAGGCCTTTTTCGATGGCATAGCGAACAAGGCCGGCCGAACTGTCGATATCGAGCTTGCGTTTGATGTTACGGCGGTGGGTTTCAACCGTACGGACACTGATATCAAGTTCGCGGGCGACATGTTTGTTGCTGGCTCCACGGGCCAGCAGGCGCAGCACAGTGCGTTCGCGCGTGGTTAAAGGCGTGCCGTCTTCGCTGATTTCTTCGGTAATGTCGATTTTATCAAAAGACGGACTATAGGCTTCGCCACCATTGGCGATGGTTTCAAGCGCACGGACCATATCGTTTGACGAAACATCCTTAAGGATGAAACCCCGCACACCGGCCTGTTTTGCCGTGCGCAGATATTCCGGGTTTTCGTGCATGCTCAGCATGATGACCTTGATATCGGGCAGGGTTTCGCGAAAACGTTCGGCGGCTTCAAGGCCGTTCATAATTGGCATGGAAATATCCATCAGCACGATATCGGGGTGCTGCTTGCCGGCAATTTCCAGGGCCTGTTGCCCGTTGCCAGCTTCGCCGATAATCGAGATATGGTCGTAGCACTCCAGGCGCGACCGGATGCCATCCATCACAAGGGCATGGTCGTCGCATAACAAAATGCGGATCGGGCGTTCCGAAGAAAAAACGATAGTGTCTTGTGCCATTTTTGGTGTCGGTCCCTGTCGGTATGTTGGTGCGTTTTCGTGACGAAGTTACCGGGGAAGATTCAATTAGGCATAAAATTGCCCGCGGTGCAGCAGCAAAATGCCAAAAAAATGCTTCTTATGCCCTTAGTGCTGGCGGCAAAGGTGGTGTGCCGGGGGTTACAGGGACATAGGCGGTGACGGTTGTGCCATCGTCGCGTTCGGATGTCACACTCAGGCCGCCACCATGAAATTCCATGCGTTCACGCATATTGCGAAGCCCGATGCCCGCACGCGGGTCGCGATTGCGAATAAAGCTTTTGGTTTCAAAGCCAATGCCATTGTCGGCAACTGTCATCACCACGCTGCCATTATCGCGGCGAATGCGCACATTGACATGAGTGGCATCGGCATGGCGTTCAATATTGGTCAGGCTTTCCTGCAATACACGGTACAGCGTGGTTTTCTTGGCGGGTGTGAGCGCATTTTCAACCGGGTCGCATTTCACCATAATCTGGATACCGGATCGGTCCTGTAGCTCGGTGCACATGCTTTCAATCGCTGGTTTCAGGCCCAGGTCATCAAGCACGGCGGGGCGTAAATCGCGCGAGATACGCCGCACTTCCTGTATGGCATCCTTTAACCGTTGGGCGGCTTTTTCGATGTGGGTGGCGGCATCGGCCTTGTTTTGTCGCATGCGGTCGCTGGCAAGTTCGATGGAATATTTCACCGACACCAGTATTTGGCTGATGCCATCATGCAATTCGCGCGAGACGCGCAGGCGTTCTTCTTCCTGCACATCCACCACGCGATGGGCCAGTTCTTTTAGTTTCGCATCGGCCAGTTTGCGTTCGGACAGGGTGACAACCGTGCCGGAAATGCCCACCAGCAAGACCGCCAGCACCGTAATGCCGATGATGGAAATGGTGGTTTCGCGGATATGGGCGGCGACCTCGGTTTCGATTTCTGTGACCTGTTGGGAAATATCGTCGATGTAAATCCCGGTGCCGATCACCCAGCCCCATTTATCAAGCATCAGCGAATAGCCGAGCTTTTCGGCCGGTTTGCCGGTCGAGGGTTTGTCCCAGATGAAGCGCAGGAAATCGCCGCCATTTTCGGCATTTTTCAGCAGTTCCTGAATAACCAGATTGCCGTTGATATCGCGCAGGTTCCAGTATGTTTTCCCAACATGCCACGGTTCTGGCGGGTCCACCAGCGCGGTACCGTCGCTGTCATAGATAAAAAAATACCCGTCTTTGCCATAGGAAAGGTCGCCAATGATGGTTTTGACACGCTCCTTTGACACGGCATCAAGCGGGCTTGCCACCGAATAAATGTGGTTGATCGACGCCATCGCCAATTGCATGTAGCTTTTGATTTCTTCTTTGCGCGCTTCCACAATGTTGCGCTCAAAGGTGCGGGTTTCGGCCTTGGCCAACCGTTCCGCCTGGGCAAAGACCAGCCCGGAAATTGCACTTGCTGCCAACAGCAATGGCAAAATTGACAGCAACAAAAACTTCAGGCGCAAATTCAGCTTGGGCATGGTTGGGCGGTTTTCAACTAAAGAATAATGGAAAGGCTCCCTCAAAGCGGCGAGACAATAGCATAAAAGCAGGCCATGTCTGTGTGCGAGAATGCAAAAACGTCATAAAATGCTCGTTTTTTGCGGTTTTTGCAGCAGGGTGTTTTCACATCGTGGAAAGCTTGTGGCGTTGAAAATGTTAAATTGGTAATACCAATTGAAATAACTGTTTTGACAGAGGCCGGGCAATGGGCATATATCAAAAGCGTCGCCTGCCCACCAGGCGCCAGGAACTTCGGGTATGGAATGCGCGTTTAACGTTCATTCATATCTGCGTTCGCCACTCAGGATACGGTGTTGCCGGGTTTCCGCACCGCAACACGTTACAGGACCGTATCGTGGCGTATCTCTTGGCTTTCGGCAGGGGCGTTCAGGGCCGCTTTTGCCATTCATATCTGGTAGGAGTCCGGTCGTAAATGTCACGTCCAGCACCCAAGAAAATCCGTAAACTTCTGGTTGCCAATCGCGGTGAAATTGCGATTCGCGTTTTACGTGCCGCCAACGAACTTGGCATACGCACAGTCGCAATTTTTTCTGATGAAGACCGTTTTGCCCTGCATCGGTTCAAAGCTGATGAATCCTATGGCGTGGGCAAGGGTAACAAACCCATTCGTGCCTATCTGGATATCGAGGATATTTTGCGCGTTGCCCGCGATGCCGGGGTGGATGCCATTCATCCGGGTTATGGCTTTCTATCGGAAAACCCCGATTTTGCCGATGCCTGTGCCGATGCCGGGATCACCTTTATCGGCCCGGATTCCGAAGTGATGCGCACCCTGGGTAACAAGGTTGCCGCGCGCAACCTGGCCGAAAAGGCCGGTGTGCCGGTGATGCCGGCATCGGCTGCCCTGCCCGAGGACATGGACGAAGTCACCAAAATTGCCAAGCAGGTCGGTTATCCGATTATGCTCAAGGCCAGTTGGGGCGGCGGTGGCCGCGGCATGCGCGTTATTGAAAATGGCAAGGATCTGGCAAAGCAAGTGCTGGCCGCACGGCGCGAGGCCGAAGCCGCCTTTGGTAATGGTGAAATTTACTTTGAAAAACTGATCCGCCGGGCCCGCCATGTCGAAGTCCAAATGCTGGGCGATACTCACGGGACTTTGGTGCATTTGTTTGAGCGTGACTGTTCGGTGCAGCGCCGCAACCAGAAAGTGGTGGAACGTGCCCCGGCCCCGTATCTGGATGAAGACCAGCGGGCCGAGCTGTGCGAAGCCGCGATGCGCCTGGGCAAGGCAGCAAATTACGTCAATGCTGGCACTGTCGAATTCCTGATGGATGTGGATACATCCAAGTTTTATTTTATCGAGGTTAACCCCCGCATTCAGGTGGAACACACCGTGACGGAATGCGTTACCGGTCTTGACCTGGTGAAGGCGCAAATCCTGATCGCGCAGGGCGGGCGTATTGGCTTCCCGTCCGAAACGGGTATTCCGTGGCAGGAAAAAATCAAGCTGCGTGACCACGCCCTGCAATGCCGTATTACGACCGAAGACCCGGAAAACAGCTTTGTCCCCGATTACGGGCGGATCAAGGTGTATCGCGGGGCGAATGGTTTTGGCATTCGTCTGGATGGCGGCACGGCCTATTCCGGCGCAGTCATTACGCCCTTTTATGATTCGATGCTGGAAAAAGTCACCGCCTGGGGCAGTACCCCGCGCGAAGCGGTGGACCGTATGGACCGTGCGCTGCGCGAATTTCGTATTCGCGGGGTGACAACCAACCTCGCCTTCCTTGAAAACCTGATCAACCATCCCAAATTCCGCGCCGGTGATTATACCACCCGCTTTATTGATGAAACGCCGGAACTGTTCAAATTCGCCCGTCGCCGCGACCGTGCAACCCGCCTGCTGCGTTTCATTGGCGAAGTCAGCGTCAATGGTAATCCCGAGGTGGCAGGTCGGGCCGAACCGGCCAATTTCAACCCGCCGGTCATGCCCAAATCCATCGACCTTAAGGAAATCCGCCCCGGTACCAAACAAAAGCTCGATCAATTGGGGCCGGAAGGTTTTGCGCGCTGGATGAAGGACCAAAAGCGCGTTTTGATGACCGATACCACCATGCGTGATGCTCATCAGTCCCTGATTGCAACACGCATGCGGACCTTCGATATGTTGAAAATCGCCCCTTATTATGCCCATGGCCTGTCGGACCTGTTTTCGATTGAGTGCTGGGGTGGGGCGACCTTTGATGTGGCCATGCGGTTTTTGAAAGAAGACCCGTGGGACCGTTTGGTCAAGCTGCGCGAAAAGGTCCCCAATATCCTCACGCAAATGCTGCTGCGGGCGTCTAACGCGGTGGGCTACACCAACTATCCCGATAATGCGGTGGATTATTTCGTCAAGCAGTCCGCCGAACATGGCATGGACCTGTTCCGCGTGTTTGATTCCCTGAACTGGGTTGAAAACATGAAGGTGGCGATGGAGTCTGTGCTGCGTACCGGTAAGCTGTGCGAAGGGGCGATTTGTTATACCGGCGACATCTTTGACAAGGACCGGTCGAAATATAACCTGGACTATTACCTTGAAATGGCCCGGGAGCTTGAGGCATCCGGCGCGCATATTCTGGGCATCAAGGATATGGCCGGTTTGATGCGCCCGGCGGCGGCAACCACGCTGTTTAAGGCGCTCAGGGATACGGTCAATATTCCAATTCATTTCCACACCCATGACACCAGCGGTATTGCCGCCTCCACCGTGATGGCGGCGATTGATGCGGGCGTTGATGCGGTTGATGGCGCGCTTGATTCCATGTCGGGCCTGACATCGCAGCCCAATCTTGGTTCGATTGCGCAAGCCTATCGCGGCATGGAACGTGATCCGGGCCTGAGTTACGAGGCCCTGCGCGAGGTTTCGACCTATTGGGAACAGGTGCGCCGTTATTATACCGGCTTTGAAAGCGACATTCGCAGCGGTACGTCCGATGTTTATGTTCATGAAATGCCGGGCGGCCAATATACCAACCTGCGCCATCAGGCCCGTGCAGTGGGGCTTGAGGAACGCTGGCCCGAAGTTTCCAAGGCCTATGCCAAGGTCAACAAGATGTTTGGCGATATCGTCAAGGTCACGCCAAGTTCCAAGGTGGTGGGCGACATGGCCCTGATGATGGTGACATCGGGCCTGAGCGAGGAGGATGTGCTGGACCCGAAAAAGGACATCGCCTTCCCCGATAGCGTGATTTCATTTTTCCGCGGTGAAATTGGCCAGCCTGTGGGGGGCTTCCCGCCAGCCTTGCAGCGCAAGGTGCTAAAGGGCGGCGAAGCCCTGACGGACCGGCCGGGCAAGCATATGAAGCCGGTTGATTTCGCCGCCACCAAGGCCGAGATCGAAAAGAAAACCCATCGCAATATCAGCGATGCCGAGGTCGCATCCTATGTGATGTATCCCAAGGTGTTTTTGGAATATGCCGAACATCGCAGCCACAATGCCGATGTATCGATTTTGCCAACCCCGGTTTTCTTCTATGGCATGAGCCAGGGCGAAGAAATTTCGGTCGATATCGAAAAGGGCAAAACCCTTGTCATTCGCTATCTGGCAACGTCGGAATTTGGCGACGATGAAGGCCAGCGCACCGTGTTTTTCGAGCTGAACGGTCAGCCGCGTACCGTGAAGGTGGCGGATAACAAACTGGCAGTTTCGGGCAAATCACGGCCCAAGGCCGAAGATGGCAATGGCCTGCATATCGCAGCCCCGATGCCGGGCCTGGTGGTTGAGGTTTCCGTGACCGAAGGACAGAAGGTGAAGGCGGGCGATGTGATTTGCGCGCTGGAAGCGATGAAAATGGAAACTGCCGTGCATGCCGAAAAAGACGGGACGGTGGCGAAAATTCACGCCCCGGCGGGCACGCAGGTCGATAGCAAGGACCTGCTGGTTGAACTGACGGAGTAATCGATGCTGAAAATGCCTGAGCCGGACCAATCCGTTCTTGCCCGGCGCAAGGAAATTATCGCAGCGATGCGGGCCATTGTGCCCGCATCCGGTGCGGTTATTGCCGAGGAAGATGCGCTCAGGCCATATGAATGCGATGGGCTTATGGCCTATCGCCAATTGCCGATGATTGTGGTGCTGCCCGAAAATACCGGGCAGGTCGCGGCAATTTTGAAATATTGCCATGAAAACAAAATTCGCGTGGTACCGCGCGGGGCTGGCACCGGCCTTTCGGGCGGTGCCCTGCCCATGGCCGATGCCATTACGATTAGCATGATGAAATTCAACCGGGTGCTGGATATTGACTGGGATAATCGTGCCTGTGTCGTTCAGCCCGGTGTGACGAATTTGGGTATCACCCGTGCGGTGGAACATCGCGGGTTTTATTACGCCCCGGACCCATCAAGCCAGATCGCCTGTTCCATTGGCGGCAATATCGCCGAAAATTCCGGCGGGGTGCATTGCCTGAAATACGGGCTGACCACCAATAACGTGCTGGGTCTTGAAATGGTCACCGTCGAAGGGGACATTTTGCGCCTTGGCGGCAAGGGCCTTGATACACCGGGTTATGACCTGATGGGGATCATTACCGGGTCCGAGGGGCTTTTGGGCATTGTGACCGAAATTACCGTGCGCATTTTGCGCAAACCCGAAACCGCACGCGCCATGCTGCTGGGTTTCCCCGATAATCAGTCCGGTGGGGATTGCGTGGCAAAAATCATTGCCAGCGGCATTATCCCCGGCGGCCTTGAAATGATGGATGCGCCCGCCATCCGCGCGACCGAGGATTTTGTCCATGCCGGTTATCCGCTAGATGTGGAATCGCTGCTGCTGGTGGAACTGGATGGCCCGGTAATTGAGGTGGACCATCTGATCGGGCGGGTGGGCGACATCGCGCAAAAATGTGGTGCCGTTTATTCGCGCATTTCCGAAAGCGAGGAAGAACGCGCCCTGTTTTGGTCGGGCCGTAAAAATGCCTTTCCTGCGATTGGTCGTATTTCGCCGGACTATATCTGTATGGACGGAACTATTCCGCGTGGGCGATTGTCCGATGTTTTGGCTGGAATGCAGGTATTTGCGCAACGGCATGGCTTGCGGGTGGCAAATGTGTTTCATGCCGGGGATGGCAATTTGCACCCGTTAATCATGTTTGATGCCAACCAGCCCGGCGAGTTGGAACGGGCCGAGGCCTTTGGCGCCGATATTTTGAAATTATGTGTCGAGGTTGGTGGTTGCCTGTCGGGCGAGCATGGCATTGGCATTGAAAAACGTGACCTGATGCCGGAAATGTTCACCGAGGATGATTTAAAACATCAGGAGCGCCTGAAGTTGGCCTTTGACGAGGATCAGTTGCTTAATCCCGGCAAGGTTTTTCCGGTTCTGCATGGCTGTGGGGAGCTTAAAACCCTGCATGCCCGGTCTGTTGCGGCAAAATTTCCCGATATTCCGCGATTTTAACCGGCACAAAGCCGGAAATACGCATAATAAACGCCAAAAACGCCGTGCCCGGCCCCGCAAAACCGGCATCGCGTCCCAGGAGAGGAAGCCGATATGGCTGAAACAATCACCCCGACCAGCCCGGTGCAATTGCGAGAGGCCATCACCTGGGCCGTCGCGGACAAAGTGCCGCTGGAAATTATCGGGCAGGGCAGCAAACGTGCTTATGGTCATACGGTTGCGGCATCGCATGTACTGGACCTTTCAAAGCTGACCGGCATTTTGTTTTACCAGCCCGAAGAACTGGTAATTTCCGCCCATGCTGGCACAACGCTTGCCGAAATTGCCGCTGTATTGGCTGAAAATAACCAGCAATTCCAGTTTGAACCGGGCGATTTTCCTTTGTTGCTGGGCGATGGGGCAGGTTCCCGGTCCGGGACATTGGGCGGGCTGGTTGCCTGCAATTTATCGGGCCCGCGCCGGTTAAAGGTGGGGGCGGCGCGGGACCATGTTTTGGGTTTTGGCGCTATCAGTGGCCGGGGGGAAGATTTTAAATCCGGTGGCCGGGTGATGAAGAACGTGACCGGCTTTGACCTGTCCAAATTGATGGCGGGGTCGTTTGGCACACTGGCAGTCATGCACACCATAACACTAAAGGCGATGCCGCAGCCCGAAACAACCCGCACGGTCATTATTGCCTGTGATGATGTTTCATCTGCCGGGCAGGCAATGACGGCGGCAATGGGCAGCGAAAACGAAGTCTCGGGGGCGGCCTGGGTGCCAGCGTCCCTAATTGCTGAAATTGCTGATGACTGCAAGGATGCGGCCATTCTGGAAATTGCGGCACAGTCGCAAAACTGCCTTGCCTTGCGACTGGAAGGACCGGAGCAGTCGGTGAATTGGCGGGCAGATGCCCTGTCGCGGTTATTGGGCACGATCGGGGAGCATGCCATTTTGCCGGTGGCCGATAGTCTGCCCCTGTGGCAGGCGATTGCCGATGTAACACCCTTGCAGGGGCGTGATGGCATTTTATGGCGTATATCCGTTCCGCCCGCATCCGGGGCTGCTGTGGTTGGGGCATTGCGGAGGCTGGCTGGTTTGGGGCAATTGGATGTGATGCTGGATTGGGCCGGGGGGCTGGTTTGGCTAGAATGTGCACAATGCGATGCGTCAATGGCGGCGCACATCCGCGAGATTGTGCAACAGGCGGGTGGCAATGCCACGCTGGTGCGTGCGCCAGAGGATATACGTCGGGAAATTCCGGTTTTTCAGCCGCTTTCACCTGAAATTGTGCGTGTTAACCAAAAAATTTCCGAAAATTTTGATCCGTTCGGCATTCTTAATCCCGGGCGCATGGCACCAGCACATCAGGGCGCGGGGGCATAAATGCAAACGAATTTTACGTCTCAGCAGCTTGCCGATCCGGCGATGGCCCAGTCCGAACAGATTTTGCGCAAATGTGTGCATTGCGGTTTTTGTACCGCCACATGCCCCACCTTTGTTACGCTGGGCGACGAGCTTGATAGCCCGCGGGGCCGCATTTACCTGATCAAGGACATGCTGGAAAATGACAAACCGGCCAATGAGCGTGTTGTCCGGCATCTCGATCGTTGCCTTTCCTGCCTGTCCTGCATGACGACCTGCCCGTCGGGGGTGGATTACATGCACCTGATTGACCATGCCCGCGCCCATATTGAAAAAACCTATCGGCGCCCGGTTGGCGATCGCTGGTTGCGCAAACTTCTGGCCTGGGTGGTGCCGCGTCCGTCGCTGTTTCGCATCTCTCTGCTGGGCGCGAAACTGGCGGCCCCCTTTGCGGGCCTGATGCCGGGGCGTTTGCGCGGTATGGTTAAGATGGGCGCGCGTCCCTTGCCGCCGCCCAGTTGGGTGGATAGGCCACAGGTGATTCCTGCACAGGGGCCGCGCAAGGGCCGTGTCGCCATTTTAACCGGCTGTGCCCAGCAGGTTTTGGAAACCGAAATTAACGAGGCCACGGTTCGGCTGCTGACCCGGTTGGGGATAGAAATTGTGGTGGCCAAGGGGGCCGGGTGTTGCGGGTCGCTGGTGCATCATATGGGCCGCGAGGCGCAATCCCACGCCCAGGCGATTGCCAATATTGCTGCATGGCATGGCGAACTGGCCGAAGCGGGCGGCGAGGGGCTGGATGCGATTGTGATTACCGCCTCGGGCTGTGGCACGACAGTGAAGGATTACGGCACCATGCTGGCCCAGGATAGCCAATGGGCCGCAAAGGCGGCCAAAATTGCCGGTCTTGCCTGCGATATTACCGAATATCTTGCCCGGATTGATCTTCCGGCTCATTTGATCTCGCCACTCCACACGACCGAGGCAGTTGATGTTGAGCATCATTTGGCAAACGAGCAGATATCGATGCCGAAAACCGCGCCATCGCCTGCGCCCGCCTCGGTTTTGGAGGGGGCGGTTCGTGATGTTTCATCGCCTTCCGGCGGGAAGATGACGGCCGCGTCTGCTCCTGTCGCAGCGCGAAAATGGCGGGTTGCCTATCATTCCGCCTGTTCGATGCAGCATGGGCAAAAAATTATTCATCCGCCGCGTGATTTGCTGCGTAAGGCCGGGTTCGAAGTGCTTGAAATTGCCGAGGCGCATTTATGTTGTGGCTCTGCCGGGGTGTATAACCTGCTGCAACCTGAAATTTCTGCCCAGTTGCGTGATCGTAAACAGGCCAATATCCGCAATACCAAACCCGACATCGTGGCAACCGGCAATATTGGTTGCATGATCCAGCTTGAAACCGATGACCTGAAGGTTATTCACACTGTCCAGCTTCTCGATTGGGCGACCGGCGGGCCGCGCCCGCTAAAGCTTTCGCAATAAAGGTGCAAGCAGGGCCGATGCTCCCCTATGTCCTTGGGGAAACTTGGGTTCCTGCAGCTTAGGGCATGTTCGGGGTGCTGGTGCGGGTTGATGCCATATTATTGTTCAGAAAATCGCGGGCAATGGATTCGGCAACAGATTCACCTTGTTCAGGGACCGAAAATTCGGCTGTTTTGGCCCGTATCCAGTTGCTAACCGCCTGTGGGTCAACCTCGATTCTGGCAAGCATCGCCGAAATGATGGCTTCCATTGCCACGGTATGGCTTGCGACATTATTGACCGCATTATGCAATTCATCAAAATGCCGGGCCGCCATTTGGGACATTTCGCCCATCTCGTCCGACAATTTATCGACGCTTTCCTTTAGCGCCTCAAGCTGCTTAGTCACGTTTCTCTCCCTGTCCTGAATGGGCTCTGCGGCCTGGTCGTTATTGTTGCTTTTGCTTGCCCTGTTTTTTGTCGGGCTGTCCCTGCTGGGCAATATATCCGAATACAACGATTGCGATAAAATTTTTTGGCTCTTTTGCGCGAAAATTGCCCATTCCGGTAAGAAGCTGACACGGCTTAAAATGGTTGGGCGGTTGTGGGGGAGAGTGGCGATTTTAATTAAAAGGTGGGCGACTCATAGAGCGCATGATCTTTTGGTTGAGTTTATGCTTTGTCACATTTGATGTCATACAACCATTTGTGTGCGCGGGAATTTGGGGGAGACGCAGTTTTCCGGCGGTTTTGGGGCGTGGTTAATGATTTGTTTTTAAATATAAAAATACCGGTTTTTGCGGTTCTGAATCACTGTAACATAACCTTAATAAAACTGACGCAATACGGTAAGAGCATAACTGTAAAGTCCGCCTCGCAGATCGTTGCACCGTTCCTTGATGGAACACACAAATGGGGATTTACATGAAGAAGACACTCGCTATTGCAGCACTCGCGAGCGTTGCCTTGACCGGCGCCGCACATGCGCGCGATCAGATTCGTATCGTTGGCTCGTCCACTGTGTTTCCGTTCGCAACCGCTGTCGCGGAAGAATTCGGCAAGACCACTTCTTTCAAAACGCCGGTTATTGAATCGACCGGTTCCGGCGGTGGCTTGAAGCTGTTTTGTTCAGGCGTTGGGGAACAGGCACCCGACATCACCAATGCTTCGCGCCGCATTAAAAAGTCCGAAGTTGAAACCTGCGCCAAAAACGGCGTTGAAGCGATTACCGAAGTTAAAATCGGTTATGACGGCATCGTTCTTGCCAACTCCAAAGCTGCACCGCAGTTTGAACTGAGCAAGGAACAGATCTTCCTGGCGCTGGCGAAAATCGTTCCGTCCAAGGATGGCAAGGAACTGATCGAAAACCCGTATAACAACTGGAAAGAAATCGATCCGTCCCTGCCGGACGAAAAGATCGAAGTCCTCGGGCCGCCGCCGACCTCCGGTACCCGCGATGCCTTTACCGAGCTGGTACTTGAAGAAGCCTGTGACGAATTCCCGGTCATTGCCGAGCTGAAAAAAGCCGACAAAGCCAAGCACAAAGCCGTTTGTGGCGGTGTACGTGAAGACGGTGGCTATATCGAAGCTGGTGAAAACGACAACCTGATCGTTCAGAAACTTGAAGCCAACCCGGTTGCTCTGGGCATCTTCGGCTTCTCGTTCCTCGACCAGAATGGCGACAAGCTGCATGGTTCCAAAATTGGTGGCGTTTCGCCGACCTTTGAAGCCATTGCCGATGGGTCTTACCCGGTTTCGCGTTCGCTGTACTTCTATGTCAAGAACGCCCATGTCGGCACCATTCCGGGCATGGAAGAATATGTCGCCCAGTTCACCTCGGACAAAGCCTGGGGCGATGAAGGCTACCTTGCGGATCGTGGCCTGATCCCGATGGAAAAAGCTGAACGTGAACAGGTTCGCGAAGCTGCGAAAAACCTGACCCCGCTCAGCATGTAATTTGATATCCTGCCGGTGGCGGCCCTTGTTTTGGGCTGCCGCCGGTTTCTTTGTTTAAAAACTGTATTTTTTGACTATTTTGCCCACACGCACTGGGAATGCCCATTCCGGGACGGTTTCCTTCAGGCAAATGGAATAACATAATGTCTTTGACTTTCTTGTTGCTGGGGATTGCGCTGCTTTCTGCGCTCTCTTTTGTCTTTGGACGACAGAGAGCCGTCGCCCTTTCCGGCGGACGCTATAGCAACCTGCATTCGCTGCCTGTTCATTATGGCACCTATACCGCTTTGTGGTGTGGTCTGCCCGCACTTGCCTTGCTGTTTGTGTGGTATGCGCTGCAGGGCTCCGTGGTACAGGCGCTGATCGTCAGTGATCTGCCAGCCGACATCACCTCGGATCCGGGCAAGTTGTCTTTGGCGCTGAATGCCATTTCCCTGATCGCGGCCGACAATGCCGCCCATCTGGATGTTGCCCCCGAAGTTGTTGAAGCCGGGCAGCGGCTGGCAACTCTGCACACCATTTCCAACAGCGCACTGATTGTGGTGTTGCTGTCGGTTGCATTGCTGGGCTTGACCCTTTCTTATCGCCGTATTTTTCCCGACATGCGGGCGCGCAACAATGTCGAACGGATCGTGCGGTATCTCATGATCGGCTGTTCGGCCATCGCCATTCTCTCAACGCTTGGCATTGTGTTTTCGCTGTTGTTTGAAGCCCTGCATTTCTTTAGCAAAATCAGCCCGGTTGATTTCCTGTTTGGTCTGGAATGGAGCCCGCAAACCGCGATCCGCGCCGACCAGGTGGCGTCCGAGGGTGCCTTTGGCATGATCCCGCTTTTTGCCGGGACGCTGTTGATTACCTTTATTGCGATGCTGGTAGCGGTTCCGGTTGGCCTGTTTTCCGCCATTTATATGGGGGAATATGCGTCATCGACCTTTAGGGCCTGGGCGAAGCCGGCCCTGGAAATTCTCGCCGGTGTGCCAACCGTGGTTTACGGCTTTTTCGCGGCCCTGACGGTTGCCCCCTTCCTGCGCGATAGCGGTGCCGTTCTCGGGCTGAGTGTCAGTTCGGAAAGTGCGCTGGCGGCGGGCCTGGTGATGGGCATCATGATTATTCCGTTTGTGTCCTCACTGTCGGATGACGTGATGTCGCAGGTGCCCCAGTCGCTGCGCGATGGCTCCTATGGTTTGGGCGCGACAAAGTCGGAAACCATTCGTCTGGTCATTTTTCCGGCGGCCTTGCCCGGTATTGTTGGGGCCATCCTGCTGGCGGTTTCCCGGGCAATTGGTGAAACCATGATTGTGGTGATGGCCGCTGGTCTTGCCGCAAACCTGACGGCAAATCCGCTTCAGGCTGTAACTACGGTTACGGTACAAATTGTGACCCTGCTGGTCGGCGACCAGGAATTTGACAGTGCCAAAACCCTGTCGGCCTTTGCTCTTGGTCTGGTTCTTTTCCTTGTTACCCTGGGGTTGAATGTCTTTGCCCTGAAGGTTGTGCAGAAGTATCGCGAGAAATATGACTGATATGGCATCTCTTATGGAAGATCGCGCCGCTGGTTCCGATGCTGCCAACATGCGTAAGCCGGTTGACTGGGACAGTGCCGAAATTACCCGCAATGTCAAAAAACGCTATGCTGCCGAACGGCGATTTAAGACCTATGGTCTGGTTGCGATTCTGCTGGCACTGTCGGCACTGCTTATGCTGGGTTATTCGATTGTGTCCAAGGGCTATAGCGCCTTTGTCCAGACTTATGTGCAGCTTGAGGTTACGTTTGATCCGGCAGTCATCGACCCGGATGGAACCCGTGATCCGGCGGTTATTGGCCGGGCGAATTTTGATGCGCTGATCAAGGAAGCCCTGCGCAAGCAGTTTCCAGATGTCACGTCGCGGTCAGAAAAACGCAAGCTATATGACATCGTTTCAAGCGGTGCTTCCTATGATTTGCGCGAACGGGTGATGGAAACCCCCTCCCTGATCGGGCAGACCCGCAAGGTCTGGCTGATTGCTGGCGATGATTTTGATATGCTCAACAAGGGCTATATCAGTGCTGATACCAAAGAATCGAGCCGCCGCCTTGATGACGACCAGATCTCGTGGTTTCAGGCATTAACCGATAGCGGGGCAATTGAAAAACGGTTCCATACCCGCTTTTTCACCAACGGCGATTCCCGCGAACCGGAATTGGCCGGTATATGGGGGGCGGCTGTTGGCTCTTTTTATACCCTGTTTGTCACACTGATCCTGTCCTTTCCGATTGGGGTGGCTGCTGCCATTTACCTTGAGGAATTTGCCCCGAAAAACCGTCTGACCCAGATTATTGAGGTCAATATCAACAATCTGGCAGCGGTGCCGTCCATCGTGTTTGGTTTGCTCGGCCTTGAGCTTTACCTCAATGTCATGCACCTGCCGCGTTCTGCCCCGGTTGTGGGTGGTTTGACCCTGGCCTTGATGACCCTGCCAACCATCATCATTGCCGCCCGTGCCGCGATCAAGGCGGTTCCGCCGTCAATTCGTCAGGCCGCTTTGGGCCTGGGGGCGTCGCCGGTGCAAACGGTTAGCCATCATGTGCTGCCGCTGGCCATGCCGGGTATTTTGACCGGGACGATTATTGGCATGGCCCAGGCACTGGGTGAAACGGCACCGCTTTTGATGATTGGTATGGTGGCCTTTATTGTTGATATTCCGGGCAGTGCGATGGATGCGGCAACGGTTTTACCGGTGCAGATCTATCTGTGGGCAGATAGCCCCGAGCGTGCCTTTGTTGAAAAAACCTCTGCGGCGATCATGGTATTGCTGGCCTTCCTGATCCTGATGAACGGGCTGGCTGTGTTCCTGCGCAAGAAATTTGAACGGAAGTGGTAAAATGGCTGTTGTAACTGCTGACGCAATGACAAACGCTTCGCAAACGCGCGGCAAATCCAAAATGGCGGCCCGTGACCTCAACCTGTTTTATGGCGACAATCAGGCCCTTTATGATGTCAATCTGGATGTTGTTGAACGTGAAGTCACCGCGCTGATTGGTCCGTCGGGTTGTGGCAAATCCACTTTCCTGCGTTGCCTTAACCGCATGAACGACACCATTGATGGCGTGACCATCAATGGCAAGGTCACACTGGATGAACGCGACATTTACGATAAATCAATCGACGTGGTGCAGTTGCGGGCGCGCATCGGCATGGTGTTCCAGAAACCCAACCCGTTCCCGAAATCGATTTTCGATAACGTGGCCTATGGCCCGCGCATTCATGGTCTGGTCAATTCCCGCGACGAACTTGACGAAATCGTCATGACCTCGCTGGAAAAGGCTGGCCTTCTGAAAGAAGTCAAAGACCGTCTGGCATCACCGGCGACGGGTCTTTCCGGTGGTCAGCAGCAGCGCCTGTGCATTGCGCGTGCGGTTGCGGTCAGCCCCGAAGTTATTTTGATGGATGAACCGTGTTCCGCGCTGGATCCGATTGCGACCGCCAAGGTCGAGGAACTGATCGACGAGCTGCGTTCGAACTACACAATTGTCATCGTCACACACTCCATGCAGCAGGCCGCGCGTGTGTCGCAGCGCACGGCCTTTTTCCACTTGGGTAAACTTGTGGAAGTCGGCGAAACGGACCAAATCTTTACCAACCCGAGAGATGAACGGACCAAGGGTTATATCACTGGTCGCTTCGGTTAATCCGGGCAGGAGGTAATTCCATGAGAAAAGAAGAAACCCATATTGTCAGTTCATTCGACGAAGAACTGACCCGGTTGAACAATATCATATCCCAGATGGGCGGCCTGGCCGAAAGCCAGCTGATTTCGGCGATCCGCGCGATTTCCAAGCGCGATTCCGAATTGGCCGAACAGGTCATTGTTTCAGACCTGCGCATCGACAAGCTGGAACAGGAAGTTCAGGATTTCGCTGTGCGTGTTCTGGCCCTGCGTCAGCCAATGGCCGATGATTTGCGCCAGGTTGTAACCGCGCTTAAATTGTCAAATGATCTGGAACGCATTGGTGATCTTGCCAAAAACATCGCCAAGCGCGCCCAGGTTCTGAACCAGATCCCGCCGATCCGCCCGGTTCAGGTCATTCCTAACATGGCCCGTCTGGCACAGGAAATCATCAAGGATGTTCTGGACGCCTATATCGAGAATGACGCGGAAAAAGCCCAGCGCGTGTGGGCCCGTGACCAGGAAGTGGATGATATGTACAATTCGCTGTTCCGCGAATTGCTGACTTACATGATGGAAGACCCGCGCAACATTACCGCATCGACCCATCTTTTGTTCATTGCCAAAAACATCGAACGCATCGGCGACCATGCCACCAATATTGCCGAAACGATCTATTACCGCATCAAGGGCGAGGATCTGCCGGTGGATGGCCGTCCCAAAAACGATGCTGCCAATTTTGCCGTGATTGAACCCAACGAGGCAGGGGAATAACAGGATGGATCCTACGGTTCTTATTGTCGAGGATGAAGCCGCCATCGTCACGATGTTGCGCTACAACCTTGAACGGGAAGGCATGAATGTTGTGGAAGCCGGTGACGGGGACGAAGCCCTGAAAATCATGGCTGAAACCCATGTCGATCTGGTCCTGCTGGACTGGATGCTGCCGGTCATGTCCGGGATCGAAGTATGCCGTCAGATCCGCCGTAAACCGGAAAGCCGCGATTTGCCGGTGATTATGGTGACAGCGCGTGGTGAAGAAGGCGACCGCATTCGCGGCCTTGATACCGGGGCGGATGACTATGTGACCAAGCCCTTTGCCATTGGCGAATTGCTGGCCCGTATCCGTGCGCTTTTGCGCCGGTCGGGTCCGGCGCAACCACAGGGGCAGTTGATCTATTCCGATATCGAAATGGATCTGGCGGCACATCGTGTCAATCGCAGCGGCAAACCCATTCATTTGGGGCCGACGGAATTTCGTCTTTTGCGGTATTTCCTGGAACATCCGGGCCGGGTTTTTTCGCGCGAACAGCTCCTTAACGCTGTTTGGGGGCCGAATATCTATGTCGAAACCCGCACGGTGGATGTGCATATCCGCCGTTTGCGCAAGGCCCTGAATGACGTTAAAGGCACCAAGGATGTGATCCGCACTGTGCGTGCCGCGGGTTATGCTTTGGATGACGATGCGGCGGCGTAAGCGGCTTTTTTATTTCGTCAAATTGTGACAGAAATTCGCAATTTACACTGAAAATACAAGGCCCTGTCATAATGGCAGGGCCTTGTTTTATGCGGTGTGGAAGGCGGGCTTTGCCAATGCCTTTTATGCCTTGTGTTCCGGTTCGTTGGTTGCCGAAGCCGGTTTCGTTGCGGAGGCGGATGAATGAGAAGGCGAACGTGGGGCCAGCTCATTCATCAGCAGCATGTCGGCCCGGCGGAATTTGGCAATCTCGCTATCAATTTCATCTTGTGGAACATCGCAGGCGGAAAGCACATGGTCCGACAGGCGCAAGCCTGTTTCCAGCACTTCGGGGATGGCGGCATTCGCCCCGCTGCGTGACAGCGCGCCGATATGGGAAATATCCTGGGCACGGGCAAAAATTCTCAGGTGCGGGTAATGCTGGCGCAGCAAGGCTACGGTTTTCTCGGTTTCATGCGGCGAACCCATCGCAACGGCGGCAACATGTGCCTGATCGGTGTGGGCGGCCCGGAAACTTTCCGGTCGGGACCCATCGGCGAAATAAACCGGCAGGCCTTCGGCACGACCACGCGCCACCTGCTGGGCATCGGAATCCAGAACGATAAAGGGAATGTTGCGGGTTCTTAACAAACGGGCCAATACCCGGCCCACACGCCCACAGCCGATAATCAGAACATGATGGGCGACCCCATCGGTATGGGCCTCGATTTCACCGAGTTGGTCAGTTTCGCGTGGATGAAAAATATCCTCCAGCTTTTTGCCAAGGCCAATCATGCTGGGGGTCAGGGCCATTGAAATGGCGACAATCGGCACCAGAATAGCCGCCAGTTGCGGGGTGATTGCGCCATTTTGCGCGGCCAGCGAAAACATCACAAAGGCAAATTCACCGCCGCCCGCCAGCCCCAGGGCAATGCGCATCGATACCGCCCGGTCAAACCGTGTTGCCAGGGACAGTAAAAACAAAATCGCCCCCTTGATCAGCAACAGGGCCAAAACCCCCAAAATGACGGTCAGCGCATGATGATAAACCACCCCGACATCCACCGACATGCCGACCGACATGAAAAACAGGGACAAAAACACGCCGCGAAATGGCGCAATGTCGGCTTCGATCTGATGGCGAAATTCGGTTTCGGCCAGCATCACCCCGGCGATAAACGCCCCTAATGCCATCGAAAGACCGGCCATTTCCGTCAAGGTGCTGGCGGCCAGCACGGCAAATAGGGTGCCAATGGCAAATAGTTCCGGGTTATGCAGGGCGGCAATGGCGCGAAACATGGGCCGCAGCAAAAAGCGCCCGGCCAGCAGCAATACGGCAACGGCCCCCACACCGGCGAGGATGCTGACCCACGGGCTGGTGGTGCTGGCGGTATTGCCCGCCGCCTGTACCATGATCAGAAAGGGGCCAACCGCCACATCCTGAAGCAGCAAAACTGCCAGGGCGGCCCGGCCAAAACGGGTGTGAAGCTGTCGTTCGTCTGAAAGCTGCTTGAGGATAATCGCGGTGGACGAAAGGGCCAGGGCCCCGGCAATCACCAGCGCGCTGGGCAAGGGCAGGTCGATGGCCATCAGAACGACAAAACCAATGCCCAGCGTCACGGTTATTTGCAAAACCCCCAAAGCGGCAAACTTGCCGCCGATTACGCGCAACCGTTCGCGCGATAGTTCCAGCCCGATCATGAAAAGCAGGAAGACAACACCCAGTTCGGCAACGGTGGAAATATCGCGATTATCGGGAATAAGTCCCAGCCCAAAGGGTCCGATCACCAGGCCGCCAATCAGAAAGCCAATGATGGAATTGGCCTTTAATCGCTGCGCAATTGGCACGGCAATTACGGCAGCACTCAGGATCAGGAATAGCTCGAAGAGCACAGTGCTATGGGGCATCAGGTTTCATCCAGGGGCGTTAACTTTAGGGCCAGTCATACACGTTCCCGGTTATTGCGACCATAGCGCAATAGGGTGGAGACATGATGCGAATCTGACTTTGGGCATGGTTATGGAGCGGTAAAAACGGTTTGTCTTCATAATCGTCGGGGGACGAATGCGTATGAGGCCTTTTGGTATTTGATGCGGGGACAGGACAGTGTGTGACAGGATAAGTGGAAAGCACCCGTGATTGGCATTGCATGCGGTCTCACTCCCGATATCTATTGGCATATCCTTTGTCTCCTGGCTGTGTCTTGGATAACAATAGGCAAATATGCCCCTTTGCAAGACGGCTTTCGTCGCATTATTTGGGGCGAGATCGCTTGCGTTTAACAGGGCGCACTGCCATCTTGCGCGGTAATGCTCTCTCGCATAGGCAGGGCGTATTTTTAAATCATCAATGGCAGACCAATTTTGGAACAGCTTATACCCTATTTGCAAATCGTTGGCGGACTTGTTCTTTTAACGGCCGGGGGCGAATTTATGGTGCGGGGCGCAGTCGGCCTGGCCCTGTTAATGGGGATTTCCAAGGCGATCGTCGGATTGACGATTGTTGCTGCGGGCACATCGGCCCCCGAATTTGTCGTGTCGTTAAATGCCGCCCTTGCCGGGTCGGGCGATATTGCGATGGGCAATGTCGTGGGGTCCAATATTGCCAATATCCTGCTTATTCTGGGGGCTGTGGCCATTCTCAAGCCGATCGCGGCCAGCCGCACCACCACGGTGCGTGATGGCGGGGCGATGCTGCTGGGCGCGGTGCTGTTTATCGGTCTTTGTCAGTTTGGGGTGATCGAGCGCTGGGCAGGTGCGTTGATGCTCGTGGTGTTGGTGGTGATCTGGTATTTGACCTATAAACACGATAAAAACAGCCCGGATGCCGCAAGTGCGCTGCATGAAAGCGAGGCCGAGGAAGTGGGCGAAACCCCGGTGGGATGGATCAAACCGGTTATTGTAACGGTTGTTGGTATCGTCGCTCTTACCTATGGGGCAGACCTTCTGGTTGAGGGCGGTGTGACGGTGGCACGCGAATTTGGTGTGTCCGAGGCCGTGATTGGTTTGACGCTGGTGGCTGTTGGCACGTCATTGCCCGAACTGGCAGCATCGATGGTGGCCGCATTTCGTGGACATTCCGATGTGGCGCTGGGCAATGTTCTGGGCTCGAACCTTTTGAACCTGTTGGCAATTATTGGCGGTGTTTCGGTTATTTCACCCATTATCGTGCCCGAACAAATTGCCGCGTTTGATATCTGGATGATGCTGGGCGTGACCGTGGCGCTTTTGGTTGTGGCTTATTGTGCGCGGCGTATTGGTCGCATTGCCGGTGTTGTTTTCATGGCGGTCTATGCCGCCTATATCGGTGCGCTGTTTGCCGGTTAAAAATACTCACAACGAAAATCCAGGTGCCGTCATGCGACTGTGCAGGACGGCACCTGGATTTCGCAGGAAACGGATGGTGACAGTATGACTGAAAATGTGCCCGCAACAGCCCTGATCACCGGGGCAGCCAAACGGATCGGCCGGGTTATCGCACTTGATCTGGCTGCAAGGGGGCATGACATTGTTCTGCATTGCAACCGGTCACGCGGGGCGGCCGAAGAACTGGCCGGTGACATTCGTGAAATGGGGCGTCAATGCCATGTGGTGTGTGCCGACCTTGCCAGCGAAACCGCAATGGCCGGTATCGTGGCCGAGGCGACCGACGCCCTGGGGCCGGTGGGATTATTGGTCAATAACGCATCCACCTTTGAATATGACGATGTCAAATCGGCGACCCGTGAAAGCTGGGACTTTCACATGGATGTCAATTTGCGCGCACCGTTTGTTCTGTCGCAGGAATTTGCCCGTCTGCTGCCAGAAGACCAATCCGGGCTGATTGTGAATATTATTGATCAGCGTGTCTGGAACCTAACACCGCATTTTACCACTTATACCCTGTCCAAAGCCGGCTTGTGGACCCTGACGCAAACCCTGTCGCTGGGGCTTGCGCCGCGCATCCGGGTCAATGCCATTGGTCCGGGGCCGGTATTGCCCAGTGTACGGCAAAGCCAGGAAGATTTCGATGCCCAGTGCCGTAAAACCCCGTTGGGCATTGGGACATCTCCGCAGCAGATTTGCGACGCGATACGGTTTTTCCTTGCAGCACCGGCCGTCACGGGGCAAATGTTAGCCCTTGATGGTGGACAACATATGAATTGGGCCCCCGCCGACAGAGACGATTTGCCTGTCGAATAACCGACCACCGATGGCTGGTGGTTGATGCCAGTTGTTCCCTCACAGCACAGCACGAAGGATACTCATAATATGACCGCAGGTCTGAAACAGGACGATAATATTACCACCCTGCCTTATGCCGATCAGGCAGGCAGCTTGCGGCGCGTTTTTGTGCGCGACATGGTGATCAATACCTCAATCGGGGTTTATGATTTTGAAAAAGAAGCCCCGCAACGGGTGCGCATTAATCTTGATCTTTCCGTTGTCGAGGGTGAAGGCCCCAAGAATGACGACCTTGATAATGTGCTGTGCTACGAGGAACTGGTCAAAGGGGTGCGCGCAATTTGTGCAGATGGCCACGTAAACCTTGTCGAGACACTCAGTGAAAACATAGCTGCCATGTGCCTGACCGACCGACGGGTGCGCAGGGTGTGTGTGCGGGTTGAAAAACTCGACGTGTTTGAAGATGTCGGTGCGGTCGGGGTCGAAATCGAACGCTTTAATCTCGCGCGGTGATATCGCGGTTTGGAAGTGAATAAATTTCGATAAGAGGCCCATTATCATGGCGAATCTGTGATTCCCTTGGGGCGAATCGTTTGGGCCGTTTATGCACAAGCATTCTTATTGGCAAAAACAAAGAGGAAAAAAGATATTTTACGTTAAGGTTACGGATTGTTTTCAGGTTGACAGTATTTTTACCAAATAAAATCAACAACTTAGTGTTTGTGCTTAAAATATGGGCAATTCACAGAACGTTAAGACTCTCAACGGGTCTAGAGTTCAGCCCCCCTATTACCCACATACTTATCCACAGGCTTGGTGGAAACTTTTCCCGGGGGCGATTCCCTCATGAAACTGTCATTTTCTAATTAGATTCGGCTAGACCATCGTATAGAAAAATATGCAGACAAGCCGTGTTTGCTTGTTTCTTGAACAATCCAGGATGCTTTGATGACTTCCCCGGCAACGCCCTCTTCCACACCGCGCGATATTGAGCTGTCGCTGGACGATCTTCATGACGGAAAAGCGGGACGTGGTGTTACGGCAATCAAACATGCGCTTAAAACCATGCCAGGATCGCCCGGCGTTTATCGCATGATCGATGAAAAGGACCGGGTCCTTTATGTCGGCAAGGCCAAGAATTTGAAAAAGCGGGTGACGAGCTACACCCATATTTCCCGCCTGGCGATACGCATCGCGCGGATGGTGGCGCAAACGGTCCGTATGGAAATTATCACGACCCATACCGAAGCCGAAGCCCTGCTGCTTGAATCAAACCTGATCAAGAAGCTCAAGCCGCGTTACAACATCCTGCTGCGTGACGATAAAAGCTTTCCCTATATTCTGATCACCGAGGATCACGGCTATCCCCGCATTGTCAAACATCGCGGGGCACGGGCCAAGGATGGCAGCTGTTTTGGTCCCTTTGCCTCGGCCTGGGCGGTGAACAACACGATTAATCATTTGCAACGCGCCTTTTTGCTGCGGTCCTGCACCGATGCGGTTTTTGCTAACCGGTCCCGCCCGTGTTTGTTGTATCAAATCAAGCGTTGTTCTGGTCCGTGTGTGGATCGCATTTCCAAACCCGAATATGACGGGCTGGTGGATATTTGCCGCGATTTTCTGTCGGGGCGCAGCAAGGCCATTCTTAAGCAGCTCGAAGCCAGCATGCTCGATGCCTCCGAGCAGATGGAATTTGAAAAGGCGGCCATGTATCGCGACCGTATTCGCGCCCTGTCGCAAATCCAGTCACATCAGGATATCAATCTGGAAGGGCTGGAAGAAGCCGATGTGATTGCCCTGCATCACGAAGGCGGGCAAAGCTGCGTGCAGGTATTCTTTTTCCGCTCCGGCTCGAACTATGGCAACCGGTCCTATTTTCCCCGGCATGAACAGTCGGCGGAAATCCCGGAAATTCTGTCGGCCTTTGTCGGGCAGTTTTACGCCAACAAGCCTGCCCCGCGCCAGGTGCTGTTAAGCCATGAGATCGAAGGTCAGAAACTGGTAGAGGAAGCCCTGTGCATCAATAACGGCCACAAGGTGGAATTACTGGTGCCCCAGCGCGGCGGAAAGCGCAAGCTGGTGGACCATGCCCTGACCAACGCGCGCGAGGCACTGGGCCGCCGCATGGCCGAAAGCGCGTCCCAGCGTAAATTGCTGGATGGCCTGGCCGACAAGCTGGACCTCGATAGCCCGCCGGAACGCATTGAGGTTTACGATAATAGCCATATTCAGGGAACCAACATGGTGGGTGGCATGATAGTGGCCGGGCCGGAAGGGTTTATGAAAAACGCCTATCGTAAATTCAACATCAAGGGCGACATCGCCCCGGGCGATGACTTTGCCATGATGCGCGAAGTCCTGACCCGTCGGTTTGCCCGTGCGCAAAAAGAAGACCCGGACCGCGAAAATGGCACCTGGCCCGACCTGTGCCTGATCGATGGTGGTTTGGGCCAGCTGGGTGTGGCGCGACAGGTGCTGGAAGATCTGGGCATTGAAGATGTGATGCTGGTCGGCGTTGCCAAGGGGGTGGACCGTAACGCGGGCAAGGAAGTGTTGCATATTCCCGGTAAGCCGCCGGTGCGGTTGGACCAGAAAGACCCGATCCTGTATTTCATCCAGCGCCTGCGCGACGAGGCCCATCGCTGGGCCATTGGCACGCACCGCGCCAAGCGGTCAAAACAGATTGGCAAAAGTGTGCTTGATGCCGTACCGGGCATTGGCGGGGCACGCAAAAAGGCGTTGCTACATCATTTTGGCTCTGCCCGTGGGGTGGCCGATGCGGGCCTGGCTGATCTGGAAGCCGTTGATGGCATCAGTGCGGCGATTGCCAAAAAAATCTATGACCATTTCCACGGCGACAATTAAGGGAATGTAAGGCACAAGCGTGGTGATGCGCAGTGCTTTTTGCGGCATGAATTCCCAAAGAAAAACGGCCCCCCTGAGGAAGGGGACCGTTTGTATCTGCCGTGGTCGCGGGGTCGGGGGAGGGGAAGTTGACCACGACAAAAAAGGAAAGAGAAAACGTTCAGGGAAGTGGCAATGCGGGGAAATCAACCAAAGCAGCACATGGGCACATACCGCAAGGGGTTGTCACATTGCATTCCTAAGTATTTTCAAGGGCAGCCTCCTTCGTTTCGTTAGATGGGCTTGCTTATGTTCCTAACCTACCGATTGGGGCGGGCAGGGCATAGCCGGTAATGTGGCAACTGTGCGTTCCTTAAACAGAACGATGAAGCAGATCGGCAAACGCGTTTTGCGTTGCGTAACCGATGTAGCCGATGTGGCCGGTGTTGCCGGGGGCCAAACGGAGGGCCTTCTGATTGATCCGTTGGGCGTAATATTTCGCTTTTGGGCGCGCCAACGGTAAAAAACACCAAAGATAACACCTTATCTCACCTTGCTTTTTTCGCTCAGGGGCGCGATACCCGATGCGTCTTGCTGCCGTGGCAGGGCGGCTTCGCGCGAAACATACATAAATATCGGCTGATCAAAGATGCGCTATTTTCCTTCCTGGTCCTTGACCCGGTCTTCAACTGTATTGCCTGACGAACGCCTGCCGTGGGGAACCATGTTTCCGCTGGGCTTGCAACATCTTGTGGCGATGTCGGGTTCCACCATTCTGGGTCCGTTGCTGATGGGGTTTGACCCCAATCTGGCCATTCTGTTTTCCGGTATCGGCACGCTGATTTTCTTTATCTGCACGGCCGGGCGCGTGCCAAGTTATCTGGGCTCGTCCTTTGCCTTTATTGCGGTGGTCATTGCCGCCACCGGCTATGCGGGCACAGGCCCCAATCCTGATATCGGCGGGGCACTGGGCGGGATTATTGCCGCAGGTGCGCTTTATGTCCTGATTGGCGTAATTGTGATGGCGACGGGGACTGGCTGGGTCGAAAAACTGATGCCACCCGCTGTGACCGGGGCCGTTGGTGCCGCGATTGGTCTTAATTTGGCACCGGTTGGGATCAATGGCATTTCCGGCGATGGCATTCATATGCTGGTGTCCCTGTTAACCCTGCTATCGGTGGCTTTGGTATCGGTTTATGCGCCAATTGCCTTGCGCCGGGTTTCGATTTTGGCCGGTATTTTGTTGGGCTATGTACTGGTTTTGATCCTGGGCAATGGTTTGGGTCTGATGCCCGCCATTGATTTTAGCGCATTGTCGCAAGCCGCCTGGTTGGGGATGCCCAATTTTGTTGCGCCGCGCTTTGAAAGCTCGGCTATGGTGATGATTGCCCCAGTGGCGTTCATTCTGGTGGCAGAAAATCTGGGGCATATCAAGGCCATCGGCGGCATGACCAAACAAAACATGGATCGTTATATCGGCCGTGGTTTTATCGGCGATGGTCTGGCAACGATGCTGGCAGGTTCTGGCGGTGGCACGGGTGTGACGACCTATGTGGAAAATATGGGTGTTATGGCCGTCACCCGTGTGTTTTCGACCCTGATTTTTGTGATTGCAGCCGTGATTGCCATCCTGCTGGGTTTTTCGCCCAAATTTGGCGCGTTGCTGCATACCATTCCTGCGCCCGTTCTTGGCGGTCTTGGTGTGGCTGTATTTGGCCTGATTGCGGCGGCAATGGTGCGTTTGTGGGTGGATAACCGGGTTGATTTTTCCGATCCGCGCAATCTGTTCACCGTGGGCATCACCCTGATTTTCGGGGCCGGGAATTTTACCGTCAAGGTGGGAGGCTTTGCCATTGGCGGAATCGGGACCGCAACCCTGGCGGCGATTATTCTCTATCAGGTGCTGAGCATCGGGCGTGGCAAGGTGGATCGTGCGGCTGCGCAGGCGGCAAAAGAGGACTAAATTTATCTGTCGCTACAAGGGTCGTGTTTTCGTTTTATGGCAAATCAACACGGCCCTTGTGGTTGCCCGCACAAGCCTTTACTAATTGGGCGTCTTGGGGTCGCATGACCCTGCGAATTGATGACGATCACCCAGTTAAGCATCCCAAATACCCGTATACAGGCCCGTTAATGAAAAACCAGATTCCAAATCTGCTGACTTTGTCGCGCATCATTGTGATCCCGGCACTGGTGCTGTCGTTTTATATCGACGGACCGGTGGGGAACTGGATCGGGTTTGCCCTGTTTGCTTTTGCCGGGGTGACGGACTTTTTCGATGGTTATCTGGCGCGCAGCATGAATGTGGTGTCTCCACTGGGGCGCTTCCTGGATCCGATTGCCGATAAACTTCTGGTTGCTGCCGCCCTGATGATGATGGTGGCGTTTGGGCGCATTTCCGGTCTGGCCGTGTTGCCCGCCGTGATTATTATGTGTCGTGAGATCATGGTGTCCGGCCTGCGCGAACATTTGGCCGAGCTCAAGGTGCCGTTGCCTGTGACGGTGCTTGCCAAATGGAAAACCACGGCCCAGATCCTGGCGATTGGCTTTTTGCTGGTTGGCGATGCCTCGCCTGATATCATCCCGTCGATCCTGATTGGGGATATTTTGCTGTGGATTGCCGGTATTGTGACAGTACAGACGGGTTATATTTATCTGCGGACCGGGCTTAAACATCTCGACTGATCCATTTTCAGGGGCGCATATGGCGCATATTACGGTCCAGGAAAACGATTTTGACCCCGGTGCAGAGCTTGCTGCCCTGACCGAGGGCCGAACTGATATTGGCGCGGCCGTCAGCTTTGTGGGATTGGTGCGCGATATCGCCGGGGGGGAAGCCGTCAGCGCGATGACGCTGGAACATTATCCCGGCATGACCGAACGCCAGCTTGAAAAAATTGCCAGGGATGCTGCCGAACGCTGGCCGCTTGATGATGTGCGCATCATTCACCGTTATGGCCGCTTGCTGGCAGGGGAGCGGATTGTGCTGGTCATTACTCTGTCCGCCCATCGTCGGGCTGCGTTTGAAGCCTGCGATTTCATCATGGATTTTCTCAAAAGCCGTGCGCCGTTCTGGAAACGCGAAGAAACAGATAGCGGCGAAAAATGGGTTGCCGCCAAGCAAAGTGACGAGGCTGATTTAGATCGCTGGTAATATTTTGCCGGTGTGCCTTCCCTAAACCGGAACGTATTTTGCCAAAATTCCCATAAGTTTTGTGATGTCGCCTTGCAGGTCAGCGCCGTCTTTTACATCTGCCGCCAGCTTGTTCATTTCCGCAATGTCGGCGGCATTGATGGTGGTGTCGAGTTCGATCTGTTTGTCCCGCAATTTAAGCACGGCATTGGCGGCCTTGTTGCGGTCATCTGCCAATGTGGCTCTGGTGTTCATGTCGGCCTTGTAATATTTTGCGTCAATCGCCTGAAAGGCGGAAATGGCCGCCGCGATCAGCATTGTCAGATCAGACATGGGGGCTCCGTTCGTCAGATAAAAGCGCGGTGAGGGCGGGTTATTTGGTCGTTGTGGTAGGCCCCGTATCGCTTTGACCGGCAAGGGTTTGCAAAATCATGCTGTCTGCCTTGTGTTTTAACTGCTTCATGCCAAGTCCCTGATTTTCGGCAACAAAGGTCAGGCCATCTTCAATGTCTTTCAGCACCGATTGCGTGCTGATTTTGCTGTAATTGGCGATTTGGTTCTGAAGCTGTGCGCCCAATTGCGCTGCAATGACAAAGTCCTGCAGGGCGGTGTGATAGCTTTGCTGTTCATCGGCCTGCAATTGCTGCCATTGTTGCCACCAGGCCTTGATTTGGCCGGTGCGGGTATCGGCAGGGGTGGATTTGTCATCGTGGATTTTGTTGATAGCCGCCACCAGCGCATCACGCCGCACCAGAAAAACCGGTGGGCTTGTACCCAATGTCTGGCCCAGCGTGGCAAGCTGGCGGCGCAGTTTTTGCAAAATCGGCCCGGCCTTGTGGATCGCGCCCATGCCAAACAGGGTGTCTTCGCCCATATCGTTAAAGATGACGGCGAACTGCTGATATTGATGGCGCAGGTTCGCCATATCCTGCTGCCATTTGGCATTCACATCCGGGTCAATGGTGATGGTATCGGGATTTATCAGGATCGGAATATTGTTCGCCGTTAATATGCCGGTAAAATCGTTCAGGTTGGCGATAAATTCCGCTTCCTGTGCATCCTTGCTTTGCACAGTTGCGGCAAATTCGGCTGTGCGCATGTCATCCAGCGAGGTAATTGCCCTGTCCGCTGCCAGGCTGAATTGATGGGCGGAAAGTTTAATTGCATCCGCCTTTTGCGCACAGGCCGCCAGCAGGCCCAGCATAAGCAGTACAATGCCGCGCTGGCCGCCTTTTTTGAGGATCGTGTGTTGCACCCTGATCTCCCCGGTTTGCATTCATTGCCTTGCAGACGGGGCGCGGGGAAATTTGTGATGCGAAAGGGGGCCTTATCCCTTTTTGCGCAGCATGAACAAAGCCTGGTTGCCAAAGAAATTGGCAAGGGCGGAATGACTGCCGAGGCTGACCTTGGAGCCGCTTTCATTCAGGACCATCGAGCGTTCGATCACCAGGTCCATGTCTTTGCACAGGGCCACAAAGTCGCGCACGGTGCAGAAATGGATATTGGGGGTTTCGTACCACATGATTGGCAGGTTGGGGTTTTGTGGCATCCGACCATGAAACATCAAATCAAACCGTGCCCGCCAATGGCCGAAATTGGGGAAGGAGACAATCGCCTTGCGGCCAATGCGCAGCAATTCGCCCAAAACATCGCGTGGGCGGTTGGTGGCCTGCAGAGTCTGGCTGAGAATCGCATAATCAAACGCCCCGTTGGGGTAATCCAGCAGGTCGCGATCCGCATCGCCCTGCATGACGGGCAGGCCCTGGGCCACGCAATTGCGCACCCCTTCGTTGGACAGTTCAAGCCCGCGACCATCGACATTTTTGGTGCGTTTAAGATAGGCCAGCAATTCCCCGTCGCCACAGCCAATATCGAGCACGCGGGTGCCCGGTTCAACCATGTCGGCAATCAATTGCAAATCAACGCGGATACGATCTGACGGTGTTGCCGCAGCTGTTGCGGTGGCGACGGTGGCGGCTTTTTGGGTGGGTGTCTGTGTCATGATGTTATTTCAGCCCGCGCGCTTCGGCGGCCCCCTCGATAAAGCCGCTCAGGACCATGTGGAAATCGGGTTCGTCGAGCAAAAAGGCGTCGTGGCCCTTGTCGCTTTCAATTTCCACACAACTGACATTGCACGATGCCGCATTAAGGGCATGGGCCAAACGGCGGCTTTCGGCGGTGGTAAAGCACCAGTCCGATGAAAACGAAATGACGCAGAACCGGGTGTTGGAGCCGCGAAAGGCCTCGGCCAGGCGGCCATCAAATTCGACGGACAGGTCGAAATAATCCATGGCCCGGGTGATATAGAGGTAACTGTTGGCATCAAACCGGTCGACAAAGGATTTGCCCTGATGGCGCAAATAGCTTTCGACCTGAAAGTCGTGATCGAAGCTATAGGTAATGCCGCCGCGATTTTGCAGCTTGCGGCCAAATTTGCGATGCAGGGCCGGTTCGGACAGATAGGTGATGTGGGCGGTCATGCGGGCCACGGCCAAACCACGGGCGGGTTTTTTACCCTCCAGCAGGTAATTGCCGCCGCACCAGTCGGGGTCGGCCATCACGGCCTGGCGGCCGACTTCGTGAAAGGCAATGTTTTGCGCGGAATGGCGATAGGATGTGGCAATCGGGGCGGCGGCAAAAACGCGCTCAGGATAGCTTTTGCACCATTCCAGAACCTGCATGCCCCCCATTGACCCGCCAATCACGGCAAACAGGCTGTCGATGCCAAAATGGTCAATCAGCATGGTTTGCGCACGTACCATGTCACCAATGGTGATGACCGGAAAATCAAGCCCCCAGGGCTTGCCGGTTTCGGAGTTGATTTCTTTGGGCCCGGTACTGCCAAGGCAGCCGCCAATCACATTGGTGCAGATGATGAAATATTTTTCGGTATCAATGATTTTGCCGGGGCCAACAATGGCGCGCCACCAGCCTTCCTTGCCGGTAATGGGGTGCACATCATCGGCAACATACTGGTCGCCGGTTAAGGCATGGCACACCAGAATGGCGTTGGATTTATCGGCATTCAGTTCGCCATAGGTTTGATAGGCCAGGGTAAAGGGGCCAAATTCAATGCCGCTATCAAGGCGCAATTTGTCGCGATCCCCCAGCACAATCTGATGGCCAGGCAGGGCGCGGCGAGAATGTGGGACAGGGTTGGACATGGACGCTGTATTCCTTTGTAGGGCAACGGTGAAGTTCCAAATTGCGGCTTCGCCTGTTTTTTTGACTGTTCCAGTTAGGAACAGGCATGCTTTTAGTCAATCTTTTCTTTGCAAATGCCGGGCAGTTCCCTAAAACTGAGCCCCGTTTGGCAAAAGAGTGGATCATGGCGCAAATCGACGAAAAATTGGCAAATCTTGACCTGAACGGGTTGCGGGCGGAAATCGATGAAATCGACCGCGCCATGCACGACCTGATCATTCGCCGTACCCGTGTGGTGCAGGCGGTTGGCGCGTTCAAGGACCGGCAAATTGCACAGGGCAGCAAGGTCCATGTGCCCTATCGCCCGGCGCGTGAAGCACGGATCATGCGTAATCTGGTGCGCAGCCATGAAGGGGCTTTTCCCAAAACCGCCCTGATCCAGATCTGGCGGGAATTGATTGCCGCAGGGACCCGCCTGGAAGCCCCCTATACCGTTGCCCTGTGCCGCGATGCCGACGGGCAGGATTGCTGGGAACTCGCACGCCTTAATTTTGGCTGCCTGAACGAAATTATCGAATTTGATACTCAGTTGGATGCCATTCACGCCCTGGAAGATGGCCGGGCGGCCGTGGGGGTTTTCCCCGCGCCAGTGCCGGGTGAAGGCCATTCCTGGTGGCCGTTAATCGAACCCGATAGCGCGGTGCGTGTGGTGTCAAAGCTGCCCTTTGGCGGCCGCCCGGTCGGGCGTGGAGAGGATACCGAAGGTTTTGTTCTGGCCGCGATCGAGCTTGAAGAAAGTGGTGATGACCGCACCCTGTTTGTGGTTCGGGTGGATCAGCCCATAGAAACCGACACCTTGCGCAAAGATTTTGCCAAAGCCTGCCCCGGTTCGGCAATCCTTGGCGTTTTTGCGCCCGAGGGCGAAAATCACTGTTTTGTCCTTGTTGATGTGCCCGGATTCCTTTGTAATCAGGGTGAAATTTTTCGACACACCCTTTTGGATCATGGTTTGAAATGTGGTGATGTGCGGGTATTGGGGGCCTATGGTGTGCCCATTCCTGCTGACGAAATGTAAACGACCATACGACTGTTTCCCCAGGGAGTTTCCTGTTATGACTGCGCCCACCCCTCGTCCCGGTATTCTTGATATCGCCCCTTATGTTGGCGGCAAATCTGGCTCTGCGGGTGCTGCCCGTGTGATCAAGCTTTCGTCAAACGAAGGCGCGCTTGGCCCCAGCCCCAAGGCCATCGAGGCATTGCAAAAATCGGCGAGCAGGCTGCATCGATATCCCGATGGCGGGTGTGATGTTTTGCGCGCGAAACTGGCGGAAAAATATAATCTGGAATTTGACCAGCTTGTGTGTGGTGCCGGTTCGGATGAACTGATCACGCTTTTGATCAGGGCCTATGCCGGGCCGGGTGACGAGGTTTTGTATTCCCAGCATGGCTTTTTGATGTATCCGATTGTCGCCAAGGGTGTGGGGGCGGTGCCCGTGACGGCGGCCGAAACCAACATGACCACCAGTGTCGATGCCATCCTGGCGGCCGTGACCGACAAAACCAAAATTGTTCTTGTTGCCAATCCGAACAACCCGACCGGGACTTATATTAACACCGATGAAGTGGCCCGCCTGCGTGCAGGCCTGCGCGAAGATATCGTGCTGGTGGTGGATGCCGCCTATGCCGAATTTATGACCGGTCAGGAAGATTACAGTGCCGGGGCCGAACTGGTGGCCGCGGGTAACAATACCGTCATGACGCGGACATTCTCCAAGATTTATGGTCTTGGGGGGATTCGTTTGGGCTGGTGTTATGCGCCGCCTGCCATTGCCGATGTGCTGCAGCGTTTGCGCAACCCGTTTAATGTCAGCCTGCCATCGCAGGAAGCAGGTGTTGCCGCCCTTGAAGATGACGATTTTTTTGATGCCTGTGTGCGCCATAACCTTGAAACCCGCGAATGGTTCCGCGAGGAAATCAACAAACTTGCGGACCTTACGGCGCATCCGTCCTATGGCAATTTTGTGCTGGTTGAATTCCCCAAGGTTGAGGGTAAAAACGCCGATGCCGCGAACGAATTCATGATGGCGCGTGGGGTGATTCCGCGCAAAATCGGCGCTTATGGTTTGTCGCACATGTTGCGTATTTCCATTGGCACCCAGGAAGAAATGCAGATCTGTCTGCAAACAATCAAAGATTTTATAGCGAATTAAAATGACCAGTTCCGTATCGACGACCCCGCTGTTTGACAAAGTTGCATTCATTGGCATGGGCCTTATTGGTTCCTCTATGGCGCGCCGCATGATCCGCGATGGCCTGGCGGGTTCCATTAGCTGTGCCGTGCGTTCCGAAGCCACCCGTGACCGGGTTCTGGAACTGGGCATTGCCAACTATGCCTATTGTGACATTGCATCAGCCGTTGAAGATGCGGACCTTGTTATGCTGTGTGTGCCGGTGGGGGTGAATGAAACCGTTGGCGCACAATTGGCAGGCCACTTGAAACCGGGCTGCATCGTTTCGGATGTGGGCTCGGTCAAGCAGGCGGTTATTCGCGATATCGCCCCGCATCTGGGCGAAGGGGTGCATTTTGTGCCCGGCCATCCGCTGGCCGGGACAGAGCATTCCGGCCCGGATGCGGGTTTTCCCGAATTGTTTGAGGGGCGCTGGTGTATCCTAACACCGATCCCCGGTGTTCCCGACGAAGCCAATGCCAAAGTTCAGGCCCTGTGGGAAGCCTGCGGGATGCGCGTGGAATGTATGGATGCGGATCATCACGACCGTATTTTGGGCATTACCTCGCATTTGCCGCACCTGATTGCTTACACGATTGTGGGCACGGCAACCGACCTTGAAGATGCGATGCGTCAGGAAGTGATCAAGTTTTCCGCATCGGGTTTTCGTGATTTTACCCGTATTGCGGCATCCGACCCGACCATGTGGCGTGACGTGTTTTTAAACAATCGCGAAGCCGTGCTGGAAGTTTTGGGGCGTTTTCAGGAAGATTTGATGGCGCTTCAGCGGGCCATTCGCTGGGGCGAGGGTGAAAAGCTGTTTGACCTGTTTTCGCGCACCCGCGAAGTTCGCCGTGGTATCGTCGATGCCGGGCAGTATTTCACCAATTTTTCGGCCGAGGGTGAAGACCGCAAGTCGGACCAGACGGGCAGCAAGAAACCGAAAGAAGCAGGCGCAGAAGCAGCCGCGACGCCAGATAAATAGAACCAAAGATATGCAGGTAAAGGACACCCCTTGCCGGTTTGCCAAGGGGTGTTCTGGCCTGTTTTTGCGGCATGTATGTCCCCTTAAATGGCCTTTAGCCTGATTTGGGGTTTGTGGCCGGGATCTGCCTCTGGTTTTGACCGTCTTTTTGGTTCAGGGCCCGATCTATATCCATATCTTGTGGCCGCTTGTGCCATTGCTCCTCTATTCCAGCAGGATTGTGTTATGGCGTTTGCCAAAAATGTTTCCAGTCATCCGGCTTTTGCCCGCTTCATGCCGTTTGTCTTTGTGTTTCTCTGGAGCACGGGGTTCGTTGGTGCGAAGTTTGGTCTGCCTTATGCGGAACCATTTGTTTTTTTGCTGGCACGGTTTCTGATCGTTATTGCCCTGATGTTGCCGGTGGTGTGGCTGTTGGGGGCCAAATGGCCCATCCGCCTGCGTGATGCCTTGCATATTGCCGTGGCGGGCATGCTGGTACATGGCATTTATCTGGGTGGGGTTTTTGCCGCCATTGCCCAGGGGCTTCCTGCCGGGTTATCGGCCCTTATTGTCGGGATGCAGCCGGTCTTAACCGCCTCTGTCGTGGGGGCGCTTTTGGGCGAACATGTGACCCGCCGACAATGGATGGGGCTGGCTTTGGGCCTGGTCGGGGTGGGGCTGGTGCTGGGGCCCAAAATTGGTGGCAGTTCAGGCATTACGCCGGTTGGCATTTTGCTGGCTGTGGGCGCATTATTCGGGATGACGGCAGGTACGCTGTATCAAAAACGGTTTTGCACCGGTATGGATTTGCGTACCGGCACGGTTATTCAATATGTTGCGGCCAGCATTGTTGTCTTTCTGTTTGCCCTGATGTCGGGGGAAAGTTTCCAGATTAATTGGACAACGGAATTTGTGCTGGTCATGGGGTGGCTGGTGCTGGTTTTGTCGATTGGTGCGATCATGCTGTTGATGGTGTTGATCAAACAGGGCGAAGCTACCCGGGTCGCCAGCATGTTTTATCTGGTGCCACCAACGGCGGCCTCATTGGCGTGGTTGCTGTTTGACGAACATATTGGTTTTATCGGCCTGGCGGGTTTTGCTGTTGCCGCACTTGGGGTGGCATTGGTGATGGCAAAGCGTTAGGTTGCAATTTATAGACCCTTTCAAACGCGGCCAGACCAGGACCGGAGAAAACCAGTTGGCAGACGAAACACAGATACAAAATCAGGAAAAATGGGTTTTTGGTTATGGCTCGCTGTTATGGCGGCCGGGTTTTGATTTTGTCGAACGTGCACAGGCATTGCTGCGGGGCTATCACCGGTCTTTTTGTATCTATTCGCATCATTATCGCGGGACGCCGGAAAATCCGGGGCTGGTGCTGGGCCTGAATGCCGGGGGGGAATGTGTCGGCAATGCCTTTCGCATCGCGCCGGAAAAATGGCCCGAGGTTAAAGCCTATCTGGATGAACGCGAATTGGTGACAAACACTTATATCCCTGCCGATGTAGAAGTGAAGCTGGCCGATGGCCGACATGTGATTGCGCACACCTATGTTGCCGATCCCACCCATCAGCAATATGCGGGGACCCTGCCAGTGCGCGAGGCCGTTGAAATTATTGTCGCGGCACATGGCAGTATTGGCCCCAATCTGGAATATCTGGAAAATACCGTGCACCATTTGGACGAAATGGGCATTGTTGACCCGCCCCTGCACGATCTGATGGACTTGGTGCGCCGTGAATATGGCGAACTGAATATGGGGGCCGGTATTTGATCTGCCCCTGATTTTAGGGTGGACCAGATGCAATAAACAAACCCGGACTGACGGGGAAACACCCGAAATACATTTTCCGGGAAAATTGGGGGACGGAATGTCACATGTTAGCACAGCGACGGGCAAGGCCGGGGGTGTTCCCGTTATTGCCTATATCCTGTTGATTGCCTGCGCATTGATGTGGGGGTCCAACCATGTGGTGGCGCGCGGTGTGAATGCCAGCGTGCCTTTGCCCGCGCTCGCTTTCTGGCGCTGGATGGTGGCTTTGATGTTGTTAACACCGGTATGTGCGTGCTATTTGCGCCGTGACTGGGCCGTGTTGTGGCAGAACTGGAAAATCATCTTTGTAATCGGTACGACCGGCACCTTCCTGTTTACCATTGCGATTTATTTGGCGGCCTATAATACCACGGCGGTGAATACCGGCCTTTTGAATGCCACCACCCCGATTTGGGTGTTGCTGTTTGCCGCCCTGTTGACAGCCGATAAACCCCGTCTGCAGCAATGGATTGGGGTTCTGGTTGCGGGTCTGGGAACGGCGGTGATTATTGCCAAGGGCGATATGAACGTCTTGTTGCAAATGAACTTTGTCTCCGGGGATTTGTTTGCCCTGATCTCGGCCATGATCTGGGCGGCCTATTCCATGTTGCTGAAATACGCCCCGCGCGGCATTCATCCGTTTAGCCTTATTTTCGGCTCCATCATGGTCGGGATGTTGTATCTGACCCCGATTTACCTATGGAGCATTGTGGTCAATAGCGACCCCTATTTTACCTGGCAGGACCCGGCCTGGCCGGACATGCTGAAAATTGCCTATATTGGCGCGGGGCCTGCCTTTTTGGGCTATTTGTTCTGGAATCGCGGGGTTGGCATGGTGGGGGCGGCCAATGCCGGGGTATTCCTGTATCTGATGCCCGCCTTTGCCAGTGTTTTGGCCGTTATTTTCCTGGGCGAAGAATTGCATCTGTATCATCTGGGCGGCATCGCCCTGATTGCGGTGGGGATTTGGCGGGCGACAAAGCGTGTAGCAGTGCCCGCACCTGCAAAATAACAGTAAGTACGTGCCTGTGTTGCTGCGCCGTTCGTGTGGCGCAGCAGACGGACATGGAAAGGAAGAGAAAAAGGCCGGTCAGGGGTTTCTGACCGGCCTTTGCTGTATCTGGTTTTGGGTGTTTTATGCTGTGCTGCGATCCTGGGCGTCTTTGCCGGTGTTTGCCTTGGCATCATCGTCAATGCCCGGTGTGGGTGGTGGGGCAGGCAGGTTGAATTCGACCTGCGCCAGTTTTTCCAGCTCGCGGGTGCGATCATCAATTCGGCTTTTGATTTCGCGCATGAATGTTTTGCGATCCAGGCCCGGTTCCATCGGCGGAAGATATTCCAGTGTCACCTTGCCGCTATATTTCATAAATTTTGCCCGGCCCCAGAACATGCCGGAATTCAGCGCAACCGGGATCATGGGAACATTGGGGAATGCCTTGTAAAGGGCATAAACACCGGGGTGATAGGGGGTGTCGGACCCCGGCGGGGTGCGCGTTCCTTCGGGGAAAATCACCACACGGGCATCCCGTTTCAGGGCGCGATCCACTCCCTTGATCATTTCCTTAAGGGCCGATCCCCCCGCCGAGCGGTCCACCGGGATCTGGCCGGAATATTTAAGAAAAAGGCCAAAGACGGGGATGCTGATCAGTTCCTTTTTCAGGATATAGGCCGGGTCATGCAGCAGGGTGTGGAAGGTCAGGGTTTCCCAGGCTGACTGGTGTTTGGAAACCAGAATGCACGGCCCTTCGGGCAGGTGCTGTTCACCCACCACGCGCGGTTCAAGTTTGACCGTTACCTTCAGCAGCCATTGCACCCATTTGCACCAAAATCGACCGGTTTTCTGACCAATTTTGGGGCCAAAAAACAGGAAGGGCCATAACACCAGGCATTCGACTGCGGTGCCGCCAAAAAACAGGATGTTGAAAATCAGGGCACGAACTGTGCTCATCTTTACGTCCTTTAAGCCAGATACATTGCGTCTTGGTCTTTTAGGGGGTTTTCTTCGTAATGTGAAACAAATGCTTCACATCGATGACGTTGGCAAAGTGGGCAAAGCACCCTGGCCTGTTATCCCCGGCCTGCGTCATTTAAAGACGGTGCCGGGGTGGGTATTTCTTCCGGTTCAGCAGGGATGACGGGGGCTGCAGCCGGGCTATTGGCGGGCGACATCGGGTTTCCCGCCGAAAGCTGGTTGTCATCTGCGGGCATGTCGGGGGCGGGTGGGAGGCTTCGCCGCGTTGCCGGGAACCATTCAAGAATTTTGTTTCGCAGGGCCGCAAACAGATATTTGTTATATTCACTGGCAATCAGCGCGGCACTGCCGGGCCAGCGCCACCAGTCATCGACTTTGACATTTTCCGGAAAGACCGGGTGGGCCACAATCTCGACATCGGGCATCAGGTTATGAAATTCCAGCAGCGAGCGCGGCATATGATAATTGGCCGTCACAATGCGCAGGCTGCGATAGCCATGCTTATAAACCCAGGTGGCGGTCTCAATGGCATTACCACGGGTGTTTTCCGCGATATGACCCAAAACGATACAACAGGCCACCAAATTGGGGTCCGCATTACCGGCATTTAGAAGCTCGTCAACCTCCACCCCACGATAAACCCCGGAAATGAATAGTTTTCTGGCCAAATGCCGGGTCAGAAGACGGCGGCCTTCGCTCAGCCGTTCGCTGCCCCCTGTCAGCACGACAATGGCATCGGTTTTTTGAAACGGATTGGCGACCCGGTCGGGAATTTGTGAAACAAACCAGAAAAAGCCGAATGACCACACAACAGCCAGCATGATCAGCGTCGAAAACAGGAAACGCACGCGGCGCGACCGGCGACGGTTCTGGATCGACCGGGGGGCAGTACGGTTTTTTTTCATTCCGGTGTGCCTTTATGGGCGCCGGGACGCAGCCGCATCTTGGGTCTCCCATTACTAATTGCAGAACACATTTTGGTCGCCTGAGCGCGAATGTGCACTTTACGCATATTCAGGGTGGGGTTGTCTAGCGGTGCCAGGCAGGTTTGCGGGCGAAGTGTAGAGGGTAAAACACCCTGAAATCAATGCTGTGCTTACAACATTTTTCGCAAAACCCGCAGCACAGTACGTTTTGCTGTTAACCAGGCCACTGCCGAAATTGCCACCGGCACCATAAGAACCAGGATGAAAAACAGCGGTAAATGAAGGTTGTCGGGAATTTGCCATCCGGCGCGCAGGCCAAGATAGCCAATCATGATCGAAACCGGCAGGGCGATGGCAATGCCAATCAGGCTGCCCAAAAATGCCAGCCGCATGGAATGGCGGGCAAATTGTTTGGCAATATAACTATCCGCTGCACCAATCAGGTGTAACAGCTCGATGATGGAACGATGAATTGAGAGGCCGGAGCGGGTGGCAAAAAATACCGATAGAACCGTTGCGGCAAATAAAACGCCAATTAGGGCAACCAGCGCCATTTCGACCGAGACGGCAACATCGCTGATGCGTTCAAGCCAGATGCGATGGTCATCCAGCACGGCTTCGGGGGCGGTGCGCGAAACGGTTGCTTCCAGCACGCTGAAATCAAACCCGCTTTTGGGGGTGATTTCAATGATGCGCGGGATTGGCAGGTCGCTGATCATTTCATTGGGGCCGAGCCAGGGTTCCAGCAATTCGGCCATTTTATCGGGGCTGAGTTCGGCAATGCGGGCAATGCCCGGTTGGCCTGATACGGTATCAATGATGGATTGTACCCGTTTTTCCAGGGCAGCTTCCCGGTCTTTGGGATCGAGTTGTGTTAATCCGGTTGGCGGGACCTGAATGGTCAGGCTGCCGTCAATCTGGCTGGTCCAGCGCCCCACGGTATCGTGCAGCACCGCAAGGCCGACAATGGAAAATGTCAGCAATGCGACCATCAGCGCAACGATACTGGGCAAAAACCGGCCTGAGGAGTCGTTCTCAAGGGGCAAATGCGATGGACGTGAACGGAATGCCATAATGCCTGGTTATATCCTGTTTGGGGTCTTTATCGGTTCGCGCCTGCAGGGCGTTGTGTTGGTTTATGCCTGCGGGCGATGGTCAAGGTCGTGAAGGGTGCCCCCCTCAAGCAGCCAGTGCTTGTGCCCGAAACGCCTTATCAGGTTGCGGTTATGGGTGGCAATCAGAACGGTCGTGCCCAGTTTGTTAAGTTCCTCGAACAGGTATAACAGGCGCATGGCGATGCGGTCATCGACATTGCCGGTGGGCTCGTCCGCCAATAGCAGGGCCGGGCGGCTGATCACGGCGCGTGCAATGGCAACGCGCTGTTGCTGCCCGCCCGACAGGCGCGACGGCACGGCGTTGATCTGGTCGCCAAGGCCTACCCATTCCAGAAGCTCGGTCACGTTTTTGCGGATTTGCAAATCTTCCACCCCGGCCACACGCAAGGGCAGGGCGACATTTTCAAAGGTGGTTAAATGGTTGATCAGGCGGAAATCCTGAAAGACCACACCGATTTTGCGACGGATGGCGGGCAATTCGTCGCGCGGGATGCGAATATTGTCGCGGCCAAAAATGCTGATTTCGCCGCGTGTCTGGCGCAGGGCCAGATAAAGCAGGCGCATCAGTGTGGATTTGCCCGCACCCGAGGCCCCGGTTAAAAAATGAAAGCTGCCGCGTGTCAGGGAAAAATTCAGTTCGCGCAGAACTTCCGGTCCCGATTCATAACGGACCCCGACATTGCGAAAACTGACAACTTCGTTCACCTGCGTCCTCCTGACTGCGAATGGGATCATCCCGGTCGTTTGTGGCGGGGCAACCCGCGATCATGGCACAAACAGCCTTATATCTGAAAATGCCTTAAAAATGCGTGGATTTGCAAAGCCAGGCCTTGCAAAAGACGGTATGGCCCTGTTTTAACATAAAAAAAGAGTACCCGAAGGCGTGTTTTGCCCCTCTGTGAGGTGATTTAAAGCGCAGATTATTCCCCGCCGGGGCGAGCTTCTGTTATCTTTACTTAACAGTCTGTTAAATCGGCGCTATTTACATATAGTATAGGGCGACGAAAAGCGGGGGGTGTTCGTCGGCTGTTTTTACTGTATCCCTTGCGTCCGAATTCCAGCTGCTGACAGCTTTATGCCAGGTTTGCAATGATCATAACTTGCCCAGAATGTTCTAAAAAATACTCTGTAAAGGCCGAGTCAATTGGCCCGAAAGGCAGAACAGTGCGCTGCAAGAATTGCGGCAATAGCTGGCATCAGGACCCGCCCGGTGCAAAACCGGCGGCACCGGTCGCACCTGCGCCATCCCCGGCACAGGAAAGCGCGCCATCGTCCTTTGAGGATGCCATGTCGCAAACCGGTGATGCGGGCAGTTCGCAGTATGATGGTGATGTGGATGCCGGCTTTGACGGGGCGGACCGCATTCCTGATCCGCCACCCTTTCCGCGCCAATTGGCAAATAACGACGATGTTGCCCCGAAATCGAAAAAGGGCATTATCGGCTGGATCATTCTGATTCTGGTTTTGGCCGGTGTCGGGGCCGGTGCCTTTTTTGCCAAGGATACGTTGATCAATCTGTGGCCGCCGATTGCCAAGGTTTATTCGATGGTAGGGCTGAATGTGCCTCATGTCGGCGAGGGCCTTGATATCAAGGAAATGCCCCCGACCCGTGAAGAGGAAGACGGTGTCGATGTTTTGGTGGTGCGGGCGGAAATCGTCAATGTCAGTAGCATCGACCGGCCTTTGCCCTATTTGCTGATCGAGCTGCTTGATCCGCTGGACCGTGTGGTGCAACGCAAAAAAGTTGCCCTGATTTATGATAAAAGTGCGGTTCAGAGCGACCCGAGTGCACCAATTCAGGAACAGATTTTGCCGGTTGGCAAAACCCTGAATGTGGAAACCAAAATTCGCAAACCGAACCCGACAGCAACACGCCTGCAAGTTACCTTCCTTGACCCGCGCGAGGCGGTTGATCAATAAGGTTTTTAATCGGGCAGATTACCGGCAGGCGGCCTTGTATCAGGGCCGCCTGTTTTGTTTTGCCTTATCTTGTCTATCAGGGAAGCGTCTTGCCGGGACAATGCTTTGGGGTTTTTGCTGTTAAAGGCAAATCGCATTAAAACCGCTTGAGTAGCCGGTCGATATAGTCATGTTCGATTTTAGGGCGTTGTGGATCGCTGGAGCGACGGCGCAATTCCTGCAGGATGCGCCAGGTCCGGTTCAGGGTGTCGGCATCGGGGATACGCACACCATTGCCGCCATCAACCGGGCGTCCCAGCGGGTCGCGCTGGCCCGATGTACCCATTTCATCAAGCATCGGCATCATCTTGCTTAGACCTTCAAGCGCCTGGCCGAGCGTGCCGATGCCATTGCGCAGGTTTTGCAGAGCCTGTTGTTGCTGTTGCAGGGCTTCGTGCTGGCGCCCGTGTGTTAGGGCCTCGGTGGCGCGTTTCATGGCATCAATCGCGCTTTGCAGGCCGCTGCTCTGCCCAAAGCGGTCAAAACTTTCATTTTGTGTCAGGGCGTTGGCGTCATCTGAAAGCTGTTGCTGGCTGCGTGCGCGGCTTTGGCTGCTGGGGGCGTCATTGCTGCGCTGGTCGCCCTGGTCCATCAGGTCCTGCTGGCGTCGTGCCAGGTCGCGCATGCCATCAAGCATCTGGCGCAGCGGGCGGGCCATGTCCTCCCCCTGGCCTTCAGGGCTGACTTGCATGTTTTCTACTAACTGACGAAGTTGTTCGATCAGGTTGCGGGCTTCGTTGCGTGCCCCCGAACGCATCAGATCGCCGATTTGGTCAATCACGCGCGACAGGTCCTGCTGTTCGATCATTTTGCCAAGCGGGGCGTTTTGCGATTGTTGGGGCTGGTCCTGTTGGGCCAGGGCCGACATATATTCATTCAGGGCCTGGCGATAGCGTTCGATCAGGTCGGAAATTTGCTGTTCGCTGATGTCTGGGTTGGACAGAGCCTTTAGCAGATTTTCTTCGGCCTCGATCAGGTTGCGTTCGGCCTGGCCATATTGTCCACGTTCGATTTGTTCGGCAATGTGCCATAAAAGCTCGCCGACATTCTGCTGATAGACAATATCATCAAGATGCGCGGATAAACGGGCTGTTGCCACCGAAAGCCCCAGAAAGATGCCAATATCACCCCCATAAGCCTGCGGGGCGTTCAAAACGGGGTAAAGGCTATTACGCCATTCGCGGACCCGGCCAGGATAGCGCAGTAGTAATTTGCGAATATCGATTAGCTTGCGGGCAACGGGATGGGTAAATTTTCGTTCTGGTAAAACGATGGACTGAATGTCGCTTTTGGCTGTTTGTCCGGCATTATCGGTCGCCACCAGTTGTAAATTAACCGGCAGCCCGGCCCAGGGATGCGCGACGAGATTTAAAAAATACGGCCCGTGTAAATTGTTGACCGCAGGCAAATATTCTTCGCGCGCGGCCGGCGCGGGAGCAGTACCAGCCACAGCAGAGGCCGTCACCGTCCCGCTATTGTCTGATGCGATGCGATCATCGCTCTCATCTTCGGCACGCGGCCCTGTCAGGTCGATGGTGATGGCGTCGGTCCGGCCATAAAGGGCGGATGGTGTGGCCTCAAATCGCGGGCGGACGACAAGTTCCAGTTTGCGCATCCCATAATCATCATTGGCGATGTAATCGAGATGCACATGGTCGCGTTTGGTTGCCGTGGGCGGGGCGATAAATGCCAGTACTGGCGGCATATCGGGAATGATGTCAACGCTGAGTGTCAGGCGGCTGGTACCCCAAACCGTGACATTCCAGTCCCCCGGCACATTCAGCGGTGTCGCCACGCTATAGGTATGATTGCCACTTTCTTCCCCTAGGGCGCGTTCATGTCCGTCCGGCGCGATCAGGGTAGGTTTCCAGGCACTGACAATATTGCCCGATAGCAGGGTCCCCGCAGGAACGCGCAAATGGACATGCCGATTGGAGTTGCTGGCATCTGTGTTCCTGGCGTTATCGGGGTTGTCATTGGCGTTGTTGTTGCCCCGCAAGGTGCCAAAGCCGTAATTGATTTCACCAGATGAAGAAACCCGCTTTTGCGCGGATAATTCGTTTGATGGCGCTGGGTTTTGGTTCCAGCGTGAACCGGCTGCGCCGCCGGTTGTGCGGGAGGCAGTAAAACCGGTGTCATTGGCGGTGAAATAGGTGATGTTGTTTTCGGTGGCCGGATTAATGGTGCGGGGGATTTTACCTGTATAGGCTGGCGGGGTTACCCACAGCTTGGCGCTAAACTGGGCTGTACCAAGGCGTCCGATCGGGTCAAAGGCGGCGCTAAGGCGTTCGCCATATTTGCCATTGGCGCTAAGGATTCCAACAAACAACAATAAAACCGGAATAACACTTAGCCCGAATGGGTCCATTTTTGCCAGAACGGCACGCGGGCGCGGCAAATGCAGTTTTTGGGTTCGTGCCGCGTTTGTGCGCAATTGCCGCTGCCATAAATAGGATGTCAGCGTATCGTCCGATGGTAAAATGGTATCACGCTGGTTCTGGATTGGGGTGTGGGCCAAATGATTGGCAGCTTCCAGGCGTGCCATTACCTCAAACGCGGTGGGGGCTTGCCATGCCCGCCAGACAAAGACAGCGCCGACAATAATGCCGATCAAGGCCACGGCCAGAAGGGCGATATGAACAAGCGGCGGCAGAAGGGCAAGAATACCGGTCAGGGCCAGACCGAAAACAGTCGCCATGACCGCCAGTACGGGGATCAGGCGTGGCCATACCTTTTCCCACGTCAGAATATGACGTGCAATCGTCAGGCGGCGTTCCAGCCGGGCGGAAGTGACCAACATATTCACGCATACGGTCCTGTCGTGGATCCTGCTTCACAGTGTGGACAGGTAATACGCAAGGTCAAGCAAAGAGAGTGTGAGCAGATAGAAAAAGGACCGCGGAAATCACGGTCCTTTGTCAGGTTCATGCTGTTTGGCGGATGTCGCGCAAGGTGCCCTTAATCCAGCCAGCCCGGGATTTTATCCAGGCCTATCAGTTCGTCGATGGACTGGCGTTCGCGGATAACGGCAAATTTCTCGCCACTTACCAAAACCTCCGGCGTTAAGGCGCGGGTGTTATAGGTCGATGACATGACCGCGCCATAGGCCCCGGCCGAACAGATTGCCACCAGATCACCCGGTTGCAGGTTATCGGGCAATTTACGGTCCTTGCCAAAGGTATCGCCGGTTTCGCAAACCGGGCCGACCACATCGACGGTCGCCATCTCGTCACCGTCGCCGGTTTTGTTCACGGCGATGATTTCGTGATAGGCATTATACAGGGTCGGGCGGATCAGGTCATTCATGGCGGCATCCAGAATGACAAAACGCTTGGCTTCGCCTTCTTTGATATACATGACGCGCGCCACGAGAATTCCGGCATTGCCGACAATCAGGCGGCCCGGTTCCAGCGTGATATGGCAGCCCAAATGGCCCACCGTTTCACGGACCATCTGGCCATAGGCATCGGGCAGAGGGGGTGTTTCGCCCTGATAGGCAATGCCCAGCCCGCCACCAAGATCCAGGTTTTTAATCTCGATCCCGTGGGTGCGCAGTTCCTCGACCAGGCCAGCCAGGCGAGTAAAGGCCTCGCGGAACGGGGTCAGGTCGGTTAATTGCGAACCAATGTGCATGGCAATGCCGGTAATTTCGATACCATCCATCGCGTTTGCATCGCGGTAAACCTCAATCGCACGGGTCCAGTCGATGCCGAATTTGTTTTCGGCCTTGCCGGTGGCGATTTTTTCATGCGTTTTGGCATCAACATGTGGGTTGATGCGCAGCGCGATGCGGGCCTTTTTGCCCATATCCAGGGCAACACGGTTTAGTTCGATCAATTCAGGGATCGATTCGACATTGATCTGGGCAATGTCTGCTTCCAGGGCTTCGCGCATTTCGGCATCGGCCTTGCCAACGCCCGAAAAAATCACCTTGGACGGCGCAATACCGGCGCGCAATGCCCGGCGCATTTCACCAACCGACACCACATCGGCCCCGGCCCCCAGCCTTGCCAGTGTTTTGATCACGGCCTGGTTTGAATTGGCCTTCAGCGCATAACACACCGTGGCATCCAGCCCGTCAAACGCGCTGGCATACACCTTGTAATGGCGTTCAAGCGTTGCAGTGGAATAGCAATAAAACGGGGTGCCGACCTGCTTTGCCAGGTCAGGAATCGAAACACCTTCGGCGCTGAGAACACCGTCAATATAGTCAAAATGGTTCATTGGCTGGGATAGCTCCGGGGATAATCTTTGCCAGCATCCGTTGGCGGTTCAAGTGGGCCTTTTTTGCCACATGCGGCAACAGCAAGTCCCATGGTCACTGTCAGCGCCAAAATTAGCGCGCGCGTGCCCGGGCGGGTCATTTTCAGATCTTTCATTTTAAAAACCTTTCCTTTGCCGCAGCAACTGCCTCGCGTACACGTTCCGGGGCGGTGCCACCAAAACTTTTGCGCGCCGCAACCGATGCTTCCACAGTCAACACATCAAAAACGGCTGCTGTAATTTTCGGCTCGATCTTCTGGAGTTCTTCCAGCGGGATCTGGTCCAAATCACAGCCCAGCGTTTCGGCCAGTTTCACGGTGGCCCCCACCACATGGTGTGCATCGCGGAACGGCATGCCCAGTTCGGTCACCAGCCAGTCGGCAAGGTCAGTTGCGGTGATGTAACCGGCGCCGGCAGCCTTGCGCATGTTATCGGCAAAAACCTTCATATCGGCGACCATGCCGGTCATGGCGGCAACACACAGCCCCAAATGGTCATGGGCAAAGAACACCGGTTCCTTGTCTTCCTGCATGTCCTTGGAATAGGCCAGCGGCAGGCCCTTCATCGACAGCATCAGCGAGTTATAACAGCCGACAATCCGGCCGATTTTGGAACGGATCAGTTCGGCCGCATCGGGGTTACGCTTTTGCGGCATGATCGACGAACCGGTGGAGAATTTATCGGACATGCCGATAAATTTGAACTGGGCCGAACACCAGATCACCATTTCCTCGGCCAGGCGCGACAGGTGCATGGCGGTAATGGAGGCAGCGTTGAGATAATCCAGGGCAAAGTCCCGGTCCGATACGGCATCCAGCGAATTGGCGGTCGGACGGTCAAAGCCAAGGGTTTCTGCCGTTAAGTGACGGTCAATCGGATAGGGGGTTCCGGCAAGGGCGGCGGAGCCCAGCGGATTTTCGTTCATGCGGGCCTTGCAGTCCGCCACGCGGGAGCGGTCCCGGCCAAACATTTCCACATAGGCCAGCATATGATGGCCAAAGGTCACCGGCTGGGCTGCCTGCAAATGGGTAAAGCCCGGCATCACGGTATCAACATGCTTTTCCGCCTGGCCGATCAGGGCTTCCTGCAACCCGGCAAGGCCGGCTTCAAGGTCGTTTAAGGCAACGTCGCGTACCCAAAGCTTGAAATCGGTGGCAACCTGGTCGTTGCGTGACCGGCCGGTATGCAGGCGGCCTGCCGCCGGACCAATCAGGTCGCGCAGGCGGCTTTCGACATTCATGTGAATATCTTCAAGTGCGGTTGAAAAGACGAAATGGCCGCTCTCGATTTCTTGAAGAATGCGGTCTAGACCTTCGATGATTTTATCGCCATCCTCAGCCGGAATGATGTTTTGTTTGACCAGCATGGCGCAATGGGCTTTTGACCCCTGAATGTCTTGGGCATACAGGCGTTTATCGAACCCGATCGAAGCATTGATTTCTTCCATGATGGCGGAAGGGCCTGCTTCAAAGCGACCGCCCCACAGGGCGTTGGCGTTTTTCTGGTCGGCAGAGGTCTGGTCGGTCATGTTGTTTTCGCTTTGGTCTGAAAGGTGTTTGTTGTGAAGCCACTGCTTCAATATATGAAACTTGGCGTGATTGTCGCCATATCTGCCATTTATGCAAGCCCTGCCTTTGCCAATGTGGATGTCCCTGATGAACTTTCCAAACTTGACAGCCAAACACATGCGGGCCCGTTACCCGATAAAACGGCGTTTAGCGATGAAAACGGCAATATACACGACCTGAAAGATTTCAGGGGCACTGTGCTTTTGGTCAATTTGTGGGCGACATGGTGTGCCCCGTGTGTAAAAGAAATGCCCGATTTGAACGAGCTGGCCGATAAAATGGCCAATAAACCGTTTCGGGTGCTTGCTATCAGCCAGGATCGGGGCGGGGCGAAGGATGTACAGACGTTTTATAAAGAAAACGACATCCATAATCTCAGCACCGCCCTTGACCCCAAAGGCGTGATGGCACGTTCCTTTAAGGTGCGCGGTTTACCCACCAGCATTCTGATCGGGCGGGATGGCAATATCATCGGTTATATCGAAGGCATTGCCCCCTGGACCGACCCGGCGGTGGTGGATTATTTCACCCGTCTGACAGAGGATTGAAGGTGTGGGGACAGCGCGGTTTAAACCGCGTTGTCCTGATATTCGTCGCGCAGGGCATTATACAGGCGGCGGAACTTTGCCAGCCGGGGTTGATATTGGGCGTGGCGGTTTTGGTCGGGCGTTAAAATGTCTTCGATGGCGGGCGGGGTGCAAATTTCCGCGATCGTGCCATCGCGCAGGGCCAGCCGCGCCAGCCTTGCTGCACCAAAGGCCGGGCCCTTGGCCCCACCCTGATAGCGGGCAAGGGGTGTTCCCATAATATCGGCTATCATTTGCGTCCAATACAGGCTGCGCGCGCCCCCGCCAATGACGCCGGGCAATTCGCAATAGGTGCCCGCCGCATGCAGGCAGGATTGTGCATCGGCCAGGGCAAAGGCAACACCTTCAAGCACGGCCTGGACCATATGTTCGCGGTTGGTGTTAGTGCCGAGGCCAAAGAAAACACCGCGCGCATACGGGTCGTTATGCGGGGTGCGTTCGCCACTCAGATAAGGCAAAAACATCAGGTCGGATGGTTTTTTATGCTGGGCCTCGGTGCGGGTCAGAAGGTCGCCGATATCGGTCTCACCCAGAATTTTCGCAATCCAGGCCAGGCAACTGGCCCCGTTTAACAGCACTGCCATCTGAAACCAGCGATCCGGGATGGCATGGGCAAAGCTGTGCAGCAGCAATTCCGGTTTTGGGCGATAGCGGTCGGAGGCGACAAAAAGCTGTGACGAGGTGCCAAGCGAAATAAAGCCCGCCCCGTGCGTCACGGCCCCGGCCCCCATGCCGCCGGTTGCCGCGTCGCCACCACCCCCGGCAATGATGACATTCTTTGCCATGCCCCAGCGTTCGGCAAGGTCGGTGCGCAGCGTGCCGGTGGGGTCGCTGCCTTCAAACAGGGCCGGGATCTGGTCCCGGTTAAGCCCGGTGGCGGCAATGGCATCATCGTTCCAGGTGCGGGTTTCCTCGTCCAGCCACAGGGTGCCTGCCGCATCGGACATTTCGGTGGCCTTTTCCCCGCACAGGCACAGGCGGATATAATCCTTGGGCAGCAGGACAGTGCGAATCGCATCAAACACATCGGGTTCGTGCTTGCGCAGCCACATGATTTTGGGTGCGGTCATGCCCGACATGGCAACCACGCCAGCCCGCAAAGGCAGGCCGGGAAGGGCGGTTTCCAGTTCGTCGCATTCGGCCTTGGCGCGGCCATCATTCCATAAAATGGCGGGGCGGAGCGGGGTATCATCGGCCCCCAAAACCACGGCACCGTGCATTTGTCCGGAAAGGCCAATGGCGCGGACTTTTGCCAGGGCCGCCGGATTGTCCTTCATGATCAGGTCAATGGCCTGCAGGGTGGCCTCCCACCAGTCGGCGGGGTTCTGTTCGCTCCAGTATGGCTGCGGATTGCTAATCGGCAGGGTCATATCGGCCTCGGCGACGATGGCCGAGGTGTCATCCATCAGCAGCGCCTTGACCGCTGATGTCCCAACATCGATTCCCATGAACATGAGGTCTGCCTCCCGCTGGTTTTATTGCTTACAGGAGTACAACTTTAGCCCGTAATATCAACCTCTTTGATTGTGAAAGTTCGGCAATGATGCCGATGGCAGGCAAAATGAAAAAGGCCATCGTCCCGGGGAACGATGGCCTTTGATGTTTTTGTGTGCCCAGATTAGCGGGTCGGGACTGGTTCGTCGCCGGAATAATCATAGAAACCGCGGCCCACCTTGCGGCCCAGCCAACCAGCTTCGACATATTTGACGAGAAGCGGGCACGGACGATATTTGGTATCGGCCAGGCCATCATGCAGGACGTGCATGATCGACAGACAGGTATCCAGACCAATGAAGTCCGCCAGTTGCAGCGGGCCCATCGGGTGGTTTGCGCCAAGGCGCAATGCGGTGTCGATCGATTGCACATTGCCCACACCCTCATACAGGGTATAGACGGCTTCGTTGATCATCGGCAGCAGGATGCGGTTGACGATAAAGGCCGGGAAGTCTTCGGCACTTGCCGTGTCCTTGCCCAGTTTCTTCGTCAGTTCATGAATGGTGCGGTAGGTTGCCTCATCGGTGGCGATGCCACGGATTAGTTCAACCAGCTTCATCAGCGGCACCGGATTCATGAAGTGCATGCCCATGAATTTCGCCGGGCGGTCGGTATAGGATGCGAGACGCGTGACCGAAATGGACGATGTGTTGGTCGCAATAATCGCGTCCGGCCCCAGGACCGGGCACAGCGACTTGAAGATCTGCTTTTTGATCTCTTCGTTTTCGGTCGCGGCTTCAATAACGAGATCACAATCAGACAGGAACGAATATTCCACCCCGGTGGTAATCCGGGACAGGGCCGTTTCCTTGTCTGCTTCTGAAATCATCTCTTTTCTGACTTGACGGTCCATATTCTTGCCAATCTGACCCAGCGCCTTTTCAAGCGCCTCTTCAGATACGTCAAGAAGGCGGACGTCATAACCGGCCAGTGCGACCACATGGGCAATTCCGTTGCCCATCTGACCGGCACCGATTACGCCGATTGTTTTGATATCTTCCAATGAAGCCATGTTTCCCCACTCATCCTTATCCAAAAAGGATATGACTATTTGTCGAGTTCACTCGCCAGTGCGGGAAGGGCCTCGAACAGGTCCGCAACAAGGCCATAATCGGCGACCGAGAAAATCGGCGCATCTTCGTCCTTGTTGATCGCGACAATGACCTTACTGTCCTTCATGCCGGCAAGATGCTGAATAGCACCTGAAATGCCTACCGCAATGTATAGCTGCGGTGCAACAACTTTACCGGTTTGCCCAACCTGCCAGTCGTTCGGGGCGTAGCCCGCATCAACCGCAGCGCGTGATGCGCCAATGGCTGCGCCCAGTTTGTCGGCAATCGGCTCGATCAGATGGAAGTTTTCGGCTGACCCCATGCCGCGGCCACCAGAAATCACAACCGAGGCTGCCGCCAGTTCCGGGCGTTCCGACTCGGTCAATTCCTGACCAACAAAGCTGGATTTGCCAAAATCGGATGCAATCGAGACGTTTTCAACGCTGGCCGAACCGCCTTCGCCCGCGACCGGATCAAAGCCCGTGGTGCGCACGGTGATCAGTTTCAGGCTGTCGGAGGACTGCACGGTGGCAAGGGCGTTGCCCGCATAAATCGGGCGGACAAAGGTATCGGCACTTTCAACATCGATGATGTCGGAAATCTGCGCGACGTCTTTCAGGGCGGCAACACGCGGCATAAAGTTTTTACCGGTGGTCGATGATGCCGCCAGAATGTGGCTGTAATCACCGGCCAGTTCCATGACCAGGCCTGCCAGGTTTTCCGCCAGCGCGTGGCCATAGGCGGCATTGTCTGCCAGCAGAACCTTGGAAACGCCCTCGGCCTTGGCCGCCGTGTCGGCGATGGCGGCACAGTTTTCACCGGCAACCAGAACCGTAATGTCGCCGCCAATTTTTTTGGCCGCCGCGATGGTGGAAAGGGTCGCGCCCTTCAATTCGGTATTGTCGTGTTCGGCAATAACAAGAATGCTCATAGGACCTGCCCCCGCTTAAATTACTTTGGCTTCGTTACGAAGCTTGTCGACCAGTTCGGCAACATCGCCAACCTTGATGCCTGCTTCGCGCACTGGCGGTTCCGTCACCTTCAGCGTTTTGAGGCGCGGTGCCGTCTCAACGCCAAGATCGGCCGGTGTCATGGTCTCAAGCGGCTTTTTCTTTGCTTTCATGATGTTCGGAAGCGAGGCATAGCGCGGTTCATTGAGGCGAAGGTCAGTGGTGACAATCGCCGGAAGGTCCAGCTTCACCGTTTCCAGGCCACCGTCAACTTCGCGGGTGACATCCATTTTGCCATCAGCAACAGCAACCTTGGAGGCAAAGGTACCCTGCGGCCAACCCAGCAACGCCGCCAGCATCTGGCCGGTCTGGTTGGCATCATCGTCAATGGCCTGCTTGCCCAGGATCACGAGATCCGGGCTTTCCTTGGCCACAACTTCCTTCAGCAGCTTGGCAACGGCCAGCGGCTGCAATTCATCGTCGCTTTCGACCAGAATGGCGCGGTCCGCACCCATTGCAAGGGCGGTACGCAGCGTTTCCTGGGACTGCTTCACACCCAGGGATACGGCGACCACCTCGGTGGCGGTACCGGCTTCCTTCAGGCGGACGGCTTCTTCAACGGCAATTTCGTCAAACGGGTTCATGGACATCTTGACGTTGCTAAGCTCAACGCCTGACTGGTCCTGTTTGACACGGATCTTGACGTTGTAATCCACAACGCGCTTAACGGCGACAAGAACCTTCATGACAGACCTGTTCGTTTTTGTTGTCTAACCAATGAGCATATCAACCTTAATGGCCTGATACGCCCGGTGTTACTGTTTTCCCTGCGATGCACAATAATTGCCATCCACAGGATTGTCAATTTACGTAAAGGGGTTAACGTTAACGGTAACTTCTTTACTGGGAATACTTAACGCTTGCCCATCTTGATAAGGGACAAAATCCGGCTTGAACAGAGATTTCGTCCAGCTTTTTCACTATCGTGTCAGGCCCGGTTGCCACAAAACATCGCCTTCGCCGCCATTATTGGCGTGGCGCGAGAGGACAAACATATGGTCCGATAAACGATTGATATATCGGACCGCTTCGGGATTGATGGTTTCCATTTCGGAAAGTTCGACAATCAGGCGTTCTGCCCGGCGCGAGACCGTTCGTGCAACATGTAATTGTGCGGCCAGGGCGCTTCCCCCGGGAAGGACAAAGGATTTTAACGGTTCCAGCCCGGCATTGATGGTATCAATTTCCTGCTCCAGCCGTTCTGTCTGGCGGGCGGTAATGCGCAGGGCCGGTTGGTCGGGGCTGTCATCGCTGCCGTCACCCGGTGTGCATAAATCGGCGCCCAGATCAAACAGGTCATTTTGAATACGGGCGAGCATGGCATCGATGTCGGCATGATTGGCACTGTGCAGGCGGGCAACCCCGATGATGGCGTTGGTTTCATCCACCGTGCCATAGGCGGCAACGCGAATATGGTTTTTGGCAACCCGTTTTCCGTTGCCCAGGGCGGTTTTGCCCTTGTCGCCTGATTTGGTGTAAATGCGTGTAAGCTGAACCATGTTGTGGGATTGTTTTCCGTTGATTTGTGGACGAACCCGTTACCGGCAGAAGGAAGCATTCTGCCCTAGTGATGCCCGATGGCAAGGGCTGAAAGGATTAGCAGAAGGACAATCGCGCCGGCCTGGGCGATGATGCGCCACTGCATCAGTTTATTGGAGGTGCGTGCACTTTTGCCCCGGGCCATTGTGACAATGCCCAGCACCAGAATGATGCCAACAGCCGCCATCGCCAGCAAAACACCGATTTGCAAAAACGCTGCCATCTTCCTTCTCCGTTAAAACCTGCCAGACATGTAATCTGGCACGGTATTTCAGCAAGGTGCCTAGCCAGTTACAGGATGCTGCAGGGATATGGCGTGCGCCATATCCCATCTGGTTGGGAACCGGTCGGGTATGCTGCGTCAATCTGTCGGGCAGGGCAAGGTTTGCTGTGACGGGAAGGCAAAAATTCCTGCATTCACCTGCATTCATTGGTGGGGCAGTTGGCATTTTTGCCGCATTATGGATGGCATAAAAAAGCTGGCGCCGGGCGCGGGCTTAGAGGTGTGGCTTATTGAAGAAACAGGCCGCTTTTGCCATCGTAGGTCATTTCGATTTTGTTCACGCCGCCGCCAAATTTGGCAACAGACTTTTTGCCATTGACGTTTTTGAGGCGTTTGGCATCAGTGTCAGCGGTGATGATGGTGCCGCTTCCGAAATCGCTTTCCAGCCAGATATATACATTGGAGCAAGGGGTTTCCTGAATCTGCTGGGTGGCCAGCACAGAGGCGGCCGAAATCGGATTTTGTTCTTCAATCTTCTGGTTGACCAGAACGCTTTGTGCGAGGCCAAAAGTCAGGCTGGGATATTGATCGTAAGGCATGTCGTTTTGCGCGGCAAAGGTATCGGCCCCCACATTGGGATCTCTTACTGGCTGACTGAAGCCTGACTTCTGATCAAAAGTGTAGATAGACCCGGTTATGGCGGGTCCGGGGTGGGTTTGGGACATTTTTTTGATTTGTTCACCGTTTTTGTTGGCCGATGAGGTGGAAACGTAGATCCAGTATTCTTCCGACCACTGAATGGAATTGTGCTCGAAGGGGGCAAAGGCAGTCCAGATCACATTTGCTGACGAATTGCTTACTGGTTTCGCCAGGGCGACTTTCTGCCGTGCGTCAAAAATAACGTTGAGGTCTTTGGGGGTAATATTGAGGGTGAGGGTGAAATTCATGATGGCTCCTGAGAAATTTATTGTCTGAGTAATATTGCAGATTGGACGTAAAGACGTTGAAGCCGGCCTGCGTTTGGGGGGGCTGAACATGATTTTCTGGTTCAGATGTGCGGTCGTTACGCAATTGTCTGTTGATCGAAATGATGCCTGCTTCGTCTCGTCGTTCGTTAAGTGTTAGTTGGGCATAAAGCGTGCACCAGTACGTCTATATGATCAAGTTTTATGTAACCTTGGGTTGAGTTGTGGGTTTTGCGTCAACCAGAATAAAAACGTTGGCATGCAAAAACAGAAAAGAAGCCAGCGCGGGGTTCGCTGGCTTCAGGTTTGTTCGCTTATGTTTTCATGACGAAGACATGGTCGGTCTGCCAAAACCGGGGCAGGGGAGGCCCCGGTTTATCGGCAGAAACGGTCAGGCTGTTATTTACTGATGAAACAGGCCGCTTTTTCCGTCATAGGACATGTCGATTTCCGTCACGCCGCCACCAAATTTGGCAACCGTCTGTTTGCCCGTCACGTCGGTGACAATGGTGGAGCTTTCGAAATGGCCTTCCAGCCAGATATAGACGTAGGTGTAAGGGGTTGCCTGGATCTGCTGGGTGGCGAGGACCGATGTGGCTGAAATCGGTTTGCGATCCTGGATTTGCTGGTTGACCTGGGCTGTCTGTGACAGACCAAAGGTCAGGCTGGGATATTTGTCATAGGGCATGTCGTTTTGGGCGGCGAAAGTCCCGGAACCGATCGTGGGATTTTTGACCGGCTCGCCAAAGGTTGCTGTTTGACCAAAGGTGTAGATTGACCCGGTCATGGCCGGGCCAGGCTGGACTTCGGACAATTTGGTGATCTTTTCGCCGTTTTTCCCGGCCGATGCGGTCGAGGCATAAATCCAGTATTCTTCCGACCACTGAATGGAATTGCTTTCAAACGGGTCGAAAGCCACCCAGATCACATTTGCCGAAGAATTGCTGACCGGTTTTGCCAGGGCAACTTTCTGCTGTGCGCCATTGATGACTTCTAGGTCTTTTGGGTCGAAATTGAGGGTAAGGGTGAAATCCATGATGTGCTCCTGAAAAATTTATTGTCTGAGCATTTTGCTCGCCGACAGAAATAGCATTAACCAATTTCGCGTATAACGGGAACTGTTCCACTGAGTTTAAGCTCTGAATACTTCTAGTGTGTCGGAGGTGGAAACCATAACCAAGGGCAGTAAAATGGACCGTTATATGTTTAAGGGTTTTCCTATTTACGATCAGGTGGCGTTTGCGAAACTGGAGCAGTTATTTAACCAAAACCGTTCATTGATAATGGCTTCAATGCCGTGGCTGGTGTCGGAGCTGATCGAGGATTTCGGGTTTCGGGTGGCACTGGAATTTATTTACAAGCACGGAGGGCGCAAGATTTATCTGAAGAATGATCGTGCCGATCTGGCCCGGAAAATGGACCTGGATATCTCGCATAGGTTGCATGACCGGATTTTGCATTTTTCCAGCAGCAGTGGCTATGTCGAAATTCCGTCACCGTGGGGGGTGTCGGAATCCATTCGTCGGGCCATGATTATGGGCGATTATTCCAAGGGCATGAACCGCGAAGAAATCCGTCAGACTTATGGCTTGTCCAGTCGGGCGCTGACCAATATTTTCAGCGTCAATCGGGGATAGGGGTGGCTTGGGCAATGATCCGGCCGCGCAGCGGGTCATTGCCAACAGTGTCGCGAAACGGCTCTGCCTTGGTGCGTTTTGCATGTCGCGATTCTGATGATGCGCGTGAAAGGCTGGATCGGCAAAGGGCGGCATGCCCCTTTGAGGGATGATCTGGTAAAATGCCGGTTGTGGGCCGGTTGATTTTCAGCCCGATATGATCTGGATGCTTTTCATTCCGGTGCGGAGCGATTACCAAGACGGCAGGATCAATTTCAATATGGGCCCCACACCATGACCAGCCGCATTAAGGATGCTGCCCTGGCAGCCAATATCACCCCCGAAACCCTTGCCTGGCGCGAGGTGATTTGCCCGGTCACGGCGGCCTATGGTCGTTATGTTGCCAAGCGTGACCTGCGGGGCAAAACCATCGTCAGTTTCCAGCATGTGCTGGAAGATACCATTCCCACCCTGTTGCCTTTTGTGCAGGCCGGGGCGCAGGTAAAGCTTGGAGCCTGTAACCCCGATAGCACGGATGATGCGGCAGCGGCCTATCTGGCGGCAAACGGGGTGGAGGTTCATGCCTTTTCCGGCATGACCCCCGACGAATATGCCAAAAGCATTGATATTTTAAGCGATGAGCCCGCTGACATCATTGCCGATATGGGCGGCGAGCTGATCGAGGCCTTTGTGAAAAAGGGCCACAAGGTGGAAGGTGCGCTGGAAGCCACCACAACCGGTGTGCACCGGGTGGAAAAGCTGGATTTGAATTTTCCGGTGTTTAACTGGAACGATATTGCGATCAAGGACCGCCTGCATAACCGCCACCATGTCGCCCAGGAAATGTGGCCGGTCTTTTCCAATGTAACCGGTCTGGCCCTGTATGGCCGTACGGTGCTGGTCATTGGTTTTGGCCCGGTCGGGCGCGGGGTGGCCGAACGGGCACGCAATTTGGGTGCGGTTGTTTCGGTTGCCGAACGCGACCCGGTCCGTGCGCTTGAAGCCCAGCATCATGGTTGTGCGGTGGTGGACCTGGAAACCGGCCTTAAAAACAATGCCATCATTGTAACGGCGACCGGTCTTTCGGGCATTTTGGGCAAGGCGCAGCTTTCACAGGTGCGGCGCGGGGCGGTTTTGGTCAATGTCGGCCATTCCAACACCGAAATTGATGTGGCCTGGCTTGATACCCTGCCGCGCACCCGTATGCGCCGCCATATTGAACGGTTTGATCTTGATGAAAACAAACAGGTTTACCTGTTAAATCGCGGCAGCCTGCTTAACCTTGCACCGGGCATGGGCGGCTCGGGCAAGGATTTGTTTGATCCGTTCTCGGCCATTTTGCTGCGCGGCATTGACTGGCTGGCATCTGGTGGGGCGGCATCGTTCAAGCCTGGTTTCTGGGATTACCCTGCCGATTTGGAAGTTGAAATCGCCCAGCGAATTTTGGCATCGCACAGTTAGGCCAGATCACCGCAAAACATACGTAAAAGGCCGCAGGTTTCCGATGAAAGCACTGGAATGGATCGAAGAAAGACTCCGCCATGCCGGGTGCCTGCGGCTTTATTGTGGTGGGTTGGCCGTGCAGGCCTATGGCGGGACGCGTCCGCTAAATGATATCGACCTGTTTATCCCGGCGGCCGATTTCGTCCCGCTGGTCGATAATTTGCACCGTTACATTCGTAAACCCGCCATTCGCCAGCGCGAAGCAGGCTGGGATTTGACCTATGTGCAGCTAGTTTATGACGGCATTAAAATCGAAATTGGCAGCGATGACCGTCCGCTTATTCAAAATGGCGCGACGGGCGAATGGTGTGCGCTGACCATTGACTATGCCGCGGCAGAATGGCGGCGTGTTGCCAATTGCACCCTTCCGGTTATGGCCCGGTCACAATTGATTGCTTATAAACGGGTTCTGCAACGCGATGTTGACCGGGTTGATGTTGGCGAAATCGCCTGAATGTGATGCGGTGATACAGCTTCACGCCAAGACTGGAATGTGTCTTAAAAACAGTCGCAATATCAGATACTTGGTTGATACATTTTCTTACAATTTTTTCGTAATCCGGCATAGTTCTGCGACCATGATGTGGTTTAACCGGCCTATGGGCAAAGGCCCGCCGAGTTGGCCGTTTAGAGGCAAAGGACACCATCATGCGTGCGATAAAATGGATTTTCTGGTTTTTTCTGGTCGGCATTGGCGGTCTGTGGGTGGCGGAACACCCTGAATTTTGGGCGCAAGACAATGTCATTTTGCTGCGCAATCAGTTTTTGCAGCTAAGCGGCGTGATGGCAATTTCGGTTATGAGCCTGATCATGATCCTCGCGACCCGGCCCAAATGGCTTGAACCCTATGTAGGCGGGCTGGATAAAACATATCGCTTGCACAAATGGCTGGGTATTGCCGCGTTGAGTTTGGCGGTCATTCATTGGCTGTGGAAAGAGGGGCCCAAATGGCTAAAGGGACTCGGACTGTTGGATTTCAGGCGTCCCCCGCGCCCCTCGCAGGAAGGCTGGAGCCCGTTACAGGAATTCCTGGCATCGCAGCGTCATTTGGCCGAGGGGATTGGCGAATGGAGCTTTTATATTGCCGTGGCATTGATGGTGATCGCGCTGGTCAAACTGGTACCGTATCGCTGGTTCGCCAAAACCCATAAATTCATTGCGTTTGCCTATCTGGCCCTGGTGTTTCATGCGGTGGTTTTGTTTAACTTTGACGATTGGGCCGGGCTAGGTGGCGTGTTGCTGTCCGTGTTTTTAGCAGCAGGGGCCTATAGTGCCGTTTTGGTGCTGACAGGCCGTGTCGGGCGTAAATCCACCGCGATTGCGACACTTGAGAAAACCGACTATTTCCCGGCCATCAAATCGCTGGAAGTAACCCTGAAGGTGGATCAGGGATGGCAGGGGCATCGGGCCGGGCAGTTTGCCTTTGTTACCTTTGATCGGCAGGAAGGCGCACATCCCTTTACCATCGCAACACCCTGGAATGCCGGTGACCGTCGTCTTACCATATTGATCAAGGCCCTGGGTGATTACACAAGCACCTTGCCCGACCATGTAAAGGTTGGTACCCGTGCGCGGATCGAAGGCCCCTATGGTGCCTTTACCTTTGATGCACCGGGAAAACGTCAGGTTTGGATTGGTGGTGGCATCGGCATCACCCCGTTTCTGGCCCGCCTGAAGGAACTGGCCGAACTGCCAGTCGAACAACGCCAGAATATCGACCTTTATCATGCGATCCCGGTGGAGGATGAAACTCTGTCGGCCCGCCTGAAAATGCTGGCCCGGCAAGCAGGAGTGACATTGCATGTCATCATTGATGGACGGGATGATTTATTGACCGGCGCAAGATTGCGTCGTGATGTTGCGGATTGGAAAAGTGCCAGTTTCTGGTTTTGCGGGCCGCGTCAGTTTGGCAATGCCCTTTATCGTGATTTGACGGGCAATGGCCTGCCATCCAAGCGGTTCCATCAGGAGCTGTTCGAGTTCCGCTAGAACCGGCTGAGTGCATAAAAACAGGCAGCAAAGCATTCCGGCTTTGCTGCCTGTTTGGTTTTTGGAGGGAGTCAAGACGGGGCTTGGTGTCAGGCGCGGTAACCGATTCGCAGATTGCCCCAATGTTTGCCATTAACCATGATCGGCACGTCGCATTCCTTCATGAAAACCACCCGGTCGCCCATATCGCGGAAATAGGTTTGCAGTAAAACCGGCTTGGTATTGCGCGCCGCCATCAGCCCGGCGCGATCATCAAAAATACGGCGGTTGCGGGCATTGCCCATGTTCCACATCGGGTCATTGGGGCGCTGTGGCTGGCTGAAGGCCTTGTTGTGGGTGGGAAGATAGCCATTTTGGTCTACAGCGGCGACAAATACGACATGTGGGTCCTTGCCCAGGGCGGCTTCTTGCAGTGGGGCAAAACGGCTATCGGTAAAATCCAGGAACGGTGTGGTAAATTGTTTGGGGTCGGTACCGTCAATCAGCTGGTATTTCGGGCGCATCAAATCTTCAAGTTTCAGATCGCCCTTGCGCACGGCCTCGTCAAACAGTTTGCCCAGTTGTTGCGCCAGCGGTTTGCCCAGTTCGGCTATTTTTTCGTCATGGGCGCGGGTTTTGACCAGCATGCCGTCAATCACCCTGTGGGCCTCTGGAGTTAGCTGGTCAAACTGGATATGCGCGCCCAGGCTTGAAACAGCCTTGATCCTGCCATGCAGGTGAGTGTCCTTTTCCAGGGTAATGGCAACCGGTTTTCCGGCATCTTTCTCGTTGGCGTCAATCCGGGCAAGAAGGCCTGCGGTTGACATATCGGCCGTAACCCCCGTGCGGCGGTCGCCTTTGCCAAAATCCAGTTCAATATCAACCGCAATTGGCACACGCTGGTGCATTGTGGTTCCCGATGTGTTTTTCGATTGTTCTGTTGCGTTGGTTGTGCGCAGAACGGCACGAAAACGTTCATCCATTTCGGTTACATCCTGGCGGATGGTGGAGGCAAGGCCACGGAGGTTTTCCGATGTGTCACGGGCATTGCGGGCCTTGATATGGGCTGTGCCAATATCATCGGTAATGCCCTGCATGTGGCTGGAAACTTCTTTGGCGCTGGCTGAAATGTCCTCTATCGCGGTGGTTTGATGTTGGATGGCGTCGGAAATGTCAATCGACAGGCGATTGACTTCGTCAATGGAGCCGCCAATACCCTCGATCGCGCCAACGGCACTGGATGTTGCCCGCTGGATGGCCTGAATTTGGTCATTGATGTCGGAAATGGCCTTTTCCGTTTGTGTCGCCAGGTTTTTGACCTCGTTGGCGACCACGGCAAAGCCTTTTCCGGCTTCGCCAGCACGGGCGGCCTCGATGGTGGCGTTTAGGGCCAGCATTTTGGTTTGGTCGGATATGCGTTTGACGATATCAACCACCTTGCCAATTTCATCGGCGGTGGTTGACAGGCTTGCCATTGTGCTGGTTGTTTCTTCAACGCGCGATACGGCCTGGCTTGAAATATCGCTGGTCCGATGGATGCGCTGGGCGATTTCCTGGCTGGAGGATTGCAACTGGTCGGTCGCCGAGGCCACCGTGGCGATATTGCCGGTGGCAATGCCGGTGGTTTCGGTGATCCGTTCCACCAACTGGGATAATTCGCGCGAGTCGGTTTCCATTGTCAGGGAAACGTCTTTCATCCGGCCAGCCTGAAAACCGACCTCGGAAATGATATTGTCGGTTTCGCGTTCAATGATTTCGGAAATCGCCTGTATTTCGCTGTGTGCGCGGTTTTCGCCCCCATTTTGCGCCAATAGGCGCCCCAAAAGCGCCCCCATATCGGTACAGAGAGTGGTGCGCAGCGCATCACAGCAGGCCTGTGCCTTGCTGGCGCGCAAGCGGGTGGACACCAAGCGCAGTGCATTGGCAATAACCCCGTCATAGGCGGCAAGAATTTTTGTGGCAGAAGGTGCATGTGACAGACCTGCGAGCGGGTTTTTACCCAGGTCGCGGGCAATGGTTTCCGGGCCACTGGCACTGAGCAGGTTTTGCCAGTATTGCGCCATTTCAGCCCCAAGGTCCGGCGAGGCAGAATTGCCGGAATCGCGCAGGGTATCGCAAAATTCCTGTGCGATTTGGTCAAGGTGGGGCGAAACAATGTCAAAAGCGACAAGAGCATGGGCTTGGGAAGCAGCACCGGGGGATGCCTGACGAATATCCATGAGGAACGTCTCCTGTTGATTTACCGGTTTGGCCCGGTAATTCATTTTCTTGTCATGTAGCCTAGCCCCATATGGGGGCCAAAGTCATATTGAACTTTAGGGGCATGTAAAAAAACGGGTGCCAATACCTGGCACCCGCAAGGCTGGGCCAGTTGGCCCCGGTTCGGTTTTGGCGCGTCAGCGGCCAAGTAATCCGCGGGTTACGACCTGCGCCTGAATTTCGGCAGCCCCTTCAAAAATATTCAGGATACGGGCATCACACAGAATCCGGCTGATCTGGTATTCGGTGGCATAGCCGTTGCCGCCATGAATTTGCAGGGCATTATCGGCATTGGACCACGCCACGCGCGCGCCCAGCAGCTTTGCCATACCGGCCTCGATATCACAGCGGATATCCTGGTCCTTTTCCACCGCAGAAAAATAGGTCAATTGGCGGGCGATCATGGTTTCCACCACCATCCAGGCGATTTTGCCGTAAACCCGCGGAAAGGCATAAAGCGGTTTGCCAAATTGCACCCGTTCCTGCGCATAGCGCATGCCAATTTCCAGCGCATTTTGCGCCACACCCACGGCACGGGCGGCGGTTTGAATGCGGGCGGATTCAAAGGTTGCCATCAATTGTTTAAAGCCCTGGCCTTCCACCCCACCCAACAGGTTTTCTGCCGGAACGGTGAAACCATCGAAGCTAAGCTCGTATTCCTTCATGCCGCGATAGCCCAAAACCTCAATCTCGCCGCCACTCATGCCCTCCGCCGGGAACGGGGTTGCGTCGGTACCGCGCGGTTTTTCCGCCAGCAACATCGAAAGGCCGCGATATCCGGCTTCGTCGGGATTGGTGCGGGTCAGCAGCGTCATCAAATCAGACCGCGACGCATGGGTGATCCAGGTTTTGTTGCCTGTTATCTTGTAGGTATCGCCATCCCGAATCGCACGGGTACGCAAATTGGCAAGGTCTGAGCCATTATTGGGTTCGGTAAACACGGCGGTGGGCAATATCTCACCCGATGCCAGCTTGGGCAGGTAATGTTCCTTTTGCGCATCCGTACCGCCCAGACGAATAAGCTCCGCAGCAATTTCAGACCGCGTGCCAAGCGACCCTACACCGATATATCCGCGCGAGAGTTCCTCGGTCACAACGCACATGGCGGTTTTTCCCATGCCAAGCCCGCCAAATTCTTCGGGGATGGTCAGGCCAAATACGCCCAGTTCGGCCATTTCATTCACAATTTCAATCGGGATCAGCTCGTCGCGTTCGTGCCAGCCATGGGCGTGGGGGGTGACTTTTTCATCGACAAAACGGCGGAACTGGTCGCGCACCATATCCAGGGTGTCGTCTTCCATGCCGCTATCGCCAAATCGGCCGCTGGACAGGCTGTCATTGATTTCCTCGGCAATGGCGCGGCGGGTGGCATCGCTGTTGCCCTGGGCAATCAGGGCTTTGACAGCCGCATTTTTGGCAAAATTTTCAATTGCGTCGTCGGGTGTACCCAGTGCGCCAAGGCGGATAATTTCACCTTGCGACATGGAAATGCCACCGCAAATTTGCGCCAGATATTCGCCAAACGCCGCCTGGGTGATCAATTGTTCCAATCGTCCCAATCGTCTCTGTTCCTCCAGGCGGATGGCCCAGGCATTCATTTGCCGAAGTGCATTGGTATAGGTCGCTAACCAGGCAAAGCCGTGGGCGGCAAACTGGTGGTCTTCCATGCGCCCGGCATCAACTTTGCCGTTTTCGCATACGGTATTTTTCACCGCATCGCGCGTGACCTCATAAAGCGGCTCCAGTGCGCCAAGCGCCCCGGCGCAAAGAGTTTTCAAATCGGGGATCAGGGCATTGTCGGTCATGGCATTCATGGCTTTATCCTGTCTGGCGCGCATGGACGATGCGGGTTGGGGCTTTCCTCGAGCGGCATCAAGCAGCATCGAATGGTATCTTTGTTTAAGAGACGGTCACAGTCAAAGTGGTCGGGTGATCCTGCCTGAATTGGGCGAATGTCAGGCAGGATCACGCCTGTCACAATCGAAGGGGCATCAGGATGCAGCCAGAGGGAAAGCCACATCCCCGCCTGTGGGATTATCCTTCGACCGCGTCTTCAAGGGTGCGCATGCCCGGCCGTTTGGCCTGGACCAGCACGGCCATGTTGCCCGGTTTGTGCTGGTTGCGCATCATCTGCATATGAGCGCGCGGAATATCGTCCCATGAAAAGACTTCCGACATGCTGGGGTCAATACGCCGTTCGATCACCAGCTTGTTGGCCTGCGAAGCCTGCTTGAGGTTGGCAAAGTGGCTGCCCTGAATGCGTTTTTGCCGCATCCAGACAAAACGCGCATCGAATGTCAGGTTAAAGCCGGTGGTGCCGGCGCAAAACACCACCATGCCGCCGCGTTTGACGACATTGCACGATACCGGGAAGGTTTGTTCCCCGGGATGTTCAAAAACAATATCCACATCCACCCCCTTGCCGGTGATGTCCCATATTGCCTTGCCGAATTTGCGTACTTCTTTCATATAGGCGCCAAATTCCGGGCCATTAACGGTGGGAAGCTGGCCCCAGCAGTCAAATTCCTTGCGGTTGATGACGGCCTTGGCCCCCAGGCCCAGCACGAAATCACGTTTGCTTTCATCGGAAATAACGCCAATCGCGTTGGCACCGGCAGTGGTGATCAACTGGATCGCCATTGACCCCAAACCGCCCGAGGCGCCCCAAACCAGCACATTGTGGCCGGGTCGCAAAATATGCGGGCGATGACCAAACAGCATGCGATAGGCCGTTGCCAGAGTCAGGGTGTAGCACGCACTTTCTTCCCAGGTCAGATGTTTGGGGCGCGGCATCAATTGCTGGGACTGCACATTGGTAAACTGGGCAAAGGAGCCATCGGGCGTTTCATAGCCCCAAATGCGCTGGGTGGGCGATAACATCGGGTCGCCGCCATTACATTCCTCGTCGTCGCCGTCATCCTGGTTGCAGTGAATGACAACTTCATCGCCGACCTTCCAGCGTGTCACCTTCGACCCAACCGCCCAGACAATGCCCGACGCATCCGACCCTGCGATGTGAAATGGTTCGTTGTGCACATCAAAAACCGAAATCGGTTTGCCAAGGGCCGCCCAAACACCGTTGTAATTCACACCTGCTGCCATCACCAGCACCAGAACCTCGTGCGAATCCAGGGTGGGAACATCCACCACTTCGCACTGCATCGCGGTATCGGGGTCGCCGTGGCGTTCGCGGCGGATCGCCCAGGCATACATCTGTTTGGGAACGTGACCCAGCGGCGGAATCTCGCCGATTTCATAAAGGTCTTTGACGTCCGGTCCCCCCGGGTATGAAATGACTTCAGCGGCTGTATTCATGGCCTTCACTCCTATTTCGGGCCGCGTAGGGCACGGGATGGCGGCTTGCCGGTTTGGGCGCATTGACACGCGGGCGAGTCTTCGAGAACTGCGGTGTCTAACGCGTTGGTTTTTCTGTCTTGCGTAATTTCTCTTTTATCGCGATGCACAAATTGTTATATAATTACCCAGTAAATGTCCAGTGGGTAATTTAAGAACGTTTTTGTGAAATATTTGGAAAGCGTTCTGGTAACAAATGTACGCGAGGCCGCCATGTCATCTGAACGCACACGCACTGCAACATCGCCGGAACGCGACCGCCCCTGGCTGATTCGCACCTATGCCGGGCACAGTTCGGCCAGTGCGTCCAACGCGCTGTACCGGCAAAATCTGGCAAAGGGCCAAACCGGGCTTTCGGTGGCGTTCGATCTGCCCACACAGACAGGCTATGATTCGGACCATGTGCTGGCGCGCGGTGAAGTGGGCAAGGTTGGCGTGCCGGTATCGCATCTGGGCGATATGGAAACCCTGTTTGACGGCATCCCGCTTGATAAAATGAACACCTCCATGACCATCAATGCCCCAGCGGCCTGGTTGCTGGCGTTATATATTGCGGTGGCGGAAAAGCAGGGCGTAAAGCGTGCCGATTTGCAGGGCACCACCCAGAACGACATCATCAAGGAATATCTGTCGCGCGGGACATATATTTTTCCGCCAGCACCCAGCCTGAAGCTGATTACCGATGTTGCCGCTTTTACCTATCGCGAAATTCCCAAATGGAACCCGATGAATGTGTGTTCCTATCATTTGCAGGAAGCAGGCGCGACGCCGGAACAGGAACTGGCCTTTGCCCTGGCAACGGCGGTTGCCGTGCTGGATGCCGTGCGCAGCTCGGGCCAGGTACCCGATGATGACTTTGCCAAGGTGGTGGGGCGGATTTCGTTTTTTGTGAATGCCGGTATTCGCTTTGTCACCGAAATTTGCAAAATGCGGGCCTTTTGCGAATTGTGGGATGAAATCACCCGTGACCGTTATGGCATTGCCGATGAAAAATACCGCCGTTTTCGCTATGGCGTGCAGGTCAATTCGCTGGGCCTGACCGAACAGCAACCTGAAAACAATGTTTACCGCATCCTGATCGAAATGCTGGCGGTGGTTTTGTCCAAAAATGCCCGGGCGCGTGCCGTGCAGCTTCCGGCCTGGAACGAGGCATTGGGCCTGCCGCGCCCGTGGGACCAGCAATGGTCCCTGCGCCTGCAACAGATCATGGCCTATGAAACCGACCTTCTGGAATATGAAGACCTGTTTGATGGCAACCCGTCGATTGAACGCAAGGTTGCCACCCTGAAGGAAGGCGCACGGGCCGAACTGAGTAAAATTGATGCAATGGGTGGAGCGATTGCCGCCGTGGATAGCGGCTATATGAAGGGCGAACTGGTACGTGCCAATGCCAAACGGCTGTTTGATATTGAAAATGGCATCACCCGCATTGTGGGGGTGAATGCCTATGTCGAAACCGAACCCTCGCCGTTAACGGCAGAGGGCATTCAGTCGATCATGACGGTCGATGACATGGCAGAGCAGGACCAGATTGCCAAGCTGGTGCAATGGCGTGCCGAACGTAATGATGATGCGGTCAAGCAAAGCCTCGAAAACCTGGCGAGTGCTGCCCGTACGGGCGACAACATCATGGAACCGTCCATTGCCTGTGCCCATGCCGGGGTGACAACGGGGGAATGGTCGCAGGTGTTGCGCGATGTATTTGGTGAATATCGCGCGCCAACCGGTGTAACCTCGCTGGTATTGGGCGAAGATGACGGTGCGGATGAAAAAATGACCGATCTGCGCGGCAAGGTGGATGCCGTTTCGCAAAAGCTGGGCACGCGGATGAAAATGCTGGTGGGCAAACCGGGCCTGGATGGCCATTCAAACGGGGCGGAACAGATTGCCATGAAGGCCACCGAGGCCGGCATTGACGTTTTATATGACGGCATTCGCTGGACGCCCGATGATCTGGTGCAAAATGCCCTGAAGCGCAAGGCGCATATTGTCGGCCTGTCGATTTTGTCAGGTTCGCATGTGGCACTGGTACGCGATGTGGTGCGGGGCCTGCGCGATGCCGGGGCCGGGCATATCCCGGTTGTTGTGGGTGGTATCATTCCCGAGGCAGACATGCTGATCTTGCGCCAGATGGGCGTTGCGGCGGTTTATACGCCCAAGGATTACCAGCTGGTTGGCATTATGGCCGATATGGTGCGCATGGTGGGTGACCGGGCAGGGCAATATCGCTCCGGTCAATCGGCTGACCAGGCGCCTTCCACCAATGATGAAGTCGCAATTTACTGAATTGCGTGGGCACATAGGCACATAGGCACATAGGCACATAGGTCTGATCAGAGTGACATGGCTTTAAGCTGCCGTGCCCCTGGTAAATTTGAGGGGTGGTAATGAACCCGGCGGGTTTTGCGCCGTTGGGTTATTCCTGGGGCGAAGAAGGTTCGTTTATCGGGTTGCCCAGGCGGGGCCGGGTTTTTGCGCGTTCCATGAACCAGTCTTCAAAGACGGGAACGGGAAGGGGGCGTGAAAACAGGAAGCCCTGAATGAAGTCACAGCCCTTGTTTTGCAGATACTGAAGCTGTTCGACCTCTTCCACCCCTTCGGCCACTACATCGAGATGCAGGCTATGGCCCAGGCCGATTACGGCATCGACAATGGCTTTGTCATCTTCGTCCACATTGATGTCATTGACAAAGGAACGGTCGATCTTGATCGATGTGACAGGGAACCTTTTTAGGTAATTCAGCGATGAATAACCGGTGCCAAAATCGTCAATCGCAATGCTGACACCCAGTCTTTTCAGCTCTTTCAGGGTTGAAACAGCTTTTTCCGGGTTGTTCATCAGGATCGATTCGGTAATTTCAAGCTCCAGCGTGCCTTCTGGCAGTTTTGTGCTTTTCAATGTCTGGGTTACGGTTTGAACCAGTTCGGCATCCTGAAACTGTGCGGGCGAAAGGTTCACCGCAATTCGTAAATCGGGCATACCGTTTTCCCGCCAGATCTGTGTCTGCCGGCAGGCTTCGCGCAGCACCCAGGCCCCCAGCTTGTTGATCAGGCCGCATTCTTCGGCAACCGAAATAAACTCGCCAGGCAGGATCAGGCCGCGTTCCGGATGTCGCCAGCGAACCAGGGCTTCCGCACCAACAACCTGTTCGGTCAGGCAATCCACCTTTGGCTGGTAAAACAGTTCAAGCTGGTTATGGTCCAGCGCGTTGCGCAGGTCTTCTTCGATGGTTTTGCGTTCCTTGACCCGCTCGTGCATGGAAGGCAGGAAGAAACGGTAATTGTTGCGCCCTTCGGCCTTGGCAGCATACATCGCCATATCGGCGTTTTTAACCAACTGTTCCGGGTTGTCGCCATCTTCGGGGAACAGGGTAATGCCAACACTGGCGGTCGAATGCAGGCGAATGCCGCGACAGTCAAAGGGATAGGCCAGTTCGTCAATGATGCGCTGGGCCAGAACGATGGTGTCTTCGATATTTTGTACATCGGTTTGGATAATGGCGAATTCGTCGCCACCCAAACGGGCTGCCGTGTCGGAATCCCGAATGATCCGTGACAGGCGCTGTCCCATTTCCTGGATCATCAAATCGCCCACATCATGGCCGAAATGGTCGTTGATGTCCTTGAACCGGTCCAGATCGACAAACAATACCGTAACACCCCGCTGAAACCGCCGGGCGGAGAGAAGAGCCTGTCGCAAACGGTCCAGAAACAGGGTGCGGTTGGGCAGGCTGGTCAGCACGTCATGCACGGCAAGGTGGCGCATGCGCGCTTCGGTCTGTTTGCGTTCGGTAATGTCGGTATAGGTGGCAACATAGCCGCCACCCGGCATGGGGTTATGGTCCACCTGCACCACCCGGCCATTGGGGCGGGTGCGTTCCATGCGATAGGGTTCGCGCCGTCTGGCAATGGCAACCCGGTCGGAAATCAGGGCGGGAATGCTCACCTCGCCATATTCGCCCCGTTCACCATTAAAGCGCAAAATATCGGAAAGCGGCGTTCCTTCTTTCACCAGGTCGCGCGGCAGGTTCAAAAGCTCAATATAGCGTTCGTTCCACACCATCAGGTTCAAATCCTGGTCAAACAGGCATATTCCCTGGCCGATATTATGAAGGGTCGCTTCGAGAAGGGCCTGTTTGCGCTGGGCTTCTTCCTGGGCCTGGCCCTGAAGCGTGACCATTTCGTTATATTCGCGAATAAGCAGGCCCAGCTCATCGTCACTGTTCCATTCCACCGGGCGCCTGAGGCGGCCATGTTTGGTCATGCGGATGGAATGCAAAAGCCTTGAGAGCGGTTCCTTGATCGAGCGTTGATTGGCAATCAGCAGACTGGCGGTAACAACCGCGATCAGCAGACCAAACAGGATCAGGTCGATGACAATGCGCCGCCACAGCAATTCGCGCACGCGGGCTTCGGTAAAATAAATGATCAGTTCGCCCACATCGTGGCGCACATTGTTGCGTTCAAAATACACCCGGCGCGACAGGCGCAATGTATCGTCAAGTTCGGCCTGGGAGGCCCCGGTACGGGCAAATTCGGTGCCATCGGCCCCCAGCGCGCGCACGGCAACAATATCGCGGTCGCGGCTCATGGCGTTCAGGGCGGATTCGATGTTATCAACATCGAGATACCAGAACGGTGTTGCCAGCACGCGGGCATTGATATCGGCGGTCTGTTCGATTTTTTCGTTCAGGTCGTCGCGCAGCACGATATAGCTGGCATACCCGAAAATCATAAACAGGATCAAACAGCATAGGGTCACGAGCGGCAGGGCGATAAATAGCAGCCTGCTACTAAGCGATTTACGCTGCAAAAAGCCATGCGACCCGTACGGCAATTATCCCTCCTGCCTGACCTTTTGGTCAGTAGTCCCCCCGATTTGGACGTATATACCATACACATCCGTAGATTGTTCTATCTCAATCCTGTTTGCTGGTGAAACACAAGATTGATTTTAGACATATAATTCAATCTTACGAATAAAAAAAGTTCCCCAATTCAGGATATATGATTGTATTTATGTAAAATTTTCAATCAAAAGGCGAAAAATTTCGGCTTGGAAATCTATCTTGGAACCGCCATGCGGGCCAGTTCGTCACATCTTTCGTTTTCCGGGTGGCCGGCATGGCCCTTGACCCAGTGCCATTCAATTTTATGCGGGCGGGCAGCCTCAAGCAGCCGTTGCCACAATTCGACATTTTTGACCGGTTTTTTGTCGGCGGTTTTCCAGCCGCGTTTTTGCCAGCCGAAAACCCATTTGGTAATCCCATCACGCACATAGGAACTATCGGTATAAATTTCGACCTGGCAGGGGCGTTTGATCGCCTCAAGGGCGGAAATCGCCGCCATCAGTTCCATGCGGTTATTGGTGGTTTCCGTTTCACCACCCGACATTTCCTTTTCAACGCCCTTATAGCGTAAAATGGCCCCCCAGCCGCCGGGGCCAGGGTTGCCGCTGCAGGCACCATCGGTAAAGATGCTGACGATATGGGTGTCATCCTGGCTCATGGCTTACAAATCTCCGATGCCATAGGCGGCTGGTGATGTTACTTTCTGGTGAAAGCGCAGCTTGCTGACATATTCGCGCGGGTTTTTCGGTGTGACCAGCGCGCCTTCGGGCGTGTTGATCCAGTCATAAAGCCGGGTGAGCAAAAACCGCAATGCCGACCCGCGCGCCAGAATCGGCAGGGCGGCAATTTCATCCGCGCCCAGGGGACGGGTGCGGGTGTAATGGGCCAGCAGGTTTTGGGCTTTGGTGACGTTAAAGCTGTTGTCAGGTTCAAAACACCAGGCATTCAGGCAGATCGCCACGTCATAGGCCAGCAGATCATTGCAGGCAAAATAAAAATCGATCAACCCCGAAACCTTGTCCTGCCCGGGAAAGAAAAAGACGTTGTCGGTAAACAGATCCGCATGGATGACCCCGGCCGGCAGCTTTGCCGGCCAGTTGGTTTCCAGATAATCCAGTTCGGCCGCAATCATGTCGGAAAGACCGGGCATAATGTCATCGCCACCCTTTCCACAACTGGCAAATAATGGCCGCCAGGATTTGACCGACAACGCATTGGCCCGATAATTTTCAAAATCCAGCCCGGCCAGATGCAATTGTGCCAGTGCATCGCCCAGGCCCGCACAGTGATGGGGCAAAACACGGCGGGGTGACATGCCCTGCAAAAACGACGTAATGGCTGCCGGGCGACCGCACAGGCGGCGAAGTGCAACGCCATCGGTGCCATGAATCGGGGTCGGGCAGTTCAGGCCTTTTGATGATAAATGATCCATCAAGCCCAGAAAAAACGGCAGGTCATCCGGGTTTACGCGCTTTTCATACAGGGTCAGGATGAAAGGTGCCTGATCGGTATGTAAAAGGAAGTTGGTGTTTTCCACCCCCTCGGCAATGCCCTTGAACGAGACCACTTTGCCGATGTCATATTCCGCCACGAAACGGGCGATATCTTCATCGGATACATCGGTATAGACGGCCATAAGCGGGCAATTCCTTAGCTGGCAAGTTCGCGGGGAAGTTTGAAGGTGACGTTTTCGTCGGTCAGCGTAATGGTTTCAACACTGACATTGAACCGTTCGCGGCAGGCATCAATCACTTCCTCGACCAGAATTTCGGGGGCCGATGCCCCGGCGGTAATGCCCAGGGTCTTGATATTTTCCAGCTTGGACCAGTCGATGTCACGCGCACGTTCGACCAAAACCGAAATCGCACAGCCCTCGCGCCGAGCAACTTCGACCAGGCGGTTGGAGTTTGACGAATTGGGTGCACCGAGAACCAAAATCGCATCGGCGCGCTCGGCAATCATTTTGACCGCGTGCTGGCGATTGGTGGTGGCATAACAAATGTCTTCCTTTTTCGGCACGGAAATGGCCGGGAAGCGTTCCTGCAAAATGGCAATCATCTTTGCCGTGTCATCCAGCGACAGGGTTGTCTGGGTGACAAAGGCAATATTCTCAGGGTCGGCAACGGCCACGGTGCGGGCATCGTCTTCCGTTTCAATCAGGGTCATGCTGCCCTCGGGCAATTGCCCCATGGTGCCAACCACTTCGGGGTGCCCGGCATGGCCGATCAGCAAAATATGCTTGCCTTCGCCGTGGTGGCGTTCGGCCTCGCGGTGCACTTTTGAAACCAGCGGGCAGGTGGCGTCAAGGTAATGCAGGGCACGTTTGTCTGCATTTTCCGGCACAGATTTGGGCACGCCGTGGGCCGAAAAAATGACGGGTACGCCATCGGGCACGGCATCAAGCTCGTCAACAAATACAGCCCCCATGTCGCGCAGGCGGTCCACGACAAACTTGTTATGGACAATTTCGTGGCGGACATAAACCGGCGCGCCGTATTTTTGCAGGGCCTTTTCGACAATCTCGATGGCACGGTCCACCCCGGCGCAAAAGCCGCGCGGGTTGGCCAGAAGAATATCCAGGTCTGGTTTGTCGGGCATGGGGTCCGCCTCGAATGGTCGGGGATGCCGGGCAACGACCGGCATCGGGTTGAAAGCTGTTTTGCGTTACATAACGCGCCTGTGCCAAAGGTGCAATGATACGACGTTTTAATATGGGGGGAATATGGGCAAATGTGCCGGTAAATCGGGCTGTTTTGCCGCCTATGACGGGGGTGGTGCAGTAAAAAGCGATTGGGTGTTTATCATCGGTGTTCCCGATCCCCGGCCGCAGGTGATATTTCGCAATATATATTGACGGCACATTGTTGCTGCAACGGGTTGTGCCGGAAAGATCAACAGCATAGACTGCGCCAAACTACCGGTGCCGGGTGCTGACTTCGGCGTGTCTGATCAATGAGGCTTTGATGACGATTGCATGCAATCTGCGGCGCGCAAGTGCGCTTGGTGTGGTTCTGATGGCGACTGCCGGTTTGGCTGCCTGTGGTTCGGACCCGTTCGGTGAAACACCGGTTCCGTCCTGTCCGCGGACCTTTTTGCCAAGTGATACCGCACAGCTTACCGAGTTCAGCCCCAAAGGCCGGGACTTGACCGATGTGGTTTTGGCCGCCGAAATGGAAGGTTACAAAGGCGAATGCAGCTATGACCTTGAGGACAAGGAACTGGATATTCTGATCAGCCCGCAATTTACCGCCCAGATGGGCCCGGCGGCAAAGGATCGGACCCAGCATTTGCAGTATTTCGTGGCGCTTAAAAATCCGGCGGGCGAATTTGTGCAAAAATCGGTCTTTGATGTGAACCTGACCTTCCCGAAGGACGCCAATCGCGTGCGCTACACCGACGAACAGGTGGCCCTGCATGTGCCGCTGGCGGATGTCAATTATGGCCCCAATTACGAAATTTACATGGGGTTCCAGTTAAACCACGACCAACTGGATTATAATCGTCGTTTTGAAAAGTGATGGGCGATTGAGGCCGCGCTGACCGGCAACAGGAAGTTTGGAATTTGTTTAATCCAGCGACGCATTTCTAATGTTTTGACTGGTGCAATGGTTCTGTTGTCCGTATAAGGGGCCATACCCAAGTGATCCCCGTGGGAGAGTTCCGCGATCGTTTCACAGTGATGCGCGGACGCCGAAGGAGCAACCACCCCGGAAACTCTCAGGCATCATGGACCGCGGGGAGATGGGACTCTGGAAAGCAGGCGGCATGTTATTTATGTGCGCCTCGCCGAAGATGTAAGCTGTTGCCGGGCGCGCCTTTGCGACCGGAACGGTGATTCTTTCAGGCTCCAAGACAGAGGGGGATGTGGTTGGCCACTGGTCGGCTATATTTCTCAACGACTGTCACGGAGAGCCTGATGGCGGACCCAAACGCTGAAAACCTTCTTAAAACAGCCCTTTATGATCTGCATGTGGAACTGGGTGCCAAAATGGTGCCCTTTGCTGGCTATGCCATGCCCGTGCAATATCCGCTGGGTGTAAAAGGCGAACATCTTCATACCCGTGCCAAGGCCGGTTTGTTTGACGTCTCGCATATGGGCCAGGTTCGCCTGATTGGTGAACACCGTGTGGCAGAGCTGGAAAAGCTTGTGCCCGGTGATATCGCCCTGCTTAAGCAGGGCCGTACCCGTTATTCCGCCTTTACCAATGATGACGGTACCATCCTTGATGACCTTATGATCACCAATGCGGGCGACAGCCTGTTTTTGGTCATCAATGCGGCCTGCAAGGATGACGATATTGTTCATATGCGGGCCAACCTTGATAATGGTGTGGAACTGGTTGAATTGACCGATCGTTCCCTGATGGCCCTTCAGGGGCCGGAAGCCGCAAATGTTCTGGCCCGGTTTGCCCCGGACGTTGCGACCATGAAATTCATGTCCTTTGGCGAAATCGACATTGCCGGGATTCCGTGCTTTGTGACCCGTTCTGGTTATACCGGCGAAGACGGGTTTGAAATTTCCGTGCCAAATGCAGATGCTGAAAAGCTGGCGCGTTTGCTGTTGGCCGAGGACGAGGTCGAGGCCATTGGCCTTGGTGCACGCGATTCGCTGCGTCTGGAAGCGGGCCTGTGCCTGTATGGCAACGACATCGATACCACGACCACCCCGGTCGAAGGGGACCTGAACTGGATTATCAATAAGCGTCGCCGCGAAGAAGGTGGCTTTCTGGGTGCAGATATTATTCTCGACCAGCTTGCCAACGGGGCAGACCGTAAACGCGTCGGGATTAAACCCGAAGGCAAGGCACCCGCCCGTGAACATACGATGGTGCTTAACAAGGATGGATACGACATTGGCGAAATCACCAGTGGCGGTTTTGGCCCCACCGTGGATGCGCCGATTGCCATGGGCTATGTCGCAATCGAATTTGCCAAGCCCGGCACCAAGGTGGACCTGATGGTCCGTGGCAAGGCCCGCCCGGCGGAAATCGTCGCGCTGCCTTTCGCCCCGCATCGCTATTTCCGTGGTTAAGGTGGCGATATCGCCCCGAACCACACCCAGAATTAAGCAGACAACCAAATTTGCAGGGACAAATCAAAATGGCTAAAAAATTCTCCAAAGAACATGAATGGCTGGAAATTAACGGCGATGTGGCAACCGTCGGCATTACCGACCATGCCCAGCAGGCGCTGGGCGACATCGTTTATGTCGAACTGCCGGAAATTGGCAAAAAGCTTGCCAAGGATGGTGATGCTGCCGTTGTCGAATCGGTCAAGGCGGCCAGCGACGTTTATGCGCCGGTGGATGGCGAAGTGGTTGAAGCCAACGAAGAACTTGATGCCAACCCGGCCCTGGTCAACGAATCGCCGGAAAATGACGGCTGGTTTTTCAAAATCAAATTGTCTGATGCTTCCCAGCTTGATGATCTGATGGACGAAGCGGCCTATAAGGCGTTTGTTGAAGGTCTGGAGGACTGATGCGCTATCTTCCGCTGACCCAGGCTGACCGTGCTTCGATGCTGGAAACCATCGGGGCGGGCTCGGTCGATGAACTTTACAGCGACGTGCCCGAAGGGGCGTTGCTCAAGGAACCGGTCGATCTGCCGCACCATCAGGGTGAAATGCAGGTTGAACGCGATATGGCGCAACTTGCTGCCAAAAATATGGGAACGGCATCCGCCCCCAGTTTTCTTGGCGCAGGGGCCTATCGCCACCATATTCCCGCAACGGTGGATTACATCATCCAGCGTGGCGAGTTTTTAACCGCTTATACGCCCTATCAGCCGGAAATCGCCCAGGGCACCTTGCAGTACCTGTTTGAATTCCAGACCCAGGTGGCCTCCATTACCGAAATGGATGTTGCCAATGCCTCGATGTGGGATGGTGCGACCTCCTGTGCCGAAGCCGTGCTGATGGCCTGCCGGGCGACCCGCCGTAAAAAGGCGGTTCTCTCGGGTGGTTTGCACCCGCATTACCGTGAAGTCACCGAAACCTATTGCCAATATAGCGATACCGAGGTTGCCGGTCGCGATGGTCACCCGGAACACCAGGCCACGGCCGACGAACTGGATGATCTGATCGATGATCAGACCGCCTGTGTTGTTGTGCAGTATCCGGATGTTTTTGGGCGTTTGGCCGATCACACCAAACTGGCCGAAGCCTGCCATGCCAAGGGCGCGCTTTTGGTTGTTGTCTTTACCGAAGCCGTTGCCTTTGGCGCGATCAAATCGCCGGGCAGCTTTGGCGCCGACATCGTGTGTGGCGAAGGCCAGTCGATTGGTAACGCGCTGGGTTATGGCGGGCCGTATGTGGGCCTGTTTGCCACCACCAGCAAACTTGTCCGCCAGATGCCCGGTCGCCTGTGTGGTGAAACGGTGGACCAGGACGGCAAGCGTGGTTTTGTATTAACCCTGTCCACCCGCGAACAGCATATTCGCCGTGAAAAGGCGACATCGAACATCTGCACCAATTCGGGCCTGTGTTCGCTGGCCTTTACCGTGCATATGAGCCTGCTGGGCGAGGATGGCTATCGCAAGCTGGCCGCTATCAACCACGAACGCGCCGTGACCACCGCTGATGCGCTGGATGCGGTTGACTGTGTTGAGGTGGTTAATGACAGCTTCTTTAACGAATTTACCGTGAAGCTCTCAAAACCGGCCGCCGAAGTGGTCGAAGCCCTGGTGGCACGCGGTATTCTGGCTGGCGTGCCATTGTCGCGGCTGTATCCGAACCGCGATGATCTGGGCCAGTATATGCTGGTGGCTGTAACCGAAACCAACACCGATGACGATATTGCGGCCCTTGCCGCTGCCTTAAAGGAGGTGCTGGCATGACGTTTCAGACCCATACCGGCAATCGTGGCCTTGTGCTTGAAGAAAAGCTGATCTTTGAACAGGGTGAGCCAGGCCGTAGCGGCGTTGACCTGCCGGACCCGGCACCGGTCAAAAGCCGCCTGGGCGGCCTTGCCCGCGATGAAAACAGCGAAATTGGCCTTCCTGGCCTGTCCGAACCGCAGGTGGTGCGTCACTTCACCCGCTTAAGCCAGAAGAATTTCGGGATCGATTCCGGTTTCTTCCCGCTGGGTTCGTGCACCATGAAGCACAATCCGCGCTTGAATGAAAAGGTCGCCCGGTTGCCCGGCATTGCCGATTTGCACCCGATGCAGCCTGAAAGCACCGTTCAGGGTGCGCTGGAACTGATCGACCAGTGCGCGCACTGGCTGATGGTTCTGACCGGCATGCCCGCCGTTGCCATGTCGCCTGCATCGGGCGCACAGGGCGAACTGTGTGGCATGATGGCCATTCGTGCCGCCCTCGATGCCCGCGGCGAAAACCGCCGTCGTGTGCTGGTGCCGGAATCCGCTCACGGGACCAACCCGGCAACGGCTGCTGCCTGTGGTTTTACGGTCGATTCGATCCCGGCCACCGAAGATGGCCGGGTTGATCTGGCCGCCTTTGAAGCCAAGCTGGGCGACGATGTGGCTGGCATCATGCTGACCAATCCCAATACCTGCGGGTTGTTTGAACGCGACGTTCGCAAGATCGCCGATCTGGTTCATGCCGCTGGTGGCTATTTTTACTGCGATGGCGCGAATTTCAACGCCATTGTTGGCCGTGTTCGCCCGGCTGATCTTGGCATTGATGCCATGCACATCAACCTGCACAAAACCTTTTCCACCCCGCATGGCGGCGGTGGGCCGGGTTCCGGGCCGGTGGTGTTCTCGGATGCGCTGGCACCGTTTGCGCCGATTCCCTATGTAGTCAAAACCGAAGATGGCTTCCATCTGGTGGAAACTGCCGAGGAAAAAGACGGTAAAAAGCCGTTTGGCCGCCTGAAGGGCTTTCATGGGCAGATGGGCATGTTTGTGCGCGCCCTGTCTTATATGAAAAGCCACGGGGCCGACGGGTTGCGCCAGGCATCGGGGGATGCGGTTTTGAATGCCAACTATTTGCTGGCACGCCTTAAAACCAAACTCAGTGTCGCGTTTCCGGGCTATTGCATGCACGAGGCCCTGTTTGATGATGATTTCCTGAAAGGGACCGGTGTTTCGACGCTGGACCTTGCCAAGGCGATTATTGATGAAGGCTTCCATCCGATGACCATGTATTTTCCGCTGGTGGTGCATGGGGCGCTTTTGATCGAGCCGACCGAAACCGAAACCAAGGAATCGATTGACCAGTTCTGCGACGCGGTACTGTCACTGGTTGCCAAGGCAGAGGCGGGTGATTCGGAATTCTTCAAAAATGCACCCTATTTGACCCCGCGCCGGCGTCTGGATGAAACGGCAGCAGCGCGCAAACCAATTTTGCGCTGGAGCCCGTCAAACGCTTGATCCGCAATGCGGCAGCACGATTTTTTACACCCCGGTCGGAAGGCCGGGGTGTTCTTTTTCAAGGGCTTGATCTTGAAACCCGTTGGACTCGTCGCAATCTGGCCCCTTATAATCCGGGTGCATTTGTATTGGTCGGTCCAATTGGGGAGACTGCACCCTTGAATGCAAGAGTGGGAGACCAGGGCATTTTGTCCGCGGTGGAGGTATATGACTGTTATGACGCGTCCCGTGCAGAAAGTTTTTACAGCCGAACGACGTTTGCGTGAACGTCAGGGGGCTGTTGTTGAAGACTGGTCGGATTCCTTTTTTGATCCGTCGCTTGAAACAGGCATGGGGGCAGGCGGAGGAACTGCACCTTCCGCCCCGGCTACGGTTGCGCTTCCGCCTCATGGAGGGGGTGGCAACCAGGAAATACTGGATGAAATTCGCGCCATGCGGGCCGAGATGGCACAGTTGCGCAATGCCATTGCAAATGGTGCTGCCGTTGCCGTCGATGGCGGGCAGGGCCATGCCAGCGAGGATATGCCATCAGCCCTGGCTGAACCGGCAAAATCGGAACCGCTCGACATTTTGCCAGAACCGGTTTCAAGCCGGCCATCGCATTCCAATCGCCCTGGTGCCAGCGAGCCGGACCGCGATGACCTTGAACTGATCCGTGGTCAGATCGAGGAAATGAACGAACATATCCACAAGGCCAAAATCCAGATTGCGGCCCTGCGCCATCCCAAGGCGACCGATGATCGCCTGGTCACAGCGGCCAGCGAGCTTGATGCCATCGTCAAAGATACCGAAATGGCAACCCATACCATTCTGGAATCGGCCGAACAGATCGACGATCTGGCGATGACATTGAAAAACTCTGCCACCAGCGATTTTGTCGCCGATCATGTGGAACAGATTGCCTTTATCGTCACCAAGATTTTTGAATCCTGCAACTTTCAGGACATTACCGGTCAGCGCATCAATAAAGTGGTCAAGACCCTGGAATTCGTTGAAAAACGCGTTCACAACATGATTTTGATCTGGGGCGAGGATGCCTTTGCCGATCTGCCGATGACCCAGGAAGAAGAAGACGTAGCCAAGGCAGAAGATTCGGATTTGTTGAATGGGCCGCAAATGGAAGGCGAAGGGATCAGCCAGGACGACATCGACAAGCTGTTCGATTAGCAAAAAAATACACCGGGAGCATTTTTTACTCTTTTATTTCCGGATGTAACGCCCAATATCTTAATTAGACATATCCTTCTTAAGGATAGTTTTATAATAGATCACCGTTATAAAACTGCCATGTGTGTGATGTTGCCAGACAGGCGGCACTCTTACGCATGTATGAAAATTATGGACAATCGGGACACATCCGGAGGTTCAGGAGGACTAAATAAATGGCATTCTGGTCAACAACAAAAAACAATGCGACCCAGGCCAAGGCACAGGATATCAAGTGGCGCGCAGGCCCTCGGGGTGATTATTTCCGCCTTTTCATGCTAGATGATGTTAGCGAATTGAATGTTGACGGCGTTGGTGGGGTTTATCTGGTTTGGCACGGCGGCGTGAAGCCAGAGTGGCTTTTGGCAGGCAGTGCTGACGATCTGGGCGATGTTTTTCGCGATTTGCTCGAAGATCGTGACATTCGTGATTATGAAAGTCGGGGCAAAGTTTTCATCAGCTGGTCGCCCATCAAATCCGAGTTTCGCGATGGCGTGGTCCACTTTTTGGCCCGCAGCATCAAGCCGGTATTTGAATGCGATTTCAACAGCAGCCAAGACGCCATTCCTGTCTTGCTGCCCCGTTGAGACCACAAGGCATCGTGCTGTCGTCGCCGCCTTTACAAGCCTTTTGCCTTTAATGCGCTTTTCGGTCGCGGGGCCGTCGCCAGACAGGGCAGAGGGCAATGTTTAACAGGGCGCGTTACGGCACCACGGATGAAAACAGGCCGCCTCTCATCTATCGGATGCAGAGGCGGCCTGTTTTGTTTTCAGTCTAACGGTTATGAGGCCCTTTTAGAGAGCACCCAGGACAGCTTCGGCACTGGAAACTTCAAACGCACCCGGTTCTTCGACAGCAAGGTGGGTCACCTTGTTGTCTTCAACAACCATCACATAACGGTTGGCGCGTTCACCCAGCCCCTTGCCGCGCAGGTCCAGCTTAAGGTCGGTGGCATTGGTGAAATTCAAATCCCCATCGGCCAGCATGGTAACGCTGTCGCCAACATTTTCGGCATTTGCCCATGCCTGCATGACAAAGGCGTCATTGGTGGCAAGGCAGAAAATTTCATCAACGCCCTTGGCTGCAATTTCGTCGGCCTTGTTGATAAAGCCGGGCAGATGCTTGATCGAGCAGGTCGGCGTAAACGCGCCCGGAACAGCAAAAAGAACGACCTTGCGTCCGGCAAACAGCTCTTTGCTTTGCACGGCTTCCGGGCCATCGGGGGTTGCGCGATGCAATACGACGTCGGGCAGTGTTTCGCCTACAGCAATGGTCATGGCAATTCTCCAAAATTTACGCCGCGCTTTGCGGCCGTCATTACCGGCATACCTCCGGCAGGAAGATGTGGTGGCTAGAATGACTTAAAAAATCATTCAATGCCAGCAGCTTCCCAACAGGTGGACTTAACCCTGGTTGTTCGCAAGCCCTTCTTTTGGTTGGGCGGCCTTCAAGCCGGAAATAACCTGATCCTTGCTTAACAGTTCGGAAAGCAAAATGCCGCCTGGGGCCTGCGGGCCATAAATGGCATTAAACGGGATGCCATAGCGGTCATATTTTGCCAGGAAGGCCGCAATTTCGGGGTCCGGTCGGGTCCAGTCGCCCTGCATCAATACCACATTATCGGCCTGCAAGGCGGATCGGACCGCATCGGTATCGATCACCAGGCGTTTATTGACCTGGCAGGTGACACACCAGTCTGCGGTAATATCGACCAGTACGGTTTTGCCCTCGCCAACCAGTTGGCTGATTTTATCGGGGGCAAATGGTTGCCAGGGCAGAGCATTGTCGTTTGGTGTATCAGTTGTGCTGGCGGTTTGCGCTGCATGGGATGGCGGGCGCGAAAATCCCGGTGCAAACAGGGCCATCAGCACGGCCAGTGTCGCCAGCCCGGCCAACACGGGTTTGCGCCGTTGCTGTGATGTGACATGCCGCCACCAGATCAGCCCGCTTGCCAAGGCAAGGCCAAGACCCACGACAATCGCCCCTGATAGGCCAATCTGATTGGCAAGGATGCTAAGCAACCAGATTGCCGTGCCCAGCAAAGCCAGCCCCAACACGAATTTGACAATTGCCATCCAGCGGCCTGGTTTGGGCAACAGGCGGGCGATTTCTGGGCGCGCCGCAATCAGCAGGTATGGCACGGCAAACCCCAACCCCAGCAGGCTGAACACCCAAAAAATATCAAAAATGCTGCCTGCCAGGGCAAACCCGACGGCCGTTCCCAAAAACGGGGCCGAACAGGGGGTTGCCAACAGGGTGGCAAACATCCCGGTCAGGAAATGCCCGCCCATGCTTTGGTGCTGTGCTGACGGGGTGTCAGCATTGCCCGGAGCCTGCGCAGCCCGGCTGTTTTGCTGATCAATGGCATTATTTGCCAGATTGTTTAGATGATTGGCGCTAATTTCAAACAGGCCAAACATGTTACAGGCAAACAGTACGACAATGATGGTCATGGTGGTTAAAAACAGCGGTTGCTGAAACTGAATGCCCCAGCCGATCGACCCGCCCGCCAGCTTTAAAATGGCAAGGGCCCCGGCAATGATCCAGAAAGACACCATGATGCCCGCCGCACTGGCGAGGAATCCGCGCCGTGTGCCGCGACGGTCCTGCGCGCCAAGCTGAATGGCGCCCATCACCTTGATGGACAGCACTGGCAAGACACAGGGCATCACATTCAAAATCAGCCCACCCAGCAATGCCAGGCCGCCAATCACCCACCAGGCAGTTTTTGACGGGCCGACAAATCCGCTTTGGGCTTCATCATGGGGTCCATTTTCATTGGCGGCTGGTGCTAACGTCCCCGTAACCATGCCATCGGCCGGGGCATCACCAATGGTCACAGGCTGCTCAACGGCAAGGTCGCCCGCCAGGACTGTAACGGTCACATTTTGCCCCGCCAGGGTCTCTGCCTCGGCATTGTTGTGAATGGCCAACTGATAAATGGGGGTACCCGCAAGGCTTTGGCCGGTCGCGACCGGGGCACCAAAGCTGTCAGTCGGTTTGCCTTCGACCAGAATATCGGGTTTCACCCCCTCGGGGATGTCACGCAGGGTAACGTTCAGGAAATTGTTCTTATCCTGGCTGCTTTCCCAAATGTTGGAAACGCCAATCGGCAGGTTGTGTCCCTTTAACGGGACTTTGGCGGCAAATTTTTCAATTTCGTGAGCATGATTGGAAATATTGCCCTGATCCGCCGGTAAATCCAGCGTCAGATTGGCGGTTGCCGGCACACAAATATCGCTACAGGCCAGATAATCGACAGCCATTTTCAGCACGACAGGATCAGTGCTGTTTTGGACCGGAACATCAATGGGTAAAATCACCCGGTCCTGATAGCCAAAGGTTTCCAGCCCGAAAATGGAAAAGCGGATGGGAGCGGGCCATATCATGGTGGCGGTGGCGCTATCGATATTTTCCGATCCCTGCCAGTTGATGCTGGGGGGAAAACCAGCATCGCCAGCACTGCGCCAGTAAATTTTCCAATGCGGTTTTAAGGCAAATTCCAGCCCCAGCCGCAGGGTATGTACGTCTTTAACGCCGTCGCGTGCGCTGATTACCCTTACCGATGCAAAATCCTCGTCCTGCCAGGCGCTTGCGGCAGGGGCGGCCTGCGCAAGATGCGGCAGCAGGATGACGATCAACAGGGTCAGAATACGCTTGATCACGACAGTTATTCCCGAAAAATTGTCAGGCACGCAGGGGTACGACGATGTTTGTTTCAATGCAACCCACGAACATGTTACCAGCCTGTTAGCCTGACTGGCGCGTTATGGGGTCACTGGTGCAGCGTGCGAATTATACCCATATGAAAATCAAACAGCTTTGATTAAGAACAGGGCGCACGAATAATTTGAAACCCTGCATGGCGGAAACCGCGTTAAAAGGGTAGTGTTGGGTAACCGGGAACAAGGATGGCGTAAAATGGCAATTGCAGGCAACGACGGAGAATATCTATCGGGCAAGCTATTGGTTGCAATGCCCGGAATGCGTGATCCACGCTTTGCGCAAAGTGTGGTGTATCTTTGCGCCCATAACGAAGACGGTGCGATGGGCATTGTCGTTAACCGGCTGATTGATTCCATTACCTTCCCCGAACTGCTTGAACAATTGGGTATTGCACGCCCGGCATCCACCATTTCGGATATCCAGGTGCATTTCGGCGGGCCGGTGGAATCGGGCCGTGGTTTTGTGCTGCATTCCAACGATTTTCGCAATGACGCCACCCTGCAGGTGGACCGGGATGTGTCGGTGACGGCAACGGTCGATATTCTGGAAAATATCGCGCTCGATAAAGGCCCGCATAACAGCATCCTCGCCCTGGGTTATGCAGGCTGGCGCAGCGGGCAGCTTGAAACCGAAATTCGCGCCAATGGCTGGCTTCATGTCGATGCCGACCCGGAATTGCTGTTTGCCACTGACTGCGAGGACAAATGGCAGCGCGCCTTTGCCAAGCTGGGCTTTGCGCCTGAACTTCTTTCGGGTGAGGCCGGGCACGCATAAGCGGATTATTCGGGTGCCACCGCATTGGCGAGACATGATTTCGTTTTGTTATTCGAGAGGCATTATTTGGTGCCAGATAATCCGGAAAGACCGGTTTGCGTGCAGCGGCCCATGTGCCGTTTGATCCGTCAGCCTGTGCGTACTGGACAGCTATGATTTGTCAGTAACGGCTCGTAATTTTTTGCCTGTTACGCTGTTAGCCCGGCGGTTGTTGCTTTTGCCTTTTGTTTCTTGTGCTGGTGATAGGTTAGGGCGGAACGCAGGCATAAAATCAGTGGCTCTTTGGGGAGCGGCGCATGGGCTGGAATAATCAGCGCGCGATTGCCTTCAAATATAAAATCATCGGCAAAATGGCTACGGAAATCGCTGATCAGGGTGGTCTGGCAATTTACAAACACCGCACAGCAATCGGGTGCCGATTTGGTCGTGCCCAGTCGAATGGTGGTGCCGCTGCCGCTGGCTTCGGTCAGGTAGGCGGCTTCACCCCATTTCAGCGTTTCTGTCAGGGGGCCAACGTCGGGCATATCCGCTGCCGTTGTAAAAATCAGGCTGCGTATTTGCAGCAACCGCGCGTTCACATCTGCCCGATAGTGCGCAAATGTTTCGCTTAGTGCAGCGGGCAGGGCTGGGATCGACATATGTGCAGGCTCCTGGGCAATTTGATCAAAGTCTAAGCCATCTGGCATGTGCTGTTAAGTTTGGTGATATTCCAGACTCTGCGTTTTCAGCCCAGGGTGGCGGGCTTGCAGACACTAAAAAGGCAGCGCCCGGCTAGGGGAACGCTGCCTTGATCGGTCGGATTTTCGCTTAGTCGAACAGGGCGTCGATTTCGTCCTGCGAGAAAATCTGGTCGATTTCCGTCTGGTTGTTCTTTTCCTGGTTGGCCGGGGCACGGGTAACGGTTTTGTCGAGATTGTCGAGGCCCTTCGGGTCAGGCGGCAGATCGAAATCCTCGAAATCTTCCTCGCCCCAAATCTCGATGACGCGGTTCACGCGTTCCTCGATATATTTCATGGTATTGACGACTTTGGTGATGCGCTGTCCTGTCAAATCCTGGAAGTTACAGGATTCAAACACCTTGACCACCAGTTCGACAATATCGTCGGCCAGGCCCTGCACGTAATCGTCTGTTGCGCTGGAGCGGATATTGTGGGCGACAGTATCAATATTTTCGACATTTTCCAGGATGTTTGCCGTGGCTTCCTCGGTGGCTTCCACGATGGAATCAAGCTCGCCCTTGACGATGTTCAGGCGTGTCCCGCTGGTATCGTCGGGGGCCGTGTAAAGGGCGGCGATTTCTTTTTTTGTTTCCTGGATCGAATTGGCAAGGGCGCGAATTTCGGTTTTCAGCATCCGCAATTCGTTGCGGGCATCATCCTGCTCTTCAGGTTCACGCACGAGCTTTTTCTGCTCTTCGATCATGATCTTGATGTCAGAGAGCAGTTCCAGTTTTAAATCTTCAATCGCGTTATGTAGCGACGACAGATCTGGCGTGGCTCCCGGTGCCTGTCCGCCACCATAATTTGCCGGTTCGGGCAGCGATACGATGTCGCTCATATGTTCCAGCTTGTTTAACAGCCGCATTTCGGCGGTGAACAGCTTCTTTTGATTTTGACGAGCCATAGGCAAACCTCAATAGCGGAAATCTGTCTTAACTATACTTTACTATACCTAAGCGCGGGGTGCGAAAGCTTCAGGACAGGGTTTCGCCAGTGCATTTTCCTGCGCATTCCCCTGTGCATTCCAGGGGCACAAGCCGGGCTTTACTGCCTGCCATGCTTTGATAATGGGGAAAGCTGGCGACAAGTAAAGAGCTCACTACCTGTAATTTTTACAAAAAATACCTACAATCGGGTCTTGAAACGCCCAATTAAACCCTATACCGGCCCCCGATTTACCCGGCAGGGTCGTTTCGCCGGGGAACGCGGCTTTTCCCCCTCACAACTTACTGTGCTTATATCACATTTATACCGTTCAAACATGCGACGCGATGTTTTCGCGGCAAAAAGACATTCAACTGTCATCAAAGCGGTTGTTGCGTGCGAAAGGAGGACGGAATAGCGGTGGTTATCGCACGTTCTGCCGCCTGATATGTGCAGATGAAATCGCACCTGGACAAGCCCTGCCGGAAGGGCCTGCGTGCGTTGTGATATGTGATGAATGCCGATTTAACGATGTGACGGGAAAAATGCCGGACGATTCGCGAGGATTTTGTGCGTATTCCGGCAAAGTAATACCAAAATATGCCAATTTCAGGTTGCGACACGGTAAAACGCCTCAAGGGTGAATTAAATAATTTCAGAAAAATTTTTAAGTTGTGTTGCGTTAAACGCCCTGCGCACATTGTTTTATATCCTGTATCTATTGCAGGGCGACATTGCGGTGCGGTCGTTCTGGTTGGGTTGTCTGGTTGAAAATATTCCTTTTGATCCATAGGCTTAAGTTTGGAAAAATCGTGAAGTTGGCTAAAACCCTATGAGGAAACACAAATTTTATTTGTGCAACGCAGCAAGGTTTTTTGTGGAACCGGTTGAAAAGATGAGCTATTTGCCACGCATGCCGATATGCTTGGCAGGACGGAATAATAGAATTAGTCTTGTCTAATTCGTTTATCGTTTTGATATCCGGGACCGATCCGCGGTCCAATGTCATGGCGGGTCATTTTCGGGGAGAGATCGGGTCTTCCCGATTGCAAAGATGTCACGCTGTTCGGCTTTGCCGAAAATGGCACTAATGCCTTGAGTTGTAATGCGAGGGGGCAGATTCGCATGTCGATCAAGATGCTGTTTCCCATTTTGTTGCTGGGATTGGCAGTTCTGACGGGACTGGATTCGTCTGCGGTTGCCGCAGTAGGCCAGCCCGAGCCCTGGCAGTTGGGTCTTCAGGACGCAGCTTCGCCAGTGGCGGTTGAGGGGAAAAAATTCTTTACCCTGCTGGTTTGGTTGATGACCGCGATTGTGGTCGTCGTTTTGGTATTGCTGTTATATGTGCTGTTTCGCTTCAGCAGAAAACGCAATCCGCAACCGTCCAAAACCACGCACCATACCCTGCTTGAAGTGGCATGGACGGTGGTGCCGGTCCTGATTTTGCTGATCATTGCCATCCCGTCTTTCCGTTTGCTGTATTATGCAGACCATGTTGAAGATGCCGACATGACGCTGAAAATCATCGGTAAGCAGTGGTATTGGACCTATGAATATCCCGACAATGGTGATTTCACCTTTGATTCGCTGATGCTTGACGAGGATACCGCCGTTGCCGAAGGCAAAAAACGCCTGCTGGATGTGGATAATCCCGTTGTTCTGCCGGTCGACACCGATATTCGCCTGCTGATGACCTCCGAAGATGTTATTCATAGCTGGGCGATGCCGTCGCTTTTCATTAAACTTGATGCTGTTCCGGGGCGTACAAACGAAACCTGGACCCGCATTCCGGCCGAATATGCCGGGACCACGTTTTATGGTCAGTGTTCCGAGCTTTGCGGTGTCAATCACGCCTTTATGCCGATTGCGGTTAAGGCCGTGACCAAGGAAGAATATGCAGATTGGGTCAAGCAGGCCCAGGAACAGTTTGCATCGGCAACACTGCCGAAGGCTGTTTCGGTTGCTTCGGCCGAGTGAGGGAGAGTTCAATGGCTCACGCTGATACACATGCGCATGATCACGATCATACGCCGGGATTTTTCAGCCGCTGGTTTCTGTCCACCAACCACAAGGATATCGGGTCGCTCTATCTGATTTTCTCGTTGGTGGCCGGCTTGATTGGCGGGGCGTTTTCGGTTTGGTTCCGCATGGAGCTTGCCCATCCCGGAACACAGATTATCGAAGATCACCAGTTTTTTAACGTGCTTGTGACCGCACATGGCATGATCATGGTGTTCTTTGTTGTCATGCCCGCCATGATTGGCGGTTTTGGCAACTGGTTTGTGCCGATCATGATTGGTGCACCCGATATGGCCTTTCCGCGCCTGAACAATATTTCCTTCTGGCTGCTGATTCCGGCCTTTCTGTTGCTGATGCTCTCGGCAACCATCGGGGCTGGTGCCGGCACGGGCTGGACGGTTTATCCGCCGCTTTCCAGTGTGTTGGGTCATCCGGGCGCGTCGGTCGATATGGCGATTTTTGCCCTTCACCTTGCGGGTGCCAGTTCCATTTTGGGCGCGGTTAACTTCATCACCACAATTTGCAACATGCGCGCGCCGGGCATGACCCTGCATAAAATGCCGCTTTTTGCCTGGTCGATGCTGGTTACGGCGTTCCTGCTGTTGCTCGCTGTGCCGGTTCTCGGTGGTGCCATCACCATGCTGTTGACCGACCGTAACTTTGGCACGACCTTTTTTGATCCGGCCGGGGGCGGGGACCCGATCCTGTATCAGCACCTGTTCTGGTTCTTTGGTCATCCCGAAGTTTACATCATGATTCTGCCGGGCTTTGGCATTATCAGCCACATCATCTCCACCTTTTCGCGCAAGCCGATTTTCGGTTATCTGGGCATGGCTTATGCGATGGTGGCCATTGGTGTGGTCGGCTTTATCGTGTGGGCGCACCACATGTATACTGTTGGCCTGGATGTGGATACCCGGGCCTATTTCACCGCTGCAACGATGGTGATTGCCGTTCCGACCGGGGTTAAAATCTTTTCCTGGATTGCGACAATGTGGGGCGGTTCGATCGAGCTTCGTGCCCCGATGCTCTGGGCAATCGGTTTTATCTTCCTGTTTACCGTTGGCGGTGTGACCGGGGTGATCCTGGCGAATTCGGGCATGGATTTGCCACTGCACGATACCTATTTTGTGGTGGCGCATTTCCATTATGTGCTGTCGCTCGGCGCTGTGTTCTCGATCTTTGCCGGTTTTTATTACTGGTTTGGCAAGATGACCGGTTACGAAATTTCCGACCTGGGCGGAAAGATCCATTTCTGGTTTTTCTTCATCGGCGTGAACATGACCTTCTTCCCGCAGCACTTCCTCGGGCTGGCTGGCATGCCGCGTCGCTATGCCGATTATCCTGATGCGTTTGCAGGTTGGAACCTTGTTTCATCCTATGGTGCGTATATCTCGTTTGCGGCGACGATTTTCTTCCTTGGTGTGGTGGCACACGCCTTTATTCGTGGTAAGAAAGCGGCCGCAAACCCGTATGGCGAATATGCCGACACCCTGGAATGGACTGTCAGCTCGCCGCCGCCGTTCCATACTTTTGATGAACTGCCGCGCATCAAGTAACCATGCGATCTTTTGTCTTTCGCCGGGATAATCCGGCGAAAGACAACCACCAAAGCCAGAAAGAAGACCGCCCCTGTCATGAGCAAGACCGCACTTGATCAGACACTGACCATCGACACCGTTCCTGCCATGCCGGTTTCCACCGTGCGTGACTATTTCACGCTGCTGAAGCCTGGCGTGATGACGCTTGTCGTATTTACCGGTGCCGTTGGCCTGCTGATTGCGCCAGGCCACATTCATCCGTTTTTGGCCCTGGTTGCCATTGCCTGCATTGCCGTTGCCAGTGGTGCGGCGGCCTCGATCAATATGTGGTATGACCGCGATATTGATCAGCATATGAAACGCACCATGAACCGCCCGATCCCGGCGGGGCGCGTGCCGGCCGATGAAGCCCTGTCGCTGGGCATTTTATTGTCGATTGTCTCCGTCACCGTGATGGCGGTTGCGATTAATCTGGCGGCGGCGGCCCTGTTGGCCGTCTCAATCGGGTTTTATGTTTTTGTCTATACCATGTGGTTGAAACGCCGCACGCCGCAAAACATTGTGATTGGCGGGGCGGCGGGTGCCTTTCCGCCCATGATCGGCTGGGCGGCGGTAACGGGTGGCGTTGATCTGAACTCGATGGCGCTTTTCATGATCATCTTCATGTGGACACCGCCGCATTTCTGGGCGCTGGCCCTGTTTCGCTGCGGGGATTATGCCAAGGTCGGGGTGCCGATGATGCCGGTGGTGGCCGGTGATGTGGCGACCAAAAAGCAGATGCTGTTTTACACCATCCTGCTGTTGCCGGTCACGCTGGTGCCGTATTTCACCGGGCTTTTGGGCGTGTTTTATGCCGCAACGGCCGCGATGACGGGCCTGTGGTTTTTGCGTCATGCCTGGCGTGTTTTGCGCAACGCCGAGGAAAAGGCACCGCAAAAGATGTTTGGTTATTCGATTCTGTATCTGTTTGTGCTGTTTGGCGCGATGGTGGCCGATATCTGGCTTGAGGGCTTTATTACATGACCGAACAGCCCAAAATGAGCAAAGAGGAACTTGCCGCGTTTTATGCCAATCGCAAGCGTAAAAACTGGGTTCTTCTGGCGATCCTGACGGGACTTGCGGTTCTGTTTTTTGTGATCACCATTTTGAAAATGAGTGGTTGAAAACATGGGGCGGCGAAAACGCAGAAATCAGGAAAATCGCGGAAAGGTCTGGATATGGATCTTTTGTTGCGCTGCGATCCTGATGGGCGGATTTGCCGGATATAAATTTGCACTGGTTCCGGGGCTGTTTGATGGCGGTTCCGGGGCCAATCCGGTCCTGCTTGATGCACAAGGGGCAATGGCCGGGGCGGACAGAAACAATATTGGGGCAAATGCCCTGCTTGCGGCCGGTCCGGTTGTGGATGGGGCGGCAATGGGCCGGGTGATCCTGGCCCGTGATAAAACGAATGAAAAGGCCACGGCGCGCGATGATGCAGCCATTGGTGCAGGGAAGATAAAAGTATCCTTTGATGGCACGTCAGACCCGTCAATGGATTGGGATTTTGCCCCGGAGCAGGCCGCGATGATGGTGCCGCTGGGGGAAAACCGGTTGGCATTTTATGCCGCGCATAATCGGTCGGACAGGGTTGTGACCGGCGAAGCGGCCTATAGCGTCACCCCGGTCGCGGCAGGGCGATATGTTAGCAAGCTGGCATGTTTCTGTTTCGATGCGCAGCGCCTGGAACCGGGGCAGAATGTGGATATGCCGATCAGCTTTTTTGTTGATCCGGCGATTACCGAAGATCCGGCATTACGTGGATTGACGGAAATAAAGCTGTCTTTTGCCTTTTATGCCGTTACGGCGCAAAGGGACGCAGAAGCCAGGTCCAAGACAGGTGGAGGCTGATCCGGTGGGGCGGCATCCGCGCGAGAGTGGTTTGACAATTAATTTATTCAAGGATTGAGGGGGCGAGGAATGAGTGATCATGCTCAGAAACATCCGTTCCATCTGGTAGACCCGAGCCCGTGGCCGCTGGTTGCATCGCTGTCGGCGGGCCTGTTTACCGGAGGCATGGTGTATTTCATGCATTCTGACCGGGTGCTGACCGACTTCTGGCTGGCAGCCATTGGCATTGCCGGTATTTTGTTTGTGATGTTCCGCTGGTGGGGCGATGTGGTGCGGGAATCGCGCATCTATCATAACCAGGTGGTTCAGATCGGCCTGCGCTATGGCATGTCGCTGTTTATTGCCTCCGAGGTGATGTTCTTTGTGGCGTTCTTCTGGGCTTTTTTCCAAAGCGCGCTTCTGGAATTCAACCCTGCCATTACCCAGTGGCCGCCCGCCGGGATCGAAGTGCTTGATCCGTGGGATCTGCCCTTCCTCAATACGCTGGTTTTGCTGCTGTCGGGGTGTACCCTGACCTGGGCGCACCATGCCTGCCTTGAGGGGGATAAAAACAATATGGTCAAGGGGCTGACCCTGACCGTGTTGCTGGGCATCGCCTTTCTGGCCTGTCAGGCCTATGAATATCATCATGCGGCCTTTGCCTTTGATGACGGGATTTATCCCTCCACCTTCTATATGGCGACGGGTTTTCACGGCTTCCACGTGTTTGTCGGGACGGTGTTTTTGGCGGTTTGCCTTTACCGTGCCAACCGCGGGGATTTTAAACCGGATCATCATTTTGGCCTTGAGGCGGCGGCCTGGTATTGGCATTTCGTCGACGTGGTGTGGCTGTTCCTGTTTTTCTCGGTTTACATCTGGGGCGGCCAATAACGTTGCCCCGCCCCAAGGCTCCAAAATGGCTGTTTGGCCTGATTGGTAAACGCACCCTATGACGCTGGATTATTATCCACCTCTTTCCCCCATTCGCACCGGCCTTGCCTGCAAGTGCCCGCGCTGCGGTGGGGGAAAATTGTTTTCGGGTTATTTGACGGTGCGCGAAGCCTGCGAAGTGTGCGGGCTGGACATGCGCAACCACGATGCCGGGGATGGCCCGGCGGTTTTCATCATTTTCATCCTGGGGTTTCTGGTGGTGCCCCTTGCCTTATGGGTGGAATTGACGTACCAACCGCCTTTGTGGCTGCATGTGCTGCTGTGGTTTCCAACCGTTATCGGTTTGACCCTTGTGCTGTTGCGGCCCCTCAAAGGGGTGATGGTTGCGCTGCAATACCGTCACCGGTCAACCACGCAACAGGATTAGGCCCGTTCGTTATGGCGCTTTTAAAATCGCGGCCCACGGTCGCAATTTCAATTACGGCTGGCTTGGCTTTTCTTGTCTTGATGGCGCTGTGCGTCTGGCAGATCGAACGGCTGTTCTGGAAAGAAAACCTGATTGCGGAACGCGAGGCCCGCTCGGCCCTGTCGCCCATCGAATTTCCGGTTGATGTTGATAAAATCAACCCTGATATGGCCTTTCGCGCTGCCATTGCGCATGGCCGTTTCCTGCATGATCAGGAAATGTATCTGATGGCGCGCACCATGCAGGGTAGTGTGGGTTATCAGGTGATCACCCCGCTAGAACAGGCCGATGGCCGTATCATTCTGGTCAATCGTGGCTGGGTGCCCGATGACAAACGCGACCCCGCCACCCGCCCCGAAGGGCAGATAAAAGGCAAGGTCGAAGTTACGGGCGTTATCCAGATTGCGCGCCCGCGCCACTGGGCCCAACCCGAAAATGACCCGGTTAAAAACCAGTGGTTTTATGTTGATCCCCCGCATATGGCCGAGGAGGCCGGGGGCGACCTTGCCAGCCCCTATTATCTGGAAGCCGATGCCACGCCTAACCCGGGTGGGTTGCCGATTGGCGGGCAGGCCCGCGTGATGCTGCCCAACAACCATTTGCAATATGCCATTACCTGGTTTTGCCTTGCGGTTGCGCTGGTTGTTATTTTTGTCGTTTATCATCGCCGTCCGCCCCATTCTTCGACGAAATGAGCTTGCGGCGCGCCCCGCTGGCAGACTATTTTTCAATCTGATTGTGAATCGCAACGGCCATTTGCGCAGTTAACATGCGCAAATGGCCTTTGTCTGGTCGGGCCCTGTCTGCCTGCCCTGTTTTCCGCCAACCGATTGGAGCCGTCACCATGACCAAAGCCTATCTTGCGCTTGAAAGCCGTTTTCGCCGTATGAACGTTCTGGCGGATATTGGCGGGATGTTGCATTGGGATATGGCGACGATGATGCCCGATGGGGCCGCACCTTCCCGCTCCGAACAGCTTGCCACCCTGGATGTCATGTCCAATGAACTGATCAAGGATGCGGCATTAAAGGACCTTCTGGCCGAGGCCGAAACGGAAAACCTGTCGGACTGGCAGCGCGCCAACCTCAATGAAATGAAACGCGAATGGGTGCATGGCAATGCCGTGCCCGGCGATCTGGTCGAGGCGATGTCACGGGCCTCAACCGCCTGCGAGGTGGCCTGGCGGACGGCACGGGCCGAAAACGATTTCGCCGGTCTGTTGCCCAAATTGCAAACCGTGCTGGACCTGTCGATCGAGGCGGGGACGGCAAAGGCCGAGGCGCTGGGCTGTTCGGTCTATGATGCGCTGCTGGACCAGTATGATCCCTCCATGAGCTGTGCCAAGATCGACACGCTGTTTGCCGATCTGGAAGCCTTCCTGCCGGACTTTACCGCCAGTGTGATTGAACGGCAGAAGGCTGAAGCTCCGGCTTTGCTGCCCGACGGGCCGTTTCCGGTTGAAACGCAAAAGGCGATTGGCCTTAAGCTGATGAAGGCCGTGGGATTTGATTTTGACCACGGCCGTCTTGATATTTCACACCACCCGTTTTGTGGCGGGACGGCCGATGATGTTCGCCTGACCACGCGCTATGACGAGGCCGATTTTACCAGTGCCATTATGGGCGTGTTGCATGAAACCGGGCACGCCATGTATGAGCTGGGCCTGCCCGCGGACTGGCGTTTGCAGCCGGTCGGCAAGGCACGCGGCATGAGCCTGCATGAAAGCCAGTCTCTGCTGATTGAAATGCAGGCCAGCCGGTCGCAGGAATTTCTGACCTATGCCGCACCCGTGTTCAAAAAGGCCTTTAACGGCAATGGGCCGGCATGGGAGGCGGAAAACCTTTATCGGCTTTATACCCGGGTTGAACCGGGCCTCATTCGTGTGGATGCCGACGAGGTTACATATCCGTCACATGTGATTTTGCGTTATCGTCTTGAACGGGCGCTGATCGAAGGCAATATGAAACTGGCCGATTTGCCAGCCGCCTGGAACGACATGATGCAATCGCTTTTGGGGATCACCCCGCCCAATGATGCCGATGGCTGTTTGCAGGATATTCACTGGCCGTCCGGGGCGTGGGGATACTTCCCGACCTACACGATGGGGGCCATGGCAGCGGCACAATTGTTTGCAAGTGCGCGGGATCAGGTGCCGGGGTTGATGGAAAATCTGTCACGCGGGGATTTTGCCCCCCTGATGGCCTGGCTGCGGGCCAATGTGCATGGCAGGGGTTCCAGTGCGACGACGGATGAAATTTTGCAAGGTGCAACCGGCGCGCCCTTGCAAACCACGGCCTTTATCACCCATTTGCAAACCCGTTACGGGGAATAAGACGGGAAAAGCGGTTTTTTCTGCCATCGGTTGGGTAATAATATTTGGCAATTTACTGAAATCCGTGGCCGCAGCGGCTCGTTTATACATCGAACAGGACCAGAAACGCAGATGTCAGCTAAGGTAATGGACCGTCAGGTTTTCGCGGCGGGACAAATTATTTTCCGCGAGGGCAAGCCCGGTGGTGCGGCTTATGTGGTGCAGGAAGGGTCTGTCGAGATTTATAAAACCACCTCTGGCGGCGAAGACGTTGTGCTGGGCCATATCGAGGCAGGTGGCCTGTTTGGTGAATTGTCCCTGATCGATGACGCCCCGCGCATGGCCTCCGCCCGGGCCCGCGACCGCACTGTGGTGATTGCGATTTCCCGCCGTCAGTTTGAACATAAACTCAACGCCTCCGACCGCTTCATTCGCGCCATTTTGCGCATTTTGCTGTCAAACTACCGCCAGATCACCCGTCGCTCCGTCAAAATGGAAGCCCTGTTGCGCAAACACGGCATTCCGTTCGAGGATTGATTGCCGTCATAATGGTAGGGGCCGGTCCGCCAGGCTAAGTGTTTTCAGCTCTGTCAGAGCTGAAAACAGCACTTTCCCGAATGGTTTTGCGCAGGTTATGAGAAAGGGTTTGGAAAATTCCGAAGGGAAATTCACGCCCGGTCTTGTTGCCGGAAAAATGCGCCTCGTGTTGATTCGGAGATATATGCCGGGCGTGCATCTGGAGATGTATAATGATACTTGACGAATTCACGTCAGTTCCTGATTTTCCGTTTGAAAGATACTTTGAAAGCGTAAATCAGCACATATCGGCGACGCAATATTGGCTTCGCGTTTTGCGATCTGTGTCAGGTTTTGTGGAAAGTGATTGGAAACCAAGAGTGCGTCCGATCGAGCTTGAAGAAGATATGTATCTTGGAAAGGTCGTTGATATTATTTCTCTCAAGTTAAAAAAAGAAATAAACCTGCAAACTTACAGCGTTCTTGGGGACGCCAATATGCTCATGAAGGAAAATCAACCTATTTCCGAAGAAGAGTATGCTGAGCAGAAAAAGGTGTTTGGCCCCGATTTCGTCCTCGATGAAACTGCACGCAATGGCATAACTTATGAAGAAGCGGTTCTGGAGGCACAGGAAAATTCTTTGATAAAACCTGCGATGATTTGGGTTGAGAAAGGAATATATTGGGAAGTCGCGCCTGATCTTTCTGAAGGAGGATATGAAGTTCCTATTGAACGACTTATTCTGACATGGGAAATCTCTGAACGAGCGGAGCCAAAAGCAATTCAGGCTCTTGAGCTCTTCTTGCACCCCGGTCAAGCCATGGAGCGTGTGAACAGCGTGTTCTCTCCCGATCCAGCGTAGTGTTTATTGTTTGCTCTGCTTTTTTGGGGGCGCGTTTTTAAGTGATATATGCTTGGGGATTGGCCTTTCGTTGACCGGGTTGCCCTATTTGGAAGGGGCAGCTTCAAGCGTTTATGAATGTGAGCAACATCTTGCGATGCGTCTTGGACTATACGGATGCTTGCGCAGAAAATTTATTCTCCGTCCGCAAATCGCTTGTATATCTCAAATCTATCGGGATATGCTCGCCAAGGTTGTTATCTGCTCACGACATCTGATCTTCCATTTGCCGGGATACCGAAGGAGGATCAGTATTGATTGATATTGTTCAACTTCTTTTTAGGCGAGCTTTAAGGGAAGACAAGGGTTTACCGGGTATTTTGGTATGAGCAGTTTTGAAGCATGGATTGGTGATTGCCATTTGCGGCAAACTGATGATGCGGAATATCGCTGTCAGGTGGCTGTTTGGGCATGCGATTACACCAGCTTCCATGCAACTCTGTTGGCCCATATTGAACGTCTTGGCTATTCAATTTTTTGGCTCGAAGAAGTCCTTCCTGCTTCGCAATACCTTTCTCGCAATAGTGCGCAATACCGTCAGATCGGTACTTTGGCAAAGGCTGTGCATCCCGGACACACGGTCGAACTCGGTCCGATACGGGATATAGCGGTCAACAGCTCTGTCAGGTCGGAAAGCTTTCTGGTTGTCGAGGAGATCGAAGACATAGAGCCATTGGACGGTCAGCGGGGTGTCTGGCCAGTCAAGTTCGTACCTGACGTTCTGTTGGAACCACTTTTCGGGCAACCGGAACCCACCGAATTCGAAATCACGCACTACGGCAGCGCGGAGGCTGTTCCGCCAATGAAGACCTACGCCATCCTGGATGCCGCCAAGTTCCAGTTTGGGTTGAGCGAGTTTGAAGAGTGCGACATGCCATTTCGCTGTCTGTTCAAAGGAGACGCAGCGGAAGAACTGAAAGATGCTGCGCCATATCTTTTCGAGCTTGAGCAGAATAAGCCTTTCACGCGCCGTTTGTTCACCCACATCCCCGATATGTCCGAACTCATGACAACGGTACATCTATGGCATAAAGAGCCGGGTATCTATATTCGTTCACGATTGGATTTTGATGTGCTTTGGAGGCACTTTAGAAAATTCACACGTATTCAGGGAGCGAAAGGAAACTGGTTTCTTTGGAGGTTTTGGGAAGGCCGCAATCTTATAGATTATCTGACTTTGACCGAAAAGGATGACCCGTCAAAAGCGTATAATCTTTTTATAAAAGGTGGCGCAATGATGGTGAGCAGTTTTTATGTTTTGTCGCCTCACGGTTCATCAAAAATTCTCGTAAATAAAACTCCGGATATTAAGAATGCGGATGCCAGTATCGCAGATGTGAACGTACTTGAATTTTTGGCTTTGAAAGCAAGCGTAAGGAAATTTCTGGAAAACTATCTTGAACTGGAAGGAAAACCAAAATCAGGTAAAGAATATGCTGCCAAAATGGAACAGGCTCTCACCATAGCTGGTCGATACTATAAACTGGGATTTAAAAGCAGCTATCATATCGGAAGTCTTGTGTATTGGTCAGCCGCTCTTGATGGTGATTTTGAAACACCGGAAATCAAAGAAATATCAGAAGATTTGCGTTCGCCCGTTTCAGACCGTTTTGTGATGATGGCACGCGAAATCAAGCGTCTTCATGGCAGTAAAGTAAGGAATTATCGTGGAAGAAGAAACAGAGCTTTATCTGCCTGACGATGACTGCACGGCGGGCGGAAGCTGCCCGGGCGAAGGGGTTTTTGTGCCCCAGCAAATTGGCAACACTGCACTTGATGCCGATTTTGTCGGAAGTGATGCAGATATTCAATGTGATTTGGGCCTGGCGAACATTGATCGTTATCCGCTCACGGATGAGCTTTTCCCCTTGATATATGATGGGGCCCCAATGACCCTGGATGGGGTTATGGACTGCTTTGCGCGTAAATACCCCGAACGGGCGCAACTTCTTTGCGCCCTGATCGAAAAGGAAGGCTATCAGGTTGAATGGCACGAGTTTCCCGACAGGGAAGTTGACGCTTTGCGGCGAAAACTTAGGGAAATGCGCCCCGCGGATTGGGGGGCAAATACACCGATGTATTCGGCACGGCAAAGAGAGGAGAGGTCACGTCTATATGAGAAAATATCACAGTTAAAACATTGGCGGATTGAAAATAACAAAATCATCATCCTGTCCAGAATAGACAGGAATATCGATGAAACCACTTATTTCGGAGATGACGAAAGTCTTCTGAATTATTTTCCAACCAGTGAGGAAGGTGCAGACTGGCTCAATGCCGTCATGGGCGACTGGATGGTGCGTTCGGGAATACCCGGAGCCTCAGCTGACGAAGAATTCAAAGATAATTGGCGCTCAAGGGTGGTTTGGGGTGGCCTGAATGTTGTTTTCGGTGCCGCCGATATTGTTGGCGGTGTTGTCCTTGTCGCCGGATCAACGGTTGGGACTGCCGTAACCGGCGGTACAAGTGCGGTTGGAATTGTGGCGGGTGGTACCATGACCCTTGCGGGATTTGAGGCCATCACCCAGGGCATCGACATGTGGCGCACCCCGGACGAAGTCTCGCATGGCTCGGGGTGGCTCGGTGATGGCGCATTTGCCATGATGAACGCGTTTGGTGTTCTCGAAGATGACGATGTCGCCGCTTTCAATCGCTACTGGGCCTTCACAATGCTGGGCCTCACTCTTGGTGGGGCCGGTGTTATCGGCTTTGCTGGCGACGCCATTCAGGTTGGCCGTGCGGGACGCACAGCGACGCTGGATTTTGTGTCCGAGGTACCTTACCCCGGCCTTGCCTCTGCCAAAATGGCGATTGTCGGGGTCAAAAACGCCCGCTTTGGCCAGTTTGTTGCGCATTACGCTTCCCTGCCCTCTGGTCGAATTGTCTTCAATTTTCAGGGCCTGGGCCACGCTGTTGCGCCCCATTGGGAAAGCCTGACAAGACTGCGCTTGCGTTTGTTCACCTCAAACCGGTCCTTCATTCAGGAACGGGCCGCTAAGCTGGGCGCGGGGGAAGCCGGTCTCATCGCTCTGCGTGGTGGGGTGTCCTCTCTGGAGGATGCGCAAAATCTTGTCTATCAGGTTGCCGCCCATATGGGGATGAGCCGGAGAATGACGGACGAAATTATCTCGGAAATTACTCTTGGCAGTGCTGGACAATTGAGCGCATTCAACGCGAGGCTTAATCTTAGAGTTTCCGGCGATATTGGCATGGCGCGTTATCTTCGTCGTGCAGCAATTGGAGACTACAACGAATTTATAGCGATGAATGAAATTTTTCACGAATTAACTCACGCACAAAGACTTCAGAAATGGGTGCAGTCCGGGAGACATGCCGATGATTATTGGAAAAGGGTGAAACCTCATAGCTTGGGCTATGATAAGGAAGAGTTTATTGTGGAAACAACGGCGCAAAAATGGACACGAAAGATTGTCGAACCTCGAATTGCCCAAGAGCTGCAGTATGGGAATATGGAGGAGGCGCACAGGTTGAAGGAGCTTCTTGACGAAGCCCTGGAAGACTCTGGCGAGTATATAAAACATTATAAACGGAGATTGGGGCAATGAAAAAAGACGCGTCATATTATGAGGATCGGATACGTAAGAAGAAAAAAAAACAATTCGACGAACTTACTGTTGGCCTTTCCGATGAGGAGTTCTTAAAAATCCCGGATGAAGTTTTAGAGGAAACTTATCCTGAAACAACGTTGAATCGAATTAGAGTTTTTTTACGCGAGGCGGATGCAATGATTTCAGCTCTTGTCAATGACACTCCTGATTTGAACGGAAAATATAATTTTTCATGGATAAGACCCAAGTCTTATTTTAGAGAAAGAGCGTTGGTGACTGATTCACGCTCAAGGGAGGAAATAATAAAACGTCTCGAATGGATATCTAATGAGGATTTTGGTAATGACATCGATGAATGGAAATCCTGGATAAATGCCTTCAAAGAATTGTTGTCTGATAGAAAGTAAATGGCACGATATTTTCAATTTTTCTTCAAATAAAAAATTGAATTAAAAAGATTTAAATAATTTTTTGGATGTATGTAATAATTTGGGTTTGATTGTTCCTGTGTTACTGTTTCTGCATGGAGATGCCATGCAGGTTGGCCGTGCCGAACACGTCGTAACGCTGGATTTTGTATCCGGGTTATATCGCTCCAGCCTTGCTTCTGCCGGAGTGGCGATTTTCGGGTTATAAAACCCCCGTTTTCATCAGTTTTCTGCATTGTGCCTCTTCCGCTTCTGGTTGTATTGTCTTGAGTTTCCAAGGCTCGCGGCGTGCTGTCAGCCTCCCTCATTGGGAAGTTTTAAAAAGACTGCGCTTGCGGGTGCTTACCTCAAAGACTAAAATTTTTCACGAATTAACTCATGCACAAAAATTTTAGCAATGGGTGCTGTCCGGAAGAAGTGCCAATGACTATTGGAAAATGATGAGACGTCCAAGCTTGAGCTATGATGAGGAAGAGCTTTTTGTAGAAACAACGGCGCAAAAATGGACACGAAAGATTGTCGAACCTCGAATTGCCCAAGAATTGCAATATGGGAATATAGATGAGGTGGACAGGTTGAAGGAGCTTCTTGATGAAGCCCTGGAAGATTCTGGTGAGTATATAAATCATTATAAACGGAGATTGGGGAAATGAAAAAAGACGCATCGTATTATGAAAACAGGATACGTAAGAAGACAAAAAAGCAATTCGATGAACTTACTGCCGGTCTTTCCGATGAGGAGTTCCTAAAAATCCCGGATGACGTTTTAGAGGAAACTTATGCTGAAACAACATTGCATCGCATTCGAGTTTGTTTGGATGAGGCAGATGCAATGATTTCAGCTCTTGTCAATGATACTGCTGATTTGAACGGGAAATACAGTGTGTCGGTTACCAGACCTGTACCTCATCTTAGAAAAAGAATGTTAGTAACGGAGTTTTATACAAGAGAAGAAATAATAAAGCGTCTCGAGAGAATCGCAAATGAAGATTTTGGAGATGATCTGGACGAATGGCAATCCTGGATAAGTGCCTTCAAAGCGAGTCCTCCGATGGGAACAAGATAGATAGAAATTTACTTTTTTGTAAATTATTTTAAAATTTAATTTTAAATCAGCAGTAATTAATTCAGATAAATTTCTGACAAAATATAAAACAGGCTACGGTCTATTGGGGCAGGTGTTATTGGCCATGCCAGACGCGCCGTAAAGCGGGATTTTGTGTTCTGGGTGCCTCATTCAGCCTCAACTCTGGTAGCGTGGGGATTGCTGAATTATAAAACTTCCGTTTTCATCAGTTTGTAGTGTATTATGAAACCCTTCCTTCTGGTCGTATAAGCTTCAATTTTTTTTTGGGCTGTGATCAGGAGGAATTTATTATAGAAAAAACAGCATAGAACTGAACGCGAAAGATTGTCGAACCGCGGATTGCCCAAGAGCTGCAGTATGGGAATATGGATGAGGCGCGCAGGTTGAAGGAGCTTTTTGACGAAGCCTTGGAAGATTCCAACGAGTATATAAGTATTTACAAAAGGAGGTCGGGACAATGAAAAAGGACGCTTCATATTATGAGGATCGGATACGTAAGAAGACCAAAAAACAATTTGATGAACTTATTTCATCACCTTCCTTTCCGGGGTTGTCAAAGGTTCCATATGAAGTTTTAGAGGAAACTTACCCTGAAACAACATTTCACCGCATTAGCGTTTGTTTGGATGAGGCAGATGCAATGATTTCAGCTCTTGTGAATGATACTCCTGATTCGAGCGGCAAATATATTGTGTCGGTTATCAGACCTGTGCCTCATCTTAGAAAAAGAATGCTAGTAACGGAATTTTATACAAGAGAAGAAATAATAAAGCGTCTTGAGAGAATCGCGAATGAAGATTTTGGAGATGATCTGGGCGAATGGCAATCCTGGATAAGTGCCTTCAAGGCGGATCCTCCAATGGAAACAAGATAAATGCCGATTTTGCTGCCTTTCTAAAATGTTTAAAATTGGAATTTTAGATTATTAGTAATTGATTTAGGAAAAATTATAAAAATATATAAGATGTTATGCGGTCTATTGGACAGGTGTTAGTGGCCGTGCCAGACGCCCCGTAAAGCTGGATTTTGTGTCCTGGGTGCTTCATCTAGCCTCACCTCTGGTAGCGTGGGGATTTCTAGATTGTAAAACTTCCGTTTTCACCAGTTTGTAGCGCATTATGACACCCTTCCTTCTGGTCGTATAAGCTTCAATTTTGCTTAGGCTGTGATCAGGAGGAATTTATTGTAGAAAAACCGCGCAAAAATGAAAACGAAAGATTGTTAAGCCTCGAATTACCCAAGAATTGCAATATGGGAATATGGATGAGGCGCGCAGGTTGAAGGAGATTTTTGACGAAGCCCTGGAAGATTCCAACGAGTATATAAGTATTTACAAAAGGAGGTCGGGACAATGAAAAAGAACGCTTCATATTATGAAGACCGGATACGTAAGAAGACCAAAAAACAATTTGATGAACTTACTGCCGGTCTTTCCGATGAGGAGTTCTTAAAAATTCCAGATGACGTTTTAGAAGAAACTTATGCTGAAACAATATTATATCGCATTAATGTTTGTTTGTATGAGGCGGATGCATTGGTTTCGGCTCTTGTGAACGACACTCCCGATTTGAACGGGAAATACAATTTATCGTGGATAAAGCCTGGGAATTATTTCGAAAAAAAACACTGGTGACGAAGTCATACACAAGAGAAGAAATAATAAAACGCCTTGAGAGAATCGCAAATGAAGATTTTGGAGATGATTTGGATGAATGGCAATCATGGCTAAGTGCCTTCAAAGCGGATCCTCCATTGAGATATAGGTGAATGTATGTTCGCACGTCGGTTAAACTCAACGCAAAGTTTAATTTAAAAAATAAAAAGTAAATCAATCTTTATGATTATATAAAATTAGATTAACTCTATTGGGCTGGTGTTATCGGCTTTGCCGGAGACGCCATTCAGGTTGGTCGTGCCGGACGCACAGCGATGCTGGATTTTGTGTCCGAGGTGCCTCACCCCGGCCTCGCCTCTGCCAGAATGGCGATTATCGGGGGGTATAAAACTTCCGTTTTAGCGCATTTTGCCTCTTCCTCTTCCTCATCTTTTTCATCTCATGATCGTATTGTCTCCAATTTCCAGGGCTCGAGATGCACTGTTGGCTCCCCCATTGAGAAAACCTGACAAGACTGCTTTTGCGGGTGCTCACTTCAAAGACTGAAATTTCTTGTGAATTAACTCATGCACAAAGATTTCAGAAATGGGTACAGTCCGGGAGAAATGCCGATGATTATTGGAAAATGGTGAGGCGCCCCAGCTTGGGTTATGATCGGGAAGAATTCCATGTAGAAACAGCAGCTCAGAATTTGACAAGGAAGATTGTTGAGCCTCGAATTTCCCAAGAATTAAAATATGGGAATATGGATGAGGCGCGCAGGTTGCGAGATCTTCTTGACGAAGCTTTGGAGGATTCTGACGAGTATATACGTATTTACAAAAGGAGATTGGGGGATGGATAAAGATGAATTGTACTATAAAGATAGATTATATAAGAAGGAGAGGGAAAGGCTTCAGGAACTTACTTCCGGTCTTTCTGATCAGGAGTTTTTAAAGATTCCGGAGGAAGTTTTAGAGGAGGTTTATGCTGAAACGAAATTATACCGGATTAAAATATTTTTGCGCGAGGCGGAAGCAATGATCTCAGCTCTTGTGAGCGATACTCCTGATGTGAATGGGAAATACAGTTTTTCATGGGTGAGCCTCAAGTCTTATTTCGAAGATAGTAAGCGGATGACGGCGTCACGCACAAAAGAAGAAATGATAAAAAAACTTGAGTGGATATCGAATGAAGAATTTGGGGATGATTTGGATGAATGGCAATCATGGATAAGAGCCTTTAAATCTAACCCTCCAATGCGATATAAGTGAATGTAATAGTATTTTTCTGGTATTAAGTAAAATTAAATTTATTGGTCTGTTGTTCTTGGCTTTGCCGGTGACGTCATTCAAGTTAGCTGTATGGGGTACGAATTATGTATCCGGGATGCCTCATCCGGCCTCTCTTCTGCCAGAGTGGCGATTGTCGGGGGTATAAAACTTCCGTTTTAGCGCATTTTGCCTCTTCCTCATCTTCTTCATCTCATGATCGTATTGTCTCCAATTTCCAGGGCTCGAGATGCACTGTTGGCTCCCCCATTGAGAAAACCTGACAAGACTGCTTTTGCGGGTGCTCACTTCAAAGACTGAAATTTCTTGTGAATTAACTCATGCACAAAGATTTCAGCAATGGGTGCAGTCCGGGAGAAATGCCGATGATTATTTGAAAAGGGTGAAACCTCATAGCTTGGGCTATGATAAGGAAGAGTTTATTGTAGAAACAAGAGCGCAAGATTGGACACGAAAGATTGTCGAACCTCGAATTGCCCAGGAGTTTCAGTATGGGAATATGGATGAGGCGGACAGGTTGAAAGAGCTTTTTGACGAAGCCCTGGAAGATTCCAACGAGTATATAAGTGTTTACAAAAGGAGGTCGGGACAATGAAAAAGGACGCTTCATATTATGAAGACCGGATACGTAAGAAGACCAAAAAACAATTTGATGAACTTATTTCATCACCTTCCTTTCCGGGGTTGTCAAAAGTTCCATATGAAGTTTTAGAGGAAACTTATCCTGAAACAACATTACACCGCATTCGAGTTTGTTTGGATGAGGCAGATGCAATGATTTCAGCTCTTGTGAACGACACTCCTGATTCGAACGGGAAATATAGTGTGTTGGTTACCAGACCTGTACCTCATCTTAGAAAAAGAATGTTAGTAACGGAGTTTTATACAAGAGAAGAAATAATAAAGCGTCTCGAGAGAATCGCAAATGAAGATTTTGGAGATGATCTGGATGAGTGGCAATCCTGGATAAGTGCCTTCAAAGCGAGTCCTCCGATGGGAACAAGATAGATAGAAGTTTAATTTTTGTAAATTATTTTAAAATTTAATTTTAAATCGGAAACAATTAATTCAGATAAATTTCTGACAAGATATAAAACAGGCTACGGTCTATTGGGGCAGGTGTTATTGGCCGTGCCAGACGCGTCGTAAAGCTGAATTTTGTGTCCTGGGTGCCTCATCCAGCCTCGCCTCTGGTAGCGTGGGGATTGCTGAATTATAAAATTTCCGTTTTCGATAGTTTGTAGCGCATTATGCCACCCTGCTTTCTGATCGTATAAGGCGAAGATTTGGAGGAATGGCAGTCATGGCTTGGCGCCTTTGAAGAAACGCCTCCTCCGAGAGGATTTCGCTAACGGCATATCTCGGCGATCATATAGGGCGTTCTATATACAAGGGATGGTATTCATCACCTCGTATAAATCTGCCCTTCGGCTTCAGATGCCCGCGTTTGTCAGTCGGAAGAAGTGGTTTGATCCACGCCCACTTGCCGTCCGTCAAATTGCCTGGATGTCTTCGTCAATCCCGCTATTCCCGCGCTGAACGATATCAGTGTTCTTCATCTGGTCTTTCCTTTGTCAGGATAACAGAACAGAATTGTAATTTCCTGTTATCGTTCAACTTCTCTCGGATTTTTGAATTGCGCAGACCTCCTGCCCGCTATTCATCCTTGACTATGGCGGGGGAAGTCCGCACTAACTCGATATTCTGTGGAAATGGTGATGCTGCCGCCAACCTGACAAGACGTGGCGCGTCCCGTTGCCTGATGACCGTATGTTTGTATCAGGAGCATTCAAGTGCGTTATATCAGCACGCGGGGTAGTGCCCCCGTCTTGCAATTCGATGATGTTCTTCTGGCGGGTCTGGCCCGTGATGGCGGGCTGTATGTGCCCGAAACCTGGCCGCAATTTACAGCGGACGAGATCAAATCGTTCCGCGGCATGACCTATGCCGAAGTCGCCTTTGCGGTCATCAAACCATTTGTGACTGGCGGTATTGTTGATGATGATGCGCTGAAAACCATTCTTGATGAAACCTATGCCGGATTTAATCACACTGCCGTTGCCCCGCTCAAGCAGTTGGGGGCCAATGACTGGGTGATAGAACTTTTCCACGGTCCGACTTTGGCGTTTAAGGATTACGCCCTTCAGGTGGTTGGGCGTCTGTTTGACCATGTGCTGGCAAAGCGTGGTCAACGCATTACCATTGTGGGGGCAACATCGGGCGATACCGGCTCTGCCGCGATTGAGGCCTGCCGGGACCGTGAAAATGTCGATATTTTCATCCTGCATCCGGCCGGGCGTGTTTCCGAAGTCCAGCGCCGCCAGATGACCACGGTGATCGCCGATAACGTCCATAACCTTGCGGTCGAAGGCTCGTTTGATGATTGCCAGGACCTGGTCAAGGCCCTGTTTAATGATCATGCCTTCCGCGATGAAGTTGGCCTCTCGGCGGTGAATTCCATTAACTGGGCCCGCATCATGTGCCAGATCGCCTATTATTTCTGGGCCGGTGTGCAGCTTGGCGCGCCGGATCGCGAAGTTTCCTTCTCGGTCCCGTCGGGCAATTTTGGCAATGTTTATGCTGGTTATGCCGCCCTGCAAATGGGCCTGCCGATCAAACAGTTTGTCGTGGGGGCCAATTCCAACGACATTCTGGCGCGGTTTTTTGACAAGGGTGTGATGAAAATGGATGGGGTTCACCCCACCATCAGCCCGTCGATGGATATTCAGGTCAGCAGCAATTTTGAGCGTTTGCTGTTTGATCTGTATGATCGTGACGGTGCCGCGATTGTCGATCTGATGACCGAGTTCCGCAAAACCGGTCTTATGGAAATGTCGCAGGGCCAGTTTGACCGGGCGCGCGAACATTTTGACGGTTATCGCCTTGATGATGACCAGACCCGTGCGGGCATTCTGGATGTGTATCAGAAAACCGGTGAACTGGTGGACCCGCATTCCGTGATTGGCATTGTCGCCGGGCGGGCGTGCAACCGGGACCGTTCGGTTCCCATGATTGCCCTGGCAACCGCACATCCGGCAAAGTTCCCCGATGCGGTCAAACAGGCCAGCGGCATTTATCCGGACTTGCCCGAACGCCTGTCCGACCTATATGAGCGACCAGAGAAAGTTGAACCCATTGCCAACGATGCCAATACCCTGATGGCGCATGTTCGGAAAAACCGGCGTGCGGCCTGATACCGGGCAGATGGCGAAAGGGGTCATATTGTTTAAACAGGAGAATATCTGAATGACAGTCGAGCTGACCGAGCTTGACAATGGCATGATTGTCGCCACGGACCGCCTGGAACATGTGCAGTCGGTGGCGTTGGGTGCGTGGGTGGATGTCGGGGCGCGGAATGAAACGCCCGAAATCAATGGCATTTCCCACATGCTCGAACACATGGCATTCAAGGGAACACGCAAACGGACCGCCCTTCAGATTTCCGAGGAAATCGAAGCGGTGGGCGGGCAGATGAATGCCTATACTTCGCGTGAAAATACCGCCTATTATTGCAAGGTTCTGCACGAAGACCAGGCGCTGGCGATTGATGTGATTGCCGACATCCTGCAAAATTCGACGCTGGATGCCAAAGAACTGGAGCGCGAGCGCCAGGTGATCCTGCAGGAAATCGGCCAGGCAAATGACACGCCCGACGATATCGTGTTTGATTATTTCCAGGAAACCGCCCTGCCCAATCAGGCGCTGGGCCGGTCCATTCTGGGCAGCCCGGAAAATGTGTCCAGTCTGACACGCGATGATCTGTTTGACTTCATGTCACGGCGCTACAGCGCCAAACGCATGGTGTTTTCGGCGTCGGGCAATGTGAATCATAATGATGTGGTCGATATGGTCGCATCCAAATTCACCAATTTGCCGACCCACGAAGACCACGACATGGAAAAGCTGCGCTATGAAGGCGGCCAGCGCATTGAAAATCGCGACCTTGAACAGGCTCATGTCATTTTTGGCCTGCCCACGGTTCCCTATGCCGATGATGCCTTCTATGACGTGCAGGTTTTCAACATGTTACTGGGCGGGGGCATGTCCTCGCGCCTGTTCCAGGAAATCCGCGAAAAACGCGGGCTGGTCTATTCGGTTTACAGCTTCTCGTCGCATTATGTCGATGGCGGCCTGTTCTCGATCTATGCCGGCACCGGGCCCGATGACCTCGGCGAACTTATGCCGGTGATGTGCGACGAGCTGAAACGCGCCACCGTCGATTTGACGGAGGAAGAAGTTAACCGTGCCCGCGCCCAGCTTAAGGCGATGGTTGTGATGGGCATGGAAAGCAATTCGGCCCGCTGCGAAACGCTGGCCCGGCAGATCCAGGTGCATGGCGGCCCGCAAACCATCCCCGAAATCATGGAAAAGATCGAGGCAGTCGACCTCAAACGTGTCATTGCCGCAGGCGAAGCCCTGATTTCCGGCAAACCTACCGTCACCGCCCTTGGCCCCGTCGCCAAGATGCCGGAATACGATACGCTGGTGGATCGGCTCTGCGCCTGATCTGACTTTGATTGATAAAAATGAAAAAAAGGCGGCTATGTATTGATAGTCGCCTTTTTTGTATTTGCAGATAATCGGCGCGGTCGCAAGCACAGCGATAATCTGGCTTTTTTTGAAATAGTGCCTTGTCTGCAAAGGGGGAAATGCGGGAAGATGGTGGGGCATTCTGTTTTGGGTGCGCATTCTTTCTGTCATCCCTCCCGGTCTGATATCTCGCCCCGTTCATGTTTTAGTGTGCCCTTTGCCAAAGTCGCCTGTTTGGCGCTGTGTGAAAGGGTAATTCTGGCTGGAACCCGGGCGGCTTGGGCGGGAAATACCCTTCGATGATTGCAGTTGGCCCGGCATGGTTCGGGATCGCAAGGCAAGGTTCAATGAAATACGCATTTGATATTGGCGGTACAAAAATAGAATTTGGCGTTTTTGACGATCAGGGCGGGATCCTGCATCGGCAAAAGGTCGCCACCCCGCTTGAGAACCGCGACGATTTTACCAGCGTGATTGCCGGGCTGGTGGCGGAAGCGGATGCCCGGTTTGCGGGGTGTGATGCGGATGCTGACACGCCGCCGCCGGTTGGCATCAGCTTTGCCGGGGGGCTGGACCCGGAAACGGGCGCGGTGATTTCGGCCAATATCCCGCCGATCAAGGGCTGGCCCATGACACGCGGTCTTGGCGATATTTTAAAGCGTGCGGTGCGGGTGGAAAACGATGCGGACTGTTTTGCCCTGGCCGAGGCCCGGTTGGGCGCGGGGACGGGTAAGCGCACGGTGTTTGCCATTATCCTCGGCACCGGTGTGGGCGGTGGCATTGTTGTCGATGGGCAGTTTATTGGCGGGCGCAGCGGCATACGCGGCGAATGGGGGCATGGCAATGATATTTCCGGCCCCCTGATGCGCCACGGCATCAAGCCGCGCCAGTGTGGCTGTGGCGGGGCATCCTGCCTGGACCCCTGGGGGGCTGCGCGTGGGCTGGAGCGCATTCATAGCGCCCTGCATGGCAAGGATTTGCCCAGTCAGGATATTACGGCGGCCTGGCGGGCGGGCAATGGCGATGCCCTTAAAACCATTGATGTTTTTGTTGATCTGGTTGCCGGGCAATTGCGCCTGATGGTCAATGTGCTGGACCCGGATATTGTGCCGGTGGGGGGCGGGCTTGCCGCCGAACAGGGCCTGATCGCCCGGATTGACGCCGCCGTGCGGGCCAATGTGCTGGGCCGATATGACCATGCCCTGGTGGTGCCGGGGCAGTTTTTTGCCGATGGCGGCCTGCGCGGGGCGGCCCTGCTGCATGATGTGCCGGCCTGAAAAATGAAGGGAATAGTCCTGTGACCCGTATCAGTCATATGACACTGGAAGTCTGTGTTGAAAGTTTTGAAGACGCACTGATTGCGGCTGAAAATGGCGCAGACCGGATTGAATATTGTTCGGCCCTGGCGGTGGGTGGTTTAACGCCCACACCGGGCGCACTGGCGCGGATGCGTGATATTCCGGTGCCGTGTTTTGCCATGATCCGCCCGCGACCGGGCCATTTTGTGTATAGTGCTGGCGAGCTGGAAACCATGACCCGCGAAATCGCCCTGGCCCGCGATGCCGGGGCGCAAGGGGTGGTTTTTGGCGCCAGTAAAGCCGATGGCAGACTGGATGGTGAGGCGCTGAAATTGCTGTGTGATGCCGCAGGTGGCCTGGCAAAAACGCTCCATCGCGCGTTTGACATCACACCTGATGCCTTTGCTGCGCTGGAAACGGCGGTGGAGCTGGGCTTTGACCGCATCCTGACATCGGGCCAGCAACCAACCGCCGAGGAAGGCTGTGCCCTGATTGCCGATCTGATCGCTAGGGCGGGCGGGCGCATCATCATCCTGCCCGGCAGTGGTGTGACGGCGGCCAATGCCAGCACGCTGCGGGCCAAAACCGGGGCCTCGCAGCTTCATGCGTCCTGCAAGCATATTGCCGAGGCGGGCGCGGGCGAAGAAGGCCGTGTTGCCACCGATGCCAAAGCGGTGCGGGCCCTGCGCCGGGCGATGGATCACTGATTTTCGGGAAATAAAAGACGCCCGCTCCTGTCGGGGAACGGAGCGGGCGCACAGATCTGCCGTTATGCCTGGCGGATATTTTCGGCCCAATAATGATAAAGCCCATCGACGTCGCCGCTGGTCAGAAGCGGCATGGCGCGGGCCAGGGCAGCCTCGTCCCAATGCCACCATTGCATTTCCAGCAACAGGGCGATTTGCCCCGCGTCAAACCGTTTGCGAATGGTTTTTGCCGGGTTGCCGCCGATAATGGCATAGGGTTCCACATCGCGGGTGACAAGGGCGCGGGTGCCAATAATCGCCCCGTCGCCCACTTTAATGCCGGGCATGATAATGGCTTCCGATCCAATCCAGACATCATTGCCAATCACGGTGTCGCCCGAGGGTTCATAGCCATTGGCTGCCCCGGCAAAGGCCGGAACTTCCGCCATCCAGTAAAAGGGAAAGGTGCTGATCCAGTCATGGCGGTGGCCCTGATTGCCCGCCATGATAAAGGCCGCGCCCGAGCCGATGGAACAGAAACTGCCAATGATCAGGCGGTCCACCCCGTCATCGGGCAAAAGGTAGCGGGCGCAATCTTCGAAACGGTGGCCGTGATAGTAGCCGGAATAATAGCTGTAGCGACCGACGATGATATTGGGATTGGAAATTTGATGGTCCAGGGTTTCGCCGCGAAACGGGCTTGCGAAATAGTTGGTCATGATAAGCGATTCTCTGAATAAAGGCTGTTTTTGCGCAACACAACAGGGCGCGATGGCAAAGCACATCACGCGCCCGCCCCGGCACAAAAGCCAGGGCGCTATTCAGATGGTTCGGTCCGCAGATTTCATGGAAAAGCCTGTTATGACTGCACTTTATGTTGTCAGGTCAGCATAAAAAGAGAGCGGGATTCTGTCCAGCCGCTTTAGCGTGTTTCCACCCGGTTGATTGCCAGCATATGCGCGTTTTGATCCAGCCAGGTTTTGCGGGCCGAATAATCGGGCAGGATCGAGCCCACCAGATTCCAGAAGGGTTTATCGTGGTTGCGGTGGCGCAGATGGCAAAGTTCATGCACCACGGCATATTCCAGCACGGCTTTGGGCGCAAAGATCAGATGCCAGTTGATATGAATACGATCATCATTGCCGCAACTGCCCCACAGGTGCTTTTGGTCCTTGATATGCCAGGATTTGGGAACAAGGCCGTATTTGGGGCCATAATGGCGAATGAAGTCGTCTACATCCTGTCGCAACCGCTTTTTAAGCCACAGGCGCAAGGCATCCTCGATCAACATATCCTGAGACTGCGCGGCGGCCGAGGCGGGATATTCAATATAAAAGCCATTGCGGTAGGAGACATGGACAAGGCTGTCATCGGTGGAAACCACCTTGAGCCGCATCATGCGCCCGCGAAACGGTATTTTCGCCCCGCTAACAAAGCGCGAAATGGCGGGCGCATTTTCCGCGATATTGCGCATTTTGCGGGTTTGTTCAAAAATCCAGCGTCGCCGCCGGTCTATCGCCTGGTCAATTTGCGCATCGGTGGCGTGGGGCGGGACAACCACCTCGACAAAATCAGGCGTGACGGTAATGCGCGCCTTTTCGCTGCTGCCGGTCCGTTTTAGCGCATAGGGTATTTCAGTATTACCAATGATCAGGCTGCGCATCATCTTACATCGTTACTTTGCAAAAGCTTTAAGCGCGAACTCTTCGACTTCCTCGGAAACAAGTTTAAGGCTGCCAAAGCCCATTGCATGAAGCTTCTGGCGGACCTGCTGGCGCAGGGTTTTGCGAAGCTCCGTCTTTTCGTGCCAATGGGGCGGCGTTTGGGCATAAATGCCTTCCATAAAAACCGCCAGTTCCACCAAATCCCCGGCGGAAATATCATCTGGCTGATAGCTTTCAAGAACCTTCATAATGCCATAGGCCGCCTGTGACATGGCCGTATCTTCATGGGCTTTGGATTCCGCCTCAAGGTCGCGCGCAAGGTCTTCGGCCATTCTCAGTTTATCGGCCCAGGAAAACTGCGCATCATCCATTTTCTCCAGCAGTTCCTTTAACCGCTGCGAGAATTTGCCATATTGGTGCGGATTATCATCAAGCTTTTCATAAACGGTTTTGCGAAGCTCCGTCCCCTTGCGGATCGCGGCGGTCTTAATGTCGCTTTCCGGTTTGTCTTCCATCTCGAAATCCTGCCAGAAATCCGGGTCGGTAATGCCGCGCAATTTTACCGTGACACTCAGGCCCGTGGCATCAAGATGCTCTTCAAGCATTTGACGGATCTTCTGGCTGTATTCGCGATGGTCCAGGGCTTCCTTTTTATCAATCGCCTGGGTGGCATATTGTAAAAAACTTGCGATCCATTTCAGGTCTTTTGTGTAATCCAGCACCGATTTATCGGGGCTTAGGGCGGCATAAAGGGAAATAAATTCCCGCGCGCAGGCGCGATAGGTCAGCCACTGGTCTTCCGCCTTGAGCATCTCGACAAAGGCATCATATTCGGCCTTTATATCGCCGGTATTGCGCTTTAGGCCCTTCATCATTTTAAGCACGGTGGCGTGGGCGGCATGGAGTTGCGAGCGCAGGTTATCAAGGTCCTGCATCGCGTTTTGCACATCATCGGCACGATAGGATGACAGCGCATTATCCAGATTTTGCGACACACCGATATAATCGACAATCAGGCCATATTCCTTGTTGGCATCGGCAACCCGGTTGGTGCGCGCAATGGCCTGAAGCAGCGTGTGTTCCTTAAGCGGTTTATCAAGATACATCACCGATTCAATCGGCGCGTCAAACCCGGTCAGAAGCTTGTCACAGACAATCAGAAAATCCGGGTTTTGTCCCTTTTTGCCAAAGGCCTGCTTCACGGCGGTTTCGGCATCGCGGTCCAGAAAATATGTCTCTAGTCCCTCGCGCAATTTAACAATATGCGCATCTTCCGATGGTTTGTTGTCTTCCTGCGATTTTGAATAAACACAGGCCGATTTTAACGTAGCCTGCTTTTGCGCATCTTCGGGCGATAATCCTTGCGAGATCAAATCCTCGGCAATCACCCGGTCCAGCGCGCGTTTATATAAAATCACCGCCTCGCGGTCGATGGCAACGATTTGCGCCTTAAACCCGTCCGGCGCAGCATGTTCCCTGAAATGGGTCCAGATGTCATAGGCAATCAAATCCACCCGTTTCGGATGCTTGACCAGATCGGCAAAGCTGACACCGCGTTTTTTAAGCTCTTCAAGCTTGTCATCGGGCAGGTCGGCAAACCATTGATCAAACAGAATGTCGATCTTGGCCTCGTCAATATGCCAGTCGGTTTTGCGCCCGGTATAATAAATCGGCACCGTTGCGCCATCGGCCACGGCATCGTCAATGCCGTATTTGTCCAGATACCCCTCGCCAACAATGCCAAAGTTTTTATAGGTGTTCTTGTCGGATTTTTTAATCGGCGTGCCGGTAAAGCCAAAAAAGCGCGCATCGGGCAGGGTTGCGCGCAAATAGGCGCCCAAATCCTTTTCCTGGGTGCGGTGGCATTCATCCACCATCACAATCCAGTTCTGCGAATGGGCAACAGGCTTTTTCGACCCCTGAAATTTGAAAATCGTCGAAAGGGCGGTAATGCCGTCAATGCCGCTGCCAATCAGCTTGTGTAGCTCGTCCACTTTCTCCACCCGCACCGGGTTGGGCAGGCCGCAGGCCTGAAACGTCCCGCTGATCTGGTCATCCAGATCAATCCGGTCGGTCAGCACCATCAGGTTGGGGTTTGCCAGCTCTGGCGAGGCCTCGGTCAAATGGGTTTTCAGCTTCAGGGCGGCAAACACCATCGTCAGCGATTTGCCCGACCCCTGCGTATGCCAGACCAGCCCCTTGCGATGGGTGTTTTCAACCACCCGTTCGACAATTTTATTGACCGCGCGAAACTGCTGATAGCGGCACATCTTCTTGATTTTGCCGACATCGGCCTTCTCGAACACAATAAAATGGGCAATTAAATCCAGCAGGCGCGCGGGCGACAGCAGGCACCATAACCCCTTGTCCAGCTTATTGGTAAAATCGCCTTCCGGGCGCGGCCACGGGTCGCCCCACGATCCATAAAATCGCGACGGGCTGCCGGTGGTGCCATACAGGCAATTGGTGCCATCGGTCAGAATGTTAAAACAATTGGCAAAAAACAGCCGGGGAATATCGCGTTCATATTGTTTGATCTGCTCAAACGCTTCACCGGTTTTGTCCTTGGCATTGATCGGCGATTTCGCCTCGATCACCACCACGGGAATACCGTTGATATATACCACAATATCAGGAATGCGCGATTTCTCCGCCTTCACATAAAGCTGGTTGGTCACAGCAAAATGGTTTTTTTCCAGGTGCAGAAAATCAATGACGCGGATGGTCTTGTGCTCTGCCTGGCCCTGCACCTTGCGGCTGTAATTACCGCGCAAAATATGCAGCCATTCCTCATTGTCAGTCTTGCCAACCAGTTCGACATAGGCAGCTTGGGCATCTTCATCGGACAAGCCGTTCAAACGTTTGATGGCGTCAACCAGATGCGGGCGGAACAGAACTTGGTTATCGCCATCGCGCAGGGCTTCGTGCTCTGCCTTGGTCACGATTGTGTAGCCCATCCCTTTCAAGGCTTGGATTGTTGGCTTTTCCGCCAATTGCCATTCACTGCCCATTGTCACCGCCGGATGATATTGCGCCAATGCACCTCAAAAAGTCCTTACCTGCTTCACTAATTAGGTAACGTTGAGAACTTGGCTGTATTTCGATGCTAATAAACATCTGGTCTCTCTCCAGTAGGCCAAGAGAAGAAAGGTGTCTACGCATTATTTCGTTTAGTCTTGAACCTCTTTGGGCTTCTTCTCGACCAGTATGATCAACGATGTCTTCAACAGTATGACCCGGCTGCACCACATTTCGGTTTACCTCATGAAACCTTGTGCCTTGCTCGTTTCCAACGGTTGGGGAACTCGCAGGATGATACTCTGCCAAAAGAATGATCTGACGATCATCAAGCTGTTCCAGAATACGCATAAAGTGTCGCGTTTCTTGTTGTTCAAGGCCCGTCTCCTGAAGTCCTTTTGTAACCAGTTCGGCGATGTACTTTTTACGATTATCGCTTAACGCACGGGCAGATTGCCAGAGTCCCTCTTCAAAAAGGTCGAGCCCTTCGGGTTTATCCAATGCGATCTTCAGCTTGAGTTCGTCAATCTGGTCTTGAAGATATCGGATATAGTCTTCGGCCCTTTCGGCGCGAACATTTCGGATAGTTTCTGTCAGAACGGTCTGGATGATTGAACCAGCAAATGGCATTGCACCCGCTGCACTTGCTCCAATCCTCAACGCTTTGGCGGTTGATGTGTCTCCAAGCGGTGGATGTTGGTTTTCTTCAGGCATCTGGTAGCTCCACGCGTTTGCTTCCAGAGAGCAGATCAGACATGAGGCCAGATTTTACAATCTCAAGCTGTTTCAGTTTACTCATCTCTGCCATTGAGAAGTTGTCAATGGCACGTAATCTTTTGACGATGTAGTCTTGCTCCTTAGGAGGGACTTCAGGCAACAATAGATTGCGGATATCTTTGAGGTTTATTCTCTTAAAGGTTGATCCGGATGAGAGTTTTTTTAGCTGATTTTGGACCACCGGCGAGTTAATGATGTAAAAAAGTAGTGAACCGCTCAAAGTCTGCCCGTGAATGATACAGACATCCTGACCAATAGCAAAAGTCTGTTCGCTTTCGACAATAGCACCAATACCAAAAGTTGCATTTCTGCTGAAAACGATATCTCCTTGCTCAGGTTTATGTGGTTCTATGAGGTCTAGGTATTCTTCTTTGCTAGTTTTGATGCAGTTGGATAGTTCGAGAGGCCCTTCTTTCACATCCCTCGGGCGAACTATAGGAAAGCCTTCGTCGTAATATTTTGGCGTCCGGTGTTTGCAATCAATAACTCTCGCAATCTCTGAGAGTTTCTTGACCTCCCAACTCTCAGGAATCTCCCCCAATTCGGTTTGTTTGAACTTGGTGTGGCCGATGCCTTTGGTGAGGAGGGTTTGAAGCAGTCCTTTTTTGACCTGTTTGGTTTGGTCAATGACGGCTTTGGTCGCGGCAATGGCCTCGTCAACGCTGCACAGAACTTCAGCGATTTTCTTCTGCTCGGGAAGGGAGGGGATAGTCACCTCAATGGCCTGAATATCCTTGGAGCTAATGTTTACCTGAGCGTTCCCCGCTGCCTTTCCCTTCAGGATATTTTGAAAACCTTGCGACAGATAGAGATATTGAAAGAACTGGGGGAAGCCATCCTGAACCATCAACCTCCCGACCCGTTGGTTCAGATACGAACCGTCAGCCTGCTTTGTTACAACACCATAGTTGCCGATACTGCCTGACATGCCAAAGAGAAAATCCCCTTGGCTCAAGCGGAAGTTCTCTAATCCCCAAACTTTGGCAACATCAACATATTTTGAATCTTCAAGTGTAATCGTTCCTGATTTTAAGTTGCTCATTCTTATAACGGGAACCGTATTCGCCCCTTCATCAACGAAGTCAGCACTCTTGAAGGCGTAACCAGACTGGACGCGACAACGGCTACCAAACGAACTTGTTTCCCACCCCTCAGGAACTTCATGCGTCATAGCCAAGCTCCTTGAGGAAACCCATCATCTTGGCTTCGGCTTCATCACGCTGCTGGCGCAGAGCATTCAGTTTAACGACTTCTGCTGCAACATCGATCTCGTCCTCGTCTTCATCTGTGCTGACATAGCGCGAGATGTTGAGATTGTGGTCGTTCTCGCGGATTTCATCCAGGCCCACCACGCGGGCGAACCTGTCTTCATCCTTGAAGTCAGTGAACGCATCGGCGAAACGCTTCACATTGGCGTCCGAGAGGTGGTTCTGGGCTTTGCCTTCAACGAGTTCCTGAGTGCCGTTGATCACCAGAACCTTGCCCTTGCGTTCTGCTGGTTTATTCCTGCGAATGATCAGGATACAGGCCGGAATACCCGCACCATAAAACAGGTTCGGTCCCAGCCCGATCACTGCATCAATCAGGTCATCTTCCAGAAGTCCTTTGCGGATTTTCGCCTCTGCCCCGCCCCGGAACAGAATGCCGTGCGGCAGAACCACCCCCAACATGCCCTCTTCCTTGAGGCTGGCGAGCATGTGTTGCACAAAGGCCAGATCACCATAGGATTGCGGTGGGCAGCCATAGGTATCGCGTCCGAACTTGTCCCCGGTTGACCAGACATCATGTCCCCAGTTTTTCAGGGAGAATGGTGGATTAGCAAGGACACGATCAAAGGTACGGATCGCCTTTGTGCCATCACCCACCAGATGCTTGGGATCAAGTAAGGTATCGCCACGTTCGACAAAGGCATCATCAATGTCATGCAGGAACAGGTTCATGGCGCAGATCGCCCATGTATTGAGGTTCTTTTCCTGACCATAGAGCGACAGGGAACGCGGGTTCTTGCCCTGGCGTTCCAGATGATGAAAACATTCCAGCAACATCCCGCCCGAGCCACAGGTCGGGTCATAGACCGACATGCCTTCGTCGGGCTTGAGGCATTCGACAATCAGCCGCACGACCATCTTGGGGGTATAGAATTCGCCGCCCTTTTTGCCCGCATCATCGGCAAATTGCGCAATCAGATATTCATAGGCATTGCCCAGCATATCGGCTTCGACATCGGCATGGCGAAAGCGGTGCTTTTCAAAATGCTGCAACAGTTTTTCAAGGGTGGCATCGGGGAAACGCTGTTTATTGTTGAAATCCACATCCTGAAACACGCCGCGCAGGCGCAAATTGGCGTCTTCGATGGCATGGAAGGCAGCGTTTAAATGTTCGCCAATATTGGTGGTGTGCTGGCGCACATCACGCCAGAAATGGCCTTCGGGAATGTGAAAACGGTGCTCGTCGGGGTCGGCGGCAAGGTCGCTATCGCTATACTGGCCCAGTTTGCGTTCATATTCCTCCTCCCAGACATCACAAAGACGGCGGTAAAACAAAAGGCCGAAAATGTAATGTTTGAAATCCCCTGAATCGATGGAGCCGCGCAGAATATTGGCCGCCCCCCAAAGGTGTGATTCAAGTTCCTGAAGTGTCAACTGAGACATGTAACCGCTATTTCCCTGCAACTAAGGCACGCTAAAAGTTTAGGGAAACACCATAGCGCATAGCGGTTTTTTCGCAATTGGTTAGGTAGGCGAGGGATGGGGATTTTGCAGCCTTGCTCGGGCAAAGATTGTGCAAAGATATCGGCAAAAGAAAACCCCTTTGAGGAAAACCTCAAAGGGGTTTGTCTTGGCTGGGGCGGTAGGATTCGAACCTACGGTACACGATACCAAAAACCGATGCCTTACCACTTGGCCACGCCCCATCAGCGTGTGTGGCGCGGAAAATAGCGTCCTATTCCGCCAAGTGCAACCCTCTATTTTGATCCTTTTTTCTTTGCGGCGGATTTTTTTGCTTTGGCTGCGTTTTCAGGGGTTTGGCGGGGGTGATGTATGGGGCTTAACCCTGCGCGGGCGCAATTTTGCAATCCCTGACCCACCAGCCGGGATTGGCATGTGCAATGGCGCTGGCGGCACTGGCAGCCATTTGTGCATCGGGATAGAGGCCAAAACAGGTCGCCCCGCTGCCCGACATGCGCGCCAGCAGGCAGCCATCGGCGCGGGCCAGGGCATCCATCACATCGCAAATTTCCGGCAGCAGGGTGACGGCAGGCAGGGTCAAATCATTGCGGCAGTCGCGCAGGGCATCGGCCAGCGACGTGACATCGGCAAAGGATTGGTCCCTGGCCCACAAATCCCCCTCGGTAAAGTCGCCATCCCGCGCGTTGAAAATTGCCGGGGTCGAAACCGCCTTGCCGGGATTAACCAGCACCAGCGAAAAACCGGGCAGCGGGGCCAGCGGGATAAGCTGTTCGCCAATGCCCTGCATTAATACCGTGCCGCCTTCAAGGCAGACCGGCACATCGGCCCCAAGTTCCAGCGCCAGCGGGGCGAGATCCGCCGGGCGGGCAGGAATGCCCCATAACTGGCACAAAACCCGCAGGGTGGCGGCGGCATCGGCCGATCCCCCGCCAATGCCCGAGGCCACGGGCAGGTTTTTTTCCAAAATAAGTTCCGCCCCCTGGCGAATGCCAAAACGATCCCGCAGCAGGGTGGCTGCGCGCATCACGAGGTTATCGGCGGTGCTGGCATCGGCCAGGGCGGGGGCCATTGGCCCGGTGATGGCAAGGGTGAGGGTATCGTCATCGGCCGGGCGGGCGCGAATGGCATCGCCGCAATCGGCAAAACAGACCAGGCTATCGAGGGTATGATAGCCATCGTCGTGTTTGCCGGTGACATGCAGGAAAAGGTTAATCTTGGCCTGTGCCGGTTCGATCAACTGGTTGTGCATGGCCCTGCCCATTTTCTATAACAGGTTAATTGGTTGCAGCCGTACCGGTTGCGGGTTTTTTGCCATTCAGTTTTGCCAGAACTTCCTTGCGCAGGTCCGCAGATGGATCAAATGACAGCGACCGTCGCCATTGAAATTCCGCCTCGTGATAACGCCCGACCTGATAATAGGCATCGCCCAAATGGTCATTCAGCGTTGGATCATCGGGGATCAGCGAAACTGCATGTTCAAGCTGTGTGACGGCCTTTTCATAATGGCCCAGCTTGTAATAAACCCAGCCCAGGCTATCGACGATAAAGCCATCATCGGGCTTTAGCGCGACCGCGCGTTTGAGCATTTCCTGGGCCTTGTCAAAATTCATGCCCCGGTCCACCCAGCTATAGGCCAGATAATTCATGATGTAGGGCTGATCAGGCTCCATTTCGAGGGCCAGCAAAAAGTCCTGTTCCGCCTTGTCCCACTGTCCGGCCTGTTCATAGGAAATGCCCCGGCGATACAGCAGCCGCCAGCCCACATTTTGTGCGCCGCCCAGCCGGTCAATCGCCTCGCTATAGGCATCGGCGGAACGGCTGAACTGTTTGGTCGCACGTAAAACATCGCCCAGTTGAATCAGGGCATCGGCCCGGTCGGGGCGTTCATTGATCATTGTGCGCAACAGCGAAATGGCCGCGTCGTTCTGGTCAATTTCCGTCAGGCTGGCGGCCTCGCGCAGGCGGGCGTTCCAGCTGTGCGGGGAATTTTCGGGAATGGATTTGTAAATCGCAATCGCTTCGGGCCAGCGTTTCTGGATTTCCATCACCTCGCCCACCAAAAGTTTGGTCACGGCATCGCCTGGGCGCAGGGACAGCGAAAACTGCGCCATGATCAGCGCGGGTTCAACGGCGTTTTCCTGGCTTAACAGGGTCGCGATATCCAGATACCCCTCCGCCAGGCCAGAAGCCGGGGTCAGCACGGTGCTAAGGGGTGGTTCGCCCTTTTTCAGGCGTTCGAGATGATAGGGCATGACCAGGGATTGGGGATGGCGGTCCATATAGCTTTGATACAGCAGTTCCGCCTTTTGGTTTTGGCCTTTGCGTTCGTAAATCGCGCCCAATGCTTCGGCCGCACGCAGCGGGGCGTCAGCCGGGTCGCCATAGGCATTGGCAAGGGCGCGTTCCGCCCCGTTCAAATCGCCAAAATAATCCAGGATCAGGCCCCGGTGATATTCCGAAAGCGGGGCCAGGCCCTTGTTGATTTGCAGGCTGTCAAGGGCGGCCAGGGCATCGCTTCGGCGCTCAAGCGCGGTATAAAGCCAGGCCTGCGCAATGGGCCGGATAATGGAATTCAGCCCGCGATTGGGCAGGGTATTAATGGTATCAAGCGCGGCCTGGTAATTTTGGGCGCGAATATCGGCATCGGTGACGGCCAGCACGGCAAACAGGTCCTGCTGGGGGTGTTCGACCAGCAATTGTTTGGCGATGGTGGCACTATCGGCGATGCGGCCATCCGAAATTAGGGCCAGAAAGGTGCGGCGGCGCAAATCGTCATTGCCGGGTTCCAGTTTCTGGGCGCGAAACAGATATTGTGCGGCCGCGTCATCGGCATTGTCGCTTTGTGCGACCTTGCCTGCCAGGAAATTGCCAGCAAAACCGTCGCTTTGCGGATAGTCAAAGGGCTGGTTTTGGGTATTGGGGCCAAGTGTGCCACAGGCAGAAAGGGCAAGGGCCGTTACCGGGACCAGCAGATGTAACAGATTGCGCTTCAAGAATTTTTCCTGCTTTTCATTTTTGCTCGCGGTTTACAACCGTGATGATCAAACGGTATGGGCAATCCGTTTAAGCATATGTCGCTACCCTACTCATTCGGCCTATATAAGGCAAAGCATTTGCCAGCCCCGGGGCCTGGATTTCATCACTTTGCCGCGAGTCCGGCCTTTGGGAGGCGGGCGATCGTTGGCTTTTGCGCCCTATATCCGCAGTTCTTAGCAATAAAGGGCGGCCTGGGCGGGCACATTTAATTGCGGGCGGATAATATCGCCTGCCGTTTTGACAAAGAAGGATTTTTGCCCGACCGGGGCGACATATTCGAGAATAGTCAGCGCACTGTCCAGGTCCAGGCCCCGGGCAATGACCCAGCCCGCCAGATATTGCGCCGCCAGGCAACCGCCGCTGGTAACGACATTGCCCTGGGCGATCAGGGGTTTATCCTCGACAATGCAGCCGGTGGCCGCCAGAAGCGGGCGGGTTTTGGCATCGGTGGTGGCGGTGGCGGGCAACAGGCCCAATTGATGCAAAAACAAAACCCCGGAGCATTGCGCGCCGATTAATTGACGATGCGGGTCCAGTTTCAGTTCGCTGGCAATGATGCCATCGGCGGTATGGTCGCGGGTGCGTGTACCACTGCCAAACAGCACCACATCGGCCTCGTTGCCAAAGGACAGCGGCTGTTGCGCGGTGACCGTCACCCCATTCATCGAGGTGACGGTTTTTTCTGGCGATGTGATCTGGACGGACCAGCCCTCGGCCTTAACCCTGCCTAAAATCGACAGGGCAACAAAGCTGTCGATTTCGTTAAAGCCATCCAGTGTCACAATCGCGATTTTCATTCGTCCTACCGCCCGCAGTTAAAAAAGGGCAGCCATTGAACGCGCAGTTTGCGGCCTAGACAAGAAAAATAAGCATGGCGGGCCGCAAAATCACGCGGCCAGGGCCTGTTTGACCAGCGAAATCCAGTAACTGACGCCATAGGGGATGGCGGCATCGTTAAAATTATAGGCCGAATTATGCAACAGGCAGTTGCCATCGGTTGGCCCGTTACCCAGCCAAACGTAACTGCCGGGCTTTGCATTGAGCATGAAGGCGAAATCCTCGCTTGCCATCGAGGGCTCCGGGCTGGTGTCGATTTGATCGGCCCCGACAACCTGTGTGGCGGCAGCCAGGGCGATGGCGGTTTCGGCTTCGCTATTGATGGTGGCGGGGTAGCGGCGCTGATACATCACACGCGCGGTGCAATCAAAGGCGCGCGCGGTGGCATCGGCCACGGTTTTAAGGCGGTCCTCCACCAAATCCTGCACCGCCGGGTCAAAGGTGCGGACCGTGCCGCGCAGGGTGGCTGTTTCGGGGATGACATTCCAGGTATCGCCCGCAAACATCTGGGTTGGTGAAATCACCGCACTTTGCAGCGGGTTAACATTGCGTGCCGGAATGGTTTGCAGCGCCAGTAACACCTGGCCTGCCGCCGTGATCGGATCGCGGCCCAAATGCGGCATGGCGGCATGGCAGCCCCGGCCATCAATATTGATTTCAAAAATATCGTAGCTTGCCATCATCGGCCCGGCCTGCATCGCCATTGTGCCAACATCGCGGCCCGGCCAGTTGTGCATTCCGTAAACGGCGTCAACCGGGTGGGTTTCAAACAGGCCTTCTTCCACCATGTCGCGGCCGCCACCCTCATTTTCCTCCGCAGGCTGGAAAATGAAATCCACCGTGCCGGTGAAATCCGGGTTCTCCGCCAGTATTTTCGCCGCGCCGAGCAACATGGTCATATGACCATCATGGCCGCAGGCGTGCATTTTTCCCGGATGTTGGGAGGCATAGGGCAAATTGGTGGTTTCGTGAATGTCCAGCGCATCCATATCGGCGCGCAGGCCAATGCGTTTGCCTGTACCACCCTTGCCATGAAGGGTCGCAACCACGCCGGTTTTGGCGATGCCGGTTTTGACCTCAAGCCCGAAGGATTGCAGCTTTTCCGCGACAAAGGCGCTGGTCAGCTTTTCCTCGAACGCGGTTTCGGGATGGGCATGCAAATGGTGCCGCCAGGCGGTAAATTCATCAACAAGTTCGGTGGCACGCGGATGAAGGGCGGGTTTGGTGGTGGTCATTTGCTTGCTCTTTGCATTGTAAAGGGGCGGGAAAAGGCGGGGACATCATGTCATGATGCCCCCGCCATGCAGGGTTTTATGGCGTTAATGCTGGATCAAACGCCTTGCAGGCGCAAGATCAGTTCTGCCACCAGCACCGAACCGGCATAGGTGCCCAGAAAAACAAAACAGGCCACCAGCGCCAGTTTCCAGCCGGAATGCTTGGCAACCTCGATTTCCTTTTTGGCAATGGCAAACCCGGCATAGGCCAGGGCCGGGGTGGCAAGGGCCAGGAAATTGACCGATTTGGCCTGTTCGACAACCCATTCCGACCCGGGAACACCCGGCAGGGTCGCAATGATGCCCACCAGCGAAATCCAGGCAACACTGGGCAGATAAAACGGGGCAAACCGGGTGAGTGCCAGGCCCGCCAGCGAGATGACATAAATCACCACCATGCCCATGAAGCCATCGGCGAGCGGAATTTTCGGCCCAACCGTATTCATTACCAGCCCGACAAGGCAGACAATGATCAGGGTCAGCGCGTGATCGACCAGATTGATTTTCACGCGGGTCGATTTGGTTGCAACGGCGCTATCAGACATGATCAGCCCTCCTTGTTGCTGGCATGGGCGAGGTCTTTTTTACCTGCCGTCGCATCATAGAGTTTTTCCACAATCGGTAAGGCCAGGAACAGCCCGGCATACAGCCCGGTGGCATAGGTCAGAAGGTTGCTGGCCCCGGCCAAGGCCAGGATTTCATCCTTCATGGCGGGCACAACTTCGGTCAAAGCTCCGGTGCAGGCGGCCATCATCGAGCCACTGCCAATGCCGCATGCCATGGCCAGCGCGCGCGGGTCAAACAGGTTGGAACTGGCAAATAGCGAGGCCAGAATGGCGAAAATAAAGGTGCCAAACAGGGTGCCAATGACATAAACGCCCATCACACCGGCCCCTTCCGGGCTTTTTAGGGTGTAACGGTCCGCGATGATGGCAAGGTTGGGTTCACGCGCAATCGAAAAGGTCGCACCAATCGCCTCGCGCCCCATCTTAAGGCCCCATACGGCGAGCGGAAACGCCAGCACAATGGTACCCAGATTACCCAGTTCCTGCAAAATAAGGGCAGGGCCTGCCTCGATAATGGTGTTGATTGCCGGGCCAATGGTGGTGCCGAATTTGGCAATAAACGGCATGATCGCAACCACGATCAGCGGTGATGCCGCCTGGACTTCCTTCTGACGGATGATTTTGCCGAATTTCGGCATAAGGTTGGGGTTCATCAAGGCCGCCATGATAAAGGCATAAAGCAGCGGCAGCAGCAAAATTGCCCCGATCCCGAGCGGAATTTTCTGAATGCCGATCAATTCGGCGATGGTGCCAACAACAATAACAGCAAGGTGAAGCCGCCAAAGCTCCAACTGCCCCCGAAGCGCGTTCATTTCCCTGTCTCCTTGATGTTAGACGGCCCTGTTTTCGGTCTCCGGCGCAGGCGGATTTCACAATTTTGCCATTTTTGCTGCCGGGGATTTTGACCGAGAATGAAAATTCACCCCGGCAGGCGCAAGTGCCATTTTGGGATGGCTTTGTTGCCAAAACGGCAACAGCTATTGAAGGTCAGGAATGTTCATCGGGATAACAGGCTGCGCCAAATGCCTCCATTCGGCTGCAAATCATGTTGCTAACAGCCCGAACCGCGGCGGTTTTGGGGCGGCCTTTGCGGACAAGCAGGTGCGAGGGCACACGCGCCAGATAAGGGTCCGTCAGGGGCACGGCCACAACCTCGCCCCTGCGTAATTGTCGTGATACGGCAAAGGCGGGCAAAAAGGTGATGCCGCCACCCGAAAGCACAAAATGAATGGCGACATTGATCGAATCGGCGGTCAAAAAGGCATCGCGTGCCAGGCCGCGCCCCTGGTCCACATTCGCCAGCAGCTTGGCAACGCCAAAATGCGGGTTTAACAGGGCCAGCGGGTAATTGACCGTATCGGCCAGCACACAGCTTTGCTGTTTTGCCAATTCAAATGCCGGAGGAACCAGGGCGCAAAGCGGGGCGTGCCCTTCGGCCAGAAGCTCCAGATCCGGGTTGCGTGGCGGGTTGAACACCAGGCCCATGTCATAGTCATCGCGCAAAATACCGTGGGTCATTTTTTCGGTGCCAGCCACATCGATTTCCAGTCGCACGTCGGGAAATTCGTCGCGCAGTGGGCGCACAACATGGTTGACCAGATCGACGACAAAACCTTCACCCGTGGCAATGCGCACCGTTCCGGCAATGGCCCCGCGGGCGGCGGCCAGGTCCACGGCAAAGGCCTCGTCCATTTCAAAACGCCGTCTTGCATGGGCGGCAACTATATGGCCAGATTCTGTAAAAATGATACCGCGTTTGGTGCGTTCCATCAAAAGCGTTTCAAGATGTGCCTCAAGCCCGGCGATTTGCCGGCTGATTGCGGATGGAGCAATGCGCAGGTTGTCTGCTGCTGTGCGGATGGAACCGGCCTCGAACACGGCCAGGAAATAACGCAGCGGTTTATCGTCGATCTTCATGGCATATCGGCCTGATGCAGGGAGGTGTGACGGGGTACCGGGGGTGTCGGGTTTATAAAACGGATCACGCAATCAGACCATACCTGTTGCTGTTTCGGCAACAATATGTTCCGGCAATTGATCTTGAGTTCGCCGGGTATCGATTGGAAAGTTCCGGGGCAAAATTAAAAATCACATCGGATCAGGCAGGGTGGTCACAGGAAGACGCGGTTTTATTCGGCATCCCTGCTGTCTGACAGCAATGAGGCAAATATCGTGATTAATGCGGAAACAGGCGCCATTGGTGTTGTGGGCCTTGGCAATATGGGCTTGGGCATGGCCCGCACCCTGCTTCGGGACGGTTTTTCGGTTGTCGGGTTTGACGTATCGCCCGCAAGCCAGGCCCGTGCCGCCGCCGCAGGGGTAACGACTGTTGCCAGTTTGGGCGCGGTGTCTGACGCCTGTTCGACCATCATTCTGTCCCTGCCAACGGCAAACCATGTGCGGGCGGTCTTAACCGGCGAGGGAGGGCTTGCCACCCGCGATCTGGACCCGCGCCTGGTGATTGACACAACAACATCGGAACCCGATGTGACGCGCGAAATTGATGCGGCCTTGCGCCAGCAGGGCCACATCCTGATTGACGCGCCGGTCAGCGGTGGCCCGGCCGGAGCCAATAGCGGCAATTTGACCATGATGGTCGGCGGGGCCGAGGCCGATGTGGCCCGTGCGCGGCCGGTCCTCAATTCATTGGGCGGTAAAATTACCCATGTTGGCCCGGTGGGGGCGGGGCATGCGGTGAAAATCGTTAATAACATGCTGGTGGCAAGCCACCTTTTGACCATGCGTGAAGCGGTGCGTTTGGGCAATGCCGCCGGTGTGACCACCGAAAATCTGATTGCCGCCCTGAATGCCGGGTCGGGTCGCAGTGCGATCAGCGAGGTCAATTATCCGAAATGGGTGATGAATGGCGCGTTTGACAGCGGTTTTACCATGGGCCTGATGCGCAAGGATATGCGCCTTGCCATGAGCCTGGCAGAGCAAAAGGATATTTCCCTGCCAGTCTGTGAATTGGCCGGAAAAATTTGGGCAGATAGCGCCGAAATTCTGGCCGATGATGACGATTTTAACCGGATTACCGAATGTGCGCCCACCCCGGCAGGAGAAAAAGCATGAGCCAGCAAGCCAAATTGATGCCGCGTGATTACCAAAAGGCGATGGCCCCGTTTTTTGGAACAGACGACATCGGAAGCTGGGTGAATGGCGCAATGATGCCCGGGCATGGCGACGCGTTCGAGCTGATTGACCCGGCTACCGGAAAGGCATTTTTAAGCATCAGGGATGCCGGAGCTGAAGTTGTGGACGCCGCCATGAGTGCGGCTGTTGCCGGGCAAAAAGTCTGGTGGGCTTTGAGCGCGGCTGAACGCGGGCGCATCCTGTGGCGGATTGGGCAGCAGGTACGTGATCATCTGGATGATCTGGCCTTGCTGGAAACCATGACAGCGGGCAAGCCGATTCGCGATACAAAGGTCGAGGTGCTTAAAGTCGCCGAGATGTTTGAATATTACGCCGGTTGGGCCGACAAGCTGCATGGCGATGTCATCCCGGTGCCGACCAGCCATTTGAACTATACCCGTTATGAACCCTTTGGCGTGGTCACACAAATTACCCCCTGGAACGCGCCGGTTTTTACCGCCGGCTGGCAATTGGCCCCAGCCCTGTGTACCGGCAATGCAGCCGTATTGAAACCATCGGAAATGACGCCGCTTTCGTCATTGGCCTTGGGGGTCTTGTCCAAAAAGGCCGGGCTGCCCGACGGGGTGATAACGGTGCTGTCGGGGCTTGGTACCTCAACCGGCGTTGCCGCTACCACGCATGATGCCACCCGCAAGGTGGTTTTTGTCGGCTCCCCGCGGACCGGGGCGATTATTGCCGCCCAAGCCGCACAAAACATTGTGCCCTGTGTGCTGGAACTGGGCGGGAAATCGGCCAATATCGTGTTTGAGGATGCCGATTTGAAACGCGCGGTATTGGGGGCCCAGGCCGCCATTTTTAGCGGGGCGGGGCAAAGCTGCGTTGCCGGGTCGCGCCTGTTGGTGCAGCGAAGTGTGATGGATCGCTTCCTTGATATGCTGGTGGAGGGCGCTAACCGTATTCCGGTTGGCGACCCGATGGACAGCGCCACCCAGATCGGCCCAATTAATAATGACGCCCAATATCAGACCGTTTGCCGCCTGGTGGCAGACGGCCAGAAGGAAGGGGCCACATTGCTGGCAGGTGGGATGCGCCCGGACGGTGCGGCTTGTGAGGCCGGATATTTCCTCCGCCCGACGGTTCTGGGCGATGTGCGCAATGACATGAAAATTGCCCGCGAGGAAATTTTTGGCCCGGTAGTTTCCGTTATTCCGTTCGAGGATGAGGCCGAGGCGGTGGCAATTGCCAATGACAGCAAATTTGGCCTGGCCGGTGCGGTTTGGACGCAATCGGTAGATCGTGCGCACCGCGTGGCGGCCCAAGTGCGGGCAGGGACCTTCTGGATCAACAGTTACAAAACCATCAATGTCATGTCGCCCTTTGGCGGTTTTGGGGCCAGTGGCTATGGCCGGTCCAGCGGCAAGGAAGGGCTGATGGAATATATGCAGCCCAAAAGCATTTGGACCGAAACGGCGGCCAACCCGCCTGCTGCATTTGGATATGCCCCTGAATAAACCGGGCAGCCATCATTTTCACCATGTAATACGTCAAAGGGCCGCATCGTATGATGCGGCCCTTTGAATGTTTAAATACAGGTATCGGCTTACATATTCGGGTAAGTCGGGCCTTCGCCGCCTTCGGGCACCACCCAGACGATGTTCTGGGTCGGGTCCTTGATGTCGCAGGTTTTGCAATGCACGCAGTTCTGGGCATTGATTTGCAGACGCTGACCGCCTTTTTCCTCATCCGCGATAAATTCATAAACCCCGGCCGGGCAATAGCGCGCCTCGGGCCCGGCATATTTGGCAAGGTTCACATCCACCGGCACACTGTCATCTTTTAAGGTCAGGTGGATCGGTTCATCTTCGCGGTGATTGGTGTTCGACAGAAAAACCGATGAAAGCTTGTCAAAGCTGATCTTGCCATCCGGCTTGGGATAGTCAATTTTCGGCATATCCGCTGCCGGTTTCAGGCAGGAATGGTCCGCATGGTTTTTAAAGGTCCAGGGGGCCTTGCCACCAAAGACATAGGTATCAACCGCACTATAGACCATGCCGCCCCAAAAGCCCCATTTGGCAAAGCTGGGGCGGATGTTGCGGACCTTGTGAAGTTCCGGGTAAATCCAGCTGTTTTCAACACCCTTGGGATAGGCATCGAGCACCGGTGCCGGGCTGTCGCTGGTCAGTTGCTCGAACGCGGCCTCGGCGGCCAGCATGCCGGTTTTCATCGCGGTGTGCGAGCCCTTGATTTTGGGCACATTCATAAAGCCGGCCGAACAGCCAATGATGCAACCACCGGGAAAAACCAGATCGGGCAGGGATTGAAAACCGCCTTCGTTCAGCGCGCGTGCGCCGTATGAAATACGACGGCCATTTTCAAAAATCTTGCGCACTTCCGGGTGCGTTTTGAAACGCTGAAATTCGTCAAACGGGCTGAGATGCGGGTTTTCGTAATCCAGGCCAATCACAAAACCAACCGCGACCTGGTTGTTATCCAGATGATAGAGGAACGACCCGCCATAGGTTTTGCTATCCAGCGGCCAGCCAACCGTGTGCTGGATGGTGCCTTCCTTGTGCACGGCCGGGTCAACTTCCCACAATTCCTTGATGCCAATGCCATAGGTTTGCGGATCGGCATTTTTGCGCAAATCGAACTTGCGGATCAATTGCTCGGACAAAGACCCACGGCAGCCTTCGGCAAAGAAGGTGTATTTGGCATGCAGTTCCATGCCCGGTTCGTGGTTGGGGCCAGGGGTGCCATCACGCAACAGTCCCATATCGCCCGTTGCAATGCCTTTGACCGACCCGTCATCGTGAAGCAGCACCTCTGCGGCGGCAAAACCGGGATAAACCTCTACCCCCAGTGCCTCGGCCTGTTCGCCCAGCCAGCGGCAGACATTGCCCAGGCTGACAATGTAATTGCCCTTATTGTGCATTTGCGGCGGGGTGGGCAGTTTGCGCGCCCCCGTTTCGCTGAGCATCATAAACTGGTCATCGCTGGCGGCAACATTCAGCGGTGCGCCACGTTCCTGCCAGTCGGCGAACAGTTCGTTAATGGCGCGTGGTTCAATAACCGCCCCCGACAGGGTATGCGCCCCGACCTCGGCGCCCTTTTCCACCACGCAAACCGTGATTTCCTTTTCCTGCTCCTGGGCGAGTTGCATCAGGCGGATGGCAGCGGCAAGGCCCGAAACGCCTGCACCAACGACCACCACGTCAAATTCCATGGATTCCCGTTCCATCTCGTCTCTCTCCTTTATCGCAGCGTTGGCTTTTTGCCGTTTGTGTGCTGCGGCGGTATCGTCATGATCGGGGTCTCGCCCAGGCCCCTTACTGCACTGCGTATTTAATCGGTATATCTATACCGATTAATCTTCTGTTTGTATATGGCACAACGCGCTCAAACTCGTTAAAGTCACGCCAGCCGGTTGTCGTCCTTTTGAAGGATGTACTTAAAACATACGCCTTTATTGTGTAAATGAGTAAACCAATATCAAATTTTGATGTAAATAGCCTCGATGCGCTGCAAGCCCTTATCTGGCAATATGAAATGGGTGTTGATGAAGCCATTGCCGACGAACCGTTAGACCGGTTCCGGGCTTCGGAAAGTCTTTCGCGCCAGGGCAATGCGCCGAAAACCGCACCGGGCGGGCGGGGGACCTTTGGTTTGAAAGGTGCTGGCTCTGGCCGCAGCGCGGCGGCGGGGGCAGGCAGTGTTGGTGCCATGATGCCACCTGTTGGCACGGGTGGGTTTGTTTTGTCCGATGCCCCGCATGAGGCCCGCCAATCGGCCCAGCGGGCGGCGTCGGATGCGCAAACGCTTGATGATTTGCGTCAGGCTGTTACCGCATTTGACGGATGTGCGCTTAAAAAGTCGGCCAGTAACACGGTTTTTGGTGCGGGTGACCCGGCGGCGGAAATCATGCTGGTTGGCGAAACGCCCGATGCCGACGAAGACCGGCAGGGCCTGCCCTTTGCTGGCGCGCCAGGGCAGTTGCTTGAGGCGATGTTGCGGTCCATCGGATTATCGTGCGAAACGGTTTATATGACCAATATCCTGCCTTGGCGTCCGCCGGGAAACCGCCAGCCAACCCCGGATGAATTAATGGTGTGCGAACCGTTTGTGCGCCGTCACATTGCGCTGGTATCCCCGCGCATCGTGGTGTGCATGGGCGGGAATGCGGCAAAGGTTTTGCTGGCTGAAAACAAGGGCATTACCCGCCTGCGTGGCACCTGGAAAGATATTGCCTTTTCCGATTCGCTGCAGGTGGATGTCACGGCAATGTATCACCCGGAATATTTGATCAAGACGCCCGAACAAAAACGTGTGGCCTGGCAGGATTTGCGCGCCATTGTTAAAAAATGGCGTGGCGTGGCAAATTAGGCCAGGCATTCCGCGCGGTTTTATTGCCCCTTTTGGGGCTGCCATTTTCATCCTTGATATCAGAATAATGCCTGCAAAAAACGCTTCCCGGGCAGGGTGATGGCCGGGATTCGATAACTGTTTTTGGAAAATTGCCAAAATAAGACTCGTTTTATGCGACAGGCAGGGCTGCTATGCAAACGCAACCGTGGGTCGGGCAAGGTGCTGATTATAGGATAAAAAGGCTTCGTTGCCTGCGAAATTGCTGGTATATATTTGCCCAGAAAAGTGGAAAAAACCGCTGAGACAGGTTGCGACGACAAACTGCTTCGGGTTAGAAAAACCGCGTTCACACCGGGGTCCGATTGGGGAAAACAGGTTTTGATCGAAGCAAGCATAGTGTTCAGTTCGCGTATTTCAGCGCGGATCAAGCGTAGCTTTACCGTTTTTGCTCTGGCCACCTTGTGTGTGACCGGGCCAAAAGTGGCGCATGCTGCACAGGAACAGGCCGCACTTAGCAGCCCTGGCCTGGACGACGCATCTGACAGCGATGCGGTTAAAATCCCGTCTGTTCTTTCCAGCCGTGATGCCGAACTGTATCGCCAGATTTTCAAGGTACAGGAGGACGGTCGCTGGAAGGATGCCGATCATCTGATATCGCGGCTGTCCGATGATGTTTTGATGGGCCATGTCATGGCGCAGCGTTATCTGCATCCGACGGCCTATCGTTCCCGGTTTTCCGAATTGCGCGACTGGCTGGCGAAATATGCCGACCTGCCCGAAGCGCCGCGCATTTACAAACTTGCCATGATGCGCCGTGGTTCGGCGGCAAAGCCCAAAAGCCCGGTCGGGTCCTATCTTAAGGGCGCTGGATATGATTACGAGGACATTCGTCCCTATTATCATAAATCGACCAAAAGCCTGTCTGCCGCACAGCGCAGCCGGGTTTCGGTTTTAAAACGCCGCATTCATGCGCGTATACGCTCGGGCTGGCCGACAGGCGCGCTTGAAATCCTTGATAGCCAGGAAGCGCAGCATCTGTTTGATGCCTATGAACAGGACCAGGCCCGGGCGGCGATTGCCTCGGGCTATTATTATTTTGGCAAACCGGATTTGGCGTTAAAGCATGCGGCGCGCGCAGCCAAACGGTCTGGTAAATACCTGCCCGAAGCCCTGTGGGTTGCCGGTTTGACCGCTTGGCGCCTGAACAAGTTTGACGAAGCCCACCAGCAGTTTGATGATCTTTCAACCAACCAGTACGCGTCAAGCTGGACACGGTCGGCCGGGGCATTTTGGGCGGCACGTATTGACCTGGCCGGGGGAAAGTTTGATCGGGCTGACAAGCTTTTGAACCGGGCAGCAAAATATCCGCGTTCGTTTTATGGTTTGCTGGCCTTGCGCGCATTGGGTCGTGATGACGTGTTTGACTGGGACAGCCTGAGCCTGACCCAGGACCGCGCCAATAAATTGCGCCTGGACCCGAAAGGGCGGCGTGCCCTCGCCCTGTTACAGATTGGCAACCGTCACGAGGCGGAACGCGAATTGCGCAAAGCTGCCATTTCCACCGACCCCAGCCTGCGCCGCGCTGTTTTGGCCCTGGCGGATAGCGAAAATTTTGCCGCGCTGACCATGCGCCTTGGCAATTACATCGCCCAGAAATCGGGCGAGGTGATTGTGAATGCGTTATATCCTGTGCCGTCATGGGTGCCTGAAGGGGGCTATAACGTTGACCGTGCCCTGATTTACGCCCTGATGCGTCAGGAATCGGGCTTTAATGCCGAGGCCCGCAGCCATGTGGGCGCGCGGGGCCTGATGCAGTTGATGCCGGCAACCGCCAGCTATATTGGCAATACCCGCTATCGCGGGGCCAAACGGGCAGAGCTTTATGAGCCGGAAATCAATATCGGCCTGGGGCAAAAATATGTCGGCCATCTTTTGGATCAGAACGGGGTTGATAACGGGTTTTTGCAGTTAATGGCGGCCTATAATGGCGGTATTGGCAATCTTGGTCGCTGGCAAAAGGCGCTTAAGGATAATGAAGACCCGCTTTATTTCATTGAAAGCATTCCGTCGCGTGAAACCCGCCTGTTTATTGAACGGGTGATGGCAAATCTTTGGATGTACCGTTCGCGTTTGGGCCAGGATCGCCCGTCGCTTGACCGGCTTGCCGCTGGTAAATGGCCGGTTTATCAGTCCCAGGATGGGGATGACGACGTGGCCTCTTCGCAGTAAGGGGCGTTTTGCCTGCCTACCAATGGTGGCGGCAGAACAATGGTTTTTAAAAACCGTCATTGGCGATCAAACGGCCAATGGCGGTTTTGTTTTACCTGCCTGTCTGCGTGCCTACATCCCGTCATGATGATTGTAACCAGAGCCTGATACGTGAAAAACCCTCGAAAACCGCAAGACCAGCAAACGCAACAAGAGCGGCAAAAATCATCGGCATCCACTCAGTCATCGGAACGGGCGAATCCTAAAACGCCGTCCCGGTCAGATGGGACGTTTCTGGACCGCATTAACCTGCCCGCCATGAGCGGCGAGGAGGCCCTGCGCCGTTATGACGGGCATTTGCGTAAATATGCCGGGCAGGATGAAAAACACGATCCCGGCGATGGCAATGCCGCAGCAAATAAACCGGAATCAACCGTAGTGCAGGAGCCGTTAAAGGAACAGGGCACTGAAAGGTTAGGGAATAGGGCTGTACACCCTAAGGACGGACAGAAAGGACAAGAAGGACAAAAAGGGCATGAGGCATCGTCCCGTGCCGATCTTGCCGCCCTGGCGGAATGGCCGCTATTAACCCGCATTATTGGGCTGATCGGCACGTTGGGGATGCTGGTCGCCCTGATCGTCTTGGGGCTGTTTGTGGCCGGGTGGCTCAGCGGCCTTTAGGCATGCCTAAAGGTGACAGGTTTGGCCCCTAAAGCGATTTGTCTTTAATTTGCGGGGGCGTTGGTGCCGTTGCCGCTGCCGCTGTCGCTATCACTGCCATTGCCACTGTTTTTACTGGCCTCGATCTGCGCCTGCAGGGAGGCAATTTCAGCTGCGGTCGAGGCATGAAGTGGCGCATCCGCCGGAAGGTCCCGGACAAGGTCCTTTAAGACATGAAGGGATTGTTCCAAATGTCCCTGCTGTTCGAGCATCACACCATAATAATAGCGACTAAGGCGATGATTGGGCATTTGGCCCAGCGCATGAAGCACCAGATTGCGCGAAACCTCGTCAATATGGCCGCCCTGGGCGGTAATGCGGGTATCGGCATATTCGATCGCGAGCAGCGGGTTTTGCCCCGACAGGGCATAGGCCCGGCGATAGGCGGCAACCGCGCGGTCAATATCGCCAAGCCGCAAGGACCCGCGCGCCAGAACCAGCCAGCCCTGCAGATTGCGCGGGTTGGATTCCAGTGAAATCACAATTTGCCCCAGCAATCGGCGAATTTGTTTGTCGGTCTGGGCATCCGGGTCGTCGGAATCAACAGATGCCGCGGCTGCGGCGGCAATGTTGCGTTCACTTGCCCGCTCGGCATAGGGGCGGGCGGGCATCTCCGGGTGGCCCTGCCATAAATAGATGCCAAGGGCGGCGATGACAGGAACAATCGCCAGTAAACCAACCCCGATAGCCCGTTTCCGGTCAATCCCTTCGGCCTGGTTTGGCGTATGGCCTGTGGTGGTTGGTGATGAAGCTGTGCCAGCAGCAGCATGGGCATCCGTGCGGTTATGATCGAGGTCATGATCCCGGCCTTGCGAACCCGTGATATAATCCACGTCATCATCCAGATCATCTTCATCGTCGTCGTCATCGTCATCAACAACGTCACCGATCTGGTATTTGGGTTTGGCATCCAGTGGGCGCGCAGTTGTATTGCGATGCAGGGCGGTAACATCGCCCGCCACCGCCGAATTTTTGCCATGCCAAAAGGCCGTGAAAAGCACGGTGATGAATGACAGTAAGGAAAGTCCTGCTATACCCAGCCAGATCATTTTTTATCCGTCCGGTATAAGGTGCTGGCGATGCTGTCTTTCGTGCCGGTCATGGGCGGCTTAATCTCCCGAAGGATCCAGAATTTCATTAAGGCGTTTGCGTTCCTGATCGGTCAGGTTGGCCGGTGTGGTGCGGCCTTCACGTTTTTTGCGACGATAAAATCCGAACACGGCCAACCCGGCAAGCCCCACCAGAATAAACGGGCTGGCCCACAGAATATAGGTATCGGGCTTGAGCGGTGGGTTCAGCAGCACATAATCGCCATAGCGCGCGACGATATAGTTGATGGCCTGTTCGTTGGTGTCGCCCGCCAGCAGGCGTTCGCGCACCAGAACGCGCAAATCATGGGCCAAATCGGCATCGGAATCGTCAATTGACTGGTTCTGGCAGACCAGGCAGCGCAATTCCTCGCTAATTTCGCGGGCGCGGGCCTCCAGCGCCGGGTCGGACAGCATTTCATCCGGGTTCACGGCATAGGCCGGGCGGGCATAAAAGGACAGAGCCAGGATCAGGGCCAGCATCGGAAGCATTAACGGCCCATTCAGGCGAAGAAAGCGCATCATCCTTTTTTCAACTCCCTGATTTTCGGCAGCAGAACGTCTTCCAGTGTTTTTTCATCAATCGGGCCAACCTGTTTATAGGCGATTTTGCCCTGCCCATCGATGATGAAGGTTTCCGGCACGCCATAGACGCCAAAATCAATGGCGGTACGTCCGGAAATGTCCATGCCGACAGCGGTGTAGGGATCGCCCATTTCATCTAGCCAGTTCACACCGTCCTGCGGGTCCTTTTCCTTGTAATTCAGGCCATAGACCGGTACATCGGCTTCGGCGGCAAGGCGTTTGATCATCGGGTGTTCGGCCCGGCAGGGCACGCACCAGGACGCAAAGATATTAATGACGGAAACATGGCCCTGTGTCAGGTCGCTATGTGATATCCCCTTGTCGCGTCCCGGCAGGGGCGGCAGGGAAAATTCCGGGGCGGGTTTACCAATCAGGGCCGATGGAATAACGGACTGGTCCTTGCCGATATTGGTCAGAAAAATACCGGCCAGTGCCGCAAACAGCACCAGCGGTATGACAGCGATCCAGAACCTCATGGGGCGGAAACTCCGTTCTTCTTGAAAAGCAGGATCATGCGGGTCAGCACATTTATGATCCCGCCTAGCAGGATAAGCATCATGCCCGCCCAGACCCACGGCATCATGGGCAGAAAACGGACATCAACAATACGGCCACTATCCTCGGCGCGGTCGCCAATTGATATATGCAGGTCGCCATCGCGGCCATGCCAAATGGCGGATTCTTTGGTCTCAACCCCACGAATCGGATAATAGCGGACTTCAGGATAAAGTTCGGTTACGGGCTGCGCATTGCGATAAACAATGAATTTGGCTTTGCGGGTGGCAAAATTTTCGCCCGGCAGCAGGGAAACCCCTTCATATTGCAAATTATAGGGGCCAATTTCGATGCTTTGCCCGGTGCGGGCAGACAGAACCGACTGGTCTTCCCATATGCTGCTGGCGGATCCACCGGCAATCAGCAATGCCATGCCGATATGGGCCAGCGACATGCCCAGATAACGCGGGCCGAGTAACTGGATATTGCGATATTTGCTTTCGCCATGATCGCGGTGGCGCCACAGCTTTTCCCACAAATCGCCAAGGGCTGCCGTCACCACCCACGCGGCAAGGCCAATGCCCAGCAACGGCAGGGACGGTGCATTAATGTGGCGCATCCAGGCAAACAGGGTGACAATGATGGACAGGATCAGCGCCAGTTTCATGCGCCGACCCACCGATGCGGCACCATCAACCCGCCAGCGTAAGGTGGGGGATAGCCCCATCAGCAGCAGCATTGCAAGGGTAACGGGCATTAAGGCCTGAACGAAAAACGGCGGCCCCACGGTAATGATGGTGCCACCCAGCCAGCGCAAAAACAGCGGATAAACGGTGCCGATCATGACAATAGCGGCGGCTATGGACAGCATCACACTATTGATGAACATCGCGCTTTCGCGCGACACCAGGGTAAAATCGGCATTTTCGCGCAATTGCCCGGCCACACGCGCAAACAGATAATAAGCCCCGGCAAACAGCACACAAAAACCGATGAGCAGAACCGCGTTATCGCCACTGGAACGCAGGGCGGCAGGCAGAGGACCCAACAGGTCAGATCGGGACAAAAAGGTGCCAAACCACCCGGCACCAAAGGCGGAAAGGGCCAAAAGGGCGGTCCAGGGTTTCAGGGCTTCGGTTTTTTCCAGAACGGCAAGGCAATGCAAAAAGGCGGTCGCCAGAAGCCAGGGCAGCAATACCGCATTTTCCGACGCATCCCAATACCACCAGTTGCCCCAGCTTTGCTGGGAATAGGCGCGATAGGCGCTGATCGCCATTGCCGCACCCAGCAATGTCCAGGACAGAATGGTCCAGGGGCGCAGCATTTCGGCCCAGGCGCGATGCAGGGCTGCGCGGGGCAGGGCGGCAATGGTGGCGGCAAAAATAACCGACAACCCCGACAACCCGGCATACAGGACCGGCGAGTAGAAAAGATCGAGAATATCCTGCGATTGGGGATCAAAGCCCTGCCCGTCAAGCGGCGGAGCGGCGAGGCGCGCAAAAGGCGTGCCATCAATCAAAACGCTGGCGGCAAGCAGGGCGACGACCAATCCCATGATGGATATAATTGCCTGCGGGTTTTCTGCCTTTTTGAAAATGGCGTCCTGGATCAGAAATAGAATGGTCGCAACCGATGTCAGCGTGACCCAAAGCAGCGTTGCCCCGCAATCCGGGCTGATGGCAGCGGCAATACGGTATATGACCGGGGTGGATGAATGGCTGTATTCGGCCACTATTGCCAGGGTGAAATCGCTGGTGACAAAGCTGTAAATCTGGCTGGCTTGTGCGCCCAGTGCCAACAGGCAAATCAATACCGGTAACGGCCAGCCTTGCATGGGCGGGAGGGCTGTGTTGGCGGTTATCCGTATCGCGCCAGGATGAAGAAGGGTGGACAAAAAGTTATGCGGAAAACCGGGCTGTTCCCGCGTGCCAAGCGATGCGGTCCCCCCGGTTGTTTGCAAATTTGCAGCACTGTTAAGCCTAAGCGAACCGCGCCGGAAAAAAATGCCAAGCGGTGAAAACAGGATGGCCTGGCAGAAGGCCAGCGTCATGAGAAGAATAAGCGCGAAATGTCCGGTTTCTGCGATCATGCCGTCTGGTGCTTCGTCCTGTCATAAGAAAAACAGGGTTTCCCCTGCCATCTGGTGATGGGCGCTAAGGCTATCTGAAAACGTGCCAAAATTGAAACCATCCCAAAAAAGAAATATCCCCGATATTTCTGATGGTTCAAAAATATGGCTTAATTACGCATATTTTTTGCATTTTTCGCTTCGATCTCTTCCCAGTGACCACTTTTTTTCAGGGCATCGGCCACTTCGCGGGGCATGTAATTTTCATCATGCTTGGCGAGAACTTCCTGGGCAACAAACTGACCTTTCGGGTTCATGTGGCCTTCGGCGACCACACCCTGGCCCTCGCGAAACAGGTCAGGCAGGATACCGGTATAGGCGACCTGGACGTCATGCTGCATGTCGGTAACGGTAAAAGTAACGGTTTTGCCATCCGCCAGTTTTTGCAGTGACCCTTCCTCGACCAGGCCACCTATGCGTAGGCGGCGGTCTGGCGACATCGGCGATTGTTCGGCCAGTTCGGTCGGGCTGAAAAAGAAAACAACCGAATCACGAAAGGCGGTCAGGCCCAGGGCGGCGGCACCGGCGGCGGCGAGCACGGCCAACCCCGCCAGATACAGGCGTTGGCGTTTGCGTGATTTTGCACGTGACAGGGACAATGTTTTCCCCTCCGATCAGGATTCTGCGTCCGGCTGCGCTTTTTTGCGCCGCGGTCGCCGTGATTTTAACAGGGTTTCAAGATGGGCCAGGTCGCGGCGGCTTTTTTTCAGGCCGCGCAGGCTAACCATCAGAAGAACAACCAGCGCAATGGTGGCAAGACCATAGCTGGACCAGACATAACCGGCATAGCCGCCCATTTCAAAAAAATTGCTCATTCTCCCGCTCCTGCCTGCTTGGCCGGGACGGCCAGATGTTGCTGGTCGGCCGCACTTTGGCCAACACCGCCCAGTTGCAGGGCGCGAATGCGCCGTTCATTCAATTCCAGGCGGACCCGCACGATCAGCACAACCACATAATAGCCGGTAAAGCCAATCGCGATCAAAAACAGCGGCCACAACATGCTGGGGTCAATGCTGGGCCCACCCATGCGGGCAACCGATGCGGGCTGGTGCAGGGTGTTCCACCAATCGACGGAAAATTTCACAATCGGCACATTGATCACACCCACCAGGGCCAGGGCAGACCCGGCCTTTGACCCGCGTTCAGGGTCATCAAAGGCATTTACCAGTGCCATGTAACCCAGATACAAAAACAGCAGGATCAGCATCGATGTCAGCCGGGCATCCCATACCCACCAGGTGCCCCACATCGGTTCCCCCCAAAGCGAGCCGGTAATCAGGCAAAGGGCGGTAAAGGTGGCGCCAATCGGTGCGGTGGCCCGGGCGGCAATGTCGGCCAGCGGATGTTTCCAGATCAGGCTCATGGTCCCGCAAATGGCCATGCCGACATAACAAAACAGGCCCATCCAGGCGGCAGGCACATGAATATACATGATGCGCACGGTATCGCCCTGCTGGTAATCGGCCGGGGATGCCACCAGTGCCAGATATAACCCGACAGCAAGTGTCACGACCGTAATGCCAATAGCCCAGGGCATGATGGCACTGGCCAGTTTCAGGAATACACTTGGTTTGGCGAAACGATGCATTTTTCCTTGTCCATTCGCATCACGGCGGGAAACGGCTCCACACCGGTTTGACGGTCTTTCTCTCGGTCTGTGTCGTGGCGGGCAGGGAGGGGCGTCTTCCCTGCTTGCCGGAATTATCGTTTATTCAACAGCCAGCCGCAGCGCGCGTGCGGCGGCCAAGGGGGCCAGGGCCAGCGTTAATAGCAGGATAGCCCCCATAATTTGTAAATGCTCCCCGACAGGCAGGCCGAGCAGCGATGCCTCGACCGCCCCGGCGCCAAAAATAAGTACCGGAATATATAACGGCAAAACCAGCAGTGAAACCAGAACTCCGCCCCGGCGCGCGCCGAGAATAAGGGCCGCACCAATCGCGCCAATCAGGCTGAGCGCCGGTGTCCCCACCAGCATTGCCAGCATCAATGTCCCAAAACCGGCGCTGTTCATATTCAGCATGACCGCCATGACGGGTGCTGTAATAATCAGTGGCAGGCCCGTGGTCAGCCAATGTGCCAGAACCTTGCCCAGTACGACCAGCTCCAGCGGGACCGGTGAGAGGGCAAGTAACTCCAGTGTGCCATCTTCAAAATCGGTCTGGAAAACCCGTTCCAGTGACAGCATCGCCGCGAGCAGGGCCGACACCCAGATAACCCCTGATGCGATCCGTGCCAGAATATTGGCTTCCGGCCCGACACCGAAAGGAAACAGCGTGGTCGTCACAATGAAAAACGCTACCACCATGATGGAATCCGCGCCTTGACGAAGCGCAAGTCGCAAATCCCGGGCGAGAATGGCGATGAGTATTTTCATGCAATCCCCTCAAAATCGGTTGAGGGGCTGTGTGCCTTTTTCCGCGATGATGTTGATGTGCTGTCCCGTGTCATACTGCTGCCGTCGGGGTTCGGGGTATCCGCATCTTCCGGGGCATCGTCAGCCAGCCAGTCAAACATTGGAATAGCGAATTCATCCAGGTTCAAAATGCGTGGAGATTGCACATCAAGATCGATATGGGTTGAATACACAACCACGCCGCCGCGCGTGCGAAAATCATCAATCAGGTGTGCGAGATCAGCACAGGATTCGCGATCCAGCCCGACGGTGGGTTCATCAAGCAGCCACAGGTTACTTTCGCCAATCAGGATGCGGGCAAGGGCGGTACGGCGTTTTTGCCCGCTTGACAGAAACCGGCCGCTGCTATTGGCAAGATGCAGGATTCCCAACGCATCCAGCGCCTGGTCAATGGCGGCATCCACATTATCAACGTCGCGCAGGCTGGCCCACAGGCGCAGATTATCGCGCACTGTCAGGACGGGTTTGACCGCATCCTGATGGCCCAGATACTGCATCCGGGCGCGATGGGCAGGCATGTCTTGGCGGATATTTTCATTTTCCCAGCAAATGGTGCCGGTCAGCGGTTCGGACAGCCCGGCCATCAGGCGCAGCAGGCTGGATTTACCGGCACCGTTCCGTCCGCGCAGCATCAGGGCATCGCCCGGACGCGCATCGAACGACAGATCGGCAAAAACAAGCCTTTCACCCCGGCGGCAGGTCAGATCAGAACCGGTAAAAACAATCATCCAGGCCACACAAACCATTCACAAGTTATGCACTTCTATATCGTGAAGTGTCATTGGAATCATGCTTTATCCGACATTTGCCGACGAGACTTTGTTTCAGGTCAATCTTGGGTTCAGGCAGGTGCGTTTTTGCACATTATTTTAATAAAAACGTGCCCGCTGGCCTGACGGTAAACCGGGAAATCTTGCCATTAATGGAACCGTGCCATGCTTGCACTAAGGATCGGTCCGCCATTTTCCTCCTGCAATAAAACGGCAATGCCGCCATTGCATTCATATTCCAGGCGCACGGGAATATCGCGCGGTTTGCCATCCCAGGTGCCAAGGTCGTCCAGTTCGCGCACGATATTGACATGCCGGAGATTAAGACCGGCATTTTCACCGGCATCGACTTCCGTGCTGGCATGCCGGTCAAATCCCAGCAGCCATATTTTAAGCGGCGTATGCGGCAAGGCATTGGCCGGGGCTGCCAGATGAATGATGCCACCGGGCTTTTGACCGGCTGTGCTGTCGGTCGTGATGGTGATCCACGATTGCAGCGGTGACGGTTTTTTTAACGCAGCCTCAAGGATGGCATCCTTGTTTGTGGCGCGGATTGAACCTGCCCCATTGATAATGATCTGCGGGGTGTAGACATAGTTTTGATGGTTGAAAGACGCATATTTGCGCTGACGATCGGTATAGGCAGGTTCGGAAAAGCGGTCTTTCCACCCCAGATAATTCCAGTAATCAACATGGAAAGACAGCAAAAGCAGGTTGTCTGTTTCCCTGGAAATATCGCGCAGCACTGTATCGGCCGGTGGGCAGGAACTGCATCCTTCGGAGGTAAACAGTTCAACAACCGCTTGCGGCGTGACGCTGGTATTTTGTGCTGTGGCGGCATAGGAAGGGCCCGATACAGCAAGCGAGAGCAATGCTGTCAGGACGCCATACCGCGGGTTTTTGAGCATTTCTATTTTCATGCGCCCATCATTGCCGATTGCGTCCTCACCTGCCAATCACAAGCGGTTGAACCAAGCGACGGTCTGTAAAATGCACATTTCTTGCGTGGATAAACGCAATATTTCCAGGAAATTTCCAAAAAACGGTGATATTAAGGGATGTTTATCGTAGGGGATAATACCAGGGGCCGGGGTGCCCCTGTTTTTTTATAACGCAAAAGAAAGCCGGTCCATCGTCCCTTTCAAGGCACATAAAGAGACTGGCAAGACAAGAGGGTTTGCAGGAAATGATAAAACGTGAGCATTGGGGGTCACGCCTCGGCTTTATTCTGGCAGCCGCGGGTTCGGCGGTTGGTCTGGGGAATATCTGGAAATTTCCCTATATGGCAGGAAGTAACGGGGGTGGTGCCTTTCTGCTGATTTATCTCGCACTGGTCTTTACCATCGGTCTGTCGGTGATGCTGGCAGAAATGGTGATTGGCCGTATGGCTGAAAAGAATGCCATTGGTGCTTTTAAAAAACTGAAGGGCGGGGCCTGGCCTCTGGTTGGCCTGTGTGGTGTTGGCGCAGCCTTTACAATCCTGTCATTTTACAGCGTCGTTGCAGGCTGGACCATTGCCTATATGGTCAAGGCTGTGACCGGCGCTCTTTCAAGCAGCGATCCGGCCGTGCTGGGAGCTGCATTTGACGGCTTTATTTCCAGCAATATTTCGCCGCTTGTATATCATGCCATCTTTATGGCGCTGACGGTGTTTGTCGTGCTCTCGGGCATTGGCAGCGGCATTGAGCGTGCTTCCAAAATTCTGATGCCTGCCCTGTTCGTGCTGCTTCTGGTTCTGATCGTGCGTGCCGTTACTCTGCCCGGTGCTGATGCGGGGCTTAGCTTTTTGTTGCAGCCCGATTTTGCAAAAGTGACCTGGAATACCGTTTCGGATGCGCTGTCGCAGGCGTTTTTCTCGCTTTCCCTTGGAATGGGGGCCATGATTACCTATGGCTCGTATCTGTCGAAAAAGGAAAACATTGCCGGTGCTGCAGGCTGGGTTGTTCTGCTTGATACGGCAGTTGCCGTTCTGGCGGGTCTTCTGATTTTGCCAGCCGTTTTTGCCTTTGGCTTTGATCCGGCTGCGGGGCCGGGCCTGACCTTTATCACCCTGCCAGCCGTTTTTGCGCAGATGCCGTTTGGCGAAGTTTTTGCCTTCCTGTTCTTCCTGCTTCTTGCAATTGCGGCGCTGACCTCGTCGGTGTCGATTCTTGAAGTTGTGGTGGCTTATTTCGTCGATGATCGTGGCATCAGCCGCAAGGTTGCGTCCATCATCATGGGCTTGATCATTTTTGTGCTTGGCATTCCGTCTTCCCTGTCGATGGGAATCATGAAGGACACCAAATTCTTTGGTCTGACCTTCTTTGACTTGATGGATTTTGTCTCGTCGAAATTGTTCCTGCCAATTGGCGGTCTGTTTATTTCGCTGTTTGTCGGCTGGGTGATCTGGGGTGCTGCCAAGGCCGATGTTGCCTCACATAATGGCACGGTGCCCGTCTGGATCAATCTTTGGGGCATTTTGGTGAAGTTCATCGCCCCGGCGGCAATCGCCTTTATTCTGATCCGCGGACTGATCAGCTAAGGTATTGGCTTTATCCGCATCTTGTTGGATAAAATTAAGGCGGAAACGGTATGCCGTTTCCGCCTTTTCTGTCGGCCAAATTCATGCCGGAATAAAGGGCACAGGCGTTAATTTGGTTTATATTCGGCCTGGCTATGGGGCTGACTAAACAGATGGGCGAAGGTCTTTTCGATCTCGTCGGCGGGTACGGGACGCCCGCGCAAAAAGCCCTGCAGGAAATCGCACCCGTGCTCACGCAGGAATTGCTCCTGCGAGAGGTTTTCAACCCCTTCGGCAATACAGCTTTTACCCAGGTTATGCGCCATGTTGATGATGGTGCGCACCAGTTCGCTACCGCCAATACCTTTGCCGATATCATTGACAAAACTGCGGTCAATTTTCAGCACATCGAACGGCACATGGCGCAGATAGCTCAGGCTGGAAAAACCGGTGCCAAAGTCATCCAGCGCGATTTTAACCCCCAAATCGCTGATACGCTGCAATTTGCGACAGGTATCTTCGATATCCTGCATAAACAGGCTTTCGGTAATTTCAATTTCCAGGCGGTCCCCGGCAAGCCCGGTCTCATTCAGGGCCGAGGCCACAAGGTCGCCAAACTCGATCGGGCTGTTAAATTGCTGGAGCGAGGCATTGACCGCCATTGTGATGTTATGCAGCCCCTTTTGCCGCCATTGAACAGTTTGCATACAGGCTGTGCGTAGCACCCACAGCCCGATTTCATCAATCATGCCAATTTCTTCGGCCAGCGGAATGAATTTGTCGGGCCCGATGACGCCATGTTTGGGATGGCGCCAGCGGATCAGGGCTTCAAACCCGGACAGTTGGCCGTTTGCTGCAATGAACTGGGGCTGATAGGCGAGGTAAAATTCGCGCCGCTCCACGGCATGGCGCAAATCGCTTTCCAGGGCCAGGGTGTCGCGGCTGACGGTGTTCATGGACCGGTTATAATGGTTAAACCGGTTGCGACCGTGGCCCTTGGCCCGCAGCATGGCAATTTCGGCATTGCGCAACAACATGGTGGTATCATTGCCATCACGGGGATATAGCGTAATGCCCATGCTGGCTGTGATAAACAGCTCCGTCCCGTTGGCCGAGAAATGTGGCTGATTAAACACTTCCATCAAATCCTGCGCGATGGTTTCCAGCGTGTCGCTTTCATGTGTCTGGGGCAGGAGAATGGCAAAATCATCGGCCCCCATCCGGGCCAGCAAGGCACCGGTTGGCAAGGCACGGTTCAGACGACCGGCGAAATCGACCAGCACATCATCCCCCACACTATGACCCAATGTGTTGTTGATACGCTGAAAATTATCGATGTCGATGAGCAGAACCGCCACATTGTCCTTGCTGCCGCGTCGTTCATTCAGGGTGCGCCCCAGCACATCCAGGAACCGTCGGCGGTTGGGAAAGCCGGTTAGCTCGTCATAGTGGGACAGCCGGCGAATATCTTCGCTGGTTTGTTTGCGGTCGGTAATATCGGAAAAAATGCCGGCATATTGTAAAACCCGGCCTTCCTCGTCGCGAATGGCAATGATGGATAGCCATTCGGGGTAAATTTCCCCCGATTTGCGCCGGTTCCAGATTTCCCCCTGCCAGCGCCCGGCGCGGGTGATGCTTTGCCACATATCCTGATAAAAGGTGCGGTCATGGCGCCCGGATTGCAAAATGTTGGGGCTGCTGCCAATGGCTTCGGCCCGACTATAGCCGGTGACACGGGTAAAGGAAGGGTTGACGTCTTCGATCCTGCCCTGATCATCAACAATGATGATGCCGTCAGGGGAACTTTCAATGATCTTGCGGCTGAGATGCAGGGCCTTTTGTGCCCGGGCAAGTGCTGTATCGCGATCTTCCATCGCATTGTGCATGTGTTGCAAATAATCATGCTCAATCGATGCCAGCAGGTCATTAAAAGAAAGAATGCCCGGTACGGTCTCTTGCGGGTCTGTCACAACCAGATGACGGATTTGATGATCCATCATGATCTGGCGGGCGTCTTGCAGGCTGGTGGCATCCGGGATCTGGCGCACGGGATGGCTGGCAATTTCCCAGGCGGTAATAGGGGCACCACGTTTGACCAGATAACCGACAATGTCGCGTTCGGTGACAATGCCAATGTCATAGGTGACACTGGATGTTTCCGTTTCCGCCGGTGGTTCGAGCGGCAAGGCGGGCTCGATATAGGTGGCGGGTTTGAAAACGATGGCGCTGTCACATTCGTTATCACGCATCGTTGCTTGCAACTGATCAATCGGCGTGTCGCCGGGCATGCAAACGGTGTTGCGCCGCACGATGGAGGCGACATTGCGTTCACGCAACGGATGAATGGCACCGGGAACACGGATCAGGTCGCTTTGGCTGATGATGCCCACTAGGCATTCGGCATCGTCCACAATGATCAGATGGCGCAGCTTGTCGCGCCGCATACGAAATGTTGCGGCCTCGACAGAGGCATGGGCCGACATCGTCCGGACAGGCGATGACATCCAGTCCGAAATCGGGCGCAGGAATGCCGTCTCGTCATCTGCCCGGATTGTCAGACAATCATGTTCTGTCCATACACCAAGCGGACGGTTCTGTTCGGTGATGACGATGGAACTTCTGCGCTGCTGGTGCATCAGGGCAATGGCCTCGCCCAGTGGAAGGTCGGGTCCACAGGTCAGGACTTTTCCCTGGCTTAGGGTTCCAACGCGTACCGGTGCACGCGGGTGTTGCATTTTGTCGTAACTGGTCATTCGTTAAGAAGCATAATCATAAATGGCAAAACACATTTTTGTCACCCGTTTCAAAAGGCAGACAAGAGCAGATTTGAATATTTAAACAGTCTTTGTTGTGAAGTTCAGGAGATAGATCAATTCAAAATCAAAAAAACACCCCGTCAGCAGAACTGACGGGGTATTCTCGACGGGCCTGAAAACCCCGAAGGGTTTTTAATCAGGCAGCGTCTTTAATCATGTTGCGCAGCACGAACTGCAGGATACCGCCATTCTGGAAATACAGAACTTCGTTTTCGGTATCGATGCGGCACAGGGCGGTTACTTCTTCGGTCGAACCATCCTTGCGGGTGATGCGAACGGTAACGTCCTGCTGCGGGGTGATGCCATCGGCGATGCCAACGACGTCGAAGGTTTCGCTACCATCAAGCTTGAGCGACTTGCGACCTTCACCATTTTTGAACTGCAGCGGCAAAACGCCCATGCAGACCAGGTTGGTGCGGTGGATACGTTCAAAGCTTTCGGCGATAACGGCCTTCACACCCAGAAGATTGGTGCCTTTGGCTGCCCAGTCACGCGAGGAACCGGTGCCGTATTCCTGACCCGCGACGATCACCAGCGGCGTGCCTTCTTCCTGGTAACGCATGGCGACATCATAAACCCAGCCCTGTTCACCAGACGGGTAATGAACCGAAACACCGCCTTCGGTGCCCGGTGCCATTTCGTTACGGATACGGATGTTGGCAAAGGTGCCGCGCATCATGACTTCGTGGTTACCACGGCGTGCGCCGTAGGAGTTAAAGTCACGAACGGCAACGCCATTGGCTTTCAGATATTCACCTGCCGGGCTTTCTTCCTTGATCGAACCGGCCGGAGAAATGTGGTCGGTGGTGACGGAGTCACCCAGGATCAGAAGCGGACGAGCGCCCTTGACGTCGGAGAAATCACCCGGTTCAGCAGCCATATCAACAAAATAGGGCGGGTTCTGAACATAGGTGGATTTGCTATCCCACTCGTAGGTTTCGCCTTCGGTGATCTGAATTGCCTGCCACGGTTTCGGACCGGCAAAGATATTGTCGTAACGGTCCTTGTACATCTTGGCCGAGATCGAGGCCGCGATGGTATCCGCGATTTCCTTGTTGGTCGGCCAGATGTCTTTAAGATAAACATCATTGCCATCCTGATCCTGACCCAGCGGGTCATTGTTCAGGTCAACTTTCAGGTTACCGGCGATGGCATAGGCAACAACCAGCGGCGGCGAGGCAAGGTAGTTTGCCTTCACATGCGGGCTGATGCGGCCTTCAAAGTTACGGTTGCCCGACAGAACGGCAGTGACCAGCATGTCCTGGTCTTCAATTGCACCGGCAATCGGACCGGCGAGCGGGCCGGAGTTACCAATACAGGTGGTGCAACCAAAACCGGCGACGTTAAAGCCAAGCTGGTCAAGGTAATCCTGCAGACCGGCCTTTTCCAGATAGTCGGCAACAACCAGCGAACCCGGTGCCAGCGAGGTTTTCACCCACGGCTTGCTCGACAGGCCCTTTTCGGTGGCTTTTTTGGCCAGAAGGCCAGCCGCGATCAGGACGCTCGGGTTGGAAGTGTTGGTGCAGGACGTGATGGCGGCGATAACAACGTTACCGTCTTTCATCGCGAAATCTTCGCCTTTGACATCGACGCTACGCTCGGCGTCAACACCCGGTGCCATATCGGCAAAGGTTTTGGTGAAGCTGGAGACGGCATCCTTGAGCAAAACGCGGTCCTGCGGGCGTTTCGGCCCGGAAAGTGCCGGTTCAACCGTGGAAATGTCGAGTTCCAGGGTGTCGGTATAAACCGCTTCCAGATCGGGGTCGCCCCACATGCCCTGTTCTTTGGCATATGCTTCAACCAGGGCGATCTGTTCTTCGGAACGACCGGTGGAGCGCATATAGTTCAGGGTTTCATCATCAATCGGGAAGAAGCCACAGGTCGCACCATATTCCGGCGCCATGTTGCCGATGGTTGCGCGGTCCGGCAGGGACATGTGGGCCAGCGCGTCGCCGTAAAATTCGACGAATTTGCCAACAACACCTTTTTCACGCAGCATCTGAACCACACGCAGAACCAGGTCGGTTGCGGTGATGCCTTCTTTCATGGCACCGGTCAGCTTAAAGCCGATAACTTCCGGGATCAGCATGGAAATCGGCTGGCCCAGCATGGCGGCTTCGGCTTCAAGACCCCCAACACCCCAACCGAGAACGGCCAGGCCATTCACCATGGTGGTGTGCGAATCGGTACCAACCAGGGTATCAGGATAAGCCACGGTTTTGCCGTTGGCGTCTTTGCCGGTCCAGACGACCTTGGCAAGATGTTCAACGTTGACCTGGTGGCAAATGCCGGCTCCCGGGGGAACGATGCGGAAATTGTTAAAGGCGTTCTGGCCCCAACGCAGGAATTCGTAACGTTCGCCGTTACGTTCAAACTCGACTTCCATGTTTTTGTCGAGTGCGTCGTCGGTGCCAAAGAAGTCGATCATGACCGAGTGGTCAATGACCAGATCAACCGGTGACAGCGGGTTCACCTTCTGGGCGTCGCCACCCATATTGACCACGGCATCACGCATGGCGGCAAGGTCAACGACGGCGGGAACGCCGGTGAAGTCCTGCATCAGCACACGGGCCGGACGATAGTTGATTTCGTGGGTGCTTTTACGCGATTTCAGCCATTCGACGACGGCTTTGACATCGTCGGCCTTTACGGTGAAATCGTCTTCGTAACGCAGAAGGTTTTCAAGAACGACCTTCAGCGTGAAAGGCAGTTTGGAAACGTCGCCGATTTTTTCGGATGCAGCTTTAAGGCTGAAATAGTCGAAGGATTCATCCCCGACCTTCAAAGTGCGGCGCGTTTGCAGGTTGTCTTTGCCACAAATGGACATCAGACCCTCCTCAAGGTGGTTAAAGGGCTTGTCGTGACAAGACACCCCGACCGTCGGAGCGCCGAGCGGTGGGCTATCTGTTGATCGTGACGCGGGTCACGATACACATAAGAAGTGCGAGGGGGTTACACCACAAATCCGGGGGAAAGTCCAGACCCCGAAAAGGGTCTTTCGCGAAATCACCCTGATAACAGGGCTTTGCCGGGATCGATGATCGCCCTGATGCAACCATACGGGCAAAAAAGCGGCCAGCATTGTCTTTAAGGGGATGTCAAATGGCACGAGTCCCGATGTTCAAGGCATAGCTAATAGCGTGTTAATACCGTGTTAAACCGTGCGTCCCGTGATTTAGGGCCTCTGGTGTGATCAAAGAACCCTTGGGGTGCACCCGAAGGGTTGGCTGAAAGCTGTCTGACTGGGGGAGTTGAAAAGTCTTGCTGCTTTTTTGTCCCTTTGAGCTGCAGCTGGTGATTTTTAGTGCCTTCGGGCGATGGAAACCCTATTAGGTGGAGCATCTGCGGCAATCACATTGCGGCATGATACCGAGATTAAATAGTGCCGAATCGGCGGTGATTTTATGAAATGAAATTTCAAAACCGGTGCGACGAACGAAGAAATGTTTGGTTGAAAGACGTTTTTTTCGATGCCGCATTGCGATAATCATCTTTGTTGTGTCGTTCATCCCGAGAAATATTGACCTTACGGAATGTTGGTGCCTGACCATCCTGGTGTTGGTATCGGCATGGTTGTGCGTTGCGATAAGTGCAGTTGCGGGAAAATACGGCCTCAGCAACGCGTTGACGCTATAGTGTGAATTTGGTACTCAAATACGTATTAATTGCGTTGCAACCTTTTCGGTATCGACCGGCGGGGTAACTAAATAACAAACGCAAATCAGGGAAACGCTGAAATTTGGACGGTTTGGGGGCAGGGTTGCCAGCAGGTGACATGCCACTGAATTTGGCCCAGGTCAGGGAGGACACCAAGACGATGACGTCATCGGACCCTATTTTGAGCATCAACGATGTGTCGCTGGTTTTTGGCGGCGTGCGGGCGTTGAGTGACGTCAGTTTTTCGGTGCAGAAAGGCGAGCTGTTTTCGATTATCGGCCCCAATGGGGCGGGTAAAACATCGATGCTGAACTGCATTTCCGGTCGGTATCATCCCACAAGTGGCTCGGTCCATTTCAAGGGCCAGGACGTGACGGGCCTGAAACCCAATGCGCGTGCTGAACTGGGTGTGGGCAGAACGTTCCAGAACCTTGCCCTTTTTGGTCATATGACGGTGCTTGATAACATCATGGTCGGGCGCCATCACCTTCTGAAAAACAATTTCCTGACTGGCCCGCTTTACTGGTTTTCAGGGGCGCAGAAAGAAGAGCTGGAACACCGCAAATTCTGTGAAGACGTGATCGATTTTCTCGAAATTTCGCATATCCGCAAGGCAACCGCCGGCACCCTTTCCTATGGCTTGCGCAAACGGGTGGAGCTGGCGCGTGCGGTTGCGCTGCGCCCGGACCTGATCCTGCTGGACGAACCCATGGCGGGCATGAACCTTGAAGAAAAGGAAGACATGGCCCGCTTCATCATTGATTTGAATGAAGAATGGGGCATGAGCGTTGTCATGATCGAGCATGACATGGGGGTGGTGATGGACATTTCATCGCGCGTCATGGTGCTGGATTTCGGCCGCAAAATTGCGGCAGGCCTGCCCGAAGAGGTGATGGCCAATGACCACGTCAAGAAAGCCTATCTTGGCGAGGAAGACGACGACAACGACGACAGCGTATCGGGGAAGGTCGCCTGACAATGAATAAATATACTGTGCCTGATTATGCCGACGTCGCCGCGCTTGATACCTTTCCCAAAGTGCTGGCCTATAATGCCGAAAACTGGCCGGGTGATGTTGCCATGCGCGAAAAGGAATTTGGCGTTTGGCAGGAATTTACCTGGCGCGATTACAATGACCGCGTGAAATGGATGAGCCTTGGCCTGCGTGAACTGGGTGTGGGTGCAGGCGATGTTGTGGGTATCATTGGGGAAAATCGCCCGGAATGGGTGTGGGCGGAAATTTCGGCCCATGCGTTGCGCGCCCGATCCCTTGGTCTGTATCAGGACAGCCTGCATGACGAAGTGGCCTTCCTGATTACTTACGGCGAAGCAAAAGTGATCATCGCCGAGGATGAAGAACAGTGCGACAAGCTGCTGGAGCTTTCAGACCAGATACCGACGGTTAAAAAGATCATTTATTGTGACCCGCGCGGGATGCGCAAATATGATGATCCGCGCCTGATGGCAGTGGAAGACCTGTATGAGCTTGGCCGCAGGATAGAGGCGGCAGATGCGCAGGCCTATGCCCGCCTGGTGGCGGAAACCCGGGGCGATGAATGCGCGATTTTGTGCACCACGTCGGGCACTACATCCAAGCCAAAAATGGCGATGCTGAATTCTGGCGATTTTCTTGATCATTGCGCCGCCTATTTGCGGGCCGACCCGAAATTGCCGGGCGATAATTATGTTTCGGTTTTGCCGCTGCCCTGGATCATGGAGCAGGTCTATGTCGTCGGGCAGTCGCTGGTCAGCCGCCAGATCGTCAATTTTGTGGAAGAGCAGGAAACCATGATGGCCGATCTGCGCGAGATCGGACCGAATTTTGTGCTACTGGCCCCGCGCGTGTGGGAAGCCATTGCCGCCGATGTGCGGGCGCGCATGATGGATTCAACGCCCTTTAAGCAAAAAATGTATGACTGGGGCATGAAGCTGGCCCGCGGCGCGCTGGATCATGGTGGCCATTCCAAGGCGGCGGATATTTTGCTGATGAATGCCTTAAAAGACCGGCTGGGATTTAGCAATTTGCGCTCTGCCGCTACCGGTGGTGCCGCAATGGGGCCGGAAACCTTCAAGTTTTTCCATGCCATGGGGGTTCCGCTGCGCCAGCTTTATGGACAGACCGAACTGTGCGGCGCCTATACCATCCATCAGCCCAACGATATTGATTTTGATACCGTTGGTGTGGCGTTTGATAATTCGGAAATCAAGGTGATCAACGCCGATGAAAACGGGGTGGGTGAAATTGTCGCCCGCACATCGGGCATGTTTACCAGCTATTATAAAAACCAGTCCGCTTATGACGAGGATGTGGTGGATGGCTGGATGCACACCGGTGATGCCGGATATTTCAAAAAGGACAATAACCATCTGGTGGTGATTGACCGTTTGAAAGATTTGGCTGAAACATCGACCAAAATCCGCTATTCGCCGCAATTCATTGAAAACAAACTGAAATTTTCGCCCTTCATCGCCGAGGCCGTGATTTTGGGTAAGGGCCTGCCGTTTTTGTCCGCCATGATCTGCATTCGCTTTTCGATCATGGCGAAATGGGCGGAACAGCGCGGTATTTCCTTTACCAACTATACCAACCTGTCAGCCCAGTCGCAGGTCTATGACATGATCGCCGATGAAGTGCGTCAGGTAAACGAAACCCTGCCCGAGGCACAGCGCATTCGCCGGTTCCTGCTGCTGTATAAGGAACTGGATGCCGATGATGGCGAACTGACACGGACGCGAAAGGTGCGCCGGGGTGTGGTTGCCGAAAAATATGCCGACATCATCGATGCGGTTTATTCGGGCACCGACATGGTTGATATCGACACCATGATTACGTTTCAGGACGGATCAAAAACGCGCATTCAAACCAGCGTGCGTGTGGTGGATCTGGAAAGTCCAAATGGGGTGCAGAAAACCCCGAAAGCCGCCGAATAACCAAAAGACGCGGCAAAAAAACAAAACCGGGGATGGCTGCATCCTCGCCATGACAGGGATGGCACCATGAATTTTGAACTGTTGTTTCAGTTATTGCTCAACGGGCTGATTGTCGGAACGCTTTATGGCGTGGTCGCCATGTGTTTTGTTCTGATTTACAAATCAACCCAGGTGGTCAATTTCGCGCAGGGCGAATTCCTGCTGATCGGGGCGTGGGTCTGTTATGCGTTTCTGGTCGAATTTCAAATGCCGTTCTGGCTGGGATTTGTTTTTACCCTGCTCTTCATGATGGCCTTTGGCATCATCCTGCAAATGGTGATTTTGCGCCCCATGATTGGCGAACCGATCATTTCCGTCATCATGGTGACAATCGGGCTTTCGATTTTCTTTCAGGCGGCAACAAAATGGATTTTCGGGGCCACCACGGCGACCTATCCGCAGGTGTTTGAGACCCGCAGCGTTAGCCTGTTCGGGATGCAAATAGAAACGGCCTATATCATGAGCTTCGTGATCTCGCTGGTGATTATGGCCGCGTTTTACTGGTTCTTTAAATATTCCAAACTGGGCCTGGCAATGCGCGCCACCGCCTTTGACCAGCAGGTGGCCCAAAGCCTGGGCATTTCGGTGAAAACCGTGTTTGCCATGTCCTGGGCGATTTCAGCCCTGGTTTCCGGGGTCGCAGGCATCGTGATTGGCATGGTCAATGGTGTGTCCTCGGGCCTGTCGGTGATTGGCATCAAGGTGTTTCCGGCGGTTATTCTGGGCGGGCTGGATTCCATCATCGGGGCAATTGTGGGCGGGGTGATTATTGGCCTGCTTGAAAACGGGGCCGAGTTCGTCGATGGGCAGTATCTGCACTGGGGCAACCTGTTTTCCATCGCACCGTTTTATGTGCTGATCATTATTTTGTGCATCAAGCCTTACGGCCTGTTTGGCACCAAAGACATCGAACGTATCTGATCGGGGGGACGATCCATTATGGCCGGTTTTTCAATGCGTCCCTGTGGCGATTTCCGAACCACCTATCGCCAGGACACGCGGATATTTGACACCACCTTTGTGCGAAATGCGGCGATCCTGGGCATTGTTGCCGTCGGGCTGATCCCGTTTGTTCTGGATGGCTATTACGTCAATCTGTTCATTCAGATTTCCTATTTCGCCATTGCCGCCCTGGGCCTTAATATTTTGGTCGGGTTTACCGGGCAAATTTCGCTGGGGCATGCGGCTTTTTTCGGTTTCGGGGCCTTCGCCTCGGCCTGGATCAATAATCACACCGGCATTCCGGTTTTGCTCTCCATTCCGCTCGCGGGGATGGCAACGGCGGCAGTTGGGCTGTTGTTTGGTTTGCCGGCAGCCCGCATCAAGGGGCTTTATCTGGCAATCGCCACTCTGGCCGCACAGTTCATTCTGGAAGATTTCTTTGCCCGTGCGGACTGGTTTACCGGTGGTTCCTATGGGGCGGCGGCCAACCCGATCAATGTGTTTGGCTATGAAATCATGGATGATTTCAGCTTCTTTTATGTCAGCCTGTTTTTCCTGGTGATCATGTATGTGCTGGGCAGCAACCTGATGCGGTCGCGCGACGGGCGGGCCTTTGTCGCGGTGCGTGATCATTATCTGTCGGCTGAAATCATGGGCATTAACCTGACGAAATACCGTTTGCTCAGTTTTGCCGTGTCATCCTTTTATGCCGGTATCGGCGGGGCGCTCTATGGGCATTATCTGGGCTATGTCTCGGCCGAGGGTTTTACTATCCTGCTTTCTATCCAGTTTCTCGGCATGATCATCATTGGTGGTCTTGGCTCGGTCAAGGGGGCGCTGATGGGTACCGTTTTCATGGTGCTGTTGCCCGAAGTGATGGAAACCGGGGTCAGTGCCTTAAGCGTTTTTGACTGGGCCAACAGCACCGCTGTGACCGATGGCCTGGCCTATATCAAGGAGATGGCGATCGGTCTGGCCATCATCCTGTTCCTGATTTTTGAACCCGACGGTCTGGCACACCGCTGGCAACAGATCAGGGCGTACTGGAAGCTTTATCCCTTCTCGTACTGACCAAAACCCCCACCGGCGGCGATAAAGCCCGCACGGAAAAGAATAAGACGGGGGAGACCGGGAGGCTTTTTTGTTCAATGAAACGTCCAAGGGAGACGTCGAGATGAAGAAACTGATTGCGGCAACCGCGATGATGGCAACCGGCCTTTCGGTTGGCGCGGCCAAGGCGGAAGACAGCGTGTTTGTCGGCCATTTGATGGATATTACCGGGGCGACCGGCTTTATCGGCAAGTTTTACGCCGATGGTGTCCGTGATGCCCTGTCCTACATTAAGGAAAATGGCGGGATTGACGGCACCCCGCTGGAATTTGAATCGGTCGATTACGCCTATAAGGTGCCCCAGGCGATTGCCAATTATAAAAAATGGCGTTCGCGCAACAACATGGTTGCCATGCAGGGTTGGGGAACGGGCGATACCGAAGCTCTGATTTCGTTTGTTGCCAAGGATGAAGTGCCGGTTTATTCGGCGTCCTATTCCGGCCATCTGACCGACCCGACGGGCAAAAATCCGAAAACCGCCAAACCGGCCCCTTATAACTTCTTCTATGGTGCATCCTATTCCGACGCCTGCCGGGCGATGGTGCAATGGGCCGCAGAAGACTGGAAGAAAAAGGGCGGTGAAGGCAAACCGGTATTCAGCCATATCGGCGATAACCACCCTTATCCGAACGCCCCCAAAGAAGCCTGCGCCGAATATGCCACCGAACTGGGTTTTGATGTGACCAGCCCGGTTGTGGTGTCGATGAAGCCAGGTGATTTCAAGGCACAGTGCCTGACACTCAAGGAAGCCGGGACCGATTATGGTTATCTTGGCAACCTTGGGCCGTCGGTGGTCTCGCTGGTGAAATCCTGTGGCACGGTGGGCGTTGATCCGACCTGGCTTGCCAATATCTGGGCGGGTGATTACGAAACGCTCAAAACTATTGGCGATGTCGATAATTACGTCTTTCCGGTCATGACCAGCTTCTGGACCGACGAAGGGGTGCCGGGCATGGATCTGGTTCGCGAAATTTCCAAGGAATCGGATAAAACCGGCAAGGAATTCCGCACCCATCATTATATTCGCGGCATTTGCTCGGTCTATTACATGAAAGAGGCCATGGAATGGGCCAAGGAAAATGGCGGCATTACCGGCCCGAACATCAAACAGGGCATGTATGCCCTTACCGATTGGGTGCCCAAAGGTCTGGAAGGCGTTTGCATGCCCGCGACCTGGACAGCCGAGGACCATCGCGGGATCAATACCGTCAATATTTACAGCGGTGAAGCCCACGGCGGTGATGTGAAAGTCACCAAACTTGAAACGGTTACTCTGCCGCGTCGTGATGACTGGCTGGGCTATTAAGATCTGCGGCCTTTCGATGTGAAAGGATGTCTCCCGCCGGGTGTCGGAACCAGCTGTTTTCCCCAAAACGGTTCCGGCACCCTGGTGGCGGGGAGGCCTCGGTAGAATGACTGTTTTGTTTTTCGTTTATTGATGTGTTTTTTGTTTTTAGCTGCTGTTGCGAAGGTGATCCATGTCCGAACCCGCCCGCAAAATTGAAACCGCGCCGCCGCTTTTGTCGGTCAATAACATCGAAGTTGTGTATGACGATGTGATCCTTGTGTTGCGCGGCGTGTCGCTTGATGTGCCACAGGGCAGCATTGTGACGTTGCTGGGCCCGAACGGGGCGGGAAAATCCACGACACTCAAGGCGATTTCGGGGCTGTTGAAAACCGAGGATGGCGAGGTGACGCGCGGCGAAATTACCTTTGCCGGGCAGCCCATTTCCAACCGCTATCCCGAAGATATCGTGCGGTCCGGCATTTTCCAGGTGATGGAAGGCCGCCGCATTATCGAGGATATGACCTGCCTCGAAAATTTGCGTCTGGGCGCCTATACCCGCAAGGATAAGGGCGTCAAAGATGACATTGATATGGTGTATGAATATTTCCCGCGCCTGCGTGAACGCACCGGCCTTGCCGGGTATTTGTCGGGCGGGGAACAGCAAATGTTGGCGATTGGCCGTGCATTAATGGCACGTCCGAAAATGATTTTGCTTGATGAACCCTCGATGGGCCTGTCACCCTTGCTGGTCAAAGAGGTATTTGGCATCATTGAAAAGATCAATCGTGATCAGGGCATTACCATGCTGATCGTTGAACAGAATGCCAATTTCGCCCTGAAGGTTGCCGATTACGGATATATCATGGAAAGCGGCAAGGTGGTGCTGGATGGCACCCGCGACGAGCTTTTGAACAATGAAGACGTCAAGGAATTTTACCTTGGCGGTGGCTCGGAAGACCGCAAAAGTTTCAAGAACATCAAATCCTACAAACGGCGTAAACGCTGGCTCTAGGGAGGGTTTTTGACGCGATCCGTACTTTGGGCAGCACACAGGCAAATTCAAGCAGACGGAACAGGCCATGACATTGCAAACCTATTTTGACGATAAGGAAACCCTGGCCCCTGATGCCCGCGAAGGCCGCCTGATGGCATCGCTGCCGGGGCTGATTGCCCATGCCCGCGATAAAACGGCGGGCTTTGGCACCATTTTAAAGGATGTTGCCAGCGGTGCCGTTACCAATCGGGCAGAACTGGCAAAACTGCCGGTCACACGCAAATCCGACCTGATTGCCATGCAGGCCCAAAATCGCCCCTTTGCCGGGTTGAATGCCACGCCGGTTGGTGCGCTAGGCCGCATCTTTCAAAGCCCCGGTCCGATTTATGATCCGGAGGGCAAGGGCGATGACTGGTGGCGTATGGGGCGGGCCTATTTTGCGGCCGGGTTTAGGCCCGGAGATGTGGTGCATAATTGCATGTCCTATCATCTCACCCCAGGCGGTTTTATTTTTGACAGCGGGGCGCGGGCCTGTGGCTGTGCGGTGATCCCGGCGGGTGTTGGGCAAACCGAAATTCAGGTGAAGGCGATAGGCGATATCGGCCCGACGGGATATGTCGGAACGCCGTCCTTCCTGAAAATCCTGATCGAAAAGGCCGATGAAATGGGGGCGGATGTGTCCTCCATCAGCCGGGCGCTGGTCTCGGGCGAGGCCCTGCCGGAATCCCTGCGCGGCTGGTTTGCGCAACGGGGTGTGACCATGCTGCAATGTTATGCCAGTGCCGATTTGGGCCTTATTGCTTATGAGAGCGACGCCCGTGACGGCATGATTGTGGCCGAGGATATTATCCTGGAAATCGTGCGTCCGGGAACGGGTACGCCGGTAGCTGACGGTGAAGTGGGCGAGGTTTTGGTCACCTCGCTGAATATGGATTATCCGCTGGTGCGCTTTGCCACGGGCGATCTTTCCGCCATTCTGCCAGGCCAAAGCCCGTGCGGGCGCACCAACCAGCGCATCAAGGGCTGGATGGGCCGGGCCGACCAGACCACCAAGGTCAAGGGCATGTTTGTTCATCCAGAGCAGGTGGCCGAGGTGGTACGCCGTCACCCTGAAATTGCCAGGGCACGGCTGGTTGTTTCGCGGGTCAATGATAATGATGTCATGACACTGGCCTGCGAAACCGATGCCAGCGGGTTTGATGCCGATGCGGTGGCAGCCACCGTCCATGATGTGTGCAAATTGCGCGGCGTGGTTGAACCGGCAACCCCGGGCAGTCTGCCCAATGACGGCAAGGTGATTGATGACCAGCGCAGCTATAATTGAAATCTGACTACCATATTTGAAAAAGTCCGGCGCATTTCTGTCCGTGCCGGGCTTTTATTCCCGCTCGGGAATCACCTGGCTGTGCGATGACCTCGCACAGCTTTTTTTTGCATTCTGCGATTTGGGTCTGCTTACCCTGTGTCGGGCCTTGCATGGTATGATGAAATGCGATCTGTTATGAATGCTGTTTGCCAAAGCGGAAGGATTGCAAGGATTTACCTTGTCGTCCCTGATGTCCGCGTCATCATTTTTCTGCCGTCATGCCCTGAAATTACCGCCACCACGGAGCGCCCCAGATGAAAGACCAAACCGTTTGTGTTTGTCCGCCCGAAATATCCCATGAAGGCTTTGCCAGCCTGGCAACGCCGACTTATCGAGCCTCTACCATTGCCTTTGAAAATTCGGCAGCCTATGCCAGCCGCGCGGAACGTGGCGATAAGGGTTATGTTTATGGCCTGCATGGCACGCCGACCACCCGCACGCTGGAAGCTGCGATCTCGGCACTTGAAGGCGCAAAATACACGATGGTGCAGCCTTCCGGGCAGGCTGCGATTTCGCTGGTCTTTTTGGCCCTGTTAAAGCCGGGCGATACGGTTTTGGTGCCTGATTGTGCCTATCCGCCGGTCAGTATGCTGTGTAATGGCTATTTGGCGGAGCGCGGCATTCATCATCGGGTCTATGACCCGCTGATCGGTGCTGATATTGATGGTTTGCTTGATGACAGCGTTAAACTGGTTTGGGTGGAAAGCCCCGGTTCGGCAACAATGGAAGTGCAGGATTTGCCCGCTATTGCCGGGGCCGCCCGTGCAAAGGGCATTCCGGTGGCGATTGACAATACCTGGGCCAGCCCACTGCATTTCAAACCCCTGAATTTTGATGCCGACATTGTCGTCGAGGCCCTGACCAAATATTTCGGCGGTCATTCGGATTTGCTGATGGGTTCGGTCTCGGTTAATGATGATGCCCTGCATGCAAAATTGAAATCGACCCTGCACATGCTGGGCATTGGTGTTTCACCCGACGATTGCTCGCTGGTGTTGCGCGGTATGGAAACAATGGCGGTGCGCCTGAAACATGCGAGCGAGGTTGCGCTGGATTTCGCCACCCGCATGGCCAAAAGGATGGACCCGAAACGGGTGCTGCATCCGGCCTTGCCCAGCCACCCGCAACACGAAATGTGGAAACGTGATTTTGCCGGCGCCAGCGCGCTTTTCAGCATTGTTGTCCCGGCCGATAGGGCAGATGAGCTAAATCGGCTGATTGATCAGGCAAAAACCTTTTCGATTGGCGCATCCTGGGGCGGGACGCACAGCCTGATGGTGCCAATGGCAATTGGCGAGATGCGCCAGTTTGAAGGCAATGCGCCCGATGGCCTTGTTCTGCGCCTGTCAATTGGCATGGAAGATCCGGAAGATTTGTGGGCTGATCTGGAACCGATTGTGGAAATGGTCGGGCAGGCAGAGGGCCGTTAAACAGGTTCGGTAATGTCACCGGAGAGAATAAGCGGGGAAAAGGGTGCGCGGAACCAAATTTCTGGAAGTCGGCCTGATAACTTTTTGCCAGTTGTTGGCATTGTCGCTGTGGTTTTCGGCAACGGCGGTGTTGCCGCAATTGCGGGCGGAGTTTCATTTGGGGGCCGTGCAATCCTCGCTTTTTACCAGTTCGGTGGTGATGGGCTTTATTTTGGGCACCCTGGCCAGTGCCTTTTTGGGGCTGGCGGACCGGCTGGACCCAAGGCGCTTTTTTGCCCTGTCTGCGCTGGTGGCGGGATGCGCCAATATGCTGATTTTGGCGGTGCCGGTGGATGGCATCGCGGTTATTTTCCTGCGTCTGTTAACCGGCATTTGTATGGCGGGAATTTATCCGATTGGCATGAAAATGGTGGCGACCTGGGCCAGGGGTGATACCGGGTTTCTGGTTGGTTTGCTGGTGGGGGCATTAACACTAGGGTCGGCTTTGCCACATTTATTTTCGGTGGCCCTGCCGCTGGACTGGCGGTTGGTGATGGTGGCGGCAAGTTGTTCGGCGTGGCTGGCGGCTTTGGGGGTTTTGTTTGTCAAACTGGGCGGCGCTGTTGGCCGGTCCCCCCGGTTTGATCCCCGTGCCGTGGGACATATCATTGCCAACAAGCCGCTGCGCCATGCCGGGTATGGCTATTTCGGCCATATGTGGGAACTTTATGCCATGTGGGGCTGGACGGGGCTGTTTCTGTTTCGCACCTATCAGGCCCGGGGCGTTGAAGATGCGTCGCTGTGGGCGGCCTTAACCACCTTTGCCATTATTGGCATTGGCGCGCTGGGCAGTTTGCTGGGCGGGATATGGGCCGACCGTTGGGGCCGCACCACCATTACCATTTCCGCCATGAGCATAAGCGGGTTATGTGCCCTGGTCACCGGCGCACTGGCATCGGCACCGATGCCGGTTTTGGTGATTGTTTGCCTGATCTGGGGCATTTCCGTGATTGCGGATTCCGCCCAGTTTTCTTCCTGCGTGATCGAACTGGCCGAACCGGACCATGTGGGCACGGCGTTGACCTTGCAAAATGCGGTGGGTTTTTTCATTGCCCTGGTTTCGATCCATCTGGTGCCTTTGGTCGCCGATGCCTTTGGCTGGTGGGCATCTTTCGCCATGCTGGCGATGGGTCCTGTGATGGGGGTTGTGGCAATGGCGCGCCTGCGGGCCATGCCAGAGGCCCGAAAATTGGCCCAGGGACGGCGTTAGCCTTTCTTTTATATGGAAAAATCAGAAAAAATTATTGCCAGAAGGGCAAAAACAACGCTTTTTCATAGGTGATCAGGTTCACTTGACCCGTCCGGGTCTGCGCCCTAAGCAAGAAAAGTGCAGCGTGTGGGGTTTTCTTGACCACATTTCGCACAAATATTAGGTTCTGCCAGAATTTTCTTGCCGCGCGCGTCGGGGCGTTGCGTCATCTTCCTAAAAACAAGGGTCTTTCATGAGTCTTACCCTCATTGTTTTGCTCCCCTTTCTTGGTGCGTTGTTACCAGCGATCTTGATAAGGGCCGGACGCAATACCTGCGCAACCGCGACCGGTGCGGTTACGCTGACGGCACTGATTTTGCTGGCCTCACTGGCACCGGCTGTTATGTCGGGCGAGGTTATTCACGTTCGTTATGAATGGCTGCCCGCATTGGGGCTGAATGTGAATTTCTTCCTCGACGGGTTGGGGTTGCTTTTTGCCACCCTGATTTTGGGGATCGGGCTGCTGATTATTATCTATGCCCGGTTTTACCTGTCCAAGAATGACCCGATGGGCCGGTTTTATGTGTTCCTGCTATTGTTCCAGGGCGCAATGGTCGGCATTGTCACATCGGACAATATCCTGCTGTTGCTGATTTTCTGGGAACTGACCTCGCTTAGCTCGTTCCTTCTGATCGGTTACTGGAAACATCTGCCCGAAGGGCGACAGGGCGCGCGCATGGCGCTGACCGTCACCGGGGCCGGTGGGCTTTCCATGATTGCTGGCATGCTGATTTTGGGCCATGTCGTGGGCTCTTATGACATCAGCATGATTTTGCAGAATGGCGATCTGATCAAATCATCGCCGCTTTATGCCCTGGCAACGGTTTTGATTTTGCTGGGCTGTCTGACCAAATCAGCACAGTTTCCCTTCCATTTCTGGTTACCCCATGCGATGGCGGCGCCGACGCCTGTTTCGGCCTATCTGCATTCTGCCACAATGGTGAAGGCGGGCCTGTTTTTGATGGCGCGTTTGTGGCCGGTACTGTCGGGCACCGATGAATGGTTTTATATCGTTGCGACATCCGGCCTGATCACGATGGTGATGGGCGCCTGGATTGCCATGTTCAAGGATGACCTCAAAGGGCTTTTGGCCTATTCGACGGTCAGCCATTTGGGCCTTGTGACGATGCTGTTTGGCTTTGGCACGCCGCTGGCGGCCGTGGCGGGTGTGTTTCACATCATCAACCATGCCACCTTCAAGGCAGCCCTGTTTATGACGGCAGGCATTATTGACCATGAAGCGGGCACGCGCAGCATTCGCCGCCTTGGCGGGCTTGCCAGCCTGATGCCGATTGCCGCCACCATTGGCATTATTGCGGCGGCATCAATGGGCGGGACCCCGCCCTTTAACGGCTTCCTGTCCAAGGAAATGATGCTGGACCAGTCGCTGCATATGGCTTGGCTGGGTCAGGATTGGGTATTCCCGGTTCTGGTCACAGTTGGTGCGCTGTTTTCGGTGGCCTATTCCTTCCGGTTTATCGTGCATGTATTTTTTGGCCCGAAACAGAAGGAATATCCGCATCATCCGCATGACCCGGGATTTGGCCTGTGGGGCCCGCCTGCGCTGTTGACCGTGCTGGTGGTGCTGATTGGCTTTTTCCCGGCAACTGTGGCCGGGCCGCTGGTGGAGGTCACGTCGCGTGCCGTGATTGGCGGGGCGTTGCCTGAATTCCACCTGGCCCTGTGGCATGGCTTTAATACGCCGTTACTGTTAAGCGCGATTGCGATTATCGGTGGCCTGTTGTTGCTGTGGCGCCATGCGGGCCTAATGAATGCGACCAAAAATCTGTCGCGGCCCGAAGCCAAGGCCATGTTTGACTGCTTCATTCAAAAGGTCGTCGCCCTGTCGCGCGGTGTGACCGATCTGTTCCATCGCGGGTCGTTGCAGTTTTATCTGGCAATCATGCTTTTGGCGGCTGTCGCCATTGGCTTCACCGGCTTTTTCACCCATGACGGTTTCATGCCGGGCACGCGTGAATTGCTGCCGGTCAGTATACCGGTGGTGATTGGTTGGGCATTGCTGATGCTGACCTGTGCGGCAACGCTGATCTTGCACTACAACCGGTTGCTGGTTCTGCTGTTTGTCGGCGTGATTGGCCTGATCGTCTCGCTGGGCTTTATTTACCTGTCGGCCCCGGACCTGGCCCTGACACAGATCTCGGTGGAAGTTGTCACCGTGATTCTGATGTTGCTGGCCCTGAATATTCTGCCCAAGGAAACCCCGAGGGAAAGCACCTCGGGCCGTCGTTTCCGCGATATTTTGATCGCGGTGGTGGCAGGCCTGGGGATGGGCGGTGCCGTTTGGGCGGTGATGACGCGCGATGGCGTGACGATTGCTGATTATTACCTGCAAAATTCGGTATTGCAGGGCGGCGGGCATAACGTTGTGAACGTTATTCTGGTCGATTTCCGTGGTTACGATACCTTTGGCGAAATTACGGTGCTGGGTATTGCCGCCCTGACGATTTTCGCCCTGATCGAAAGTGTTGCGAGCGGCAAGGCCGCCGAAAGGCTGGCGAACTGGGTGAAGGATCATCGTGAATCGGCTGAACGCCACCCGCTGATGATGGTGATTGCAACACGGGTGATGCTGCCGCTGTCATTGATGGTGGGGGTCTATATCTTCCTGCGTGGTCATAACGAACCGGGTGGCGGCTTTATTGCCGGTCTGGTCGTGTCCATTGCCCTGATCATGCAATATATGGCCTCGGGCTTTGGCTGGACCCAGAATCGTATGCGCGCCAATTACCATGCGATGATTTCCCTTGGTGTGATTGCGGCGGCCATTACCGGCATGGCATCCTGGGTTTTGGGTTATCCCTTCCTGACCAGCACGTTTGGGCATTTCCATATTCCGTTCATTGGCGATATCGAACTGGCCAGTGCGATGGGCTTTGACCTTGGCGTGTTCCTGACCGTGGTGGGGGCGGTGATGCTGGCCCTTGCCAAACTCTCGCAGGTGGAACGCATGGCCGAACATAGCGACATCAATACCGAACCGATGGACCATGATCCATCCACGGCACGTCCCCTGTCGTCGCCACAGCGAAACGAGGTCTGATATCATGGAGTTTCTGGTAGCAAGTAGTATCGGCCTTCTAAGCGCATGTGGTGTTTACATGCTGTTGCGCGGAAGGACCTTTCCCGTGGTGATCGGATTGTCGCTGCTGTCCTATGCGGTAAACGTATTTTTGTTTGCGATGGGGCGTTTGCAGGTGGATATGCCGCCGATCCTGAGCGACACCGCGACCGGTTATACCGACCCGCTGCCCCAGGCGCTGGTTTTAACCGCGATTGTGATTTCCTTTGGCATGACGGCCGTGATCGTGGTGCTGGCATTGCGCACCTATCTTGAAATTGGCAATGACCATGTTGATGGCCTGCCCGGCGAACCGACTGATTCCGGAGAAACGAAATAATGGGTAACTGGATGATCGTTCCCGTCGTGCTGCCTTTGATCGTGGGGGCACTGACTGTTTTGGCGGTCCGTCATGACCTGATATTGCAGCGCGTTTTTTCGGCATTCACAGTGGTTGGTTTGCTGGCCGTCTCGATTGCCCTGGTGTTTCATGCCGCCCATACCGGGCCGGAAATGTATGCGCTGGGCAATTGGCCGACCCCGTTTGGCATCGTGCTGGTGTTGGACCGTCTGTCGGCGATGATGGTGCTGTTAACCTCCATCCTGGCGGCTATTGTCTGGTTTTATGCGTCCCGTGAATGGGACAAGCGTGGCAAGCATTTTCATGCCCTGTTCCAGTTCCAGCTGATGGGGATCAATGGCGCGTTTCTGACCGGCGACTTCTTTAACCTGTTCGTGTTTTTTGAAGTTCTGCTGATTGCATCTTATGGGCTGATGCTGCATGGGGCAGGCGGCGAACGCCTGAAGGCCGGGATGCAGTACATTATTGTCAACCTGACCGGTTCCAGCCTGTTTCTGATTGGTGTTGGCCTGATTTATTCTGTCACCGGCACGCTGAATATGGCTGACCTGGCCCTGAAGGTGCCGCTGGTGCCCGATAGTGACCTGGCCTTGCTCAAGGCGGGAGCCTTGATCCTGTTTTTGGTGTTTTGTATCAAGGCGGCAATGGTGCCAATGCACTTCTGGCTGCCGGGTACTTATGCCAATGCACCGGCCCCGGTGGCGGCCCTGTTTGCCATTATGACCAAGGTGGGGGCTTATTCCATCCTGCGGCTGTATTCGCTGGCTTTTGGCGGGTCGGCGGGCGACCTTTCATGGCTGGTTGCACCTTACCTGCTGCCTGCCGCGATTGTGACGCTGGTGGTTGGCATGGTCGGGGTTGTTGCCGCACGCTATGTAACCCAGATGGTGGCCTTTGCCGTGGTGGGCTCGATGGGAACATTGATGATTTCAATTTCCCTGTTCACACCTGCATCGGTGGCGGCGGGCCTTTATTACATGCTGCATTCCACCTTTGCCGGTGCAGCCCTGTTTCTGATTGCCGATCTTATCATTTCGCGGCGCGGGCAATTTGGCGGCAGTTTGCATGCCGCTCCGGAAATTCGTCAAAGCGGCCTGATCGCGGCCCTGTTTTTCATGGGGGCGATTGCAATGGCAAGTCTGCCGCCGCTTTCGGGCTTTTTGGGGAAATTGCAAATCCTGAGCGCATCGCAGAATTCTCCCCATATGATCTGGATATGGGCGGTGATTTTGGGCACGTCGTTTCTTAATATTATCGGCTTTGGCCGGGCGGGCAGTGTACTGTTTTGGAAAAGTTCTGCCATCGAAGGCGACATTCAAACCGCATCCGACCAGACCTTTCCGCACCAGACCATTATTGCTGCAGGCATGATGCTGGCAATGCTGGTTGCCTTAACGGTGTTTGCCGGGCCGGTAACGGGGTATTTGCATGATACCAGTGCCGAGCTGTTTGATACATCCGGCTATATTCGTGCGGTGATGGGGGCTGATACCCCTGTTGCCGAAGTCACCACCGTTGCGCCATTTGCACAATAAGCAGCAGAAAGGACAGTGATGATGTTGAAACGTTATCTTCCCCACCCGCTGCTCAGTTTGGCCCTGGTTGGTATCTGGGTAATGCTGGCCAACGAGATTTCGGTTGGTACCGTGCTTTTTGCCGTGATCCTTGCGGTGATCATTCCCCTGATCAGCCAGAGCTTTTGGCCGGGGCGGCCCAAGGTTGGCAATATCTGGGCGATTTGCGAATATGGGCTGATCGTTTTGTGGGACATTCTGGTCGCCAATGTCGTGGTGGCGGGGCTTGTGCTGTTTCGCAAGGCCGACAGTCTGCAACCGGCCAGTGTGACCGTGCCGCTGGATTTGACATCGCCCGAGGCGATTACCGCGCTTGCCGGGACCATTACCATGACGCCAGGTACCGTAACGGTGGATTTATCCCGTGATGCCCGCTCGCTTCTGGTGCATTGCCTGCATGCGCCGGACCCGCAGAGTGTCGTTGACGATATCAAATCGCGCTACGAACGCCGTTTGAAGGAGATTTTCGAATGATTGAATATGCCCTGAACTTTGCGTTTGTCTGCGCAGGCCTGGCGTTGCTGATCAATCTGTGGCGTTTGTCCTTTGGGCCGACCATTGCCGACCGCGTGCTGGCGGTTGATACGATGGCGATTAACGGCATTGCGCTTCTGGTGCTCTATGGCATTGGCCGGGCCACATCGATGTATTTCGAGGCGGCTTTGCTGTTTGCGATGGTTGGTTTTGTCTCCACCGTGGCTTATTGCAAGTTCGTCCTGCGCGGCGACATCATCGAATAGGAATGGATGTGATGGAATTTGTTGTTGAACTCGTCATTTCCGTTTTGATCGTTATCGGGGGCCTGTTTACCCTGATCGGGTCGTTCGGTCTGGTGAAGCTGCCCAATCTTTTGATGCGCCTGCATGCGCCGACCAAGGCAACGACGGTTGGGGTTGGGGCCATCCTGATTGCATCGATGCTGTTTTTCTGGATCGAGCGTGGCACCTTTACCATTCATGAATTGCTGATCACGATTTTCCTGTTTTTGACAGCGCCGATCACGGCCAACTTGATCGGCAAGGCCTATTTGCTGCGCCATATTGATCCTAAGGATGAATTGCCCCACACCGGCGAAAGCGAGGGTTGGGCGACATTTGACCCGCGGAACCCCGAAGAACCGCCCAAAGATCCTGGCAAATTGCCGCAGGATTAACAGGTTGCGGTTTAGGTGTGCAGGGATGAAAATAACAAACACCGGTTCTGGCGACAGGGCCGGTGTTTTTGTTGATGTCGGCTTCTGTCATGACGTTTGCATCGGTCGGGCGTTTCGATAAAACCCTAAGGAGTGGTTTTTGCTATGCTGTGTCAAAAGTGCTTGGCGAAAGACAAAACCACAAATGCAAGGGAGCATTCGATATGACCGTGCTTAGCCACATTACTTTGGGAACCAATGACAAGGCTCGTTCAGCCAGGTTTTACGATGCGGTTTTAGGGGCCATCGGCTTTGAACGCCTGCCCAAGCCCCCCGAAAAACCGCTGGCTTATGAGCGTGGTGGCGAGATGCCAACGATTTACATTTACAGCCCCGAAGATGGTCGCCCAGCGACGTGGGGCAACGGCACCCATATCGCCTTTATTGCTGATCGGCGCGAACAGGTGCGTGCCTTTCATGAACAGGCATTGCAAAACGGCGGGATGAGCGAAGGCGAACCGGGCGAACGCCCGCATTATGGGCCGGATTATTATGCCGCCTATATACGTGACCCGGATGGCAATAAATTGCAGGCAGTTTGTTACGGGTCCGAATAAGCTGCGGGCATTTGTGCGCTTAAACGCACTGTTTTCCAGACCATACCCCGTGATATGAGGGGGCGGGCAATAAGGGGGCTGAAGAGGCCAGCCAGCCCGGAAGACAAAGCGCAAGACAGGTAGATGACGGGCATGCCCGACTTTGCAATTGAAGACCAGTATCGCGGTATTATTGCCGGGATCGACGAGGTAGGGCGCGGGCCACTGGCCGGGCCGGTGGTGGCTGCTGCTGTTGTATTGCCGCGTGATGATGCGCGCATTGGCGATTTATACAGCCTGCTAAATGACTCCAAAAAGCTGTCAGCCAAAAAGCGCGATCTGCTGGCTGCGCGCATTATGGAATGTGCCCGTGTTGGTATTGGCGCGGCTTCGGTACGCGAGATTGACCGCATCAATATTTTGCAGGCAACCTATGTTGCCATGCGCCGGGCCGTGGCGCGCCTGCCGAACTTGCCTGATCAGGCGCTGGTCGATGGCAACCGGGACCCGGGGTTGCCATGCCCGGTGCAAACCGTGGTCAAGGGCGATAGCAAGTCGCTGTCGATTGCAGCGGCATCGATTGTTGCCAAGGTGGTGCGTGACCGTGCCATGGCCCGCCTTGCGGTGCGTTATCCCCATTATGGCTGGGAAGGGAATGCCGGTTATGGGGTGAAAAAGCACATGGCTGGTTTAAATGATGCCGGGCCGACGGTGCATCATCGTCGCAGTTTCAAACCTGTTGCCCTGTTGTTCGAGGCATTGGAGCAGGCCTGAAGGTTTTAGCGCATGACTCTGGCGCGGACGAGATCGGTTGTTACGGACTGACCTGCCGCATCGGTATTTTCGATACGGGAAATCGCGGCATAATCGTTGGTCTGGCGGATCATGACACGGTCATGCTGGCGGCATTCGGTCCGGAACTGGATATCAATGCCTTTTGGCTGAAAATCGGCAAGGCCGTTATTGGTTGTTCCCAATATCCATTGCATCAGCCTGACATTATTGACATGCCCGTAAATATCCAGGTCCGATGCCTGGGCGATGATGCTGTTTCGAGAGATCAGGTCTTCGGGGGGTGATGCCGGCCGTGATGAGGCATCAATCAGCTTGGGGCCGGGGGGCTCTGGCAGACGTTCCACCAGCCAGTCTGGCCAGCGGGCAGCACGCCGCTGTTTAAGGTCGAACAAGGCCCAGAAGCTTTGTGCAACGGCGCAAATATCGCCTTTTTCGTCAAACAGGCGCCAGTCGCGGCTTGCCATGCGATGCGCAAAGCCCGACGGCCATGTTTCAAGGTGCAGGGTTTCGCCATTGCTCGGGTAATGATGCACCATGATGACCATGCGTGCCAAAACCCACGCAACACCTTGCGCAACCGTATCATCATAGGCCAGTTGCAGGTCTTTTGCCCCCCAACCGGCGGAATCCTGCATGTAGTCGGCCAGGGCGGGCAGGGTGGCGCGGCCATTTGCGCCAATTTCGGAATAACGCACCCGATAATGGCCCTGCCATCCGCAATTTTCGGGCATTGGGGCCTGTGCAATTTGGGACCAGTCCGGGATCATGACGGTTTCCATATCCTTCCAAAGCCTGGATTATCACATTACCATAGGCAGGCAATGCCTGGGCTGCAATGCGCCATACGGATACGGGCCGGTATTATCCGGACAGGTCGGATAGGTGAAGACTGCAAGCCCGTTACGGGATCAGTCCAGTGGACTGCGGCGCATCTTTTTGACATCACCGCGTTTTTTCTTGGCATCCACCCGTTTGCGTTTGGCCGACAGGGACGGGCGGGTTTTAACGCGGAATTTTTTGCGTTCGGCGGCCTTGCGCACCAGGTCGACGAACCGGTCAATCGCGTCCTGGCGATTACGTTCCTGGGTACGGAAACGCTGGGCATCAATGATGATTTCATCGCCATTGGTCAGGCGGTTGCCCGCCAGTTCGCGCAGGCGGTTGCGTACCCGGTCGGGCAGTTCGGTCAATTCGCTAACCCGCACGCGCATATGCACGGCGGTTGAAACCTTATTCACATTTTGCCCGCCTGGCCCTGATGCCCGGACAAAATGAAATTCCAGATGGCTTTCATCCAGAAAAAGGCCGTTGCCAACCTGAATCATGCCCGTGCTCCGGCACAGGAAAAGGGAAGGGAAGCGGGAAAAATGCGAAAATATGCCATGTCGTGTTGATAATGATTTGCAAATAGTTGAACTTTAGGGATGCTAGCCCTAGATTCAAAAGAATGAAACCCGCCAAATGGGCCGGGCGGTACAAGGAGCTGAATTTTGCATCCGGGACACCTTTTTGTTGCTTTGGGCTGGTTGTCGGTCGGACTGGGGGTGGCAGGGATTTTTCTGCCATTGCTGCCGACAACGCCCTTTATGTTGCTGGCGGCCTGGGCCTTTGGCAAGGGGTCGCCGCGCCTGCATCGCTGGCTGCATGAACATCCGCGCCTGGGACCGCCCATTTTGCAATGGAAACATCACGGTGTGATCAGTCTGCGGGCCAAAATTATGGCGGCAGCAACATTTGCCGTGATGATTGGCATGTCGATGATTTTTGTTCAGGCCTATTGGGTACCGCTGGTGCAGTTGGCGGTGGCGATTCCGGTGTGCATTTTCCTGTTTTCCCGTCCGTCAGTTCCGCGCGCCCCCCTGCCAGAAAGTGATCATTCGGTTTCGTAAGGCCCCAAAGCCCCAAAGCCCTCAGCCCGATTTGCGGCTGAGTTCCTGCTGGCAATTTTCCTCTAGCATATCAAGTTCTTCAAGGGTCGCATCAATATCGGCGCGCTGTTTGCGCAGGGTATCACGGCGCTCGTCAATTTTGTCGATCAGGGTGGTCAACTGGGTGATCTCGCTGCGGTCGGTTTCATACAGGTCCAAAAGATCGCGAATTTCCTTGAGCGCAAATCCCAGCCGCTTGCCCCGCATGATCAGGCGCAGGCGCACCCGGTCACGCTGGCCATAAATGCGGGTTTGTCCCTGACGCTCGGGGGCGATCAGGCCCTGATCCTCGTAAAAGCGAATGGTGCGAGTGGTGACATCAAATTCGCGGGCGAGATCGGTAATCGAAAAACTGTCAGTCATGAAACATCTTTAAAGTTTACGCTTACGTAAACGAAAACTACATGGTTTTGCCCGCAATCACAATATGCTGTGCTCTTTGGGCAAATCGACATGGAAGGTGCTGCCTTCACCCGGTGCGCTTTCCACATGGATATTGCCGCCGTGGCGTTCGACGATTTTTTTGCAAAGCGCCAGACCAATACCTGTTCCGGCATATTCGCCATAACCATGCAGGCGTTTGAAAATCTCGAAGATGCTGGTGTGATATTGCGGGTCGATGCCAATGCCATTATCGGAAACGGAAATGCGCCAGAAGCTTTCAAACTCGCGGGCAGAAATGCGGACCTCGGCATGGGCCGGGTCGCTGTATTTCAGGCCGTTTGACACCAGGTTTTGAAACAGCTGCAACAGCTGGCTGGGGTCGCCAATGACGACAGGCAGGTCTGGTTCGCGCATAACATTGCCTGCCGGGGCGGCCTCGGCGCGTTTAAGGTTGGCTTCGATCGCATCAAACAGACCGGTTAACGGGACCGGCTGAAACGGTTTGCCATGTCGCCCGACCCGCGACAGGGTTAGCAAATCGTCAATCATGCGCTGCATGCGCTGGGTGCCATCCACGGCGTAATGAATGAATTCGTCTGCCGTATCATCCAGTTGCCCGCGATAGCGCCGGGCCAGAAGCTGGGTGTAGCTTGAGACCATGCGCAGGGGTTCCTGCAAATCGTGCGACGCGGCATAGGCAAACTGTTCCAGTTCTGCATTGGAATTTTCCAATTCCTGCATGGTGTTCTGGATTTCAAGTTCGTGGCGTTTGCGTTGCGAAATATCGCGCAGGGTAATGATGTAATGATAGCGGCCATAGGCGGTAAAATGGCTGATCGCGACTTCCAGCGGAATATTGTGACCATTTGCCGGGCAGGCAAGAATTTCGATCACCCCGGTGCCAAGGTCGGTCAGAAGGCGGTCGCTGGGCGGTTTTGGGGGCGGATTATTGCCGCAGTCAGGCAGCAGAAACTGAATGATATTCTTGATTTCCGGGTCGCCCTGTGGCCCGCATAATTCTTGGGCGCGGGCATTGAGTGGTTCCAGGTTGCCATCTTCGGAGGCGACAAGAATGGCATCAATCGTGTTTTGCAAAATGGCGCGCGTGCGGTCTTCGCTGCGGCGGGTTTGTGTTACAAGATCGGCCAGTTCGGCAGCCTGCCGACGCAATAGCTGGTCGCGCTGAACGGCTAGTGTGACATCGCGCACGGTGATGGCACAGATCACACCATCATTGGGAATGGATACGGGCTGAATACGGATGGATTGCTGCATTTGCGGGAATTTTTGCGCAAATTGCGATTGGGGCCGTAATGGCAGCACCGATTTGTTCAGCGAGGGCGAAATCATCGCTGGCATCCCCAGCGACAGGCAGTCGGCAATCGCATTGTGAAGTCGGCGCGGCAGGGCCGTGCCAAAAACATCTTCCATGCTTTTGCCAAAAACTTCCTCGGCCTTAAGGCCGGCGGCCTGCTCCATCCAACTGTTCCAGAAGCATATTTTACCGTCATGTTTAACCGCGATGATGCCGACATCGCTGTTTTCCAGCAAGGCAAGAGACAGGTTTACATCTGGCGATGAATAGGGGGCGGATATGTTCGATGCTTGCGATATTTGTGAGGCTTGTGACGTTTCCGGTGTTTCGGGGGCTGCCTTTATATCGTGCGAAGCTGTCCCGCCGCTTTTTGCTGCAGAATGTTTTGTGTCGGTTGGGTCATGTTTGCCATCAGACATGGCTTTGATGCTCCTTGCGGCCGGGAGTGCCGGTAGCACGGGGGCGCCGGAATAATCCTAGCTTAGTGCGTTCTGCAGATAGCGGTTTACCATCCGCTTTAAGGTCTGGATCGAATCCAGATCCATCACAAATAGCACATATCCGTCGATATCGTTTTCCCGCAGCATGAACTGAACATGCAGGATCAAAAGAAACGGAGCGCTTGTTTCCGTTTCCGGTGTGCCGGGCGGGCAGGTATCCGTCATCAGGTCGCGGGTTTCACATTTACGGAAAATCGGCATCGAACAATTGATGGGATGCCCGAGAATATTGGAAATACTGCCCAGGCAGGCATTGAGAATGATATTGCCAACCTCCATCAGGGCTTCCTGTTCCAGGTCGCCAAGGCTGTCGAGCGGCACATCGACCTGCAACAGGCGGCGCACCAGCTCCAGGCTGCGTTTTTCGGGAAATACCAGCAGGGCATCGCCGTTAAACGGGCCATTGAAACTTTGCGTGACAGCGGAAACAACTTCACTGGGGGCTGCAATCAGGTTGGCATCGGAAAAACGTTGCACAAAGCTGATTGAGGGGACGGTCAGTTCGACAGATTGATCCACCATTTCCGAGAGCGACGCCGCCGCCCGACCAACACCGATATTGATCAGCTCGGTAATCGTGTCGCGTTCGAGATCGGATAAATCAATCATGAGCGGCTTCTTTGGCTGAGAAATAGGCGGTGATTTTTTCCTGGGTCGGCGGTTTGGCAATGAAATCCATGCCAAGGGCTTCGGCCTGCTTTTGAATATCCTGCTGGATATTGGCGGTCAGCAGGGCCACGGTGGCATCGGGGTGCTGTTGGCGGATAATGGCACCCAGTTCCAGCCCGTTTTTGCCCGGCATGTTAAAGTCGATGATAAAATAATCAAAACTTCTGGCGTCGGCCTTTTGTTGTGCGCTTTCGGCTTCGGCGGCTTCATCAATTGTCCAGTCGGGAAAACCGCTTTCGATAAAGGCCCTGATCAGAAGGCGGGCAAATTTGCTGTCATCAACCAAAAGAACGGAACGGGGATATGACATGAAATCCTCAAATTGGTGCAGCACGAAGCTGGCGGAGCAAAAGACCTGGCCGTTTTATACAGGTGCAGGGGCATGTCAGTATAGGCCAGATTGTCATACCTGTTCCAGTTGTTCCATCAAGGGCACGATTTCGGCAGGCGGCCGTGCTTCGGAGATCAGAAAACCCTGGACCTCGTCGCAGTTATGGGCGCGCAGGAATTCCAGCTGGTCGTGGGTTTCCACCCCTTCGGCAATCACGCGCAAACCAAGATTGCGCCCCATCAGGATGATGGTGTTGGTAATCGCGGCATCGTCCGGGTCGGTGGTAATATCGCGAATAAAGGACCGGTCGATCTTGATGGAATTAATGGGCAGCCGTTTCAGATAGGTCAGGGATGAATAGCCGGTGCCAAAATCGTCAATCGCGATCTGGACACCTAGCCTGCGGATTTCGTTTAGGATGGCAATGGCGCGGTTCATGCCCTGCAACATTACGGTTTCGGTAATTTCCAAAACCAGGCGCGATGCAGGAACACCCGTTTCGTGAAGAATATTGGCAACGGTTTCGGTGATCCGGCCTTCGATCAGTTGCCGCGTTGACAGATTGACCGCTACCACAACTGGGCTGACCCCCTGGGCATCCCATTCAACGATCTGTTCACAAACGCGGCGTAGCACCCATTCGCCAATTTTTCCAATTAGTCCGGTTTCTTCGGCAATGGGAATAAACTGCATGGGGGAAACAAAACCGCGCCCCGGCCGGTTCCAGCGTAACAGGGCTTCCAGCCCCGAAAGGCGACCGGTCGCCAGATGTATTTTGGGTTGATAATAGACTTCAAACTGTTCGCGCTTGATGGCATCGCGCAGGTCGTTTTCCATTGCCAGCCGGGCAGCGGCACTTTCATTCATCATTTTGGTGAAGAAATGATAGGTCCCGCCGCCGCGTGCCTTGGCACTATACATGGCGGCATCGGCATTGCGCATCAGGGTGGCAAAATCATCGCCATCCGCCGGGCTAAGGGCAATGCCGATGGAGGGAGTTACAAAAAGCTGCCGGCCCCGAATTTCAAAGGTGGGCGAGAAAGCGTCGATCACGGTTTGCGCCAGTGTTGCTGCTTCCTGGGTTTCGCTCAATTGCGGAATAATGATCAGGAATTCATCTCCGCCCAAACGGCCCAGTGTATCGTTGCGACGCATGATGTCCCGCAGGCGATTGGCCACTTCCTTAAGCAATAGATCACCAAAATCATGCCCGAGGCTGTCATTGATCAGTTTGAAACGGTCAAGGTCGATGAACAATAAGGCCGTCGCGATATCCCGGGGGATGTCGCCTTCTGTGCTGTTTGCTGTCAGGGTGTCGCAGCCTTGCAGGGCGTCGCGCAGGCTTAGTTCCAGCATCGCACGATTGGGCAGATCGGTTAGCGGGTCGTGATTCGCCATATAAACCAGGCGTTCTTCGTAGCGGCGCTGTGCGGTTACATCATGAAACACGACGGTATAAAGCAGGTTGTCTTCAAGCTGCATGGGCTGGAAAACCGATGCCACCCGGATTTTGTTGCCATCGGCACATCGCAGGATCAGTTCGACGGAACGATCCAGCGCAGGCCGGAAAGACGTGCCGTTATTGTCGTTGCCGGTTCGTGCCAGAACCTCTGCCAGATTAAGCTGGGAAGCATCGACGATATAGTCCAGCAGATTGTGCCCGACCAGTTCGGCATCGGCGGGCAGGTGCAGCAATTGCAGGCAGGCCGGGTTGCATTGCAAAATCCGGCAATCCGAATCGATACTGATAATACCATCGGCGACGTTCTGCATGATGCCGCGCAGGCGGTTTTCCCGTTCGCGCAGGGTTTGTTCCGCTTCGCGCAGGCGCCACAGATTATCGTCAATTTCTGTGAGCAGGCCATTGGTGGAGTGGGCCAGCAAACCCAGTTCGTCCCTGGAATGGCTGTTGGGAATATCGACCTTGGTGGTGGCGGGGCTGCCCGGGTCTACCTGGCGCAGGGAATGCACAAGACGCAACAGGGGTTTGGTCAGGGTCAGATAGAAAAAGAAGGTCAGCGCAATGCCCAAAAGGAAATTGCGCACCAGCCCGGAAACCAGAATAACAACAGAGCGATTGATGAAACCGGCAGCAATAAGGCCGGTATCGACATCGATTTCAAGATAGCCAACCAGATCGGCGGAGTCGCCAACGGTTAGCGGGATCTCGTAATGCTGATTGTCGCCAAACATGATCGAGGTCAGCCAGTTCAGACTGGATGAAGATTGCTGGCGCTGTTTTTGGGCCAAAATATTGCCAAAATCATCGCGTATCAAAGCGTGATAGATCGGGTCATATTCAAACAGGCCCGAAACCACACGTTCTGCAAGGCTTTCATCCAGGCCATAGGCCGCCTGGGTGGCGGATTCGCGCACTGTCGAGAGAACCTGATTAACGGTGCGGTCAATCTGATTGCGCTCTCCGTGCAGGTCCCAGAAAATCTGAAGCGCACTAAAGCCAACACCAATCAGCAATGTAATTATAACAGCAGCGCGCGCCTGTTTGAATGACAGGCGATTTTGCCACTTCAGCCCAGCATTTTTCAGACTGGCCTCCGCTATCCACACCCCAAAAGATGGCTCTCCGACCATTTGATGATGGAAACAGTAGGATAAGGGCAGCAGAATTGCAATTGTTGCAAGGCTTATATCAGGGCAAAACGGCAAATTAATTTCGTATGGGTGGCGGTGTTTTTAGAATAATTACAGCCTTTTGTCCTTGCGCCGATATTGCAGGAAGGCGGGCGTTTCTCTTTAATAGTACTAAAAAAAGTAGTGTTTTATTGGAGTTGCACACTGCTTCCCTGCGTGATAACCAATGCGCCGAGAGAGAGAATAGTAGGCCGACGGTGGGCGCAGCCGCCACAGGCCCCGCAACCTGTACGGAGTTACACCATGACCTATGTGGTGACGGAAAACTGCATCAAGTGTAAGTATCAGGACTGCGTCGAGGTTTGCCCCGTCGATTGCTTCTATGAAGGTGAAAACTTCCTGGTTATTCACCCTGACGAGTGCATTGACTGTGGTGTCTGCGAACCCGAATGTCCTGCAGAAGCCATTATCCCCGATACCGAACCGAACCTGGATAACTGGCTCGAAATTAACCGCAAATTTGCCGAAATCTGGCCAAACATTACCCGTAAAGGGGATGCACCGTCAGATGCCGACGAATGGAACGGCAAGACAGGCAAAACCGAACTTCTGTCCGAGGCTCCCGGCACCGGGGACTGATCGGTTAACAGCCTGCAAGACCTTTGAAATCGCGCGGAATCATATTCTGCGCATGGCAGCATTGAACCGGCCGCACGGAAAAGTTCTGTGATCGGCCGGTCAGTTGTGTTATGGTACTTCCTCGCGTTGAGGGCTCGGCAGGCTCCATTCCGCACTGTCGGATTTCCGTTTTATTACCTGTCTGTTACCGCGACTAAGCCAAAAGCATGGTCGTGTGGTGCCTTCGCGTCGATTGGACCAAGGTGTTTTATATGACCAGGCCGTTTGGGCCGGAAGGAAGCTTTGATGTCGGATAAGTTGCCCTTTGCTGTTGGCGATTTTGTAGTTTACCCCGCGCATGGTGTCGGCTGTGTTGACGGCCTCGAAACCCAGTCTATCGCAGGGCAGGAACTGCGCCTTTATGTGATCAGTTTTGATTCCAGCCGCATGACGCTGCGCGTGCCGGTGAACAAGGTGGGCAACTCCGGACTGCGCAAGCTTTCCTCGAAAAAACAAATGGATTCCGCTCTTGTGACCCTGAAGGGTCGTGCGCGTGTTAAACGCACCATGTGGTCGCGTCGCGCACAGGAATACGAAGCCAAAATCAATTCCGGCGATCCGGTTTCCATTGCCGAGGTGGTGCGTGACTTGCATCGTTCGGCCACCCAGCCTGAGCAGTCCTTCTCCGAACGCCAGATTTACGAAGCTGCGTTTGAGCGTCTGGTAGACGAATTGGCCGCGATCGAAAAGATCGACAAGGACAAGGCATCGGGCAAGTTGGAAAAGCTGTTGCAGAAAGCAGCCTAATTCGCTTTTGCGAACGCCCTAAAGCATATACTTTCTAAAAACCGGTCCGGGTATTATTCTTGGGCCGGTTTTTCATCAGGAGCATATCATGGCGCAAGCAGCGGCGGTTCTTGCATCTTTAAAACCTGCGGACCGTATATGGGTTGTCGGGGCCGTAAATGGCGATATCGCGGCTTTGCAGTCGGTTCACACCCGGCTTGCGCGTAAAATACGCCCCGGTGACAGGCTGGTTTATACCGGCAATTATTGGGGCGATGGTTCTGGCGATAATGTCATTGCCGCGATCAATGAAATTTTGCTGTTTCGTCGCTTTTTCATCGCCCAGGACGGCGTTGACATGGCGGACATTGCGTTTTTGCGCGGTGCTTCCGAAGAAATGCTGACGAAAATGCAGCAATTGCAGTTTGCTCCCAATCCTGGCGAAGTTTTTGAATGGATGCTGACGCGCGGTGCGGCGGGCATTGTGCGGGCCTACGGGTTTGATCCGGCGATGGTGCAGGCCACCATGCGCCAGGGCGCACATTTGATTTCGCAATGGACCGGCCAATTAAGCGATGCCTTGCGTCGCCATCCGGGGCATGGCGCACTGATGGCCGATCTTAAACATGCGGCCTATGTCAGTGATGGCTCCCTGATTTTTGTGCATGCAGGCCTTGATTCCTCGCGTGCCCTGACGGCCCAGACCGACACATTCTGGTGGGGCGGGTCGATGTTTGAGGCCATTACCGAACGGTATTATGATTGTGCACGTATCATTCGCGGGTCATCGAACAGTCATTCCGGTATTTCGGAACGTGAATATACCCTTTCGCTGGATGCCGGGGCGGGGCGCGGTGGTACGCTGGTGGCGGCGGCTATTGGCCCGAACGGACAGATTGTCGACCGGATCGAAAGCTGATTTATCCAGTCTTACAAGACCGGTATTTTATCTGTTGTCATTTAAAAATCCCCTGCCGGCGCGAAATACCGACAGGGGATTTTTGTTTCTGCTTTGGCCCGGAAGACGTTAATTCGTGATCACTTTAACCAGCGAACCTTCAGGCGGAAGCTGGCCTGCTTCCAGACCATTGATCACGTCAAAGGTTTCTTCAGGGCGGCGATCAACAGCCATTGATTTCACAAAAGTATTGACCGTATAGCCTGGATTGACGGCGCGTACCTTGATCGACAGGGCGTGATACTGCTTCTTTTCTGACGCGGAGAGCGACCGGAAGCTATAGGTGGTGCGGCGCAGCGGCAGGTTATAGGCATCTGCCTGGTTAAGTGGCGCAAGGAACAGGAATTGGAATGCTGATTTGCCATGCAAAATGGCAACCACGCGCAATCGCGCCCGCGTGCCTGATTTCAGAGAGACATCGGCAGACCCGGTTGCAGCCTGCTGGCCATTGACATCAATTTTCTGAATATCGCGCAACTGGATTGATTTGGAGAATCCGCGCTGCAAATAGGCAGCCGGGCCCATTTGTGCCGCCTCCGGGGCCCCTTCAAAAATGATGGTAGCACCTTTGTTATCTTTGGCGACAACGGCATCGGGCTGGTTGATCATGGAAAAACCATCGGGGACTTCAAAATAGAAATCCAGCGGCACATGGACAAATTTGCGCCCGCGAATAAAACCGTTTTCCGGGCCATCGCCATACATGATGCCGTCAATTTCGGTCATGTATTTTACCGTTTCCAGGCGCGGTGTGCCCGTAACCGGGATGTTGGCGGCGGCACGGGCCTGTTGGATGCGCTCTACCGTGCGCGGGTGGGTTGCCATAATGTCGAATTGGTCCACATCGTCTGGCGACCGACCCGCCAGTTCGGCCTGCAGGCGCGCATGGGCGCGCAGTTTTTTCAGGAAACTAGCCATCGCCGCCGGGTCATATCCCGCGCGCGACAGGTACCGCACACCCAGTTTGTCGGCTTCAAATTCATGCTCGCGCGAGAAGGACTGCATATAGGCATTGGCCCCCATGCCAATCACATCGCCTGCGCCATTGCCAATGGCGGCCGAAAGCCCACCTGCCAGAATTTGCGTTAACACCCCCCGGCTGTAGCGCTGGGCGGAATGGCGGGCAACGACATGGCCGATTTCATGGGCCAGCACACCGGCCAGTTCTGCCTCGTTCGAGGCCAGTGCCAGCAGGCCGCGGGTGACGTAAACATAACCACCGGGCAGGGCAAAGGCATTGACGATGGGTGAATCCAGCACCGTGAAGGTGAATTTCTGGTTTGGGGTTTCCGTCACGGCAGCCAGTTTTTGCCCAACAGCGGTAACGTAACTTGGCAGGTCCTTGGCATCATAGCTGCCGCCAAACTGCTTAAGGATTTTCGGGTGTTCGTCTGCCCCTACCTCTGCTTCCTGTGCGGGGGGCATAAAGGCGGTAAAGGTATCTTCGCCGGTTGCCGGATTGGTGGAGCAGGCGGCAAGCCCGCTCATCAATCCGATGGCGACTCCCAGGGATGCAATTCGTGCTTTGCGCGTATGGTACCAACCTGTCACTATCCTGACCTCCACTTTATTGGGCCGGTTATGGCTTGGGGCCGTGTTTGCCAATCAGGCCCCCGATGCCGGTTTTATTGTTGTTGGTACTGCGTTGTCGGGTATTGCAGTACCGATTGTCAATTTCGTATCCCGACTTGCTGTCAGGATCAATATTACAAAAGGAAAGCCGGTCGCCAAATGCCATCCTTGTGGTCCGCAGCCCTAAATTATCTGTCCTGCCGGTGGGCTGGTCCCGTGTTGCTGGTGTGGTTGATGGTTGCCGCCATTGGCGGGTGTTGGTTTGCCCCGGTTTTTGCAACGGAGACTACTGTTCCCGCACAACTTCCTCCCCATGATGGTGGCAAAACGCCCCCCGGGCCGGAAAGTTCTGCTTTGGCGGCGGAAAAATTGCTTAACGTGCTGTCTGGTGGCTGGCGATGCGGCATCGGTCCGGCGGAGCAGTCGGTTTTTCTGCCGGCCTATGCTGTTGAGGGCATGGCGCCGCCAGTTGATATTGATGCCCTGCGAATGACCCTTCGTGCCCGTCCTGAATTGGCAATGTCTTCCGATCATTTGCCGCCTTCGACATTCCGGTTGGCTGATGTCGCCATTGTGCCGGGGCAGGAAGCAGCAGTTTTGGCCTATTTGCAGCAGCATTATCGCGATATTGCCCATGTGATTCCTCTTGCAAAGGCGCAGATGGATGACCCGCGAAACAGCAATGCAGGGATAGAGGCGAATGATTTCGGACGTGATCCGCGCCAGCCAGCCTATTTTGTCTTGCAGGATGGCAGTTGGCTGCAACAGCAGTTGGTTGGTCGTGGTATGGCGATGGTTGCACCAGGCATGGATGCGGACAAGCCGGTGGCCTTTGACGTGGTGGACGCGTCATATAATGGACCGGCAATGGCGGCGGCGCAGTCTGACCCGATGCCCGAAGGAATGCAAAAAACGGTGTCGCGGCAGGCGGTGATCATGGCCCTGATGGTAGCCGAGGAAAATGCCCGCACCGCACAACGTGGCATGTGGGGGCAGACCGGGCAAGATGGGAACAAGCAGAACGGGGGCGGGCAGAATGCTGCCAGAACGACGGCGCGTTATTATTTTGCCGCCTATGTTACGGCGGACAGGCCGGGTGAAGAAACCCCTTTCGCGGCGGATGGTATAGGTTCCTTTGCTGTCGTTTCCGGGGTATTACGCTCTGTCGAGATTCAGAAATACCGTGCCTATCTGAATTTTGGAAAGGATTGGCGCAAAGATTTCACCATTGCCCTTGATCAGGACCAGATGGCCGAAATTTCCGCCTCCGGTTTTGGTTTGGCCGGGTGGGTCGGGCGACGGGTTTTGGTGCGTGGCATGATTGAAAATCGCGGGGGCCCTTATATCGCGCCGCTTAATCTGGCGTCCTTGTGTGTGGCAAAGCAATAGACGGTTAGCACCCGCACGCGATAAGGTCAGGGAATGATCTGCGTTGAAACAGCGAATATTTTAAAGGATTTTTATGTTGTATCCGGAAATTGAACCACGCATATCGGGCTGGCTGGATCGGCCGGACGGACACCAGATTTACTGGGAGGAAGTGGGAAACCCGGAGGGTATTGCCGTTATTTTCCTGCATGGCGGCCCAGGGGCTGGAATTTCACCGTCGCATCGGCGGTATTTCAACCCGGAAAAATATCGCGTCATTCTGTTTGACCAGCGCGGTGCAGGGCGCTCCCGGCCCTTTGGGGCGCTGGAAAACAATACCACCCAGGCCCTGATTGGCGATATCGAAGCCCTGCGGATAGACCGGAATGTCGAAAAATGGCTGGTCTTTGGCGGATCATGGGGATCAACGCTTGCGCTGGCTTATGGACAGGCCTGCCCGGCGCGTGCCCTGGGCTTTGTTTTGCGCGGGATATTTTTGTGCCGCCCTTCGGAAATTGACTGGTTCATGACGGGGATGGGAAATTTCCTGCCCGATGCACAACAGCAGTTCCTGGCGGCTGTGGGGCTTGAACATAACCCGGGTGCGCAGGCGCTTTTGGCAAGATATGGCGATTATTTTGCCGGAAAATATGGGCAAGAGGCAGCAACCCGGGCTGCGCGGGCCTGGAGCGGTTATGAGGCGCGATGCTGTACCCTATTGCCCGACGAAAACCTGGTGGACAGTTTTGAAAGCGACACGGTGGCGTTGGCGTTGGCACGGCTGGAGCATCACTATTTTGTCAATCTCGGCTTTTTTAGCGACAACCAGCTTTTGGTCAATATTGATAAAATCCGCCATTTGCCCGCCACCATCATTCAGGGGCGGTATGATTTGGTGTGCCCGCCCATTAGTGCATTTGACCTGGCCCGTGCCTGGCCGGAGGCGCAAATGGTTATGGTCGATGATGCCGGGCATGCCGCAAGCGAGCCGGGCATTGTACGCGAACTGGTGCGGGCAACCGATGTTTTTTGGGCAAACGAAGCCTTCTAACACCCTGTTTTGGCACTGGAAGATTGCCCAGGTTGCATTATTTGCTAAGATAAAAATCAGCAGTGACAAATGGTAAAGGGCGCGCATATGGCCAGCAAGATTTGGGGCGTTTTGGTTGGTGTCGTTATTTTTGCGGCGGCGTATACCTGTCAGGCGCAGGAAGTTTTGAACAGCCGCAATGATGCAGCACAGCTGGGTTTTTCGACCGGTATTTTCAATATTGGTGAGGATAAGGACGCAACCGAATTGCGCCTTGATTATCGTGACAATTATGCCCTGTTCGACTTTTTGCGCCCGATTGGCGGCGTGATGGTGACATCGGATAAGGCCGTGCATGGTTATGGCGGTTTGATGACCGATATTTTGTGGGGCGATCATTTTGTAACCTCGCTTTATACCTCGGTCGGGGCCTATCATGACGGGGACGGCGAAGATCTGGGGCACTGGATCGAGTTTCGTTCCGGTGTCGAGCTTTCCTATCGTTTCGATAACCAGTCGCGTGTCGGACTGGGCTTTGCCCATATTTCCAACGCCGATCTGGGCGACCGGAACCCTGGCGCCCAGATTCTGTCGCTGACTTACACGGTTCCGGTTGGATCGATTTTAAACTGATTTTTGCGCCTTGGCCCTGCTTCCCTCAGCCTGCTGTCGGGGAAATGGGCTCGCGTGCAGTTGGTATGCTGCTTGATATACTGAAATGGTGTTTTGCTGGAAAATGCAGGGAACGGTTATCGAATAATTGATCCCGTTGCGTGAACCTGCTAAGTCAGATCACCCTTTGCAAGGTTGTGCGCCCGTAGCTCAGCAGGATAGAGCACCAGATTCCTAATCTGGGGGCCACAGGTTCGAATCCTGTCGGGCGCACCATTTCCCCTTTTTAGTCTCCAAACAACAGATGCCGATGCCGCCGGTTGCCGTTTTTGCGCGGTCCGTGATGGTTGTTGGGATACGGCAGACATTATAATGATGCTGTTGAGCTGTTTATTGTGGCATTGAGGGTTGGGGTGGGTCGCGAAAAAGCCGGGTGCTGATGAAGTCAATAAAAACCCGCAGGCGCGACGACATTTGCCGTCCCGACGACCATATGATCGAGAACTGGCCGGGATTAACCAGGAAGCTGTCGAGAATGCTGACAAGTGCGCCGGTGCGTATGGCTTCCTGGGCAAGGAAGCTGGGCATGTAGGCGATGCCGAGACCATGTATGGCAGCGGCACGCACGGCCTCCATATTGTTGCAGGTTAATACGGTATGCAGAGGCGGCAGAGACGGGGCGTCGGTAATGGCCCAATCGTGCAGTTTGCCAGACGTCGGATAGCGGAATCGCACGGCATCATGTCCGTCAAGATCATCTGGTTTTGCCGGCGTTCCTTTTTGCGCCAGATAATGCGGTGCTGCGCACAGAACAAAGCGAAACGGCCCCAGACGGCGTGACATCAGGCTGGAATCAGCCAATTGGCCGCTGCGAATGGCGGCGTCAAAACCGCCTTCCACCAGATCCACAAGATGATCGTTGAAGTCGAGATCCAGTTCGATGTCGGGGTAAAGCGACCGAAACTCAGGCAATATTGGTAAAAGAAAGCGATAGCTGATGGTTGGCAGGCTGATGCGCAGGATACCGCGCGGCGTGCCAACATTGCGCACCACCAGTTCCCGGGCATCGCGAAGGTCATCCAGGATAGTGCGGCATCGTTCGTAAAACAGCGCCCCTTCCTCGGTCAGGGAGACACGCCGGGTCGTGCGATGGAGCAGCCTTACGCCCAGTGAAGCCTCCAGCCGGGCAACGCTTTTGCCAACTGCCGAAGATGAGAGACCAAGGTTTCGCCCGGCTTCGGCAAAGCTTAGTCGTTCTGCTGTCCGCACAAAGGCGGAAATATCGGCAAGGCGATCCATAACCTGTCTATTACATCCAATTGGTCCGCAATGATCGGAATATAAGCATTATTATCGCCTGGTGGGCAATGAGTAATGATGCGCGCCGATGTGAACAGGGCGCCCTTACGCCAGCCACCCAACCAGGAGAAATCGTTTAATGACCGACACGGAACATGTTCAAAAAGGGAGCCTGTTGGTTCTTGGGGCCGTGTGCCTTGCTGCGCTGACTCTGCCGCTGAGTTTTTCGGCCGGAGCCGTCGCAACGCCAGCAATCGGGCGTGATATGGGCGGTAGCGCCGCTGCACTGACCTGGATAACCAATGCCTTTATGCTGACATTTGGCAGCCTGTTAATGGCAGCGGGAACCCTGGCGGACCGGTATGGACGCAAGCGGGTTTTTACGATTGGCGTGGCGACTTTTACCGGTTTCTCGCTGGCACTGGGTTTGGCACCGTCGGTATGGTTGATTGATTTGCTTCGCGCCGGGCAGGGGGTTGGCGCGGCGGCGGCCCTGGCCGGGGGTGGTGCCGCGTTGGCCCAGGAGTTTGATGGCCCCGCCCGCACCCGCGCTTTCAGTTTGCTGGGCACCACCTTTGGGGTTGGTCTTGCCTTTGGTCCGGTCGTGACCGGTCTGCTGATTGAGGGGGTTGGCTGGCGTGCCATCTTTCTGACCAGCGCCGTGATTGGCATGGCAGCCCTGCTGCTTGGCCCGCCACGCATGCGCGAAACACGCGATCCGGCAGCAAACCGTCTTGATTGGCCTGGGGCGGTTAGTTTTACGGCAATGTTGACCGTTTTTACCGTTGCGATGATTCAATCCTCTGTCATTGGCTGGCAAAGTCCGGCGATGCTGGCACTTGGCGCGGTGTTTCTTCTGTTGCTGGTGGTGTTTTCTTTTATCGAATTGCGCTCTGCCCGGCCCATGCTGGATTTATCACTGTTTCGCTATCGCCGTTTTGTTGGCGTTCAGCTTCTACCTATTGCGACCTGTGCCTGTTTTGTTGTCTTTCTTGTTATATTGCCGCTGCGTTTTATCGGGATCGAGGGGCGAAGCGAGATCGAAACCGGTTTTTTGATGCTGGCACTTTGTGCCCCGATGCTTGTTGTGCCGATGATGGCGGCAAAACTCGCACATCGTGTTTCACCTGGCATCTTGTCTGCCATCGGCCTGTTGGTAGCAGCAGGGGGGATTATCTGGCTGGGTCGTGTAGCGGTGAGGGACAGTCAGTCTACCATTCTGCCGATGTTGCTGATTGGAATTGGTACTGGCCTTCCCTGGGGGCTGATGGATGGCCTGTCTGTAAGCGTGGTGCCCAAGGAACGGGCAGGAATGGCAACCGGTATTTTTGGGACGGTGCGTGTCGCCGGGGAGGGTGTGGCGCTGGCCATCGTCAGTGCAGCCCTTGCCGTGTTAACGACAGCCGCTCTTGCGGGCTTCCCCGGTTTGTCAAAGGTGGTTTTGGCAGAGGCAGGCCAAAAACTGGCCGTTGGTGATGCCGCCGGTGCGATGGCGTTGTCATCCCGGTTTGATAGTGTGACCCTGCTTCACGCTTACGATAGTGCCTTTGCCACGCTGTCCTGGGTGCTGGCGGGTATTACGATCGTGTGCGCCGTTGCTGTTTTCTTGCTGCTTGCACGGCAACATGAGCCCGAAGTGAGCTAGGTCATTTTCATTGCGGGCGGTGTTGTTTGGGCTTTATGCCATTTACTGTGCTTTTGGGGGCGATTTGACCGGGGCGGGTGATAACGTTTGCCCCGGCGGCTATCCATTTAAAAACTGTTTACCCGCCTATGGTAGTGGATGGCGAACGAGGTAAATTGGATAATAAAGACGATGACGACAGGATGCCCAATGACCGGTAGGCAGAAGATTTATGTAATGGGGGCTTCCTGCTCTGGTGTTTCTACGCTCGGGCTGGCTTTGTCGCATTATTTTGGCATTCCACAAATCGATGTTGATGATTTCTACTGGATGCCAACGGACCCTCCGTTCAGTGTCAAGCGTCCACCCGAGGACCGCGTGCGCTTGATTGCCGACCAGCAAAGCAGGGCGGAGGGGTGGGTCTTGACCGGTTCGTTTATCGGATGGGGAGACGCCCTGATCCGTGATGTTGATCTTATTGTTTTCCTTTATACGCCGGGGGCTGTGCGGCTTCAGCGCCTTGATCAGCGCGAGGCGGCCCGTCACGGCAATCGTATTCTGCCGGGCGGAGACATGCACGAAGCACATCTGGCCTTTCGGGATTGGGCATCCCGTTATGATGATCCGCTATTTACCGGACGAAACCTGGCCCAGCATGAACGCTGGCTAAGGGCGCAAACCGCGCCGGTCCTGCGACTGCAAGGTGAAAAACCAACAACAGAGCTGATAGGCGCGGTTGTCGCCGCGCTTTAGCCCCAGGTTAATCTTGCCTGCATCCTTCCTGTAGCAGGAGCCAAGGGTATTGGAACGTCATTGCTGTGTCCAGGCGGCAGGCAGCATATCGCGCAACGCGTGGCGGATGATGGTGGCGAGGTGTGTGCAAATCGGGTTTTTCGCTTTGTCGCCTTGTAAAAGCGCAAGGCCAAGTGTGGGCACGGCAGGCAGGCCATGATCGGCGGGCTCTAGCGCCTGTATGCTGGCGGGATGACCAAAAGGGGTACGCAGCGCGATGCCAAGGCCTGCTGCGGTTGCCGCCCACAGGCCGCCCAGGCTGGGGCTGACAAAGGCGATCCGCCAGGGGATGCCATGCTGGTCAAGCTGTTGGCAGGCAAGGGTGCGCAGCAGGCATGGGGCTTCCAGCGTTGCCAGCGGCAAGGGGGCGGTTTGGCCGGGATGCCACAGGGGGGATTGTTCTTCAGTTGTCGGGCCAAGCCAGCATAGGGGCAGGGATGCGATTTTATCCTGCTGTGTTGCCGTGCCGTCATCCCAGGCCAGGGCCAGGTCAAGCTGGCCGGAGGCGATTTTTTCCCGGAGTTCGGTGTTGCGGGCAATGCGGCCTTCGATGCGCACGCGCGGATGGGCGCGGGCAAAGCGGCCCAGCACCTGAGGCAACACGGTTTCGCCGAAATCCTCCTGAATACCCAGGCGCACCCAGCCTTCAAGTTCGGGGCTTTTAAGGGCGCTGACGGCTTCGTCATTCAGGTTTAATAAACGCCGGGCATAGGACAAAAGCAATTCGCCATTGTCGGTCAGGGCCAACCCGCGCCCGGCACGGCGCACCAGTTCGCTGCCGGTTTGTTCTTCGAGTTTTTTAAGATGGGCACTGATGGCAGATGTGGACCGCCCCAACCGGTCGGCGGCCAGCATGAACGACCCGGCATCAATGCCGGTCACAAAACTGCGCAGGGCAGCCATATCAAGGTTGGTCAGGCGCATCGTATTGATCCTGAAAAACAGGAATATAGATCCTGAATTATCCGATTTTCAGGATGATTGTGCGGCTTCATACTGCCTCTGTCAATCACATTTGATGGAGCCATAAATGCCCTTTACCCGCATTTCCCTGCTTGCCGGCAAGTCCCCGGAATATCTTGCCGCCGTAAGCGATAGCCTTGACCGCGCCCTGGTTGCGTGTTTCGAGGTCCCGGAGAATGACCGCTTTGTCGCGATCCATCAGCACCAGCCCGGCGAGTTGATTTTTGATCGCAGCTATTGCGGTGGGCCACGGTCCGATGATTATATTTTCTTTCACATCACGACGGGTATGGCCCGCTCAGCGGGAACCAAGGCCGCCTTTTATCAAAGGCTGGCAGATAATCTGGCGGTGTCCCCCGGTGTCCGGCCCGAGGACGTGATGGTTGCGATTGTGAATGCGACCTTTGATGACTGGTTCTTTTCAGCGGGTGTTATGGCCTCGACATTTGGCGGGCGCGGTTAATGGGCAGTATTTTCGATATGCAGCAAAGCTGCCCGCAAACCATGCGTGTTTTAAGGGATGGCGCGGGGACGTCGCCGGTACCCGAAGGTATTTCCAGCGGCGCATTCACGGTGCAAATGCTGTTGTCAAGCCGCACGGAAGGCGAGATGACGGCGATGCGTGCCTTTGTCCCGCCTGGCATTGTGACCCATTGGCACAGCCATCCGCGAGGGCAGCTTTTGTTTGTGCTTGACGGTGTCGGGCGAGTGCAGCGGGCACGGGATAACGCGGATGATGATGGAGCCGAAGGGGATGACGTCGTTGAGCTGCATGCGGGTGATGCTGTGTGGTTCGCCCCGAATGAACGCCACTGGCACGGGGCTGCAGCCGACAGTTCCTTTGAATATCTGAGTGTTCAGCCGGTCAAGGACGGCTCGGCCGTTGCGTGGTTTGAACCCGTTAAGCAGGAAAGTTTGGTAAAATGATCGCGATGCAATACAGCTTCACGCTGCCCTCTGACTATGACATGGACATCATTGACCGGCGTATTCGCGATAAAGGCCCGTTGCTGGATGGTTTTCCGCGCTTGCGCTTCAAGGCTTATCTGGCAGCACGCAAGCAGGATGAAGGTTTTGCCAGCAGCGAAAACCTTTATGCACCGTTTTATCTGTGGGATGCGCCCGAAGGCATTGATGACTTCCTTTCTGGCCCTGGTTTTGCGGCTGTGAGTGGCGATTTTGGCTGGCCATCGGTACAGACCTGGATGGTTTGGCATAGCGATATTGCAGCCAATATTGGGACGGCAAAATTTGCCACCCGCACTATTCGCGCCGTTCCCCCGCATAGTGACCTTGCCGCCCTGCGGGCAGCATCGATTGCGAAGGCAAAGTCCGCCTCAAAGGCGGGTGCGCTGGTTGCCTTTACTGGCTTTGATCCTACCGGATGGCGGCAAGTTAAATTTTGCCTGTGGCCGAGATTACCAGAATTTACCGCCGGTGTTGATGCAGGTCAGACTTACACTGTGGGTCACGTTTCATTGCCAGCATCGTCTTAAGGAATAAGAACGACGCAGCGGCGGAAGCTTCTTCCTGTGCTGTAAATGATCATCAGATACGAAAAAGACCCGGTACGGTAGCGCGGGTCTTTTTTATCGGTGGTGGGATGCCCAGATAAAAAACATGATTGCGTGGAATCTATGCCGACAGCTCGGCAGTAACGGAGGAAAGTGGTGCTATTTTAGCGCGATGAATGACCTGAGATTTCCCTAAAAAATCCCGATTTTCCGGGGTTTTTCTGCGGAGTCTGTGGCAAAAGTGCCGTGGATCATGTCACTTTTGCAAAAGATTTAATACTTGGCTGTTTTTCCGCAGCATTAGGGTTGTCGCGACGCGCGCTTTTGTGAAATATGTTTTTAAAGTGAATGGGTGTAATCTTCTTTACAGGATCGATTATACTTATGAGGGGGCGCTTCGTTTGAAGCGGACTGATCGACAGGCAGAATGAAGAGACAGCAAAATCTGCAACAAGGCCAGAGCGGGGCGTCCGGTAGTCTTTCGGGGAAGCCGGACCCGTTATCATCTTTGCCAAAGACATTTGAAGCGCGTGGGGTTAGAACACCTTTTACAACGCGCCCGTTAAGATTTGCGCGCGTGGTGCGTGATCCTTACAACAAGCTGGTTATCAATTTGCCGGGCCTGTCAGGCGGGCTTGGCACCTATGAAATGCCGCTTGAAACCATGCGCCAGATTTTTCACCTGTCGGTGCATGACCGGATGTTGTTTGAGGAACTGGCACCGGTTTCCAAACCCAACCCGGCAATACTGCGCCGTATTTCGCGCAACATCGCCCGTACCGGTGTGGGGGGTGTCAAGCTGTCACGCGAGGCGGCCCGTCTTGATGCCCTGGAAAAAGCCAGCCGCGATACCGGACAGTTAACACTGGTGTATCAGGCCCTGCGCAAGCTGGGGGGCGATGATGTGCAGGACATGCAAATGGCCGATCTCGCAACACTTGAGGGGCAGAAACGTGCGCGTGCCGCGCTGAACGCCTTTGCCCGCGATGCCGGGGCGGCAAACCAGTCGGTAATTGATAGCCTGGAAGAATGGAGCATTCTGACTGCGCCGGTGGGCCTGGCTGCCGATGGATGTGCCGGTCCCCTGCGGGACCTGGTAAGTGGCTTGCGCAAGTTGTCAAACGAACTGGAAGAATGGTCGACCTCCGAAATGTCGAACATGCGCTTTATGGCTGCCCATGTGGTGAATGGGGCCGGGGCGACCTATGATCATGCCGTGCGCTGGCTGCGGATCATTGACCGCTGGAGCAATGACATGGGGGCTGTTTTGCTCAATTGGCCGAAGGCGCAAAAAGAGATTGAGAACAGCATAGACCGTTTGTGGTGGTTGCTTGATGGTTGGGAAGAACTGATAGCCCGTTGGCAGGCCGCCCGCCACGTTAACCGGACAGAGCAGCGCGATGCGCTTGAAGAATTGGCGAGTTTCTCGCCGATTATTCCGATCAATGAATTGGAGCCAGAGGAATATCAGTTCTGGACGGACATTCGGGTTAATCAGGTGATGTGGGCGGCTGAAGTGCGTAAACTGGGATCGGGGGATATGGATTCCGAAATGGTGACGCGGCTGGAGCGTTTCCGGGAGGGGAGGCAATGACCGTCGCTGCGGAAACAGGGCCATCGATCCATCAGCTAGAACAGCTTTTTGATTCATTAAGCACCGCCGAAATTACCAAATTTACCCGGGCCATTGAAAGCGACCGTAACGCGCCGCGCCTGCCTTTGCCCCATGATCAGATTTTGCAAATTTTGCGCCCCCGGCTGGCATCGCTTAAACCGGAACGGTATCCGACACCGATGCGGCAGTTTTGCACCCCGTTCGAGGATTTGCTGCAATCTGATATGCCGTCGGAAACCAGCATTCGTATCAGTCGGATATCGCTCGCACCGATTTGGAAGGTGGTCTGCGACAGTGCGTCTGATGCGTTTCACAAGGCCTGCAAAGACCTTGAGGCGGCTGCCGAGATTAACCATCGCGAAAATATTTACCGCGCTGAACGCATATTGTGGGCTGAGGCCGCCGCGTGCATTGAACAGCAAATCGCCATTTCCGAGCAGGGCGTAAAACAGGAGCGTGCCCTGGCAACGCGGTTGGGCTCGCGCGTGCATCTTAAGCCGCTGGCCGCCATCGCACGCATTTTGCGGGTGGCAGAGCCGGTGACGGAAATGCGGTTGCGTTTCCCCTCGGCCCCGATCCGTAGTTTAAGCAATTCCGACCTGGTATGGTTGCGTGAAAAGTTCCTGGAGGTTTCGCACGAAAAACCGGGTTACGAGACAGATTTCATGTCCGCCGTGCTGGCCCGGCTGCTGCGCCCAAGCGAGCTTTTCAAGGTGATCCGTGTGCTGTCAAGCAAGGCCGATGACCGGTCGCTGGGGAGCACGAACCTTGCCAGTGCCGGTGATATGGTGATTGATATGCTGGCCGAAATTGTCACCAAGATCGAGGACGGTATTCGCCAGGGCAACGACGAACAGCAGATTTTGCAATTGGCACGCTGGTATGCGTCGGAATTTGTGCGCATTACCCGCGAATTGCACATTCGCAAGGATGGCCCGTGGGGCGAACGGTTATTGGGAACGCGCCGCCGTGTGAGTCAGGCGATTGCCAATACCATGTTTGGGGCCAGCCCCGAACGTGTGACCGAGGCCCTGCCCCAGCCACCCCAGGGGCCTGCCGGGCGGGGTGCGTCAGCAGCGGCACCGTTATTTGCCTTGCCCTTTGATGGCGATAAGGTGCTGGCGGCTGAAAAGGCGGCCGAAGCCATCGCCGAGATGGCAAGTATTGCCCATATTCTGGCCGCCCAAAGCTCCGCCACCAAGGCGGTGGTCGAGATCAAGAAAAAGCTCAACCAGGTGGGACGTGCCGGGGTGGACAGCATGGCAAAGCTGGGGATGCCTGATTATGAGAACGCCCAAAGCCACTTGATGGCGATTGTGCGTTTGCTGGAGATTATTGATGGCCCCGAAGATGCCGACCTGTTGCGACGCCGGGGCATGTCGGCCTTGCGCGCGATTGAAGAGCGCGGGTAGGCAGGCACGTAGGCACGCAGGAACGCTGTTTAAGGCCGCGTGTCAGGTTCCGGGGTTTTCGGTGCGGCTGTGGTCGGCCAGCCATTTCATGAAGGCGCGAATTTTCGGGGTACGCACCCGGTTTTGCGGGCAGGTGGCAAAATAATGATAGGGGCTGGCGCGCGGGGGGCCAAACGGCGCAATGATGCGCCCGCTGGCGATTTCATCGCCAATGGCAAAGGTTGGCAACAGGGCCACCCCCAGCCCGGCAATGGCCGCCTGCATGGCCATTGTGAAATGTTCAAATTTCGGGCCGTTTTCGCCGTCAATACCGTCCAGATGGGCCGCCTTTAGCCAGTCGCGCCAGCCATTGGGGCGGGTTGCAATATGCAGCAGGGAAAACTGGCGCAAATCATCGGGTTTTGGATCGTGGTCCATATCGGCAATCAGGCGCGGACTGCAAATGGGTACCATGTTTTCGCCTTCCAGGCGGCGGGCTTCCAGGCCGTTCCAGTCGCCACTGCCAAACAGAACAGCAATATCGATCTGTTCGCGGTCAAAATCGGGCATGCCAATGCGCGAAATGAAATTGATGACGATATCGGGGTGGCGGGCGCGAAAATCGGGCAAGTATGGAATCAGCCGACGACTGCCAAAGGTGGGTGGGGCGGCAATGGTCAACACACCGCCATCACTGCCGCCCGAAAGCAGTTTCAGCGTGGCGGTTTCCAACTGGTCCAGGGCGGGGCGAATGGCCTGCAGGTAGTCTTCACCTTCTGGCGTTAAGCTCAGTCTTTGCTTTTTTCGCATAAACAACTTGCAGTCAAGCCAGCTTTCGAGCCCCTGAAGCTGCCGACTGACGGCACTTTGGGTCAGGTAAAGTTCCTCGGCGGCGCGCGAAACACTGCCATATCGGGCGACCTGCTCAAAGCAGGCCAGAGCCTTGGTTTCAGGAATGCGCCGCGCCATTGTGAATACTCTGCCTATGGAAGTTCATGATTTTTTTGCATCAAGCAGAACAGATTTATCATTTGCGAAAGCGGCTGCCAATGCCTAGCCTGAAGTCATCATTCAAAGAGTTTCGGAAATGCCGCCGTCTCGCCCACGGGGCCAACCGCCCGTAGCGGCATTTCCGATTTCGCATATTATAAGGAAAAGCACATGGCAGGCCGCGCACATTTTCACTGGGAAGATCCGCTGGGGATTGATGCCCAGTTAAGCGAAGAAGAACGCATGATCCGCGATGCAGCGCATGATTATTGCCAGGAACGGCTGATGCCCCGTGTGCTGGAAGCCAACCGCCATGAAATATTCCATCGCGAAATCATGAGTGAAATGGGTGAACTGGGCCTGCTGGGTCCGACCATCCCCGAGGAATATGGCGGACCGGGTGTGAACCATGTCGCCTATGGCCTGGTGGCGCGCGAAGTGGAACGGGTGGATAGTGGCTATCGCTCGGCCATGTCGGTGCAAAGCTCGCTGGTGATGCACCCGATTTATGCCTATGGCAGCGAAGAACAGCGCAAAAAATATCTGCCAAAACTGGCAACGGGCGAATGGGTGGGCTGCTTTGGCCTGACGGAACCGGATCATGGCTCTGACCCCGGCAGCATGAAAACCCGAGCCCGCAAGGCCGATGGCGGCTTTGTCCTGAGCGGTTCCAAAATGTGGATCACCAACAGCCCGATTGCCGATGTGTTCATTGTCTGGGGCAAGGATGACGAGGGGGTTATTCGCGGTTTCATCCTTGAAAAAGGCATGGAAGGCTTAAGCGCGCCCAAGATTGAAGGCAAGTTTTCGCTGCGTGCCTCCATCACCGGTGAGATCGTGATGGATAATGTGTTTGTGCCTGCCGAAAATATGTTGCCCAATGCCAAGGGCCTTGGCGGTCCGTTTGGCTGCCTGAACAAGGCCCGTTACGGCATTGCCTGGGGCTCGATCGGGGCGGCGGAATTCTGCTGGCATGCGGCGCGTCAATATACCCTGGATCGTATCCAGTTTGGTCGTCCGCTGGCGGCAAACCAGTTGATCCAGTTGAAACTCGCCAATATGCAAACTGAAATTGCCCTGGGCCTGCAAGGGGCGTTGCAACTGGGCCGGATGCTGGATGCCGGCATGGCCGCCCCGGAATCCATTTCGCTGATGAAGCGTAATAACTGTGGCAAGTCGCTGGATATCGCCCGTGTGTCGCGTGACATGCACGGCGGTAACGGTATTGCCGATGAATATCACGTTATTCGCCATGTGATGAACCTGGAAGCGGTCAATACCTATGAAGGCACGCATGATGTGCATGCCCTGATTTTGGGCCGTGCTCAAACCGGCATTCAGGCCTTCACTGCCTGACCATAATGCTAAACGGGTTGCTTGCTGGTTTGGTGGGCAACCCGTTTTTGCTTTTACGGCATATATGCCGTTTATTTTCCGCCTGAAATCCCCTTTTAAAGGATAAATTAGCATGACCGGTGCCTTGAGCGGTATTCGTGTTCTCGATCTGTCGCGTGTTTTGGCCGGGCCGTGGGCCAGCCAAACGCTGGCGGACCTTGGGGCCGAAGTGATCAAGATCGAACGACCGGGCAATGGCGATGATACACGCGGCTGGGGCCCGCCTTATGCGCGCGATGAAGCCGGAAATGATACCTCCGAAGCGGCCTATTATCTGTCGGCCAATCGCGGCAAAAAATCGCTGACAATTGATATGACCACGACCGAAGGCCAGCAGGTTATTCGCGACCTTGCGGCGAAATCCGATGTGGTGATTGAAAATTTCAAGGTTGGCGGGCTGGCAAAATACGGGCTGGATTACGCCTCGCTTAAGGCGGTGAATGACCGGCTGGTTTATTGTTCCATCACCGGCTTTGGTCAGGATGGCCCTTATGCCAAACGGGCGGGCTATGATTTCATGATCCAGGCGATGGGCGGGTTGATGAGCCTGACCGGTGCGCCCGACCATGAACCGGGTGGTCAGCCCATGAAGGTGGGCGTGGCGGTGGCCGATATTTTCACTGGTCTTTATGCGACCATCGGTATTTTGGCTGCCCTTCGCCATCGTGATGAAACCGGCGTGGGGCAATATATCGACCTTGCCCTGCTCGATGTGCAAACCGCCATTCTTGCCAATCAGGCGATGAATTACCTGACCACGGGCAAGGCTCCGGGCCGCCTTGGCAATGCACATCCCAATATTGTGCCTTACGAAGCTTTTCCGACGGCGGATGGTTACATCATCCTGGCTGTGGGCAATGACAGCCAGTTTGCAAGTTTTTGCAAGGTCGCGGGGATGGAAGATGCCAGTTCAGATGCCCGCTTTGCCACCAACCGTGCGCGTGTTGCCAATCGGACCGATCTGGTCCCCATGGTGCGCCAGGCGATGGTGCAAAAAACCACCGATGACTGGATTGCCATTCTGGAAAAGGCCAATGTGCCTTGTGGGCCGATCAATACGCTGGACCGGGTTTTTGAAAACCCGCAGGTCAAACATCGTGGCACGGTGAAATATCTGGATCATCCGCTGGCGGGCAAGGTGCCGACGGTTGCCAACCCGCTTAAGCTGTCGCAAACACCGATTTGTGATGAAACCGCCCCGCCCATGTTGGGGCAGCATAGCGAAGCCATTTTGCGCGAAATCGGTGGGCTGGATGATGTCCAGATCGAAAGGTTGCGTGCTGCTGGCGTGATATAATCCGCCGTGTTGTTTAACCCAATTGCCGCATGTCAGGCAGGCCCGGTTGCAGATGCAAGGCGGGCCTGTTTGCGTTTGTGGCGCCATTGCTGCCCATACGTGCCAAAAACCGCGACGATAATAAGGCTGCCACCCAAAACGGTGTGTCCTGTCGGGATTTCATGGAAAAACAGGACGCCCCAAATCGGCGCCAGCGGTGTTTCCAGCGCACTCAGCAAGGCGGTTTCCGCCGGGGGGAGATGTCTGGCCCCGGTTGAAAGAAGAATAAAAGCAACGGCAAAACACAGCCCGAAACCTGCCAGAATGACCATCTCGTTTGGGGCGATGCTGGTCGTGGTTCCTAGGCCAGCGGCAATCGGGCTCAGCAGCAGGGCGGAGACGGCACCGGGCAGGGTGCTGGGCGTATCGGGCCAGCGCCGGTAAATGACGGTTATGCCCGCCATCACCAATGTCATCCAGCCAGCAAGAAGCTTACCCCACAAATCCCCCTTGCTGGGCAAACCGCCGAAAATCACCGCCACCCCGACAAGGGCGGCAAAGCTGCCCAGCAGGATCGTTGCTGTGGGACGTTCGCGTAAAAACAGCCAGCCAAACAGGGCGGCTACAAAGGGGGCAGCGGCGTAAATCATCGCGACATTGGCAATGGTGGTCAGTTTAAAGGCCTGAATAAATGCAGCCGTACCGCTTGCCATCAGCAGGGTTGCCAAAATGGCCGGAGTATGAAAACGGCGTATTTCACGGGTGAGTTCGCCGCGCAGGGCCAGCAAAATAATCGCCACAACCGCCGCAACCAGCCCGCGCCATAAAATGATGCTCCAGGCATCGGCATCGACACCCTTGGTAAAAACCCCCATTGTGCTGAACATGACAGCCGACAGGCAAACCAGTTGAAAACCGGGGCCGGACGGCGAAGTTGATTTGGGCACTGGCATCGACATGGCATTTCCCTTGTTTGGATATGCCATGTCGTAGCACAGCCCTGCTGACAGCACTCTGTCAGCAGGGACGGAGTAACGCTCGGGGCCCGCGTAAGGCAATGCCTTATCCTTTTGTTTTAGGTGCGCTCAAACAGTTCTTTCTTTTCTGGAGTAGTACCTATGATGTCGGAATAATAGGCCCGGATACAGTTGCCGCCAGCGCTTTGGTTCAGGTCGCTCCCGACATGGCCATACCCCTCAATGACCGGCGGATGCTTTTGTGGTGTGGCTTTTGTTTTGATGTCAGTGTGTTTGGTACCCGTTTTGTGGGGGTTACGAAAGCCGGACGCCATGATCAAAGTCTTTTGATTATTGTCATCGATCTGTCCCAACCCGTTTTCATGCCAAGATGCGCTGTCATTGTAGGCACGATTTTTATCGGTGTTGCATGGAGTTGATTTTTGCATCTATAAGTTGTGTTGCGAGAAATTCCGAGCAGTGGCGGGGAAAATTTTTGCGTCGCGATTGGTCGTGACCGGCGCGTATCTCTCTTTTTATTTTAAATATCTTATAAACCGTAAGATTAGGAAAAGCGGTTCGGGGTTGTGCGTTGCAACGTCCCCTGTCAATGTGACCCTAGCGAGGACGCCGGATTGAGAGGAACCCGTATGGTATTGCGAAAATACGCTTTTCTGATCAAGGCAAGTGGATATCCGCCCGCCGGTTTACGAACAACTCTTCCCGGAGACGGCTTCACGTCGACAATATTTGCCAGTGGCGACATCGATGCCCTGGTGGCCGAGGCAATGGCGATGGTGGCCGAGGGCATACAGCTGATCGAGTTGGCTGGTGGCTTTAGCGATGAAGATTATGCTCGCCTGCAAGAAGCCATTGGCGAAACTGTCCCTGTTGGCCGGGTGATTTTTGATGACGAAAATGCCGCAAGGTTAAAACCGGGATGGCGCAAATAGCGATCGTCTTCTCAATGCAGTTGGTCAGGCAGATTTGCGCCCCTGCCACGGTTGGAGGCGGACGGTGCCAGTACTGTGATACAGGCTACGGACACGGGCACGGGCACGGGTGCGATGGCGGGCATTGTTGCCAACGGTGAATGAAACTATCTGATCAGGCGAGGAAAGCAGGATGAAAATCGCGGTTATGGGGGCCGGTGCCGTTGGCTGTTATTACGGGGCAAAACTGGCGCAGCACGGACATGACGTCGTTTTAATCGGCCGCCCGAACCATGTGCAGGCGATTAATAAAAACGGGCTTGTTTTTGAAAGTGCGGGTGCTGTTGCAAAAGTTCCGCTTGCCGCCAGTATTGATCCGGCCGCCGTGGCTGGGGCGGATATTGTTCTGTTTTGCGTAAAATCGACCGATACCGAAAGTGCCGGGGCGGCAATCGCGCCACATTTGGCATCCGATGCCATTGTGTTGAGCCTTCAGAACGGGGTGGATAATGCAGAACGTCTTTCGGGTGTGATCGGGCGCGGAGTGCTTCCTGCTGTCGTGTATGTCGCGGTGGGGATGGCTGGTGACGGGCATGTTGCCCATTTTGGCCGGGGTGAACTGGTGATTGGGCCGGGCGCACAAAGTGAGCGGATTGCCGATACCTTTGGTCCGGCGGGCATTCCGGTGGAGATTTCCGAAAATGCCGCCGGGGCGCTGTGGGCCAAGATGATTTTAAATTGTGCTTATAATGCGCTTTCCGCCATTTCGCGGTTGCCTTATGGCGAACTGGCCAAAGGCGAGGGTGTGATGACGGTGATTGAAAATGTGGTCGCAGAATGCCTGGCGGTTGCCGGGCGCATTGGCGTATCGGTACCTGGCGATATTCAGGCTGCGGTTGCCGGTATTATCAAAACCATGCCCGCGCAATATTCCTCAACCGCGCAGGATCTGATGCGGGGAAAACCCAGCGAAATCGATTACCTGAATGGCTATATCGTGCGCAAGGGGGGCGCGTTTGGCGTGCCGACACCGGCCAATCAGGTGCTTTATACTCTTGTGAAGCTTCTGGAGCAGCGCGCGCAGCACGAGGCCAGGGCCTGAGGTTTTATTTGCCGTTTGGGGGCTGGTTTTCCCCTTCGCAAGGAGGGGCTTGTGCGGGGTGGGGGATAGTTCCTGATCCTTGGGTGTAGGGGATTGTAACTGGACGAGTCGCAGTGTTTTCGGTACAGATAATTTAGAAATTAAATAAAATTGTGCACATGAAGGCGCAATATTGGGGCATTTATCATAACGCAGGATGACCACAGGTAGGGGGCATCTATGACAAACGGAAATTATGCCGTTAATTTCTGGCAAAACGCTCCGGTAGGGAGGTTGTCGGAAACGGTGCGCAAGGCGGGCTTTGGGGCACGTCACGGACGTGCGGCCTGTATTGTTTTTATCGACCAGTCTTTGGCAAATATTGACGCCATTATCTGGCGGTATGCTGGTATTGCCGAAATTTTCATGATTGGGACTGCGCAAGATGGCATTGCCTTGATGGGCAAGGTTTTGACGCAACGCGAAAATATCCAGACGGTGCATGTGTTTGCGCGTGCCTGTCATGATGGCATGGTCCTGGGTGCGTCGATGCTCGATGTTGCATGTCTGCGCCGGCAGTCTGAACAGTTTCGCCGGTGGCGCGATGGCTTGGCGAACGACGCCTTTTTCTTCTTTCATGGCTGTGCCGTCACAGATTTGGCCTTTGATCAGGTGTTGGCAGCAACGCTTGAGGCGTTTACCGGCGCTTTGGTAAATGTGGGCAAGGACCGCCCACGTATGATGCGTGCTTCGTCTTTGGCCGAGATCAATGAGACGAGGGAAACAGCGGATTATTCTGATCCCCTATCCCGGAGCGAGCGGCGCACCGGTATGGACCGCCGGGTCACAGAACGGCGGCGAGGCTGATATCGGATAGATTCATGCCCTTCTTCATATAAATGATGTTTCGCGGCGCGACGCCTCTGCCTTTGTCGGCAAGCTGTCCGCGCCAGACTGGCAGGGATATGGCCGCTCGGGGGAGGTTGAGCCATATCCTGCCAGTCACAAAACCGGAGGCCCGTGCGGTGGCCTCCGGTTTTTTGTTGAAATAGGATATGGATTATAGTTTCCGAATTAAAATTTTCCGGCTTCCTTGAGCTTTAATGCACGCATACTAAGCGAAATTTTTGTTCGAAAAGGTCTTAACCCCGCTCCAACACAAAACATGATCAGGCCTGCTATTAGGTATCTTGGCGACAAGTTATCGAGATATAAAAATTTTTCGTAAACAAGAAAGGTCCAGTCAATGCGCATATTCCGCAGCCGGTAATTCCAACTCGGTCAATTGTATTGATGGCTTTGGGGTGATCTATCTTCAGAACTTTCTCAGATCCCTGGTCGCTAGGCGTGTAATTTATATTCCCATCTTTTTCTTTTTTGAAATTTTTTTGGAAGGCTTTTTCGGGGGGCATGTGAAAATGACCAATCAGGTGTATTTGACGTATATAAACCCAATTGATTAGCACGGGCTTTGGTGCTGCCGTTTAATGCTTGCTGTGTCATGTCCCAATCAACCGTTTGTCGGTTTGTATTGTGCCGAGTCGGGAATTTACACCCGATATTATACAACTTATAATAAATTCCGGATGCACAAGGGCAATTATGTTGTCGTCTAGGGTGTGGGTAGGGGCCTAATCTAAAGAACAGGAATATTGAAATAATTGTACGAATTTGGCAGGGCGAGAGAACGTATAGTATCGCTATGCTGTGAAACTTGTTATTGTGAACGTTCTTATAGGTAATAAGAGCACATTTTCGGGCATGGTCCCGAAGCGTCAGTATTGCGGATTCTCAGGAGGAGGAAATGCGTACGGTCAATGATATGCACCCCGCCCGCAGACAGGGTGAGGTGAATTATCGGGGGCCTTATCAGCCACAACTGGATATCAGTCCGGGCCGCAGAAGCGGTGAGCCGAACCATCGCGCATGGAAAAAATTCCAGGTGTTAAATTTGGTTTCCGGGGCAGATTCTCCACCGTCTGATGCCCTGTCGCAGATGACTGCGCATTTGTCCGAAGTGACTGGACGCTTGCCCGCGCGGGCGTCTGTTGCTGATTTGACCTCTCTTTCCGGGGAAAATCAGTCTGCCGTGTTGTCGAGCGAACAGGCTGCGGCCATGATACAGGCCCTGAGCGAAGGCCTGTCATCCCTTCAAAATGTGATGGAGGCATTGCCCGATCTGGTGAAGCTGTTGCGCCTTTTAGCAGAGCGGGAGATGTCTGATTCTGCTGCGAAGGGCAAAAAGCATCCTTATAATCGACGTGCTAGCGACCGTGAAAAGGTGCCCCGGGAAGATCGGGAATGGTCGATTGATGATGCAGTCCACATTCATAATCTGTGTTCGGAAACCCGGCGGACCGGGCGGAGCCTGTCGCAGGCAACATCGCGATATCTGAACCGTCTTCGCGCCGAAGAGGACGATATTCTGCTGCCAGGTGATCGGTTTGGACGGGATTTTGACTAACCTTTGTGCGCTTTAAATGTCAGGCTGTTCCTTGGCCGATTTGCCCGATCATCCTGTCAAAATGATAAAGCGCGCTTTATGCGGCTCACAAGCGGCATAAGCCTGTTTGAACGGCCCTTCCGGGGTCGTTTTTGTATTTGGGGCGGTGGTCTGGCATGTTTTGGTTGTGTGTGGGGCAAGTGATTTTGCGTCTGATGGTTTTACAAAACCCGGCAATTTGTGGGCCTTGCGATTATTGGGCGGTATTAAAATAGGTGCCCGGCGTTTTGCCGGTTGCCTTGCGAAACATGGCAATGAAGGCCGATGTGTTTTCGTAGCCCAGATCCAGAGCAATTTCCGTGACCGGGCGGTGATGGGCGAGTTTTTCGAGCGCATAGAGCAGCCGTAGTTTTTGTCGCCATTCGCGAAAGGGCATGCCGGTTTCGCGCAAGAACAGCCGCGCCAATGTGCGCGAGGATGCCCCGCAATCGCGCGACCATGCTTCAAGGGTGCGATTATCGGCCGGGTCGGATTGCAGATGGTGGCAAATGCGGGCAAGCCTTGCATCCTTGGGGGCGGGTAGGTGCAGGTTGCTGCTATGGACCTGCGCAGCAAGCTGATCAAGCAGCACCTGGATCAGGCGGCCTTCGACGCCCTGTTCGTCATATTCAACGGGAATTTGTGCCGCAGCGCGGATCAGTTCGCGCAAAAGCGGGCTGACTTCAATCACCATGCACTGATTGCTTAATTTGGCCGGGACATCGCGGTCGATATAAACATGGCGTGCCCGGCAAAAGGTGGCATGGGCCACCGCGTGATCGACGCCCGGTGGCACCCAAACTGCGCGTTGCGGCGGTACAACCCATATGCCGGCTTCGGTCGTGACCGTCATGGTGCCTTCGCTGGAATAGATAAGCTGGTACCAGTCGTGATGGTGCATGCCTACACAGCGCCCGGCCGGAAAATCACAAATTCGCACATAAACCGGGCGCGGCAATTTATCCGGGCGCGGGCGGGGTGGGGGTGAATTTTCGGGTTTTAACATGGAAATATGTCCTGTTTGCCGTATTCAATGGCAGATTACCGTGAGACAGACGGACGGGACAAGTTTAATTTGGAAGCAATCCAGACAACTCCCGGGTTCCCCGGATGAATTCGTATTGATGCGGGTTCATGAACATTCAGGAAACGGTCTTATGCCCACCCCTTATCCTGCCCCGCGCCCGACGCATAACGCCGAGGCGCATAACCCGACAGAGCCGGATGCCCATGCACCCGATTATTTGGCAAGTACCGCCCCGGACCAGACGGCTTTTGCCAAAGAAGGGGCCGCCGGACCAACCGGTTGGCGCAATAACCCTGAAGTGCTGCTGATCCTGATGGCGGCGGCCATGCCGCTGTCCTTTTCGACCTGGATGGCGCTTTTGAATAATTTTTCCGTCGAAATGGCCGATTTTACTGGCCGGGAAATTGGCATTTTGCAGTCTTTGCGGGAAATTCCCGGCTTTTTGGCCTTTACCGCCATTTTTGCGCTGCTGATTTTCCGCGAGCAAACCTTTGCCATCCTGTCGCTGATGGTGTTGGGGCTGGGCGTTGCCATTAGCGGCTATTTCCCCACCGTGATCGGCCTTTATTGCACCACGGTCCTGATGTCGATTGGCTTTCATTATTTTGAAACCATGCAACAGGCGCTGTCCCTGCAATGGGTGGCAAAGGACCGGGCGGCAATGGTGATGGGCCGTCAGCTGTCGGCAAAGTCCATTGCGTCATTGCTGATGTTTGGCGGCGTTTGGGTGATGATGGAAATTTTCGCCATGCCCTATCGTGGGGTGTATGTGGCGGGCGGGGCGCTGACCATTATCGGTGCGGTTATTGCCTGGATGGTGTTTCCCAAATTCAAGGATGCCCATCCGCAAACCCGCAAGCTGGTTTTACGCCGCCGTTACTGGCTGTATTACGCGCTAACCTTTATGGCCGGAGCACGGCGCCAGATTTTTACCGTGTTTGCCGGTTTTCTGATGGTGGAAAAGTTTGGTTATGATGTCGGAACCATCACCATTCTTTACCTGCTAAACCATGCCATTAATATGGTGCTGGCCCCCAAAATTGGCCGTCTGATTGGCAAATGGGGCGAACGACGCGCGCTGGTAGTGGAATATTGCGGGCTGTTCATCGTTTTCACTTCTTATGCCTTTGTGCAAAATGCCCACATTGCCGCCGGGCTTTATGTGATTGACCATATGTTCTTTGCGATGGCGATTGCGATGAAAACCTATTTCCAGAAAATCGCCGATCCGGGTGATATTTCCTCAACCGCCGGGGTCAGCTTTACCATCAACCATATTGCGGCGGTGTTTTTGCCCGCAGCCTTTGGGTTGTTGTGGCTGGTCTCGCCCAGTGCGGTCTTTTTAACCGGGGCGGTGCTGGCGCTGGGGTCGTTGATTCTGTCGTTAAACGTGCCCCATGATCCGCGACCGGGTAACGAGGTGGTTGTTGGCGGTACGGATTCTGCAGTATCCGTCGGGCAGGCAGCCCGGTAATTTTACCTAAGTTCCTCACGCTGTTGGATTTTATGGCGTGAACATTCAAACCTAAAAAACGCCTGTTCTGCTGGATGGGCGTTTTTGTTTGCGTGATCGCTGCGATTTTCGCAAAATCTTCAAATCCTGACCAGACAATCAGAAATACATTGGTCACACAGATCACCATTTTTCAGGGATGCACTTTATGACTTTCTACCGTCCGTTGGCCTGCGCGATCATGGGCCTGTCCGTAAGTCTGATGGCGGGCACCGCCCTTGCCGACAGCGCCGTGTCGCTGCGTATTCTTGAAACCACCGACATTCACTCGCACCTTGTCAATTACGATTATTATCGGGATGCCGCGTCGCAAACGGTGGGGCTTGCCAAGGACGCCACCCTGATTAAAAAGGCGCGGGAAGAAGCTGATAACAGCATCCTGATTGATAATGGCGATCTTATTCAGGGCAACCCGCTGGGCGATTATATGGCCAAGCGTCATGGCCTGAAGAAAGGCGAGGTTCATCCGGTTTATAAAGCCATGAACCTGATGGATTACGATGTGGGCAATGTTGGCAATCATGAATTCAATTACGGGCTGGAATTTTTGGGTAACGCCATTGCCGGGGCGAAATTCCCCTATGTGAATGCCAATATTTTTGTCGATGATGGCGATAATAACCCGGATAACGACAAACCCTATTTTACGCCCTATCAGCTTTTGAAACGCGAGCTGGTGGATAAGGATGGCAAAAAACATCCCATCACCATTGGCGTTATCGGCTTTGCCCCGCCCCAGATCATGCAGTGGGACAAGGCCAACCTAGAAGGTCATGTTATTACCAAAGACATTGTCGATATGGCCGAAAAATATGTCCCGGAAATGCGCCAAAAGGGCGCGGACCTGGTGATTGCCGTGCCTCATTCGGGCATGAGCACCCAGACCCGCCACGGCATGGAAGAAAATGCCACCTATTACCTGTCCAAGGTTAAGGGCATTGATGCCATTCTGTTTGGTCATGCCCACGAAGTTTTCCCGTCAGAAAAATTTGCCGATATTGAAGGTGTTGACCTGACCAAAGGCACCATTAACGGGGTTCCTGCCGTGATGCCCGGCTTTTGGGGCAGCCATGTTGGCGTGATTGATTTAAGCCTGAATGTAAAGGATGACGGTACCTGGCAGGTGACAAATTCCCTGTCGGAGGCCGAGCCGATTTATCATCGCGAAGGGCGCGATATTGTGCCGCTGGTCGATGCCGACCCGGAAATTCTAAAGGCGGTGGAAACCGAGCATAAGGCAACGATTGATTATATGCGCGAAGGGGTAGGGACGAGTGAGTCTGCCATTAACAGCTTCTTTGCCCTGGTGGCGGATGATCCCTCGATCCAGATCGTGACCAATGCCCAGAAATGGTATTTGAAAAAGATCTTGGCCGGGACCGAATATGACGGCTTGCCGATCCTCTCGGCCGGGGCGCCGTTCAAGGCTGGCGGGCGCGGCGGGCCGGATTATTATACCGATATTCCGGCAGGCAAAATCGCCCTGAAAAACGTGGCGGACCTGTATATTTACCCCAATACCGTGCGCGCCGTGCTGTTGACCGGTGATCAGGTGCGTGAATGGCTGGAAATGTCGGCCGGGCAATTTAACCAGATCGATCCGAACAGTGATCAGGAACAGATGCTGATCAATCAGGATTTCCCGACCTATAATTTCGATGTCATCGATGGCGTAACCTATGAAATCGATGTGACGCAACCCGCCCGCTATAACAAGGATGGCGCGGTTGTGAACCCGAATGCCCATCGTATCGTCAATTTGCAGTTTGACGGTAAACCGATTGAGGGCGACCAGAAATTTGTTGTTGCGACCAATAATTACCGGGCCAGTGGCGGCGGCCATTTCCCGGGGCTGGATGGTTCGACCATCATTGTTGATGCGCCCGATGAAAACCGCACCGTACTGGCAAATTACATCATGGAAGAAAAAACCATCGACCCCAAAGCCGATGACAACTGGCGCCTGGCCCCGATGGGCAATGCCAGCAAGGTAACGTTTGTCACCAGCCCCAAGGCATCAAATGCGGTCAATGCGCCGACCAATATCAGCTATGTCGGTGAAACCCCCGAAGGTTTTGCCCAATATGTGCTGACAACTTTGAAATAAACGCGATTGTTTCCTGATCGTCGTCGTTTTCTGGCAAACCCCGCTATGGCGGGGTTTTGTCGTTTCGGCAAGGTTGATAGCACGAAAAAAGCCGCCCCGAAGGACGGCCTTTTCGATTTTTTCAACAGGGGCGCATGATCAACGTTTGTTGTTCGGGCCACCATGATTGGGGTTGCGCGGGTTATCTTCACGCGGGCTTTTGCCATTCAGGTAGGCCGCAGCGCAATGTTCATCGCAATAGGGTTTGCCGGGGATGATTTTTTTGCCGCAGAAATGGAAATCATCGTCACCGGGGTCGCCAAACGGCCAGCGGCACATGCCCGGTCCAAGGTCGTAAATGCTGATGCCTTTCGACAGAACCTTGGGCGCTGGGGCCTTTTTGGTTTCTGATTCTTCAGCACGACGCTGGATCGGCGACGGACGTTTGGGCAGGCCCAGGCGGTGCGCCTTGCCGACAACGGCGTTTTTGCCCACACCCAGCTCTTCACCGATGCGTGCCGTGGTCCAACCCTGATTCCAGAGCGAAGTCAGCAATTCAATCTTTTCCGGTGTCCAGCTCATGTCGAGTATATTCCGTGTTCCGATGTTTGGGATAAACCCAGCTTTATTGCGTAAAATCAATTAGGGATAAAGAGGTATCCGCTAAAGTCGCGCGGCGCAAGGGGCGAAGCCAACGGGCTGCCCGTTCAGGGTGCGCGAAACGTGGAGGGCAATTTGCATGTTGCGCCGTCAAAGTAAAGAGGTGATCGCATTTTGACGTGGTTTTTCATTTCCATTGTTGCATTTTTGGCAGGCCATATATTGCCGGGCCTGTTCCGTCGTCAGCTTGTTGCTGCTTTGGGAACCTCTCTTTATCTGTTCGCTTTTTCGGCAATTTCAATAGGCCTGCTGGTTTGGGTGATCGCGGCAGAATTAAATGCCGATTATATCGCCCTTTGGCCCTATGACCCGCGCAGCCATTGGGTTCCGCTGGTGGCGATGTTGCCGGTCTGCTGGCTTTGGGTGGCTGCCCTGCGACAGCCCTGCCCGTTGTCGATTGGCCGGGCAAAGGGCTATGATCCTGCCCATCCCGGCATTAACCGCTTTACCCGTCATCCCCTGTTACTGGGTGTGTTCATTTGGGGAACAGCGCATTTGTTTCCCAATGGGCATTTGGCCGCCGCAATATTTTTTGGTGGCAGTGCGCTTTTTGCCCTGTTGGGCATGGGGCGTATGGAAAAAATGCGCCTTCGCCAGCTTGGTGCGGCGGAATTTGACCGCCTGTCAGCAGGGACTCGGCGGTTTTACGTGCCTGGATTGTTAAAAGGGGCGCTGGACTGGCGCGACGTATTGGGCGGGATCATATTATATGGCGTGATCCTGGCGTTGCATCCGCTGGTGCTGGGGCGCGACCCGCTGGCATTTTGAATCTTTCAATTTTTAAGATGCCGGGGTTTTGCGATGCTTGCTCCGGGGTGGGCAGGTTGTGATAAGATGTGACGTTCCAATCGCAACCAGGCTGTTATTTACTGGTTCCGAGTTTACCGGCGGCTTCTCTGCCGGGTTATTTTGCGAGGTGCCATGACCTCTAGTGAACTTGCCTCCATGTTGTCGCGCTTTGCTGAAATAGAAGGCCGACATCCCCGCATTCTGGTCGCAGCGGCCTCCCGCGATGAAGAAAAACAGCTTAAAGCCGTGGCAACCCTGTTTGCCGATGGCGGTTTTGATGTTGATATTGCCCCGGCCCAGTCCACCGAGGTGTCGATTGCCCGACAGGTGGTGGATTGTGATGCCGATATTCTGGCCCTGATCCGCCTGAAGGCGGAAGGAGACGACCGCGTCCGTGTGGCGGACCTTATTTCCTCGCTCGATGCGCAAGGGGCGCAATATGTGCAGTTTGGTATTGTGGGCCACCCGGACGACCCCGCGCGGGACAATGTGGATTTTGTTTTTGACATTGACCATTTTGCCACCGGCGACATCGGGGCGCTGATGCAGTTTTTATTGCTGGTGGAAGAAAGCCGAATGTCGCCAGCATCGCTGACGCCGCGTTAGATCGTTTTATATCGGCACGGCCATAAAGGTCCGTGATTTTTTGCCGCCTTTGCGGCATGATATTGATCCGGGAGGCGCAAGAGAGCGCGCAATCCGCCCTGTTTTGTCGGGGCATGAATCCCGGTTGTCGTCAGGTAGATGTGCGAAGGGAAGTTTAATGGGTATGCTTAAAGAAACGCTGTTGCGCGTTTTTGTTGGCAAAAGCGGGCGCGAGGCGTTACGCGCCTATCAGGATGCGCAGGCCTTGCCGGTGGACCCGCTGGATGCGCGCCCGCCTGCAAATGGCCCGCAAAATACGGCCAACCGGGCCGCAGCCAGTGCCGCCTATGGTGGCGGGGCCGGGACGATGCCGCGGGTGCAAACCCCGGCCCAGCAGGCAGAGCAGGCCCGCCAGACGCGCCGTATTGCCGACCGCGCCATTGCCCATGAAGCCACCGGCATGAGCACCGAAGAAGCCCGCGCCCTGGCGCTGGCCGAAACCCTGACCGAGGCGCAAAACCCCTCTTCCGAAGTTCTGGGGGCGTTAAAACAGGCTGATGATAAGTTGGGGCAGGAAAAAGGCCGCCAGGCCAAGGCCGGATCTGCCCCGGGGCGTGAAAAGCTGATTTTGGAGGCGTTAAGCACCATGCGCCAAAAACAGGCCGACCTGGATGCCCTGGACCCCGATGCCCGCATGAAACTGACCCTGATGGCGTTAAGCGCCTTTGGCATGGATGGCAAGGACAAGGCCGGGCATTAAGTTTGGCAACTGTGTCGATGTTGGCGCGTAGAAAAAAGTCAAAAGGCCTTAGCGGATAATGTCGCGATGCAGGCCGATGCTCAGTTCGGCATAATCGGGTTCGTTATCGGGTGTGATCATGCCGTGGCGGATCAGAAAATCGATAATCACCAGCGCACAATTAAATTTGAAGTCAAACCCGTTACGCACGATGTCGGCAACTTCGGCGATGGGCAGAAGTTCAAAATGGCTGACTTCGCCATCGACAGGGCGGGGGACAAAATCCTGCGGCAGTTCCAGGTCATAATTGACCATCACGTCGGGTTTTATGCCCTTTTCGGTTTGGTGCACATAGGACACCGTGCCCACCGCCTTCATTGCGGCTGTCAGGCTTTCGGGGATGTTGGCCTCTTCGGCGCATTCCTTGATCATGTTTTCGCGAAAGCCATAGCCGGTGGGCTGGCCGCCGGCGACCATATTGTCAAGCTGGCCGGGATAGGTCGGTTTGGTTTTGGAACGATGGGCCACCCACATATGGATGCCATCGGCTTTGCGCACATAGCCGTTTAAATGCACCCCCCAGGACCGAAAGCCGAAATAGGACATGGCCGACCGGTCCATCACACACAACGGTGCATCGGCCAGCGTGGGGCGCACATCAAATTTTTCGCCATGCAGGCTTTTGATCACGCCATCATTGTGCAAATCTTTCACCAGCTTGGCAAAAGTGCTCGAACGATCGCCGTGGCTGGCAATTTCGGGCGCAAGATGAAGGGCACCGGTCTCGGGGTGCCGGGTGATCATGCCCGAGGGATGGGCCAGCAGGGCATCGGCAAAGGCCGGGCGGGTGCCGCCAATGACACGTCCATCCATGCAGAACGGCGTGTAATCCTCTGGTTTGGCCGTATTGCAGGCATGGATATGGTCGATAAAAGTCATCGGGCGACTCCGCAACAGGAACAAACCGGCATGTGACAGGCATTTATCCTGTCACATTGTCAGCTCATAGTTAGCGCATATGCTTTGTCCTGTGCAATATCGCGGGGGCAATATCGGGTATGGCTTGCCCGTTTTGTAACCACCAGCCACAGAACGCGTTATGCCAGGGCCGCTCAGGCACCGATGACGGAACTGGAATAGCCCTTTTCCGATGTCAGCACGGTTTGCACATTGGCGATCTGGCGCAGGCAGCGCGCAATATGGTCGGCGATGCGGCCTTCCAATTGCTGGATCTGAATGTCGATTTGCAGTTCTTCATTGCCATTGCGGTCATGGGCCACAATGGAATGCCAACTGGTTGGGATCAGGTTGCGTTTGGCAAACAGTTCCAGCACGCGCGGCATCACATCGGGTTCGGCAACCGCGTGAACAGCAAAACAGTAAACGGAATTAAGGGAGCGGGCAGGGACATCCTGCGCCAAAAGGGCATGATTGGTCATGACGATACACACATCTATTCTGATTCAGATAAAACGAGAAATATCCCGGGGTCCTTAGACCACCGGGCGAATAATTCGCGTAATCTGAATGGCTGTGACGTGGTGTCGGGTCATGCTTGTCTGGAAAATCTGGAAACTTGCGGCACCTTGCAGTGCCGCCTATCACAAAAAACCGGGGATCCCTCCCCGAGATGATGAACCGTTCGTTTCTTAGAGAACGAGAAGCGAAACGATCATGGCAACGATGGTTCCGGCAAACAGAATTTCCATCGAGCGGGCGATTTGCTGTTCGCGGGCAATGGCGATAGCAACAGCTTTGCGTTTGTTCATCATCTTATCTCCGTCTAAGTGACAGGCTCATGCACTTCTCTGTGCACCACTGAAATATAGGCAGGCATTGGCACCGGTTACAAGTGCTGCGCAGTCAAAAACGTCAAAAAACCTTCAACCTGATGGAATAGATAAGGTTTTCTGCGGGTTTGCGGGCTGAAAATTAACAGTTCCAACCTTTGTAAAACGGCCCGCTGATGGTTTGGTTCCATCCTGAGGTGGGATTCGGATTTCTTTGCGCAACCCTTGGGCGCATGCGGCCTGCCGATTCAGGGGCAATATTTAACCCGGCAGGACCGTTTTGCGCACCACCCCTGCCGATAGGGCAGGGGGCGTTATTTGGGGTGGCGTGCCAAAAGGCAGGCACCGGGAATGTCGTGTGAATTCGCCGCGAATTGCCGTGAATTTAATCAAACGGGGGTATCAGGGTATATGCAGTTCCGTCGTGCCAATTTCGACCGGGGCTTTACCATCGCGCGAAAACAGCACACGGCCCTGATAGGTTCCGCTGCGCCACTGGTCGCCGGGGCGGTCGGCATTGACGTAAAACCATTTGGCACGCGGGCCGTTATCGTTGGGCAGTTTGATGGTGAAATCGCGGCTGCCGTTAAAACCACGCGGGCCAGCAACATTAAGGGTGATCACATCGCCATCATTCACGCCAATCAGATAACCCCAAAAATAAAGCGACGGGCTGGTGGCGGGCAAAGTATCGCCCCGGTCATAGCCGCGTTTGATGTCGGTGGCATTGGGGCGGCCCGATGAAAAACCCAGCGCATAAAGATGTACGGCGCGATAGGTCATCTGGGCGGAGGCTTCGGGCGTCCAGAGAACGGCCTGGCCCGTGCTGCAATTATCTGTGCCCGGGTCGGCCATGTCGGTGCCGCTAAACGGGTCGATCAATTTATCATTCTGGCGCAGGTTGAAATGCAGATGCGGGAACGTGGCCTGACCGGACATGCCAACCAGGCCAATGGTTTGCCCCCGGCTGACATGGTCGCCCTTGCGCACGGCAATCGACCCGCGTCGCATATGACAATACTGGCTTTGCCAGCCATCTTCATGGTCAATCAAAATGCCATTGCCGCATTCAATGCCGGTCAGGGCATCCTTGTTCAGGCGTCCTGCATCAATATCCTCGACCCCGTCACGGGTGGCGCTGACAGTGCCGTCAGCCACGGCTTGTACAGCAACACCACTGATCATGGCTTCTTCGTCGGGAATGGCAAAGTCGGTGCCGCGATGGCCGTCATAGGTGCTGGTGCCGCAGGCAAAATCGCGAATACCGGGCCCGGCATCATGATCGACATAATGCACGACATTGCATTCGCCATAAGAGCAATCGACAGGCAGGTCAAAAGGCGGGCCATCGGCGCGCGCCGGTGCCGTGATCAGCGCCCCCGCCAGAATGCCCACGGCACACATTGCGGAAAACACTATTTTGTGACCCATCAAGGTCTCCTTGCTGATTGCCTTGTCGCGGGGAACCCATATTGTGGGTGTCATGCCCCATAGACAGCCCAAGGGTATCGTATTTAAAAATGCGCCCGATACCCCAAAAACAGCGTCACGCACCTGACATTGTTAACCGTCATATGTATACGGGCGGTCAAAACAGTTCAAATCCATTTTACACAGGAATTTCATCACAGTCATGGATCATACGGTGCTTTTTCGTTTGGCGGTTTTTGCCACCCTGCTGGTTGTGATGGGCCTGTGGGAAGCTGTTGTCCCCTACCGCCAGGGCAAAGAGCAAAAACGGGCCGGGCGCTGGGCAACGAATTTCGCCCTGATGATTTGCGGGGCCGCACTTAGCCGCTTTACCATCGGGGCGGCCATGATCATTGCCGCATCCTATGCGCAGGGGCAGGGCTGGGGGCTGTTGCCCTGGCTGGATTTACCGGCCCCGGTGGCAGTTTTGCTGGCGATTGTCGGGCTCGATTGCGCGGTTTACTGGCAGCATCGTTTTACCCATATGTTTGCCGTGCTGTGGCGGTTTCACCGGGTACATCATGTTGATCCCGGGTTTGATATCTCAACGGCGGTGCGGTTTCATCCGCTCGAAATTGCGGTTTCGGCGGCGTATAAATCCTGCTTTGTTGTTATTTTGGGGGCCGATGCCTGGGCGGTGGTGATTTATGAAACCCTGCTGAGCAGTTTTGCCTTGTTTAATCATGGCAATGTGCATTTGCCGCGTTTGCTTGACCTGGCCTTGCGCGGGCTTTTTGTCACCCCGGATATGCACCGTATTCATCATTCGGCGGTGATGGACGAAACCAACAGCAATTACGGCAATATTCTTTCGGTGTGGGACCGTCTCTTTGCCAGCTACCGGGAAAAGTCGCGTGAGGATGACCGCAGGATGATGATCGGCCTTGACGAATTTCGCGACCGGGAAAGCCAGTCGCTGGTTGGGAGCCTGTTGCTGCCGTTTCGTCGTACCCCGTCAGTTCAGCAGCCCCGGCAATCTCCGCAGCCTCGCCACGCCGATACGGATGCCTGACGAAAGGCAAAAGTTGTCAGGCTGCGTGAATGCCCCGCACGGCAAGGGCGGATGCCACAAGGGATCGTTTGCCATCCATGTTGCCCGCAATATAGGCGCGACGCACGGCGGATTGCAGGTTGTGGGCCTGTTCGCCATCAAGGGATGTAAAAAATTCACGGATCAGGCTGTGACTGCCCAAAAGCGACTGCCAGTAATCGTTGAAATCGAGAAAATCCATGCGGATCGACAGGGTGGCGGTGCCAATTTCGGTTAGTCCGGCATCGGCCCATAAATCCAGCAGGGCGTCTTCGTCATGATAGGGCACCTTGAAAATGCGGGCGCGCAGGGCCTCCCCTTCACCATCAAACAAGATTGCGGCCGCATCCAGAAACAGCCGCAAAAAGGCCAGCCCACCGGCGCGATCCCAAACGGTGGCCGCAATAATGCCGCCGGGGCGTGTCACACGTTGCATTTCATGCAGGGCCTGTTGTGGGTCGGCCAGGTCATTCAGAAGCAGTTGTGAAAAGGCGGCATCAAAACTGGCGGCTTCATAGGGCAGGTTGCCCGCATCGCCGGTTTCAAATTTTACATTTGGCGCAGCATTTAACAGGGCTTCGCCCAGATAATCGGGCATCAAATCGATGCCGGTAATATCTGCCGAAGGATAACGGGTTGCTGCCGCCAGGGTCAGGCTGCCGGTACCGCACCCGACATCCAGCAGCGTGCCGCAGGCCGGTGCATCAACAAAAGCCAGAAAGGCGCGGGCGAGGCGGCGGCTCCAGCGGCCCATTGCGATTTCATAGATATCGGCGGCAGAGGATCTCATATCTTGGTTCCGTAACTGGCTGGCATATCGGCAATACAGCAAAGCAGCACACAGGCCATGCCGCTGCATCAAAAATCGGGCGGGGCAGCATTGGTCGGGTCGCTGCGCTTAATATTGATTGCACAGGAGAACAAAGCAATGAAGATTAATGCAATAAACCCAATGTCATAGATGCCATGTCCTGTGCAGCCATTTGGCCGGTACGGCATGGTGCATTGCACGCGAAAGCAGGCAAAACAATGTGACAGTTCATTTGTTTTTACAAAAGGCCATTGCGAAACACCTGTTTGGCGATGATACTCGGTTTATATTGCGTTGCACAAAGATAACGATATGAGGATCGACAAGATGACAAAGCGTGACGGTCTGGAAGGATATTATCTCGAGGATCTGGAAGTTGGCATGGAAGGTAGCTATGCCAAAACCGTAACCGAGACGGACATTATCCTGTTTGCCGGTGTGTCGGGGGATAGCAACCCGGTGCATTTGAACGATGAATTTGCCAAAACCACCATGTTTGAAGGCCGCATTGCGCATGGCATGCTGTCGGCCGGGTTTATTTCAACAGCCCTTGGCACCCGTCTGCCTGGCCCGGGCACGATTTATCTGTCGCAGAACCTGCAATTTCGTGCGCCAGTACGCATTGGCGATACCGTGACGGCAAAGGTAACGGTGCGTGAAATTATCGCCGCGAAAAAACGCATTGTGCTTGATACCACCTGTTTTGTCGGCGACCGTGTGGTGATTTCGGGTGAAGCAACCGTTATGGTGCCCGCACGCGGTACGGCCAGTTGATTTAAAGCTGATTTGCGCTGATATCGGGCCCGTCCTGCCCGGCTGGCCGTGGACAAGGCTGGTAAAATAAAGTGCCAGCAGGGCTGTTTTGCACTGTTATAAGCAGGAAAAGGCTTTACGGTGCGGCCTTGGCCGATTTATAGCTGCCTGCCGGGCTTGATTTTAAAAAAGCCCGGTATTCGGAATCATTGTGCGAGCAAAACAGAGAGAACGGCATTGATGCGCGTTTTTCGATCCTTTGAAAATTTGCCCATCGATGCGCGTGGCGCTGTTGTTGCAATTGGCAATTTCGACGGCCTGCATCTGGGGCACCAGACCATTTTGGCCGAGGCCAGGCGCATTGCGGGGCGCCTTGGCGTTCCCCTTGCCATCCTGAGTTTCGAGCCCCATCCCCGCACCATTTTTCGCGCAGGCGAGCCCCCCTTTCGCCTGACATCGGCCGAGGATCGGCTTGCCGCTGCATCGGAACTGGGCATTGACCTGTTTTACGAGGTTGCCTTCACGCCCGATTTTGCGACCCTGAGCGCGGAAGACTTCATTTACAAGGTGCTGGTTGAAGGCCTGGGCGTGCGGCACATTGTGGTGGGCTGGGATTTCTGTTTTGGCAAGGGCCGGGCCGGAAATGTCGATACCCTTAAAACGATAGGGGATGTTGCCGGGTTTGGTGTGACGGCGGTGGAGCCGGTTACCCATGATAACGGTGTCATTTACTCCTCAACCGCGATCCGGCAGGCATTACGCGAAGGACGCCCCGAAGATGCGCGTAACCTTTTGGGGCGGCCGTGGGAAATTGGCGGGATTGTCATTCATGGCGATGCACGGGGCCGGACCATTGGTTTTCCCACTGCCAATGTTGCCCTGGGCCTGCATTTGCGCCCCAAATTTGGCGTTTATGCCATTCGTTTGGGGCTGGTGAAGCATGATGACCCGCACAGCGTTGAATGCTGGCGAGACGGAGTCGCCAATATTGGGGTGCGGCCCAGCTTTGGCGGTGACGAAGAAGCCGGGCTTGAAGCCCACCTATTTGATTTTGATCGCGACATATATGATCGCGCCGTTCGGGTCCGCCTGATTGGCTTTATACGTGGCGAACAAAAGTTCGACGGGCTTGATGCCCTGAAGGCCCAGATCGGCCGTGATGTACAAACGGCCCGTGAAATTCTGGCGGCGAACCCGCCGGTCAATCCCGGGATTTGAAATTGGTTGTGAACCCGCTATGATCCGCGCGCCCCAAAAGGGTGCAGCCCGGACCGGGGTTTGCCTGTGAATTAAAGTGCAAGACGACAGGACTGTCACGATGAGCGTCGAATATAAAAAGACCGTTATCCTGCCCCAGACTGATTTCCCGATGCGGGCGGGTTTGCCGAAAATGGAACCGACATTGCTGGAGCAATGGCAGAAGGACGATCTTTACGGCACCATTCGGGGCATTTCCAAAGGGCGCGAGCAGTTTGTGCTGCATGATGGCCCGCCCTATGCCAATGGCCATTTGCATATTGGCCATGCACTAAACAAGATTTTGAAAGACGTGATCACCCGTTCCCAGCAGATGATGGGCAAGGATGCGGTGTATGTGCCGGGCTGGGATTGCCACGGTTTGCCGATCGAATGGAAGATCGAAGAACAGTACCGAGCCAAGGGCAAAAACAAGGACGAAGTTCCCGTTGCCGAGTTTCGCAAAGAATGCCGTGAATTTGCCCAGAAATGGCTCGATATCCAGCGCGAGGAATTCAAGCGTCTGGGCGTGATGGGTGACTGGGATAACCCCTATGTCACGATGGATTACCGGGCCGAGGCCGCGATTGCCCGCGAATTGGGCAAATTCCTGATGAACGGGGCGCTTTATCGTGGCTCGAAGCCGGTGATGTGGTCGGTTGTTGAAAAAACCGCCCTCGCCGAAGCCGAAATTGAATATCACGACCATACCAGCAAGACCATTCATGTCCGCTTCCCGGTGGTGAAATCATCGGTCGAAGCCCTGAATGACGCCAGCATCGTAATTTGGACGACGACCCCCTGGACCATCCCGGGCAACCGTGCAATTTCCTATGGCGAAGATATCGATTATGTCGTGATCGAAGTCACCGAAACGGCCGAGGAATGCTGGGCCAAGGTTGGCGAGAAGCTGGCCGTTTGTGCCGATCTGGTTGAGGACATGTGCAAAAATGGCCGTATTCTCGGCCATAAGGTTGTTGGCACCTTCAAGGGAAGCGACCTGGAGGGCACGATGAGCGCCCATCCGTTCCGTGGTCAGGGGTATGATTATGATGTGCCGCTGCTGCCCGCTGATTATGTCACGACTGATACCGGTACCGGCTTTGTCCATACCGCCCCGACGCACGGCCCGGAAGACTATATCACCGGCCTGAAATACGGGCTGGAAGTGCCCGAAATGATCGATGCCGAAGGCAAATATTACGACCATGTGCCGTTATTTGCCGGTCGCTGTATCTATGATGCCAATGGCAAGGAAGGCGATGCCAACGAAACCGTGATTGCCAAGCTGGTGGAAGATGGCGCGCTGCTTTCGCGGGGTCGTTTGAAGCATAGCTACCCGCATTCCTGGCGTTCCAAGGCACCGATCATTTATCGCACCACGCCGCAATGGTTTATTTCCATGTCGGAAACCGGCCTGCGTGAAACAGCACTTAAGGCGATTGACGATACCCGTTTCGTGCCGGAAGCCGGGCGCGCGCGCCTGCATTCCATGATTGCCAACCGCCCGGACTGGTGCGTATCGCGCCAGCGCGCCTGGGGTGTTCCGATCACGGTTTTTGTCAACAAGAAAACCCGCGAACCCCTGCGTGATCAGGCCGTTCTGGACCGCGTCTATACCGCCTTCTGTGAAGAAGGGGCCGATGCCTGGTTCACCTGGGATGCGCAGCGTTTTCTGGGCAATGATTATAATGCCGATGATTACGAACAGGTCATGGATGTGCTCGATGTGTGGTTCGATTCTGGATCATCGCACAGCTATGTTCTCGAAGAACGCCCGGATCTGAAATGGCCCGCCGACCTGTATCTGGAAGGCTCGGACCAGCATCGTGGCTGGTTCCATTCATCCTTGCTGGAATCATGCGGGACGCGCGGCCGTGCACCCTATGATGCGGTTTTGACACACGGCTTCGTTCTGGATGGCAAGGGCTATAAAATGTCCAAGTCGCTCAATAACGTGGTCGCGCCGCAGGATGTGATCAAGAAATTCGGTGCCGATATTCTGCGTTTGTGGGTTGTCAGCTCGGATTACCATGATGACCTGCGTATTTCCGATGAAATCATCCAGCGCCATTCCGACATTTATCGTCGCCTGCGCAATACACTGCGCTTCCTTTTGGGCAACCTCGCGGGCTTTAGCGACGAAGAAAAAGTCGCCGATAGCGAATTGCCGGAACTCGAACGCTGGGTGCTGCACCGTCTGAGCATGCTTGATGACACGGTGAAGGAAACCACTGCGGCGTTTGACTTCCACCAGCTGTTTATCGAACTGCACAATTTCTGTGCCCAGGACCTGTCGGCCTTCTTCCTTGATATTCGCAAGGATGCGCTTTATTGCGATGCGCCTTCAAGCCTGCGTCGTCGTGCGGCCCGCACGGTGATGGATCGTGTATTTGATTGCCTGGTGCGCTGGCTGGCCCCGGTTCTGTGCTTTACCGCCGATGAAGCCTGGCGGGCACGCTACGGCAATGAAAGCTCGGTCCATGCGCAAACCTATAACAGCGTTTCCGATGGCTGGAAAAACGACGAACTGGCGACGAAGTGGGAAAAAATCCGTAAACTTCGCCGTGTTGTTACCGGTGCGCTGGAAGTCGAACGGGCGGAAAAACGCATTGGTGGCAGCCTTGACGCGGCACCGAAGGTTTATGCCGATGAAGCCTATATCACCGCGCTTGACGGCCTGAACCTGGCGGAAATTGCCATTACGTCGGATATCGAACTGATTGCAGGCGAAGGGCCGGATACGGCCTATCGTCTGGAGGATGTTGCCGGTGTGGCGGTGGTGCCAGCCCTGGCCGAAGGCGAAAAATGCGAGCGTTGCTGGCAGATCCTGCCCGAAGTCGGTTCGCACCCGGAACACAAAACCGTTTGTAACCGTTGTGCCGATGCTGTGGATGAAATGGGCGTTGACGCACAATAAGCGGTAAATACGAAAATCGGGCCGGGCAGGAATGTCCGGCCCTGACATATGGGCAGACGGAAAGAAAATTGATGAAACATCGCGCCTTTGCCTTGGGCCTTCCGGTGTTGGCGTTGGTCTTTATCCTGGACCAGTGGACCAAACAGATCGCGATTGATGCGCTGTCGGATCCGGCGCGTTACATCAAGGTCACGTCGTTTATGAATTTTGTTCTGGCGTGGAATCCCGGTGTTTCCTTTGGTCTGTTTCAGGGGCAGGCACCGTGGGTGATGATTATTGGTACGGCTGTCATCACGATTGGCTTTTTAATCTGGATGTGGCGGACCCGCGACCGCATGCTGGGAATCGCCCTGGCAATGGTGGTTGGCGGGGCCGTGGGCAACCTGGTGGACCGGCTGCGCCACGGTGCTGTGACAGACTTTATTGATTTGCATGTTGCAGGCTATCACTGGCCGGTATTTAATATCGCCGATACGGGAATCACGATTGGTGCCGCGTTACTGTTGATCGATTCCCTATTTGGCGGTAAAAAAACTTCGCGATAATTTTGGTCGGGCCAAATGTGGTCCCGATGACAGACTTGCAAGAGGCGTGAATGACCCGGAAATCTCATCTGATCAGGATTGTGGCGCTAACCGGGTTGGCGCTTGCCGTGACCGGTTGTGAATCAACCAAGGAAACCTTCGGGCTGAACAAACAGTCGCCCGACGAGTTTCAGGTTGTTTCGCGCGCCCCCCTGAGCATGCCGCCCGAATTTAACCTGCGTGCCCCGGACCCGGGCGCACCGCGCCCGCAAACAGGCACCGTCACCCAGCAGGCCCGTAGCCTGTTGATCGGTGAGTCGCCGACCCCGGTGGCGCGCGACCTGAATGCCAAAGATCGCAGCAGTGGCGAAGTGGCTTTGCTGGAAAAGGGTGGGGCACAATATGCTGATCCCAATATCCGTTCGGAAGTTGATCGTGAAACCTCGATCCTGATCAAGGAAAACGACAGCGTCATCGACCGGTTGGTTTTCTGGCAGGAAAAGCCGGCATTTGGCAGCGAAGTGGACCCGGCAAAAGAAGCCAAGCGCATTCGTGACCAGCAGGCATTGGGTAATTCGGTGACGGAAGGCGAAACGCCGACTATCGAGCGTCGTAAAAAAGGTATCCTCGAAGATATTTTCTAGGAATATCAATACCGGCGTCGCCCATAAGGGCTGCTCGCAAAATTGTGATGAAAAAGCAGGGGCGCGGATCTTCCGCGCCCTTGTTCCGTCATAATCGCTTCTTAATCAGGGTATCCTGCCACATTCCGTGATAACTGGCAGGTCATAAAAATAATCCGCTAAATTCCCGGACAGATTCCCAAGGAAGACAGCATGAAATTTTCGTCCCAACGTGTTTGGCATCGCTTTCCGGTCGTGCTTCCGGTTTTGTTGCTGGTATTGGTTACGTTTGCCCCACTGGCGCAGGCCGGGGTTTTTAACCCCAAAACAACAACCTTATCGAACGGCATGCAGGTGGTGCTGGTGGAAAACCACCGTGCCCCGGTTGTCACCCAAATGGTGTGGTACAAGGTCGGTGCTGCCGACGAAGTACCTGGTACCTCGGGCATTGCCCATTTTCTGGAACATCTGATGTTCAAGGGCACCCAAAAGATTGCCCCGGGTGAATTTTCCAAAATCGTGGCGCGCAATGGCGGCCAGGATAATGCCTTTACCGCCTGGGATTACACCGCCTATTTCCAGAACATCGCGCGGGACCGCCTGGGCATGGTGATGGAAATGGAAGCCGACCGCATGCAGAACCTGCAACTAAGCGACAAGGTGGTGTTGCCCGAACGCGACGTGATTATTGAAGAACGCCGCATGCGGATCGACAATAACCCCAGTGCGCTGTTGGGCGAGCAAATGCGCAATGCCCTTTTCATGCAGCATCCCTATGGACGGCCGATTATTGGCTGGCTGCATGAAATGAAGCAACTGACCACCGAAGATGCCATGAACTGGTACAAAAAATGGTATGCGCCCAATAATGCCATTCTGGTGGTGGCCGGTGACATCACGATGGACGAGCTTAAGCCGATGGCCGAAAAATATTACGGCAGCATTCCGGCCCGCGACGTTCCCAAACGGGTGCGTGTGACGGAACCAACCCAGCACGCCCCGCGCAAGGTGACATTGACCGACGCCCGTGTTGGCCAGCCTTCCATGTCGCGCTATTATTTGGCTCCGTCTTATAATACCGAACATTCTGACGAAGCCGCCCCGTTGGAAATATTTAGCGAAATTCTGGGCTCTGGCACCACCAGCCGCCTTTATAAATCGCTGGTGGTGGATCAGAAACTGGCAACATCGGCAGGCAGTTTTTATGACCCGGTGGCAATGGACCTGTCGACCTTCGGGTTTTATGCCGTGCCGCGTGATGGTGTTGAAATGGCGGACCTAGAGGCGGCTTTGGATGCTGAAATTGCCAAAACCCTGAAAGATGGCATCACCCAAAAGGAACTGGATGAAGCTCGCCAGCGTCTGCTCGACAGTGCGGTTTTTGCCCGGGATTCGCTTTCGGCAGGCGCAAGAACGTTGGGCGAGGCTCTGGCCGTTGGCCTGACGGTGGACCAGGTGGAAAGCTGGCCGGACCGTATCAAGGCTGTCACGCTGGACCAGGTTAATGCGGCAGCGCGTAACGTGCTGGATGACAAACGGTCTGTCACGGGCTGGCTGTTGCGACCCAAGGGGGCTAAAGGCCCCGGTATGCCGACGGCCCCCGTAACCGGCGAGATGGAGACGCATTGATATGGCATTTTCATTGAAAAACACATCACGCCATTTTGCCTTTGGTCTGGTCGCACTGGTGGCACTGACCGGGTTTGATATGGCCTCGGCCAAGGCAGTCGAAGTGCAGGAAGTGGTCAGCAAGGGCGGGATCAAGGCCTGGCTGATCGAGGATCATTTAAACCCGCTTTTGACCATCGATTTCGCCTTCAAGGGCGCTGGTGCGTCAACTGATCCCGATGGCAAGCTGGGCCGGGCCAATATGGTTTCGGGCCTGCTTGATGAAGGGGCGGGCGATATGGATAGCCAGACCTTTCGGGGCCTGATGGAAAACAAATCCATCAGCCTGTCCTATGATGCCGGGCGCGATGACTTTACCGGATCGGTGGTGACACTGACTCGCGAACGCCCGACCGCGATTAACCTGTTGAAACTGTCGCTGACATCGCCGCGTTTTGATGACGAGGCGGTGGAACGCATTCGCTCCCAGATCGTGGCGGGTTTGAAGCAGCAGGAAACCGACCCCGGTTCGATGGCCCAGCGCGCCTTTTTCAAAAGCGTGTTTGGCACCCATCCCTATGCCCGCCCGGTAGAAGGCACCTTTGAAACGGTCAATGACCTGAAGGTTGCCGACTTGCGCGATTTCGTCAAACAGTCGCTGGCGCGCGACAATCTGGTGATTGGGGTTGCGGGCGATATTACCGCCAAGGAACTCGGCCCGCTTCTGGACGAGGCCTTTGGCGGCCTGCCGGAACACAGCAAAGTCCCGGAAATTCCGGCTGTAACGCCCAAATTTGGCGGTGACGTGCAGGTGATTGCGCAGGATAATCCGCAAAGCCAGGCGATTTGGGGCCAAAAGGGCATTGATCGCAAGGACAAGGATTTTTACGCGGCCTATGTGATGAATTACATTCTGGGCGGCGGTGGTTTTTCTTCGCGCCTAACCGAGGAAGTGCGTGAAAAACGTGGCCTTGCCTATGGTGTATACAGCTACCTTGCCAATCTGGACGAAGCCAATTTCATGATGGGCGGTGTTGCCACCCGTAATGATGCGATTGGTAAAAGCCTGTCGGTCATTCGTGATGAATGGCAGAAAATGAAGGATAAAGGCATTAGCCAAACCGAACTGAATAACGCCAAATCCTATTTGACCGGAGCCTTTCCGCTGCGCTTTACCAGCCTTGGCAACCTTTCGGGCATGCTGGTGGGCATGCAGACTGAAGACCTTGGCATCGATTTCCTCGACAAGCGCAATGATTACGTCAATGCGGTGTCGTTGGATGATGTTAACCGGGTGGCAAAGGACCTTTTGGACCCGGATCACGTGACGGCCATTGTGGTCGGTAAGCCCGAAGGTAAACTGAGCTTTTAATACGCTGGAAAGAACCTTCACAGGCATCGAGCAGTTATGACAGGGCCCGCACCGGATGGATGCGGGCCCTGTCTTTTGTGACGATATTTGTTCTTTGGAGCTTAGGCCGCGGCGGTAAAATTCCGCCGAATGAAGGGGCGGGCGAATGTCAGGGCAATGGCAAGGCCACCTGCCAGGCAAATCAGATAAACCGACATGAAATTTTGATAGGTCATAAAGGGGGCAACCTTGCGCGCCACACCAAAAAGCGAGGCAAACAGCCATGAAACAGAGCTAACGGCACCTGATACACTGCAGACAAGTATTTGAAAGTTGGTGATTGTGCCCCGAGAACCGGCAAAAAACGGGAAGGCATAAAAATGCAGGAACAGGCCATTCAGTGTCAGGATGGCAACCACGGTGACTTTGGCAAACACCTTGCCATTCGCCATGATTGCAGCGGGTGCAAAGCCAATTCCCATACCAATCAGGGCCAAGCCCGAAATCCATAACATGGCAAGCCAAAAGGCGGTGTTTCTGGCATCGCTTGTCAGGTTTCGTCGTCCTGCGTGATATGCGCCGCTTAACATTGCCAGGTCCGCCTTTGCGACCAACACAATTGCAAAGGCAAAGGAAAACAGGTGGGCAATCAGCACTGCCTGATAAATTAGTGCCTGAAGAAAGCCGGGGGTAGCAATTGTCATGTCATGCAACCTTGATAAAGTTTTGTCCGCTCCTGGCAAAACCTACTGACAGTCTTGTTTGGAAAAAATTCTATTGTTCTGCTGATCTTGTTCAAATAATTTGAAGATATGGCAGAAATCACCCTCGATCAGCTTAAGGTTTTTGTATGTATCGCAGAGCTGGGAAGTTTTGCGGCAGCGGCGCGTCATTTGAACAGAACGCAGTCGGCGATTACCTATGCCGTGCAGAAGCTGGAATCTCAAACCGGGCTGATATTGTTTGATCGCGACATGTATCGCCCGACATTGACCCGGGCCGGGCATTTGTTGCTGCCTTATGCGCAAAAGGTGCAGGGGGATGTTTCGGAATATTGGCGCAAGGTGGCGGGTATTTCGCGCGGGCTTGAAGCATCGGTGACGATTGCCGTTAGCCAGTTTGTTTCGCCCGATCCGGTGATTGATACCCTGATCGACTTTCAGGAGCAGTTTCCCACGGTTCGGGTCGAATTGATGACGCAGACGATCCAGCGGGCAGAGGTGCTCGATGATGGCCGTGCGGATATCGCCATCATGCCGGAATTTTTGCCAATGGGTAGCGGTTATATCCGTTATTCCTGTGGTGCTGAACGGATGGTGGCCGTTGCGGCCCCGGACCATCCACTCGCCGCCCAGCAAACGGCGTTATATCCGACCGAAATGCAGAAACATTTGCAAATCATGGTTTCCGGGCGGATCGAGGGGCGCGACAAGCGAAATTATGCCCTGCAGACCCCTGACTTTTGGAAAACCGATGATTTGAATATGAAAAAAAGCATGATCCTGCGCGGGGCCGGGTGGGGGGCTTTGCCCGAATATATGGTGTGTGCCGACATTCGGGCAGGCCGCTTGGTGGAACTCTCGCCTGTCGAATGGGACGGCCTGGATCAGTTGCCCGAACTCAGGATTGTTGTGGCCTATCGTCGAGACAAGGTGCTGGGCCCGGCAGGATTATGGTTTGCCAGGGCTTTGTCGCAACAATGGCAGCCGGAATAGGCCACTTTTAGGCATGAAAAGGCGATAGATCAGCATGATCAGCCTTTATCGCACAGAAACCGGAGCGTGACGACAAATCCATTTCGCCGCCCCTGTTGCTTTTGGGGGTGCTGCCCTTCTATATAGGGGAACGAACAACACAGGCTTTTGTTTATGTCGCTGCGCATTCTACCCCAGAATCTGATCAATCAGATCGCCGCTGGTGAGGTCGTCGAACGCCCGGCTGCCGCGCTCAAGGAACTGGTGGAAAATGCCCTGGATGCCGGGGCCAAAAAGGTGGATGTTGCCCTGCGCGAAGGCGGGCGGACCCTGCTTTCTGTGACCGATGATGGCCGGGGCATGTCGCCCGAGGAATTGGCGCTGGCTGTCGAACGTCATGCGACATCAAAATTGCCTGATGATGACCTGTTTAACATTGCCTTCATGGGCTTTCGTGGCGAGGCATTGCCCTCTATCGGCTCTGTCTCGCGCATGCGTCTGACCAGCCGGACCAAGGGGGCGGAAAACGCCTGGAGCCTGAGTGTGGAGGGAGGCCTGAAGGGCGAGCCCGAACCGGCCGCGCATCCGTTTGGCACACGGGTTGAAGTGCGGGATCTGTTTTATGCCACGCCGGCGCGGTTAAAATTCTTAAAAACCGCCCGGACCGAGCAAATGTATGCCCGCGAGATCATGGAACGCCTGGCAATGGCGCGACCGGATGTGAGCTTTAGTTTAAGCGGGGATAATAACAAATCGATCCTGAATTACCCGGCCTGTGCGGGGGATTTGTTTGATGCGCGGTTAAAACGGCTGGGCGCTGTCATGGGCCGCGAATTTCAGGATAATGCCCTGCAGATTGATGCGGAACGTGAAGGTATCCGCCTGACCGGCTATGCCGGGGTGCCGACCCTGAACCGGGGCAATGCGCAAATGCAGTTCCTGTTTGTTAATGGCCGCCCGGTCAAGGACCGGCTGTTGCAGGGGGCCGTGCGCGGGGCCTATCAGGATTTTCTGGCCCGTGACCGCCACCCGTTGCTGGCCCTGTTTTTGGAACTTGAACCGCGTGATGTGGATGTCAACGTGCATCCCGGTAAAACCGAAGTGCGCTTTCGTGACCCGGGGCTGGTGCGCGGACTGATTGTGGGGGCGCTTAAACACGCCCTGGCCGGGGCCGGGCACCGGGCCTCCACCACGGTGGCCGATATGGCAATGGGCGCGGTACGCCGCGAGGGCGAATTGCCCGGCGGTGCGGCAGGCTATGGCGCGGCGCGGCCGGGGATCAGTGGTTATGGCGGCTATGGCAGTGCATCTTCCTATCCCGGCCATCAGGCGATTGAACGCAATTATGCCGCCCAGGCCCCGCTCGATAACCCGCGTGGCCCTGCGATTGGAGGCCTATTTGACCGCCCGCGTGATTTTGGCGGGCATCCTTCGGGGGCAGATGGCACGGGAAGTGACGCGAATGGCGGTTTTGCAGGCGCGGCGGCAGCGGCCCTTGCCGGGGGCTATGCCAGTGCCTCGCCATCGGCGCGCATTGATGTCACCGATGATGCCCGGTTTGTCGATCACCCCTTGGGGGCGGCACGCGGTCAGGTGCATGCCAATTATATCATTGCACAAACCCGCGACGGGTTGGTGATTGTCGATCAGCACGCCGCCCACGAACGCATTGTCTATGAACGCATGAAGGCGGACCTTGCCGAAACCGGGGTCAAGCGCCAGGGGCTTTTATTGCCCGAAGTCGTCGAACTTGATGAATCCGGTGCCGAGCGTGTTGCCGACCGGGCAGAGGAATTTGCCGAATTGGGTTTGGTGATTGAGCCCTTTGGCCCAGGCGCGCTAGTGGTGCGCGAAGTGCCTGCCATGCTGGGCAAGGTTGATGTGGCCGCCCTGGTGCGTGATTTGGCCGATGAACTGGCTGAACTGGGGCAGGGCATGGCGCTTAAGGACCGTTTGATGCATGTTTGTGCAACAATGGCCTGTCATGGCTCGGTCCGTTCGGGGCGCAAGCTTAATGCCGATGAAATGAATGCCCTGCTGCGCCAGATGGAAGCGACCCCGCATTCCGGGCAGTGCAATCATGGCCGCCCGACCTATGTTGAGCTGAAGCTGAACGACATTGAAAAGATGTTTGGCCGTCGTTAGGCGGAATTTTCTAGACCGTTTTTAGCTTCATGTCACGCGGCAGGCGGGTATTGGCATTGATGCGTGCGCGCTGGATCTGTTCGGAAAACAGGCCCTTGGCCGAAGACAGATCTGCATCGCGCAGGTCGGTTTTTGACAGGTTACAGCCGCTGAAATCGCATTGCGGCAGCTTGGCCCCGCGTAGATTGGCATTGGTCAGATCCGCGCCTAAAAACACTGTGCCAGTCAGTCGCGCATCCTTGAAATTGGCCCCGTTCAGGCGGCTGGCGGCCAGAATGGCGTTTTTCAGGTTGGCCCCGGTGAAATTGGCCATTGTTAAATCGCAGCGCCGTAAAACGGTGCCTTCGCAATTGGCATTTTGCAGCGATGCCTTTGGTAAAACACAGCGCGTTAAATCAATGCCTTCCAAATCCTCATGGCGCAAATCGGCATGTTCAAACGACACCATCTGCCCTTCCTTGCCCCCGGTATCAACCCAGGTTTTATGGGTCAAAAGGGCGGTTTTGATGTCAATTTCAACCAGGTTCTGATCATCGACAATTGCGCCCTCATCAGCGTCCTCTTCCCCGGCTTCATCCGCCGGGGTGGCTTTTGCTTTGGGGAGGGATGCCGTCTCAACCGGCAGGGCGGATTTGGCCGCTTCCTGATTGGAGCGTACGAGGTCGCTGGCATCAAGTGTTTTGGGCTGGGGTTGGTCAAGGGCTGGTGCAACCAAATCTTCGTCTGACAGGGCCAGGCGCGATATCTGTTTATCCCCCTTGGCAGCAGGCCGCGGCAGGGCAGCGCCAGAGCCAGAGCCACTTATGCTGCGTCCCTTGGTCACCGGCGGTCGTGAAACGGGGGCTGTTTTGCGGGTTGGGCGCAGGATAACCCCGGCATTGGACTGCCGGGCGCTGCGTAAAACCGGTAAATCCTGGTTTGCCGGATCGTCGTTTTCGTTGCCAATGATCCGGGCTTCGTCATGAGCTGTTTTGCCGGCATTGGCCGCATCGGCAGGAGCGGTCTGGGTTGTTTGGGGTGTTTTTTGTGGCGAGGGGCCAAAATAGTCGCCATCCAGCACGAATCGGCGCGGCGTAGAGACAACCGTATTGACGATGCGGTTTAACCGGTCAGGATTGACAGGCTGGCGAAAGACGCCTTCGATACCCACGGCAACAGCATGGCGCATGGCCTCACGCGTCAGCGATTTTGCGCCAAGCAGGACCGGAACCTGGTTGAAATAGGGGTCGTTATTGCGCGACAGGGCGCGCAGATAGCCAATGGTTTTAATGCCCTGATACCCGTCAAGCTGCAGGCTGACCATAACCAGACGCGGACGATAGCGATGTGCCATTGCCAGCGTCTCTTCCTGGGTTTCACTGGTATAAAAGGCACTGATATTGAGCGGCTGCAACGCTTCGCGCACAAGGCTGGCGGCCTTGGGGCTGTAATCAGCATAAAGGATGGACAAATCGGACATTGACGACATTTTGGTGCAGCATATCCTGAGTGAAATCTATACCATTGCATATGGTGATATATACCGGTTTGTGCAGAGGCAAGCACAATCTATTTCCTCAACCGGGTTTTCAGGCTGGGAAAATCAGGGCCGTGCCCGGCGGATAAAACCGGTGCCTGGGCGATTGCTCTGTTCGTCCAGTGTTGCAGGGTCTCCTGGCTGCGTGGGCCCGCCGGACTGGGTGTCTTCTGCCGGGGCATTATCCGGTTTTTGGGACGCTGCCGGGTCTTCCAGAATGATGGTTAATTCAACACGGCGGTTTTTGGCGCGCCCTTCGGGTGTGTCGTTATCGGCAATCGGGCGGCTATCGCCAAATCCCTGTAGGATCAGGCGTGCGGGATCCATATGTTCCTTGTCGATTATCCAGTGCAGCACGGATGTTGCGCGCGAGGCGGACAAATCCCAGTTGGACTGGAAATAGGACGAGGATGAAAGCGGGATATTGTCGGTATGACCGGCAACAATCACGGTGCCTTCGGTTTGTTCGATGACCGGTAAAACCCGGTCCAGAATGGCGCCGAAGCTTTTGGTCATTTGTGATGACCCGGATGGAAAGGCAATCTCGTCGGGAAACCGCATCACCACTTCGTCGCCCTTGCGCTCAATCCCGATCTGGTCGTGCATGCCCATGCGCTTGAGAACAGTGCCCAGCGTATTTTCAAGCTTTTCCGCCTGTTCCTTACCGGTATCGGTTTTCTCGATTTCGACCTTGGGTGTTTGAACCGGCGGTAATTCGGTGATAACGCGCGGGGTATCGGGCGAGGGATTTTTAATCGCCTTGCCCAGCAGGGACCCATCCATTTCAATCACCCCGGCAAGCTGGTCATCCTTGGCAAAGCCGAAGGCGGCTTTGACCGAGCCTGCAATGGCCTTGTATTTCACCACATCCATTTCGGCAAATGTCAGCAGCAATACAAACAGCACCAGCAACAGCGACATCAGGTCGGCAAATGTCGCCATCCATGCGGGTGCGCCTGCTGCGGGTTTTTTGGCCATGAAACAAAATTATCCGGGGTTATGAAAAAATCAAAGATGGTTGGGCGCAGATTGCCATCAGGCGATCACGCGCCTTCGGCTGCTTCGGTATCGACCGGGATGCCCCCCGGAAGATAGGGGCCAAGAATTTCCTTCATTACCATCGGGCTTTGGCTGGCCTGAATTTGTACAACTGACTCGACAATCAGTTCCTTGGTATTGCGCAATTGTTCAACCTTCAGCGCCAGTTTGTCGGCAATGGGAATTGCGATCAGGTTTGCCAGCACGGCACCGTAAAAGGTGGTTAACATGGCAATCGCCATTGCCGGGCCAATAGCCGCCGGGTCAGACAGGTTTGCCAGCATCTGCACCAGGCCAACCAGCGTGCCGATCATGCCAAATGCGGGGGCGGTATCGCCGATGCCGCGAAACATCAGTTCGCCCAATTCGTCGCGCTGGATCGATTTGGCAACTTCGGCCGAGACGGAGCTTCTGACCACATCACCATTGTGACCATCCACACACATGCGGATGCCGCGCTTCATCACCTCGTTTTCGATTTCGACACTTTCCAGACCCAACAGGCCGTTTTTACGCACCAGGGCCGAAAGCTCCATTGCCTTGTCGTAAATTGATTGCGGGTCTTCCTTGGGGTTTTTGAACGCGATAGCAATGCCGGTTTTCATCGATTTCATGACATCGCGCATCGGGAACTTGATCAGCGTTGCCGCAGCCGTACCCCCAAATACCACCATAATGGACGGGACATCGACAAATGCCGTAAGGCTGCCACCCATAAAAATGGCGCCGACAATGACGGCCATCCCGGCAATAATTCCAATGAGTGTTGCAATATCCATTCTATATGACTGCTATCTGTTGTGGTTTACCAGATCAAACGGGGCGGTTCGGTGCCAATATACAAGTAATTGGTGACGTGCCAGTCGATTTCCATAGTGAAATCAATTTTATTCCCCATATGCACAGTGCCCTGTCAGCATATCTCCTGCTATCCTCATTTGAGGATACGATATCGCGGATGCGCATATTTTAAATTGTGTGATCCGGTTTTCAATTGAAAGTTAAGGGCCCGGGCAGGTGCTAGCCCAGCTCAAAACTGGTGATGCCAAAAATACGGTCAAGATCCAGTTTTGGATCGGTCCCGCGATACATCCGTGCCGTTTCAAATACCGCTTTCATCCCGTAACGGGCCGCAAGGCCGAGGGCGGCCGTGTTGGGTTCGGGAATGTCCAGGTAGACGGGTCGGTCCTGGCCACTTTCGCGCCGGGCCAGCAGGGCCTGAAACAGGCAATTCGCATCGGCATCGTTTTCAGCAAAAAGCGGACCGATTTTGTGCCCGTCCTGGCAGGGGCGTATCACGCCATAACCGCGAATGCCCATTGGGCCATAAAGGGCAAGGGCGGTGTGTTTTTCAGTGCCGATCCAGCCTTTCAGAAAAGACAGCCGCGATTCGCCAAACAGGCGCAGGCTTTGCTCATAGGCATCCGCAATGGCAATATCGTTGATATGCAGTTCATATAAATCAGCAGGCGGGGTAAAACTGGCCGGGTCGGGCAGGGTGCCGGCCATGCGGATATTGCGATGTGCCAGCTCAAAGCCGGATTTGGCATAGTTTTCCTGCTGGTCCACAACACCATCCAGGCCAATCGTCTGGGCAACTGCATCTTCCAGCACGCTGTTCCACAGGCGCAGCCCCAGGCCCTGACCACGCCGGTCCGGGCGGCACATATAAAAACCGATAAAGGCAAAATCGGCGCTGTAGGTCACAAGTGACAGGGTCGCGGCAAGGCCCTTTTTGTCAAACAGGCCCCAAAACCCTTCCGGGTCAGTGGCAGAAAAGATTGCGCCGTCGTCATCTCCGGGGTTCCAGCCCTCCGTTGTTGCCCATTGCAGCATGGTGGTCAGGTTATGGGGGCGCAAACGGCGGATCTTTTCGGGACTGGTCATCACATTTCCATCAAATCTTGTGTGTGATGTCATGGAATAACGCATTTCGCGGGACAGAAAAAAGAATATCGATCTTATCTTTCACAAAAATTTGCGAATGATTTTCATTTGTAATAAAAGAAGCCTTTCTGTTTCCAACAAGCGGATCGTGTTATGGCTTCCTCTGTCCTTCATGCAACAACACACGTTAATATGCCCGACCCTGAAGCGGCGATTAATCTGTTAAGTGGATTTTACAGCGAGCACGATTGTGATGTGCAAAGGGACGGTGAAACCTGCGTGATTTCGGCCGGGCCAGGGACGTTTCGGTTAGGGCTTGGGGATCAAAAACTCGACATTGTCGTTGCGGCCCCAACGGATACCGGTGTCAGTCAGCTTCAGACCAATATTATCACCATGATTGATCAATTGGTGCCGGGGGCTGATGTGACATGTCGCTGGCAGGGCGCGGGGCAGGGGCGTGCCAAAAATGGTAAGCTGCCCAATTTTCGTGAATTGACCGTGGGCCGTGTGACCGACCTGAGTATGGATATGCGCCGCTTGCGCCTGTATGGCGATGACCTGACCCCGTATCAAGCGGGGGGCATTCATGTGCGCCTGCTTGTTCCGCCGCAGGGTGATTTGGCCCCGCAATGGCCCGGCCTGGGCGAAAATGGCTTGCTGGTGTGGCCCGCGGGCGAAAAACGGGTGGAGCAGCGTACCTATACCATCCGCCAAATCAATGTGGATGCAGGCTGGATGGATATTGATTTTGTCAGGCATGGCGACAATGGCCCGGCATCACGTTTTGCGGAGAATGCCACATCTGGACAGCTTGTGGGGGTGAGCGGGCCGGTTGGCAATGAACTGCCTGATGCCGACTGGTATTTGTTTGCCGCCGATGAAACCGGTATCCCGGCAATTTGCCGTTATCTTGAAGAGGTGCCAGGGGACAAAACCGGCCAGGTGATTTTCGAGGTTTCCAGCCCCCAGGCAAAGTTTGATATTCCGGTGCATCCTGGCTTTGACACGGGTTGGGTCTTTCGGGATGGCAGTCATGCCGAAGGCTGTGCCGTGCCTGACCCGACCGCCGGAACCTGGCGAGGCGACTTTGTTGAAGCGGTATGCCATGTGTCGCTGCCGGATGATGGACGGCGCATATTCTGCTGGACCGCCAGCGAACAGGCGGCCTATCGCCATTTGCATCATCATTTCCGCAAAGACCGCCAGCTTGACCGCGATCAGTGCCTGATCATGACATTCTGGCGGGCGGAAGGTGCTTAATCGCGGATAATTTTGCAATGCTGCAAAAAGTTAGCCTGTGCTAAATTGATTTTTGCTTTTGAACTTGATATGACAAATAGTCGTTCAAAAGCGGGAGACGGGAATGGCTGGCGGGGCGGCGCTTCCAAGCAAGGAAAACCATGCAGAAACCTTTGCCAGGCTTCGCGATGCCCATGCGCGCGAAGTTACCGAAGATTATGTGGAAATGATTGCCGACCTGATCGTCGAGGAAGGCGAGGCCCGCGCCGTATCCCTGGCAGAACGTTTTGGCGTGACCCCGGCCACGGTGAACAACACGATTAAACGGCTGGAACGTGACGGCTTTGTCTCCAGCCGTCCTTACCGCTCCATCTTTCTGACCGAGGCAGGCCAGGCGCTGGCCGACAAATGCCGCGAACGCCATCAGATTGTGTATGACTTCCTGATCGCACTCGGCCTGGATGCCCAAATTGCCGAGTTTGATGCCGAGGGGATCGAGCATCATGTCAGTGCGGAAACGCTTGAGGTTTTTCGAAAGTTTACCGAGGCGCAGAAACGCAAGGATTGATCCGGGCTTCTGTATGAACCAGATGACCTGATGCTGCCGGGCAGGCCCCCAAAAAGTGGGACCTGCCGGATATGCGTTTTTTTCGTGCAGGTATTTCTTGCTGACAGATTATCAGGGACGGGACGGAAACACCCCTTTTGTAACAATGCAAGCCAGAAGGGGTTGTTGCCTGGGGCGTAAGGGTATTGCTGCCGGGGTCGATGAACCGGATGCAAGTGTTCGATTTGTGGCTGTATTGGTGGAAAGGGTGACCGCATTGTTGTGAAGTCTCGCATCTGTCGCAGTGCCGTAAATCGGCATTTTTTTCCCGATCAGGCCGCTTGATGGTCTTGTCGCGGGGGAGCCGTTTTGCGGCGATGTGGAGTTGCCCTCTGTGGCAGTCCCTTTTAATGTTCCGGTGATTTCTGCTGTGCCAAGTTTCCACTCGTGCTTATGGGCAGGCAGGTTTCCGGTCGTAAGCGTTACGGTTTCTCTGCCGTATGATTGGCCCAATGTGACAAGGGGTATGTCGTCCCCTTTCCCCGCGCCGGCAATCGTGCGTCCCCGCAAATCGGGTAGAGCAAAAGTTGTTGCGCCGTCGCCGCCAAACCGGGAGCCTAATACACCGTACAAAGCTGGGTTTTCAGTAGTTTCAAGTTGCTGACCGTTTGCAGCGGCATAATCTGGGGGGCAATATAGTGCGGAGGTCCAGCAGACGGAGCCAAGATATCCATCTTCAGCACATTCTGACGCTTTGACCTCACCCGGATCATTCGCAAAAGCCAGTATAAATACTGTAAGAGCGGATAAATACCCCGCCCGACCAAATTGTTTCAGTGATCGTTTCATCTTTGATTTCCTTGCCAGCCAGCTTTGTGTTGCAATAGTGAATAACCACTTCCCGCAATTATGGTCTTTGTGGATAGTAACCTTTAATGGCGATACAGGCGGTCAGGCCAAGACGAGGGGCTGTTATATTTATAGGGAGTGCTGCGCCTGTGTCCTCCGTAGTCCCGGTTAGTCCGCTTATACTGGCGGTCACAATGCCCTCCTTCATGTTTATTTCCGGGGTCGTATTATAATAGGCCTGCGTCTGATTGGCAGAAGCAACACCGGGATAGCCGTTTGCCGGACTGTTGGCTGTGGAGGTTGATATGTTCGCCTTAAGCGTGCCAGATAAGTTGAACATTGCCGGGTTAATCATGTGCAGATGGGCTGGCATGTCGTTTGGTGTCAGGGTTGTGGTGGTGCTGCCACGTTTGTCGCCTCGGTTGATCTGGCGTCCTGGTGAATCATTTTCAGCCACAACACTGCGTCCGCGAAGATCGGGAAGCTGAAAGCTGTTTCCCGTACCGCCATATACGTTTCCCATAAGGGAATACAGTGCCGGGTAGCTTGTTCTTTGTAATTCTTGTCCGTTTGCCTCTGCATAATTTTTAGGGCAGTAGTCTCCGGCCATCCAGCATATTCCGCCAAGCATGGGCTCGGTTGAGCAAGTGGCACTTGCCTGCTTTGGTGTGACAAGTAGTGACGAGGAGGCCGCAATCGCTGCCGCCAGAACAGCTTTTTTGAAATGGGTCATTGAATTTTTCCTGGGTGAAGCATCAAAACAGGATCCGTTTGGCGATGTCACTTACGGTATGGGCGGATATACGCCGTTGACATTAATGCAGGCACGCATCCCGAGTTGAGGTCCAACGACCGATATCGTTTGAGGAACGTTGGGTTTCTGGGGTGTTTGGCTGCTTTGCACCGTTGCTCCGGCAATGTTTGCTGTCACAACGCCTGATACCATTTCACCATTTGCTGTGTCGGCATAAAGCAGGGTGCCGGATGATTGCGGTGCCGCAAGAACATTTCCCGCCGGCGTTCTTTCAGTGCCGGGTCCGCTCTGAACTTTGACGTCAATATTAGATGTAACCGTGATGGTAACACCGTGATCGTGCTCGGGAAGGGCGAGCGGTGATACGTATGTTTGATCCAGTGAACCTATTGCGGATCCTAAGAAGACCGGTGAAAGCCCGGGCCCGGTTCCGAAGCTGATGGGCTCGTAGCCGCGCATATCTGGCAGATAAAAATATTCGTTACTACTCCCGGGGCTATACGTAAATCTGACAACAGAAAACAAAGCAGCATTACCTGGTAGTGGAAGCCGACGACCATCGGCGGGTAAATATCCGTCGGGACAAAAATTTATAGTTGTCCAGCAAATGCTGCCGATATAGCCATTTTCATTACATGCCCTGGCTGGATCGGGCCGAAATGTCAGGGCTGTTATCGCGGCGGTCCCTGCGATGATACAGCCAAAAATGTTACGTCGCATTTGCTCCCTTCTCCTGTGTCATATTGATTTTCAAGATAAAATTTTGACGCAAAACAGAGTTTTAAACTTGGACAAACTGTCTGCTTAAGGTTGTATTTTTCGTTTGTACGAAAAGGCATTGTGCCTTTGCCGGTGACTTGTTCTATTGACGTGTCAAAGGGGGAGGTGTGAAAATTTTTGCGGTATCGTTCTGTTACCGGGAAGCGGCGGGTGCATATAGCAAGGTGGCCGTGCTAAAGGCCGCGATGCAGGCAACAGGAGAATGGTTAGGCAGAAACCTGTGCCAGGCAGAACGGTGCCCGTGCGCGTTAGGGGCCCGAAAATTATATGGCAATGATTGCCGATTTGATCGTCAGGTCGGGGCAGGCGATGCCGCTGGCCGCGTGTTTTGAGGTAAGTCTGGCGACGATGATTAAGATCATCGCACGACTGGCAGGGGACGATTGTGTTTCCTGACCAAGGTGGTCGGCAACTTGCCAGTAAATGTTACGAATGTGGCAAAATCGTTTCCGATTTTCTGATCTTGAAAGGTCTGGATGCCCGACTTGCCGGACCTGTGCCCGGAACGGCCAGGTGTCTTGATCGTGCCTAAAGCCAGAAGGTTCTCTGCAAATTTGTCAGGCAACAGAAGAACGACTGTCAGCCAGGGCGAATGTGCAAACCAATGCACCCCTGATCTGCCTTGCAGGTCCCCAACAAAGAAGGACCTGCCAAATATGTATTTTTTAGAGAAGTTTTAAGCCGGTTTTACACCTTACTCGCGGCGCGGATAGTTCAGGCTATTTATGTTGATGCAAGCCAAAAGGCCAACCTGATCGGTACGCAGGGGCATAGGAGCCCGGTCCCGTCGACCGGCTTTCTCTGTACGGTTTATTTCAGGGTCGCTGCGAACGGTACCAATGTGTGCAGCGAAACTGCCAGTTGGTGATTTGCTGTAAATGGGCGTTTTTTTTGCACTGAGACCATTTGACGGCCTTGCTGCGGGAATGCGGTTCTCTGGCGAGACAGAATTGCCCTCTTTCGTTGTTGCCAGTAATGTTCCTGTGATTTTGGCTGTTTCGAGCGAGAACTTATGGGAATGGGAGGGGAGGTTCTCCGTCTTCAGGACTACACTTTCTTTGCCGTATGTTTGGCCTATGTAATTTGGGTTGGTGTCGCCCGGTCTTTCTCCAGTTCCAACAATGCTACGCCCCCGTAAGTCAGGTAAGGCAAAATTCGTAACCCCGTTGCCACCAAAGCGATTGCTAATTAAGCTATATAATCCTTGGTAATTATTAAGGGGCATCAAAGCACCATTTGCGGGATGATAATTTCTTGGACAAAATGTCGCCGCAGTCCAGCAGACAGTGCCGAGATATCCGTCTTCGCTGCAATCCGAAGCCTTTGCGCCATTCTGGAGGCTTGCAAAGGCCAGTATGAATATTGCAAGAGCAGATAAGCATCCTGCCACGCCCGTCCGTTTGAGAGGCACTATCATTTTTAATTTTCCTGTCAGTCAGCGTTTATTTGCAACATGAAGCAAATGTGCTTGTTAATTTTTTGGTGGAAATATTCCCGTCAAGGCAATACATGCGGTCAGGGCAATGCGGGGGGAGAGGATGTTTATGGGGGTCCCAGAGCCTGTTTGTTCTGTTGCACCTTCTAATCCGGTTAAATCGCCGGTGACCATATTCTCCCTCATCTTCGTATTTGAGGATGGATCAGAGTATGGCTGAAGCGCAGGTTTTGACGCGACGCCAGGATAATGATTTATCGGCCTGTGGCTGTATGCAGAACCGTACGTACTGGCAGCCACGGTGCCGGATAAATGGAATTTTTTTGGGTCAATCTCATGGCTGTGTCGGGGTATTTGATCTTGCGATAGGGTGATTGTATTGCTCCCTCTTGCTTCTCCCTGTCTGACGGAAAGGGGGGAGTGATCTGAAGATCCTGTGACACTGCGCCCCCGAAGATCGGGAATCCTGAATTGCCCTTTTGGTGCGCTGCCATAGGTATTTCCAAGAAGAATAGAAAGAAGCACAAATTCATCAGATGGTAATATTCTTCCATCTGCGATCATATACTCTGTCGGGCAATAATCCGCCGCCATCCAGCATATGCCACCAACATAGGGATCGGGGGAGCAAGAAGCACGTGCCTGATATGGCATGGCAAGCAGAAACGGGCAGGCTGTAACTGCGGCTGCAAAAATCATTTTCTTGAAATGGATCATTGAATTCATCCTGCATAAGACCTCAAAAGACAATTTTGGTGAAATGTTTCACGGTGTGGTTCCCCCCTGAGGGGCCGGCTTTGTGTCTTCAGTCGCGGGTATGGTCGGGAAGTTATCCCCAACATTAATGCAGGCAAGCATCCCGAGTTGCGGAGGAACGATGCGAACGGGATCTGAGACGGGTAGGTAACCCTTTGAGAAAGTGGCTTCACTTCTCGAGGAATAAGTTGTTGTTTCTTCCCCGATAATATTTGCGATTATAAAATCTGAAGCCATGTGCCCATTTGCCGGGTAGGTATAAATCTCGTAATCTGGATTTTCCAGCTTGGCAAATACGTTGCCCGTCGGGACTCTTTCCGTAGCTGGGTTTTCGCTCACTGCGATATCAACCGGAGATTCAAATTTGACGCCATGATCGTGCTCGGGAAGCGTTGTTGTTCTTAACGTAAATCCCTTGCCTGAATTACTGTTTATCGGACCGGCGGATATTGGTGTAAGTCCCCATCCGGTTCCGGTGCCAACGGGTTCGTGTCCTCGTAAATCGGGTATGGAATAAATTTCATATTCATGAATTGTCGAAATGATAAGCTCTAGTTCATTGTGCTCATTGCCGTATTTATCTTTATACCACTTGATGTCCCACTCATGTTTTATTCGTTCCCAATCTTTGGGAACATCTTTGTACTCTCGTGTCTCATATGTTCCGATTTTCGTACCATATGCGTGGCCGATCAGAACTTCCAGTTTGCGAATATTGTCATTAGTCAGCTTCTGGCGATCGAAAAGCCAACTGCCATCAGCGGGCAAATATCCTGCAGGACAATAGGGGATGGCGGTCCAGCAAATGCTGCCAACATAGCCTTCCGGGTTGCAGGCCCTGGCCGGATCAGGCCGAAATGTCAGGCCTGTTACCGCTGCCGTTGCGGCAACGATACAGCCAAAAATGTTAAGTCGCATTTATTCCCTTCTCCCGTGCGATGGTGTTTCCCAGGATTAAGTTGAGCCCGGAAATTTCAGGCGCCATTGTCCGGGTTTGTCATGCTGTTGACGGGCGGGAAGGGATTGTGTGAAAAAACAAATCGCACCCAAAATTTCAATTTTAAATTGAGATTTGCGGGCTTCGATATTTGTTGGGGAATTTCTGAGAGGCAAAAGGAAGCGGGATGGATACCTTAAAATTGCAAAGGGCGACCGACGGCGCATGAAGGTTGTTGGGTGAACCAATGCAGCGTGACGTCGCGATATAATGCCCGCAAAAGGGATATGCCAAACGCTTATGCCTTTTGCGGGGAAGGGTGGTTTTCCTGACTATTGAGAAATGCCAACGGTAATGATGCACGCCAAAAGCGGTTCCTGCGGCGGGCGTATGGGGATTGTGCCCGGGGTGGCTTGCCCGGTTTTATTCGTTCGGGCTGTTTCAGGATCACTCGAAACGGTCGCCGCATTCTCGCCAAGTCGCGCGTCAGGAGATGCGCCATAAAGAGGCATTTTTTTTCGAATGATGCCACTTGACGGTCTTGCCGCGAGAACGCGATTATCCGGCGATATCGAATTTCCCTCGGTTGTGGTCGCCTTTAGGGTGCCTGTAACTTCGGCTGTGCCCAGTTTCCACAGATGTGCATGGGGCGGGAGATTGTCGGCTGTCAGGGAGACTGATTCCGCGCCATAAGACTGACCCAGGGCAACTGGCGGAATGCTGTTTCCCTTTCCTGTTCCGGCAATTGTGCGTCCGCGCACGTCCGGCAAGGCAAAAGTTGTTGTCCCATCTCCTCCGAACCGGTTGCTTATGGCTCCGTATAAAGGCTTATTATTTTCAATGCTTAAAATGCGGCCATCTGCAGGCATTGCATTTTGCGGACAATGATTGGCAGCAGTCCAGCAGACAGAGCCAATATACGCCTGCACTTGGTCAGTCGGACAGCCCGATGCCTTGCTTTCCCCAGGGATGGTCGAGACCGCAAGCAGGAATACCGAAAAGGCCGATAAGCATGCTGCGGGACTGATTTGTTTTAAAGACGTTTTCATTATTCATTTCCTTGCCAGCCACTGTTTTTGTGCGGCATTGCATAAAATTTTAGCGATTTTGGGGAAGCAGCCCTTCGTGTGCAATACAGGCCGTCAGGCCAATGCGGGGTGCTGTGATGGCGATGGGGGATGCTGAACCTGCCGTGGTTGTGATACCCGATACGCCTTCAAGGTTTCCGGTGACAATGCCGACCATCATGTTTTCATCAGGAGCTTTGTCAGAATAGGCCTGTACCAACTCTGCAGAAGCGACGGCAGGGTGGTTATTTGCCGGGCTGTTGGATGTAGGGGCGGATAAATTGGCTTTGAGCGTGCCCGATAACTGGAATTTTGACGGATCGAATGTGTGGGAATGGGCGGGCATATTCTGAAGCGTCATTACCGTATTGCTGGCCCCGCGATTGTCGCCTGGTTTTATCCCGCCTGCTTCGGAAGTCGCGCCAACCACGCTTCGCCCGCGAAGGTCGGGAAGCCTGAAAGTGCCACCCGAACCGCCAAATCTATTTCCAATGACCGCATAGAGTGAATGATTGAGCGATACGGGAAGGGTTGCGCCGTTTGCCTCCAAATAATTGGCGGGGCATTTGGGGGTTGCCATCCAGCATATCGAACCGACGAAGGCATCGGCAGAGCAACTGGCGCTGGCCTTGTTTGATGTGAAGAGCATGAAGGAGGAGGCTACAGCAGCTGTTGCCAAAGTAATCTTTTTGAAATCTGTCATGTGGTTTTCCCCGGACGAAACAGGATGGCGATATTAACTTTTGGTTGAATATTGCTCTTATTCCTCATATACACCGTATACATTTACACAGGCCAGTAAGCCCAGTTGCGGGCCAAGGACCGAAATTTTTGTTTGCGGGGAATCCGGGGTCATGCTGGTTGTTACAGTTTGCCCGGCAATATTCGCCGTTATAATACCCGGCGCCATTTCGCCATCTTCGGTTTTGGCATAGAGGTTGATGTCTGATCCCTGTGGTGCCGCTAAAACATGTCCTGCGGGGCTTCGTTCATTGCCCGCGCCAGACTGAACGTTAACGTTAATGCCCTGGCTTGCCGTGATTGGAACGCCGTGCTCATGTTGCGGTAGCTGATCCTGCGAGATTAATTGGCTCTCTGATCCATTAACGGGGGTTCCGGCGCGTATTGGTGTCAGCCCGGGGCCGGTTCCGATGCCAACAGGTTCGCGACCCATCAGGTTGGGCAGGTTAAATGTAAAATCACTGCCGCCATATTTATAACCGATAATATTAAACAAAGGCGTATGTGCACCGACCTGAAGCGAGCGCCCGTCAGCAGGCATGTATTTTTCGGGGCATTTGGAACCGACAGTCCAGCAAATGCTGCCCATATATTCCTCCTCGTTGCATGCCAGGGCGTGCTTGGGCAGATACGTCATGGCGATTATGGCGCTTGCCCCGGCAAGAAAATTGCCAAAAAGTTTGAGTCTTCTTTGATCCCTCATGCGATATTTCTCCCAAAAATTGATATTGAAGGAATGATGTTTCGTCATTAGGGGAGGAAATATACAAAAATTTTATTTTAAAGAAATAATAATCAATGTTTTTCAACCAAGAGAGTTGCCGGGTTGTGCACCGTGCTTGTCCCAAAAAGAAACGGTGTGTCCTGGCAGTATGGGGGGGCGGGTGCGGCCAGCCTTTCTGCTGGCTTTGGAAACCTGAACGTGCAGGAATTCCATCCCCCTGCCTGGGAATATGAATGGCACAGTGCCTGTATTTTAAGTTTAAGTTTTTGATTTACGCGCGTATTTGTTGTGTGTACCAATTCAGTTCAGGCTGACTTGGCGGTGAATACGATGTTGTGCTGGCGCGTAACGGATTGCGCGTGTTCAGTGCGTTTGATTGTTTAATGGGTTGCATCATGTGGGGCTGGACGATTTGATGTCATCATCCAAGTTGCATTTTATTTCAGGTTTGCCGCGTTCCGGTTCCACGCTGCTGGCGGCCCTTTTGCGCCAGAACCCGCGTTTCCACGCTGCGATGTCAAGCGCCCTGGCGCCTCTATTGGCCGCCAATCTGAATGTGATGAGCGCGGGTAACGAGGCGTCTTTGTTAATGGACCCTCATCAACGCCCGGAAATTTTGCGTGCGGTGGCCGATGCTTTTTGCCACACCACCACCGATCGTGAGGTGTTTTTTGATACCAACCGGTCCTGGTGTGCAAAAATGCCCCTGATTGCCGACCTTTACCCCAGCGCCAAGGTGATTGCCTGTGTGCGTGACCTGCCCTGGATACTCGACAGTCTTGAGCGCCTGTTTCGGCGTAATCCTTATGAAAATACCCGGCTTTTTGGCAGTGATGACGAGCGCGGATCGGTTTACAGCCGAACCGAGAGCCTTGCCCGTCACAATCGCCTGGTCGGTTATCCGTGGACGGCGCTGAAAGAAGCATTTTACGGCGAGCAGGCAGGAAATCTTCTGGTTGTGGATTATGAAATCCTCGCCAAATCACCCGAAAAAGCCCTGCGACTGATTTATCAGTTTATCGAAGAGCCCTGGTATGACGGGCATGATTTTGACAATGTTGAATATGACGCCCCCAGGTTTGACGACGCACTTGGCGTTGCCGGGCTGCACAAGGTGCGGCCAAAGGTATCGTTCGAGGCGCGAAAAACAGTTTTGCCCCCGGACCTGTTCAAAAAATTCGAGGATATGGATTTTTGGCGTGACAGTAGCGGCAGTGCGGCACATGTGCTTGTGGCCAAAACGGCAAAGCTGGATTCAGCAGCACTTGCAAACAAACTCGCGCACTTGAAGTCATGATCCTGACAAATTCAGACATTCCCTGCTATTTCCCGGTTTAAGTAGTTGTTTTTATTCTATTTATGAAATCAACTTTATGTAATTGCACAACTATGGCTTGAATTTGTTGTTGCTTTTCAGTTGTTTTTGTTAATATCGTCATGGGTATTCTATCTGGAAGTATATAAACGCTGTTGTAGTAAAGGGGGGGCTGCCATGAATGTCACGACGCAGTCGGCAAAAACAAGCCATACGGGGAAAGGCTTTTCCTCCATCACGCCAATGGCGCTTGAACCCCGCTTTATGTTTGATGCCGCCGGTGCCGCAACCGGTGCCGATGCTGCCAGTGATGCGCAGGCACAGGCCGAGGCCGAAGCTGCACATGCGCAAGACAGCCACGATAGTGCTGAAAACCACGCCGGGACCAGCGATACCGATACTGACACCGGCCCCGCCGACCTGCCCGCAGCCGGGAGTACGGAACCCGCCACACGCCGCGAGGTGATGGTTGTTGATACATCGATTGCTGGCTGGCAGGACCTGATCAGCGACCTGGCACCAGGCACGGAAACAATTCTGATCGACGGTTCCCAGGGGGGGATCGCCCAGCTTGTTGCCGCACTGGATGGCAAAACCGGCATTGATGCCCTTCATATTCTCTCGCATGGGGATAAGGGTACTATCCTGCTTGGCACCGATGTGTTGAATGCCGATACGCTGGCAGCCTATAACGATGCCCTTGCCACAATCGGCCAGGCCCTGTCTGATCAGGGTGATATTCTGTTATATGGCTGCGAGGTGGGCGATGGCGGCGAAGGCCAGGCCTTTGTTGATGCCCTGGCCGCCGTAACCGGTGCTGATATTGCCGCGTCGGATGATTTGACCGGCGCAAGTGACCGGGGTGGGGATTGGGATCTTGAAATTGCCACCGGCGATATCGAGGCACAGGTACCCTTGTCCTCCCGCGCGATGAACGATTTTTCAGGTATCCTGGCGACTAATATTACGTTTGATTTTGAAGCCAATACACAGGTCGTCGATGGAAATGCGCAGCAAACGTCTGGTGGGTACACGATTGTTGTTGATGCCAAGACTGTAAGTTTAGGCATTTATTCCGGTTATGCGTATATGCCGGTCGATAGAGTGGATATCAATACAGCCTATGGTACCGAGACTGAAATGACAATCAGTCTGTCTGAGAACCAGACATTTGATATGATCTCATTTAAAGCGGATAATATTGTTGATCTTGGGGTTCAATCTCTCACCTTCACATCCGATACGGGAGAAAAAATTACGGTAGGTGTGGACGGTGAAAATGGTTATGATACTATTGATTTTTCTGCCTTAGCCGGAACAAATGGTTTTTCTGGCTTTATCGGAATAAAAACGCTCACCATCACACCGTCTGGGGAAGGTGAAAAATTTTCGTTACAGTTTGATGACATTGTCATTAGCAATGTTCAAACGGCCCCGTCAAATGTTGCCCCTGTCGCGACCACGTCTGACGGGACAACTGCCTATACCGAAAATGGCACCGGAACGGTCATTGATGGCGATTTCACGGTTACAGATTCCGACAATGCAACACTCGCCAGCGCAACCATCTCTATCACCGATAATTTTGAAAGCGGACAGGATGTCCTTGCTTTCACCAGCGGCAGCTCGTTCGGCAATATCAGCGGCAGCTATGACAGTTCCACCGGTGTTCTGACGCTGACTTCTTCTGGAAGTACGGCAACCGCCGAGCAATGGCAGTCGGCCATCCGTTCCGTCACTTATGCCAACAGCTCCGATGCGCCGAGCACAGCGACCCGTACCATTTCCATCACGGTCAACGATGGTACGTCAGATAGTAACGCGGCTACCAAAGCCGTTTCGGTAACGGCCGTGAATGACGACCCGACATCGGTAAGCTCGACCGACTCAAATGAAACCGGTTTCCCCTTCACGGCTAATTTTACCGAAGATACACAGGCCTCGCTTGATCTGACATCCATCAACCTTGTGGATGTTGACAGCGGGTCGGGTGACCTTACCCTGGTTTTAACGGCAAGCTCGGGAACGTTCTCGTTGGCATCCTCCAGTGGTGCTCTCGACCTTTCAGGGAATGGCACGGGCACGATTACCCTTAAGGGCACTCTGGCTAATCTAGAGGCATATATCAACCAGCCGACCAATATCAAATATACGGGGGCCGCGAATGTTAATGGCACCGGCGAGAAGATTACCGTTACCCTTAATGACGGTGGCAATAGTGGCACGGGCGGCGGTACGACTGTTACCCTTGGGGACATTAACCTGAATATTAAAGCGGTAGATGACGCCTCAACCGCGTCGGGTGTTCCGAGCGATATAACAGTTTATACCGATATCGAAAGCAACCTTGATCTTTCGGCGATTGCTTTTGCCGATATTGACAGCACATCGCTGACAGTGACCCTGACCCTGTCTGCCGGAACATTTTCCAGCCCGGCCAGTGGTGCAGGGGTTGGTAGCGGCGTGACCGCCACTTTGGTGAGCGGGACCGTGATCACCCTTACGGGCAGCATCGCCGATATCAATAGTTACCTCGATACCGCCAGCAATATTAAATATACCACGGCATCAGGTGCGCTGGGCCAGGATGTCGCGACAATAAAGGTCGAGGCCAATGACGGCACAACGAATGCTGACGTCGGCACGATTAATATTGATGCCGAAGACCCCAATGATGCGCCCGTCCTGACGGCAGATTCTCCCACCCTGACGAGCATTGGCGAAGACGCCACGACGAATGGCGGCCAGACGGTGGCCGATATTCTTGGCAGTTCTGTGACGGATGCCGATACAGGTGCCCGGGAAGGGATTGCGCTGTATGATCTGTCCAGTGGCAATGGCACCTGGCAATATTCGCTGAATGATGGCACAAGCTGGACCGATGTCGGAACCGTTTCGCAAAGTCAGGCCTTGTTGCTGCGGGCGACTGACAAAGTGCGCTTTGTGCCCAATGGAGAAAATGGCACCTCCGCCTCGATCAGCTATCATGCCTGGGATCAGACCGGCGGGGACAGTGCTGGTGACAAGGTTTCCGTGGCGACACGCGGCGGGGCAAATGCGTTTTCTTCTGCCGCCGATACCGCTTCTATTACGGTCAGCGATGTCAATGATGCGCCCGTCCTGACGGCAGATTCTCCCGCCCTGACGAGCATTGACGAAGACGCCACGACGAATGGCGGCCAGACGGTGGCCGAGATTCTTGGCAGTTCTGTGTTGGATGCTGATAGCGGGGCGCTGGAAGGGGTCGCGCTGTATGGTCTGTCCAGTGGCAATGGTACATGGCAATATTCGCTGAATGACGGCACAAGCTGGACGGATGTCGGAACCGTTTCGCAAAGTCAGGCCTTGTTGCTGCGGGCGACTGACAAGGTGCGCTTTGTGCCCAATGGCGAAAATGGCACCTCCGCCTCGATCAGCTATCATGCCTGGGATCAGACCGGCGGGGACAGTGCTGGTGACAAGGTTTCCGTGGCGACACGCGGCGGGGCAAATGCGTTTTCTTCTGCCGCCGATACCGCTTCTATTACGGTCAGCGATGTCAATGATGCGCCCGTCCTGACGGCAGATTCTCCCGCCCTGACGAGCATTGACGAAGACGCCACGACGAATGGCGGCCAGACGGTGGCCGATATTCTTGGCAGTTCTGTGACGGATGCCGATACAGGTGCCTGGGAAGGGATTGCGCTGTATGATCTGTCCAGTGGGAATGGCAAGTGGCAATATTCGCTGAATGATGGCACAAGCTGGACCGATGTCGGAACCGTTTCGCAAAGTCAGGCCTTGTTGCTGCGGGCGACTGACAAAGTGCGCTTTGTGCCCAATGGAGAAAATGGCACCTCCGCCTCGATCAGCTATCATGCCTGGGATCAGACCGGCGGGGACAGTGCTGGTGACAAGGTTTCCGTGGCGACACGCGGCGGGGCAAATGCGTTTTCTTCTGCCGCCGATACCGCTTCTATTACGGTCAGCGATGTCAATGATGCGCCCGTCCTGACGGCAGATTCTCCCGCCCTGACGAGCATTGGCGAAGACGCCACGACGAATGGCGGCCAGACGGTGGCCGATATTCTTGGCAGTTCTGTGACGGATGCCGATACAGGTGCCTGGGAAGGGATTGCGCTGTATGATCTGTCCAGTGGGAATGGCAAGTGGCAATATTCGCTGAATGATGGCACAAGCTGGACCGATGTCGGAACCGTTTCGCAAAGTCAAGCCTTGTTGCTGCGGGCGACTGACAAAGTGCGCTTTGTGCCCAATGGAGAAAATGGCACCTCCGCCTCGATCAGCTATCACGCCTGGGATCAAAGCAGCGATAGCGCGGGCGACAAGGTCTCGGTGGCAACGACGGGCGATAACACGGCCTTTTCCACCGCGACGGATACGGCTTCGATTACGGTAAGTCCGTCCAATGACGCACCGACGGTGACGAATGGCGCGTCTGTAACACTGACGGGTACCAGCGAGGGGACAACCTCTTCGGCGACATCGGTTTCCGCGATGCTGACCTCGGCGGGTTATGGCGATGTGGATAGTGGTGCGTCATCGGGGATTGCCATTACGGGCCTGACGGGCAATGGCAAATGGCAATATTCCACCGATGGTGAAACCTGGAAGACGATCAGTTCAGTTTCCGGCTCTGCTGCTGTTTTGCTGAGTTCCTCAAGCCAGGTCCGCTATGTGCCCGATGGGGCCAATGGTGAAACGGCAACCTTGTCGTTCAAGGCATGGGATGTCACCACCGGCACGGCCTCGACCAATATGCTTCTCAGTACTGCCGATACGTCAACACCGGGCGGCATGTCGGCCTTTTCGACCGGTACCGCCTCGGCCAGCCTTGTGGTCAGCGATGTTAATGATGCGCCGGTTTTGACGGCGGGTTCGCCCACTTTGACCAGCATTAGTGAAGACGCAACCGGCAATGTGGGCCAGACGGTGGCCGAAATTCTTGGCAGTTCTGTGACGGATGCCGATACAGGTGCCCGGGAAGGGATTGCGCTGTATGGTCTGACCAGTGGCAATGGTACATGGCAATATTCGCTGAATGGCGGCACGGACTGGACGGATGTGGGCGAAGTTTCGCAAAACCAGGCCCTGCTGTTACGGGCGACTGACAAAGTGCGTTTTGTCCCCAATGGTGAAAATGGCACCTCGGCCTCGATCAGCTATCACGCCTGGGATCAAAGCAGCGATAGCGCAGGCGGCAAGGTCTCGGTAGCGAGTACCGGGAATGATACCGCCTTTTCGACCGCGACGGATACGGCCTCCATTACGGTAAAAGCGGCTAATGATGCGCCTGTTCTGACGCCAGCCACGCCGACCTTAACAGACATTACTGAAGACGCAACGACGGATGGCGGCCAAACCGTTGCCAGCATCCTTGGCGCGTCGGTGGACGATGTCGATAGCGGGGCCCTGGAAGGGATTGCGCTGTATGGTCTGACCAGTGGCACTGGCACCTGGCAATATTTGCTTGATGGCAGCTCGGACTGGACGGACGTGGGCGATGTTTCGCAAAGCCAGGCCTTGTTGTTGCGGGCGACTGACAAAGTGCGCTTTGTTCCCAACGGGGACAATGGGACCTCGGCCTCGATTAGCTATTATGCCTGGGATCAGAGCGGTAGCGACAGTGCGGGCGACAAGGTTTCCGTGGCGACACGCGGCGGAGAAAAGGCGTTTTCTTCTGCCTCTGACACGGCGTCTATTACCGTAAGTTCGGTCAATGATGCGCCCGTCCTGACAGAAGCCACACCGACCCTGACGGACATTACCGAAGACGCGACAACGAATGAAGGTCAGACGGTGGCCGATATTCTAGGCACGTCGGTTGCCGATGCCGATACAGGTGCCCTGAAAGGGATTGCGCTGTATGGTCTGACCAGTGGTAATGGCACCTGGCAATATTCGCTGAATGGCGGCACGGACTGGACGGATGTGGGCGATGTTTCGCAAAGCCAGGCCCTGTTGTTGCGGGCGACTGACAAAGTGCGCTTTGTACCCAATGGCGAAAATGGCACCTCGGCCTCGATCAGCTATCACGCCTGGGATCAGACCGGCGGGAATAGTGCGGGCGACAAGGTTTCGGTAGCGAGTACCGGGAATGATACCGCCTTTTCGACCGCGACGGATACGGCCTCTATTACGGTAAGTGATGTTAATGATGCGCCGACTGCACCCGCGTCACTTGCCGGAACGACGGTTGAGAATGGCGGACCCCTTAATTATTCCGTTTCAGTTGCCGGATTTGGCGATGTTGATGGGGATACTCTTGGCTTTACCGCGACCCTGGCGGATGGTTCCAGCCTGCCGACATGGCTGAGTTATCGGGTTAATGGCGATATCGTTACGTTTACGGGTAACGTGCCGGGTAGTTTTATTGGTGATCTTGCCATTCGGATTACCGCGACCGAGGATGCGACGGCCCAATTGACGGCCAGCAGCGATTTGACCATTCGTGTCGAGCCGCGGCCAGTTGTGGTGACACCGGTACAGCCGACAGTGCCTGAAACCCCAACCCCGCCGCCAGCCCCCTCTGCCTCTGGTAACGGCGATTTTGGTGATGAAGGAACGCCTGTTGCCAGTTCGTTTGAACCGGCGGGAGGTAATAACGGGAAAATTCCGCAATCTGTAACGGGCCAGTTGGGCAGCGTGAGTCCACTTGATAATAGTGGCACGCCGGTAAGCACAGGGCTGTCGCAGCCGGGTGGCAGTACTGGTTTTGGATTGGGTGGTTCAGGCGGGCCCGTTGCTGGTGGTTTGCAAGCGGGCGGCTTCGGTGGAGGATTGGGCGGCGGTCTCGGTGGAGGATTGGGCGGCGGCTTCGGCGGCGGTCTTGGTGGAGGATTTGGCAGCAGTCTTGGCGGGTCTGGAGCAACAGGGAATGCGCCGTTATCACCTGGCGACGGGCAACCTTCCGATCCGGATCAGCTTCTCGATGGAGAAGGCCCGGCACCAACTGAACCTGGACCCGAGCCTGCGTCGGAAAATCCGACAGGAGCAGGGGATGAGCCGGCCAATGCTGAAGAAAATGTGCAGGGTGCGCGTGCGCCCGATATGCCCGGCGATGATACATCGTTTGATGTCGCGTTTTGGGGGCTGGAGAATGTTGACTTTAACGATCAGCTGGCAGGGGCAGGCAGTGCTGTCGAGCGCCAGGCTAGTTTGCTGGCAAAGGCGGTATCGGTATTTGACTCATCCGCTGCATAAGGGGAATGCGGCTTATTAGCCGTATTTAGACGATTTGTTTTGGGGCTGCTCGCCAGGTAGGACGGGTGGAAAAAAGGGAGATCGGAATTGTTTAACAGTTCTGTGGGAAGGAACGGGCGCGGTATAGGCAGGGGTATGGTTCCTGTTGCCGCGATGGGGATGTTGGTGTTGGCCGGTTGTGCGGTAACGCCAGAACCTCTGACACAGGCAGAAAATGACAGCCGGGTTCAGACAGATTTGAACCGGTTGTTTGCCAATCAGGAGAAAATCGACGGGCCATTGACGCTTGATGATGCGATTGCCCGGGCGCTGAAATACAATCTTGACCATCGTCTGAAGCTGATGGAAGAGGCGGTATCGATGGGGCAGCTTGATGTTGCCAATGTCAATTTGCTGCCTGATGTGGTGGCGAAAACCGGCTGGACCACGCGCAACAACCGCGACAGTACCTATAACGAACAGAAAACATCCACGTCTGTCAGTTCGGATCGCAGCATTCGCAAAACCGATCTTTCGGTAAGCTGGAATGTGCTGGATTTTGCCATCGGTTATATGCGGGCACACCAGCAGGCTGATTTGGCCCTGATCGTATCGGAACGTCGCCGCCAGGTTATTCATAGTGTGGTTAATCAAACACGGGGTGCCTATTGGCGTGCTGTTGCTGCGGATCGGGCGCTGAAAAGTTTTGATCAGGTTCTGGAACGGGTGCGTGGTTCTCTGGGGCGGTCGCAAAAGCAGGTCGACGAAGGTATTGGCGGGCAGCTTGAGGCCCTGAGTTATCAGGAAGACCTGCTGGTCACACTGCGCGAGCTTGAAGCCCGCCGCCGGCAATTGGTCGAGGCCCGGACCGAACTGGCGGTTTTGATGAATATTCATCCGGACAGTGAATTTACTCTGGTGGACAGCACCACCGAGGCGCATTCGCTGCCTGCAATTGCCATGAGTTCCGACCAGCTTGAGCTTGAAGCCCTGCATAACCGCTCCGAGTTGCGTTCGGAAGCCTATCAGCTGCGCATCAATCAGCGTGATTCAAAAATCGCCCTGATCCAGATGGTGCCGGGGTTGAATTTTTCAGCCGGGATTAATCACACCACCGACAGCTACAAGGTGAATTCGCGCTGGTATGACGGGGCGCTGAACCTGTCGTGGAATTTGATGCAGGTTTTCAAGGCGCCGGCCAATATGAAACTTGCTGACAGCCAGATCGAGCTTTCCAAAGTGCGCAGTCTGGCCTTGAGCATGGCTGTCATCAGCCAGGTGAATATAGCGCAATTGCGCTTTAATCATGCGCTGGATGATTTCAAGCTGGCGGATCAGATTTCGAGTGTTCAGGACCGGATCGTGAAAAGCATGCAGGCGCAACGGTCGGCGAATACTGTTGGTGAAAGCGATGCGATCCGTGCTGAAGTGCGTTCTTTGCTGTCCGGGCTGCAACGCGATATGGCCTATGCCGATTTGCAGGCAGCTTATGGGCAGGTTTTTGCATCGATCGGGGTAGACCCCTTGCCAAGGGATGTTGCCGATGATTCGGTTGATAGCATTGCTCAGGCTATTCACACCGTCATGAATCAGTGGCAGAACGGCGAATATGATGCCAGTGGCATTGCGGTCGCTGATGACGTGCAACAACAGCCAGCAGAACAGCAAACCGTAATGACCGGGACGGATAAACAGGCGATGCAATGATGTTTGCCCGATATATGGCCCCGCCGACAGGCAAATGGTCTGGTCTTGCAAAGGTGATTCGGCGGGTATCTGGTGTGATGGTAATGGGTGGCTTTATGCTGCCCATTGCCGCGTTTGCTCAGCAGAATGATCCCTATGGTGGTGGTGTTGCCGTTCCGTCTGTGTCCGGGGCGGCAACTACGGGTGTTTCTGGTGGTAATAATGCCTCTTATGGGGGGGATGCCATGTCACCAGCGGGCGATGACATGGCATCGGCACGCGCCCTGGTGGCGACGCGCAACCGGGCGGTTTTATCGGCCGAGATTTCCGCCCGCATTGCCGATATGCCCAAGCGCCCCGGTGAACGGTTTGCCAAGGGCGATGTTCTGGTCGTGTTTGACTGTGCGGCCTATCGCGCGCAGCGGTTGGCCGTGGCCGCCGATTTGCGCCAGGCTGATGCGCAATATAAGGCACAAAAACGCCTGGCGGAGTTGCGTACCGTGGGCGAACTGGATGTGATCATGGCGCAGGCGGCAATGGAAAGTGCCAAGGCACAGTTACAGTTGCAGGATGTTTATTTAAGCCGCTGTAAAATCACCGCACCCTATGCCGGGGCGGTGGTGGACTGGCAAAGCCAGCCGTATCAGACCGCAACACCCGGCGATCAACTGATTGATATTGTCGGATCAGGGGATCTTGAGCTTGAGCTGATTGTGCCGTCGCAATGGTTGGCCTGGCTTAAGGTTGGTCAGGGGGTTTCGGCCCATATTGATGAAACTGATGGGGATGTGCGTGGTAAAGTTGCGCGTATCGGCGCACGCATCGATCCTGTCAGTCAGACGGTGAAAATCTATGCAGCGCTTGAAGATGGCGCAAAGGGTCTTTTGCCGGGTATGAGTGGCCGGGCCCAAATGGATGACAGGCCGGATCACTGATGGATCACGCACGGACCGGGTTTTCAACAGGCGCGATTTTACGATGGTAGAAAACGCGACACCGCAAGAGACCCCTTGGGCCCTTCTGATGGGGATCGAACGCACCATTCGCCATGTGCCCGATTTAACAGCCTTTTGTTTTGCGGTGGTCAGCGAACCGCGCCGGTTAATTGCCTATCAGCAAGCGGTCTTGGTCAAGACAAATGGCGCCTCGGCCTTCCGGGCGGTTTCTGTGTCGAATGTGCCGACACTTGATCGCAATGCCCCCTATATCCGTTTTGTCGAACGGGTTTTAAAGGCATTGGCAAAACAGGGCAGCCTGAGCGGCGCTACGGCTTTGTCCGCCGCCCAACTGGCGGAGAACCTGCAAAATGACTGGCAGGAATTCTGGCCCGAAGCGGTGCTTTGGCAGCCGTTAAAGGCACCGGATGGGCAGGATATGGGCGGGTTGATCCTGATCCGTAGCCAACCCTGGCAGACAGCAGAGCTGGTTTTGCTGGACCAACTGGCCGACACGATTGGTCATGCGTGGTATTCCCTGAAAAAGCCAGCTGCCCGTTTGCAAAAGCCCCGCCCCCGTTTGCGCAAGGCTGTTGCTATTATTGCGGGACTGGTTGCTCTGGCTGTGCTGGCCTTTCCGGTACCTCAAAGCGTGATTGCCCCGGCCGATGTCATTGCCCATGACCCGGTACCGGTGGCAGCCCCCATCAATGGTGTCATCCGCAATGTTTATGTGCGGCCCAATGCACAGGTTGCGGCAGGGGATATTCTGTTTTCGTTCGAGGATGCGGAGCTTCGGGCAAATTACGATGTTGCCCTGCGCTCGGTTGACGAGGCAGAGGCCGAATTGCGCCGTGCCTCCCAGCAGGCTTTTGGCGATGCCAAAGGCCGTGCCGAGGTGGCCCTGCGTCAGGCACGGTTGGCACTGCGTAAGGAACAGGCGCAATATGCGGCCTATCAACTTTCGCAAGTGGAGGTTCGCGCCCCGATAGACGGTATTGCCGTGTTTGGCGACCCCAATCGCTGGCGCGGGCGCCCGGTTTCAACCGGAGAGCAGGTGATGTCGCTCGCCCGGCCTGATCAGGCGGAACTGGCAATTTTTATTCCGGTTTCCGATGCCATCAATCTGGAACCCGGTGCCGAGGTGCGGCTGTTTCTTGATGTGGATCCGCTTCATTCCATTCCAGCGTCGCTGGAACTGTCATCCTATCAACCTGTTAAAACGGCTGATGGTGTTTTGGCCTATCGCGCGATTGCCCGTTTTGCCAATGATACAGCACCGCCGCGTATTGGCCTGAAAGGATCGGCCAAGCTGTTGGGCGACAAGGTGCCGCTGGTGCTGTTTTTACTGCGTCGTCCGCTGGTGGCGTTGCGTCAGAAAATCGGGTGGTAGGCGATGGTTGCGTTGGCAGGCGGGATGGCCGCCGGGGACATGACCGGGGACATAACAGGAACGGGCCGGGAGGAAGATTTCCCTTTGCCGCCCCTGCGCCAGGACCTGAAATTGCTGCCTGCTGAAAATGATGAATATGGCGCACCGGGCTGGACCATTCATGATCCGGTGCGCAACCGTTATTTCCGTATTGGGTATGCCGCGTTTGAAATGCTGCATCGCTGGTCGGCAGGCATGGCATCGGCGCTGCGTCAGCGCATTGAGCATGAAACCGTCCTTACCCCCGATTATGCCGATATTCGCAATCTGGTGACGTTTCTGCATGGCAACGGTTTGCTGATGCGTGCCGGGCCGGAAGCGACTGCCGAATTTGCCCGAATTGCCAGGGCAGGCAAACCACCCTTTTGGAAATGGCTGGTTCATAATTATCTGTTTGTGCGTGTGCCTTTGTTTCGGCCAGACCGGTTTTTATCCCAAACCCAGTGGCTGGCCGATATTTTTGCCTCGCGCTTTGTCACATGGCTGGTTCTGGTTGTCGGGGTGATCGGCATCATCATGACCATTCGCCAGTGGGATGCGTTTTTGGCAACCTTTATGGGCTTTGCCAATTTTCAGGGCATCGTCTGGATGGCTGTTACCTTAACGGCGGTCAAGATTTTGCATGAACTGGGCCATGCCTATACCGCGCGGCGTTATGGTTGCCGGGTGCCGACAATGGGGGTCGCATTTTTGGTGATGTATCCGGTTTTATATACCGATACGTCCGATGCGTGGCGACTGACAAACCACCGCGAAAAATTGCGGGTGGCCGCGGCGGGGATCCGGGTGGAACTGATGCTGGCCCTGGTCGCAACTTTTTTATGGCATGTGGTTCCGGCGGGCCCGGTGCAAAGTGCCGTTTTCCTGATGGCTTCTGCCACCTGGATTACGACCTTGCTGATCAATTTAAGCCCGCTGATGCGTTTTGATGGCTATTATCTGCTGTCGGATTATTTGCGCATTCCCAATTTGCAAAATCGGTCCTTTGCCATGACCAAATGGTCACTACGGCGATTTTTGTTTGCAATTGATGTGCCCGCGCCCGAACCGGCGACAGCGCATCGTCGCCGGGTGCTGATAATCTATTCCATAGCTGTGTGGATATACCGGTTTTTTCTGTTTCTGGGCATTGCCCTGGTGGTTTATCACCTGTTTTTCAAAGTGTTGGGCATTGTCCTGTTTGCGGTGGAAATTCTTTGGTTCATCCTGCTGCCGATTGTAAACGAGATGAAAATGTGGTGGAAACTGCGTCATCAGGCGCGCTGGACGGTTGCCAATGTAATCGTGATGATGCTGTTGGCGGGCGGCATTGTGGCCCTGCTGGTGCCGTGGCGCACCACCATTGCCGCCAGTGCACAATTGCAGGCCGCGGCCGAGGCGGAAATCATCAGCCCGGCGAATGGCCTGATTAACGAGATATTTGTCACCGAAGGACAGCGCGTTGCAGCGGGGGATGTTTTGCTGCGGATGCGCTCGCCCGAACTGACCAGCAAACAGCGCGATCTGGAGTTACAATTGCGCGAGGCGGAAATTGTTTTGGCGCAGTCGCGTAGCAGTAACGAGTTTCTGGAAGATGTGGCGAGCCAGATGCAGGAAGTGTTGCGCCTTCAGGCCAGTCTGGCAGCGATAAGGGCACGGCAGGCACAGCTTGATGTGCGTGCGCCGATTGATGGCACCGTGCGCGATGTGGTCGATGCGGTGTATCCCGGCACCTGGATTGCCAGCCGCAAAAATCTGATGCGGATTGTTGACCAGGCGGGGACGCAGCGACTGATCGGTTATGTGTCACAGCGTGATGTGATGCAGCTGCCTGAAACGGCACGGGCACGTTTTTACCCCGATCAGATCACCCGGCCGGTTCTGAATGTCCAAATTGACCGGGTGGACCGGTTTAATTCCCCGGTCCTTGAAGCACCGGCCTTAAGTGCCAGCAACGGTGGCCCGCTTGCCACCCGGCCCGACAATAACGGTGCGCTTATTCCCGATGACGCCATTTACCGGGTCTCCGGTTACGTCATCGGGCAGAATGAAGATGATGGGGGGGGACCTTCCCGGGCAGCATCGGCAAAACTGGAAACCATTTTACGCGGTACCCTGGAAATCGATGCTCCGGCGCGTAGCCTGGCGGTGCAGATGTACCAGGCTGTTGCGGCGGTCCTGATCCGGGAAATGTCGTTTTAAGCATTACCGACAATGTTGCCGGTCAATCGATAAAAACATAACCGTCAAACAGTTTGCGGGCGGTACGAAGGGTGCCTGCACGGGTGACATTGCCTGCAGGATCAAGGTTCAGGATAACCCCCATTTCACCGCTGGGATGTTCAACGGATAGCGAAAGTTGCGCCCCCGCATTTGGCGGCAGGCTGGCAATGGTATGGGCCGGGCTGCCATCGAGAAGGCAGGCCGTCGCCACACTGACCGCGCCCAAAACACCGATAGAGGCGTGACAGCGATGCGGGATGAAGGTGCGGGTTGAAATGGTGCCGCCCTGATGGGCCTTTGACACCATTGTCATTTTGGGAACGGATGCGCCGCTGACATCCCCCAGATTCATCATCGGTCCGGCAAGCAGGCGGATTTTTTCCAGCCGGGTGCGCAGTGGCTGGTTATTTTCAAGTTCCTCGCGGCTTTCCTGCCCGGTAATGCCAAGGTCGCTTGCGGCCAAAACCACACAGGGCATGCCATTATCAATCAGGGTTGCTGCAATACCATCAATAATATCAACATTGTTGCCGGTGGGAAGAAGTGCGCCGCAACTTGTCCCGGCGGTATCGGCAAACAATAGTGGAATGGCCGCTGCCGTGCCCGGAACGCCATCAATGCGGGCATCCCCGCGATAATCGGGTTTGCCATTGGGGGTTGCGATGGTGGCGATGGCGGTTTGGCCGGTATTTTCCATAAAAATGGTCACATCGGTTTCACCGCCCGTTGCACAAACCAGGCCGCGTTCAAGGGCAAAGGGGCCCACCCCGGCCAGCATATTGCCGCAATTTTGCGTATCCGTGACAATCGCCTGATCAACAAAAACCTGCAAAAACAGGTAATCAACATCGACACCCGGCCGGGTGGATTTTTTAACCACGGCCACCTTGGATGTCAGCGGGTCGGCCCCGCCCATGCCGTCGATCTGGCGCAGGTCGGGGGAACCCATGACACGCAAAAGGATACGGTCGCGATCCGTGGTATTGGTGGGTAAATCCTCGGCCAGGAAAAAACCGCCCTTGGATGTCCCGCCGCGCATCCACATGCAGCGAATGCCATCAGACATATTCAAGCCCCTTGGCTGCCAGCTTTTCGCGCATGCCGTAAATATCCAGGCCCAGTTCGCCCTGCATCAGGCGGGCGCGGGTGCGGGCTTCCTTTTCTTCACGCGCAATGGATTTTTCAAGGGTTTCTGCGGCAGTTTCGCGCGGTATAACACAGACACCATCATCATCGGCCACAATCACATCACCGGGATGAACCATCGCCCCGGCAATGCAAATCGGCACATTGACCGATCCGATGGTTTCCTTGACCGTGCCTTGTGCCGAAACGGCCTTTGACCAGACAGGAAAGCCGATTTCTGTCAGGTCACGCACATCGCGAACACCGGCTTCGATGATCAGACCGCGCACCTTGCGATACATCAGGGATCGCGCCAGCAATTCACCAAAATAGCCGGCATCGCAGGGCGATGTGGGGGCAACGACCAGAATGTCGCCTTCCTGGCATTGTTCGACGGCAACATGCAGCATCCAGTTATCCGCCGGGGCAATGGAGACGGTAACCGCCGTGCCGCCAATACGTGCGCCGGGATAAATCGGGCGCATATGGGATTGCAACAGGCCGGTGCGGCCCTGGGCTTCGTGCACGGTGGCGACACCGCATTTCCCCAGGCCATCCGCAATCGCCAGATCGGTCCGGGTGATGTTTTGCACAACCTTGCCCATTAAAGTTCATCCACCGTGCGCGGATAAACCGACTGGAAGCCCTCGGCATATTTCGATGCCCGGCCCCCGGCCTGCCCGCCGGAATTGCGGCGGAAATGGTTGGCACGGTTTTCGGCGACATTTTCGTAATAGTGCCAAAGATGTTCCTGACCCTCCATGCACTGGATGGCCGCCCATTTTTTGTCCCATACATCCGAAATGTCCAAAAACAGGTCGGGTTTCCATTCCATCTGTTCGGTCTGGTGGGGTTCAAACAGGTAAAGCTGCGGGGCACCCAAAACCTTTTCGCCAGGGTTATGGCCCCAGGCCTGCGCGATCATGCGGCATTCAATGGCAACCCGGGTCGCCAGGGCATGGTCGGTATTGTAATGATCGACAAAGCTGTGGCTGAGCATGAATTTGGGTTGAACCCGGCGGATGATATCGACCAGCTTGAATTTGGCGTCGCGATCGACTTCCAGCGGGTAGTCACCCAGATCCATAAATTCGATATCATGCACATCAAGGGCGCGGGCGGCATTTTCGGCTTCGCGCTTGCGTTCTGCCTTGACGTATTCAAGGGTGCAGCCTTCCTTTTTCCAAAGCTTGGCGGATTCACCGCGTTCCCCATAGGACAGGCAGACAACGCTGACATTATAGCCCTTGGCGGCATGAAGGGCGATGGCACCGCCGCACCGCCAGACAAAATCGGCTGAATGGGCGCTGATCACCAGGGCGGTTGGCTTGGTTTCACTCACGTTTCTGACTCCCTTTTGGGTCTTTGATTATGTCGCAAAGACTAAGCGTACTGGTCGTTGCAAGGAAATAGAACCCGTGACAGGGGTTATAATTTTTTTCTATAGTCTGTTTATACGGGCATATTTGTGAAAGGCAACCGATGGCGCAGGATATTCCCAATATCAAGCATTTGCGTGCTTGCGAGGCCGTTTTGCGCACCAGAAGTTTTAGTGCAGCAGCGAACGAAGTTTTTATGTCGCAACCTGCTGTTACCCAGGCGGTGGCAAAGCTTGAATCGCATCTTGGCAGTGCCCTGTTTGACCGGCGACCCGAAGGGGTGTTTCCCACCGAGATCGGGCATATTTTTGTAAATCGTATCGTGCGGATGCAGCATTATCTGGCACAGGGGATGACCGAGATCATGCGCAGTGCCCGCAGGCAACACGGGCAAAGCGCAAAGCTGCATCATCTGGTCACAAGTGTGCAATTGCGCGCCCTGGTGGCGATTGCCGAAGCCGGGAATTTCAGCCTGGCGGCACGGTCGATTGGGATTTCCCAACCATCGCTGCATCGGGCGGCGCGCGATTTGGAACATCTATGTGCCGTGCCGCTGTTTGAAAAAGCCAGTAGCGGCATTTTATTGACCAAGCTTGCCGAAGGGCTGGTGATGAATACCAAACTGGCACTGATGGAGCTTGACCAGGCCTATGACGAGATTGCCGCCTGGCAGGGTGGGCGGGGCGGGCGTGTGGCGATTGGCACCATGCCGCTGGCGCGCAGTGCCATTTTACCCGCCGCGATTAATGACCTGCTAGCACAGGCACCCGATACGCGTATCAGCATCATTGATGGGCCGTATCGTGAATTGCTTTATGCCCTGCGGCATGGCGATATTGATATCCTGATTGGCGCATTGCGCGACCCGGTGCCGGTGGATGATATTGAACAAACCACCCTGTTTCATGACCCGCTTGCGATTGTGGCGCGGGTTCATCATCCGCTTATGCAGCAGGCAGTGATTACAAAGGATGACCTGGCAAAATGCGCCTGGATTGTTCCGCGCCGTGGCGCACCCACCCGGGAATATTTTGAAAACATGTTCCCCGAAGGCGGGGGACGTCCGCAAAGCGTGATTGTCACCGGCTCGCTGATTTTGATCCGGCGGCTGTTATCAACCAGTGATCAGGTGACGATCATTTCCCGCCACCAGATTGCCCAGGAAGAAAAATATGGCGAGTTGAAGCGCCTGCCCATCACCCTTTCCGATACCGAACGACCCATTGGGTTTACGACGCGTAAGGGGTGGTCGCCGACCGCGATTCAGAAGGATTTTCTGGCGCGTTTGACTGACATTGGCAAACGCGCCAACGAGATTTGGTAAGAGGTGTGCCAGGTGGATGCCGAATGGGATGCCTATTCAAAAATGCGAAGGGCGGTGCACAGACATTCACCGCCCGATTGTTTTTTTTGAGGGGTTTTGCGCTTATTTCTTCAGGGCATTCAGGATCATATCGGCACGGTCCTGATAGTCCAGGTCACCGGCATCAAGCTTGAGATTGCCAATGCGGCGCTGCCATTGCACGGTTGCACTTGCCATTTCGTTATCCAGGCCCAGTTCATGCACGGTCAGGGCGACTTCTTCCATTTCGGCGGCACGGCGGATGCCATGTGTCATGGACCGTTCCAGCATGTAACCGGCCTTGGCGGGGAAATCAAAACCGGGATAGGTTTTATCAAGCGATGCCAGAACGGCTTCTTCCACCCCGGCCTTGCGCCCGGCCAGCACACATTCGGCAAACAGGGCTTCCAGGCCCTTCATCATGATCGATCGGATCATTTTGATCGATGAGCCTGCACCAATATCGCCTTCGACAATGGCGGGGGCCATATTCAGGGTTTGCAAATATTCCAGCCCGGCCTGCGCATGAGGACCCGAAAGCAAAAGCGGGGTTTTGTGCATTTTCGGGTACACCGGTGCCATCACCGCAACATCAACATAACGTCCGCCTGCTGCCTCGATCTTTTCGGCGTTACGGCGTTTGGTGCCAGGTGCACAGGAATTGCAATCAAAGAAAAACACCCCTTTGGGGAAATTCTCGGCAGCAGTTTGGGCGACGATGGCGGCCTGATCGGCCGTGACCAGCGAGAAAATGGCGGGTACATCTGTTATGGCTGTGGCAGTACTGGCGGTACCCAGAACATTCAGGTTTTGGTAATCGGCATTTTTGCCATCGCGAATGGCACTATCGGGATCATTGGTCTTGATGTCGAAAGCCTTGATCGTCTCGGGCCGGTTTGTGGCCCAGCCTTTGACAAAGGCCATTGCGGCTTCACCAAAACCCAAAAAGGCAACTGCCTGCTGGTCAATCGTCATGGTCGTATGTCCTTAGAGTGGGGCAAGAGTGTGGGGCGGAGGGGCATTATGTGTATATTCTGCCGGGTGACACCCTGAATTTTGCGGGAAAGTGGCTGGCTGGCAGTTTGTAGGGCGTGTGGCTGGTTAGGGCAGGGGCAGGTCCAGAAGCCAGCTAAAGCCGAAAAAGCCGATGACGAAAACGCAGACCCCGGTGATAAGCGCTGTGCGCCAGGCGGTAAAACCATCGAGCAGGACCACGCCAATTGCGGCAAAAAGGGCCAGTGTCAGCGCCATGCCAATGAGGGGCGAAAGGATGGAAGCCAGTACAACAAGCCCGATAAAGGCGAGAAGTACCGGTGAAATGCTACCCTTTTTCGCATCCGTTCGACGGCAGGCCTGAACCAGATACAGCACAGTCAGGACCAGCCCGAACAGGGCAATTGCCACGGGCAATTGTGCCGGACCAACGTCATCGGGCAGGGGGCTTTTGGGCAATGCAAGTGCCAGGTAAAGATAACCGGCATTGAAAACCAGAAAACCGGCGGCAACGAGGATTTCATAAAATCGAGTCATAACAGCACCGTGGCTAGGCTGCGGCCCGAAGGCCGCAGCGCGGATCTATGCTTAGTTAAAACCGGCCTCTTTAAGGAAGGCGGACTGGGTATCAAGCTGCTTTTGGGCAAGATCACGGAAAGCACCGTCCTTGATGGCAAGGTCTTCCTGCTTTTGCTGCTTCATGAAGGTTTTCCATTCATCGCTGGCCTGCACCTTGTCCAGTGCTGCCTGGATGCTGGCAACGATATCATCGGGCGTACCTGCTTTGACCGACACACCGCGCCAGACCATGCCATCAAGGTCAATACCCTGTTCCTTGAAGGTCGGGACATCGGGGAAGTAGCTGGAGCGTTCATCGGTTGAAATGCCCAAAAGGCGAATATCGCCGCTTTCCACCTGGGACAGGCCGCTGGAAGGGGTCATCATGGCGGCATCGAGGTGATCCCCCATCAGGGCGAGCGCCACCTTGCCCGACGCATCATAGGGGATCCAGCCTGCTTCAAAATCCTCGGCGCGCATGAACTGGTAAAGCATATATTGGTGGAAACCGCCGGTGCCATAACCGCCAACACGAAGGCCCTTCGGGTCTTTTTTCATCGCATTGACAAAGTCCATTGCCGAATTCAGCTTGGAATCCTTGTGAACGGCAAGGGCAGAGGGTTCGCCCTGCATGGCGCGAACAAAGCGCAGGTCGTCGAGCTTATAGGGCATCAGGTTGCGCGCGATGCTAAAGGTCAGTGTGCTGGTATGGACCAGAATGTTATAGCCATCGGCAGGCTGGTTCAGCACATAGGACATCCCGACCGACCCGCTGCCACCCGGACGGTTGACCACCTTGGTTTCCCAGCCTGCCTGTTCATCCAGCAGTTTGGAAAGTTCGCGGCCATAGGTATCAAGCGCGCCACCTGCACCGGCCCAGACAACCAGATTAACCCGGTGTTCGGGGAAATCGGCGGCATTGGCGATGCTGGCGGTGCCCAGTAGGGCACCAAAAACGGCGGTGGAGAGTATCTTGGACAATTTTGAAGACATATTTTCTTCCTCCCGGTTTTTTGTTCTAGGCAGACTGGTTGGCGTTTGTCTGACGCCGTGATTTGATTTTGCCCCAAATGGGCAGCAGCAGGCTGATGGCACTGAGCACAAGAAACAGCAGGCTGAGCGGCGAGGTGACAAAGATCGCGTAATCGCCATGGGATGTGACAAGCGCGGTGCGATAGTTGGTTTCGATCAGATAGCCCAGCACCATTGAAAGAATGATCGGGGCCATCGGGATTTTGAATTTTTTGAGGATGTAACCCAAAATGCCAAAGCCGATGGTCATATAGACGTCAAACATCAGGTTGCGCAGGGCAAACGCACCCAGCATCGCCATGCAGGCAATGCCGACGGCAATGACCGAATTGGACAGGCGCAAGACCCAGCCCCATACCGGCAGCAACAGCGAGCCGACGAAAAACAGGGCAATGGATGTCATGGCAAGGCCCCACAGCACCGTATTGACCAATACTGGTTCGCTGGCAAAAAGCTCCGGCCCCGGACGCAGACCATGCAGGATCAGTGCACCAACAAGGACCGCTGTGGTCGGTGATCCTGGCACACCCAGTGCCATCAGCGGGATCATGGCCCCGCCAACGGTGGCATTGTTGGCCGATTCAGGGGCGGCAACACCTTCGGGCGCGCCTTTGCCAAATTCATCAGGGGTTTTGGACCGGCGCCGGGAAAAATCATAGGATACCCAGCAGGCAATATTGCCACCCACACCGGGCAGAATGCCCAGAAGTGTCCCAATAACGGAACCCGAGACAATGGTGCTGCCCAGCTTGCGCCACTGTGCCAGCGACAATAGGGCAAACTGTACCTTCGGCGTTATGCTGTGCGCCTGGGATTTGCCGCCTTCGGCCAGACTGATGGCTTCCGATACCGCAAACAGGCCAATCAGGGCGGTCAGGAACGGGATGCCTTCAAACAGTTCGGGCACACCAAAGGTAAAGCGGGGCACGCCAGATATTGGATCAATGCCAATCGTGGCAATGGCCAGCCCAAAGGCCCCGGCAATCAGGCCTTTTACCAGCGACCCGCTGGAAAGCGAGGCAACGGATGTGAGGCCAAATAAACCGACGGAAAAATAGGCCGCCGGGCCAAATTCCAGCGCCACCGATGCCAGCGGTTTTGCCAGCACCAAAAGGGCAAAGGCCCCGACCAGACCACCAACACAGGAGGCGTTAAGGGATACGGCCAGGGCCTGGTTGGCTTCACCCTTGCGGGTCATGGCGTAACCGTCAATTGCGGTGGCGGCGGCTGCCGCCGTGCCCGGTGTTGACAGCAAAATCGCGCTGACCGACCCGCCATATTCCGCCGCCATATATAGGGCAACCAGCAATAACATGCTTAGTTCCGGCGGCATGTTGTAGGTAAACGGGATCAGCAGGGTAATGCCGATAGATGGACCAAGGCCGGGCAAAGCCCCAACGACAACCCCCACCAGTGTGCCAGCAATCAGGCAGGCCAGGCCGGAAAAACTGAAAATGACAGCAAAGGCATCCATAAGGCTGGTCATGAATGGCTCCGGCATTTGGGGGCGGCAGGGCAGGCGAAGTGGCGCGAAGACAGGGCCTGTTGGTGGGGCATTTTGTGGGGCGCGACCGCAGGCGCCGAAACATTCATGCCGGTGACGGCGAATTCGGTCATGACCTTGTTCCTGATTGGCAACCCATACCCGGTGCAAATGATGGCGGTGGGCATAAGTTTTTCGTTTCCGTTTGGCAGCGATTTGCAATTTTCTGGTGGCGGTGAATGGTCGTGCCGCTGTGATAGCAGCGACGATACACCCCTTGATATCGCTTGTTTACTGCCGTTTTTTGGTTTGTTTATAGGTCTGGTTTGCCTCAATGGCGTCTAAACTGCTAATAGAATGTGTGGTGATTGGTATAAGAAAATTCTAAGAAATTTTCTTTTGTCGCCGTTCTGCTACGGGCGCCGCAGGCATAAAAGGGCCTGTTTTAAAGGGGTTGCGCGTGCATGGTGCGGGAAGGGTGGCATTGGGGCATTGCATTTTCATTGCGTGCGCCGGTTTGAAATGCACCTGTATCCGATGGGAAGTTGCAAAAGAAAAGGCAGAAGGTCGGGGTGGGATCGACCTTCTGCCTGATCTTTTTTGCGCCAGTAAAGGCTGCATATCAAACTGTCTGCGGTGTATCGCCAAGGCGGGAAGCGGGCTTTCTGCAGCAGTTACGCACCCGCCGGGAGGAGGCCCGGGTCACGTTTGCGCGGAAATACCTGTTCACAGCCCGATGACGGGTGCCGCAAGACGCGCGAGACATAACAGGCGGCTAGGCCTTCGGCTATGCGCGTTTGGCGTGCCCCCTGTTCTTGGTTCGCGAATGCTCCGTCAACTTACCCAGCGTTATGTGATCACCCGGATGGGGGCGTTATTCAGCCAGGCCAAAACCGCCTCGACCGTTTGCCCATAAAAGACCTGCCATGTATGGCGGGTAACATACCCCAGATGCGGGGTCAGTAGCAGGTTTTTGCACGCCCGTAACGGGTGGTCGGCAGGCAGCGGTTCCTGATCATACACATCAATGCCCGCCCCGGCGATGGTGCCATTATTGGCGGCTTTAATCAGGTCGGGGACATTCACAATCGGCCCGCGCGATGTGTTGATCAAAAAGGCGGTTGGTTTCATTTTGGCGAAATCGCGCGCGCTGATCAGGTTTGCCGTGCGATCCGACAGGCGCTGATGAATGGTGATAAAATCACTGTTTGAAAGCAAATCATCCTTGCGGGCATAGGTCACACCCAGGTCGGCACAGCGGGCCTCGGTCAGGTTTTCCGACCAGGCAATAACCTTCATGTCAAAGGCCTGGGCGATTTGTGCCACCTTGCCGCCCAGTCTCCCCAGCCCGATAACACCCAATGTTGACCCCGCCAGATCCTGCCCCAGGCCAATTTGCCAGCCCCCCTGCTTCATGGAGGTATTTTCCGGCACAATCCCGCGCGCCAGACCCAGCATCAGGGCAAAGGTCAGTTCCGGCGTGGCAGTGGAGGGGGATTCCGTGCCGCACACGGTGATATTGTTGCGGGCAGCCCCAGCCATATTAATGGCATCATTGCGCTTGCCGGTGGTGACAATCAGTTTCAGGTTGGAGAGCCGATCCAGCAACGATCCGGGAAGCGGTGTGCGTTCGCGCATGATGCACAACACATCAAACGGGGCCAGACGGGCCGCTAGATCATCCTCGTTGCCGATTGTGTCGTGAAAAACACTGATTTCCGCCTGCTTTTGCAGTTCCGACCAGTCGGCCGATTGCAGGGCAAGGTTCTGATAGTCATCAAGAATGGCGATTTTCATGGCTGATCCGCTGTATGGATTTTTTGTGATGGACGTTCCTGTTCCCATGAACTGATGAAATCGCGCCTTTGTCACGCTTTTTTGCAATCTGCGATTTCATATTTGCGGGCTCCGGCACTGAGAAAATGCCGGAGCCCGTGATGTCCTGCGCGATTACAGGTTATCGGCGATTTCCTGCATCCAGATGGCAACCGCAACCGCCCCGCCGTCGGGCACACCAACGGCGCGATCACCAAGGTAACTCGCCCGGCCCAGTTCCGGTGTCATTTCAGCTGTGCTTTCCGCCCCCTTGCGGGCGGCATCGCAGGCCGCCTGCCAGGCTTCCTTGGCGGGTTTGTTTGCCTTTGCCGCCGCGTTAAAGGCCTTTGCGGCGGGCAACAGCGCATCAAGCATGGTGCGGTCGCCTTCCTTCGCACCCCCCAGTTCGGCAATGGCATTTGCGCCCGTTTCAAAGGCATCGGCCCATTGGGCGGCGGTGGGGGTGGCTTCGTCCTGCAAATGCCGCCCGGCGCGGATCAGGGCATTGGCGTAAAACGGGCCGGAACTGCCCGCAATTGCCTTGCGCAGCGCGTTGCCGGTGGCAATCAGGGCGGTGGCCGGTGTGGCCCAGGCTTTGGTTGGCAAATCCAGTATGGCCTCTGCCCCGCGTTCCAGGCTGGCACCCAAATCGCCATCCCCGGCCTTGGTATCCAGATCAGTCAGGTGGGGTTCTTCGGCCTTCAGTTTATTGGCAACGGCATGGGCGATGGTTTTAATCTGTTCTGCCAGCGGCCCAGCCTCGGGATAATCGATCTCATCACTGCTGCCTTTGGGATCGGCGATTTCCTGGCGTTTTTGGCTGACACGCCCCGCGCCGGGCCAGGCGCTGGCGGATGTTTTGGCATCAAGAAGCTCTGCCCGTTCATCATCAAGTTTCAAAAGCGAGAGCGAACAGCCCGGCATATCAAGTGCGCTCAGCAATGTGCCACACCACACCCGCTCCACGGTGATATCATTGGCACGTAAATAGTTAATCGCCCCGCGCGCCATAATCGCAAGTTCGAGTGCGGATGTTGCCCCCAACCCATTCACCAGCAGGGCCACCCGGTCTGACTTGGCAATCTTGCGATCCTTGATAATGGTTTTCAGGATGGTTTCGCATAGTTCGTCCGCCGATGCGATTTTGCGGCGTTCAACACCTTTTTCGCCGTGAATGCCAAGACCCAGTTCAATTTCGTCTTTATCAAGCGAAAAACCGGCTTCCTTGGCACCGGGCAGGGTGCAGGCCCCCAGCGCAACCCCCATTGAACCAAGCGCACCTGCGGCCTTGCGGGCAATGTCGGCAACTTCGGCAAGGGGCTTGCCCGCAGCGGCCGCTGCCCCGGCGATTTTATGGATCAGCACGGTCCCGGCAATGCCCCGGCGGCGCTCCTCGCTGACGGTTTGATGCAGCGAAACGTCATCGGCCACCACAACAATCTCAACCGGAATGCCCTCGGTCTGCGCCAGTTCGGCGGCCAGGCCAAAATTAAGTCGGTCGCCGGTATAGTTTTTAACCACCAAAACCGCCCCGGCAGGCCCGGCACAGGCGCGAATGGCATGTAAAACCGCATCGGTCGAGGGGGAGGTAAAAACATCACCGGCAACAGCCGCACTTAACATGCCCTTGCCGACATATCCGGCATGGGCCGGTTCGTGCCCGCTGCCCCCGCCCGACAGGATGGCAACCGGGCGTTTGTCAGGTTCCGGCAGGTCAGCTTGTAACACCACATTGGCATGGGCCAGCAAGGCCAGCCCCTCGGTGCTGTCCACCACCCCTTCAAGCATCTCGCGCACAACATTCTTCGGATTATTGATCAGTTTCTTGGACATGATATCTCACCTGCCTGTTGGGATTTTCTGTTTAAAGTGGTCTTGTGACCAACTTAGGGCGTGTTGCGCATCTTCGCCATCATCGATGCAATAGGGCAACGATCAATCTGCGCTGACAGGCTATAAATCCCGGGCGTTTTTGCGCGAAGCGATGGTTATTACGGGTGATTTAATTTTTTGCCAGCAGGCGCTCGAAGACAATTTCGACATCGTCGAGGAAATCAAACCATTCCCCTTCTTCATCTATGCCAACAATCCTCAGGAGAAAAAGCCCCTCGACGGCGAGCAGGGCGACCCGGGCAGCCTGTGCATCGCTGGTTTCGCCGCTCAGGCATTTGAACATGGAGCGGTACCACTGGCGGGTTTCGACAATGTTCTGCGGGTTCTGGATATAGGCAATCATCAGTCCGGCCATCTTGGCATTCAAGGCGGCCTGGGAACAGCGCATGACCTTGATATATTTTCGTACAAGATCGGCAGGCGGAAGGTCGTCGATGTCGCCGAGCAGGTCGTTGAACCCCTGCGTCCATCGTTCGATCAGCGCGCGGATCAGGTCATCTTTTGACGAGAATGAATATTGAACGCCCCCTTTCGAAATATCGGCGGCCTTTGCCAGGGCATCAATGGTCAGGCCTGCCGCCCCGTCATTGCGAACGATCCTTTCGGCAATTTCAAGCAGCCCTTCACGCGTGATCGTTGGTTTTCTGCCCAATTGGGTGCTCCTTCCTCACAGAAAATCATTGAAATCCATACGTATGTATTTATATCAAGGGGCGCTGTCCAATCAAAGGTGAATTGATGTCGTCCGTTGCTGCTTCGCCCAATCGCTGGCTTTCTCTTATTGCTGTCATGCTGGCTTTCCTGCCGGTCGTGCTGGACATGACGATCCTGCATGTTGCCGTGCCCACGCTGACGCAGTCGCTTAATGCCTCGGGCACCGAAGTTCTGTGGATTATTGATATATACCCGTTGTTGATGGCGGGGCTTTTGGTGCCGATGGGGACGCTGGCGGATAGGGTTGGCAACCGCAAAGTCCTGATCATTGGTCTTGTTACCTTTGGGCTGGCGTCGGCATGGGCTGCTTTGGCGCAAAGCCCCGCTATGCTGATTGCCGCGCGCGTGCTTTTGGCGCTGGGCGGTTCGATGATTATGCCGTGTGTGCTGGGCCTTATTCGCAAAACCTTTGAAGATGACGACGAACGTGCGATGGCGCTGGGCCTTTGGGGGATGGTGGGGGCCGCAGGGGCTGCGGTCGGTCCGCTGATTGGCGGGGCTTTGCTGGAACATTTCTGGTGGGGCTCGGTATTTCTCATCAATGTGCCGGTGATGCTGGTGGTTGCGCCTGCCTGTTATGTTCTGCTGCCGCGTGTTGAGCAGACCATGACGGGCAAATGGGCCATCGGCCAGGCCTTGATGCTGATCGTTGGCATGATATCGGTCGTTTATGGCATCAAGGCCGGGTTTGGCGACAAGCAGCCTTTGCCGGTTATCGTTTGCACCATCGTTTTTGGCATTGTTGTTTTAGCCTTGTTCGTGCGCAAACAATTGCGCGCCTCCGAACCGATGCTGGATCTCTCGCTCCTGTCTCATCCGGCGATTGTCGCAGGGTTGATTATGGCAATTGTTGCATCGGGCGCGCTGGCCGGTGTCGAGCTGACTTTGGCCCAGGAACTGCAATATGTGCTCGATAAAACGCCGTTGCAGGCGGGCATCTTTATGATTCCGATTATGGCCGCCGCCGCTGTGGGTGGCCCGGTTGCGGGCTATTTGTCCAATCGGTTTGGCTTGCGGCTGGTCGCGACATTCTCCCTTTTAATTTCGGCCGGGGCCTTGGCATTTCTGGCGCAAAGCGATTTTCATGACCCGGGTATTCTCGTGCCATGTGCGCTTGCCATTCTCGGGCTGACACTCAGCATCGGGCTGACGGCCTCCTCTATTGCCATCATGGGGTCCATTGATGCCAGCAAGGGGGCGGCTGCGGGTTCGCTGGAGGCGACGGGGTATGAACTGGGCACAGGGCTTGGCATCACGCTGTTTGGTGTTTTTATGTCCAGTGTGTTCAGCCACGCCATCGAATTGCCCGCCCGTCTGCCTCAGGCTTTGGGGGAGCAGGCCTCCCGTTCCATCGGGAATGTTTATATTGTCGCCCGCGACCTTCAGGGGGAACGGGGTGAGGCCTTGATTGCCGCGGGCAAAGCCGCCTTTAGCCAAACGCACGCAGCCCTTCTGACAACGGCAGCAACGGTGATTGCGGCACTCGCGGTCGTGGTGTTCTTCACCCTGGCCGGGTATCGCAACCGGTCTACGGAGCCGCACGGATAAACTGTACCATAGGCAGCAAAGGCCTGATTTTAGCGAGCACGCGGGAAGGGTAATGGGCTTTAGGCCGCAAAACCCGCCGTTCAATTTTTCAAATGACCGCGTGATTGATATTGCGCATTTATTTTTCGGCACCAGCGGATACAAAGCGGCGCTTCCTGGGCTTGTGGATAGATGCGGGCATGCCAGCACCTGCTGTTACATATCTGCATTGCAGAATCAAAAGTATGCGTTTGGCCGGGATAGGGGCATAACGCGCGTAGCTTATGAATATGAGAGTTATTAAAATATGGATTGGGTCCCGATCGCTTTTGGTACGTTCAAGGTTGTTGCGCTTTGCGTGGCAATGTTTTTTGCCATCAAATGGCATTACGATCAGGGAAAAAAGGGAGATCGCAAAGCCCTCCTGCGTTCGATCACCAAAATGACCGCGCTTTTCTTGCTGGCGGCAGTGGTTGTCGGCGTTGTCACCTTCTTCCTTGTTCGCTGGTTTGGTTTGGATATGAGCTACTGAGGGGCGGGCGTCATCATGCAGACGGCCCCGCAGGGGTTCAGGTGAGCAAAGGCCGCCTGTGATTGATTGTTCAGAGATGGTCGATAACGCGGATCAATGCTCTTTTATAGTGAACTGGGCGCGGTTCGTCTCCCGCGCCATTTGTTCCGCAACCTGTTTCAGGTAATCCTCAAGCGTTTTACCAATTTCGGGCCGGAAGCTCTTTCCGGTCGGTTGGCAGTTCTGCATTCGGTCAATCCGAAATGCCCGGAATCCGTTGCGCATTTCGCACCAGGCAGAGCATGTCCAGACCTGCCCCCAATATTCGATTTGCAAAGGGCGGATCACACGTTTGGAGGCTCGCTCATCCAAAGATCGATAGTCGATCTGAAGTTTGAGTCCTTCCCGAATAGCACGACGGATCAGCGGCATATGTTTGAATCCCGTTTGTGCGCGCTCGAACGCATAAACACCAAACCCCCAGGACTTGGGCGCCTGACGGCGGTTTGACGCATGTTCACCGACTTTTTTCATGACCGAAGCCGCCGCGGTTTGCAGTTCGTTATCGGCGGCCTCCTGCACAATGGCCATACCCAGGCTAAGGGCCTCAAGCTCGGTAAATGACAGGGCGATGGGCGGAAGAAAGACCGGTTCGCGCAGCAAATAGCCTACACCGCGCTCTCCGTCTATCGGGACGCCAGAGGCAACCAGCGTGTCGATGTCCCGATAGACGGTGCGGATGGAAACGCCAAGCGCATCGGCGATGTCACGGGCAAGGTGGAGCCGTCCGTCCCGGACGATCTCGACAATTTCCGCAAGTCGCTCGCTACGCCGCATGATTTTGTCAGTTAAGGGCCACTTCCAGCTCGGAATGCGTGAGCTGGATAGTTGGTCCGTTAATGGCAGAGAGGAAAGCGGTGTTCTCCGGGGCGGTGCCGATTTCGGCGGCGGCGGTTTTTGCCGCATCCATGTTTTCCCACTGAACATGCTCGATCCATGTGCCATCTTCGGTGCAGGAAAGACGACGGCATATAAAGCCCGGACGGGTCTTGATCCAGGAACTCATTCCCCTGGCAGCGGCAATAAAATCTTCGCGGCGAACACCGTTATTGAGCTTGAAGGTGACGGTTTCGATGACATTCTTCGACATTGGATACTCCTGTTTGTCTTGCCAAGCGGTCGAGCATCATTACGTCATCCCAACTGACAGAATATGTCAGTTGGGATGACGGGTCCAGATGTAGCGCGCTTGAGACGCGGATGACGGAGAAAACACGGTTTCAAACAGAGGCGTTGTTTTGAAGTTCTGCTGCCTGCTGTTAAACAGGTTGTGCCGCGCAACGCCTTTTAGCCTCAGAAACAGGGGCCATTTTCCCCATTGAACGGGGGCGGGGGATCGCTATTAATGCTAGCCGCACTATAAAGGCGTGCGGTTGATAAGGGCGGTGTAAGGTGCGTATCAGACACATCCTGTTCGTTATATTTCTTGTGGTCGTTATTGTGGCATCTTTGCTGCTTTGGCGATTACAGGACCTCGACCTGGATGGACGCCGCCACGAGGATTTTTCTTTTAGCGCCAATGGCCTGCATTTGGCAGGGACATTGTGGCTGCCGGATCGGCCCCCGTTGGCGGCACTGGTTCTGGTGCATGGCGATGGCCCGCAGGATAGAACCTCGCAGGGAGGTTACGCGCCGCTGGTCAATAGCTTGCTCGATGCCGGTATTGCCGTTGCCTCCTGGGACAAACCCGGCATTGGTGCGTCGCAGGGGAACTGGCTTGCGCAATCGATGGAGGACCGGGCTGATGTCGTGCGCACGGCACTGGTGACACTTAAGGGGCATTTCACGCATATACCTGTTGGCGCAATGGGGTTTTCACAGGCGGGGTGGGTGATACCAAAGCTCTCGCATCGCGATGCGGATTTCGCGGTTCTCATTGGCGGTGCTGTTTCCTGGCAACAGCAGGGCGATTATTATACCGATACGCGGCTTCGACTGGCAGGGATGCCTGCGGCGGAGCGCAAGCGCGAGGTGGTGCGGTTATCGCGCAGGGATGATCGTTTGTTTGCAAATCCACAGGTCGAGAGTGCGGATCTTCCACCTGACCTGACGTCAGATCGCTGGGCTTTCATCCGAAAGAACCGTCATGCGGATGCGACAAAAGATCTGCGCGGATTTAATGTGCCCTTGCTGGCCCTGTGGGGGGCGGATGATCTGAATGTTGATGCCTGGCATGATGCCGCGATCTATCGTGAAACCGTCCTATCCAATAACGCGGCAAATCGTATCATTATCGTACCAGATGCCACACATGGCCTGTTAAAATCAGTGCCATACAACGCGCAACTTATTACTCAATGGCCCTGGTATGTGACATTAAGATTTCTTCTTGAAGGTCGCCATGCCTGGACGCCGGGTGTTATTGATACGATCAGTGCTTGGATTACGGCGCGCGGCGGACCTGCAACAGGATAAAAGAACCGGTGGTTAATGCGATCAAGCGTGTCTGGTTATTCAAGCGATCAGCAACATATTATGCCGGGTCACTGGATTACAGTGCCTGGCATTATTTTTGCGCTCGTACCTGAACCTGATCAGCACCGGAGCGTAAGAATAGGTACAATGGGAGCGCCAGCGACAGTCCGACACCCGCACCTGCGGGCAATACGAGCCACCATTTCCTGAGCCCGAGCGTACGGGCGTCGAGGAACGACCAGATCCAAAATACACCGATTGATATCATGATGTCGGATGAAAAGCCGCCGACAGCGCCATTGGCAAACAGGCTGGTCATGAAATATGCCAGATCAGGCCCGTTCGCGGCGAAAAAGAACCCGAAAAACACCCATGGCACGACCGTTCCGATCACACACATGGTCAGATAGAACGTCCTCATTTTTCTTGTCTTTCCTCGAGGGCTATGGATTATTGTAGCGGACGCTACATTATCGCATGTGTAGCAAATGCTACAAGAGGTTCGTATGTCCCGGAAGCCATTTGACAAGAACGCTCTGCTCTCCGCTTTGGCTGCTCATGTGTTGGAATATGGGCTTAATTCGGCCAGTCTTCGGCCAATGGCTGCATCCGCTGGCACATCGGACCGAATGCTTATTTACCATTTCGGCAGCAAAGATGGATTGATTGTCGAACTGCTGCAGTTTCTGGCAGAAGGCATGGCAATGCAACTTGACCAAGCCTTGCCGCCGCTTTGTTACGAGACGGAGCAGGAACTAATTGAAAACGTGCTTGCTGTTATGAGGTCTGAAGCCTTTGCGGCGTATTCCCGCGTTTGGTTCGATATTGTCTCGGCAGCCGCGCAGGGAAGTGGCCCCCATCAAAAGGCCGCCGGCACGATTGTCGGCATTTTCCTTGAATGGCTTGCCAGGCGTCACCCGCAAGGTCATGCGGGTGCCCCGCGTGCGCTTGTTTTTATCGAGGGATGTATCATCATGGATGTCGCTGGTCGCCAGGACGTGAGCGATGCCATCAATCGCGGGTCCGGTTGCTAGGCGATGACAGCGACGATCACGATAATCGTGCGGACGTAAGGCTGTCGGCCCCTGTCTGAATCTTCTTGGTTGCCAAAAGGAGAAATTTGTTCGGTTTAATCGACCGTTCATCAGCGGTCTTGGTCATTTCTGAATGGTCTGAGCCTTTCCTCACATCGCTGTAAAGCGCCGACGATGAGGGCCAAGCGGTCGATACTTGTTTTTTGAGTCGTTTTACGGTTTCATCGCCTTTGCGACAATCATGTCGAAGCGACTGTCCATACATACGCTCAGATCCGTCGTCACGAACCGACCGTCCATGAAAAGGCTGAAAATCGTGGCAGGAGTAGGCGCTGCCTGCGCGGAAGCAAGGCTGTCCAGCTTGATGATGGTCGGGGAAAGGTTCCGCTTTTCACAGGTCTCTTTCAGCGCGATTTCCACATGGAATTCGGTGAATGGGCAGCGGTTCGAATAATATACCGTCAGTCCGTGCGCGTTCGGTCCGAGACCGTTCTTGGCACTCTCGGCAAACCGTGGAAGTTCTGACAAGCCGACCTCGCCCGCCTCGAGTGCAAGCAGGGAAAAGCCGCTGTCGAGCACATCAACTTCCCGGAATCCCTGCCGTCGCAACCAGGCTCCATCACTTTGAAAAGGCATCTTCCTGGTGCCAGCGAGCGCAACCAAACCAGCGCGACCGTGCTTTCTGACGTCGTCAAGAGCGGTCTGGAGGAGTGCCTTGCCGTGACCTTGCCTCTTGAACCGGCCTGATACCCAGAAGCAGCCCATGACCATCCAGCCCGATGCCACAACAGGCATCCATGCCTGTTCGCCCGGACCATATTCGATGAACACCTTGCCACGCTCATCCAGACGACTGAACCGATAGCCTTGCGGATACTGATCGGAAAGCCATTGCTTCTTGGCCGCATATCCTGCAGCGCATTTCTTGTCCGAGATCGCGCAGCAAATATGCTCGCCCAGCAAAGTTTCCGGAGTAAGGGTAATGATCGACATGCCGGTTGCCTTTGTGGGGATTCTTCACCTCCAGTAGGAAGCGAATTGCGTTTCGTGGCCGTGATACAGATCAAGGAAGCACGCGCTTTGCCTAACGAACCTTCGTTTTGATCAGGTGCCAGCCTTGCGAGGGCGCTTGAGCGTCAAAATCTCGGTAACGTCCTTTAGTTCATCTGCCGACGAGATGCCGATCTTCAGCCACTTGCCATCTCGATATGTCTCCGCCTTATCATAAAGCGCCATGAAGCGCGGACTCAGGCTATCGCGTCGCGCCTTGACCTTCTCTTGCTCCGCCCCTCCCAACACGACTACGGCAGAGAAGGCATGGTATTCGGGCAGGAACGTACAGAACGCCTTGGATTTCTTGTAGCGCAGGGACCAGCCGTGCTTCTTGCCGCCATAAATCCAATCGGGAGTGAAAACGCCGGGATATGCTACCTCAATCCAATCCCGCAACGCGACCCACTGCTTGAACGCGTCCGGCCCGATCCAGTCGCGGATAGCTGTATCGTCTGGCGGTGCTGATTTGTCGATGATCCGGCTTCCGGCCTGGGGCGAATATTCCATGCTGCAATCCCTCCTGTCCGCAAGAGCATCGCAAATACGGCGAGAACAGGAAAGAGCCATGAATTTCCGGCGGGCATCGTACCGGGAAGGGTCCGCAAAGGGGGAGGGGTATTTTGCTGTCACCGGCCTTCACATACATGGGGCTGTAGGTCGGTGGTTCTCAGCGTTGTCTCGTGGTGATGCGGTAATATCGCGCCATAAAGGGGGGGGGGCGTTGGAAAATGGCGGAGAGGGTGGGATTCGAACCCACGGTACTATTGCTAGTACAACGGTTTTCGAGACCGCCCCGTTCGACCACTCCGGCACCTCTCCGCATGTGTGGTCTGGCGTTCGACGCGGTGTTTAACGGTCTGTGCGCGAGATTGCAAGAGGGAAAACGCAAAACTTTCATTCTTGCGATGAAAATCCGTGATTTTGCGGGCAGCGCGTTTGTTGTATGGGGCCTTTGAGAAGGATGATTTGCCCGGCGCGATAGGTTGCACGGGCCGGTGCGGGTTCCGCCATGCAATCGCGGCGGGGAGATATGTGTGCGTGAACCCGCTTTGGAGTTGACATTTGCGGGCTAAAACGGTAATTCACCCGTCTCTCGCAGCGGTCCGGTTTCAGTTTGCAGCGACACCGGGCTGCGCGTTTGCGTTTCCGAATTCTTTTTTCAGGAACTATTTAGATGTATGCAATCATCAAAACAGGTGGCAAGCAGTACAAGGTTGCCGCCAACGACGTTATCAAAGTCGAAAAGATCGCTGCCCAAGCTGGTGAAACCGTGACCCTGGATCAGGTTCTCATGGTTGCTGGCGACGGTGCGCCGAAAGTTGGTGCTCCGTTGGTCGCTGGTGCTTCTGTTGTTGCAGAAGTTCTGGAACAGGCCAAGGGCGACAAAGTGATCGTTTTCAAGAAAAAGCGCCGGCACAATTACCGTCGCAAAAATGGTCATCGCCAGAACCTGACCGTTCTGCGCATCACGGGCATCAACGCCTGATTTATCAGGTGGATGCAGTTTTAGGAGGGTTTCATGGCTCATAAAAAAGCTGGTGGTAGCTCCCGTAACGGTCGCGACTCCGAAGGTCGGCGCCTCGGCGTTAAGAAATTCGGTGGCCAGGCGGTTGTTGCAGGTAACATTCTCGTTCGTCAGCGCGGAACCAAGTTCCATGCCGGTGACAATGTTGGCGTTGCCAAAGACCACACTCTGTTTGCAACTGCTGGCGGCAGCGTCCAGTTCAAATCGGGTTTCAAGGGTCGCACCTTTGTAAGCGTCGTCCCGGCCGAGGCGTAAGCCTCCCGTTCCGGGCACAACGTGCCAAGAATTTGCAGGGGAGGAATGAGCAATCATTCCTCCCCTGTTTTATATGTTTCAGGCAAAATAATTTTTCGATGCCCAGGCGGGCATGACGGGGCGCTTTCCCCGATTGAATGGATCCCAAAGGACGGGTTATGAAGTTTCTGGATGAAGCAAAGATTTATGTGCGAAGCGGTCGCGGCGGCGCCGGATCCGTCAGCTTCCGGCGGGAGAAGTTCGTGGAATATGGCGGCCCGGATGGCGGCGATGGCGGCCGGGGCGGCGATGTTATTCTTGAGGCCGAAGAAAACCTCAATACCCTGATCGATTTTCGCTATCAGCAGCATTTCAAGGCCGAAATCGGCATGCACGGCATGGGCCGCAACCGTACCGGGCGCGCCGGTAAATCGGTTGTCATCAAGGTACCGGTCGGAACGCAAGTGCTGCAGGAAGACCGCGAAACCCTGATTGTTGATATGACCGCACCTGGCCAGCAATATGTTTTGTGCCGGGGCGGTGATGGTGGCCGCGGCAACACGCATTTCAAATCATCGACCAACCAGGCCCCGCGCCGGGCCGAAGAAGGCTGGCCGAATGAAGAAATGTGGGTATGGCTGCGCTTAAAGCTGATTGCCGATGCCGGGCTGGTGGGGCTGCCCAATGCCGGTAAATCAACCTTCCTGGCGGCATCCTCCGCCGCACGGCCGAAAATTGCCGATTACCCCTTTACCACCCTGCATCCGCAATTGGGTGTGGTCAGTGTTGATGATGGCGAATTTGTGCTGGCCGATATTCCCGGCCTGATCGAAGGCGCATCGGAAGGCAAGGGCATTGGCACACGCTTTTTGGGCCATATCGAACGCTGCGAGGTTTTGCTGCATCTGATCGATTGTGCAGACGAGGACCCGGTGGGAACCTATCGCACCGTGCGCGAAGAGCTGGAAAACTATGCCGACGAGCTGATCGACAAGCCGGAAATTGTTGCCCTGTCCAAGGCCGACCAGCTTTTGCCGGAAATGGTCGAGGAACAGCGCCAAATTCTGGAAAAAGGGATTGGCAAGCAGGTATTTGTGGTATCGGGTGCGACCCAACAGGGTGTAACCGATATTCACCGCAAATTGCGCGAGCATATTCTTGAGGAACGTCGGCGCCGGGCCGAAGAAAACCAGGACTATGAGGGGTTCCAGCCTTGAGCCTTGCCGACGCAAAGAGACTGATTGTCAAGGTCGGGTCGGCTTTGCTGGTGGATGAAACCACCGGCAAGCTGCGCCGGGCCTGGCTTGAAGCCCTGGCCGACGATATTGCCGCCCTGCGTGAGCGTGGGACGGAGGTGATTATTGTTTCCAGCGGCGCAATTGCGATGGGTCGGCGTATTTTGGGCCTGGATCATCGCACCATCAGCCTGGCCGACAAACAGGCCGCCGCCGCAACCGGGCAGATTTCGCTCTCCCAGGTGTGGCAGGAGGCCCTGCATCGCAATGGTCTGGTCATGGCCCAGGTGCTGGTCACGCTCGAAGACATGGAAGCCCGCCGCCGGTATCTCAATGCGCGTGGAACGCTCAATGCGTTGCTGGCCCGCGGTGCGATCCCGCTGATCAATGAAAACGATACCGTGGCAACGGCGGAAATCCGCTTTGGCGATAATGACCGGTTGGCTGCCAAGGTCGCACACATGATTTCGGCCGATATGCTGGTGTTGCTCTCTGACATTGACGGGCTTTATACCGCCGACCCGCGCAAAAACCCGGATGCCGAACTGATCCCCGAAGTGGGCGAACTGACCCCGGAAATTATGGGCATGGCTGGTGCTGCGCCCACCATGTATAGCTCCGGCGGGATGGTGACGAAACTTCAGGCCGCCGAAATTGCCATGAAGGCCGGGTGCCGCATGATGATTGCCCGGGGTACGATTTATCATCCATTAAAAGCGCAGCTTGAAGGTGGTTTGCATACCCTGTTTAAACCCTCTGAAACGCCGCTGGCGGCCCGGCGTCACTGGATTGCCACCTCGCTTTCGGCGCGCGGTGCAATCGTGATTGATGGCGGGGCGGAACGTGCCCTTCGCGCTGGAAAAAACCTGCTGGCACCGGGCATTGTGTCCCTGCAGGGCAGCTTCAAGGCGGGCGACGCGGTGCGGGTTCTCTCGGCCGAGGGGGCAGAAATCGCACGCGGTATTTCATCCTATTCCGCCGAGGAAACCCGCCAGCTATTGGGCCATAACAGCCACGATATCGAACCGATTTTGGGTTTTAGCCGGGGCAATGCCATCATCCATTCCGATGATCTGGTATTGGCCGGGGCGTAAATCCGCCTGACAGCCAAAATGCAAATGCCGCGCAGAGATTTTGCGCGGCATTTTTATTTTTGGGCTTGGGTTTATTCCCCGCCGATCAGGCTTTCGGAGCTGGCGATGGTAGCAAAAATATCACCCAGCATGGTCAGTTCGGCCTGATGCAGTTTATCGGCGGCGATAAAGGATGTTGCGCTGTCCGCCTGTTCCGTCCCGGCGATGGCGCTTGGCAGGGGCAGGTCGCGGGTGGCGGTGGCATCGCTAACCACGGTAACGCCATAGCCCATTTCATGCCCGGCCCGCGCGGTGGTGGACACGCATAAATGCGTCATGAAACCGGCAAGCACGATGTTTTTCAGCCCGGCTTTTTCCAGGCTTTCCTTAAGCCCGGTGCCGCCAAAGGAATTGGGCACGTTTTTGATATGGATGGCTTCGCCCTCCTGCGCGGCGACTTCGGGCAGGATGGTGACAAATTCACGCTCCGTGTCAAAAATGGGGGCGCCGGGGCCACTGTGATGAACAATATGCACCACCAGCCCGCCCTTTGCCCGCCAGTGCGCCAGCAGCTTAGCCGCGTTTTTAAGTGCACCCTTGATACCGGGCAGGGACAGCATACCCGAACGGTATTCTTCCTGGGCATCAATCAGGATCAGGGCAGCATTTTCGGGGGTGCCGGGGGCGGGGGTGGCATTGGCAAGCGACAGCAATGTTTTCGCAGACATGGGATTTTCCTTGTGATCTCGGGTGATGTTATGGGGTTATCCTATCTCTGCATCAATGCAGTTGGAATGCGCGTATATGCGGCTATAATCTGCAAAAATGCAGAAAGGATGTATTGTGAGAACGCCGGACTGGGATGGGTTGCGCACCTTTGTGGTACTGTGCCGCGCGGGCAATATGAGTGCCGCCGCCCGTGAACTGGGCATTAACCAAACCACCGTCAGCCGCCGCCTTGCCCGGTTGGAGGAAATGCTGGGCTATGCCGTCCTGCACCGGGAGGAAGGGCATTTAAGCCCGACAGCACAGGGCCAGCAATTACTGGCAACGGCAGCGGCCATGGAGCAAAACCTTGCTGCCTATCTTGAGACCCTGCCGGGGCTGACCGAGGGGGGGGATCAGAAGGCCCCATCGGGTGTTGTGCGCCTCTCGGCGGTGGATGCTCTTCTGGATGGATTGCTGGTGCCCGCCTTTGCCGATTTTCATCAACGTTACCCGGCGGTACAACTCGACCTGAGCGGCGAAAACCGCAATTTGAACATCGCCCAGCGCGAAACCGACATTGCCATCCGCCTGGCCTTGCCTGAAAGCGGGGTGTTTCGCAGTCGCCGCATTGGCTTTATGCGGTTTGCCATTTATGCGCCGCACATGGATATCGACGCGCCCAATGCCAGTTGGGTAGAGCTGGCAGAAGGTTTGTCAGACAAACCCGAACAGCAATGGCTGCACCATGCGTTTGGCCCACGAAACATCATTGGCCGGGCCAACCGTGCCACCCTGCTGGCCGGGATGGCGCAGGCGGGAGATGCCTGTTGTTTATTGCCGGTGTGCATTGGTGATCGGGTTGCCGGGCTGCATCGGTTAACGCAATATGATGTCAGTGCGGGGCGTGAGGTGTGGTTGCTGGTGCATCAGGATATGGCGCATTTGCCCCATATCCGTGTGGTGATGGATTGGGTGGCGGACATTATGAAACAGTCCGGTGTTGTGTAAGGCAGGACTAGGAGGTAATGCCGGGCTGAAAGATATGATCGGCCCCGACAGACTGGTTTTGCACGACACGGGCATTGGGAATGTCGTTTTCAAGGGCGCGGCGGCTGGCGGTTTCGGCATCAAACCCGTGATCAAGCCAGCGTTGGATCAGGCGCTGTTCCAGCACGGCAACCGGCACGTCCAAAAACAGTTTGAGATCGAACAGGGGGGCCAGTTGATGCCACGGGGCCTGGTTGAGCAGCAGGTAATTACCTTCCACCAGCACCAGCCGGTGATGCAGGCCAATACAGCGGGCCGAGCCACGGGACAGTTCCAGTTTTCGGTCAAATACCGGGACAAAAACATCCTCGTTATCATCCCGAATGGCGCGCAAATAGCGGGCAAAACCGCCCACATCAAAGGTATGCGGGGCCCCCTTGCGGGCAAGATCGCCCCGGTCACGCAGGATGGCATCATCGAAATGAAAACCATCCATCGGAAAAATGGCAACCCCGGCTTCATCACCCCCCAGATGGTGATGAAGCCGTTCGGACAGGGTTGACTTGCCCGAAGCAGGGGCGCCGGCAATTGCCACCAGCATCCGGCTGGTACCGGATTGACGGGCGGCAATAAGCGAAGCGATGTGATCAAGATCGATGGTCATTCTTTCCGGGGTCCGATCTTTATCTGGTCTTATGCCGCTTCCGGGGCTTCAAGCGCTCCGGTCATAAAGGCAACGGCATCGGACATGGTGTAATCATCGGGCTTGATGGTGCAAAGCCGTTTGCCCAGGCGGTGGATATGAATGCGGTCTGCCACCTCGAACACATGGGGCATATTGTGCGAAATCAGCACAATCGGCATTCCGCGCGAACGCACATCCTGGATCAGTTCCAGCACCCGGCGGCTTTCCTTAACCCCCAGGGCAGCCGTCGGTTCATCCATGATCACCACGCGCGAGCCAAAGGCCGCCGCACGGGCCACGGCCACCCCCTGGCGCTGGCCGCCCGACAGGGTTTCAACCGCCTGGTTGATGTTTTGAATGGTCATCAGGCCCAGTTCATTCAGCTTTTCCCGGGCCACACGCTGCATCGCCGGATGGTCGAGCATTTTGAGGAACTTGCCGGCAAAGCCGGGGCGGCGCAGTTCGCGGCCCATAAACATGTTGTCCGCAATCGACAGCGCCGGGGACAATGCCAGGGTCTGATAAACCGTTTCAATTCCGGCATCGCGGGCATCCATCGGCGATGAAAAACTGACCGGCTTGCCTTCGAGCAGGATCTCGCCTTCATCCAGCGTCACTGCCCCGGAAAGGGCCTTGATCAGCGAGGATTTGCCCGCGCCGTTATCGCCGATAACAGCCAGGATTTCGCCGGGATAAAGGTCAAAGTCGGCGTGATCAAGGGCGGTCACCCGACCATAACGTTTGACCAGTCCACGCCCGGACAGAACCGGTTGAAGGGTGCTTTGTGTGTCGGTCATGACGATACCTTTCTGATCCACTGGTCAATGGCAACGGCAATGATGGTCAGCCAGCCAATGGCAAACAGTTGCCAGAGCACATCCACGCCAACCATGCGCAGGCCGGAATTGAAAACCCCTACAATCAGCGCGCCAATCAACGGCCCGGCAATCGAACCGCGCCCGCCAAACAGCGAGATACCGCCAATCACCACAGCGGTGATCGATTGCAAATTGGCTTCCTGGAAACTTTGCGGCGAGACCGAGCCCACACGACCAATCGAGGCCCAGCCGCCAATCGCACAAACAAGACCGGCCAGAATATAAACCGAAATCAGGGTGCGGTTGGTGCGAATGCCCGAAAGCTCGGCCGATTCCTTGTCATCGCCCAGCGCATAAACATGGCGGCCCCAGGCGGTATGATTAAGCAGGAACCATAGCACGGCGAAAATCACCAGCATCAGGATCGAGCCATAGGTGACACGCGCACCACCAATGGCAATGCTTTCGCCAAAAAATTTCAACAGCGGCGCGACTTCATCGAGCGTCTGGCTGCGAATCGATTGTGCGCCGGACAGCCACAGATTAAGGGCAAAGAAAATATTCCACGACCCCAGGGTCACGATAAAGGGCGGCAGTTTGATGCGGGTGACGAGAAAACCGTTCATCCCACCCGCCAGGGCCCCACAACCAAAACCGATCAAAACGGCAAGGGGGCTTGGCACGCCCAGGGATACGGCAAGCTGCCCCATGATCACCGAGATCAGCACCATGATGGCACCCACCGAAAGGTCGATGCCTGCCGTCAGGATGACAAGGCTTTGTGCCGCAGCGAGAATACCGATAACGGAAACCTGTTGCAGGATCAGTGACAGGTTAAAGGGCGAAAAAAATTTTGGCCCGGCAAGTGCGCCAAAAATGATAATCGACATAATCAGCACAATGACCGGAACCATTGTGGGATTACCGTGAAGCAGGTGTTGGGCAGATTGCAGGAAAGTGCGCTGTTTGGGTGCGAAGGAGGCGACATTGGTGTCGCTGCGCCCCAGCGTTTCTTCAAAATCCTGCTTTTTGCGTGGCGTACGGTTTTCGTCGCTCATCGCTTCCTCCGGGGTCCTGGTTGTGTTGCCCAGATGGTGCGGGCAGCACAGGTCATGATGCAGGGTTTTCCCTGTCTTGAAGGGCTGCGGGACCGTTTGATTTATAGGGGTGGATTTTTAAGAAACCGGGGCAATGCGTAAGGCACCCTTGCCCCGGTTACGGATCGTAAGGCGCGATTAGCCCCAGCAGCGGCTCATGCCCTCATCAACACTGATCGACGGCACGCCCTCGGCCGGGGAATCGGTGACAAGATTAACGCCGGTGTCATAGAAATTCAGGCCTTTGGTGTTTTCCGGTTTGGTGCCGTTATCGGCCCAGGCGCGGATGGCCTCAATGCCCTTATAGGCCATATCAACCGGGTATTGCTGCGAGGTTGCGCCAATCACCCCGTCCTTGACGTTCAGAACGCCTGGGCAACCGCCATCAACCGACACAATCAACACACCCTTTTCCATATTAAAGGCCTTCAGGGCCTCATAGGCACCGGCAGCGGCCGGTTCGTTGATGGTGTAAACAACATTGATGCCCGAATCCCGTTGAAGCAGGTTTTCCATCGCCTTGCGGCCACCTTCTTCGTTGCCATTGGTCACATCATGACCAACGATGCGTTTGTCGTCTTCGTCACCAATTTTGTTTTTGTCTTTGATATCAACGCCAAAACCGTCAAGAAAACCCTGGTCACGCAGAACGTCAACAGACGGGGCCGACGGGGTTAAGTCCAGCAGCGCAATTTTGGCATCGGCGGCCTTGTCGCCCAGTTTGGCCTTGGCCCATTGGCCAATCAGCTGGCCTGCCTTGAAATTGTCGGTGGCAAAGGTGGCATCGGCGGCGTCAATCGGCTCTAGCGGGGTATCAAGCGCAATGACCAGAATACCGGCATCGCGGGCCTTTTTAAGAACCGGGACAATGGCCTTGGTGTCCGATGCGGTGATCAGGATGCCCTTTGCACCCGAAGCAATGCAGGATTCAACAGCCTGGACCTGGGTCTCATGGTCGCCGTCAATTTTACCGGCATAGGTCGAAAGGTCGATATTCATCGCCAGTGATGCGGCGGTTGCCCCTTCCTTCATTTTGACAAAGAACGGGTTGATATCGGTTTTGGTGATAAGGCAGGCGCCGATTTCGTCGGCCTTGGCCTGATGGGTGGGGATGGCGGCAATAGAAAGAGCAAGCGCACCAAGGGTGGCGCCAAGAAGTGCTTTCTTCATATGTTTTCCTCCCAGGGATTTCCCTGATAACTGGCAATTATACACTGTTTATCCAGAGACAATTATCGCGACTTTTCTGCGCAGCCTTGCATCGATGTCTGTCTTTACATACACCACACTAAATCGCAGAGCCTGTCAATTAATAAATCCATTTGATTTATTAATTAGAATTGTTGATGCTTGCAGCACAACAAATAAGGCCAATGCGCCATTCGGGAGGACCCAGTAATGTCTGAAGATATTGATCCGGTTGAGGAAATGCCGGGTGCATCGTCTGTCTCGGCAGGAACGCATAGTGGCGGCGGTGCCAATCAGGTGCGGGTCCGGGCCTATAATGAACGGTTGTTATTATCGCTGGTACGCCGTACAGCCGGGCTTTCCAAGGCCGATATTGCCCGGATTTCGGGCCTGTCGGCGCAAACGGCGTCGGTGATTATTCGCGCCTTGGAAAAAGACGGGCTTTTGATGCGCGGGGAGCCGGTGCGCGGGCGGGTCGGCAAACCTTCGGTGCCAATGGCCCTTAATCCTGACGGGGTTTATTCGCTGGGCCTTAAAATTGGCCGTCGCAGTGCTGAACTGGTGTTGATGGATTTTGTCGGTACAGTGCGCGACAGCAACATTGAAACCTATAAATACCCCACGCCTGATAATATTCGCCGTTTTGTGCGCGAGGCGACAGAGAAATTGACGTCTTCCTTAACATCATCACAGCGTGCACGCATTGCCGGGCTGGGTATTGCTCTGCCGTTCGAGCTGTGGAACTGGGTTGATGAAATGGGCGCACCGGAACAGGACATGGCTGCCTGGCAGAATATCGATTTGGCCGAGGAGATAGGCGAAATCGTTCCTTTTCCGGTTTTTATCCAGAATGATGCAACGGCGGCCTGCGGGGCAGAACTTGTTTTTGGGCAAGGGGCCAACTACAACGATTTTGCCTATTTCTTCATTGGTTCATTCATCGGCGGTGGTGTTGTTCTTAATCAGGCGGTGTATGCCGGGCGCACGGGTAATGCGGGCGCATTTGGCTCGATGCCGGTGGTGGATGACCAGGGGAAACCCTCGCAATTGATTGATCAGGCCAGCCTTTTCGCCTTGGAAAAAATGCTTGAGGAATCCGGTTTTGAACCGATTCGCCTATGGCGCGATCCTCAAAGCTGGGACGAAATAACCCCGCATCTGGATTGCTGGATCGCGCAGGCTGCACGCAGCCTTGCCCTGGCGATCACGTCGGTCTGTTCCGTGATTGATTTTGAAACCGTGATTGTTGATGGCGGTTTCCCGCCGTTTGTTCGTGACCGGATTGTCGCTGAAATTATGAAAGAGTTTGGCGGACTGGACCTGCAGGGCATTGCCATGCCCCGTGTTCAGCCCGGAGCGGTTGGCCGGGGGGCACGCGCCATCGGTGCGGCCAGCCTGCCGCTGTTTTCGCGCTATTTGCTGGATCAGAATGTGCTGTTCAAGCAGGTGGAATCCTGATTTACGACAGGCATTTAAAGCGATTTGTCTTTAAAAGGCCCACGTCGCGTTTTTGCGGGCGACATGGGCCTTGGAATGAGATGGCCTAGAAGTTGTCTTTGCGGTGCCGAATTTCGGTGAAAACAATTTCGGCAGGCGCACCGGACATGCCCATTGCCTGACCAACCGCCGGGACATCGGCCCTGAGGAACGGGTTGGTATCAATTTCTTCGCCAATTGTGGACGGGATGGTGGGGCGGTCGGCCTTGCGCAGGGTTTCAATGGCGCTGGCACGGGCCTGAAGGGCGGCATTTTCCGGTTCGATGGTCAGCGCAAACCTGGCATTGCTCAGGGTATATTCATGGCCGCAATAAAGCCGTGTATCGACGGGCAGGGTCCGGAACTTGATCAGCGAGTGCCACATTTGTTCGGCAGTGCCCTCAAACAGGCGACCACAGCCCAGGGCAAACAGGCTGTCCCCGGAAAACACGGCAGAAACCGCCGGGAAATAAAAGGCAATATGACCCGCCGTGTGGCCCGGCACATCATAAATACGGGCTTCAAGATCGCCGACCTTAACCACATCGCCCTCGGCAACGGTTTCATCCAGATTGCCAATTTTGGCAGCCTCTGCCGTTGGGCAGATGATTTTCGCCCCGAACTTTTGCTTGAGTTCTGCGTTACCACCCACATGGTCATTGTGATGATGGGTATTTATGATGATATCAAGCGACCAACCCCGTTTGGACAGTTCCTTGATCACTGGTGCGGCGTCGCCCGGATCAATCACGGCGGTGACGCCACTATTGGGGCAGCGCAGCAGATAAATATAATTGTCCGAGCGGTTCGGGATCAGGATGATGTCGTCTGCTGGCATTTTGGGGCCTCGCTTGTTTGGGATGTTTCAAAGCCTAACAGGCTGGCGCGGGGGAAACAATTGTGCTGCAATTTGTTTCGCCCTTCCGTCCGACAATGATAGGGTTCGTTCATGCGTCAGGATGTTGTTGATTTACACCGCTTCTATGCCACCAGCCTCGGTCAGGCGGCCCGTCGGCTTATTCGCCGCCGGTTGCGCATGATGTGGTCGGATGTGCGGGGCATGCGTGTGCTGGGTTTTGGCTATGCCACCCCTTATTTGCGCCCGTTTCTGGGCGAGGCAGAGCGCGTGATGGCCTTTATGCCCGCGCCGCAGGGATGCGTGCATTGGCCTGCCGGGGAATCCAATTGTGTTGCCCTGACCGAAGAAACCATGCTGCCGCTGCCCGATAGTTCGGTGGATCGCATTTTGCTGGTGCATCTGGTGGAGCATTCCGATTCGCAACGCCGCCTGATGCGTGAATGCTGGCGTGTGTTGACGCCCAATGGCCGGATTGTCGTGTTGACCCCCAATCGAAGCTCGCTTTGGAGCTGGTCGGAAAACACGCCGTTTGGCTTTGGTCATCCCTATAGTGTCAGCCAGCTGCAAAATCTGATGCGCGAAAATATGTTTTTGCCTGTGCAACACAGCCGGGCCCTGTTTTTGCCGCCCACCCGCAACCGCTTTTTGCTGCGCTGGTCCCAGGGGATTGAAAATGTTGGCTCGCGCCTGTTCAAGGCCTTTGCCGGTGTCAGTATCGTCGAGGCCGGAAAGCAGCTTTATGCCAGCACCGGTACCCCGCAGCATAAACGCAAGCTGGTGCATATGCCGGTTGCCGTCCCGCCCATGCGCCCGGTGGATGGTAATCATGTTGGCAGCAGTCCGCGCCGTCAGGATGAGACAGTGCTGCACCGTGACCCATCGGTGCCCTCTTCGCCATTCAATCAGGCCAAGACGCAAACAAGCGATGAAATCTGTTTGGCAGAAGCCAGCGATACGATTTATCGGTCGTGATATTCGGGTGGTCTATGTGTTTTCCCTGACACTTTATGGTTGCTGGTTTTTTCTCGAAATATCAATGATTTCCGCCAATTTATCGAAATAAGAGGCGGTGTTGTGCGTGAAGTCGAAGGATAATTATCCTTACAGTTGTGCATGGCTCTATCTCGTCGATAGCAATGGTACCTGATGCGTTTTGCTGATAGTTGGTGCCACCCTTTCCTGTAAATGCCCATTAAGTGAAGCGGACATTGTTATGCCGATGCGCCTTGCGCTTGTCTTTTTGCTGTTTTCCGGTGTGTTTTTATTTTGCGCAAAGCCTGTCTTTGCGGAACCAGACACAGATAAAAGCCATGTGCGCCAGCGCGTTGTTCTTTATGGTGAGGAAAATAATCCCCCCTATGCCTATTTGCAGGGCAACGTCATGATGGGGATTTATACCGATATTTTGCGTCGGGCGGCGTTGCAGATGCCGCAATATGATATCGAATTTTCTGCGGTGCCCTTCAAACGTGGCATCGAGCTTTTGAAGCGCGGCGAGATTATGGCGTTTTATCCACCTTATTTCAAACCGGTACGCGATTGGGTGCAGCGTTACTCAGTACCGATCGTTACGCAAACGCCTGTTGTGCTGTGCACTGACCAGTTTGCCCGCTATCGTACATTGTTAAGCTATCCGTATGATTATGTCGGTGCCCGGTTTGGCAATACATCGGGTTATAAAATGGCGGGGCAGGCTCTTTTCAACATGGCCGAACGGCATGAAGTGACCTTTGAGGAAGCGCACACGACCGAAATCAATTTGCGTCGCCTGCTGGCCGGGCGGATTGACTGTTATGTCAATGACCGCTTGGCGATAGATGTGGCCTTAAGCAAGATAGGCCCTGCCTCCGATGAGGAATATTACCATCTAACGGAAACCGCCCTTTTGGGATCACATCAGGGTGGGGTTGCCTACGGCCCCGATGAAGCCGGGAAGTGGCCCTTTCGGGATGATTTTGCCGATGCGCTGGACGGCGTATTGCGCAAGATGCACGAAGAGGGCGAAATTGATGCGATATTGAAAGGGTATATGATGTAGGCGCCTTGCCGTATTTCTGTGCTGCTTGGGCGGCCATCTTGAAGGCGGCCAGAGTGTTCCTGTGTGGCAGGGCACTGTGTTTAGCGACGGCTGACAGCCAGGGCAACGCCAAAGCTGACAAAAATACCCCCGGCAATACGATCAAACCATTTTCGGGCAGAGCCCAGCAAAAAGCCCTTGCTGCGGGCTGCCAGCAGCGAATAGCCCATGATCCCGGAAAAGGACAGGATCATAAAAGTGCCATCCAGGATCGCGAATTGCGTCAATAGCGGCGCATTCGGGGCGAGGAACATCGGGAACAGGGCGGTGAAAAAGGCAATAGCCTTGGGATTGCTGGCCGAAACAACGAAACCGCGCAGATAGATGCGCATATAACCGGGATGGGCCATTGCCGGGTCGGTAGAGACATTTACAGCCCCCTTGCCGCTTGCCCGCCACATTTTGAACCCCAGCCAGATCAAATAGGCCGCACCGGCAAAGCGGACGATATCAAATAAAATGGCCGATGCCATGATCATCGCGCCCAGTCCCATCGCTGACAGGGCGCCCATCAGGCCGGTGGCCGTAACGCAGCCCAGGGCGCCAATCATCGCTGTCACGGTGTTGTGGCGAACGGCATTGGTGATCGCCAGCATCACGGCCGGGCCAGGCGTTAAAACGGCAATCAGAACAGCGATGATATACAGGCCATATTGGTCAAGCGACATAAAACACTCTGTAAACTGGGCCGACGTCATTTGGGCCGGGTGGGGTACTGGCTGTGGCGGTGAAGGCAGGCATGGTGCGGCATAAACGTGTGATAGCGGGGGGCGTGAAAATCGAGAGCCCCCTCCGTCAGTCTGCTGATTATGACAGTATCTTTTTGAAAGAAAATAAAAAAAGGCCGCCAGCACGAAGCCAGCGGCCTTTGATTTTTAAGGTATCAGGATCGGCTTAATGCTCGATCTTCGCCCAGATTTTGCGTTTTACCGCATAAAGCATCGCCGTAAACACGATCAGGAACAGCAGAACCTTCATGCCCATTGCTTTGCGGGCTTCAAGTTCCGGTTCGGCAATCCAGTTCATGAACGCCGTAACGTCAAGGACTTCCTGATCAACTGTGGCTTCGGTGCCGTCGGTATATTCGACGTCATCACCATACAGGGGCGGGGGCATCGAAATCTGATGGCTGGGGAAGTAGTGGTTGTAATACTTGCCTTCAGCCATTTCGACACCGGCCGGTGCCTCTTCTTCATAGCCGGTCAGCAGGGCATGGATGTAATCCGGGCCGTGCGGGCGGGCTTTTGCCATCAGCGACAGATCGGGCGGTGTTGCTCCACCATTGGCAGCAGCAGCTGCCTTGTCGTTTGCAAACGGATGCGGGAAGTGGTCAGACGGTTTTGCCGTACGGGTGAACATTTCACCATCGTCATTGGGGCCGTCCTGGACTTCGTATTCCGCGGCAATCGCCTTGATCTGGTCTTCGTTAAAACCAATGCCTTCCAGATTGCGGAATGCAAGGTAACGCATGCTGTGGCAGCTTGCGCAGACCGTTTTGAACACCTGGAAACCGCGTTGCAACTGCGCACGGTCATAGGTGCCAAACAGGCCCTGCCAGCTCCATTCCATTGCGGGCGGAACCACGCCTTCCGCAGCCTTGGACGATGTGTTGGCAAAAGCGGTCAGCGCGAAAGCAGCAGCAATTGCGGTGAGAGCAAATTTACGCATTTGCACCTCCCTTGAGAACAGATTCGCTGATGCTGGCAGGAAGCGGTTTTGGCCGTTCCATTTTGCCAACCACAGGCATGACGACAAGGAAATGCAGGAAGTAATACAGCGTTGCCAACTGACCAACCGTAATCACCTGCAGACCATGCAGCCCCATGAACGGATCAGACGGAGCCTTTGCACCACAATAGCCAAGAACGAAGCAGTCAATGACCAGAACGACAAAGAACCATTTGTAAACCGGACGGAAGCGCGAGCTGCGCACCTTGGACCTATCGAGCCAGGGAATGACAAACAGCACGATAATGGCCGCGAACATCGCCAGCACGCCCAGCAGTTTTGCCGGAATGCCAAGGAATTCAAAGTCGATCGACCGCAGGATCGCGTAGAACGGCAGGAAATACCATTCCGGAACGATATGGGCCGGCGTCGATAGCGGGTTGGCCATAATGTAGTTGTCCGGCTCGCCAAAGAAGTTCGGCGCGAAGAACACGAAATAGAGATAGATGATCAAAAACACCCCCATCCCGAACAGATCCTTGATCGTGTAGTAAGGATGGAACGGAATGCTGTCCTGCGGCGTTTTGATCTCGACACCGGTTGGGTTGTTTGACCGCACTGCGTGCAGTGCCCATACATGCAGGACCACAAGGCCCAGAATGACAAACGGCAGCAGATAATGCAGCGAGAAGAACCGGTTCAGGGTCGGGTTTGAGACCGAGAAACCGCCCCAAAGCCATGTCACCAGCGGATCACCGATAACCGGGAACGCCGAGAACAGGTTGGTAATAACCGTTGCCCCCCAAAATGACATCTGGCCCCAGGGCAGAACATAGCCCATGAATGCGGTTGCCATCATGGCGAGCAGGATCAGGATACCAATCCACCACAGAACTTCACGCGGGGCCTTGTATGACCCGTAATAAAGACCACGGAAAATGTGGATATAGACGCAGATGAAGAACATCGACGCGCCATTCATATGCAAATAGCGGATCAGCCAGCCATAATTCACGTCACGCATGATGCGTTCAACGGAATCAAATGCCATATCGGCATGCGGCGTATAGTTCATCACCAGGAAGATCCCGGTAAGGATCATCGTCACCAGAACAAAACCGGCCAGGGAACCAAAGTTCCACATATAGGACAGGTTTTTCGGTGTCGGATATTCGTAAGCGGAATGGTGCAGCATCGAAAAGATCGGAAGACGATCATCGACCCATTTTACCACTTTGTTATTCCATACAGGCGCGCTCATCTTACACTCCCTTAGCCGATCTTGACCGACGTGTCGGTGAGGAAGGTATAGGTCGGCACAACAAGGTTCTTCGGTGCCGGACCCTTGCGGATGCGGCCTGAACTGTCATAGTGCGACCCGTGACACGGGCAATACCAGCCGTCAAAGTCACCGCGCGGTTCCCCGGTTGCGGTGCCCATCGGAATGCAGCCCAAATGGGTGCACACGCCGACGACGATCAGCCATTCTTTTTTCTTCACACGGGCATCGTCGGCCTCGGGATCGACCAACTGGTTCAATGCCACGTCTTCTGCTTCTTTAATTTCGCGTTCGGTGCGATGGCGAATAAACACGGGTTTACCGCGCCACATGACCTTGATGGCCTGTCCGACCGGAATGTTTGACAGGTTCACTTCGACCGAGGCCAGTGCCAGAACGTCCTTGGACGGGTTCATGCTGTCCACGAACGGCCACAGTGCCATGCCGGTGCCGACGACACCGACCGCTGTGGTCGCAAGGGTCAGGAAATCCCTGCGGTTCTCGTCCGGGTGCTCCCCGGATGATTGCGCCGTTTGAGACATGATGTATTCCTCTTTCTGCCCCCAAAACAGGCATGCGGAATGCCTGAATTCATCGCCGGGATCATTGACTTACTTCAATTCGAAAAAAGTTTTCTGCTCCCGCGCCCTTCAGGCCTGAATCGAATTTCGTATACTAACAATAACGGCCTTTGTTAAGGATAACTTGGCGGGAAAGGTGTGCATTAATAAACGCTCTGGTTTTGGAAACACTCTAAAAACCCTACGTCAAACAAGACTTTTCCTAGCACTGGCACCCTTGTGTGATACCCGCTATAACAAGCTACTTTGTTAAAGACCCGGTCCCAGAAGCGGGAAACTCCTGTAACGCTATGAAACTTTTGGTAACATTTTTTAGGGCGTTTTTATACAAAATTGCGCGAGTCTGTTGATCCATCATGAGAATTTGTTTGTTTGAGCCCGATATTCCGCAAAATACCGGGACAATTTTACGTATGGCCGCCTGCCTGGGGGTAGGGGTTGATATTATCGAGCCCTGTGGCTTCCTTTTGACATCGGCCAGTTTGAAGCGTGCCGGGATGGATTATCTCGAAGCGGCAAATTATCAGCGCCACGCGGACTGGCAGGCTTTTGAGCAGGCGCGGTCAAGGGGAGACCTTCCCGGGCGCTTGGTACTGATGACGACAAAGGGGGCTGTCCCCTATTGTGATTTTGAGTATCGCGCCGATGATATTTTGATGCTGGGCGCTGAAAGCCGGGGTGTTCCCGACCAGGTGCATGAATCGGTTGATGCGCGGGTGGTTATTCCGTTGCGTCCGGGGATGCGATCCTTGAATGTAGCAATGGCGGCGGCTATGACCGTCGGTGAAGCCATGCGTCAGACCAACAGTTTTCCGGGAACCCCTGAATGAGTGATGAAACAGCCCGCCAGACCGAAGTACGTAAAAAGCAGGCCGCTGACTGGTTCAAATCCCTGCGAGACCAGATTTGCGCCCGTTTTGAACAGCTTGAAGATGCCTGCACCGGCCCGTTATCGGACCGTCCCGCTGGCCGGTTCGAGCGCACCCGCTGGGATCGTGGTGAAAATCAGGGTGGTGGTGAAATGTCGGTTATGCGGGGCCGTGTTTTTGAAAAAGTCGGGGTGAATATTTCCACCGTTTATGGCGAGTTCTCCGAAAAATTCCGCAAGGAAATACCGGGGGCCGACGAAAACCCCAATTTCTGGGCTGCGGGCATTTCGCTGGTGGCGCATCCCTGTTCGCCCCTTGTGCCTGCCGTGCATATGAATACCCGCCATATCGTGACATCCAAGGCATGGTTTGGCGGCGGGGCGGATTTAACCCCCGTTTTTCCCGACGATGCCGACACCGCCGATTTTCATGGGGCCTTTAAGGTTGCGTGTGATGCGCATGGCGAGGATTATTACGACCGCTTTAAAAAGTGGTGCGATGAATATTTCTGGCTGCCGCACCGCAATGAGCCGCGTGGCGTGGGCGGTATTTTTTATGATTATCTGGAAAACGACTGGGACGCCGATTTTGCCTTTACCCAGGATGTTGGCAAGGCGTTTCTCAATGTGTATCCCACCCTGGTGGAACGCCATTATAACGATGACTGGACGATGGACCAGCGCGAGGCGCAACTGGTCAAACGCGGCCGGTATGTTGAGTTTAACCTGCTGCATGACCGGGGCACACGGTTTGGCATAATGACGGGCGGCAATACCGAAGCCATCCTGATGTCGCTGCCGCCAATGGCAAACTGGCCCTAGGCGGCGGGCATTTGATTGTTTGGAAAAGATGACAAAAGGCCTGTGTGATGCAGGCCTTTTGTACATGTGATGTGGGGCTTTTTTACCATTTTGGCGGGCTTGCGCCCAAAAGCCCGGCCGGCAGGGACCAGCGCATCGGGATGCCGCCAATTTCAAGCGGCGGGTATAAGCGCTGCACATCTCCACTGCCGGACGGCTCGGCGGCCTGCATGTAATCGCTGTCGGCAAGGTCGGCGAAGGGTGGGGGCGAAGAGGCGTCCGGAGAAGTGGGCTGATATTCGCACAACAATGCCGCCACCCGTGCCAGAGAGGTGCGGTAGCATTTGCCGTGCCCGTTTTTATGGCGGTCGACCAGGCCGCGAATGGCGCTGGTGGCAAGAATATACCCAGCCGCGTGGTCCAATGCCTGTACCGGCAATGGCGCGGGTTTGTCCGATTGGTAGCTTTTCATGCCGTGATTGGCGATGCCGCTGCTCATTTGTACCAGGCTGTCAAAACCGCGTCGAAACTGCCACGGCCCGGACCAGCCATAGGCATTCAGGGCCACATCAACCAGACCGGGGTTAAGGGCGCGGCGGGCCTCGGCCCCTAGGCCCAGGCGTTCAAGGGCATTGGCGCGATAGCCATGCACCAGAATGTCGGCTTCTGCCAGAAGGGTGCGAAACCTGTCGCGGTCCTGATCGTCGCGCAAATCAAGTCGGGCACAGCGTTTGCCCAGTGTCACGTCGGGCAATATTGTGGGTTCATCCCAGCCGGGCGGGTCAATGCGCAACACATCGGCTCCAAACCCCGCCAAAAACCGGGTGCCCACCGGCCCGGCCAGAATGCGCGTTAGATCCAGCACTTTTACCCCGGCAAGCGGACGTTCAATCGTGCCGGTAAGGGGGAAATGTGCGTTTTCAGGGGGTTCCGAAGTGGGAAGTGAATGTGTTTCCACATGCACCAGCGGCTCGCTGGCAACGGCCTGGCCCTGGGGATGCTGTTGCCATGCCGTGATGGAACGCATTGCGGCAGCACATCCCCCTTTTTCGACAATGGCAGTTTCCAGCGCATTGATCGGCCAGTTTGCCACCGTTTTGGCAACGCTTTGCCGGCTGGCATCTTCTGGTGTGATGTTAAGCACTTCAAGGGCGGCGCGGCGATGATGCGGGGCGTTGGTATGCAGGCGGACCCAGCCATCCTGCCCCTGATAATCCCCGGCAATGGCATCCCACTTGGCCGCAGGGGCCCAGCCGACGGGCCGATAGCTTGACGAAAACCAGGCTGATGCCAGTCGCCGGTCAACATTTACCGGCAGGGGCAGGGTGGTATTTTTGCCCTGATTGCGGATCAGGCCTGCAAGCTCGGCAATCGCCAAACCGGCACAGGCAACCGAGGACGCCGCCAGATCGGTTACGGCAAAGACCGATGGCAGGGCACCGTTAGTGGTTTGCGAAATAGCGTTGGTCATGGCCGGATTACCGCCGACTGCGCTCCAGATTTCGCACGCAAAATGATCGAACGGCTCCGGAGTATCCGGCGTGCCGGATCTCTCCCCTGAAGGGAATGGGCGGTTGGAAGACGGGGCGCTGGCACCAGTCATGGCGGCCTCCTTGGCGGTCGTGTTTGTCTGATAAACAGATCTATACAGCACGCCAGATTCAATATATCGTCAATATTGATTATATAAATCAACATATATTGGTCATGACAAATCAACATTTCGACACGTCCCGTTTTATCAGTGCCGAACAGGCGGCCGGCCAGTTGGGGGTATCGCGGGCAACGCTGTATGCCTATGTCAGCCGCGGGCTTTTGCGTGCGCATCCGGTAAAGGGGGACAGCCGACGCCATTGTTATGCCCGTGCCGATGTGACCGAACTGGCCGGGAAGCGCAAACGGGGACACAAACCGGTTGATATTGCCAAATCCACCCTGGATTGGGGGATGCCGGTTCTCGAATCGGGAATCACGCTGATCCGTGACGGGCAGCTTTATTATCGTGGCCAAAGGGCTGTTGAGCTTGCGGACCGGGCCAGTCTGGAGGAGGTGGCAAGCCTGCTTTGGGATTTGCCGGATTTGGGCCGTCTGGATGTTCCAGCGCCGGTGTTGCCCGACGGCTGGTCGCACTTAAAAAACCATTATGCAAAGGTCCCGGTGATCGAGGCATTGTTGCCACTGTTTGCCATTGCCTCCGAAGATGGTGAAACCGGCATTTGGCAGCAGGATGAAACCCGCCTTGCCGCCGGAGCGTCCCGGTTGCTCGCGGCGCTTTTTGCCTGTGTGACCGGGCGGGATAGAGACCATCATCCCTTGCATATGCAATTGGCGCGGGCGTGGGGGCTGGATGCGGTCGGGGCCGATCTGGTACGCCGCGCACTTGTGCTGTGTGCGGATCATGAATTGAATGCGTCCAGCTTTACCGCCCGCTGTGTTGCCTCGACCGAGGCCAGCCTGCGAATGGCGATTATTGGCGGTTTGGCGGCCCTGAGTGGCGGACTGCATGGTGGCATGACCGAACGGATTGAAACCGCCTGGCAGGCCCTTGATATGCGGAACATGGCGCAGCAGTTGCGTCGCCAATTGGCGGCCGGGGTGGAATTTCCCGGTTTTGGGCATCCGCTTTATCCGGCGGGGGATGTACGGGCAAAGGCCCTGCTGGATTTGATTGAGCCTGAATTTCTGATGGCAGCAGACATTTCCGAAACCATGACGTCGCTGACAGGGAAGGCACCGGGCATTGATTTTGCCCTGGTAGCGATGCGGCGGTATTTGACCCTGCCAGAAGGGGCTGCATTTTGTGTGTTTGCGTTGGGCCGGGCTGTTGGCTGGATTGCCCATGCCCTGGAGCAACGACGCCAGAGCCAGTTGATCCGTCCGCGTGCTGTGTATGTCGGTCCCGAACCGGTAACGGCGTGACAGGTTGCAAATACCCAGCAAAAAAGCCCGGCATCATATCTTGTGCCGGGCTTTGGTCGCTTGGAATTTGGCAGGCAATTCGGACCGGTTTATTCAGCCGCAACAGCGGCCTTTTGGCCGGTGACAAGCGCCATATAGTCTTCCATTAGGGTTTTGCAGATCTGGCCCGGGGTAAATTTGTACTGGCCGATTTCTGAAACCGGGGTGACTTCAGCAGCCGTGCCGGTCAGGAAGCATTCTTCAAAACCGGCCATTTCTTCGGGCAGGATCGTCCGTTCAATGACTTCGATGCCGCGTGCCTTGGCAAGGTCGATCACGGTGCGCCGCGTAATGCCGTTCAGGAAGCAATCCGGGGTCGGGGTGTGCAATTTGCCGTCTTTGGCAAAGAAGACGTTGGCACCGGTGGCCTCGGCAACATGACCGCGATAATCAAGCAGCATGGCATCGGCGTAACCTTTGCGTTCCGCATCGTGTTTGGACATGGTGCAGATCATGTAAAGGCCGGCAGCCTTGGCATCGGTCGGTGCGGTGTTCGGTGCCGGGCGAGCCCATTTCGACAGGTCCAGACGAATGCCTTTGAGGCGTTCTTCGGGTTTGAAATAGCTCGGCCATTGCCAGGTTGCGATGGCAACGTTGATTTTGGTGGTCTGGGCGGCGACACCCATCATTTCGCTACCACGCCAGGCAATACGACGGACATAGCCATCCACAATGTTGTTGGCCTTGAGCGTTTCAAGAACGGCAGCGTCCAGTTCGGCGGAGCTGTAGGGGATGGTCATGTCGAGAATTTTGCCCGATTTGATCAGGCGTTCACCATGTTCAGCAAGTTTGAAGACTTTGCCGTTATAAGAGCGTTCCCCTTCAAATACTGCGCTGGCATAATGCAAAGCATGGCTGAGAACATGCAGCGTGCTGTCGCGCCAGGGTTTCAGTTCGCCATTAAACCAGATAAAACCGTCGCGGTTATCAAAGGTGGGAGTCGTCATTTGCCAAATTCCATTTAAAAGGGTCGCTTGAACGTAACTTTATGTCCCTAAACATGTAGCCGAAGTAACATTCATAGATTAATATGTCAATATAACTGACATAACGGAACAGCATGGCAGATATCTCGACACGCAAGGTCAATCCGCTTTTCCTGCGCGAGGAAGAGCTTCGTCAGGGCATGGAACTGTTGTTTTATGCCTATCGTGATTTCACGGCCGAAGCCGATCTGATTTTGGAGCAATATAATTTCGGTCGCGCCCATCATCGGGTTATTCATTTTGTCAGTCGCAATCCCGGCATCAATGTCAGCGAGCTTTTGGCAATTTTGCAAATTACCAAGCAGTCCCTGTCACGGGTTCTGGGCCAGTTGGTGCGCGAGGGTTTTATTGAACAGAAAACCGGCGTGCAGGATCGTCGCCAGCGATTATTGACCGTAACGGAAAAAGGCGAGGAACTGGAACGCAAACTGTCAGAAAACCAGCGGGTGCTGATTGCCAATGCCTATCGCGAAGCCGGGGCGGAAGCCGTTGAGGGATTTCGCAAGGTAATGCTGGGCATGCTGGGGCCGAATGACCGCGCCCGGTTTGAAGACGAGCTGTTGCCCAATGGCTTGCGTCGTCGCATGGGGTAAGGTTGCCTGCGGGTGTTTTGCGCGTGATCATGGATTGCGCCCAAGGACCGGGCAGGTATATTTCCCTGATGCGATAAAGTTTTGGGATGGGTTGAATGGTCGAGATCGGGTTGCCGCATATTCTGGTCGTTGATGACGATGACAGGCTGCGCGATTTGCTCAAACGCTATCTGGGTGAAAACGGGTTTATGGTAACAGTCGCCCGTGATGCCACCGAGGCGCGGGCGCGCCTGGAGGCATTTACCTTTGACCTGCTGGTGATTGATGTTCTTATGCCCGGCGAGAAAGGGGTTGACCTGGCGCGGTCCTTGCGGGATCGCGGTATGACGGTGCCGATCATGATGCTGACGGCCCTTACCGAAACCGATGATCGCATCGCCGGGCTTGAGGCCGGGGCGGATGATTATTTGGCAAAACCGTTTGAACCGCGCGAGCTTGTTTTGCGCATCGAAGCGATTTTGCGCCGTTATGGCACCCGCCCGGAAAACGATGTACCTGGCAAAGTGGAAACCACCGAAGTGATGTTTGGTAATTTTTGCTTTGATATGGAACGCATGGTTCTGCAACGGGGCGACGAACATGTTTATCTGACCACGGCAGAGCAGGACCTGTTGGCAGCCCTTGCGCGGCGGACCGGGCAAACCACCTCGCGCGAACAGCTTTTTGAGTTGACGGGCGGCACTGGCAGTGCTGATCCTGCGGCATCGCGCAGCATTGATGTGCAGGTAACACGATTGCGCCGGAAACTTGAGGATGACCCAAAACAGCCAAGATACTTGCAGACAGTACGTGGTCGGGGATATGTCCTTTACACAGACTGAGCTGCTGCATTGCGGCAATACAATCAATGATCGATCATATCGATAAAGGGTGACGGTTTTGGGCAACGCACTTTCTGGATGGGTCAAATCCCTGCTGCCGACGGGCCTTCTGGGCCGGTCTTTGCTGATCCTGATGACGCCGATGCTGCTGTTGCAGATCGTTACCGTGCTGATCTTTTTCGAGAGGCACTGGGATACGATTGCCAAGCAACTTAGCCGTGGGCTGGCGGGCGACGTAGCCTATGTGGTCGATTATATTGGCCAGTATCCCGATGAAGGCCATTTTGATGCCCTGGTTGAAAATGTCCGGCGGCGCATGCAGCTTGATGTTGTCTTTGAACCAGGTGCCATTCTGGAAAAGCAGATCACCCAGCCGCCTTATGGCCTCGTCTCGGCGGAGCTTTTTACTGCCCTGAAGGAACGGTTGGACCGGCCGTTTTATTTTGATCTGGATGTTGATGACCGGTTGCTGGAAATTCGGGTGCAGTTGCGTGACGGGGTGTTATCCGTGGTGGCACCGCGCAAGCGGCTTTATAGCTCGACGACATATATTTTCTTTATGTGGATCGCCGGGACCGCCCTGATCCTCTATGGGGTGGCGGTTTTGTTCATGCGCAATCAGGTGCGTCCCATCCGCCGCCTTGCCAAGGCGGCCGACCAGTTTGGTCGGGGGGTGAGCGTGGCGGATTTCAAGCCCGAAGGTGCATCCGAAGTGCGCATGGCAGCCACATCCTTTATGGCCATGCGTGATCGTATTCAGCGCCATTTGTCGCAACGAACTGCCCTTTTGGCCGGCGTGTCACACGATTTACGCACCCCGTTGACCCGTATGAAACTTGAACTTGCCATGCAGGGGATGTCGCCCGGGGTTGATGCCCTAAAGCAGGATGTGCAGGATATGGAGCGCATGGTGGATGCCTATTTGGCATTTGCCCGTGGCGAAGAGGGCGAGCAGGCGGTGGAAACCGATATTGGCAAATTGCTGACCGAACTGGTGGGCGAAGCCCTGCGTGAAGGTCAGCAGATTGACCTGCATGTAGAAGATAATCAGATGATGGAAATTCGCCGTCAGTCGGTACGGCGCTGTGTTGCCAATATTATTGGCAATGCCGGGCGCTATGCGTCGAACCTGTCGATCCGGGCCGGGCGGCGCGGCAATGATTTCGAAATTCTGTTCGATGATGACGGGCCGGGGATTCCAGCGGAAAAACGTGAAGAGGTTTTCAAGCCGTTTTATCGTCTGGAAGAATCTCGCAATCAGGCAACCGGCGGCGTTGGTCTGGGCATGACGATTGCGCGGGATTCTGCCCGTGGTCATGGCGGTGATGTGTTGCTGGAAGATTCGCCAGGCGGTGGTCTGCGTGTACGACTGGTTTTACCCATCGGGCATCGCTGATCTGGCAGAAGGCTTTAACGGGCGGGCTGATGAATTAGTCCGCCTGTGCAAAACGCGAATCATCAAGCCACTGGGTCAGTTGGCGGGATCTTTCGATATGATCGGTCATGATCAGGGCGGCATCATCGCCCCTGCCAGCCAGAATTGCCGCCGTAATTTGCTGATGCTGGCTATTGGTGTGCATTACCTGTTCATCGTGGATCAAGGCCTGTAACTGTAGCCAATAAACCGAATTGGTCAGCCGGTTAAGGATGGATTGTAACAGGGTATTGCCGCTGGTTTCGGCAAATAGCTGGTGAAATGCGATGTTATATTTTGCCATTTTTTTTCGATCCCCTTCCTGTTCGGCTTTGTCCAAACTGGCCTGAATTTGCAGCAGGGGCCCTGGTGCCTGTTCTAGCAGCGGGGCGGAGAGACGCACGGCCAAGGCCTCCAGACTGGCACGAATGACAAACAGGTCGTCAAGTTCGTGCCGGGTCAGCTGACGCACACTTGCCCCGCGATGGGGTTCGAACTGCAAAAGCCCGTCATTGCAAAGCTGGCGAAAGGCTTCGCGTATGGTGGGGCGGCTGACTGCAAGCTTGCGGGTAAATTCCGCCTCGGTCAGACGTTGTCCAGGGGCAAGGCGGCCTTCGCGAATGGCCTGGGTGATGATTTGGCATATATGCTGAACGGTGGGAATATTGTTCTGCGAGGGCATGGATGTTTTTCCGTTCAGAAAGGACGACAGGGCTGGCTTGTCCTTGCCATTGTGGTTGGCGGGCCACATATTGCAGCGCAAGATGATGTGAGATACCCATAATATTGTCAGACAATATTTTACATAAAATTGATATGGATCAAAGTTGGTTTTGATAAAAATACACCGTCATTGAATGTTTTCTTGCGATATACGGTGTATTGATGTTAAATCGCCTCAACTTGGCATCCATATCGGGCCGGGAACCGTGTATTGCTTTCCCGCCACGGTCTGACTGAAAGCTACTGTCGAAACGGATTGATGCAGCACTATGGCTAGCAATTTTAACGAAGAAACCGTCACTTACGTTCATCACTGGACGGATACCCTGTTCACCTTCAAAACCACGCGGGACCCGGGTTTCCGGTTTCTCAATGGTCAGTTTGCGATGATTGGACTCGAGGTCGAGGGCAAGCCGCTTGTTCGCGCCTATTCGATGGTCAGCGCCAATTATGACGAGGAACTGGAATTTTTCTCGATCAAGGTGCCGAATGGTCCTTTGACCTCGCGGTTACAGCATATCAAGGTGGGGGACAAAATCCTGGTTGGGCGTAAGCCGACGGGAACCCTGATCCATGATAACCTGTTGCCGGGCAAAAATCTGTGGCTGTTATCCACGGGGACCGGCCTTGCCCCGTTCATGAGCGTCATTCGTGATTACGAGACCTATGAGCGCTATGAAAAGGTGATTCTGGTTCATGGTTGTCGCGAAGTGCGGGAACTGGCCTATCAGGAATTCATCCACAATGAATTGCCTCATAACGAGTTCTTTGGCGAGGAAGTGCAGAAGAAGCTTCTGTATTATCCGACCGTCACGCGCGAGGAATTTACCCATCAGGGGCGTATTACCGAATTGATGGCATCGGGCAAGATCTACGAAGATCTGGGCCTGGAAAAACCGACGCTGGAAAATGACCGCTTCATGCTGTGTGGAAACCCGCAAATGATTGCCGATACCCGCGCGATGTTGCTGGAATGGGGTGGTAAAGAAGGCAATATGAACGAACCGGGGCATTTCGTGATTGAAAAGGCCTTTGTCGAGAAATAACCATTTTCTGTCACTTGGACAGTCGCAAAAAGGGCATCGTTTCGTACGGTGCCCTTTTGTTTTTTGGCATTTGGGGCAAAAATTTGATGTTATCTATTTGAAATAAAAAGGTTTAATGCGGAGTAGTGGAATATCTAGTCCTGATGTTAAGGATTATCCCTATTTAGGGATATGGCGATCTATACATACGTATTAATTTCACCCTCAGGCAATGATGCCAGATGCGAAACGGGTTCGGGAATCTGGCGAGACAGTAGATAGGGTGTGTTATGTCTTACTTTAATTTCTTCTCGTCCGATAAAAACGTTCTGGCAGCGGAAACTCTTCAGGCTTTGGAAAAATCGCTGGCGGTGATCGAGTTTGACCCCAAGGGCCATATTCTTCGGGCGAATGACAATTTTTTGAACCTGATGGGCTATCGGATTGAAGAAATTCAGGGCAAGCATCATGCAATGTTTGTCGAAGATAAAATCGCAAACTCGGCGGACTATAGAAATTTCTGGACTGATTTGGCAGCGGGCAAGTTTAAGCAATCTGCATTCCCGCGCAAAACCAAAGATGGCCGTCGCGTTTGGATCGAAGCCAGCTACAACCCGATTTGTGATCAGTCGGGCCGGGTTGTGAAGATTGTCAAATTTGCTTCCAATATTACCGAGCGTCGGGAACGGGCTGCCGAGCAGGATGGCCGGGTCAATGCCATCTGGCGCAGTCAGGCGGTGATTGAATTTGACCTGAAAGGCAACATTTTGGATGCCAACGAGAATTTCCTGTCGGTAATGGGATATTCGCTGGCGGAAATCAAAGGCAAAAGCCACCGGATGTTTGTTGAAGCTGATTATGCGCACAGCGCCGATTACCAGGAATTTTGGCGTGAACTGGGGCGGGGGAATTTTATTGCCAAGCAGTTCAAGCGCATCGGCAAGGGCGGCCGCGTTGTATGGATACAGGCATCCTATAACCCGATTCTTGATCCGGACGGCAAACCATACAAAGTCGTGAAATATGCGACTGACATTACCGAGCAGGTTGAACTTCTTGATGATCTCAAAGAGATGATCGATGTCAACTTTGCCGAGATTGATCACAATCTGCATGACTTGGATGACCAGGCAAATCACGCCTATCGCACATCCGAAGAAACGTCGGCCAATGTTCAGGCAGTTGCAGCCAGTGCCGAAGAATTGCTGGCATCCATTACCGAAATTTCGCGCAGTATGTCGGCAGCACGAAGCTCTACTGACCAGATGTTTGATAAAACGGTAAAGGCGGGTGAATCAACTGAACGCATGGATGAAGTTGTATCCTCGATGGGGAATATCGTTGAGGTGATCCAGAATATTGCCAGCCAGATCAACCTGCTGGCGCTGAACGCAACGATCGAATCGGCCCGGGCGGGTGAAGCGGGCAAGGGGTTTGCCGTGGTGGCAAACGAGGTTAAAAACCTTGCCAAACAGGCGGCCCGTGCCACCGAACAGATTTCGGCTGATATTGGCGGGGTTCAGGGCATTGCCAAAGAAGTTGCCTCTGTTCTGGCCGAGATCCGTTCCGAGGTGGAAGGGGTGGTCAATAACGTCACCAGCATTTCCTCGGCGGTCGAGGAGCAGAGCGCGGTGACGGGTGAGGTTTCTGTTAACATGCAGTCGATGGCGGTATCGGTGGAAAGTTTCGCCGCCACCATTAACCAGATCAAAGGTGGCTCTGGCCTGGTTTCCGGATCGGTTGGCCGTACCCGCGAAGCAGCGATGGTTCTGGCCCGTTAAGTTCGAGACGAAAAAAGGCTGGCCGGTGACGATGTTGTCACCGGCCAGTTTTTTGTGCGGGTTGTTTTATGTTTTATTGCCTAAGGCATGAAGCCTTATAACAGGCGTTCCCCATTGGGGACTTTCTGTTCTGGCCGGATCAGCACAATGCCGTTATCGGCGGTTCCATCGGAAAATCCCAGACATAGAACCTCCGACATGAAGGGGCCGATTTGGCGGGGCGGGAAATTGACAACGCCAGCCACCTGCGTGCCGATCAGTTTTTCCGGGCTGTAATATTTGGTGATTTGTGCCGAAGTTTTTTTTACACCGATCTCGTCGCCAAAATCCACCCATAGTTTGATGGCAGGGCGGCGGGCTTCGGGGAAGGGTTGGGCATCAATGACTGTTCCCACCCGGATATCGACTTTCAGGAAATCATCAAAACTGATTTCGCTCATATGGTCCTCCATCTGTTTGCCCTTAAAATACCGGTCCTGCGGGCAAGGCGCAAAGGCCGGACAGTTTAAGGGGTAAAATCAGGAGTTTGAGCAAAAGCCCGAATGAAGTAGGGGGCTGAAATATGCGCATCAGACAAAGAAAAACGGCAGGGCCAAAGGCCCTGCCGGAAGTTTGATAACGGGAAGTTATCAGAAACTTATTTCGCTGCGGCTTCGGTTTTTTCGATCGCGGACTTCAGTTCGTCCAGCGATTCGGTGAAGCGAGCCTGCAGCAGGCCAAGAGCTTCTTCCTGGGACTTGCTGACCAGGCCAGAAAGTTCCTTTGCGTTGGCAAGGGCTTCTTCATAGGCGGTTTTCGCAGCAGCGGTCTGTTTGGCAGCAGCAGCCATCGGGGTTTCGCCCGAAGCAGCAGAGAAATCTTTACCCTGAGTGGTAGCTTTTTCCATCATGGTCTTGAAGATTTCGCTCTGGCGCTGTGCAACAGCCTGGAAGCCATCAAAAGCAATTTTGTTTGCTTTGGTCAGGGCTTCAACATTCTTGCGCTGAAAGGCCATCATTTCGTTGATGTCAACACCCGGCATTTTGAAGTCGGTGGTGAATTTGGTGAAATCAACGTCAAAAAACGGGTTGGTAGCTTTTTTTGCGGCGGTCATTGAAGGGCACTCCATTTTCAATGCGACGAGTTATCTAATGAGGCGCTATTGTGCGCCGCACAATTTCAGCTGCAATGTGCCCGATTTTGCCCCGGGGGTCAAGTATTATTTTGCACTGCACAAAAAATCTTGAGTTATGTTTTTGTTGCAGTCGACAACTTGGGGTGTTTGATGGCGGAGGCGATTATACAGGGCGAATTATGCCAATGATAACCGCTTCTTACAGGCGGGGCAGCAGAGCGACATTGTGCTGTTTGACGGGAAAGGCAGGCAGGTCAGGTGTTTTCCCGTGCAGGAGTGTCGCTGTGATTAGTGGCCGTTTTGCGGCAGCGTTGGGTGAATTTGTTTCGCACATCTGCCACACGCGACAGGCCTTTTCCAAATTGCATGTCCCAGTTGCCGCCCTGGCTCAGGCTTTTGTCAAGCAGGGCCATTGTCGGCCCGTAATCGGGGGTATCGTCATCCAGCCATTGGCGGAAACACCGCGCGTAAATGGCCGTAAGGCCGGTGACGCGCAGGCAGCCCTGCAGGCCGCCGGTTTCAAAACCGGCCGCTTCCAGCATCCAGCGCATCGAAGTAAAACCGGTTTTGGCCGCACGCGCGCCATCGGCCAGGCCAACATCGCCAAAATCCTTGAGGATGGATTTGAGCGCCGGGCGATAGGGGGCCAGGGCATCAAAGCGGGCCATGATGATATCGATCAAACGGTCATGGCGGGGTTGATCAAAGTCATCTGCGTCCAGTTCGGCCAGAACCTGCTGATCGACCCTTTGCACAAAGGCCCGCAAAATATCGCTTTTGTTTTGAAACAGCGGATATATCCGGTCCATCGCAACGCCGGATTTTTGCGAAATGTCGATCAGTGTGACCAAATGCCAGCGCCGTTCTGCGGCAAGCTCCATTGCAGCGTTTATGACGGTGTCGCGCGGATCTTTTTTGGCTGGCATGGAACGCTCCTGTCTTGCAAAGGCATGGTATGCGCCGTTCCGGTTTTGTCGCAACGGTATTGTTTATGATGTGGCGGGGATCGCGGCAAATGCAATCCCCGCGCACGGCAAACAGGGTTATCCGGCCAATTCGACGGAGCGTTTGCGGGCGGCTTCGACGGCTTTGGTCATAAGCTCCGTCAGGCCATTTTGCGGGTCCATCAGCACATTTAGGGCTGCCGCCGTGGTGCCGCCGGGGCTGGTGACGTTTTTACGCAGGGTTTCGGCGGTTTCAGGGCTTTGATCGAGCAGGAAGCCCGCACCCACAATGGTTTGCCGGGCCAGCAGCATGGCCTGTTCTTCGGGCAGGCCCGCATTTACACCCGCCTGGGCCAGGGCCTCGACCATATGAAAGACGTAAGCCGGGCCGCTGCCCGAGACGGCGGTAACGGCATCCATCAGGCTTTCATCATCAAGCCAGGAGACTTCGCCAACCGCCTGAAGCAGGGTTTCACACATGTCGCGCTGGGCGGTGCTGACATAATCGGTCGGGAACATCACCGTCATGCCGCGCGAAACCGATGCCGGGGTGTTGGGCATGGCGCGAACAATGCGGGCGGTGTCGCCCAGTGTCTTGGCAAAGAACGATGTCGTCCGACCCGCTGCGACCGACAAAAACACCGTTTCTGCCCGGACCAGGGGCTTATAGAGTTCAAGAATATCGGGCAAAACCTGTGGTTTGACGGCAAACAGAACAACCTGGGGCACAAAATTTTCCGGCATTTCGGAAAGGTCGGTAAGGCCATGAACCCCCAGCCGGGTTTCAAGGTTTTCGGCGGTGTCGGCCTGTTCAATGACATAGACATTGTCGGAATTCAGGCCACGGGCCAGCCAGCCTTCGAGCATGGCACCCCCCATTTTACCGCAGCCAACCAGCAACAACCGTGTTTTCATGACTTCCCCTGTTTTATGACGGTGACATAGATTTTGCGTGATCTTTAATTTGGTCCGCCTATGCGCGTCCCTAAAGCCGTACCCGTGTTCTAAAGGTGGGTCAAGCGATGGCGACCAGAAGCCGGGCTTTGCCGCCAGGGACAGGACCAAAGAATGGATGTTGCCATTTTTTGCCCCAAATGCAAAAAACACCCTGCCGGGGCAGGGTGCGGGATCGGCGATGTTTAAAACCGCCAGGGATGTTTTATGCTTGGCCGGTTTACGCCTGGCCCACGGGTTCGAGCATGGCGTTGGCAAGGGCCTCGTCCGGGCTTTTTCCATGACCGAGGACAAAGTTGAAGGCCGGAAAAAAGCGTTCGCATTCGGAAATGGCGATTTCGATCAGCTCTTCAAACTGTTCGGTTGCGGGCGGTACATCGCCGCCAAAGAGCAGGGTGTGGCGAAACAGCGGCATGTTTTCTTCCAGCCACAGGCCAAAATGCCCGATCCAGAGCTGTTCATTGCACTTGGCTAGCAATTCATACATGCGCGGGCGCACCGGGTCTGGCACGAACAAATCGAAGCAGCAGGCGATATGCAGGGCTTCGGCATCGTCGCGCCAGGTGAAATACACAAGATACGTGCACCAGTGCCCTGGAATCTCGACAACGATCTCGTCTGCGCTGCGCCGTTCAAGGTTCCACTGGTTGGTTTGGGCGATGTCTTCGACAAGCAACAGCGGATTGTCGTCGTCCATTTCGCCGTTATCCTGCATCAGGTCGTTCATATAAAATCAATCAGTCTGTATCGCCAAAGGGCGCGCACTATAGGGCCGTCCTGGCGGGCTTGCAACCACTGTGGATACAAAGGCGCATTGCGTGAAACACAAGGGCGGATCAACCTTGGGGTTGATCCGCCGTGGATTTTGATTAACCGGCACAGGTGAAAGGCTTTTTAGGCTGTTATTTTGCCAATGCGTCGAAAGACGGACCGAAAAATAATTCGCTTTATGGCCCGATGCGGGGCGATTATGCCTCGCTGGCTGGTTTGGCCTTGGCGGTTTTTGTGGTCTTGGCGCCGGTTTTGGCCTCAGCCTTGGGTGCGTTTTCGGCGGCTTCCAGTTTTGCCAGGCGGTCTTCAAGGGCGGCGACCTGTGCCTCAAGGGCCTCGGCACGCTGGGCGGATTTAGTGGCGATGTCGCGCGTCACGTCAAATTCCTCGCGCGTGACGAGGTCCATATTGAGCAGGATTTTCTCAAACTGCTGGCGCACCAGTGCATCAACCTCGCCCTTGACGCCGGTCATGGTGCCCAGGGCACTGTTGGTGACGCGGGTAAGGTCATCAAGAAGGCGGTTATTGATCTGCATTTCAGGCTCCGGCTTGTAAGGGGGTTGAATTTCCTGTGCTTATAATATGGTTTTATTTGCCATTCGGGCAAGTAATGAACATCCATCGCCGTTTTGTGACACGTACTTGCCTTGCCGTGGCCGGTTGGGGTGCCTATAAATGCGCCAGGCATTTTTATGTGGGTATGATCACGCGCCGCTGGCGTCCGTTCGCCGGACAAGCCGCCGCAAAAGCAGGAGAAAACGATGCTTGTCGTTACTGGTGGGGCCGGGTTTATCGGGTCCAATATTGTCGCCGCCCTTCAGGATCGCGGGGAAACCGACATTGTTATTGTGGATCGCCTGCGCGATGGCATCAAATGGCGCAATATTGCCAAGCGCGAATTGCGCGACATTGTTCATCCCGATGAATTACCGGCATTTCTGGAAGCCCACCCCAATGACATTGACGCGATTTTTCATATGGGCGCGATTTCGGCAACCACCGAACGCGATGCTGACAAGATCGTTGCCAATAATTTCAAGCTGACGACCTTTTTGTGGGAATGGTGTTCGCGCCATTCGGCCCGGCTGATTTATGCCTCGTCTGCGGCAACTTATGGCGATGGCAAACAGGGCTTTGCCGATATATTCGAGCAGGACGACCTGGCAAAATTGCAGCCATTGAATGCCTATGGCTGGTCCAAACATGCCACCGACCGCCGGTTTCGCCGAATCCTGGACCAAAACGGTTTTCGGCCCAAACAGTGGGCCGGGCTGAAGTTTTTTAACGTTTACGGCCCGAACGAATATCATAAGGGCGGGATGCGGTCGGTCGTGTCGCAAATGTATGACAAACTGTCGGCGGGCGAACAGGCCACTTTGTTTAAATCCCACCACCCGGATTATGAAGATGGCGGGCAGTTGCGCGATTTTGTCTGGGTTGGTGATGTGGTCAATATCATCATGTGGCTGTATGACCACCCGGAGGTTTCCGACCTTTTTAATGTCGGTACCGGCAAGGCGCGCAGTTTCAAGGATTTGGCGCTGGCGGTTTTTGCCGCAATGGGCAAGGAACCCGATATCAAATTTGTGCCAACGCCCGAGGCCATTCGCGACAAATACCAGTATTTCACCGAGGCCGATATGTCCAAGCTGCGTGCCAGTGGCTATGACGCGCCGATGACACCGCTGGAGGAAGGGGTGCGCCAATATGTGCAGGACTTCCTTGCGACCGATGACCCGTTTCGTTAAATCCGCCTGACAATGTGGTGGGCGTAATATTTTGTCATTTTTATAAATAGCGCCCTAGTGCCATGATCCTGCCGCCTTATCCTGATTATCAGGGGCGGTGATACCTTAAATGCCATCCGAACGGAGTGCATCTCGATGCTCAGTCTTGCCTTTCCGGCAATTGATCCTGTTGCCATTGCCATTGGTCCGCTGGCCATTCGCTGGTATGCGCTGGCCTATATTGCCGGGCTGATTATCGGGTGGCGCTATACCCTGTATTATATCAGCAAGCCCCCCTATGTGATGACGCGCAACCAGGTCGATGACCTGCTGTTTTGGGCGACCCTTGGGGTTATTGTGGGCGGGCGCACGGGGTATGTGCTGTTTTACAACCTGGATTTTTATCTGGCGAACCCGTCGCATATCCTCAAGGTATGGGAAGGCGGCATGTCGTTTCATGGCGGGATGCTGGGCGTGATTATTGCCGTGTTCTGGTTTGCCCGGCATCGCGGGATTTCGTTTTTGGGCGTGGTCGATGCCGTGGCTGCAGCAGCCCCGATAGGCCTGTTTTTTGGCCGGATCGCCAATTTCATCAATGGTGAGCTGTTTGGTCGCGTCACCGATGTGCCCTGGGGCATGGTGTTTCCGCGCGGCGGGCCGGAACCGCGCCATCCCAGCCAGCTTTATGAAGCAGGCCTGGAAGGCATCGCGCTTTTTTGTATTTTGTTTGCCATTTCACGCAGTGAAAAAATGCGGTCCCATACCGGTGTTGTCGGGGGTGTGTTCCTGGCAGGATATGGCATCAGCCGCATTATCGTCGAATTTTTCCGCCAGCCTGATCAGCAGCTTGGTTATTTGATGTTTGGTGCAACGATGGGGCAGCTTTTGTCGGTGCCGATGGTTCTGATCGGGGCGGGTGTGGCGATTTATGGTTTGAAACGTCCGGCCCTGGTGGGGCAGAAACCCGCCGATGAAAACACTTCCAAAACGGCAAAATCCTGAACCATGACCGATAAAGAAAACCAGACATCGCCGCTGCTGGATCATTTAAAACGCCGGATTTCGATTGCCGGGCCGATTTCGGTTGCGGACTATATGACCGAGGCCCTGGCCCACCCGCAATGGGGATATTATCGCAAGCAGGACCCGTTCGGCCAGGCGGGCGATTTTGTGACGGCCCCGGAAATCAGCCAGATGTTTGGTGAACTGATTGGCCTGTGGGTTGCTGTAACCTGGCAGCAGATGGGCAGCCCGTCGCGCCTGCAGCTGGTGGAACTGGGGCCGGGGCGCGGCACCCTGATGGCCGATGCCCTGCGCGCGGTGCGCAATGTGCCTGGTTTTTGCGATGCCCTGACCGTGCGTTTTGTCGAAACCAGCCCGGTTTTGCGCACCCATCAGCAAACCTCGATTATGCCTTATGGTGTTCCCGCTGTATGGCATGACAGTTTCGAGGATATTCCCGAAAATCAGAATGCACCGATGGTGGTGATCGCCAACGAGTTTTTCGATGCCCTGCCAGTGCGCCAGTTTCAGTTTGGCAAGGATGGCTGGCGCGAAAGGCTGGTGGCGATTTCGGCCGAAAGTGGTGAATTGTGTTTTACCAATGGGCCCTTGGCCCCAATGACCGATGCGCTGGTGCCGGTGAAATTGCGCCCGACCGCCAAGGTCGGCGATGTGTTTGAGGCATCGCCAATGGCCATTTCGATTGCCAACCAGATTGCGCATCGCATCAACCGCGATGGCGGGGCCGCGCTGATGATTGATTATGGTCATCCCCATAGTGCCTTTGGTGATACCCTGCAGGCCCTGCGGCATCACAAATATCATCCTGTTCTTGCCATGCCGGGCGATGCCGATTTGACCACCCATGTTGATTTTGGTGCTTTGGCGCGGACCTTTTCCCAGGCGGATGCCCGCACGGGTGCGGTGCTGGGTCAGGGAACATTTTTGAAAATGCTGGGCATCGAGCAGCGGGCGGAATTGTTAAAACAGTCCGCCACGGTTGATCAGGCAAAGGCCATTGATGCCGCCCTTAACCGCCTTGTCGATGCCGACCAGATGGGAACGCTTTTTAAAGTGCTGATCGCCTATGGTCGCGAGAGTGCGCCGCCCCCCTGTGTAAGCGGGGCCGAGGGATAAGAATGCAGGCTGATTTTGCAGGCGTTGCAGGTGAATCGGATGGAGGAAGCTGATGCCAGATAACCTGATTAAAACCGATAGCGGTATTTCGTATCTGACGTCGGATGTTTTTGGTGGCATGAGCGGCCTTAAACACGGCTTTTTCACCCGTGAAGGGGGAATGAGCAACGGTATTCATGCTGGTTTGAATGTGGGTTTTGGCTCGGATGATGATGCGGAAATTGTTGCCCGTAACCGTGCGCTTGCTGCGGCTGCCTTCGGGACGACATCTGACAGGCTGACAACGGTTTACCAGGTGCATGGCACCGATGTTGCGGTGCTTGAACGTCCGCTTACGCGTGATGAACTGCCCCGCGCTGACGCGATGGTGACGGACCGCGAAAATGTCATGCTGGGTATTTTAACGGCCGATTGCACACCAGTTCTGTTTTGTGACCCGGTCAAGCAGGTGATTGGGGCATGCCATTCGGGCTGGCGCGGGTCCTTTGCCGGTGTGTCGGAAAGCACGGTTGTGGCGATGGAAAAGCTGGGTGCCAGCCGCGCAAATATTGTTGCCGCCATTGGCCCCTGCATTGGCCGTGCTTCTTACGAGGTGGATGCCGGGTTTCGCGCGCGCATCCTTTCTGGTCCGCGCGGCGATGATGACCTGTTTGATCCTTCAGACCGTGACGGGCATTACATGTTTGATTTGCCGGAATATGTATATCGGCGCACCTGTGATACCGGCATTGCAAAGGTTGATCTTCTGGCCTGCGATACACTGGTCGAAGAACAGTTGTTTTTCAGTTATCGTCGCACCACATTGCGCGGCGAGCCCGATTATGGGCGCCAGCTTTCGGCGATTATGCTGGGCTAGCCAGTACTGCGGATGACGAAAGGGTTTTGGCCGTGCCCCATATGATCATGTTATTTGCCTTTATCATCATAGCGTCGATGGTGGGCTGTGTGGCGATGATGTGAAGACAGATATGACAATGGCTTTGCGTTTTTTGACTATTGTGATGCTGGTTGGGCTTTTGGCAGCCTGTGGTCAACTGCCACGGCCGTTTGAAGGGGCGGGGCGCGAAGGCAACCCGGAACTTCTTGATGTGCCCGATGCCCAAACCGTGAAGGTGGATATCGCGCGTGATTTGCCCGATGGTGCGGCGCGCCATTTGGCCCGGGCAATGGTGCGTACCCTGCGTGCAGGCGATATCGCCGCTTATTCCGAAGATCCCTCGCCGGGGAAATATGTGCTCCATCCCAATGTAACAGCCCGGCTAGATGATGGTGGGCAGGCCCATGTTGATGTGACGTGGCTGTTATATAATGATCAGGGTCTTGCGATAGACTCGATGTCCAATACCGGCCAGATCAGTGCGCAAAGCTGGTTTGCCGGTGGGCCAACCGGCTCCGAAGACGGGTCAATGAATGTGCCGCCCGATATTGCCCGCAAGGTTTCCAGACTTTCCAACGGGGGGGGACAACAAGATGACCCAGCCGCCCTTGAATTTGACCAGTTGGTAAAGGCCCCGGCAGCGTGGGTGGTGACAAAGATCAGCGGTGATCGCCCATCAATGGCAATGGCAAAGCCGTTAAAGGTGGCCCTTGTTGCATTTGCCGGTGCGCCCGGCGATGGCAATGAGGCCCTGAAGCGCTCCGCCCGTGCATTTTTGCAGGCCAAGCGCATTACGGTGGATGATGATATCGGCCCGCAAACCATTGTCCTGTCTGCGTCGATCACTGTGCAGCCGGTGAAAAAGGCCCAGGGCACGCCCGAGATTGACCGGGTATCGATTGACTGGGTGCTGTTAGATGATAGCGGCCATGAACTGGGCCAAATGACGCAGAACAATGCCGTCCCGCATGGCAAGCTGGATCAGAAATGGGGCAGTGTTGCATCCCTGGCCGCCCAGGCGGCGGTGGATGCGCTTGAAGGGGCCCTGGGGCAGATTGCCCGGGACCGAGGCCTGTTGTTGCGTCCCGATAAATAAGGGGCACTGGCGTAAGGGTGCGGTAAAGCCCGTGATAAAACAAATGGATAAATTCCGTGCTGCCGCGCAAGGGGACTCGGTTACAGTGTGAAACCTTCCCTTGGGTGAACGGTATGTTGCTACTGGCAACTCGTGGTTTTGTGTTTGTTGGTGTGAAATCTGATAGGATGCACTGGCCGTGCCTACGGGCTTTGCATATCTTTCATGCGTGAAAAGACCGGCCTGTTAGCCATAGCGACCATTTACAGACTGTTAAGGTCTGGTTATAAAGCCGCCGCGGTCCCTATGGGGGGCTGCGTAGGCACATTTATCGCTTTCCCGGCACCCATAAACCGAGGCCCCACATGAAAATCCTCGCCTGTAACAGCAATCTGCCGTTGGCAGAATCCATTGCGGATCATTTGAATCTGCCGTTGACCCGTGCAGATGTGAAACGATTCTCCGATCAGGAAATCTGGTGTGAAATTCAGGAAAACGTCCGCGGTGAGGACGTTTTTGTGATTCAGAGTACATCTTTTCCGGCAAATGACAATTTAATGGAACTGCTGGTGATGCTTGATGCGCTGCGTCGCGGTTCCGCGCGTCGTATCACCGCCGTTATGCCCTATTTCGGGTATGCCCGCCAGGACCGCAAATCCGGGCCCCGCACCCCGATTTCGGCCAAGCTGGTTGCCAACCTGATTACGGTTGCTGGTGCCGACCGCGTTTTGACGATGGACCTTCATGCCGGTCAGATTCAGGGCTTTTTCGACATTCCGCTTGATAACCTGTTTGCATCGCCTGTTTTGACCAGCGACATCCGCGCGAAGTTTGAAGGCCAGAAACTGGTCATCGTCAGCCCGGATGTGGGCGGTGTGGCCCGTGCGCGTTCGGTTGCAAAACGCCTGGACGCGGAACTGGCGATTATCGATAAACGCCGCCCCAAGGCCGGTATTTCCGAAGTCATGCACGTTATTGGTGATGTAAAGGATGCGGCCTGCATCCTGGTTGACGATATTGTGGATTCCGCTGGTACCCTGTGCAATGCGGCAACAGCTCTTAAGGAACGCGGGGCATCGTCGGTTGCGGCTTATGTCAGCCACGGTGTTTTGTCCGGCCCGGCAGTGGAGCGTATTGCCAATTCGCCGATGAGCGAAGTTGTCACAACGGACTCGATCAAAGCCTCCGAAGCAGTGCGCGGGTGTGCGAAAATTCGTCAATTGCCCATCGCGCCCCTGATGGCAGAAGCAATTCGTCGTATTTCGGAAGAAAAATCTGTTTCCGTTCTTTTTGATTGAGGGTATAAGGCCCTCGCTGCGCTGGCACCCCTGGAGGCCAGCGCGCTTGTTTTCGTGGGCTTTCAGCGGTGAGTCACACCGACCTGCGGAAACGATACTGTCTTAGTTCAAGGAGCTTTTCCGATGGCAAATGCCACTCTTACTGCGGAAATCCGTGAACGGGCCGGAAAGGGGGCCGCCCGTGCCGTGCGTCGTGCCGGTATGGTCCCTGGTGTCATCTATGGTGCAAAACAAGAACCTGTTATGTTCCAGATTGACCCGCGTCCGCTCGTGAAACTGCTGCACAAGCCGGGTTTCTTCTCGCACGTGTTGACCATTGATGTTGCTGGCACGTCCTATGACGTTCTGCCGCGCGACGTTCAGTTTGACAAAGTGACCGACGAACCGATCCATGTTGACCTTCTGCGCTTTGCAAAAGATCACAAGCTGACGGTTGAAGTTCCGGTTCGCTTTATCAATGAAGAAAAATCTCCGGGCCTGAAACGCGGTGGCGTTCTCAACATCGTTCGTCATGATGTTGAACTGAACTGCGATCCGAAGGCAATTCCGGAAGAGCTGGTCTTCGATCTGAGCGGTTTTGAAGTTGGCGACTCGATTCACATTTCGGCAACGACCCTGCCGAAAGGTGCCGAGCCGACCATTACCGACCGTGACTTCACCGTTGCAACCATTGCTGCACCGTCATCTTTGAAATCCGAAGATAACGCTGCTGGTGATGAAGAAGACGCAACCGAAGAATAAAATCGGGGACTTGCGATGTTTTTGGTGGTTGGACTGGGAAACCCGGGTTCGGGATATGCCGGCAATCGTCACAATATCGGCTTTATGGCGGCGGACGAAATCGTCCGCCGCTATTCTTTTGGCCCCTGGCGGCGCAAGTTTCAGGGGCAACTGGCCGAAGGCGATATTGACGGGATCAAGGTTTTGGTTTTGAAGCCTGAAACCTTTATGAACCTGTCCGGGCAATCGGTCGGGGAAGTGCTGCGGTTTTATAAAATTCCGATTGAAGATGTGATCGTCCTGCATGACGAACTGGATTTGCCACCGGGCAAGTTGCGGGTCAAACGGGCAGGCGGGCATGGCGGGCATAATGGCCTGCGTTCGATCGATGCCCATTGTGGTAAGGATTATCGCCGGGTACGGCTGGGCATTGGCCATCCGGGCGACAAGGCGCTGGTGCATGGTCATGTTTTGGGGGATTTTTCCAAATCCGAACAAAATGGCTGGCTGACAGCCCTTCTTGACGGAGTCGCGCAGGAATTGCCGCGCCTGATCAAGGGGGATGAAAGTGCCTTTATGAGCAAGGTTGCCAATTTTGTTTCGCCGCCCAAACCAAAGGCGGAAAAACCGGTAAAGCCGCAAAAAGCAACTGGTGCGCCCGACGGGGCAAAAAACACAGGCCAGGGCCCGGTGAAAGAAAAGCCGGCAAAGGAAAATTCTGCGGCGAAGAACGCCGGAAGCGACCAGAAGGACGATGCGCCGACCTCGATGGCCGCAGCCCTTGCCAAGGCATTTCGCCTGAAAAAATAAGTTTGCGCAAAAGTGAGTGACCGGCCCTGCCCATGTGTGGCATTGCGGGTGATATATTGAAATTCAGATGTGACGGAGCCCGAAAAAGATGGGATTCAAATGTGGTATCGTTGGTTTGCCCAATGTTGGGAAATCGACCCTGTTTAACGCCCTGACACAGACGGCAGCCGCCGAAGCGGCCAATTTTCCGTTCTGCACGATCGAGCCGAATACCGGCCGTGTGAGCGTTCCCGATGATCGCCTTGATAAAATCGTTGCCATTTCCAAGTCGGCAACCATCATTCCGACCCAGCTGGAATTTGTTGATATTGCCGGTTTGGTGCGTGGTGCGTCCAAGGGTGAAGGCCTGGGCAACCAGTTTTTGGCTAATATCCGCGAAACCGATGCCATTGTGCATGTGCTGCGCTGCTTTGAAGATGGCGACATCACCCATGTTGAAGGCTCGGTTGACCCGGTGCGCGATGCGGAAACCATCGAAACCGAGCTGATGCTGGCCGATATGGAAAGCCTGGAAAAGCGTGTGACCGGCCTGCAAAAGCGTGCCAAGGGCAACGACAAGGATGCCAAGCTGACCCTGGAACTGGTCGAACGCACCCTGGAAGTGCTGCGTGATGGCAAACCGGCGCGTGTTGTGGAAGTGAACAACGAAGACGAAGCCAAGGCGTTTCGCATGTTGCAGCTTCTGACCAGCAAGCCGGTTTTGTATGCCTGTAATGTTGACGAAGACAGTGCGGCGGACGGCAACGAATTTTCCGCCAAGGTGGCCGAAATGGCGGCCGCTCAGGGGGCACGTTCGGTGGTGGTTTCGGCCGCAATTGAATCCGAAGTTGCCCTGCTGGAAAGTGCCGAGGAAAAAGAAGAGTTTCTGGAAAGCCTGGGCCTTGAAGAAACCGGTCTCGCCCGTGTTATTCGCGAAGGCTACAAACTTCTGAACCTTCTGACCTTCTTTACTGTTGGTCCGAAAGAGGCCCGTGCCTGGACCGTGTTTGACGGCGCAACTGCGCCGAATGCGGCTGGTGTGATCCATACCGATTTCGAGCGCGGTTTTATTAAGGCCGAAACAATGGCCTATGACGATTTCATCGCTTGCAACGGCGAGGCCGGGGCGCGCGAGGCTGGCAAGCTGCGCCAGGAAGGGAAAAACTATATCGTCAAGGACGGCGATATTTTCCACTTTAAATTCAATGTCTGATCACTCGATGTGATTTCGAAATTTCAGGCCGTCATGTGGTGTGCATGGCGGCCTTTTTTGTCGCCATGGGTGTAAAATGGTGGCTGTTGGCAGAAATATGTCGCAAGAACCTTGCCTTTGTGCGGTGCAACCGTCACCCTGTTCTAAACTGGAATGATGCAAACCACACATGCCGGTTGGTTCTGTCGGAACTTTGCCAGGCACCGTGATGGATTGCAAAATGGCAAGATGAAAACAGGAATGATGCTGTGAATTGTCTTTCGGGTTTAGCACAGGTTCTGTTGGTTTTTAATTCGGCCCACGGTCGCCCTGGCCGGGTGGGCCGGGTTCTGGCCGAGATGGGATATACGTTTGATATTCGCCGTCCCGGCGAGGGCGAGGATTTGCCAACGGATCTTTCTGCCTATCAGGGGGTAATCGTTTTTGGTGGCCCCATGAGCGCAAATGACGATCACGAACCCAACGTTGCCCGTATCATGGAATGGTTGCCGCGTGTCGTGGATGCCGATGTGTGGTATCTGGGCATTTGCCTTGGCGCCCAGATGATGGCGCGCAATCTGGGTGCTGCGGTGCGCCCGCATGATCGGGAACAAACCGAAATCGGTTATTATCCGGCCTATGTGACCCCGGCCGGACGAGACCTTTTTCCTGCCCATATGATGGTCTATCACTGGCATAGTGAAGGTTTCGACGTTCCTGCCGGGGGTGAATTGTTGATGACGGGCGATGTGTTTCCCCATCAGGCCTATCATGTGGATCATCGAATTTGGGGCCTTCAGTTTCATCCCGAAGTCGATGACGAAATACATGAAAGCTGGCTTGAGAAAGCGGCAGATAAAACAGCCCAGGCCAACGCCCAGAACCCTGATCAGCAACGTGCAGGTCGGCAAAAATATGATGCCGCCTTTGGTCAATGGTTTGCGACTTTTGCCCGGCAGGTTTTATCACCTGCAACCTCTGTATCAAGGTGCTCGACACGAGGCCGTTAGTTCGCTAGACCATTGTACATGTCTTTAAAGCGCAAAGGGAGGGTCTCTCCCTGTCACATGATGCGCTTTTTCATTTTAACGGGAGAATAAGAATGCTGTTTGGCAAGGCGACGCTGGTTCGGTGTGTGTTTGCCGCCGTCGGTGCGTTTATGGCTGTTTCTGCGGTATCGGCCCCGGCAATGGCACAGGATGCCGGCAAGGACCCGCTGTGGAAAAAAGAATGTGACCAAAAGAACCCGGACCGTTGCCAGATTGGCCAGCAGGTGTTCCTGCAAAAGGATGTGGATGGCAAAAAGGAAACTGTCGGTCGTATCCTGGCCGTGACGGTGCAAAAAGCCACCAATCCCAAAACCAAGGAACAATTCTCGGTTCTTAACATGCAATTGCCGCTGGGCGTTGATTTGCGTCCGGGCATCGTCATCAAGGTGGATGAGGGCAAGGAAATCAAGGTCATTTACAGCAAATGCACCAATGCAGGCTGTGATGCCGCTTTGGTCATGAATGATGAACTTGTCGGCGCGATGAAGGCTGGTGCGACCCTGTTTGTCGGCTTCCGCGCCTGGGGGAACGAACAGACCCAGGTGATCAAGGCATCGCTGAGCGGCTTTACCGCTGCGCTGAATTCCTTGAGTTAACGGTTCCGAAGGCCGGTATCCCCGGCATGGGCTTGGTCTGAAAAAGATGCCGGTTATCGCGTGTGTGATACCCGGCATTTTTTGTTATTGTCGATTGGGTACGGCGTTAAAAACGGTCAATGACCGTGACACCGGTGCCGACAAAACTGTCCATATTCATAAGGGCGGTGGCCCCTTCGGCCAGGGTAATGCGATCACCAATCAGCTTTTGCGGCACGATCTTGCCTGTCGCAATCATGTCGAGCATGGCATCATAGCGAAAGGCCTGCATGCCGTGGCTGCCCAGAACTTCAAGTTCGTGGGCGACAACCCGGTCCATCGGAATTTTGGCATGGGCATGATCGCCGGTCATAAGGCCGATCTGGATATGTTTGCCGCGTTTGCGCAGGCAGGATACGGAATTAAAGCACGTTACAGCACTGCCAAGCCCGTCAACCGAAATATGGGCCCCGCCGCCAGAAAGATCGCGAACCGCCCCGGCAACATCTTTGATCGATTTGGCATTGATGGTGGCATTGGCACCGATGGTTTTGGCAAAGGCGAGTTTTTCGTCGTCAATGTCCACGGCAATCACATTTGCCCCGGTGGCAGCCGCAATCATGATGGCCGAAAGACCAACACCGCCACAGCCATGCACCGCCACCCATTGACCAGCCCGCACCTGGCCCTGGTCAATCACGCCGCGAAAACTGGTTGCGAACCGGCAGCCAAGGCTGGCAGCGGTGACGTAATCCAGTTCTTCGGGCAGGGCGACAAGGTTGCCATCGGCATAATCAATCGCAACATATTCGGCAAAGCTGCCCCATGCGGTGAATCCGGGCTGAAACTGACGGTCGCAAACCTGCTGGTTACCACTGCGGCATTCCGGGCAGTGCCCGCAGCCCGAAACAAACGGCACCGTGACGCGGTCACCCACGCGAAAGCGTTTTACGTTTTTGCCAATGGCCACAATGCTGCCGGCAAATTCGTGGCCTGGTACGTGGGGCAACTGAATGTCGGGATCGTGGCCCATCCAGCCGTGCCAGTCGCTGCGGCACAGCCCGGTCGCGCCGACTTCAATCACCACACCATCCTCGGCTGGCTCGGGGTCCGGCAGTTTCTGGACTTCGATCGGTCCCTGAAATTCCTCAAAAAATGCAGCACGCATCAGGTATCTCCAGTGAAAACAAAACGCGACGGGAAACCCTTCCCAAGCCATTAAATATCAATAGTCTATCGTGGTTTTGCTGGTGCCGAAACCATCGGGAAAGAACTTTTTACCAGTGGTGTGACGTTTCACGCCAGACGATTTCGCATGTCGGCCTGTTTTGGTGGCGTGTTTTAATCCGCATTCCCTTTGGGCGGTTTGCGACGCACGCCCGGTACACCAATGCCGTGCCGTTTGGGCCGATTGGCGGGGGAAGCATGCGAGGTATTATTTGTTTCCTGATCCGGCGATGGTCCCCAGGGCTGCGGGCCTGGTTTGTTTGAAGGGGCGTTTTTATCGCTTAGATCATCCCCATAAATCACATCGCCGGGACGCCAGGTCCAGGGGGGTGAATTGTCTTTTGACTGTTGCGTGCCCGAAGAAGGGGCCCTGGAAAACCCGTGCCGGGCATCGCGTTTTTGGGCCTTTTCACGCTCATAGGCAGCGGCCCAGGGCGGCGCATCAAAGCGGAATTCGGGGCTGGTGCCACCCTTGCTGTTGCGATAGCGGCCGGGGCGATAAACCCCAAAAACCGGTTGTTGTTTTGGCCCACCCTGCCACAGGGGGACATGGCGATATTTGAAAAACGGAATCAAAAGCAAACCGGCGGCAAAACCGGCAACATGGGCGGCCCACGCCACACCATCATTGACCCCGCTTGTCAGGTTGATCACCTGCATGCCGATCCAGAATCCCAGCACAACAACGGCCGGAACATAAAAAATAAGCACCCAGAAAAACCACACCAGAACCCGCGCCTTGGGATAAAGCAGAAAATAGGCCCCCAAAACCCCGGCCAGGGCACCGGAGGCGCCGATCATGGGGATTTGGGATGATGTATCGGCCAGGGCATGGCCCAGGGCGGCCGCCACACCGCACAAAAGATAAAAGGCCAAAAACCGCCAATGCCCCATCGCATCTTCGACATTATTGCCAAAAACCCACAGATACAGCATGTTGCCGCCAATGTGCATCCAACCCCCATGCATGAACATGGCGGTGAAAATGGTCAGAAATTCGTAACCAGGCGGGAAGGCAGCCAGCTCTGACGGTAGTTCGACATGACCAAACAGCACTGCCGGGATCGCCCCATATTCGATATTGGCGCGAATGATGCCACGGTGCCCCAGGGACAGGGTCATCAGGAAAACAATGACATTTACGGCAATCAGGCCCCATGTGACCCAGGGTGTCAGGGTAGTGGGATTGTTATCCTTGATGGGCAGCATGGGCGTTTGGTTCCGTAAAAATTCTCTGATCGGTCAATTTGGTAAATATATTTTGTTGGGTGCAGCTTTGGCACGATGTCAGTTTAGGTGTCCGGGCTGCGATGTTCGGGAGACTTTCAGGCAACATCGGCGGCTTTACAAGGGTTTAGTGACCCACGCAAATAGGCTCCCAGTTTGCGGTATTCGGCCTTGCGGGCCGAGCTGCGACGCCACACCAGGCCAATCCGGCGAACCGGCACCGGGTTTTCAAAGGGCAAAATGGCGATGGTATCGCGGCGGCGAGCCTCAACTTCCAGGGCCATTTCAGGTAACAGGGTCGATCCGATGCCCGCTGCGACCATTTGCACCAGGGTGGACAGGCTGTTGGCCTGAAAGTCGGCGGATTTGCTCCAACCTGCACGCTGGCAGATTTCCAGTGCCTGATCGCGCAGGCAATGGCCGTCTTCAAGCAACAGCAGCTTTTCGTCCTTGATATCGTCGATATTGATTTTCTTTTTGGCCGTTAACGGATTGTCCGGGCTGCAGGCAAAAACGAATCTGTCTTCAAACAGGTCCATTTCCTCAAGGCCGTTTTCCTCTATTGGCAGGGCAATCAGGGCCAGGTCCAGTTTGCCGCCCAAAAGCAGATCCACCAGCTTGGCTGTCTGGTCTTCGCGCAGGAAGGGCTGCATTTTGGGAAAACCACTGCGCAGGCGCGCCATGACATCGGGCAGAAGATAGGGGCCGATGGTGGGGATGACGCCGATATTGATCGGGCCGACCAATGGCTGGTTGGCGGCATGGGCAACAACGGCCAGTTCGTCGACCTCGCGCAAAATATGCCGCGCCCGCGAAACAACTTCCTGCCCCAGGGCGGTAATCAGCACCTGGCGCTTGTTGCGTTCCACAAGTTGTGCACCCAGCAGGTTTTCAAGCTCGCTGATTGCGGCTGACAGGCTGGGCTGCGTGATGAAGCAGGCCTCGGCAGCGCGACCGAAATGGCCGGTTTCCGCCAGCGCGACCAGATATTTGAGCTGTTTGATGCTGGGTTGGGCCGCCATAAATTTTTCCTATCGAAAAACCAGATTTATTTTATTGGTCATAGGTAAAGCAATTAACTACAAATCGCCACCAGCGATGTTGCTTTTTGCACATGCAAACTAAATCTAGAGAGGCCCATCGGGGGCCTTACAGGGATTATAAACATCAAGCGTTAGGAGTACAGCAATGCTCACCGTTGGAGATACCCTCCCGGAATTCAATCTTACCGGTGTTTCGGGCAAAACCGCAGACAGCTTTGCCCCGGTTACAGACAAATCTTTTGACGGAAAATGGAAGATTCTGTTCTTCTGGCCGAAGGACTTTACCTTTGTCTGCCCGACCGAAATCGTTGGTTATGGCGAACTGAACGGCGATTTTGAAGATCGTGATGCCGTTCTGCTCGGTTGCTCGACCGATACCGATTTTGTCCATGCTGCATGGCGTACCCACCACGAAGACCTGGGCGACAGCCCGTTTGTCTGGCTGGCTGACGAAAAGAAAGAACTGGCAAATGCGCTGGGCGTGATCGCAAAGGGCGAAGGCGTTGCTCTGCGTGCGACCTTCATCGTTGATCCGGAAGGCATTATCCGCCACGTTCAGGTGAACGATCTTTCTGTGGGTCGTAACCCGCAGGAAACCCTGCGTATTCTCGATGCACTGCAGACCGACGAGCTTTGCCCGTGCAACTGGAACAAGGGTGAAGCCACCCTCTAAGCCTTTGGCTTGGACCTCGCTTGAATTTCGGACCGGGCAGGTAATGCCCGGTCCATCCTGGCCCGCACGGAATTTGCCGTGCCATTCGGGTCACGCGCAGCCAAACAAGGTTGCGCCGGTTCGCCAAGGCGTGCCGGAAGTAGCGTTAATTTCTTCACAAAATTCAGGATGTTTTCGATGTCTATCGCTGAAATTAAAGACTCCTTGCCGGCCTATGCCAAGGACTTGAAGCTGAACCTGGGAACCCTGTTTTCCAACCCGGGCATGACCGACCAGCAGATTTACGGAACGGCCCTGGCCTGTGCCTATGCGTCGCGCAATGCAAAATTGCTGCGTGCTGTAGCCGCCGAAGCCGACGGGAAACTCTCAGACGAAGCGATTGAAGCGTCCAAGGGCGCTGCGGCCATTATGGGCATGAACAATATCTATTATCGCTTCACGCATCTGGTGTCGGAAAAAGAATATGCCACCATGCCTGCCCGCCTGCGCATGAACATTATTGGCAAGCCGGGTATTGATAAAGCGGATTTCGAGTTGTTTTCTCTTGCAGTATCTGCGATCAACGGTTGTGGCATGTGCATCGATAGCCACGAAAAGGTATTGAAGCAGGCAGGGTTCAACAAGGAAATTGTTCAGAACGCCGTGCGTATCGCTTCGGTCATTCATGCGGTCGCTGCCGTTCTGGATGCCGAGGAAGCCCTCGAGGGATAATTTATTGCCTGTCCTTTTCCCCCAAAAGGACAGGAAGAATGGCAGAAGAAAAAAGTGCTGTCATTCTTGACCCTAACCCGATGGTCGCCCCCGGCCATCGGGTTTTTTTGTAACTGATTTGAAGCCTGTTGTTTTGGGGAAAAATTGTAACATTCTGATTTAACTAACAATAAGTGTCCAGAAAGTGACGAACCGACTCGAGAACGGCAGCGGGGGATTCAAGGTGGGGAATGTGCCCGCAACTGGGGATGATGTGGCTGGTAACGGGGCCGCTGACATGGTGGGCGATGGTGGTGACTTGTTCGTCACTGCCAAACTGGTCGTCATCGCCCTGCAGGATCAGGGCGGGGCAGGTGATGGCAGGCAGTTCGTCGATCATTTGCCAGTCGCGGAAGGCCGGTTGGCGCCAGGTATCGACCCAGGCGCGAAAGACGGTGTTGGTCTGGTCAAAATGGTGACGTTCAAGCCGTGATTTCCAGTCTGTGCTGGCATAGGTTCGGGCCGCCATTTCGATGCCGTCGATCGTGACATCCTCGACAAAAACATGGGCGGCCAGGCTGATGACGGCGCGGGGCACGGTGGGAAAACGGGCGGCATATTTTAGCGCAATGGTGGCCCCGTCACTGTGACCAAACAGGATGGGATTTTTCAGCTTTAGGCTGGAAATCAGGCCATGCAGGAAACGGTCGGTTTCCTCGTTATGGAAATCTATCGGGCGTGGGACCACCGTTTGCGGGTCGGATGTGCCATGACCACGCCTTTCATATACCAGGCAGGAGAGCCCGGTTGCATTTGCCAGCCTTTGCGGAAAATCGCGCCACATGCGAATGGTGCCCAGGGCCTCATGCAGCAGGATGATGGTGGGGGCATCGGCCTGATCCTCCGCCCCGGCGCAAAGCCGGGAATGATCCGGGACAAGGTGCTGACAGGCAAGGCGAACACCGTCGACAATAGCGTGGAAATTGTCTTTTTGCATGGGAACCCTGAATTATCGGTATTTTGGTGCGTGAATATTGGTTTTATCATGGCGAAGATTATGCCTCCCGGCAAGTGCAGCGGTGTGCAGCAGTGTGCAGCGGTGTTCCGAAGGCTCCCGTGCTCATGCCAGCTTTGTCTTGGATTAAAGAAAAACATCTGCGCATGGTGGTATATGCGTCACTGCGGGATGATCTAAACAGCCGGGCGTTTCAGAAGCTCTGCCAGTTGGAATTCTGGAAGGGGCAGGCCAAAGGGCTTCAAACCCCAACGATCAAAATCGCAAATCTGGTCATGATTGCGCTGCTATCACGGGCAGGTCGCCTGAAATGGACGATCATTTTCAGGCCGATGGAATGCCCAAATGATGGCGGGTAAAGCTGATCAGGCTTTGGACATGGACGGCAACCGTTTCGCGTACTTTTGCTTCGTCATGGGCGGACAGGGCCTCGATGATGGCGAGATGTTCTGACGAATCCGGTTGCAGGCGTTCTTTCAGACGGGCAATTTCAAACAGCCGCGTGGTTGCCCGCAGGCCCCGCAGGGTTTGTGCCATGACCTCGTTGCCACAATGATCGATGATCATATTGTGCAGGTTGTCGTCCGAAAACCAGTGGGCATCGGTGTGATAGGCTGTGCCATCCATCAGGTCTTCGATTTCGCGGCGCACGGACATCAATTGCTTGCGGGGGATGGCGCTCATGGCAAGAACGGCGGCTTCGGGTTCGATGATTTTACGCAGGCGCAGGCTTTGCAAATATTCCCCGACATCAACACGTCGTACGACATAATTCCGTCCATCGCCCTTGCGTACCAGTCCTTCGCCTTCCAGGCGCTGGAGGGCTTCGCGAAGGGGGGTGCGGGAAATACCCAGTGTTTCGGCCAGACGTGCCTCGACAATCACATCGCCCCCATTGAGGCGGCGGTGACGGATCATCTCGGAAACGGCCTTGTAGGTTAATGTCGCTAGGTTATGAGGCCCGCCGGTTTCCTCGCCACGCGCGATGATCATGGAATTTTCCTTGCTCCCCGACATGTATTTCCTTTTCATTCTATCGGTTTCACGCGGTATACCGAATATATACTAATAAGAATCCAGCGTGAGTACAGATAATTGAAAGAGCCATCAAACAGCACTCCCGACAATCAAAGCCTTGCAGACAGTGTTTTTGCGCGTTTGTTAAAAAGCATCCTTGAGGGCCAACTGGCCGGGGGCACCATTGTGCAGGAACGTCGTCTTGCCGACCAAATGGGTGTTTCGCGTTCGCCCATGCGCGATGCGCTGGGCCGTCTGGAGGGGCAGGGGCTTTTGGTGCGCAATAGCCGGGGTATCCTGACGGTGCGGGTGGTAACGCTGGAGGATTATCTGAATTGCCTGAATTTGCGCCTTTTGATCGAGCCTACGGCGGCCGCGCTGGCGGCAGAGCGCATGAGTGCCGCGGATTTAAAGCGGCTCGACTCGTTATTAAGCGACATCGAAAACACATCGGATGTCGAGGCGGATGTGCTGTGGGATTTCGATGACATATTGCATCAAACAATTGGTGAAAGCAGCGGCAACCCCTTTATTTTCAAGACAATTATCGAGATGCGCCGCTATACTGCCATCTTTGAACGCCACCAGCTTTCAGGGCGGGGCAAGCCCGGTTCTGCTGATCACCGGATGATTGTGAATGCCCTTGCCGTGCATGATGCAGCGGGGGCAAAGGAAGCCATGCACCGCCATTTGCATGAAATAAGACAAAAAATTATCGAGAATTTTTAAGATCTTGCATGATTTTTGAGCAGGTGATTTTGTTGCACTTGTCGTGTGCATATTTTTTGTGTATTAAAGTGGTATACCAATCGAATGCGATTGGCAAAAATGACATAGAAACAATATCACTCACAGGGGTTATCATGCTTTCACGTCTGTTTTTTGCTACCGCCATTTGTGCAGCGGTTTTGGGTGTCGGCACGTCGCCTGTTTTTGCGGCATCCTGCAGCCCGGCTGTTCCCGATTCCGACTTGGTGAAGCCTGGCACGCTGATCATGTCCACCAACCCGACCTTGCCGCCATTACAGTTCATCGATTCAAATGGCGATTTGAAAGGGATGCGAGTGGAGCTGGGTAAAATGATTGCCAAGCGTTTATGCCTGACCCCTGAATATATTCGCATCGAATTTTCGGCCATGATTCCGGGCCTCGCAGGGGGACGCTGGGACATGATCAATACCGGCATTTTCTATAACGAAGAACGCGCCAAGATCATGGAAATGATCCCGTATGAAGACCAGGCCATCAGCATTTCGATGGCGCCGGGCACAGGCAAATCTGTCAGCAAAAAAGAGGATCTGGCCGGAAAGGTTATCGGTGTTGAAATTGGCGGTTTTGAAGAAAGCAAAACCCGGGCAATGGATGCCGAGCTGAAGGCCGAGGGGCTGAAAGGCCTGGATATTCGCACGTTTGATAATTTCGCTCTGGCCTATCAGGCCTTGCGGGCGGGGCAGGTTGACGGTGTTGTTTCGATTGATGCCGTTGCCAAGGAATATGATGCCCGTGGCGATTTTGACCGCGTGTTAAGCGGTCTGTATCCGGCCCCGGTGGCGCTGGCGTTTAAAAACCGTCCACTGGCCGAAGCCGTGCTGAAGGTCATGGACGATATGAAAGCCGATGGCACCATCGCCAAACTGTTTGGCGAATATGGCATCGCGGTTCCCAAGGCCAAATACGAAATCAAATAACCCGGAACCACCCGCCGGAAACAGGAAGGCGTGTTTTCTCCCTTGCTTGTTGTTCTGTTTCCGGCACCCCTCACATGGACAACATCATGTTCACAGGCCGATCCCGCGCGGCTTCTGTCTTGCCCTAACTTCCCGAAAGCGAACGACATGGAAACTTGGAACTGGCCCGGCTTTTTCGGATATTTGTTTAATTCCTATATCCTGGGCGGTGTTGTCACAACAATCTGGCTGACAGTCGTTTCCCTGATTGGCGGTTTGGTGCTGGGCTTTATCCTTGCCCTGATGCGGCGGTCACATGCGCAACCGGTTAAAATTTTTGCCCGTTTTTATATCTGGCTGTTTCGCGGAACTCCGCTTCTGGTTCAGTTGATCATTATTTACACAGCCCTTCCCCAGCTTGGCATCCGCTTTAGCGTGATTGAGGCCGCCTTGCTGGGCTTGGCTTTGAACGAGGCGGCCTATCTTGCCGAAATTATCCGTTCCGGGATCCAGGCCGTGCCCGAGGGGCAAACCCGTGCCGGTCGGGCATTGGGCATGACCGAACGCAAAATCATGCGTCACATTGTGATGCCCCAGGCTTTCAAGGTGATTATTCCGCCCTTGGGCAATTCGGTGAATGGCCTGTTGAAAACCACGTCTGTGACGTCGGTTATTTCAATGGAAGAACTTTTGCGCCGCACCCAGGTTTTGATCCAGGAAAAATTCATGGTGCTGGAACTGTTTGCCGTTGCCGCCATTTATTACCTGGTTCTGACCACATTGTGGGACCTGGTGCAGCGCAGAATTGAAAAAAGATTTGGCCGTTCGACGGCCCATGTATCGCTTGCAGAACAACGTTGATTTTCCAGGATTTCGATAAAATGAGCCTCAAGTTTCGCGGTGTTTTCACCGTTATGATTACCCCCCTTGCCGATGACGGCTCCCTGGATCTTAAAGCCCTTGTCGATTTTACCGACTGGCAAATTCGCCAGGGCATTCATGGCCTGATCCCGCTGGGATCAACCGGCGAATTTTTGTCGCTGTCACAGGAAGAACGCGATGCCGTTGCCCGCACCGTGATTGAAACCGTCGCCGGGCGTGTTCCGGTGTTGATTGGCACAGGGGCGGAAGATACCCGCGAAGCGGTCCGGCTCAGCAGGATTGCCCAAACAATGGGGGCGGACGGGGTGATGGTGATCCCGCCCTTTTATTCCACCCCGACCGATGATGAACTTGTGGTGCATTATCAGACCATTGCCGAGGCGATTTCCATTCCGGTTATGGTTTACAACAACCCGGCAACGTCGAATGTTGATTTGAAACCCGACCTGGTGGCCCGTATCGCGCAAATTGATGGCTGCGATTATATCAAGGAATCCACCCTGGAAATCACGCGCGTGCGCGACATTATCCGGTTCGCCGGGGAAAACATGACCGTGTTTGGCGGTATTCTTGGGTTTGAATCCTTTGTCATGGGGGCGCAGGGCTGGGTGGCGGTGGCATCCAATGTCGCGCCTGGGCCAATGGCACGCATTTTTGAACTGGTTGCCGATGAAGGCAAAATCGACGAAGCCCGTGCGCTTTACCTGAAATGGCTGCCGATTATTGAGGCAGTGGCCGGGCAGGCCTATGTCGCGGGGACAAAATCGTTATTGTCGCATATGGGGTTTCAGGCAGGGCCGCCGCGCCCGCCGCGCTTGCCTTTGCCCAGGGCCCAGGACCAGGTGATGCAACAACTGGTGTCGGATTTTAATCTGACCTTTGCGCAATAAGGCAAACTGGCCCATGCAAAGCCCGTTCCCAACCACACCCCGCCCGGATGAAAGCACAGAAGTGCAATTCTTTTATGATGGGCGTGCCATGACCGCACAGCGCGGGCAAAGCGTTGCTGCCGCCCTTTATGCGGCGGGCATTCGCAACCTTGCACCTGTATCCGAAGCGCAGGGCCGGGGTGTGTTTTGCGGCATGGGCGTTTGCAACGAATGCCTGGTGACGATTGACCATGTTGCCAGCCAGCGATCCTGCATGACGCTGGTAGAACCCAACATGCAGGTCAGCACGCAGGCGGCCCGGCCCGCGATTGGCACGCCCTACGCCGCGACGACCAACACGATTACGGAAATCACCACCCCACCGACGAATATTTCCAGCGATGAAACCGACATTCTTGTGGTTGGGGCCGGGCCTGCCGGGTTGGCAGCGGCGGTCATGGCTGCACAGGCAGGGGCCAGGGTGATGATGGTGGATGACCGGTCCGCACCGGGGGGGCAATATTTCAAACAGCCGTCATCGGGCACGGCACAGCAGCATTATCAGCATGATGCGCAAATATCGGCCGGCGCAAAGCTGATTACGCAGGCCCGTGATGCCGGGGTGAGTCTTTCCGAAAAAACCGTTGTCTGGGGGGCGGAACGCCAGGGGGATGGTCGCCTGAAAGTGGGTTTGTATGGCCCGGAAGGCGCGTTTTATGTGTTTCCCGGGGCTTTGGTCATTGCCACCGGGGCCTTTGAACGCCCGGCCCCGATCCCCGGCTGGACCCTGCCCGGTGTGATGACCACAGGGGCAGCGCAAACCTTTTTGCGCAGTTATGGCACAGCGCCGGGCAAGCGTATCCTGATTGCGGGCAATGGCCCCTTAAATTTGCAAGTGGCAACGGAATTGCGCAAAATCGGCGCGGATGTGGTGGCCGTGCTGGAGGCTGCACCATCGCCGTGGCAGCAACCGGCAAACTTGTTGCAACTGTTTCAAAAGGACCCGCAACTGGCCCTGCGTGGGGCACGGCAGGTATCCGCCCTTAGGCTGGGAGGCGTGCCGGTTTTATGGGGCAGCAGCGTCACCCGTATTCTGGCCAGTGAAACAGGCACGGTGCAAACGGTCGAGGTTGCAACGCCCGACGGCGCCCGGGTTTTTAACGCTGATACCGTTCTTTTGGGGGGTGGGTTTACAGCATCAAACGAACTGTCGCGTTTGCTGGGCTGCGCGCATGATGTGGTAAAGGGGCAACTGGTTGCCCGGCGCGATGCGACAGGCAAAACCACCCAGGATGACATTTACAGCATTGGTGAAGCCGCGCAGTTTGGTGGTGCCCATGTTGCCCTGACCCAGGGCAAATTGACCGGAGCGACCCTTGCCCAAAAACTGGGTTTTGCAGTCCGTACCGGGGGGATTGCGGCTAAACTGGCCCGCTATCAGGCGTTTCAACGCGCACTATGGTCGCTTTATCAGGTTGATGAAACCAGTGTTAATGATCTTCCCGGTGATACCGAAATTTGCCGGTGCGAAAAAGTGACCCTGCAAACCCTGCGTGCTCTTGCGCAAACCGCCTGCGATGATGTTGCCACGCTGAAACGATTGTCGCGTGCGGGCATGGGCCGTTGTCAGGGGCGGTATTGCAGCCACAATGTACAGGCGATTGCCGCAGCCCACCACATTCATCATGCCAGTCCAACGGGCCCTGGCAAACGCCAGATAAGTGAAAAAACCGGTTTCCTTGCCCCGCAAATGCCGTTGCGACCGGTGCCATTGGCGGCACTGGCACGCGAAAAACCCGAATGGGGCGGGCACAAACGCAGCTATTTGCCACAAAACCCACCGCTCTATTGCGCCGACCCGCTGCCGGTATCGCACACCGAAACACTGGTGATTGGCGCAGGTATTGCGGGCATTTCGACGGCATTGTTTTTGGCGCAGGCGGGCCGTGATGTTGTGGTGATAGACAGGGCCTATCCCAATTCGCTGGCATCGGGCGGGAATGCGGGCAGCCTGCATGCGCAGCTTTTATCGTTTGATCATGGTGCACGGGCCGAAGGCGGTGGAACGCCGGCCCAGCAAACCCTGCCGCTTCAACGCGATTCAATCCAGTTATGGGCCGATTTGCAAAATGATCTCGCCGCCGATTTTGAAATGAAAATCACCGGTGGCGTCATGGTGGCCGAAAGCGACCATGACATGCGGTTTCTGGAGGCGAAAACCCGCGCGGAACGCAGCATGGGGGTGGATTGCCAGGTGATCGGCAGGGATGAATTGTTTGCCCTCGAACCAGCTCTGTCACGTAAATTTGCCGGTGCGGCCTATTGCCCGCAGGAAGGCAAAATCAACCCGCTGGTTGCCACCCAATGCGTGCTGGATGCCGCCCGTGTTGCAGGTGCCAGTGTGTTTGACCGTGCCGAAGTGACCCGTATTGAAAAAGACGGGGCGTATTTTGCCGTCACCACCGGGCGCGGTGTCGTACGTGCTAAAAATATTGTCAATGCGGCGGGGGCTTACGCATCGCGCATTGGCAAAATGCTGGGCCTGGAGGTGCCGGTTTTTGGGGTACCCCTGCAAATGGTTGTGACCGAAGCCGTTGCGCCGCTGATTGGCTGCCTTGTTGCCCATGCGGACCGGCATTTGACCTTAAAGCAGGCCAGCAACGGTAATTTCATTATTGGCGGTGGCTGGACGGCAGGGCTGGACCCGGTGCATCACCATCCGCGCCCGTTACTTGATAGTCTGGAAGGCAATTTGTGGGTCGCCCAGCATGTGGTGCCCGCCTTGCGCAAACTTCACATCATTCGCAGCTGGGCGGCGATGAACATCAATATTGATGGCGCACCCATTTTGGGGGAACACCCCGACCAGCCCGGCTTCTTTAATGCTGTTACCTCAAACGGCTACACGCTTGGCCCGCTGGTGGGGCATATCACCGCCGGGCTGATTTCCGGCCAAAGGCAGGCACGCGGGCTTGAACCCTTTTCGATTTCACGTTTTTCCAAAGGACAGCCATGATTGAATTAACCGATGTAAGCAAATGGTATGGCGATTATCAGGTCCTGAAAAACTGCTCTACCGGTGTTGATAAAGGCGAAGTGGTCGTAATTTGCGGGCCTTCCGGGTCGGGTAAATCCACCCTGATCAAATGCGTCAATGCGCTGGAGCCGTTTCAGGAAGGGTCCATCCGTGTGGATGGCATCGAGGTGGGCGACCCGGCAACCGACCTGCCAGATTTGCGCAGCCGGGTGGGCATGGTTTTTCAAAACTTTGAACTTTTTCCGCATTTAACGATCATCGACAATATCATGCTGGCCCAGCGCACGGTTTTGGGGCGCAGCCCGGAATTGTCGCGCAAAAAGGCGCTGGAATTGCTTGATCGGGTGGGGTTGGCGGCACAGGCCCCCAAATATCCGCTTCAGCTTTCGGGCGGGCAGCAACAGCGCGTTGCCATTGCCCGTGCCCTGGCGATGGAACCGATGGCGATGCTGTTTGACGAGCCAACATCCGCCCTGGACCCGGAAATGATTTCGGAAGTGCTCGATGTGATGACCGGGCTTGCCCGTGACGGCATGACCATGATGGTCGTGACCCACGAAATGGGATTTGCCCGCCGGGTTGCCACCCGCATGATTTTTATTGATCGCGGTGAAATTGTTGAAGATTGCCCGACAGAAGAATTCTTTGCCGGAAACCGCAACCCGCGCACCGAAGGGTTCCTTAGCAAAATTCTGGCGCACTAACCCCAACCGATCGACCAGCAAAGAGAGACGATCCATGAGCCAGTTTGATCTTGTGATCAAAAACGGTGTCGTTGCCACGGCATCGGATACCTTCAAATGCGACATCGCCATTCGTGATGGAAAGATTGTACAGATGGGCGACAACCTGTCGGGCGGTGCACAGCAAATTGATGCCGCTGGCAAATATGTTCTGCCTGGCGGCATTGATAGCCATGTTCATATCTCGCAGCCCTCGGGCGAGGGGATTGTCATGGCCGATGATTTTGAAAGTGGTACGCTGTCGGCTCTTTTTGGCGGAAACACCACCATCATGCCCTTCTGCCTGCAGGAAAAGGGCACCCCGCTTCGTGAAACACTGAAGGATTATCACGATCAGGCGGAGGGTAAATGTTACACCGATGTCAGCTTTCATCTGATCATTTGTGATCCAACGCAGGCCGTACTGGGCCAGGACCTGCCTGCCCTGATTGCTGATGGTTATACTTCGCTTAAGGTTTTTATGACCTACGAGGATTTGCGCCTGGATGATGCCGCGATTTTGCGCACCCTGGATGTGGCGCGTGATACCGGGGCCACGGTGATGGTGCATTGTGAAAACGAGGATGCCATTCGCTTTTTGATCGAAAAGCATGAAAAGGTGGGTGATGTTGCCCCGCGCACCCACGCGACCACCCGCCCGGTTGCGGTGGAACGCGAGGCCACCCATCGCGCCCTGGCCCTGGCCGAAGTTGTCGATGTGCCGATTGTGATTGTGCATGTTTCCAATGGCGAAGCCCGCGATGAAATATCGCGTGCGCGCAGCCGGGGATCAAAGGTGGTTGGCGAAACCTGCCCGCAATATCTGATGTTAACGGCTGATGATCTGGACGGGATGGATTGGGAAGGGGCGAAGTTTGTCTGCTCGCCCCCACCGCGTGACAAGGCCGCCCAGGCCGAATGCTGGCGCGGCATTGAAACCGGTGTGTTTGATCTGTTTTCGTCCGATCATTGCCCGTTTCGTTATGATGACCCGCAAGGCAAGCGAACCCCCAAGGGCCTTACCAGTTTTCGCCATATCCCCAACGGCATTCCCGGTGTTGAAACCCGCATGCCGATCCTGTTTTCCGAAGGGGTGATGAAAGGGCGCATTGATATTAACCGCTTTGTTGCCATGACATCGACCAACCACGCCAAAACCTATGGGCTGTATCCGCAAAAAGGCACCATTGCCATTGGGGCGGATGCCGATATTGCAATTTGGGACCCGGCGGAAAAACGCACCGTGCGCCATGCCGATTTGCATGATGGTTCCGATTATTCCCCCTATGAAGGCCTGGAATTGACCGGCTGGCCCACCACAATTGTGCTGGGTGGCAAGGTCATGGTCAGGGATGGCATCCTTACCGGGCAAAAAGGCGATGGCCGTTATCGCCCTGCCCATAATCGTTTATTCCCCGCTTCCGTTTGATCAGGAGACTGCAATGAAGTTGAAAGTTTACGCTGGCCCTTATGAATTCGATGCCTGGCTTGAATGCGAAAAGGCGCCGAAAACCTCGGAAGCGTTTCGTAAATTGCTGCCATATGAAGGTGATATCGTGCATGTGCGCTGGTCGGGTGAAGGGGTTTGGATTCCGCTGGGCGATTACACCTTTGGCGTGGATTATGAAAACCACACCAGCCACCCGGCACCGGGCCACATCATTTTGTATCCGGGCGGGATTAGCGAAACGGAAATTCTGCTGGCCTATGGCGGGGTGGATTTTTCATCGAAAATGGGCCAGTTGGCCGGCAATCACTTTATCACTATCACCTCAAACCTTGATAAATTGCCCGAACTGGGCAATGCGGTTTTGTGGAAAGGGGCGCATAAAATCCGTTTTGAAGCCGCCTGATGACAGGCAAAGGGTTTTCGCCTGAAACAACAAAGCCCGGTCCTTCTGGACCGGGCTTTGTCATGAGATGAACCTTGATGAAACGTCTTATTTCAAAGCGGCACAGGCGCGTTTAATGCGCTTGCAGGCTTCTTCCAATGCCTCGGTCGAGGTGGCATAGGAAATGCGGAAATAAGGGGCCAGGCCAAAGGCCGTTCCCTGAACCGCGGCAACGCCTTCGGCTTCCAGAAGGTAGGTCACGAAATCGGTATCGGTTTCGATCTTTTTGCCATCCGGCGTGGTTTTACCAATGGTACCGGCGCACGACGGATAAACATAAAATGCCCCTTCCGGCGTTTTGCAGCTCAGCCCTTCGCATTCGTTAATTTTTGCCACAACCAGGTCGCGGCGCGATTTGAACACTTCGGCGCGTTCGGCAAGGAAGTCCTGCGGGCCGTTCAGCGCCTCGACCGAGGCGGCCTGGCTGATCGACGAGGTATGCGTGCTGCTTTGCGACTGAACCTTGTTGATCGCCTTGATCAGTTCAACCGGGCCTGCGGCATAGCCCAAACGCCAGCCGGTCATGGCATAGGATTTGGACACACCGTTGCACGTCAGGGTGCGAGCCTTCAGCTTCGGTTCGACCTGGGCGATGGTGGTGAATTCAAAACCGTCATAGACCAGGTGCTCATACATGTCGTCCGACATGATATAAACGTGGTCGTGTTTCAGCAGAACATCGGCCAGGGCGCGCAGTTCGGCGCGTGAATAGGCCGCACCCGTCGGGTTGGAGGGCGAGTTCAGGACCAGCCATTTGGTTTTCGGCGTAATCGCGGCTTCAAGTTCGGCAGCGGTGATTTTGAAGTCGTTTTCTTCCTGGCATTCGACAACCACGGGGGTGCCTTCGGCCATCAGGGTCATGTCCGGGTAGGACACCCAGTAAGGGGCCGGAATGACAACTTCATCACCCGGGTTCAGCGTGGCAAACAGGGCGTTAAACAGCGTCTGTTTGCCGCCACAGCCAACGGTGATTTCGTCGATGGTGTATTCCAGGTCGTTTTCGCGTTTGAACTTGGCAACAATCGCCTTGCGCAATTCCGGGGTGCCAGCGACCGGAGTGTATTTGGTCTTGCCAGCATCAAGGGCGGCTTTTGCAGCATTTTTGATGTTGTCGGGGGTATCGAAATCCGGCTCGCCTGCGCCAAGGCCGATAACATCAACGCCAGCAGCTTTGAGTTCTGCGGCCTTGGTGGTGACAGCAATGGTAGGAGAAGGTTTGATACGGCTCAAACGGTCGGCAATAAACGCCATTGGTCTGTTTCCCTGGAATGAAATGAGAAATGGAAAGACTCTTGTTCTTCCGGTTCGGACCCTACGCCCGGTTTTAACGCAATTCAAGTTGGTTTAGGCGCTTTTGCGGGTTCTTTGGGATGTTTTAAGGTCTTGATTACGGGTTCTGCGATGATACGGCCTGTTAAACGCGCTTGGCCGGTGTGGGTTCCGTAAAAGTTTTGATGCTACTGGCGGCGCGTCCTGCTTTTGCCTGCACTGTGCAGGGGCAGGCTGGCAAAGGGTATCTGTGCCTTCGCCCTTTATAGTCGTAAGGACAACCGGACATCGTCATCGAAAATATGACGCGCAAGCTCGGTGGTACGGTGTCGAATTTCGGTGGCGACTTCATCGACGATTTCGGTTCGATTGCGACCGGCCGGATACAGAAACCCGTATTTTAAAATGCCACCGGGCTCAAAGGGCCGGATCACCAAATCGTCAACGCCGCTAGACAGGGCGACAAAAGGATCGGCAAGGCAGCAGCCAAGGTTAAGCCCCGCCATCTGACAGGCGATAACGCCGTTACGTGCCTCGACACGGACATTAAGGCGTTTCCCCGTTCTTTTGACAAGCGACTGAAGATGCTGACCTAGCAGGGAACGCGCGTGAGTCGCAATGATTTGATGGCTGGAAAAATCATCAAACGTGACGATTTTTTGGGCAGCCAGGGGATGCGACGGGTTCATAACCGCGACCATTGGCAATTCCAGAAAGGGTTCGATGTTAAAAACACCCTCTTTAATTGGCAGGGGTGCGATGCCGAGATCAAAGGTTTCTTCTGTCACCCAAACATCAATATCAAGGCGCACACGAGAGTCGATTTGAGCTGTCATATCGGGGCGGCGCATCATGATGTGCGCTAGGGTCTGGTTGATGACGGCATGGGAAATAAAGGGGGCGGCGAGGATGCGAATATGTTCGGTTTTGCCGCGCCTGATTTGATCTGCGCGTAAATTCAGATCATCGTGGCACAGCATAAGCCTTTCTACTTCCTGATAAAATTCCTTGCCTTCTTTGGTGAGCCGAAGCCGTCGTCCGCGGCGAGATAACACGGGAAAACCAACCTCGTCCTCCAGCGCAGAAAGCAGGCGGCTTATTTGAGGGGCGGTTCTAAAAAGGCGATCCGATGCCCCGTTGACAGAGCCGGTTTCGACAAAGGCGCGCAGAGCCTCCAGCGATTTATGATTGATCGGCAAGGCCATTTCCCCCTCAGTATAAACGCTCACACTTTCGTAAAACGTAACTAAAGTGAAGAATAACTCACTTTACGCAAGTAAATTTATTCGCTTGTCTAACTTATAAGAATAACAAACACGGAAGCATTTTGATGACCTCCTTCCCGGACCTGCAAAGCCGAATTGCCGCCTATGAGGCAAAGCGCCCTGTGCCTTACACATTGCCGGAAAGCCCCGCATCCTTGTATGTGACGATGCGCGACGGCTGCCGACTAGCGGTCGATGTTTATTTGCCGCAAGGCGCAGACCCGGAGGCAAAATTTCCTGCGTTGCTGCTTTTTACTCCCTATTTCCGCCGTTTTAAGCTGGCAGCGGGCTCGACAGAGATTCCAAACCCGAATACCGGGAAATTCAGCGATTATTTTGTCCCGCGTGGATATGCGGTGATTGTAATTGATGTGCGCGGTACCGGGGCCAGTTTTGGAACCCGGGACGGGTTTCGTTCCCCGGCAGAGCGTTTTGACAGCGCCGAGGTCGCTGATTGGGTGATCGACCAGAACTGGTCCAATGGTGTTATTGGGGCGACGGGTATTTCCTATCTTGGCGCGGCATCGGATTTTCTGGCATCGACGGGGCATCCGGCGGTAAAGGCCATCGCGCCGTTGTTTTCTGTTTGGGATACATATTCGGATAATTATTTTCCGGGGGGCATGCAGTGCGTTTCGCTGACCCGGGTATATGATGACCTGATGAAGGGGCTCGATCTTGATCAGCGGGCCTATCTCAAGAACTATAAATATTATGCCAGCCCGGATTATCTGGGGCCGCAACCGGTTGACGAGGACCCATCAGGGGCGTTGGTGGCCGAGGCGGTGGCAGAGCACCAGGCCAATTTCCGCCAGACCGATTTCATGGCGGATTTGTCCTATCGCGAGCAGGGCCTGCCTTATGACCCCGATTATTCCAGTGCCTCCATCAGCCCTTATTCCTATTGTGATGGCGTAAATGAGGATGTCGCGATTTTGTCGATGTCTGGCTGGATGGATGGGGCGGGTTATGCCAATGGGGCGATTTCGCGGTTTTTGACGCTGAATAAAAACCCGCATCACCTTTTGCTTGGTCCGTGGGATCATGGTGCCCGTATTGATGTTTCGCCGTGGCGCGCGTCGGAAACCCCGACATTTTCGATGTTGGGGGCCGTTTTGCGGTTTTTTGATACATATCTGATGGGCATGGATACCGGTTTGCGGACCGAGCCACCTGTTGCCTATTTCAAACTGCACGAAGAGGCATGGGGCGAGGCCGAAACCTGGCCACCAAAACCGGCACAGCTTGTTTTGCATCCTGATCAGGCGGGCGGACTTGGCACGCACAGCGCAACCGGGACGGCAGCCTATCAATGTGTGCCAGAAACCGGAACCGGTTTTGAAACCCGTTACGAACGCATATCGGGGCTGGATTCACGGAACTATTATTTTGACTGGCAGGGGCGCACGGGCCTTATGTTGTCGTTCGATAGTGCGCCAATGACGGAAGATATTGCCCTTGCCGGCCATGCGGTGCTTGAGATGACAGCCCGTTTTGATGCACCGGATGCGGGGCTTTTCATTTATTTGACCGAAGTGGAAGCCGACGGAACGGAGCGTTACATCACCGAAGGTATTTTGCGGGCGATTTTCCGTGATGAAGAGGACGCACCGGATAATATTCGCATTAATTGGCCGTTTCGCAGCTATCACCGGGACAGTGCGCGCCCCTTGCCATTGAACGAGGCACAGCGCATTCGCATTCCGCTATTGCCGACGGCCTGGACCTTGGCGAAAGGCAGTAAATTGCGCCTTTCAATTACCGGGGCGGATAAGGATCACTTTAAAAAAGTGCCCCACGGCAAAATGGCAAATATCACGCTTGAATTGTCGGACACCCGGCTTGTGTTGCCGCTGGAACAGGAGACATCTGCAACATGAGGGCGACGGCAAAGGGGATGGATACGATGCTGGGTCAAATGCGCGATGTGACAGACATCATCGCGGCAACGGCCCTGCGGTATTACCCCGACGGAGGCGAACGGATTTACTCGACCCATCCGGATCGTTTTCCGGATGCCGGTTTCAAGCGATTTGAGGATGCACCGACAATGGCGCGCGTTCGCGATGCCAAGGCCCCGGTATTAACTAACGGGCTGGAGGCATTGCAGGCCGGTTTTCCGGACTGGCAAAGAATTGTCGATGGGGGGTGTGACGCGATCGTCAATATTCCGGTTCGCGCACCGTCTGGCGAAGTGCTGGGACAGCTTAATTTGATGGCGCGGGCAGGGCGGTTTTCGACAGAAACCCTTGCCCGCCTGCAAACGATCGCAGATCAAAATGCGTCATGCTTTTTGGATCAGACTTCAAGGGAGATACTCTGATGCGGTTGACACGCCTGACCTACCGGGGCGTGATTATTCTCGCCTATCTTGTCATGTTGCTGCCGGTGTTTTTGCTGGTTTTGACATCCTTTTTCAAAGACACCATCATTACGTTTCCGCCTTCGGGCTTTTCGCTGGAATGGTATGCGAACGCAATTGATCGCGAAGAATTTCTGAGCGGATTTTTCGTCAGTTTCAAGGTGGCGGCACTGGCGACCATTATTGGTGTGCCATTGGGGATGGCAGCAGCATTGGCACTTACGCGCAGTGCAATCCGCGGCAAGCAGGCAATCACGACCTTTCTTTTGGGACCTATTATTGTGCCGGGTATTGTGGCGGGCACGGCACTTTATCTTACTTTTCTGCTCGCGCAGAACCAGTTGGATATGGATATTGTCGGTACTTTGCCAGGCCTGGTCGCCGCGCATATCTTGCTGACGATCCCCTGGACCGTGCGGGTTGCTACCGCTGGATTACAGGGACTGGACAAAAGCATAGAAGAGGCCGCCGCCAACCTTGGCGCCCGCCCCTGGACTGTTTTTGTGCGGGTGACGCTGCCGATGATGCGCCCGGCGATTGTCGCCGCCTCGATGTTTTCCTTTATCCAGAGTTTTGAAAACCTTGAACTGACTTTGCTTCTTGTTGGTCCGGGAATGAGCACTCTGCCAATCGCGATGCTGAACTATCTTGAGTTCCAGATCGACCCGACGCTGGCTGCGGTTGCGACCATTCAGGTTGTTGTCATCGCGGCGATGATGTTGATCACCGACCGTTACGTAAAACTCTCCCGCATCGTCTGACATTGGAGATCGGATCTATGAAATCTTTGGAACTTGTGAATGTCTGCAAGAAATTTGGCGAAGCGGTTGCCGTAACCGATATGAGCATGCACATCCTCAAAGGAGAGCTTGTATCGCTTCTTGGGCCTTCGGGATGCGGCAAGACAACCACATTGCGGATGGTCGCCGGGTTTGTCGAGCCCAGTGCCGGGTCGATCCTGATCAATGGCCGGGATGTTACAAATCTGCCGCCTTATGCACGCAATACGGCACTGGTGTTTCAGTCCTATGCGCTGTTTCCCCACATGACGGTTGCCCAGAATGTTGGTTTTGGCCTGGAAATGCGCAAAGTTGGCAAGGCCGAGCGCGAGGAAAAAAGTATCGAGGCACTCAAACGTGTCAGGCTTGATCACTTTGCAGACCGTTACCCGCGCCAGCTTTCAGGCGGGCAGCAGCAGCGGGTTGCGTTGGCACGCGGGCTTGTTCTGAACCCGGATGTCTTTTTGCTTGATGAGCCACTTTCCAATCTTGATGCCAAATTGCGCGGGGAAGTCCGCAGCGAAATTCGCGGGCTTCAGCAGTCTTTGGAACTGACCACACTGATGGTGACGCATGATCAGGAAGAAGCCCTGACCATGTCTGACAAGCTTGTATTGATGGAAGCCGGTCGTGTACGCCAATCGGGCACGGCACAGGATTTATACGAGCAGCCAGCCGATGCCTTTGTCGCCGATTTTGTCGGGCGGTCAAATGTCGTTAAGGGCCGTGTCGAGGACGGGCAATTCCGGACTGCAGACGGCACCGTTATGCCGACAATGCCCGGGATACAGGCTGATGCGCAATATTACACCTTGCGGCCCGAAAAAATCAGCTTGTCGCGTGACGGCGAGGGGGTCGAAGGCACCCTGCGCGAACGTCTCTATCTTGGGGCGCAAACGGAATACACGGTGATGGTTGGTGACACTTCGATCTCGGTTGTTATGGCAACACCGGGGCCGGATGACCAGCGCGCGGGCTTGCGTGTCGGGGATCCGGTTCGGCTTGACTGGGATGTCGCGTCGGTGCGGCTTCTTACCCACTAACAATAAAAAATATCAAAATATCAAACATATATCAGGAGAGACTCATGGCTAACTTAACCCGTCGTTCTTTTCTAGCTACGGCTGCGGCATTGTCGGCTGTTTCAATGGTGCCCGGAAAATTGATGGCACAAACAAACGATGTTGTTGTCGGGACATGGGGGGGGACCTTTGGCGATTTGCTCAAGGCGAATGTTGACGAAACGGTTATGAAGTCCGCGGGCTATAACGTTCTTCAGGAAATATCCGGTCCGGTTCCCCGTCGTACCAAACTGATTTCCGAACGGATGCAACGTCGCGGCAGCATGGATGCTGCCCTGCTGGCAGATTTTGATATGTACGCCGCCGCCAAGGTGGGCGCTGTCGAGAAACTGGATGCGTCCAACGTTCCCAATTACGACAATATTCTGCCGTTTCTGAAAAAGGCGCATTCGGTGCCATTGATTTATTCGGCACATACGATTGTTTATCGCAAGGACCTGATCACAACCCCGCCGCAATCCATCGCAGAGCTGTGGAACCCGAAATATAAAGGCAAGATCGGCCTGAGCGATTTTCTTTATACGTCCAACATGGCCTATGCGGCGATCCATAATGGCGGCACGCTGTCTGACTTTGACGGCAGTGAAAAGGGTGTTGCCGCCTGGAAAGAGCTGGATGCAAAGCTTTTGCCCTCTACAGAGGCTGTTGGTCAGGCGTTGGCATCGGGCGATATCTGGATCACGATTATTTCGGCGGCCCGTGGGTATAGCTGGTCCAAATCCGGAATTGATCTGGGCTGGGTTGTGCCCGAAGAAGGCGCTTTCCCTGCCGTTTACGAGGCTGCGGTGCCGAAAAATGCCCGCAACCCCGAGGGCGGAATGGCCTATATGAATGCGCTGCTTGATCCTGCAGTACAAAAGGCCTTCGCTGAGAAAATGGGCTATTTGCCGACCGTGAAGAACGGCCATATCAGCCCGGAACTAGAAGAAAAAATCGGCTTTTCCGAAGCCGAACAAAACCGCCTGTGGCAACCCGATTTTGACTTTATTCTGGAAAACCAGACCAAGCTTCTGGATACCTGGAACCGCGTGCTCAAAGGCTGACAAAATGGCAAAACTTGTTCTTCCGGCGGGACTTCTTGTCCTTCTTCTGTTGGGCGGCCCCATGCTGTTGATGTTGCGGTATTCGTTTAACGAATATGATCCGCTTTACATCATGCAACAGGCATTCACGTTCGAGAATTATGCCAAGGCAGTCGTTGATCCGTACTATCAGAAAATCCTGGTAACGACGATTACCATTGCTCTGACCTGTACGGTGTTAACAACGCTGCTGGCTTATGGCCCTGCCTATTGGCTGGCACGGATGGAAGGCCGCTGGAAGAGCAAATGGACAATCCTGACAATGTTTCCACTGCTTGTGGGCGGTGTGGTGCGTTCGGCAGGATATATTGCGCTGTTAAGCACCACCGGGCTTATAAATGCGACATTGTTGGGACTTGGCATTATTTCCGAGCCCCTGACGTTGCTTTACACGCCCGGTGCCGTGATTTTCGCAACGGTGGGCATCGTTCTGCCTTATATGATCCTGACGCTGGCGTCGGTTATTGAAAGTATCCCGCGCCAGGTTGAAGATGCGGCGGCCAATTTGGGCGCGCGTCCGACAACCGCCTTTTTCCGGGTGCTTGTCCCGCTGTCCCTGCCCGGTGTGCTGGCCGGTGCCTCACTGGTGTTCATTCTTTGCATGAATGCCTATGCAACGCCGTTGTTGCTTGGAGGGCCGCAGTTTCAGATGATGGCACCTGTTGTGTATGAACAGTTCGCCAAGGCGTCAAACTGGCCTTTTGGTGCTGCGCTGGCGTTTATCTTGCTGATGGTGACGGTTATTTTGACGACGGTGGGCAGTTCCATTATCGCAAAGCGTTATAAGGCGGGCTGAGAACCTGGTTTTTGACTACTGTCTGGTGTCGTTTTGCCCAAGGGGGTGACAGCATAGTGACAAAACCTGTCAGGAACTGTCAGGAGCAGGGCTTGCGATTGGTCCTATCTACCTTATAACTAGGGGCAGGATAAAACAGGGGTCTGCCCGATGAATGCGCTGCCAGAATTTTTGACCAAACGCCGCCCGCCGGTTGAAGGATCGCGGAAGTTTAAGCTGGTGACGGAATATGAGCCGTCGGGCGACCAGCCGCAGGCGATTGCCGAGCTGTATGACGGCATCGAGCAGGGCGAGCGTGACCAGGTTTTGCTGGGTGTGACCGGGTCGGGCAAGACATTTACCATTGCCAATATCATTGCCAAAACCCAGCGCCCGGCCCTGGTGCTGGCGCCGAATAAAACCCTGGCCGCCCAGCTTTATTCCGAGATGAAAAGCTTCTTCCCGGAAAATGCGGTGGAATATTTCGTTTCCTATTACGACTATTACCAGCCCGAAGCCTATGTGGCGCGGACCGACACCTATATTGAAAAAGACAGTTCGATCAATGAACAGATCGACCGGATGCGCCATGCTGCCACGCGCGCCATTCTAGAGCGCAATGACTGTATCATCGTGGCATCGGTGTCGTGCATTTACGGTATTGGCGCGGTGGAAACCTACCTTGAGATGACACAGCGCATTGCGGTGGGCGATGAAGTTGACCGCAACGACATTATGAAACGTCTGGTCGAGCTGCAATATACCCGCAATGATGCTGCCTTTACCCGTGGCACCTTTCGCGTGCGCGGGGATGTTTTGGAAATTTTCCCGGCCCACTCCGAAGACCGCGCCTGGCGGGTATCGATGTTTGGCGACGAGATCGAGGAACTGGCCGAATTTGACCCGCTGACCGGGCATAAATATGCCAGCATGGATTCGGTCACGGTTTATGCCAATTCCCACCATGTGACACCACGTCCGACCCTGGTGCAGGCGATGCACGGCATTAAACAGGAATTAAAGGACCGGCTGGCGCAATTTCAGCAGGAAGGCAAATTGCTGGCCGCCGAACGGATTGAACAGCGCACCACCTTTGATTTGGAAATGATGGAAACGGTGGGTCACTGCAAGGGCATTGAAAACTATTCCCGCTGGCTTTCGGGCCGTAATCCCGGTGAACCGCCGCCGACTTTGTTTGAATATCTGCCTGAAAATGCCCTGTTATTTGTCGATGAAAGCCACGTTGCCGTGCCGCAGATCGGCGGCATGTTCAAGGGTGACTATAATCGCAAATTCACGCTGGCTGAACATGGCTTTCGCCTGCCTAGCTGTGTCGACAACCGGCCGCTGAAATTTGACGAATGGGACGCGATGCGCCCGCAAAGCGTGTTTGTATCGGCCACACCGGGCCCGTGGGAAATTAACCAGACCGGTGGCGTTTTTGCCGAACAGGTTATTCGTCCGACTGGCCTGATCGACCCGGTTTGTATCATTCGCCCGGTCGAAACCCAGGTTGATGATTTGCTGGCCGAAGCGAAGGAATGTGCGCAGAAAAGCCAGCGTGTTTTGGTGACAACCCTGACCAAGCGCATGGCCGAGGATTTGACCGAATATCTGCACGAAAATGGCGTGCGGGTGCGCTATTTGCATTCCGATATTGATACATTGGAGCGCATCGAGATCATCCGTGATTTGCGCCTTGGCGTGTTTGACGTGCTGGTGGGGATTAACCTTCTGCGGGAGGGGCTGGATATTCCCGAATGTGCGCTGGTGGCGATTTTGGATGCGGATAAGGAAGGCTTTTTGCGCTCCAAAACATCGCTGGTGCAGACGATTGGCCGGGCCGCGCGTAACCTGGATGGCCGGGTGATTTTATATGCCGATAAAATGACCGACAGCCTGGAATATGCGATTGGGGAAACCAACCGGCGCCGTGAAAAGCAGGTTGCCTATAACGAGGAACATGGCATTACCCCGGCCTCAATCCGCAGTCGTATCCATGATGTGATCGAAAGTGTGGCCGAGCATGATTATGTTACGGTCGATACCGGTGTTTCGGGCGATGTGATGATTGGGCATAATTTGCGTGCCCATATCGAGGAGCTTGAAAAGCGCATGCGCGAAGCTGCGGGCAACCTTGAATTCGAGGAAGCCGCCCGCCTGCGTGATGAAGTCAAACGCCTGGAAAATCAGGAACTGGGCCTTGCCGAGGCCGGGCCGATGGCGCGTGATATCACGCCCAAAGATGGCAGCGCCGGGCCGGGCTCCAAATCGGCCAACAAGCCGAAATACAAGGGGCGGCGGCGTAAAGGCCCATAAGGGGGCTGAAGGATTTGGCATCAAACGCGAAAGGCTGCATCGTTGATGAATGCAGCCTTTTTTGCAGGCGTAGGAAAGGCGGGTTCTCAGGCGGCGTTGTAATGTACGCCACGTCCGTCAAAAAATACGGCCAGCCAGACGGTGTCGGTATCTTTTTCTGTCCAGGCAACCCGGTGGCGGCATCCGGGCGGGATGTAAAGATGGTCGCCGGGTTTCAGGACATGGCCGTTATCTTCGCCTTCAAACACAATTTCGGCACTGCCAGTCAGCAGGATCACCCATTCGGCCGGTTGTTGGTCATACCAGCCAGTTTCGGGCGAGGATTGGCCGCGTGACACAATGCGTTCGATCCGCAAGCACGGAGAGCGCAGGATTTCGTCGAAGATTTCGCTGTTTTTGGCATCTGGAAGTGCGGCAAAAAGATTTGCCAGTGATGCGTCGGGCATCGTGAGGACCCTCCGTTCCGGTTGTGGGGATTGCCCGCAACATAAACCGGAACGAAGGGCCGGCACAAAGCCGACCCTGACAAAGCAGCCATGCGTTTTAAACGCAAATGGCGATTACATGTAAAGTTTTTCCCCTTCCATGCCTTTATACATGTCGGCGACATAGTCGGCATAGCCGTTAAACAACTGGGTGGGGACTTCTTCACCGTTTGACAGCAGGCGTTCCTGGGCCTGGCTCCAGCGGGGATGGGGCACCTTGGGGTTCACATTGGCCCAGAAACCATATTCGTTATCGGCAATCTGCTGCCAGTAACTGACCGGGCGTTTGTCGGTAAAGGTAAAACGCACAATGGATTTGATGTTTTTAAAACCGTATTTCCACGGTGTGACCAACCTTAGTGGCGCGCCGTTTTGTTTGGGGATAGGCTCACCATACAGGCCGGTGGCAATCATTGTCAGTTCGTTGGTGGCCTCGGCCATTGTCAGGCCTTCAATATAGGGCCACGGATACCAGAACTGCTTGAGGCCCGGCATGGTGTCTTCCTGTTCGGCGGTTTGCATTTCGACATATTTTGCCCCCGATGTCGGCTTGGCAAAATCCACCAGGGCCTTCATGGGGAAACCGGTCCAGGGCACGGTCATGGCCCAGGCCTCGACACAGCGGAAACGATAAACCCGTTCTTCGAGCGGCATTTTGCGCACAAGTTCGTCGAAATCGATTTCGATGGGCTTTTCTACCATGCCGTCGATTTTTACTTTCCAGGGCGAAATTTTAAGCGCCTGTGCGGCATCGGCAATGAATTTGTGTGACCCGAACTCATAGAAATTATTGTAATGCGTTGCCTTTTCCTTGGGGGTAATCGGCCGATCCACTTTGTAGGCATCATTGCGTTTGGCCGGGTACAGGTCGGCATTTGGCATGGCCGCCTGGGCAAAGGCACGACCCAGCGGCAGGGTGCTTGCGGCGGCACCAATCGTGCCTGCGGCGATACCCTGAATGAATTTGCGGCGATTGCGGTAAATCGCCTCGGGTGTGGTCTCTCTCTCGGGGATTTCCCATCCCTTCCGAACGCGGATTAGCATATGACCCTCCAATATGGCATGTGCCGATTTCGCGGCAAAAACCCGCTTAGGGCAAATCAAACATGGGTGATATGGCAGTGATGCCCTGCTTTGCGGCACGTTTAGGCGGTTTTTTATAGCTGTTTTATCCTACGTTCAGCGCACAACATCGGATTGATCGTGCCAGGCGATTGGTTTGGCGCTAACATGATCGAAAAACAGTCGCCCCTATTGTGACGTGGGGCATGCGAACAGGATATGCAGGCGAAAAATGTTTGAATTCAAAGATATAGAGATTTTGCAGGATATTGTCCGGGCCGGTGGTTTTCGGGCGGCGGCGCAAAAATACAATTTGTCGCAATCGGCAATTTCGTCGCGGGTTTCCGCCCTGGAAAAGAAACTGGGCATGATGTTGTTTGACCGCAGCAACCGCCAGGTTCGACTAACCGCTGCGGGGCGGCGTTTTCTGGAGGAAGCGCAAAGATTATCGCGGGCGCGCGACAGGATCTGGCAGGAATTTACCCAGCGGGAAAAATTGAGCGGCACGGTCCGTATCGGGGTTGCCGAAACGATTGTCCATACCATCCTGACCGGAATGCTAAACAAGCTGAAAGATGATTATCCCGATGTTCGCTTCGAGCTGTCGGTCGATACATCCGCGCAGCTTGCCACGGCTATGGCCGATGATGCACTTGATGTTGCCGTGCTGCTTAGGGAATCGTTGCCACAAGGTGCGGTTGCAGCGGCCCTGAAGCCGGTTCATCTTGGCTGGTTCTGTAGCGAGTCGATGGATCTGCCTGATACGCCCCTGTCGATTGCCGACCTGGCAGCCCATGCGATTGTGACTTTTCCCAAGGGCACACCACCCTTTCGCGAGGTTGAAGGCATTTTTTCCGCCCCGGATATTTCGCCACCCGCCCTGCATGGGTCGGCATCTCTTTCAACTGTAAAGCATCTGGTTGGCGATGGTTTTGGCATTGGTGTTTTGCCAACTTTGATGGTCAAAAATTCGGTTTGGAATGAGCGCATTAAGGCCATATCCGTCCAGCCCGAAGCCACGTTGAGCGACCTTCATTTTGTGGTGGGATATTACCCGGAACGAAACCGCGAAATTGGCGAGGCCGTGATCGAGGCTGCAAGGCTGTTTGATCACTTCTGATTGTGTTGGAGCAACATGATCGTTCTGATCTGTAAAATAGATCGTTTTTTTCTTTAAATGATTTATTGACAAGATCGTTCCTGTTTCTCACAGTTATTGGCGAGGCTGAGAACAGGACAGATAAAATGAATGCTGAAAAAAGCGCATCCTGTTCCTCGAGAGACGTGAAGGGGTCGATATCCACAGTCAAGCCGCTTGATTTGCGGCATGCGATCCGTTCCGGGAATCATCGGGGAACGACGACAGGCTATTCCGCCGGGTATCTGCAGGGCAATCTTGCGATTATTCCGCAAAAAGACGCGGCTGATTTTCTGTCTTTTTGTATGAAAAACCCCAAACCGTGCCCGCTCATCGGTGTTTCGGAACCGGGATCGCCCCATATTCCCGCCCTGGGGGCTGATCTGGATATTCGCACGGACCTGCCGGGGTACCGGGTTTTTCGTGGCAGTCGCGATTATCAAAGTGTGACCGATCTTAACGCCGTGTGGCGGGATGATCTGGTGACATTTGTACTGGGCTGTTCTTTTTCGTTTGAAGCAGCGATTACATCGGCGGGCATCGCGCTGCACCATCTTGATGCGGGTCGTAATGTGCCGATGTATGTGACCAACATTGCCACATCCCCGGCGGGCCGTTTTCATGGGCCGCTGGTTGTTTCGATGCGTGCTTTCAAACCATCCGATGCCATTCGTGCCGTTTTGTATTCCGACCGCTACCGTCTTGCGCATGGTGCGCCGGTGCATTTGGGCGACCCCTCGGCCATTGGCATTGCCGATATCATGAAGCCCGATTTTGGCGACGAACCGGTTTTGAATGACGGGGATATTCCCGTTTTCTGGGCCTGTGGTGTGACACCGCAAATGGCCATTCGCAATGCGCAACCGGACCTTGCGATTACCCACGAGCCCGGCCTGATGCTGGTGACGGATGTTCTGGCCGAAGCCGCAGAATTTACCCTGCATGCCACCCAAACCGCCTGAAACAAGTAATAAACTTTTATATCAGATGAGGATCAATCGATGAAAAAGACCGTTTCTTCCGTGCTCGTCGCAACGGCGCTGGGGGCAAGTGCCCTTGCATCGCCCGCCTTTGCCGAAGAATTGTCCGTTGTTGGCAGCTGGAGCAGCCTGCCGCTGGACAAACAGTTTGAACAGCCTTTCTGGACCAAGGAATTGCCCAAGGCTTCCAATGGCGAAATCACGGTTCAGATGACCACACATGACCAGATGGGTGTTTCGGGCGGGGATGTGTTTCGCCTGCTGAGTGATGGCGTTTTTGATGTGGGTATGACGGTGGGCGATTATGCCGTGGGCGATGCCCCGGAACTGGAAGGGCTGGATGTGCCGCTGGTGGCAACAACCGCCGCCGAGGCCGAGGCGATGGTGGATGCCGCCCGCCCGATGGTGGATGATATTTTCAAGGAACGTTTTAATTCCAAGGTGCTGGCAATTGCGCCCTATCCGCCGCAGGTGGTTTTCTGCAAGGGGGATGTTAAATCGCTGGCTGACCTGAAAGATAAAAAGGTGCGCGGCTCTGGCCGTATGACCACCAAATTCCTGCAGGCCCTGGGGGCCAATGGTGTCAATGTGGCATTTTCCGAGGTGCCCGGTGCGCTGGAACGCGGTGTGATTGATTGTGCTGTTACCGGTGCCGGTTCGGGATACAGTGCTGGTTGGTGGGAAGTGTCGGATCATTTATATGCTATTCCGCTGGGCGGCTGGGACCCGGTGGTGACGGCAATGAATATGGACAAATGGAACAGCCTGTCGCCAGACCTGCAAAAACTGCTGACCACTGAAGTTAAAACCAAGTTCGAAGAACCGGCCTGGGCTGCTGCCGCCGGTGCCTATGAAACCGACATTGCCTGCCTGACGGGCCAGGGTGACTGCCCGCTGGGCAAACCGGCAAACATGATGCTGGTGGAACCCTCGGATGCCGACCTTGCCAAGGCAAAGGAAATTCTGACCACGGTGGTTTTGCCGGAATGGGGCGAACGCGCCGGGGCTGAATGGGTCAAACGCTGGAATGACAGTGTTGGCAAAACCGTTGGCGTGACTGTGCCGGCAAGCTGATCAAGGCCGTCTTATGAAACCTTTGCTCTGACGCTCTGATTGGGGAACCTTCAGCCGTGATAGCCTTATTGATTGCGCGTTTGCGCCGTATCAACAGCATGATCGGGTTTATTGCCGGCCTCGTTCTGGTGGCCTGTGTGATCCTGATCCTTGCTGACATCATCTTGCGGGAAGCCGGTATTTCATTTGGCGGTGCCGAGGAAATATCGGGCTATGTGATGGCCGGTGTTGCCAGTTGGGGCATGTCTTATGCCCTGGGCGAGCTTGCCCATGTGCGGATCGATCTGATCCGTCTGCGCCTGCAACAGCGGGGCCGCGCCCTGCTGGATCTGATTGCGATTGTCGCCCTGGCGGCAACGGCGGTTGTGATTGCGGTGCAAAGCTGGCCGGTGCTGGCCAAAACCATCGAACGGGGGTCCAGTGCCAATACCGTTCTGGCAACACCTTTGTGGATTCCGCAATCAATTTGGCTCTCTGGCTGGATATGGTTTGCCGTCTTTAGCTGTGTCCTGGTGATCCTGACACTGGCCCTGTTGGTCAAGGGCCGGTTTGACGAGGCCGATGCCCTTGTCGGGGCCCGTTCCGAAGTGGAGCTGGAATCATGATTTATGCGGTTACAGCTTCACTTCTGGGCTTTTTGGCCCTGTCCATTCCTGTCGGGATCGTGCTGTTTTTGCTTGGTTTCGGTGTGGACCAGTTCTTTTCCCCGTTTCCGCTGATCCGCGGGTTGGGGCAGGTTGTCTGGTCTTCATCGAATTCATCGACCCTGATTGCGATACCGTTTTTTGTTCTGCTGGGCGAAATCCTGGTGCGCGGTGGCATTGCAGAACGTACTTATGAAGCCCTGGATAAATGGTTTTCCTGGCTGCCGGGAGGGTTGATTCACGCCAATATCGGGACGGCCACCATGTTTTCGGCAACGTCGGGGTCATCGGTGGCAACAGCGGCAACCGTGGCAACGGTCGCCATGCCCCAGGCCGAAAAACTGGGATATGATCCAAGGCTGTTTTCCGGGGCCATTGCCGCAGGCGGCACCCTGGGCATCATGATCCCGCCGTCGATCAATCTGATCGTTTATGGCTTTTTAACCGAAACCTCCATTCCCCGCCTGTTTCTGGCAGGTTTGGTGCCCGGCCTGATGATGGCGGTTGCCTTTATGGTGATGACGGCGATTTTGTGCAAAATCAAACCGACCCTCGGCGGCTCCAGCCGGTCTTTTGGCTGGGAAGAACGATTTGCCAGCCTGCGCCATCTTGTGCCGATTGTGGTGTTGTTTCTGGTGGTGATCGGCTCGATCTATGCCGGGTGGGCCACACCAACGGAATCAGCCGCGGTGGGGGTGGCAATCGCCTTTTTGATTGCGGCCTTTAACCGGGGTGTTTCAAAAGAAATGATCCATACCTGCCTGCAAGGCACGGTGCGGATTACCGCCATGATCATGCTGGTGATCATTGGGGCCTATTTCCTGAATTTCAGTCTGACCGCCGCCGGGCTTGGGCGGGAGCTCAAGGAGATGCTGGTCGGGCTTGATCTCTCCCCGATGGGCACGCTGATGGTGATTATCGGCCTTTATATTGTGCTGGGCTTTTTTATTGAAACCCTGTCGCTGATGGTGGCGACCATTCCCATTGTGGTGCCGATCATGACGGGCATGGGGTTTGACAAGGTCTGGTTTGGCATTTTGCTGATCGTCCTGATCGAAATGGCCCTGATTACGCCGCCGGTCGGCCTGAATCTTTATGTTGTGCAAAGTGCGCGTAAATCGGGCCGCCTGAGCGAGGTGATGGTGGGAACCCTGCCTTTTGTCCTGGTGATGGTTGCCATGATTGCCCTGCTGGTGGCTGTGCCGTCCATCGCGCTGTTTCTGCCCGATCATTTTTAAAACGGCAGCACCGTTTATTTCCTTACTCGTTCTGAAACATGGCTGTTGCCTGGCCAAACGCGGCGCCCCTTAGAGGGGGCCGCGTTTGGCGGCCGGGTGCTTTACAGTCCCAATAACCAAAACTGGAATATCGCAATGTTGATAGATTTTACCATTGATGGCGCACAACAGGATTTTGACATAACCCATTGCACCGTTGCCGGATGGACCGGGCGTGATGCGAGCGCGATCCAGCATCATATCGATGAACTTGCCGCGATTGGCGTTAAACCACCTTCATCGGTGCCGCTTTATTATCGCACGGCATCTGCCATGCTGACCCGCGATGCCACAATTGAAGTTGTTGGCAATGGTACATCGGGCGAGGTGGAACCGCTGATCGTTGCCAAAGACGGCGTTTTGTATCTTGGTCTGGCGTCGGATCATACCGACCGCGCGCTTGAGGCCCATTCGGTGGCCCTGTCTAAACAGATTTGTGCCAAACCGATTGCTCGTACCTTGTGGCGTTACGACGAAGTGGCCGACCATATTGAAAAGCTGGAATTGAAATCCTGGATCCGGGAAGGGGCGGGGGATGACTGGCTGCTTTATCAGGAAGGCACCATTGCCAGCATTCGCCCGCTGGCCGACCTGATTGACGGGGCCGGGCTGGTTGCGGCGGGCGCAAACGGCAAGGCGGCGGCCATGTTGTGCGGTACCTTTGGCGCAAAGGGCGGGGTGCGCCCGGCCTGTGCGTTTAAAATGGCAATGGTGGACCCGGTGCTGAACCGCACAATCGAGCATGTTTACGATATTGTTGAACTGCCGGAAATTGCCTAAAACCGTGAAGAATAACGCAAACGCACAAGGGAGGTCGCAAGATGGGTGCGATTATTGAAAAGGCACAGGCGGCAATCAATAAAGTTGATCAGCTTGGCGACCTTGCGGGCAAGATTTTTACCGATTTTGATCGCGAGCGCATCCTGCGCGATGCCGCCCATGCCGAAATCCTGGTGGTAAACGCGCCCAAGCCTTTGCCGCTGGCAGGTCTGCTGGTTTCGGTTAAGGATTTGTATGACGAGGTGGGCAAGGTCACATCGGCGGCCTCCCGGTTGCTGAAGGACCGTGCCCCGGCGGCGCGGGATTGCGAAATCATCGCCCGTATAAAGGCGGCGGGGGCAGTGCCCTTTGGCCGTACCACCATGAGCGAATTTGCCTATTCCGGTGTGGGGCTGAACCCGCATTACGGTACGCCAGGCAATGTGTTTGACCCTGATGGCATTCCCGGTGGGTCAACATCGGGCGGCGGGTTGACCGTCGCGCTGGGTCTGGTGGATATTGCCCTGGGTACGGATACCGGCGGATCGGTCCGTATTCCGTCTGCCATAAACGGGTTATATGGCTTTAAGGCCAGCCGTTTGCGCATGCCGGGCGATGGTATTCATCCGCTGGCAAAAAGTTTTGATACCGCTGGGCCGCTGGCACGCAACCTTGAAACCGCGATTGCGGCCTTTGAAGTGATGGCCGGTATCGCCGTGCCGCCCGCATCGGCCGGTCAGGGCGGGGCCTTGCGCATTGGTGTGCCGGTCAATGCCTTTACCAATGATCTGGATGACCGGGTGAAACGGGATTTTTCTGCGATTTGCGCCACATTGCGCGCTGCCGGGCATGAACTGGTGGAAATTGATTTGGGATTTGTGGCCGAGAATGCGGTGCTCAACAAGATCCTGGTCGCAGCCGAAGCCCATGACATTTATGCGAAGGACTTTGCCAAACTTGAAACCTGTGGGGACGCGCGTGTGTTAAGCCGCATGCGCTTTGCCGACAGTCTAAGCCTGCAAGACCGTTGCGATGCCTATGCCAGGCGGACAGACGTGATTGCGCAGTTTAATACGGCTCTGGCGGATGTTGATGTCATGATCGCGCCGACCCTTGCCATGATGGCCCCCAAGATTAGCGAGGTCGAGGCGGACTTTGACCGGCTCAACGCGATGATGTTGCGCAATACATCCTATCTTAATCTGGTGGATGCCTGTGCCATTTCGCTTCCGGTGCCGGTTGCCGGGGAAGATGCGCCCGCCGCGCTGATGATTGCGGGCATACATGGCCAGGATTTTGCCGTGCTGGAGGCCGCCCACAAATTTGATGCGCTGTTGCAGTCCTGAGCTGCATTATTTGGCATAAGAAAAAAGCCGCCTGGCACAATACCGGGCGGCTTTTTGTCTTTTTGTCTTTTTGTCGCGGGGGGGCAATTGCAAGCCGTGATCAGCCTTCAAGCAGCGAACGCAGCATCCAGGCGGTTTTTTCGTGGGTTTGAATGCGCTGGGTCAGAAGGTCGGCGGTGGCATCGTCGTCGGCTTCATCGCACAGCGGATACAGGGCGCGTGCGGTTTTAATCACCGTTTCGTGGCCTTCAACCAGTTGCTTGATCATTTCCTTGGCGGCGGGAACGCCTTTTTCATCCGCAATCGAGCTTAATTCCGCAAAGGCCGAAAAGCTGCCCGGTGCAAATGCGCCGAGGGACCGGATACGCTCTGCCAGTTCGTCAACGGCGGCTGCCAGTTCGGTATATTGCTGTTCAAACATGGTGTGCAGGGTCTGAAACATCGGGCCGGTGACATTCCAGTGGAAATTGTGGGTTTTCAAATACAGCGCATAGGAATCTGCCAGCACCCGGCCAAGACCCGATGCAATGTCGGTACGGTTCTGTTCGTTAATACCAATGTCAATCTGCATGATGTTCTCCTGGTGTCTGAATATGGGTGTGACACATGATGTTTTTGGTGATGGCGTTATTATGGTGCAGAACAAAAAATAATGCCAATCAGTCCTTTAATCTTTCAGGATAGATAAAACCTATCAAGGCCGGGAAGGGTGCGTTTGACAGGTATCGCGCGAGCTTCGCGGATGAATTTTGGCGATGCCGGTTTTCCTGGCAGGTCTGGTCTTTATTGAATCATTTTGTATATCGCACCTGTTTTGACAGCCGAAATCAATATGATAAGATGTAGACCTTAAATGGAAGGCTGCGGGCTTTGCTTTCTGGAAATGGGTTTCGCCATATTTATGACGTAATTTGCCTCCGAATTGCCATATCAGGCCTGCTTTCCAGCCTTATTCGTCAGGCAGTGTCGCTCTTGTCAGCAGCACATATTGCCGGAACATTATTTCCCCCTCAATCGTATCCGGCCTGCTCTCTTCGTCCCCCCGTTCGAGAGCCAATAGCTGCTAAAAGCTGACAGGTCTCCCCAAGACCATTAGACCCCAAAATGGGGGCGGGTAGTCCCGCCCTCTTTTTTTTTGAGGGTATTCTTGTATCGGGGTTTTACAAAAGATTCAAAATTTGTTCGACTTGCCTTAATTCGCCCTGAAATTGCCCTAAGCGGCAGGATTTCATGCCGTAATCGGCGTTCATAGTCTTTCTTGTCGAACGCAGCACACTAGGCAATGCGCCCCTCCCTCGTAATTTGCCTGGCCTGACGCCGTTGTCCCCAACAACGTTCTGCACCCCACAGGCCCTGTGCTCATGTGTTTGACTGGTCTCCCCAAGGCCATCTGTCCCCCCAAAAAAAGCGAGCCAGGTTCCCCCGACCTGTCTCGTTTTTTTGTGTCTATCGTTGGGGTTGTCGTGGATATCGAGGAGGCGGTGACATAATTATGCCGCAAAGTGTCACGAAATGGCCCAGAGTGACCATTTTTCCTGCCGCAATCACCGGGCATATTCATACTTGTCGGACGCGATGACAGTCGGCCTGGTGCCTCCCTCACCATATGTCGGCGACCTGATGGCATGTCCCCCCAAGAAAGCCATCACCCCCAAGGTCATTAATTCCGCGTCCGTATGGTCTCCCCAAGACCATCTGTCCCCAAGAAATGGCGAAGCAGGTTCCCCCACCTGCTTCGCTTTTCTTTTACCTTTGAGGGGCGCCGATAACAGGGCGTGCCAGCTATGCGATCGCGGTTTTGTGAAGTTGATTTATCCTTGCGCATAATTGTGAAATCTTATCATGCTGTCGCGGCACAAAAATGCCCCAAAAGGGCATGAAATGGCCCTAAGCCTCCGGTTTTTTTGCCTCATTCACGGGGCATATTCATCCTTACCGAACACGATGTACCGGTGCGGTGCCCTCCCTCACCAACCACCGGGACCGGAATAGCGGCTCCCCTCCGGCTATTCATCCCCCACGGTCTGTTCCGTGTTCGGTCGGTCTCCCCAAGACCATCTGTCCCCAAACGGGGTGGGTTTCCCTGACCCACCCCGTTTTCTTTTGCGTGGCGATCCGTTTGCCAAGGATACGCGGACATGTGGTGCCGATACTGAACCTGTGGAGAATGTGGCATTATCGGGCGATAAAAGACGCTAAATGGCCTTAGGTTTCCGGTTTTCTTGCCGTATTCACGGGGCATATTCATTCTTGTCGAACACGATGTACCGGTGCGGTGCCCTCCCTCACCAACCACCGGGACCGGAATAGCGGCTCCCCTCCGGCTATTCAACTCTCCCACGGTCTGTTCCGTGTTCGGCTGGTCTCCCCAAGACCATCTGTCCCCAAGAAATGGCGAAGCAGGTTCCCCCACCTGCTTCGCTTTTCTTTTGCCTTTGGGTGTTATGGACAAAAGATGTATTGAAAGCAGGTGATCGCAGAGTTGTGAAGCCATTTTAGCCTTGCGGATAGTTGCGAAATTTCCGTGTGATGTTGCGGCATAATAATGCCTCAAAACGGCATGAAATGGCCCTAACTGCCCGGTTTTCCTGCCGTATTCACGGGGCATATTCATCCTTACCGAACACGACGTACCGGTGTGGTGCCCTCCCTCACCAACCACCGGGACCGGAATAGCGGCTCCCCTCCAGCTATTCATCCCCCACGGTCTGTTCCGTGTTCGGTCGGTCTCCCCAAGACCATCTGTCCCCTTCGGGGTGGGTTTCCCTGACCCACCCCGTTTTCTTTTGTCTGCTGTGTCGTTAAGGGGCCCCGTGGCAAGCTGTCAGATTGTCTCGCTTTGACAGGCATGATGGTCCGTACTGAAAATCGGGGTGGGATGCGTGCGTCCGCGCACGGTAACCTCGCCTCGTCGCGTCCAGATCCCGGCGAAGGAATGGTCCTTGCAGTGGGCCACTGTTACCTCTGATGCCAGAATGTAGGTGCCATATTGTTTGTTCAGTGGTTCCAGCCTGGCTGCGATATTGACGGTGTCGCCATGCACGGTGAAGGTCAGTCGGTTTTCGCTGCCAATGGCACCCACAATGATATCGCCGGTATTGATACCGCAACGGGTTTTGAGTTTGCTGCCGTGGCAAAAATTTCGGGTTTCACACAGCTTTTGAATTTCCAGGGCGGTTTTGACCGCACTTTCGGCATGGTTGGCATCGGGCTTCAGGGCGTTAAAGGTGATCAGCATGGCGTCGCCCTGAAACTGGGTAATCACCCCGCCAAATTTTTCGATAATGGCGCTGGTGGCGGCGAAATATTCGTTGAGCATCCGGGCCAGTTCCGCCGGGCGCAGTTTTTCGGAAATGGTCGAAAAGCCTTCTATGTCCGTGAACATGATGGTCGCGTGAACCGCTTCGCCGTCGCCGGGTCGTATTTGCTGGTCGGCATGGGTGATGCGGTCTGCGACCTCGCGCGAGACAAAGCGTGACAGGTCACGCACGGCGATTTCTTCGCTCACGGCACGTTTGAAGGAACGTTGTGCGCGCAGAACGGCAATTGCGAGCACGCTCGAGACCATAACAATGGAAATGATCTTGTCGATCTCGGCCCCGATCAGAATCGAATTTGAGGTCAGGTAGGTGACATAATCGCGCGTGATCATGCTGTGCCCGCCTTCGCTCCAGAGCACGTAAAACACCAGCGCCAGCCAGCCGAGCGCGGCACTGGCCCCGGCAAGCAGAATGTAGCGGGGGTCAAACCGCAGGGCACGCAGTGAAATGAAGATAAACACATACATCATTGTTGGTGCCTTGAGATAAAAGCTGGCCGGTTGCATGTACTGGATGTGAAAGCTCCAGATCAGCACCATCAGCAGGCTGATATCTGCAATGACGGAAAGGGTTAAAACCCAGGCGGGCAGATCGATGCGATAGGACAGAACCAGCCGGCTGAAGGTAATGATGAAATACAGGCCAAGGGCCCAGGGGACTGGATGGAATCCGTCGCTCATGGCGGTTTTGGGCGCAAGGGCATAAAGGGTGGCAAAAATTGTCACCAGTAGTAACTGTACCCAGCCGATCAGCTGTTCGCTTTTGCGCTGTTGATTGACGATGGCGGTGTTGACCCGCTCGGGAAGACTGTTTTCCGGTGCCCGACCAAACAGAAATTCTGCGAAATTGTTTTTCATGAATGTGCCCCGCGATTTTACCGGGTCATAGTGATCGCTGTGACAGAGGCTGCCAAGTCAGAGCTATACACGGGCCTTCACCTTTGCGTGTCGCGGGCTCTGTGCGGATGGCAAAGGGTAAGGAAATGCAATGTTTCGCGGTCATTGCCTGGGAAAGAATATTTGACAGCGTGTGCAGATGGAAATGGGCTTTGCGGTAAAAGGGCCTTCAAGACGTCTGCCGGTCATTAAGAGGATTTTGGACAAAAAAAAGCCGGGCATCAATGTGCCCGGCAAGTTTATCAGGGAGGCTTCACGTCTGGGAGACGTAGGACCCCTCTCAGGGCCCTGGGTAAGCCGGGCAGGGCGCCCGGCTAAGACCGAAAAAACGGTCAGGGAGAAAACTCTGTACCGCGGTGCGGCGTTCACCGCTGCGGTTCGAGAGTCAAAATAGCGATTTAACCGGTGAATACCACTGACAAATTGCTCTTTCTGCCATGCGTAAAACGCATGTTTCTCGAATAGGTTCCCAATTTTAATTAATCAATTGAAATTAAAAGATTTTATCGTGATTAAAATTTAGCTAAAGCGCGGAAACCATTATGTTCCATTTCTTTGACGGGAAAGAAGACCGCGTGTGAGCAAAAAAAACGGCAGCCTTGGCGGGCTGCCGTTAAGTCTCAACAGGGAGGCTTTAACGTCTGGGAGACGTGGAATCGCTTGGATTCCAGCCAAATAACGTTTTGGCAGGACGCCCCGGAACGGGGATAAAAAAAGATGAAAAAAGTCTTGGGTGTTGCGCGAAGCAACAACCACAGGTGAGAATATAGAAGGCTGCTGTTTCGTTTAAAAATAGAAAAGATACAATTCAACCATGCGTAAGGCGCATGGCAAAAAAGTGGCAGTAAAATGAAGCCTTTATGACAGGGGGCGTGTTTTAATGGTGCGTCGCGGCAGAAAACGCAAAGGATGGTCGGCGATTATCGCAAAAGAAACAGGATTAAAAGTCGAAGGTATCGAGCGCGGTTTTTGATAGCCGGTTATTGGTTGCGCGGTCATTTATATACCCGCCGTCCGGGGCGATATCAGCCGCGACAAGAAACGGTTTTTAACGCAGGTTTTTAAAGCGATTTGTCTTTAACAGGCAAAACCCCGGCAGGTTCTGCGAACTGCCGGGGTTTTGCATCGGGTTGTGCTGGTGTGGCGGGTCAGGCCGTTGCGGCGAGCCGTGCCTTTACCTCGTTGATTTTGTCGATCAGGAAGTCGCGGAACACACCGATTCGTTTGCTGTGGCGCAATTCTTCAGGATAGACGAAATAGGCATCAAAGCTGGGGCCTTCAAGCTCGGGCAGGATACGCACCAGTTTGCTATCCGCCGGGACCAGATAATCGGGCAGGGCAGAAATGCCCAAACCGGATTCGGTGGCGCGATAAATGCCGTAAATATTGTTCAGTTTCAGAATCGGCCGCATGTCGGGTTTGTATTGCAGGGCGGCATTCATCATCCAGTTCACATTCGAGACCGGCGGACGGGCATCCTCGCCATAAATGATCAGGCGGTGGTCCTTCAGGTCTTCGGGTTTTTTGGGCAGGCCATGCGTTTTGATATATTCGGGGGATGCGAAGATATGATATCGCAGGGTCATCAATTGCCGCTGGACCAGATCGGCCTGACGGGGCGGCTGCATGCGGATGGCAACATCCGCCTCACGCATCGCAAGGTCGAGTTCTTCGTCATTCAGGACCATTGAGAGTTCGATTTCCGGGTAGCGTTCCAGGAACTCGTTAATGCGCGGCGTCAGCCAGATGGAGCCAAAGGCCACCGTGGTGGTAATTTTGAGCGGACCAGACGGGCGTTCTTTCGATTCGCGGATGCGTGCCTCCGCCATCGAAAGTTTGGCAAAAACATCGTGCGCGGTGCGATACAGCAACTCGCCCTGCTCCGTCAGGATCAGGCCACGCGCGTGACGATGAAAAAGAGGTACCTTCACACTTTCTTCAAGTGCACTGATCTGGCGGCTGACCGCAGATTGGCTCAAATTCAGGTTTTCACCTGCGTGTGTAAAACTTCCTGCTTCGGCCACAGCGTGAAAGACACGCAGTTTGTCCCAATCCATTGACCTGCTCCTTTGTCACCACCGTTTGGTCGGCACGATGGCCCCCTGATTAAGTCCCGTTTTTAAAAGCATTTGGTTTCCAGCTGGTTAACCGGATGCCATTGCCGCTTTTACAAGGCCGTCATCAAAGTAATATGAGGGCTTGGACGGGTTGTGCAAGCAAGCATTCACGTTTCGGGCAATTTTCACATCACCCGGTGCGAAAAACGCTGCTGTTTTTCCGTCTGTTCCCTATTCATTTGAACAGCCTGTTTTATGATCGTGCCCTAAAATGTGAAAAAGACCAAAGACATATCGCTGTCTTTGGCCTTTTCCGAAAGTCATATTACCGCGCGTTCCGCCTTTTGTCAGGGGGGACGCGAACGGGTGTGAAGCGGTTCTCAGTCTGCCTGTTCGGCAAGGAACTTTTCAGCTTCCAGTGCTGCCATGCAGCCCATACCGGCTGCCGTTACCGCCTGGCGGTAAATTTTGTCGGTCACGTCGCCTGCGGCAAACACACCGGCAATATTGGTGCGTGTGGTGCCGGGTTCGACCAGGATGTAATTTTCGTCATCCATATTGACCTGGCCCTGGAAAACCTTGGTCGCCGGGTCATGACCAATGGCAACAAAGAAACCATCACACGGAATATCAAGCGTTTCGCCCGATTTGACATTACGAACTTTGACGGCCTCCACGCCATCCATCGGGCCGTCACCGCCCAGAATATCCTCGATCACGCTATCCCAGACCACTTCGATCTTTTCATGTTTGAACAGGCGTTCCTGCAGCATTTTTTCGGCGCGCAGTTCATCGCGGCGGTGGATCAGGGTTACCTTGCTGCAAATCCCGGCCAGATACAGGGCTTCTTCAACGGCGGTATTGCCGCCGCCCACGACCGTGACCGGTTTGTTGCGATAAAAGAACCCGTCGCAGGTCGCACAGGCCGAAACGCCGCGCCCGTTAAACTTTTCTTCGCCCGGCAGGCCCAGCCAGCGGGCCTGCGCCCCGGTGGAGATAATGACGCTATCGGCGATATAGGTGGCACCGGAATCGCCCTTGCAAACAAAGGGACGCTTGGAGAAATCGACATCGACAATCAGGTCATGCACCATTGTGGTGCCGACATGTTCGGCCTGGGCCTTCATCTGGTCCATCAGCCACGGACCCTGAATGACATCGGCAAAGCCGGGATAGTTTTCAACATCGGTGGTAATGGTTAACTGGCCGCCGGGTTGCAGACCCATCACCATCATGGGCGCAAGGTTTGCGCGGGCGGCATAGATTGCTGCAGTATAACCAGCCGGGCCGGACCCGATGATAAGGACGTTTACGTGGTGTTCCTGGGCCATATGAGATTCGCCATTGCCAGATGTTGTGAAACAATATTTGGAATTGGGACACGAACATATGGAGGAAGGCTGGCGAGTGCAACAGCCGGAACGCAACAAGCCGGGCTTTTTTGCGCGTTCCGGGAGATGGCTGTTATGCCTTTGGGGCTGGTGCACGTCGGGTGGTTTTGTTTTGCGCGGTTTTTATACCAAAAGTTTATTATTTTCGTGCGTGGTATCGGCTTTACGTTTGCGGAAAGTTGCAAAATGGACCCGAATATATTATTGCCAGCCTTCGGCCCCGCTGTAATATTGTTTCGTTCGGGGTGTATCAGCGCACAGAATCGAGGAATAGATGCAACGGGTCAAACTCGACAAGATCGACCGCAGAATTTTGCGCGATCTACAGGAAGATGGCCGTATGACCAATGTCGAGCTGGCACGTCGTGCCGGTATTTCGGCCCCGCCCTGTCTTCGCCGTGTTCGCGCACTGGAAGAAGCCGGGTTTATTCAGGGCTATCATGCCGACGTTGATTCACAGGCCCTGGGCTATAACGTGACGGTCTTTGCTCTGGTGGGGCTTGCCAGCCAGGCAGAACATGATTTGCGTGCCTTTGAAAAACGCGCAACCGAATGGCCCGAAGTCCGCGAATGCCACATGGTGGCAGGCGATATGGATTTTCTGTTGAAAATTGTTTCCCATAGCTGGGATGAATATCAAAAATTCCTGACCACCGAATTGACCGTTGCCGAAAACGTCAATCACGTAAAATCGGCCCTGTCGATTCGCACCGCCAAGAACGTGCCGGGCGTGCCGATTGATATTGATGTCGAGGATTGATCCGCGAATGGGGTCATCCATCATCGCGATCCATTGACGAAATGCCGGGCATGTTCCCGGCATTTTTTATGGTTGGTTGCCAAAGGTGCCATTTGCCTTTTGCCTGGGCGGGGTAGGGTGGCGATTTAGGCGGTGTGTTACCCGCCCAGGGTGGCAAGGGCCGTACCATCAATCTCGTATTGCAGTGCGCCGGAATTACGTGCGCCCAAGCGCTCGTAGAAACGGCAGGCACCTTCATTGCGTAGCAAAACCGACCACCAGATCGAAACATAGTCATTTTGTCCGGCATAATGTGCCAGGGCTGATACCAGCTTTTCCCCAACCTTTTGACCCCGCATGTCAGGCGTTACATAAAGCTCTGACATCCATAGGCCGGGTTTTGAATAATCCGGGTTGTAAAAGGGCTGAAAAACCACTTGTCCAGCAGCCCTGTTGCCTGCCCAGGCAATCAGGCTTTTGATCATGGCATTGGGGCCAAACATCATGGCGTGGATGCTGTTGGTGCTATGGGCCGGTTCGTCGCCGTCAAGCTCGATATGCAGCGCGTTGGAAAGAGCGACAACCTTGTCGCAGTCCTCCGGGGTGGCGGCCTTTATGATGATGTTGGGATTGTTCTTCATGATTTGGGGTTTTTCATCAGCCGCTTGGTTGTGGCTGTTATTCAGACACAAAAAAACGGCCCGAGACGATCGGGCCGTTCCATAACCGAATGATCAGCGTGATCAGACGAACTCGACCTTCAGGATTTCATAGGCCTTGGTCCCACCGGGAACGGTGACTTCCACGGAATCGCCAACCGCTTTGCCAATAAGTGCGCGGCCAATCGGGGAGGTGGTGGAAATCCGGCCTTTGTTGATGTCGGCTTCGATCGGACCGACAATCTGATAGGTGGTTTCTTCGTCTGTATCTTCGTCGACAAGCTCGACGGTTGCGCCGAATTTAACGACATTTCCCGCCAAAGAGGGAACGTCGATGACTTCGGCGCGGCTCAGAACATCTTCAAGCTCGGCAATGCGTCCTTCAGAAAAGCTCTGGCGTTCGCGTGCCGCATGATATTCGGCATTTTCCGACAAATCACCATGTTCACGCGCATCGGCAATCGCCTTGATGATCTCAGGGCGTTCAACCGATTTACGGTGTCTCAGTTCTTCTTCGAGGCGCTGATGCCCTTGCGGGGTCATTGGTACTTTTTCCATCGCGCTCACAGCCTATTCGTTACAAGTCGACATTACAAAATCAACCGCCCGGCCTGGACCGCCGGGCGGTTTAAACTCGTTTACTTCTGGTTACGGTAAAAGCCGTTAACCTTAGTAGTCATCCCCAAGATATGCCTGAACGGGCTGCACTTCAAGCGCCCCGCGTTTCAGGTTGTCGATCGCCCGCAAGGTTGCACGGGCGCCGGCAATGGTTGTGTAGTAGGGGATATCGTTGGTCAGCGCCGTGCGACGGATCGAGAAACTATCGACCACAGCCTGTTTGCTTTCCGTGGTGTTAAACACCAGGTTGATATCGCCGTTCTTCATCATATCCACAATATGGGGACGACCTTCCTGTACCTTATTGACCGGGGTAACGTCCAGCCCTTCTTTTTTAAGGGTCTCGGCAGTACCTCGGGTTGCAACAATCGAGAAGCCAAGGGCGATGGCATCGCGGGCCAGTTCGATGGCAGCAGGTTTGTCGTAATTCTTGACCGAAATGAAGATCTTGCCTTCACGCGGCAGTTTTTGGCCGGCCGCCATTTGTGCCTTGGCAAAGGCGCGGCCAAAGTCGGTATCAAGGCCCATAACCTCGCCAGTAGAGCGCATTTCCGGGCCCAACAGCGTGTCAACGCCCGGGAAACGGTTAAAGGGCAGAACGGCTTCCTTGACTGCAATATGCTTGAACGGGCCGTGATTGATCTTGAAGTCGGCAAGCTTTTCACCGGCCATGACCCGGGCGCCGATTTTGGCAATCGGGTTGCCGGTGGCCTTGGCAACAAAAGGTACCGTCCGCGACGCACGCGGATTGACTTCTATGAGGTAGATCACATCGCCCTTGATGGCATATTGCACATTCATCAGGCCAACCACATTCAGCGCCTTGGCAAGCTGAATGGTCTGTGCCTTCAGGCGGTCAATCATGTCCTGGCCCAGTGAATAGGGCGGCAGGGAGCAGGCCGAGTCACCGGAGTGAACACCGGCTTCCTCGATATGCTGCATGATCCCGGCGACAAAGACATTTTCGCCGTCCGATACCGCATCGGCATCAATTTCGATGGCATCCTGCAGGAAGCTGTCGATCAGAACAGGACTTTTGCCTGAAACCTGCACGGCCTCGGCCATATAGCGCAGCAGATCTTCGGTGGTGTGGACAATTTCCATTGCCCGGCCGCCCAGAACATAGCTGGGACGGATCACAACCGGGTAGCCAATGCCTTCGGCAATGGCAACGGCCTGGTCAACCGAACGTGCAATACCATTGGCGGGCTGTTTGAGGCCCAGCTTGTTGATCAGTTCCTGGAACCGGTCACGGTCCTCGGCAAGGTCAATGCTGTCCGGGCTGGTGCCCAGGATCGGAATGCCTGCTGTTTCCAGGGCTGCCGAAAGTTTCAGCGGGGTTTGGCCGCCATATTGCACGATCACGCCCAGAAGTTCGCCATTGGACTGTTCAAGCTGGCACAGCTCGATCACGTCTTCGGCGGTCAGCGGTTCAAAATACAGGCGGTCCGAGGTGTCATAGTCGGTTGAAACCGTTTCCGGGTTGCAGTTGACCATGATCGCTTCGATGCCAACTTCCCGCAGCGCATAGGCCGCATGCACACAGCAGTAATCGAACTCGATGCCCTGACCAATCCGGTTTGGGCCGCCGCCCAAAATGATCACCTTTTTGCGGTCGGTGACTTCGGCTTCGTTTTCCGGTTCGTTGAAATTGTCACCCTCGTAGATTGAGTACATATAGGAGGTACGTGAGGGGAATTCCGCCGCACAGGTATCAATGCGTTTGTAAACCGGGCGCAGGCCCAGGCCCTGACGAATCGCACGGACGTCGTCTTCTTCCTTGCCGGTCAGTTCGGCCAGGCGCGCATCCGAGAAGCCGAGTTTCTTGAGGCGCAGCAATTCGTTTTTGCTTTCCGGCAGGCCGTTTGCGCGAATTTTTTCTTCTTCATTCACCAGCATTTCAAGCTGGCGCAGATACCAGGGGTCAAACTTGGTTGCCGACTGGATTTCTTCGAGTGTCATGCCATGACGGAACGCCTGGGCCGCATAAAGAATGCGGAACGGAATGGGCTGGGTCAGCTTGGCGCGAATGGCGGCTTTGTCTGGTGCGCCTTCGATTTTCACTTCGTTCAGGCCGGTCAGGCCGGTTTCCATCGACCGCAGGCCTTTTTGCAGGCTTTCGGCAAAGCTGCCACCAATCGACATGGCTTCACCCACCGATTTCATCGCGGTGCCCAAAAGCGCCTGTGCGCCGGGGAATTTTTCAAAGGTGAAACGCGGGATCTTGGTGACGACATAGTCAATGGTCGGCTCGAACGAGGCTGGGGTCACGCCGGTAATGTCGTTATCAAGTTCGTCCAGCGTATAGCCAACCGCCAGCTTGGCTGCGATTTTGGCAATCGGGAAGCCGGTTGCCTTCGAGGCCAGCGCGGATGAGCGCGACACACGCGGGTTCATTTCAATGACGATCAGGCGGCCATCGTCCGGGTTCACGGCGAACTGTACGTTTGACCCGCCGGTATCAACGCCAATTTCGCGCAGAACCGCCAGGGAGGCGTCACGCATGATCTGGTATTCTTTGTCGGTCAGCGTCAGGGCCGGGGCGACGGTGATTGAATCGCCTGTGTGAATGCCCATCGGATCGACGTTTTCGATCGAACAGATGATGATGCAGTTATCCGCATGGTCGCGAACAACTTCCATTTCATATTCTTTCCAGCCCAGAATAGATTCTTCGATCAGCACTTCGTGGCTGGGCGAAATGGCGAGGCCGTTGCGAACAATCTGTTCAAATTCTTCGCGGTTATAGGCAATCCCGCCGCCTTCACCACCCAGGGTGTAGCTGGGGCGGATAATGGCCGGAAGGCCGGTATGTTCAACGGCTTCGACGGCTTCTTCAAAGGTGCGGACCAGGGCGGAACGCGCGCTTTCCAGGCCGATTTTGTCCATCGCATCGCGGAACAAAAGCCGGTCTTCGGCTTTGCGGATCACGTCTTTTTTCGCGCCGATCATTTCAACGCCGTATTTGTCCAGCGTGCCATCATCGGAAAGTTTAAGCGCCGTGTTGAGTGCCGTCTGGCCGCCCATTGTCGGCAGCAGCACATCGGGGCGTTCCTTTTCAATGATCTTGGCGACCATTTCCGGGGTGATCGGTTCGATATAGGTGGCATCTGCCAGGTTCGGGTCGGTCATGATGGTCGCAGGGTTGGAGTTGACCAGAATGACACGATAACCTTCTTCCTTGAGCGCCTTGCAGGCCTGTGCCCCGGAATAGTCAAACTCGCAAGCCTGGCCGATCACAATCGGGCCGGCACCGATGATAAGAATTGATTTGATGTCTGTACGTTTCGGCATGTCTTTTTCCGCTTTTGGCGTTGCGGCCGCGCCTGGCGCGGGCCGCATCATGAATGTCCGTTAGGTCGCTGTTGTCAGCAATGATCAGGATTTCGCGTCTTCAATCAGACTGACGAAACGTTTGAACAAATAGTGGCTGTCATGCGGGCCGGGGGATGCTTCGGGGTGGTACTGCACCGCAAAGGCAGGCTTGTCTTCTACGCGCAGACCGGCAAGCGATCCGTCAAACAGCGAAAAGTGCGTGGCTTCGACATTGTCGGGCAGGGTGTCCTTGTCAACAACAAAGCCGTGATTCTGGCTGGTGATTTCAACCACACCGGTCGTGGTATCTTTGACCGGATGGTTGGCGCCACGATGGCCGACTTCCATTTTTTTGGTTTTGGCCCCAAGGGCCAGTGCCATCATTTGATGACCCAGGCAAATGCCAAACACCGGCTTGCCACTATCGATCAGCTTTTTGATGGTCGGCACGGCATATTCGCCGGTGGCCGCCGGGTCGCCCGGGCCGTTGGACAGGAAAATGCCATCCGGGTTCATCGCCAGAATTTCATCGGCCCCGGTTGTGGCCGGCACAACCGAAACCTTGCAATCCTGGGAGGCCAGGTTGCGCAGAATGTTGCGTTTGATCCCGTAATCGATGGCGACGACATGGTGTTTGGCATTGCCAAGCTTGCCATACCCGCCGGTGCGCGACCACAGGGTGTCTTCCCATTCATAGCCTTCAGTGCAGCTGTTTTCCTTGGCAAGGTCCATGCCCTCAAGACCGGGCCAGAGATTGGCCTTGGCAATCAGGGCGTCCACGTCAAAGGTGCCATCCGGGTTGTGGCAGATCACCCCATTGGGCGCGCCTTCGTTACGAATGCGTTTGGTCAGGCGGCGTGTATCGACCCCGCTAATGCCGACACGGCCATTATTGGCCAGCCAGTCATTGAAATGGCCACTTGCGCGGTAATTTGACGGCTCGGTAATGTCCTGGCGCAGGATGCAGCCAAGGGCGACCGGACTGGCATTTTCGATGTCTTCGTCGTTGACGCCGACATTGCCGATATGCGGGAAGGTGAAGGTGATCATCTGACCGGCATAGGAAGGATCGGTCATGATCTCCTGATAACCGGTGATCGAGGTGTTGAAGCAAACTTCACCAACTACCTCGCCTCGGGCGCCGATACCGCGTCCCCAGAAAACTGAACCATCGGCAAGAACCAGAACGGCAGTGGCACCAGGAGGCGGGGTGTGCGTGGGCGCTGACATTGGCGAATGTCCTTTCGATCTATCCACGGTGAGACACGGAGTCTTTGTATAGTATATAAACTTACCGGCAAGCCGATAAAAACAGCCCTGACTACCATCATGGCAGCCATGCAGATACGCGAAAAAACCCAGCATAAAAGTGCTGCAACCAAAAAGGCATCGGCATTTTATACTGCAGGCGAAATCGGCTTGTATCCCGTCGGGCAAATTGGCGGATGTCTACGGGAAGGATATGGTGCTGTCAAGAAGCGATCAAAACTTTTATTTATCTTTTGTTATCAGTGTTTTAGTGTGGGATGTTTTCTTTGCGCTAACTGTACTTTTGGGGTATGTTCACTCCTTTCTTCCACAGAATCAGAGATACGCCATGCTGCGAGCGCAGCTCACTGAGGCTTTGAAAAAAGCTGTCCTGTCAAAAGACTCCGTTTCGGTTACAACAATCCGCCTTATTCTCGCTGCCTTGAAAGAGCGCGATATTGCCGCACGCGGCGAAGGCAACACCGATGGTATTTCGGACGCCGAAATTCAGAGCCTGCTGATGTCGATGGTCAAGCAGCGCCGCGAAAGCATCGAGATGTATACCAAGGGCAACCGGCCGGAACTGGCCGCCCAGGAAGCATCCGAGATTGATGTGATCGAACGGTTCCTGCCGCGCCAGATGGATGATTCGGAAATTGAAGTTGCCGTCAAGGAAACGGTTTCCGACATGGGGGCGACCTGCCTGAAGGATATGGGCCGCACGATGGCCACCCTTCGCGAAAAATATAATGGCTGTATGGATTTTGGCAAAGCCGGTGTGGTCGCCAAAAGACTGCTGGGTTAACCAAACAGCCTTTCGACATGCGATGACGAGCCGGATGCCTTGCGTCCGGCTTTTCTCATGCTTAAACTTTACGATTGATCGCAATCTTTTTCTTTTGGCTGTAACCTTTCACGGATGGGCACGGTATGAGCTTTCCCCAGTCGTTTCTTGACGATCTGCGGGCGCGCGTTGGTCTGGCAGATATTGTCGGGTCATCGGTGAAGCTGATTAAACGCGGCCGGGAATATTCCGGTCTGTGCCCGTTTCATAACGAAAAATCCCCTTCCTTTACCGTGAACGAGCAAAAGGGTTTTTATCACTGCTTTGGCTGTGGCGCGCATGGCGATGTCATCAGTTTTGTGATGAATACCAGGGGGCTTACCTTCGTCGAGGCGGTTGAAGTTCTGGCCAACCAGGTGGGCATGGATGTGCCCAAACCCTCCCGCGAGGCCCAGGAACGCGAGAAAAAGGCCAAAACCCTTTATGAGGTGATGGAAGCCGCCTGCGTTTTTTTTGAACGCAATCTGCGCATGCCCGAAGGGCGCGAGGGGCTGGATTATTTCCATCGGCGCGGGCTGGATGACAAAACCATCCATGATTTCCGCCTTGGCTATGCGCCGGATAATCGGGGGGCGTTAAAGGCCGCGCTTAAGCGCGAGGATATTGACGAACGCACCATGATCGAGGCCGGGCTTTTGATTGAGCCCGAAGATCAAAACCGGCAAAGCTATGACCGGTTTCGCGGCCGGGTGATGTTTCCGATCCTGGATCGCCGGGGTCGGGTCGTGGCGTTTGGTGGCCGTGTGATGGGCGATGCCAAGCCAAAATATTTGAATAGCCCTGATACACCTTTGTTTCATAAGGGCCAGTTGCTTTATGGCCTGCCCCAGGCACGCGAGGCATCGCAGCATGGCGCGGAAATTATTGTCACCGAAGGCTATATGGATGTGATTGCCCTGCATCGGGCGGGGTATCGCGGGGCGGTGGCACCATTGGGCACCGCGGTGACAGAAGAACAGATTGGCGAGCTTTGGAAAATGACCAACGAGCCGATCCTGTGCCTGGACGGTGATGCGGCGGGCAAACGGGCCGCCGTGCGCGCCGCCGAGCGGGCCCTGCCGATTTTGCGCCCGGGAAAATCATTGCTGTTTTCCATCCTGCCCGAGGGGGAGGACCCCGATAGCCTGATTCAGGGCGGGGATGGCATGACGCGGTTTCGTAAAATCCTTGATCAGGCGGTGCCCCTTGCCGAACTGGTCTGGCGGCTTGATACTGCCGGGAAACCGATTGATACGCCAGAGCGCCGGGCGGCCCTTGAGGCCGCAATTGGCGCACGCATTGCCGTGATTGGTGATGAATCGGTGCGGCATCAATATCAGTCGATGTTCCGCGACCGGACTTTTAAAATGTTTCGCGGGACTCGGGATAATGCGCCGCGACCGCAGCGGGGTGGAAATAAAAAATCCGCCAGCTATGGCAAACGCGGAAATAAAAACTATGTTTGGGAACCAGCCGGTAAAGCAGTACCGGGAATGGCACGGCCAGCAACGGGCAATCGCCGCCTGGTGATGGATCGTATCCTGGTTGCAACCCTGATCAACCATCCGGCACTGCTTGATCATATCGGCGAACGGCTCGGAGTTTACGTTTGTATTGACTCCGATCTTGACATTCTGCGGCGTGCAGTCTTAAAGCTGCTTGATGGTGATCCTGGACTTGACTCTGAAACACTTAAGGGCCACTTGAAGCGCGACGGGCTGTCGGAAACAGTCTTGCGGGCGGTTGAGAGCGACGTTATGGCTCATGCCGCTTTCGCCAGGCCCGAAACGCCGCTTACTAGGGCCCTAGCGGGTTGGGAACAGGTTTTTTCGATGGCTGTAAGCTCCCTGGCGGACGAAGAGGCGAAATATGCCGTCCGACAGTTGGCAGCAGATGTCAGCGATGAGGAATGGGAAAGATTTTCGCATCGACGCGATGATCTGGCCCGACGCCGGGAAAATGTGTTCAAGCTCGACGACTGATCATTGCGATTTTGCAGGATCAGTGATCGGGCTATTTGTGATTTGCGTTGCCTTGGGCAGCGTGCGGGATAACGTGGCGCGATTGTGCCAAAGCGGGAAACGGGGAATAGATGTCGTCTAAGACTTCGAGCGCCGAAGAGAAAAAAAACTCTTCTGATAACGCAGACGGACCTCTTCTCGATACTTATAAAACAGCGATCAAGAAGCTGATTGCCAAGGGCAAAGAGCAGGGGCACATCACTGTTGACGAGCTCAATGCTGCCCTGCCGTCAGAGCATTTTTCCTCTGAACAGATCGAAGACGTGATGACCAATCTCAACGAGATGGGCATCAATGTTGTCGAGAATGAAGACGGGGATGACAGCGACTCGCCTGATGACGAGAAGGATGCTGACGCCAAAGGCAATATTTCCGAAGATGATGTGGGCCGAACCGATGACCCGGTTCGCATGTATCTGCGGGAAATGGGTAGTGTCGAGTTGCTTTCGCGCGAAGGCGAAATTGCCATTGCCAAGCGTATCGAGGCTGGCCGCGAAATGATGATTGGCGGGATTTGCGAAAGCCCGCTGACCATTCAGGCTATTGTTAACTGGCACGACCAGTTGCAGGAAGGCAAGCTTCTGCTTCGTGACGTGATCGACCTTGAAACCACCTATGGCGGGGGCCCGGATGCGGCCGCGATTGGTGAAGAGGTTGAGGGCGAAGGCGAAGAGGATGATGTCGAAGCCGTATTCTCGCCGCTTGAATCGTCTGATGATGAAGACGAAGAAGACGAGAAGGAAGTTGAATCCCCCGAGCAGCCCTTGTCGGCCACTCCGGCGCGCGAACGTAAGGTTGCCGCCGGTGACGATGATGACGACGAGGAAGATAAGGATAAAGACGGGGAAGACGACGAGGACGGTGAAGGCCGTTCTGGCGACGATGATGATGACGAAGATGACGAGAACGAACAGGTCAACGTTTCTCTTTCCAAAATGGAAGAGGAACTGACCGAGCAGGTTCTTGAAAAATTCGAGAAAATCGCCAAGACCTATGAGAAGCTGCACAAGGCACAGGAACAGCGCCTGGCCGCGATGAACAAGGGTGAGTCGGTTCCGGCGGCGACTGAAAAGCGCTATGGCAAGCTCAAGCAGGAAATGGTTGATCTGATGGAAGATGTTCATTTGAACAACTTCCGTATTGAAGAACTGCTGGACCATTTGACCGGGTTGAACAACCGTCTTTTGGGCCTGGAAGGCAAGCTTTTGCGCTTTGCCGACCGCTGCAAGATCAAACGTCCGGATTTCATCAAACAGTATCAGGGCAACGAGCTTGATCCGAACTGGATGGAACGTGTTGGTGCGCTTTCCGGCAAGGGCTGGAAGCTGTTTATCGAACGTTACCCCGATGAAATCGCCCAGCTCCGCGAGGGGATTGGCGGCGTTTCCGCTGAAGTCGGTTTGCCGATTGGCGAATTCCGCCGTGTTTATGGTGTCGTCAATAAAGGCGAACGCGAAGCGGCACGCGCGAAAAAGGAAATGATCGAGGCCAATCTGCGTCTCGTGATTTCGATTGCCAAAAAATATACCAACCGTGGTTTGCAGTTCCTCGATCTTATTCAGGAAGGCAATATCGGCCTGATGAAGGCTGTCGATAAGTTTGAATATCGCCGTGGTTACAAATTCTCGACCTATGCGACCTGGTGGATTCGTCAGGCGATAACCCGTTCCATCGCCGACCAGGCCCGGACCATTCGTATTCCGGTCCATATGATCGAAACCATCAACAAGCTGGTCCGCACCTCGCGTCAGATGCTTCATGAAATCGGCCGCGAGCCGACCCCGGAAGAACTGGCCGAAAAACTGCAAATGCCGTTGGAAAAAGTGCGCAAGGTTCTCAAGATCGCCAAGGAACCAATCTCTCTTGAAACCCCGATCGGGGACGAGGAAGACAGCCATCTTGGCGACTTTATCGAGGATAAAAACGCCGTTCAGCCACTTGATGCGGCGATTCAGGCTAACCTGCGTGAAACCACCACCCGGGTTCTGGCATCGCTCACCCCGCGTGAAGAACGTGTTTTGCGCATGCGTTTTGGTATTGGCATGAATACCGACCATACGCTTGAGGAAGTCGGTCAGCAGTTCTCGGTGACACGCGAACGTATTCGCCAGATCGAAGCCAAGGCGCTGCGCAAGCTTAAACATCCGTCACGTTCGCGCAAGTTGCGGTCGTTCCTGGATTATTAAAGCAGAAACACGGCGATACAGGCTTGACCTTTGCGCCAAAATCGCTAGTTTTCGGGACCGCACCTTAAGGGTGCGGTCCTTTTTCTTTGCCCGGACTTTTGTCTTGGGGGCCCGTAGCTCAATTGGTTAGAGCCGACCGCTCATAACGGTCTGGTTGGGGGTTCAAGTCCCTCCGGGCCTACCATTTTTCTAAATTATCATTATTTATCAATTTGTTATGGTAAGTTTTCCCCACAAAAATAAGGGCCGTGGGGAAAAGTCCTTTGATTGTGCTGGAAAACTTCTCTTCGATGCTGTCGATCAAGCCCGTTCATTCAGAGTGATATGAACCGCTAAATTGGTGCGGTCCTTTCCAATGCTTAGATAAAAGTTTTGCGATTTCTATATAATAGCGATCCATCTGTTGATTGTAGGAAGACCATAACGAGGCTGTAAAGAATCGTGGAACTTTGATCTGTTCCGCGTAAAGAGGGCAGGGATAGCGAGCCCAGCTATTTAGTCCTTCTTCAAAGACCTCAAGCAGGCCAATTCCTTTTTTTCTCCAAGGTAAAAGGAGAGATTTTTGCGACAATTTTGTCAACGAATGGTCTTTGAGTGCTTTGTTCAACTGCCCGTTAGCGATCCAATTTGGATTCTCGTAAACCAGAAATGATTTAATAACGTTTTCAATCGCAAATCCGGCCAGCAAAAAAGCAGTACGGTTCGCTGTGTCTGTTGCCTGGTGCGTATTACTATCGACATCCGTCTCGACTATGAAAGTGCGTCCCTTTTGACGGAAGATTGTGTTTGCTTGCAAATGCAGTTCTTGTGACATTAATAACCATGAATGAGGGACAGCCATTTTTTCAAACTCAGTGATTAACTTCTGTGATTTAGTCATTGGTGGCCTCAAGGTTTTTAAAGTTGCTGAATTGTTTTTCACCAGTCCATAGACGTCAATTTGCTCATTGCTGACTGCGCCAGCTTTTTGCGGTTGGCGGCCCTGGTATAAATTTCCGATGTTTTTGCTTCGCTGTGGCCGTGAATGCTCATGATCTCATAGGTCGTGCAGCCTTCCTCGGCCAGCAATGTGCCGGCCGCCTTGCGGATGCCATGACTGGAAAGATGGCCAAGGCCAGCTTCCTCACACCATTTTTTGAAGCGATTCCTTAACCCCTCGGCAGACCGAAACGGTTTGCCGTATTCTGTCATCAAATAGGCCTCGTTATCGGCGTTAATAGCCCGGGTGGCTTTGTATAAAGGCGGCAGCATCGGGATTTCGACAAAGGCCGATCCCTTTTTCTTCGGCTGCCAGCCGATCCATGTTTGCCCCTGAATTTCAATTTCGTTGCCTGGCCCCAGGCGATAGGCATCGCTAATCCGGCAGGCGGTAAACATAAACAGGGTGAGGCACAAATGCGCCGGCGTACCAGGTAGGTGAACTTTCCGATATTGCTGCAGGTCAGCAACCGTCCAGGGCGTGGCCCCGGTGCTGTTCAGGCGCGGTGCCGAAACATCCCGGGCCAGGTGATGTTCGGTCAGGCCAATTTCAAATGCCCAGCGGTAAAGGGCGCGGATCGCCTTTACCATGTTGGCCGCTTTTCCCGGTGTCGCCATCATGCTGTTGCGAATACGGATCATCTGGCTTTGGGGCATGTGCAGGGTAAAGCTGCCAAACCGGTCCCCGTTCTCCGCTGTCATGGCGGTAAGCTCTTTCAGTAGGCTGCGCCGCTGCATCAATGTCAGGTTTGATGCCTGGCCGTTATCCACCATTTCCGAAAGATGCTCCAGATACCGGGCGACCAGCCAATCAAGCGATCCCTTGATCGTTCGTTCGACCGCTGTGCTTTCAGGTGGCAACTGGATGCCAGCACGCGCTGCGTGGTAGTGCTCCAGAAATTGCGGATGATCCGGCGCGACATGGAGGCGAATTTTCTTGCGCTTGCCCTCGGCCAATACGCGATAGCGCACATTGCCAGAAGGCAGCTTTTCTTTCCAAAGGCCCGGCAGCTTTAATTTCATGGTGCTTCCTTCGGCCATTCTTTCAGGGCCGGTGCATCCTGAATGCGGATTTCTTCAATTTCACCAAACCGAACGCTCACGCTATCGCCTGAAACAACAACTTCTGAAACCTGTAGCCCGCATTCCTTGGCCGCCTGTATCGCCCTGCGAACAGCAGCCTGGGTAACGGTTGCTTTTTTACTCATGACTGTGCTCCCTGTTTTTTAATGGCTTCCTCTATGGCGATTTCGAGTGGGGTAGGTGGCAGTGGCGTATTTCCGTTTTGCTGTTTGAAGACCGTGCTGCAAAGGGGGCATACACCGTGATCAACTTCGATCGCGCTAGGATCAGTTGCTAACGGGCAGGGGGAGAAAATCGGGCAACTTGTCATCTTGTTGCTCCTTCCCATTTTTTTATGCCTTGGTTAAGCTGGAAATAAATTTGGGGGGCGACATGAAAAATACGATTTTGGCGTTGGTGATCGCTATCGGGCTTGTTTGTTTGTTTTTTGTTGGGGCGGCAGCGGGCTTTGATGCTGCACATCAAGATGCTTGGAAATTGTTCAGTGACAGTACATTTCGTATTCAGTGGGAGGTTTTGCTCACAGGCATTGTTGCAATTGCTGGTGCGATGTGGGCCTACCGTGGGGCGACTTACGACATTCGCCATAAAACTGCGGTATCGGCAGCGGGATATTTGCAGGATTGTTTTGAGGTACACCAGTTGCTTGAAGCTATTGATCCGGCAACGAAAATGGGGCGCGAGATTCAGCGATTGTACGAGAATGGCGATGTTAAACTGGTTAAGCGGGTGGCAAACGATGCGTTTGAGGCAATGCCAAAGCTCCCAGCAGATCTCGCTACAAAGAAGAATATCGATATGTACAGAAAAGCACGCAGTCAGGTGCTTTTGCTTTCGACTTTGGATAAGCCCCGAGAGGGGGTGTTGAAAAAGGCTCGAGGTGAAATTCAGCGATTTATTAACGTAATGGAAAATTATGCCGATGAAGTTTGATCGGCTCAGTTGACTACAATCTAAATTCATCACTTCCCCTCCCTGTTGAATATCCAGCATTTGACGGTTTTGTTTGGAAAGGCCTTGTTGTGGCTGCGCACCGCCTTGATTTCTCGGAAGCTGCGTGAGCGGGATTGGCGCAGCAGCTTTTTTAAGTCTTGCAGAGGCGGGATTTGCTGATTGTTGTGATGCGCGACTGACTGCATGTGGTTGAGATTAATCGCGATGGTGTTTTCAAGGTTCATCGCGTGGTTCAGCTTTTCATCGCCCAGGAAGTCATAAGCCTCCCAAAATTCCTCGATCGCCGGGTGATCGGCGGAAATGGCCCTTTGCCGGTTAACAGCGGCAAGTTTTAATTCGTCTATTGCGTCTTCGTGCCATGCCTTGGGCATGTTGGTCAGTTCGGCCAATGCTTCGACCAGGCTGATCAGTTGGGCGTGGTTTTTGGCGATACGGTTTGACCGGATATCGGGGAAACGCATTAATTCGGTTTCCCAATGAGCGGTGCGATTAAAAACCGCGTCCAATATCTGTTTTTCCCGGGTGACAGCCTTGATCAGGAAAAAGCTGGCATTCTCCACCGGCATGGCGGCAAGTGCGTCAGCGGCGATTTTAGATGCCGGTGTGTGGCCGCTGGTATCGAAATGGGTGTGAATGATGCGCTGCATGATGGCTTCGGACGCATTTACGGCGGCGTTCTGGCTGATCACAACTGATCCGCGAAAGGGTGGTTCACTGGTTTCGTTGCCACCATTTTTCACACCACGCGCCCGGCTGGCCCGCCCGTTATAGGCGGTTTTCAGTTCGTCCCAATCGAACTGCCTGGCCTTGGCGCTGTCTTCGCGGTCGCTTTCAATCAGGCAGATCGGCAGGTTTGAAACCTGTGAAAAAATACGTGCCCGGGCGGCAAGGGTGGATTTGTTGGGGTCAAAACCTTCGTAGTCAGACCGCCCGACCAGCTTCCATAAAAATTCGATCAGGGTGGATTTACCCGCCCCGGCTTCGCCCACAATTTCAAGGAACGGATAGGATTTTTGCTTTCCTCTGATCTGTTCGGCAAAGAGGCTGCCAAGAAAGAACGCGGTCGCGATCAAGCCTTTTGCGCCATAGGCCGAATAGACCATGCCGAGCCATTTATCGTCATAGTCGGTCGCATTGCCTATGTGGAGTTGCAGCGACTGGTTAAGGGACTTGATCGAGGTTTTGCCGACTTCAAAAAAGTCTTCGTCGTTGATTTCGATAACCTTGCCGGCCGCAACGGCCCGGTCATTGAAAACATAGATGCCGTGTTCCTTGGCATAACCAATGAAATCAGTCGTTTCGACGATCTTGATGTTGTCCAGGTAGTGTTTCACCAGCCAGTTAAGCTGCTGCGAATTGCCAGCATAAAGCGCACCCGGCGCGATCGAGAGAAGTCGCTTTTTAAATTCGCTGGCCGTTGCGACCTGGCCCCCGGAAAAAGTGTTTTTGATCGTATGCCGACCATGCGGAAATTCCACCCGGGTATAATACCAGCTATCGTCGGTTTGCTTGTCCTGTTGAAAATACAGGAATTTGAAGGTGCAGTTTGCAATCTCTTCCAGGCGTGATGCCTTGCGCACGGCTTCCGGTTCGGCTTCCTCGCGGCTCATGCCACGCTCTGCCGCCGATGTCATCTGTGCGTTGTAAACTTCGGCAATGACCGAAAACCAGTAGGTTCGGGTGTCGAACTCAACCGCGAAACTGCGGCTTTTGTGTCGTTCCCAGACCAGCAGGGCTTTTTCCATTGGGCTTTTGGCAAGGAACAAATCGCCATGAAACCGGTAGCGTTCAATGTCCCGGTCATTCAGGGCATTGGCAAGATGGGCGTCGTTCCAGTCTGTTTTTTTGCGATCCGCTTGCGGGATCAGCGCGGCCTTGTTGGTGAAGGTCAGATAGTTCTTATCGACATGAGCAATACATTTGCGAATGTGCCGTTTGCCCGCCGGGTCGTTATCCATCGCCCACACCAAGGTGAGCGATTTGCCCTTCAGCTTTTCCAGTTCCTTGTCGGGCACATTATAGGCCGACAGGATAGCGGCGGCCTTTTTGCCATGAACGGCAAGGGTGGCCGCATCGATGCAGCCCTCGACAATCCAAAGCTCGTCGCCATCCTCGATGGTTTGCCCGGGCGGCACCCACCACCGGCCCTTATACGGGGTGCTGCCAAAATTGGCGCGGCGGTCATCGACCTTTTTGGTTTTCGGGTCGGTAATACGGACGGTTTCAATCAACCGTTCCATGAAAATGTTTTCGCCGCGGCTGATGTCGAAAACCACGGTCGCGGTCTTGCGGTCGCCCCATGCGTGGTAAAATTCGCCCTGCCGATACCAGCCCTTTGTTTTGGCCGGGTTAAGCCCGCGCACAAAATCCATATAGCGGTCGGCGGTACGGTTTGGGTCTTCGGTGGTCGCCGGATAGCGTTCGTTGAATTTGCCAAACGCATCAGGATACAGGTCTTTGACATGGGCGGTGTGGCCGCATTTGTTTTCACGGCCACATTTAATCACCCACGGGCTGGATATTTTGACAAACATTTCACGCCGGTTACAGGCAGGGCAGCGCCCTTGCCGCAACCAGTCATGAACCTGTTTGAAGCCGTAATCACTTTTTAGGCGTGAAATGACTTCTTGCCTTACGTCGTCGGTCATTTCACGCATGTTGATCGCGCTCATTCTGCAGGGTGGTCAAAAGGCGCAGGGCGCGTTCTTTTTGCGGTGCAAGCCACGGATAAAGATCGACGGTTTTGTCGATGAAATGCCGGGGCGGCAAAGCAATGCCGCCCTCGATCACAAAATCAAGCAGGTAGCGCGCACATTGCTGCCCGTTATTCGGGTTACGCGCCAAACCGTGCAAAAGGGATTCCGCCGCGCCAAACGCTGCCCAGGTAAAGGCCGCGTTCGATATGTCTTGCCGGGTCATTCCTGAACTGGTCGGGGTCATGATTTGTCCCCTTCCAGCAGTTCGCCATATTCGTCGATAAAATCCTCGGCCCAGTGCGTGACCTGCACCCGGTATGCCTCGTGCGAAATGTCAGAACGCGGATAGGCGTTGAAGATGGACTGTGCCACTTCAATGCCTTCGTTCAGGGCGATGGAAAGTTCCGATATGCGATTGTCGCGACGTTCAATTTCTGAAACACAAATCGCGACCAGTGCCCAAGGTTCGGCCTGTTTCAGGTCCAGGCAAAGAACGCGGTTAACATCCGCCAGGGCCTTTTCGCTGGCTTTGTCCATATCAGTGCCCTCCCTTGATTTGAGAAAGCACATCAAGGCAGAAATCCAGACCGTGGCGGTATTTCGGTTCGTAAACCGCCGCCATGTTCAGAAAGGTTTCGGCGTCATTGCCCAACTGACCGATTTCGATGCAGTCAAGGATCAGTTCGATGGTTTTGCGGCAAGAAACGGCGGCACCGGCATATTCAAGCGCCTGATAGGCATATGTATCGGCGGCAAGGCGGCAGGCCTGGCTTACGACAGCCTGTGTGTTGTTAAACAGCATGTCATTTGCCCCCGTTGATTTGCGGCCAGTCGTTGGGGTGGCGCTGGTTTGTATCAACAGGGCCGTCAAGATCGGCGATGGTATTTTCAAGCGGGGGAGTGACCATAAGGCAGGCGGTGCAGGCCATGCGGGCAATGCCGGTGGCCTGTTCTTTGTGCCCAGCTTCAAGCAACAGCGCGATGCCCTCAAAGCTGTCATAGAACTGATTGAGCAGCATCGCTGCTTGCTCAACCGTTTCAAGCTGGTCAAAGGAGATAGATTTGTCGGTCATATCAAAAGCCCTCAGGATAGCGTTTCACAACACCACCATTGCGGCTTTCTACGACCGCGCTGGTGGCGGGAGGGTAGAAACCTGTCCTGAGGCAGGCGGGTTTATTCCCCTTTCGGGTCTTGTATTCACCGCCCTCCCGCCATAAGCGAGAATGTGCACCGGGACTCCGGGCACAAAAATAGCCGTAACTTACGTGACGGCTGGCCGTCAGGAACAGAGGGTTTCTACTCCCCCACGGCGGATTTATCCCGCCGATAGGATGAACCATACGCCCGGTGTTTTCCGTCGTCAACCTATCCAGGTATCCCCATTGTGGATAGGTTGTGGCCGTTTTTCTTGACTCATCCTGTGCGGGCAAAAAGATTGGATTGGACAGGTTTTTTCTAGGGGAATTTGGGATATGTCTGATGGTTACAAGGCGTTGATCCGGGAAGCACAGGCTAAGGGGAAGCCTGCTTTGCTCTCGTTCGACGCCGTGCCTAGCGAAATTGAGGGTGTCGCTTTCGGGATCGACTATGTTGATAGTACGGGCCAAAAGTCCCGTCGTTGGGTAACAGCAAGAGGATTTAAGGAAGGTCTGTTGTGGGCGTATTGCTGGGTGCGAAGGGATATGCGCAGTTTTAGCCTCCATCGAATAGAGGCGATAATTGATGATGCTGGCGAAGTGCGTGATCCAGCGTCTGTTTTTCCGGAGATAATTGCTCCCAGGAGGACAATAAATGTCCAGACCACACCTAAACGGAAGCGTGACGTTGATCGGGGAGCATTTAATGCCCGCATTGCCGAACGAAATGCCGAGGTTGCAAGTGAACGCACTGAAGCTAAACACCGCAAAGAACCCGATCAAAGAACCCTTCTCATTGGTCGGGTTCTTTTGGCGGCTATATTTATGATTATTATTTTGTTTGTTCTGCTGTGAGTTTTTGCTGCTGCTTACGACCGCGTTGGTGGCGGGAGGGTAAGAACCTGTCAAGAGGCAGGTGGATTTATTTCCCTTTCGGGTCTTGTATCCACCGCCCTCCCGCCATATGCGAGATGCACCCGGATTCCGGGCACAAAAATAGCCGCGAGTAACGTGACGGCTAACCACCGTCTTGAACAGAGGATTCATACTCTCCCGCGGCGGATTTATCCCACCGATAGGATGAACGATACGCCCGGTGTTTTTCGTCGTTAACCTATTCAGGTATCCCCATTTCGGATAGTTTGTTGCCGTTTTTCTTGACTTGGACACGCCAAGAAATGAGCCTTTTCGCGGGGTTACGTCTTGGGAGATTGAGCTTTGAAACTGATATTGAGCTACGGCTGGCCGTTGATCCTGGCATTGATCGTGGCGTTGGGACTCGTCATTACCGGCGTGTATGGCGGTGAGTGGGTTGCTGGCTGCACGAGTGCCACTTGTAACGCGGTTCGTTCCCTTCAATGGGAAACGCTTACTGCCGGGTTTTTGGGGCTGGCCGGTGGTGTCGCTGTCATTGTGATGACCCGGTACCAGCTTCATGAAAGTCGAGAAGCTGAGGCTAAAGTGGAGTTGGCGGACGTGGATGCTCTTATTCTGGCTTACGAACATTGCCGGAAAACTGTTGTCGATACAGCTTTTTGGGCGATTGGTTACGTTAAGGCCGATGACCCGGTTACGGCTGGGATTGCTAATAAACAAATTGAGAACGCAGTGAGCACGGATAGGCCGGAAAAGCTGTTTAATGCTGTTCAGGCCCAATACCGGTTGCCAATTTGGTTGCGCGGAGCCGCCTGGCAAGTTGAACAAGCAATAGACATTTGCGGTCATGGCAGATTTGGTGTTCTGCCAGAGAATACGCATTATACGAATGTGGAGAGTACTCGGCAGTTTCTTCAATATAGTTGCCAAGAGCTGGAAAAGGCCGTTGAGAACCTGAAGGGTCAGCGAGAACGATTTGCCGAGATTTTGTTGAAGCGGTAGCGTTCTTACGGAAGGGCTGAGTTCGTTGATCCAGGTCGTGTGATCGCCTTGTTTTCGCGATGAGTGTGCATTTTGCACATTAGTTGTTGACATATGCGTCAGTAGTGTGCATATTACACATTGTAATTCATTGTGAATGTCTGCCTTAGCATGAAAACAAAGACTAAGATTTCGTGGTAGGGCTTTGAGGAGAACATAGGGAAATGAGATACAAAACATTTTTGGGCAATAAAATGAGGGTCTCTGGTCATGGCTGTAGGCAGCGATACTGTAATTTCGAAACTCTTGCTCAATGGGTTTGAGCTTCGCAAAGAAGACAAAGAATCCTTTTTCTTTGTCAAACCAGGGCATCCCTTTCCGATTTGTGTGAATCATCCTGTAAGTGAAGTTACTAAAACGGCACTTGCGGAATATGAAAAAGCTGCTGGTATCTCGTTTTCTTGAAAAAAAAATATATGCAGCAAGTAGTTCGCTAATTCGCGCACAAAGTTTAATGCTGCATTTCATAACAGGTAAACGGCGGCGTATGGTGTGTGCGCTAGCCTCGGCATCATCCTCATATGTTTGACTGATGTTCTTGCTGTGAGGCCCTGCCTGTTCAGATAATTCATTGGATTGATCTTTACAGATAAAGGTCTCTCGAAATGAAGGAAGGTATATATGGAACGCAACTATACGGCGTTCATCTTTAAGGATGAAGGTGGGTACACCGTGTCCTTCCCGGATTTGCCAGGATGCATTTCCGTCGCTTCCACTCTTGATGGAGCGTACAGTAAAGCTCGTGACGTGCTCCCCGCTTATCTGGATGTGATGCGCGCTGAAAACATGAACATTCCTGAGCCTACGCCATATGAAAATGTGGTTTTGAGCGAGGAAAATTCCGAAAATTTTGTAGCCAAGGTTCTGGCACCGGCAAAAATGCCAGGGCAAATGGTTCGTACAAACATCACGATCGATTCTTATCTTTTGGAGGCGATCGATCGCATTAGCACAAACCGTTCTGCGTTTTTCAACGAGTTGGCAGAGCAGGAAGTTAAGCGGCGAACCGCAGTTTAACGAATGTTCTCGATACAAATCTGATGTGCTGATATGTGCCGGATCTTCTTCGGTGAACCGAAGAAGAAAACAATGAAGGCCGGAGTTGGTGCTTAACGTTGTCAGCCCGCGATTTTCAGAGAAGCCCGTGCCGGAAATGGCGCGGGCTTTATTTTTGTGTGTTTGCATCGTGTCCCCCTGTTGTTGCCGTTTTACGCCGGCACCGGCGATAAGCTGGTGCTGTAGGCAAGGTTGATGCCCGGTGCCGGTTTCAGGCTTTGCCGTAATGTGCGGATCGCGGTCATATCGGCGATGAAGACGTGCAGGCAGTCGGGGTTTTTGCAGGACAGGGTTATTTCCCGATACAGGCTGGTGACTTGCCGGGTTTTTACGGTGCCGCATGCAGACCCGCAATGCGGGCACTTCATGGAATTGTTGCCAAGGGCTGACATCGTTTAATCCTTTGTGATGGTTGCTGATGCGCCCCCCGGCGCTTTGCCCGGGGCCTGTTTCAGGCCCCAGACAAACAGGTTCAAAAGGGAAACGAGTTGCTCGAATTCAGGGATTAGCTGGCCGCGTTCGATCCGGTCGATATGCCCGTCGAGCATCGCGGATGAAAGCGATGCCATGCGCTGGGCCAGTTCAAACTGCGCGCGGTTGCCATTGATGGTGGTTGCAGCGGAAAACTGTAGCGGGGTGGCATTGCCAAACCCGGCATGGCGCAAAACGTCGTTGACGTAATGTGGCCCCAAGGCGCTGGCAAGGTGCCGCCAGTCCGACAGATTGGGGCAGGTTGCCCCGTTTTTCCATGACTTCAAAGTACGCGGATTGAACGGTGTTTTTTCTGCCAGGTCCGACAATTGAAGGCGCAGGCCATTGTCGTGGCGGCGGCCATCCCCAACATATCTGCGAAGAATAGCCGAGTGCGCCTCTCCGAAGTTTTCCTGTTCGATAGCATTAGCGACGGCCACGGTAATTCGCCCCCAGGTGGTGTATAGGAATAATTCAACTATTATTCAAAATGAATAATAAATACAAGCGCGTTTTGTTGGTGGTCGATAAGGGAAAGGTCGGGTTATGTGGGAAAAAACAGAGGAATGCTGCGATTTGCAAGGTGAGCCGAAAATAGGAAAAAAATTGCGCGAGGCGCGAGAAAGGCTCCGTATGTCTGGTGAGGCTGCGGCAAATGCTGCCGGGCTGTCGAGCGCACAAACCCTGTACGGTTATGAAAAGGACCGCCGCGAACCGGACTTTTCTGCCTTGATCCGGTTATGCAATACGCTGGGCGAAACCCCGAACTCTTTGTTTTCTTTTCCCGATTTTAACCGTGCTCTGATGGCTGATGTGATGGTTGCCGTGGACGAGTTTATGGCGGCAAATCGCCGTAAGGTTGATCCGGGTGTGAAAGCGCAATTGTGCTTTGCCGTCTATGATGCCCTGGAAGCCGAGCCCGATAAGCTGCGGGACCACAATGGCCGTCTTAATCTATCGGAATTGATGGGTTTAATGCGCCTCGCCCTTTGAGCAGGCGAGCTATCCCTATTCGGGATAGGGTTTTGAAAAATCGCGAATTGCAGCTTGACGTTGCACGGGTATTTCAGTTTTTTAAATAAACGGGCAGCCGGTGGGCGGGACAACCCACCGACTTCGTGCAAGGGACGTTGCACTACCAGACATGTGGCTTTTTCCCGTAAGCCGTCCAGCCCCGCTCCGTACGGAGACCGGTGTATCGAATATGGTAGTTAGAATGCGTCGTGCGAATGTTTTTACAACACAGCGCGGTCGCCAGTCCTGGGATCGCGCAATGTCTCTTATCAGCCAGACCAAACCGGTCAAGAAAAGTTACGTGCTTCACGTCCTCCTGTCCGCCGTCTTTTTTTTGGCGATCTTCACTTGGGTTGCGATGGCTAATCCCGGGCTTTTTTGATGGCCGCTCATATGTATTTTATTCGTTTTGAATAATTTCGTGGTTGTTTTTTAAGGAAATCAGCATGTCGAGAAAACGGTTAGAGAAGCCTTCAATGCTATCTGCCTTCAATAAAAGCGACTTCATTGAAATAGGTTTAGAGGGAGCCGAGGGAGGCATCGACGCCCTGTTTAATGATTACGTCTTGGCATTAATTCCGGGAGCGAGCTTTGCCAAGTTAGTGCTTAAGCTTCCCAAGACTTTGCATAACAGGCTATTCGAGCGGGCTCTTATTGGATTTCTCAGTGCTGGCGATGACGTTGACCATGAGGAATGGGCTGCATGGGTACGTAAACTTGAACAGAAAGATGGCGGTTTAGATAGAGCTGGTCAGATCCTATTAAGGACATTGTCAGCAATCGACGACGCTGAAAAGGCGAGATACTTGGGGATGATTTATGCCGCTGCCGCCAAGCAGCAAATTACCATTGATGATATGTTCAGGATGCAAATGGTTCTTGATCGGGCTTATCTGCCGGATGTCGCTAACTTGGCGCTGCAAGTACATCATTCAACGGGGGGACTCCCTTCGGCGACGGAAGCTATGATTTTCTTGGGGCTGGTCAGCAGAGAATTCGGGACCACAATGGATGAACTTGGGTTAGTTTTTTACTCCCCAACAGAACTGGGGTTCAAATTTCTGGCTGTGATTTCAGAGAATGGCACGCTTAAATAGAGGTGAGTTCTTCGGCCCCGAACGATGTCACAAACCCGCCGTCTGACAGTTCGTGTGTGACTTCCCCTGTTATCCATTTGACCGCTGTAATCTCCTGTCGCCAGCCCTGAAGTTGTAGGGGTTGGCCTGCATGAATGGCGGGGTTTCCGTTTGCCAGTTGCAGGTTGATGGATTGCTGGCCGCGTTGCATCCGTGCCCATTCGGCCCGGGCGGAATGATAAGCCGTGATGGCATTGGGAAAATCGCGTTTCAGGGTTTTCCAGTTTTCGCCTTCGCCCGCTGTTGAATAACGGGTTTTGTTGGCTGCCTGATCGCGCCATTTGGCCCGCACGCCGGTGTAGGTGCTTTCGCGGTCGCTAATCTCGAAACGATGGCTAACGTTGTCTGACCGGCTGATTTTGGCGGTTGGCAGGGCGATGCCGCTTATTGTTTTGGTGTAACCGACCGGCGTGAACAGCAAACGGCCTGCCTTGACCGTGGCAATGGCATCGTAATCCTTGCCAAGCCTGGTGAGGAAATTCAGGTCGCTTTCGTTGGTCTGGTCGATATGGCTGATCACAATCGCGCTTAGGCCATCCTCGATCGCGGGGATAAGGTTTTGCCTTTTGGCAATTGTGGTCAGGATTTCGCCCAGGGTCTTATCGCTATAGGATTCCTCGCGCTGGACCTTGAAGGCCCCTTGGAAATCGGCACTGCAGCCTGAAATCGTGATGCGGTCGGGCGGGCCGCTTTCACCGACCTGGTCAACAATGAAGGTGCCTTTATCGACAAGGTTGCCGTCATAGCCGATCAAAACCTGAAGGCGCACGCCGCGCCGGGGCAGGTGAATGGTTTCTTCAGGCGCACACAGTTCGATTTCGCATTCATCGGCCTCGATGCCGGTTTTGTCGACGATGCGCAGACTGTTTAGATATTTCGCCAGTGTGGCGGTCACATCGATGTTGTCGGCAATGATCTGATAGGCCGGGGTCATGGTTTGCTGTCCATCAGTTTGCCAAGCTGTTCGTTGTCGTCATTGCCATAGCGTTTAAGAGCGATGGTGAATTCGATTTTGCGGGCCAGACCGTTGGACACGAAGTGCGACCGGTTGTCATCGATCTTGGCAATAAACCATTTACCCAGCACATCGCCATTGCCGGCCGTTAAAATCCATGCCTTTCCGCCTGCGGCCATTTCGCGCAATTTATCGATGTGGGATGGCCCGCCGGTCAATTCCGGCATCAACGTTCCATCGATGGTTAATTCGTCTTCGCCCGGGCCAAGGAATTGATGCGCGGGTGCCTTGCCAAAACGGTTGCTGGCAGACCACCGATATTCCGTTGTGCGCTTTAATGTTTCATAGGGCACGGTGCGCAAGTGAAAGCTAAACATGCCAAGGGATAGCAGCATATCAGTTGGTCCTGTCGATCATTGCGGTGCGGGCGCGGGCCTGCTTGCGCCGTTCAAATTCTTCAAGCTGGCGGCGGACTTCCTTGGCGATGGCTTTTTCATCACTGCCAGCGGGGGGATTGATGATGATTTGATAGCTATCCTGTGACGTTGGCACCGGCGTTGTTTGTGCCGAGGCCCCGGCAGGGCCAGTGGCAATGGCAGCGGCAACCGGGGCAACGGCCATCGTGCGAACCGGGCTGGTTCGCATATTGCGCACGTTCTTGGGGGCCTGTGGTCCGGTGCCTTTTACCTCGATCGTCTTTTTGCCATCGCCAAACAGGTCGGATATCCAGCCGATTTTCTCGCCTATCCAGTCAAAGGCGGCTTTGGCTCCGCCCAACACGGAATCCCAAAGATTAATGAAAAAATCCATGATCGCCCCCCAGTTTGTCGCGATCAGGCCAATGGGGGTGAATGACAGCAAGGTTTTGATCGTTTCCCACGTTCCTGAAAACTTACTGGTGATGCTGTCCCATAAATTGACAAAGAATGTTTTGATCGGTTCCCAATAAGTGAAAATCAGCGTTGCCGCGATGGCAATGCCGCCAATGATGGCAATCAACGGGTTTGCCATTGCCGCGACGGCCATTGCCCGCAAACCGCCGGTTACGATTGGGAAGGCAACCTTTGCGACCGACGCGACAAGGCCGATACCTTTGCTCACAATGCCAAAGCCACCCCCTAATAGACCGGACTGAATACCCAGGGCCGTCATGGCAAATCTTGCCATTGCGAACGGGCCGAGTAAGCCTGCCACTGTTGTTGCCAATATACCGCCGACAAAAATCAGCCCGGCCACACCGGCAGCAACCTTGACCAGCGTACTGGCAAGCACCGGGTTTTCCTGGACCCAACTGGTCACGGAGCGGACAACACCGGTGGCAGACTGGATAAGCGAGCGCAAAGGGGCATCATTGGTGTCCGTCAGGGCGATATTCATGCCCTCGACAGCGGACCAGAATGATTTGATGTCGCCACTGGCGTTGTCGCCCATCTGTTTGGCAACGCGGGTGGTTTCGCCCATTGAATTGTTCAGAATGTCGATGAACTGGGTGATTGCGCCTGATCCGCCCTGATCAATCAGGGTGGCAAAGGCCGCCCCGGCTTCCTGCCCGGCAATGGCGGTTAATTGTGCCAGGCGCTGGGCGCTTCCCATACCTTCCGTTGACTTAGCCACATCGGCCAGAATTGCAACCATGTCCCGTGCGTTGCCGTTGGCATCCATTGTGGAAACGCCGAGTTCTTTCATGGCCGCTGCGGCCTCTTTTGGTGGCTTGGACATACGCGAAAACAGGGATCGCAGGGCCGTGCCAGCCATGCTGCCCTGAATGCCGACATTGCCAAGCATCCCCGACATAGCGGCAACGTCCTCGACAGACGCGCCGAACTCTTTGGCAATGGGGGCGGTGTATTTCATGGTTTCGCCCAACATGGTCAAATCCACGTTGGATCGCGTAAAGGTGGCCGTCATAATGTCGCCTAGCCGCCCCATCTCGCTGGCTTTCATACCAAAGCCAGAAAGCACGTTTGACGCAATGTCCGCAGTCGTTGCCAAGTCCGTGGCCCCGGCCTTTGCCAGATCAAGCATACCGGGCATTGTTTGCAAAACTTCGTTGGCATCAAATCCGGCCATAGCCAGAAATTGCATACCGGATGCAGCTTCGGAGGCGGAAAAGCTGGTGGTCGCGCCCAGTTCCTTTGCTTGCTGGCGCAACGCCGCCATTGCTTCGGATGTTTGATCGAGGCGGGCAATCGCACCGACAGCGGACATTTGTTCGCCAAAGTCAATCCCGGCACCCGCCATGCGGCTGCCAAGGGCAAGGGCACCGCCGCCGACAGCCATGCCAGCCGCGCCGCCCATTGCCATGTTCGCTTGCAGTTGCATGGTTCTTTGCATTCTGGATCGGGCAGCGGCCAGTTGGTTCGTTCGCCGTCTTGCCTGTTCCAGTGCCTGGCTTTGTTGTTCTGCCGCCCGTCGTGCGGCATCAAGGTCGCCCCTAAGTTGGCGCTGTGCCGAGGAGAGGCGCCGGGTATCGATCCCGGCAGATCGCAGTCTTTCGCGCATTTCGGCGGTTGCGGCGGAAGTGGTTGTTTCGGCCTGTCTTAGGCGTGCGACTTCCTTGCGGGCGGCGTTGAATTCCGCCCGCATCTTTCGTGTGACCCTATCGGTTGATGCAATCTGTTGGCCCAATTGCTGGGCGCGGTTTTCTGCCGCCGCAAGGGCCGTTGCATTTTGCCGGGCAGCGGCCTTTAAATCGCGGAAAGACTGGATGTTCCCTGATACCCGTTCAAGGTCTCGCACCCGGCTGGCGGCTTCGCCAAGCTGGTTTCGCAACTGATCGGTCGATTGGCGCATTCGTCGGAAAGGTGCCGTGATCTTATCCGCTGCCTGCATCAGGATATTGAGTTTTAAATCAGCCATGCGATTCCTGTCGGGTATCAGGGACGGTTATTCTGGCGCAGGGCATCGGCTTCCATCTGAAGGAATTGCACGGCCAATTCATAGGTTTCGACCAGCTCTTCAAGACTTAGCCTGTTAAAGACGTTTGGCGGAAAGGATCCCGGGAACGCCTTCATGATGATGCCCCACGCCGTGGGAATGTCGTCAGGGACCGCTACTCGGTAAAAAAATTTACGCTGATTTCCTGCATGATCGCGAGAGCATCACGGGCATCAAGTTGCTGAACATGGCTTTCATTGATGGCAGGCATGGTAATGCGCGGCAGCAGGATAAACAGGACATTGGTGTCCAGTTCGGCAAGCTGGGTCAGCTTGACGCCGCGCAGATCGCCACTTAGCGGGCGGCGCACAGTGATTTTATCCAGCGTCTTGTCGGTGCCATAGGGCAGGGGTGATTTAAGGGCCAGGTCAAAGCTGGCATTGATGGCGCTGTTGCTAATTGCGGCAATATCGTTGGTTTTCTTGGTCATGTTGGTCCCTTTCAAGAAAAAAGCAGGAATGCCCCCCGGCGCTGCCTCTTGATCAGGATTGGTCTTGTGTTACGCGGTCAGACCCAGCGCCTGGCGCAGTTTCGCTTGCCGGTCTTCACCATTAATCTTTTCAATGCCGTTGATCATGTCGATCTCGACAATCACGTCGCCATTGACACTGTATGTCAGATAGGTGATCGGCATTTCGACCTTCATTTTTGCCATTTCACCGGCTTTCAACGAGCCCATGTCGCTTTTTTTGAAACGGCCCCGGACCGAAATTTCAATCGCGTCCACGGTGCTGTCGGCATCGTCGGCCTTGGCGGCGGCCAGCAGGCGCACACCAATGCCAGACGCATCGGCAATGCCAAACTGTTTGATAACGTCGGTGCTGAATTCGGCGAGCGTGAATTCGATTTTCATCGCCTCGATGCCAAGGTCGAGTTCAACTTCACCCAGCATCGCGCCGCCGCGATAGGATTCCGTAACCCGTTCAAGTGCCGGGGTGACGACTTCCTCGGCTTTACCGGCATAGCCCACGCCATCAATGAAAACGTTAAAGTTCTTGATACTTTTCGGCAGCATTCCGCCATCTCCTTTTGTGCAGGTTGCTGATTATCGGAAAGGCGATTAAGCCGCCGCCACCATCGTTGCAAAGTCCACCAGGTAATCATCGGTGATCTTTTGTGCAAACATCAGGTTTTCGAGCGGCGGTACCGGCGTATAGTCGTAGGAAATCATCAGCTTGCCAGCCTTCAGGTTTTCCTTGCTGTTCTTTGCCGGATCAAACCAGGCCGAACCACCAATCAGGTAGCCACGCGCGACCAGGTCGCGGAATTTGGCATTCACCCCGTCAATGATGTCGCGCACCAGTGTTGGGTTCATGGGTTTATCCACGGCCCAAAAGTGCGCCTCGGCCATCGTGTCGGCCAGCACCTGGGCGGTGCGGGTATAGTTTTCAAAGGCAAACAGCGGATCGGCGCTGCAAGTGCGCGAGCCCCAAAAACGATAGCCCTTGTTGTTGATCAGGGTGGTTACATCTTTGGCATTCAACACACCGGCATCGGTCGCGGGGCTTTGCAGATCCCAGTATACGTCTTTGTTGATGCCGGAAACGCCATTAACCGGCACGTTCGATAGTGTTTTGTGCCAGCCGATATCCTCGTCGATCTGGGCACGCAGGCCAAGGGCACGAGCGGTTGCATAAGCGTTGCGTTCGGCGTTGGCTTGTGTGTCCCAATTGACAAAATCGGGCCAGATCAGCATCAGCTCACGCGCACCGAAACCATCACGATAGGCAATGGCTTCCTCGATGGTTTCGCAGCCATAGCAGGACGCATACGCAAAGGACCGGGTCAGTTGCGCGATCGAGACCAGTTCGGCAGTGACATTTTGATTATCCAGCCCGGGCACACCAAGAATACGGGGCTGCACACCAAGCAGCGGCTTGGCGGCGGTCAGGGCCTGCATGCCGGTCTTTTTGCCGTTTACAACACTGCCAATCAGGTTTGATGTGGTTTCGGCTTCGTCTGCGCCTTCAGGAACGCGCACGACAACCGTCAGCGGGTTGCCATGATCTTTGATCGCATCAAGCGCATAAGGCAGGGTGCCGGTTGTGCCGGCCGCACTGATCCCCTTGTTGATATCGGTGATCAAAGCAGGGCGGTTGAGCGGGAATGTATCGGCATCGGCGGTTTCGCCGGTGCAAACAACACCAATAACGGCAGTTTCAATTGTGCGGATTGGTCGGGTGCCATCGGATACTTCGATGACGCGCACACCATGATGATAGTCGGTGGCCATTATAAATCTCCGGGTTAGGGGCGGGGTCAGGAAAACGTGATGACGTAGGCACGCAAACCGGCGGCATCGTTGCTATCGGTCAGGGCGATAATCGCGTCCTTATGGGCGCGGGCCTGTTTGATGATGTCGTCGGAAAACACGCTGGCCGCATCGTTAAGGGCGATCATCTGGGTCGCATCCAGGGCCACCGGTTGGTTGTCCGCATCGATCCAGTCCATTTCAAATGCACCTGCATCGGCCTGCGCTTTCATAGCCTTGATGGCGTTCGTATTGATGCGGGTCATGCTGGCGGCATCCGCCTGATAACGATGGCCATCATATGTAAAGCCGTTCGCCAGCATCTGGTCGCGGATGGCATCAATCCGGGTTTTCAGCCGGGCGGCCACGCCACCAATATCACGCGGGGCGGCTTCATAGCGGCGATGCACACTTTCCGCCTCGATGTCATAGACCCAAGCCAGCGTGTCAAAATCGTCGTCGTAACCCTCGGGAAAGCTCTCATCGACTGTTAGCGGGCGGCGTAGCAGTGCGCCAGCTTCATCACGGGGCAATTCGTTGATAGGTGTTTCAAAGCCAGCGATTTCCTCGCGGATTACGGCATGGTTGACCACCACGGCATAGTGTTTTTTGTTCATTTCAGCCCTCACGTAATAGCGCCACGAATGTCGCCCTGGTTAATCCATGTGATGTTGACGTTTCCGATGATGGCTTTGCCCGCTAGGCCATAAGCACCCCGGTCGCCGGGTGATCCGTTCTTGCCCAGATCGCCCCCTCGTCCGGCATTGCCAGCGCCAGCGCCACCGGTTGTCAGGGTGCCAGGCGAACCGGATGTTTGCTCGTTAGCACCGGCCCCAGGCAGGAATCCCGCACCGCCGCCACCACCGACATAAACCGAGTTCCCGCCAACACCGCCGCCGCCACCGATGACGCCCTGGTTATCGATGGTAATTGCACTTGCAGCCTCAATTGCATGGCCGCCGCTATTGACCACGCCGCTGGATCGTTCAGCGAAATTGCCGCCAGCCCCAACAACATAGGCTCCGGCTGAAATCAACAGGCTGATCTGGGAGCCAGCCGGGAAAGCCCCGGTTTTCAGGGCTACAGCGGGGTAAGCCGTTGTTGATCCAACTTTGATGCCCGGCATGACAATGAACCGGCCAAAATAGCGGCTCGTACCATTCCACCCATTGTCCCGCGCAAGATCGGTCAGGATGACATTGTATTGATCAACACTGATCAGCACGTCTCTGGCTTGCAGGTTTGCAAGCGTTTGTGGCGAGGCATACAGCATCACGCGGCCCGCCCTTTTAAACCAACACGCAATCCAGCCCCGACAGGATCGATCCCAATGCCGGTAACAACCAGCGACACGGCATCGCCCTGTTTGATCAACGGATTGGCAACCAGTGTCCCGGCCTTCAAAACGCTGCTATCGGCTGCGAAAGACGGTTTAACAGCGCAAATTGATGCACCATTAACGCGGATGTCAAAGACCACCGGCGCACCCGAAGGTACGGTTTCAATTCTGGCAACGATGGTTTGCGGGGTAATGTCGCGTGAGGCAATAACGGTGCCGTGCGTTTTGATTTCAAGGTCGGTTGGCTGGATATCGGGATCAAACCCGGCATTAAACGGAATGTCATAAGGGGAATCCGGGCTTACCCCCAGCTTGTCGCGCAAAGCAGCAACGTCCGCCTGGTCAATATGACGGGGGCGCAGCCGAAATGATTTTCGGATGAAATTGACAGTGCGCCAGACCTGATCCATTGCCTTGTTCTTATCACTCATTTCGCCCACACCACTTTGCGGTTCGTCGGTTCGATGATCAGGCGTTCGCCCGTTGCCTCAAAATGCGCCTGGTCGAATACCTGCAATGCCGCAAACACCGTGTCGTTGCACAGAATGTTCATGTGAAAGCGATCATCAAATTCAGCTGGGGCAATTAACTGCCCCTCTGCATCCAGTTCAGGGAAGGTGGTTTGCAGCTTGCCGATTGGAACAAGCTGCCATTCGTGGGTTGCACTAATCCAGCCTTGGTCATCGTAAAACTGGCTGGTGCTAATGATTTCACCGGTTTGTTCATTGATCGCGCTGTTTGAAAGGGCAGAGATCATGGCCGATTCCGTGCCAGAAACCAGACACAGGTCATGGTTTAAGGTCTGCATCATTTTTGCACCATTGCGTTGAGGTCTGCTTCGGGGAGGTAGCGGTTATAAACCGCAAACCGTTTTAAAATTAGCGGCCAGCCCAGGAGGTAGGTATTGTACCCGAACCGCATTTGACATAGGCCCGCAGGCATTGTTGTTGGTTTTGATGTGCTTGGATTTGTCGAGCCTGTCTTTGTTAGGCGCAATGTATCTTCGTTAAATTGGGTCACCGAAATCAATTCAGCTAATCCCGCCCCTTCTTTATAAGTTGCGGAAACATCAGCCCCATTAGCTCGGGGCAAAACAGTGAGCGCTCCTGAATTGGGTGCCTGATACATCCGATACAAGTTGTTGGTAGTACCATCTGATAACTCAAAAACAGACGTGACCCCAGCGTACTGACCCGCAAGCGGGTTTTCGGAGTCCAACAGGATCGTGTGGCCATCCGCATCACTGTCCCAGACTTCAAACGGGATCAGTTCGGTAATCTTGACGTTATCAACCGTAAATTCCGAACTTGTCGCATTTCGCGAAAATCCGAAGCCGCTGAACTTTGCGGTAAAGTCAAACGAATATGTGCCGTTCGCGATATAATTCCACGATATGGATTCCGCGTAGGCGGTAGGATCGTCCGCGATGAACAAGCGCACAGAGCCGGAAAAAACTTCGAGATCAAATGTAACCCGATAGCGTTTTCCTTTAGTCAGCGGGTTAATCCAAAATGGGCGATAATCGGACGTCGGGGCATGATAGGCTTTTCCTGTTTGCCATACCCAGTGATTTTCTGAACTTTGCGACCACAGAGAAAGGTCAGATGCAAAATCACCATTAGGGACCAATGCAGGCTCACTTCTTTCAATAGGCCCGATTGTCAACACATCCGCTGGAAGAACTACAGAAGCTCCGCCGGTATCAGCGCCAACAAAACGACCGGGGAATACTGATTTTTCGACCTGCGGCTCGGCAAGCCGAAGCGTTATGTCAATTGGGTTGTTTGACGGCACAAACACTGCAAACCAGCAAAAAAGCGACGGATCAGTTTCAACAATTGTGCGCGTAGCAAAAATCTGTTGAAAGTTTTCCGCCAGTTCTTTTTGCATGTAGCCATATGTACCGACGTGTGGACCAACAGCCTCCACAATACCGATACCGATTTTGTCGATATTGTTAAAGCTACCTGCAATTGCTTTCGCCTTTATTTGGCATGTCCATTTCTCGCCTTGCGCGCTTTTGGCAACGTTAGGGTTAGCCAACCTAAAAACAGGAGTATTGGGCGTGCCGAAAAAGCGAATATCAAGGTACTTGAAACCTTTATCATACCCAATGCCGACAATTTCTGTCTGTATGTCACCGGTATTTGAAAGATGCCACCCCGTGGGCAGAACCCCGCCTTCACCAATAATGCCGGGCGTCGCGCCAGACCACATTTGGCGCGTCAGATAAGTGGTAGTGGTATAAGCGTCGATGCGCTTGCCACGGTATTCCAGCGTGACCGGATCATAATCGTCAGCCTGGTCATCTGGTTCCGTCCATCTCCGGTTCCCGAGCGCATCAATATAGGGCGCAGATTTACCGCCCCGCGAAAACACAAACGGTGCAGGAAGGTTTTCACCAGGTTCAGCAAATTCAAGCAGGCAGGGCTCGCAATCGGTGCGAAATGCCGGTTCAATCTGGGTCGGGTGCGGGTCTTTGGATGTTATGTGGTTGCTTAGGCGGCCCCACAAATCCGAATAACCAGCATCGCCTGAAAATTCAACCGTGACGGCATTTTCTGGCAATTGCGTCCAGGCAAGGGCAAAGCGAAACACCCAAGGTACGAGATCACCGCGAAAGCCCAGATTGAGGCTGTCGCTGGACCAGATTGCAAACAGCGTCCCGTCTTCAAGGAAAAAGCCCACTTCCTTAACCCAGAAATTGGGTTTCCCAGCATCGATGCGTGCTTCGACCACGATTTGTTGCGGGCCGGGAATGGCACCCGCATAGACGGTAACGCGTACTTGTTCTGACTGCATGGCGGTGCGGGCCTGGGCTGCGGCCAGCGGTGCATTACTGGCATCGCGGACGGCATAACCACCATCGCCAAGAGCAATATGCGTAATTTTCGCCTGCAATCCTTGCCCGTGGGCGGCGGCGACAGCGGCAAGGCCAGCGGATGTTAGAATAGGGGATAGCGATAGTTCGCTCATTTAGTCGATCCTCATATCAATAGTCGCGGCGCGAAAGACACAGGTCACGCCAGAAAGGGCGGCGTGGCTGATTGCCGATGTGCCCGCACAATCCAGCACCGCGTCGGTGACGGTGTAGGCGCTGGCGGCACAGGTGATTCCCAAGGCGCTGGCTGGTTCGACGACGTGCCGAATGTCGGCCAGATGGCTACGCACATTTTTGGTGGCCATCACTGTTTGATAAATTTTGTCCTGGTCATCGGCAGAAAGTCCGCCGCCGGAGCCGAATTCGATTTCAAACGTGTAGGGCAGGCCTGGTTCGTTTTTCTCGAACCATTCGATGATATTGACCGGGTCAAGGTTCAAAGCCTTCAGGGCGCGTTTAACGGCCCCGCGTGTGCCTTTGCGGCGATGGACTTCGTAGCTTTCATCGATCACCTGGCGTTTGACCATTTCCGGCCATGCGGGATCCCACGTATCGACTGAAAACGACCAGGCAAGCCACGGCAAAAAGGCAGCGGGACACGTCCAGGGATCCCACAGCGTATCAATCAGCACATCGATATCGTCGATATTGCTGGTTGTCTTTTCCAGGGCCCGTTCAAGGTCGGTCGCGTTTGGGGGCAAAAGGGTCATGCCGCCTCCAGCACGGTGACGGTCAGGCCGATGCAAAAGGCGAATTGATCATGTGCCGGTTCGATGTCGGTGAATGGTGTGGTGCCATCGCCGTAATAGATGATGGCTTTGCGGACGCCATCGACACGGGCAGCTTTGTGCAAGCCATCGATCGTAACCGGTTCGCCCAATTTTCGTTGTGACACGATAAAGGTGTTCAGGTTGGTTTCGGACGCCTTACGCACGACTTCGGCATCAGGCCCTGAATAGACATGAAGAAAAACGCGAACGTCATAATTGATGGTGGTAGCGGCTTTGGCCGATACCCTGTCGGTCAGGGGGCGGACGTCTTCTTCGTTCAAAGCGTCATGCACGGCGGCAACAACGTCATTCGTTGGGATACCATTACCGCTGTTTGACATGACCGTGACAATGACGGTGCCCGGTTCGGGGCTGGCGATATCGACGTCGTAAACATCTGGATGCGCCGAAAGCGCGTGATATTTGTATGCACCGATAGGGCCAGCGGTGCTCAGGGCCTCAAAGGCCAGCAGGATACGAATGCGGAAGGCTTCGTCTTTTTCCATGACGGCCGGCACAGGGGGCACCGCAGTATCATCGGCGGGGGTAATGACTTGGCGGGCGACGTGATAGCGAGCACCGATGTTGTCAAGATCAGTCCCTGTGGCGGTTGCGATCATGCAGGCCCGGGCGGCATCATTGATGCGCTGGCGCAAAATCACTTCACGCAGGGCGGATTCCTCAAGCAGCTTGACCACCGGATCGGATTCCAGTTCGGGATCCCAGTCCGGTAAAATACCTGCAGCGTCAAATAGGGCTTTTGCCCGTGCCTTGCGTTCGGCAAGGATGGTTTCAAAATCGATTGTTTTGACAACATCGGGGGCGGAAAGTGCGCCCAGATCAATGGCGTCAAAGCGGGTGGTCATAATGCTACCCCTACCTTGACTTCATAGGTGACAGCTTCGCCATCATCCTTGATATGGCCAGAAAGTGCGACTTCGGCTTTGCCGTCAAATCCCACGGAAACAGAGACCTTTTGCAGGTCAAGGCGCGGTTCCCAACGCTCAATTGCATCGGCGGTCGCGGCAATAAGCTGGCTGGCCCCGGTGGCGTTGCCCGGGCTGTCGATCAGATCATAAATATATGACCCATACTCGCGGCGTTTCACACGGGTGCCGACAGGTGTGGTCAGAATATCGCGAACCGACTGGCCGATATGATTGCGTTTCGTAAGTGCCGTGCTGGTCAGGTTGCTGATGCCATAGGTCATGTCTTAGCCCCCAACCGTGAAACGGGCTTCGCCCTGGGTGACGGTTGAGCCACAGGCAACCGGATCGCCAATACGGCCAATCTGGCGACCCGCAACGGTAAACCGCGGCGCACCAGCGGCCAGAATAGAAGCGTGTGTTTCGGGGATCGACGGGCAGGTATGTGCCCCCCAGGCATGGCCCTGACAATGAACCGGGATACCGCGCACCGTGAAACGGCTTTCGCCCTCGACATTTGGGCGTGGTGGCCAACAACCGTGGCCTGATCCCATGTGGCCTTTCAGTGTCACTGCGGGCATCAGGAATCCTCCAGTGCACTGATATGGGCGGCATCCAGCGAGAGCTTACCGCCTGCCTTGATGCGGATGGCACCAGCCGCCGTTAATACGAGATCACCCACGCTGTTCAGGGTCATGGTTTTGCTGTTGGTGTCGTATTTGGCAACTGTGCCATCCTCCCACTGAACGATATCGACCGCGCCGTCGGTCGATACGCTGGGGAGAGAGTCTGAATAAAGAACCTGAAGGATGACGCCGTTAGATGGGTCGCCGCTGGGAGATGCGACAACGACTTGCGTGCCTTTGCGCAAATGATTGGTGCCACGATGGTTTTGACCAATCACGCCGGGCACCGGTAGCCACTGGCTTTTTCTGCCATTTACGTCCAGCTTGACCAATGCGCGTGCGTGATCGGCATCGGTAATGGTTCCGATAGCGATCAAATTCTGGATCATGCGCAGGATTTCGGCGTTTTCTGTCATGCGCCGATGATGACCACAGCTTCAAAGGGTGGTCATGGTGCGACTGGTTGAATGATTATGAAACAACCACTGGCGATTAGTGCCCGCTGGCAATCTCGTTAATCAGCCGGTCGCGGATCATCGCCATATCTTCCTTTGATATGCCAAGTAACGGGCGTTCGGGATATTTGATGCGGGGGCCGCCTGCCTCGACATAATCAACCGCGCCAAAGTGATGAACCGCTGCGATTGCAGCGGTTTTGCCGGTAAAGCCTACCGATGCGCCTTGCGGTGTGGCCGTCATTTGCATGCGACGCGCCTTGCGAAAGCCCAGCATCATTTTTTTCGCCCCGCGTATTTTACCTTCGCTGTCGCGTTTGCGCGGCTCCCAGGGCTTTCCTTCGGGATCCTGTTGTTTGGTAATGCGTTGCTGGTTGCGCTTGCGGATTTCCCGGGCGATATCGCGTAACAGGCGTTTCCGCCCTGCCGGGGACAGGGATGCGATGGCCTGTTCTATCCAGGCATCAAACCTTTCAAAGCCATTGAATTCGCTTTGCGCCATTACGTCAGACCGGGAAAATAGGTGGCCATATCAATATCGCGCACATCGGCATCGCGCTGGTAATCAAGGCGGGTGCCGTTGTCTTCCGACACAACAACAGTTGTTTCGCTTAGATTGACCTTGATCGACACATCTGCGGCCTTGGTGTTGATGATATCGACATGAAATTCAAGGGCGTCCTGGTCACGGTCCGGGCAGTTTTCATCGACCCATTTGGTCATCAGAAAAAGCAGGTCTTCGGGGTTTCCGGCAAAGTCGGTCAGGATCAGGTGAGCGACATAGTTGATCTGAAAATTTGTGTTTGTCGTGCTATCGCCCTGTAGGCATCGAACCGTGCCTTTTTCCGCAAAGGTCAAAAGTTCCTTTGCCTTAATGCCGAGACCCGATTTCAGCAGGAAGTTGCGGGCATCAGTCAGTTTTTTCATGTCTGCCTTCCTGTAATGCGCGAATGCGCCGGTTTTTGCCGTAACAGTCGTCGTGGGCTTCGATCAGATCGACGATCAGATTTGCCACCTTGGCATCGGTAATAGGCGGGGCCGGCATTGCTGGCCGGTGCGCACATGCTGTCAGTTCAACGGGGATATTCTGCTTAACGTACGTGATCTTTGTGATCGGCATCGGCGTTGCGCAGGCTGTTAATAAGCCCGTGAACAGCAGGACCAACACACCCGTTGCGCGGCGCACTGGCAATTTCCCTGCGTAATTCATCAAGCTGGGATGTGACCTTTTGGCGGCGCGTCTGTTCGGCGATGATCGCCGCGTCATTACGGCGTTTGTCCGCTTCGTACCGGCTGATTTCGGCCATGTTTGACCGGTTGATGTTTTGAAGTTCGCGCACATCGGCTTGTCTCGCTTCAAGCTGGGCATTGACTGTTTGAAGGCGCAACCACAGGAAACCGATGGTGGTTGCCAGTATGATACCGGCAAGCAGTTTCCAGTTTGCACCGGCTAATCGCAAAATTGCGAGCCCCGGCATGGTCAGTCCCCCAGCAACATGATTTTGAAGTAGCGCCAGACGTGATCGACATAATTGATGGTTTCGCGACTGTGTGCGCCGGTGACTTGCGGCAGGCAATGAATGATTTGTTCATAGCCATTTGCGCCCTGGCATTTGGCCTGGGCTGCCAAAATGTTGCCAAGGCCACCATTGTAACTGGCCAGCGCCAGGCTGTGCCTGTCGGTTTCGGGGCGCGGCGCAGACCATTGTGCGCGGAGCCGCCCCATGTAGTAGGCCGCCGCCTCGATCGACAATTCAGGGGCGAAGGCAGACGCATTTGCCGGAAAATCCAATTCGCCCGCAATCTGGTCCCAAGTACCGGGCATGAATTGGCAAAGGCCCATAGCGCCAACGGGCGAAATGGCCCCGGTTTTAAATCGTGATTCCTGAAAACATTGCGATTTCAGCAGCCGCCAATCTACGCCGGGCATAAAACGGCCAGCAGCACTGCGAAAATCCGTGTCGTATTTGTCAGGAAAGGATGAGGCCAAACATGATGCAGACGCCCAAATGAAAACGGCCATAGTAATCAGAAACAGCCTGATCATTTGCTTTCTCCAGCCAGTTGGAAAGGTCGAAACCGATAGCGCGGTTATGAAGCCAAAGGGCTATGCGCATACAAATGAACGCGATGGTGGCAAGCAGCAATTTCATGCCAAATGACGTGGCAATAATGTTTTCCATCACGTTTTCCTTTCTGCTTTCAGGTTCGCGGCTTTGAGAGCCAGGCGGTAATGCAGGTGCTTGTAAATCCAGTTGACGATAAAGGTGCCGATGGCGACCACGGCAGAAAGCATTGCGAGTTTTTCGTTTGTCGATAGCCCCACCAGAAAGCCGGACCCCGATGCCGCGTAGGCGGTGATCGTCGTTTTATCCATCTTCAATCCCATAGGTTGACGCCACGCGACGGTGTGACTTTGCGGTCTGGCAGGTTGATTTCGGTGCCGTGGGGCAAATGAATGCCCAAACGGGCCAAGCCCGGGTTTGCCTCAAGAATGGCTTCAACCATTGTGCTGTCGCCGAAATGGCGAAAGGCAATCAGATCAACAGTATCGTTTTGCTGTGCCCGAACGGTTTTCATCAGATCAATTCCACGACAGTCCGCTTTCTGGCCATAAGACGCGACAAGGCCTCATTCCATGCCTGAAGCCAGCGATCAGACGTTGCCTCCAGGGCATCGGCGCGATCATGGCCGGATTTTGTGCTGTCATAGTCGCGTGTCGTATCGACCATAAAAGATCGTACACGGGCAGAAATCGCAGTCAGATACAGGTGAACCTTTTCAGGTGTGTTGCCGTATGTTGCGCCTGGCACATCGGCAAGGCTTTCGGCCACTTGGCTTGTGCGCCACTGTGACAGAACCGAATTCGTTTCGATCATGGCGTCCCGCGTAGCTGTCGCGATTTGCATGTCGGTAAAAATATCGGTCAGGCCTGTGCGGTTGCGGATGTCATCAAGATCGATGTCGGGAAAAAATCCGTCATTCTCGATCGTGCTGTTGTTCGTATTCGGGTTGCCCGATGGGATGAAGCTGGTCATGGCGCTGCCCGCTCAAAGGGGAGGCGGGCGACGGCCAAATAAGGGGCAACAGATAAATCTGTGACCGATATTCGCGCCGCCGCCGCGCCGGGGGGACCTGGTCAGGCGTCAGCCGGTTTTGTGTCGGCGTCAGCAATCAGTTTTTCGAGTTTCGTGATCAGGGTTTTAACCCCGCATTTCGGATTGAATTGCAGGGCGGTTTTAAGGTGGTTCACCGCACTGGTCGGTTCGGTATCTGCCAGCAGGGTGCCCGCCGCCTTATGGGCTTTAGCGCGGACTTCGTCGGGCATATCAAACCCGTTCGTCAGTTCGATCGCATTAAGCAGGGCAGGCAATTGCTCGATCGCGGGTTCGTTGTCCGCGATTTCATCAAGGATGGTGGTCGCGATATTGCGATTAAAGCCCTCTGGCATTGTCATGCCGGAATCCAGGGCATAGGCGGCAATTTCAAGCGCACCATTGATGTCGCCAGTATCAAGCCGCCACAACATGATCGTGACGAGAATATCATCCTGTGCGCCAGATTGTGCGGTCATCACCCCGTCAATATAGCTGTCATATTCCGGCAGTAGTTCCGCCTTGACGTTTGCCTTTTCGACCCTGCTTTGGATGGCTTTCAGGATTGCCTTATGGCTGGCGAGAAGGGCGCGGAATTTTGCCGCAATACCAGCCTCTGCCGGGACGGCGGCGGCCCCGCTCGGGGCGGCTGCCTGCTTTGCGGCAAGGGTTGTTTCAAAATGTTTGCGTGCAGGGGATTTCATTATTTCCAACCCCCGGCACCATCTGGCAACAGGATGTTGTCGAGAAGGGCGCACGCGCCAAAATCTTCGACGACATAGGCCTCGTTGACCGAATTGAAATCTTCAATGCGGTCACGTTTCGGGTTGTCGGCAATCTGGCGACGGCGCGAACCGGTCTGCCAGTAAATCGACAGGTTCGACATTTTGGTAATCAGGATTCCCCGTGACGGGAAGAACGGCACCCCCATACCCGGCAGATTGCCGAGTGTTTTATTTGACATCAGGGTGCGTAGCGCGATTTTTTCCGTCGGCTTGTCGTTAGCATTGACCAGGCCAAGATATTTATCGGAAAGCAGGGCGCGACCCGTGATGGCAACCAGACCGCTATCGTCGCGGTACCAGGGATCAAGCAGTTCGTTTACTGCATCGAACACAAAGGCATCCATGTTGTTATAGTCACCACCATCGCCAACTTTGATGCCGTCAAGGACACGCTCTCCCGCATCGTTGCGAATGTGCTGAAGCCAGCCGGTATTAACATCCTGAAGCAACGGGTTCGACGCAAGATCAGTTTCAGGCTCTGCCGTTAGGCCGTTAAAGCCAATCATCATGCGGTCACGCGCAATCTGTTCAATGACCTTGTTGCGCAGGCGCGGCTGAAAGTCCGGGAATTTTGCCCAGGTATCCAACTGCTTATAGGTGATATAGGTATCGAAATCGGTTTTCTTGGCGGTGTAGGTGCGCCGCGCCATGCTGCCTACCGGGCGCGGACTGCGATCCTTGTTCGTGGTATCGGTGCGGCTCGCGACCGGGTTGTCGATACCAAGACCAATGACTTCCCCGGACATTTCATCAACAGGAACAATGTTGATTTCCTGCAGGAAGTCCGCCTGTTCCTGAATGCGGTCTTCCATTTTCTGTTCAATGGTCGGTTCAACAGAAAATTTGGTGGTGGCATCGTCAATACCGTTCAGTTGCGCGATATGCGCGGCATAGGCATTGAACATGTTACGGGTATTGTTTTTCATCTGAATTCCGTTCTGTGACAGAAGATTGGAAGGCTGCGGATCAGCAGTCGGTCATATTTTCGGATGCGGCACCGGTGCTTTTGGCGCGACCCGGGCTGGCGGGTTCTTGCGCTAGCTTTTCCGTCAGATCGGTAATGACCTGGTTCAACTTGGTGACTTCCGCCTGAAGGGCTTCATGATCCTTTGCGTTGGCCTTGCCGGTTAGCTCGGTGCCCAGTGCTGTGACCTGTTCGGCAATCGCAAGGGTGGATTGTTCGATCTGGCTGAAATTGGCGTCGTCGGCTTTTGCCTTGCCTGCAAGGATCTGCTTTACCCGGGCAAACAGGTCGAGGCCTTTGGCTTTGGGTTCATCATCTGCCTCGATCGCGTTGCCCTCGATGGCTTGCGATTTGAGGTTTTCGGGCAGCTTGCCGGAGTTTTCGGTCGTGAACTTGATGATTTCCGTACCCAGCGAGGCCGGGTTATCGGTAATGGCAAGTCCCTGGCAATAGGCTTCGCCAGTGCCCGCAAAGTTCGGGTTCATCTCGATCGACCAGTAAACTTTCTGGCGGGCCTTGTTGAGTTTGACCAGAGCATCAGTCGCATCGATTTGCGCCAGCAAAACGCGGTTGCCGTCTTTGTCATCTTCGGCTTTTAGGGCCAAAACATCGCCATATGCGGGGAATTCACCCTGGGGGCGCAGGCTCATGATGTGTTCGCAATTAATCCGTGCCCCGTATTTGTCCGGGTCATAGTTTGCGGCCATCTGGTTGATCTGTTCGGGAGAGATTTCGCGGCCATCAATCGTTTTGCCGGAAGTCGCGACACGGAAAAATTTGGTTTTCATCGCTTCAGCTTCTGTTGTCAGGGAACGGCATCAAAGTTCGCCAATGCTGCTGACAAGTGGGGGGAAACATCAAATCCCCGGTGGTTGTTAACGGACAAAACAACCACCCTGCAAATGCTGTAAGGCGCGGTGTCTGTAACCTGCGGGCATGACACACACCGACGCAAGCAGGCGCCTAGAAGCGCGTAATCTTTACCATCAGGCATACAGCGTGGCCGAAATTGCCAAACGGCTGGGCGTGCCCTATGGCACCGTTGATGCGTGGAAACGGCGCGACAAGTGGGATGAAACATCGCTTGTCGTGAAAATGGAAAGTGCCGTTGATGTCCGCCTGTTGCGCCTGATTGCGAAGGAAGAAAAAACAGAAACCGACCTGAAGGAAATTGACCAGCTCGGAATCCTGTTGGAACGCGCATCGCGCATTCAGAAATACGAACGCACAGGCAAAGAGGTCGACTTAAACCCCAAGATCGAAAACCGGAACGAGGCCAAAAAACAAAAGGCCAAGGGCAAACAGAAAAACTTCCTGTCAGAAGAACAGGTTCAAAAGCTGGTTAATGCCTTTGAAGATGGTTTGTATGACTACCAGATCGAATGGGGAGCAGCGAGAAAATACCGCGAACGCAATATCCTGAAATCGCGCCAGATCGGGGCGACCTGGTACTTTGCCCGCGAGGCGTTAATTGATGCGATAACGACCGGCGATAATCAGATTTTCCTGTCGGCCTCCAAGGCCCAGGCACACGTTTTCAAGCAGTATATCCTTGATTTTGTGCGCGAAGTGACCGACGTCGAACTGAAGGGCGACCCGATTGTCCTTTGGAACGGCGCGACGCTGTATTTCCTTGGTACTAACAGCAAAACCGCGCAGTCCTATCATGGTCATGTGTATCTGGATGAATATGCGTGGATCAGTAAATTTCTGGAATTCCGCAAGGTCGCCTCGGCAATGGCGACGCACAAGAAATGGCGGAAAACCTACTTTTCAACACCATCCACCATTAATCACGATGCCAATGCTTTCTGGTCCGGCGAAGCCTTTAACAAGGGCAGGACCAAGGCAGATCGCGCCACGTTCGATGTTTCGCATGAAGCCCTGAAACACGGGGCAGTCGGGCCAGACGGGCAGTTCCGTCAAATGGTTACGATCATGGATGCCGTGGCATCCGGCTGCGATCTGTTCGATATTGATCAGCTAAAGCGCGAATACAACGATCAGGATTTTCGCAACCTGTTCATGTGTGAATGGGTGGACGATACCGCCAGTTACTTCCTGTTTGACGAATTGCGCAAGTGCATGGTCGATGCGTGGGAAGTCTGGGAAAAGGACTTTGCCCCATTTGCCGACCGCCCGCTGGGTAATTTGCCCGTCTGGATCGGTTATGATCCATCCGAAGGCGGCGACCAGGCATCGATTGTGGTGGTGGCCCCGCCGCAACACAGCAAAGGCAAATATCGCGTTGTTGAAAAGATCAATGCCACCGGTTCGGACTGGGCCGCGCAGGCCGAAATCATTCGCCGGTTAACCCAGCGGTATAACGTTCAGCATATCGGCATCGATGCCACGCAAATCGGCAGTGGTGTTTTCCAGCTTGTCCAAGCGTTTTTCCCGGCGGCAGTGCCAATCAAATATTCCGCCGAGGTTAAAACCCGCCTGGTCCTGAAGGCAAAGCATCTGATCAGCAAGGGAATGCTGCAATTCGATCTTGGCTGGTCCGATGTGTGTATGGCTTTCATGTCGATCCGCAAAACCAGCACCGCATCTGGCGGGCAAATGACCTTTGCCGCGTCCCGTTCCAAAGAAACCGGCCACGCCGATGTGGCCTGGTCAATTATGCACGCGATTGACCGTATCGATTTCCTTGATTTTAACGAAACCGGGGTTTCCGTTGGCGCAGATAGCCAGCGGCGATCCATTGTGGAGATTTGCTAAATGGCGCAGGCAAAAAAGCGCACCGAGAAACCGGCCCCCAAAGTCCAGGCGTTCACCTTTGGTGATCCTGAACCGGTGCTGAACAAACGCGATATAATGTCCTATTTCCATTCGGCGTTTAACGGTTCGTATTACGAACCGCCAATTAGCTTCGACGGCCTGGCAAGGTCGCTGCCCTCCAACCCGCATCATGAAAGTGCGATCCGGTTCAAGGTCAATCAGTTGGCCGCGCATTTCATCCCGTCAAAATACCTGAAACGTCACGAATTCACCCGCATGGCGACCGACTATCTGGTGTTTGGCAATTTGTTTGCCGAATTGCACTGGTCGCGTATGGGCACACTCCTGGACGTAACGACCGCCCTTGCCCGCTGGACCCGTGTCAAAAAAGACAATCGCTATGTGATGCTGATCGATGGCAAGGAACACGAATTTGAACAGGGCACCATTGCGCACTTGCAAGAGCCCGATATCAATCAGGAAATCTATGGTTTGCCCACCTATACATCGGCCCTGCAATCGGCCTGGTTAAATGAGGCGGCAACGCTGTTTCGCCGCAAATATTACCTGAATGGCAGTCACGCGGGTTTTATCCTGTATGTGAATGATGCGGCGGCCAATGCCGAGGATATTGACGCCCTGCGCGATGCGATGAAAAACGCCAAAGGTCCGGGCAATTTCCGTAACCTGTTCTATTACGCGCCAAACGGCAAAAAGGAAGGCATTCAGGTCATCCCGATGTCGGAAGTCACGGCAAAGGACGACTTTTCATCGATGAAAAACGTCACCCGCGACGATATTCTGGCGGCACATCGGGTGCCACCACAGTTATTGGGTGTTGTTCCAGTCAATGCCGGGGGCTTTGGCAGCATTCAGGACGCGGCAGAGGTTTTTCACAATAACGAAATCCGGCCTGTGATGGCTGCGCTGGAGGGGTTGAATGACCTGTTGGGGTTACAGGTTATCTCGTTTTCTAGTTATGCCGGACGTCTAGAGCCATGACCAAACTTCATAGATTCCCCAGCCTAATAAGGCTACTATACAAGCCGCAATTGACATTTTGAAATATAATTTCTCCAAGTATGCTTTGACATTGAACTCGCAAATCATGCCGCCAAATGGATTGGGGCATGATTTGGATGCCTTGGAGACCAGGTTTCCGCATTTCGGGCAATTCATTACTTCAACATTTGACATCTAGGTTGGCTCTTTTGAATTAGGTGAGGGGCAAATTAAATTGAGATATTTTCTGCTTTTTGGCGTTGATATGTCAAATGATATTGGATCATCTTGGATAAAAAACGAGTAGTCCGAAGTAACCGCCTGCAATAAATAATAACAGAGAGAATATCGAGAATATGACAGCTAGATATTCAGTGATGTTGGTTCGCAGAGCGTATTTCTTAACTTTACATTCATGATGTATGCGTTGCTTCTCGATTTCTTGTATGTCGTCAGGAAATTGATATTTTTGCCAAACACATTCCCATGCCTGCCCTTGGTGTAGATGCTGATAGCTGGAAAATGAAATAGAGAAATATGAGCACATCTGCGCAAGCACAGCACATACTAATCCAACAATGAAGCACAGTATTGCGGGAAATAGTTTCTCAATATCGATGTTTTTTGCAAGCCCTTGCAATGCTGAAAGTGCAACAAAAGTCCCACCATTTAAAATTATCAGGGACTTCATTCCGTCATTTGCAACCATAATTGCCGATTGGAAAGTATGACGGCGCCAATTTTCTGAAGCCTCAACACGACTGCGGATATCTTCTTGCATGCCCTTCCTCCATTAATGAATTTTGTGCAGCGCCTAATATGCTCATTAAATACGCATAAAGAAAAGGCCCGTGCCTTGGGGATGGATGGCACGGGCCTGGGCGCAACAGGGAGGGGTTCACCAGTCGAGACGGAAATATTCCCGCGATATGGCTGGTACGTCAATTATCTTATGGTTGCGTCGAAATTGGTGATGATCACCTCACTCGCGGTATTCTGTTTCTTGCCATACAGGCTATAGCGGGTACTAACATTAAGAATGTTAAAAGCCGCAAAGGTTTCGCGAACGCCAGCGGTGTTATTAAGCGAAAGAATGAAGCGGCCGTCTATGTCCGACAGGATCCCGGACAAGCGTTCAAAATCCTCCCGGATGAAAATTTCCTTGCCGTAATAATCCTCCGCCCCCCAATAGGGCGGGTCCAGGTAAAACAGGGTTTCCTCGCGGTCGTAACGGGTGATGAAATCCGCATAGGGCAGGCATTCAATCACCACGCCGTTAAGGCGTTCATGCAGGTCATCAAGCATGGGCACCAGGCGCGATAGATTGAAGCGTGCGGGGCCGTCGGTTTGTATGCCAAAGTTCCGGTTGCATACTTTACCCCCGAAGGCCAGGCGTTGCAGGTAAACGAAACGCGCAGCGCGCTGGATGTCCGTCAGTGTTTCAGGTGGGATCGAACGGAGGCGTTCAAATTCCGCCCGGCTGGCGATCTGGTATTTCAGGTAATCAACAAAATAGCTGTAATGTTCCTGAAGCACACGGAATAGGCAGAAAACGTCGCGTGAAATGTCGTTAATGACTTCAGCAGCTGGGGCGGATTTGCGCCGCAGGAAAATGCCGCCCATGCCGACAAAGGGTTCGGCGTACAAGGAATGTGGAACAGTGCTGATCATTTCAGTAATCAGTTTGGAAAGCAGGCGTTTCCCGCCGACATAAGGGGCGACAGGGCTTACAGCCTTTACAGGCTGCAGTTTAATAGCATTGCGGGACAGGGCGGTCATGTCAGGGGCCTCGTTGAATAAAAAAAGACCGGGAGGTTTCCCGGTCAATACAACTTAAAAGAGAAATATTTTTACATAACCGTTAAATGGTTGCGTGTCCCCTGCGCAACCAACCGATTAAAAATGTTGCCCGTTGAATGATCCGCCTGTCACTGTGAACAGATCCTCGCGACTATCGTCAAGTCTGGCGGGATCACCACAGAAATCAAAATTTGTCGTAAGCGTTGCCGTGCTGATATCGCCGCTACGCCCCTTATTGGTCAGTACCACGACATACCCCAGCCCGTTTTGATAGACGACTTCACTGGTCGCAAAAATATAGGTCGCTTTGGGATTATGCGAGGCGGCATAACTGTCTGCCGTTCGGGCGGCGTTGTTTTCAATATATTGCCAGCCAGGATAATCGGTTGCGGCATTACCTTCCTCGCATTGCGCGGCATATGCCCCCAGGGGCAACCCGCATACCATCATCAAAGCCAGTGCAATCGCTCCCTTGCGTACCGTCATTATAGCTGTCCCCCTCATGGCAATCAAAAGATGATTTATATTACAGTAAGCAACTTTAAATAGCAATTCGTAAATAGAGGTGCCCAAGGATAAAAGCCCAAAAAATCGCAGTCATCCCCCGCCGCGCCTTCGCTCTTTATGTATTGAAAATTCTGCAGTGCCGAACATGGTGCAAAGCAAGCGGCTGTCTGCGGTTCTTAGAGATTTTCAAACAGGCAAAGTTCTGCATTTTTCGGCACTGTTTTGCACCGGTGGCTAGTCTGGTTGAATTGATCCGACGTTCAGTCAGGGGGGCTTTTTGGTTTTTGTGTCGGAAAAGGGTAACAAGCGTTACGCGCTGCGAAAAATGGAATTAAGTATCTGATTTTATTTGAATTATTTTGTTACCTTGCATGGTAACTTCAGGTAACGGATTGGGCGGAAAAAGGTTACATCATTGAATTGAAAAGATTTTCTTTATTCATTTTGTAACTGTGTTGAAGGGTAACAACATTACCTTTTGCAACTTAATTGCAACCATTTCATGATACTGAATTTTTCTTTATTTAATAGATAGTTATATGGATAATTATCTGTTTGTAACTTGTGTTACCTTTTTCCGATGGCCTCGGATTTTGACGAGACTTAAAGTCTTTCTGTAGGGGAGTGCTAAACATGCACAGTAGATCAATGTGGTTGTTTTCAAAGGTAGGTCAGCGGGCGCATATTGGTGCATTGCGTCGCCGAGGGATCATTTATTGTAATACGATTGAGTATTTCCGAGGACTCCGCGATGGGAATCTTCGTGGAGATCCATTGGAGAACTGCACTGCCTTCTATCATCCAGGCAAATCAGAATTGAGGATCAATGGTACTAAGCTGAATAATATTGTAGGGCCAATCGTAGTTTATAATGGGCCTGATGACGTGTATCAGACTACACACCTCTTCTGTGTAACATCGATCTACAGCGGTATGGAGATCAGAGAGGATGGTAAGATTTTTGACCCGAGAGTGAGCGGTTTTGGGGACACAATGTTGATTATAAAACCAGCTCCGTTCATGGCACGTGTTGAAAAGGCCGTAGAAAAACTCAAGCAGCAAGGTACGGATATTGAACTTTTCAAAGGCTTGGTTGAATACGTTCCGGCAGGAGAAAACCAGCATCAGATGAGTGTTTTGCGCAAGGCAGACATTTACGCATGGCAGGAAGAATTTAGATTGGCTCTGAGGGTTAGAAATTGGCATGGCAGCGCATTCTTGCTTGAGATTGGAAGCATCGCCGACATCTCCCACGTAGTTCCGATTAAGAAGTTCATTAATAAAGTTGAGGAACTCTCGGATGGTCAGGTATGTCTCAACTTCAGTTGATTTGTGTGGGACACCGAGTATCTAACTCATTGATTTATTTTGAACAAATTGTGATCGATGTGGGTGGTTAAGCATTGATTTTATTCTGTTTTTTGGGTTTTTAATAGCCCCTCCGGGCCTACCATTTTCCTCAGTTATTGCCCGACGGTGGCCTGTGGCGATGGCGGTATCGATTACGGTATATTCGATATTCGGGCTACTGACCGGCAGATCAAATGTCTGGCGGCAGCTGGGCGCATCATCCTGAATATAGTTTCCCGGAAATGGCGTGAATCACCGCCCATATGTTTTTGCACCTGTGCGTCCGAGTGAGTTCTTGCTGTTTGGGCAGATCGGGGCAATTTTCCGCGATTGACGACTTTCAGAGAACAAATTCTCCGGTTTTCCTTTGAACCAGGCCGACCGGAAGTTTGAGGCGTAATTCCTGCGCGACAAGACCCCTGAATTGTGCCCGGATCCATTCCAAACGGCGACCTTTGACCGTCCGACACCCAGTCCGATTTCAGGTTGGCTGGTTGTGAAAACATGCGTTCATCCAATCTCCATACAACCTGCACCTAACTTTCATTGCCGCGTGAAATGGTGCTGGAAAGAAACAATCATGTCGCAAGAGAATTTCCTCAAAACCCGTTACCCCCCCCCCTGCTGGCGGCGGTTGATTTATTTGATGTTGCCATGCGGGATCGCGACCAGTCGTTCCGGCAGGGGCGAGGAGAATCTTCCCTATTCATAAAACGTCGGTTGGTAAAACAATAATGAAACTGTCGTCGAAGAACATTGGCCGCACTGTGATCATCGCCGGCATGATCGTTGCAGCGTTCGCCGCACTTGCATCCGTCGCGGGTGTTCTGGATGAAACGCCACAGGCGGCTGTGCTTACCGATTTTGTTGCGCTTGGCACTGTCGAGGAAACGGTTCTTGCCAACGGCGAGCTTGAACCCGCCCGGATTGTTAGTGTTGGCGCGCAGGTTTCTGGTCAGTTGAAGGCCTTGCACGTTGAACTGGGGCAGAAAATTCATGCTGGAGATCTGATTGCAGAGATCGACCCGACGGCACAGTCCTATGCTCTTCGTATCGCAGAGGCAGCACTTGCCAATATCAAGGCGCAGCGCAAGGCGCGCGGTTTTGAGCTCAAACGCGCTAAACAAACTTATTACAGACAGAAGAGCATGGCGCGACAGCATGCTGCTTCAGTTGCCGAGCTTGAGACGGCGGAGGCGGCATTCAAAGTCCTGACGGCGGATATCGAGGCATTGGATGCGCAGATCGCCCAAGCCACGGTGGAGGTGGAGAGCGCGAAAGCCAATCTTGGCTATACGAAAGTTGTCGCACCCATGGATGGTGTTGTGGTTGCGGTCGTGACCAAGGCTGGGCAAACACTAAATTCCAACCTGGCTGTGCCGACAATTGTCGTGCTGGCCCAGCTTGACGTTATGCAGGTTAAGGTGAAGATATCGGAAGCCGATATTAGCCGTGTAAAACCAGGCCAGATCGTACGTTTTACGATCATGGGGAGTACCCGTCTTCCGACGGTTGGCAGACTGGAGCTGATAGAGCCCGCCCCGGCATCAATTGCAACGGAAGCGACAACGACCGCTACAGCCGGAAAACAGGCGGCACAGGCGGTTTATTTTAATGGCATATTTACAACCCAAAATGCCGAAGGGCGCTTGCGGCCCATGATGACCGCCCTTGTAACCATTGTGGTGGGGCGCGCCGAAAATGTACCGCTTATGCCGTGGTCTGCGTTGACTAAGCGCGATCAGGATGGTCGCTATCGCGTCAATGTTCGCTCTCCTTCGGATGAAATTTCAGAGCGCCTTGTCACAATAGGACTGACTGACCGGGTCAAAGCGCAGGTGATTGATGGTTTGAAGGTTGGCGATGAAGTTGTCATTCCGGTCGATGGCCAGGCATCGGGCTCTAACGATATGGGGATGATGTGAGCGCTTTACTGGAAATAGAGAACGTCTCGCGGCTGTTTCAAACCGGTGAAGAGATGATTGCCGCACTTGAGGGGATAAACCTTCATATCGACAGTGGTGAATTTGTTGCAATTGTAGGGGCAAGTGGGTCGGGCAAGTCGACGCTTATGAACATTTTGGGATGCCTTGATCAGCCAACTTCGGGTGATTATCGTGTCGGAGGGCGTAGCGTTGCCGGATTGAGTGCAGATGAACTGGCGGCGCTGAGAAGGGAACATTTCGGGTTTATCTTTCAGCGTTATCATTTGCTGGGCACGCTCAATTCGGCTGACAATGTGGCGATGCCCGCCGTGTATGCGGGCCTTGATGCGGCTTCCCGGCGCGAAAGGGCGAGATCACTGCTAGAGAGCCTGGGCCTTGGTGATCGCATGGATCACCGTCCGGGCCAGCTTTCCGGTGGTCAGCAGCAGCGCGTTTCGATTGCTCGTGCGCTTATGAATGGTGGGCGTATCATCCTTGCCGACGAGCCGACCGGTGCGCTTGACAGTAAAAGTGGTGAAACCGTTCTCGATATCCTTAAGGAGCTTCATCGGGATGGTCATACGGTCATTATCGTTACCCACGATATGGAGGTTGCTGCTCATGCTGATCGCATCATCGAAATACGTGACGGGCAGGTTCTGACGGACAGACGGTGCCGTGAATCTGTGTGTGATGCTGCTTCATATTCTTTTGCAAGCTTGGGGTCCGTGGGCCTGCTGTCCGGTTTTCATCGACGTTTTGCTGAAGCCTTTCCGATGGCGTTGCGTTCAATGGCGGCTCATCGGGTTCGTACATTCCTTACCATGCTCGGGATCATCATTGGTATTGCTGCCGTTGTTGCGGTTGTTGGTCTGGGGGAAGGAACGCGCCAGAAGGTACTTGCCGAAATCAGTGAATTTGGGGCCAGTACATTATCCATTTATCCTGGGCGGGGGTGGGATGACGAGCGCGCCGACAGCATCACAACGCTGGTTGTTTCCGATGCCGAGGCGTTGGCAGCGCAAAATTATATCGACAGTGTTACGCCACTGGTCTCGACGAGTACGCGTATTCGTTTCGGTCGTACTTCCATGTCGGCCAATATTGACGGTGTGGGTCAGGATTATTTTCGGGTAAACGGCCTGCGTATCGTGCGAGGAGCCGGCTTCTCGGCTGACAGCATAGCAGGGCGCCGTCAGGAGGCAGTGATAGACGATAGAGCTGCCTCCAGGCTTTTTCCTGGCGGTGAGTCTCCGATTGGCAAGGTCATTATGGTTGATCTGGTTCCTGTGGTCATTATTGGCACAGTCGCCCAGCGTTCAGGCATGTCGGGTAAAACCCTTCAGATATATCTTCCTTATACTGCTGTGACAGGAAGGCTCCTTGGCGCGGCAACAAGCCTTGCCGGACTGATTGTTCGGATTTCGGATAATGTTGATACGGTTGTTGCCGAACGTGCGATCGTCGGTTTTATGAGCCGTCGGCATGGGACGCAGGATTTCTTTGTTTTCAACAGTGATCAGTTGCGTCGAATCATGCAGAAAACATCGGGAACGATGACGCTGTTGATCTCTTCGGTTGCAGTTATTTCGCTGGTTGTTGGCGGCATCGGGGTCATGAACATCATGCTGGTTTCTGTCACCGAGCGTACCCGCGAGATCGGCCTTCGCATGGCTGTCGGGGCGCGTCGTATGGACATCATGCTTCAGTTCCTGATCGAAGCCGTCACGATCTGCATTGCCGGGTCATTACTTGGCATTGGACTGGCTCTTGTCGCGGCAACTGCTTTTGGTGGGCAGGATAGCCAATTTCCGATGATCATTTCGATCAATGCCATCTTTTTCGCCTGTCTGTCCGCACTCGCCATTGGTGTGGTATTTGGTTTCCTGCCAGCCCGCAATGCCTCGCGCCTTGACCCGGTTGATGCGCTTTCAAGAGAATAATCATGATTTTCCCCAGATTGATTGCCCCGTATCTGTTTGTCGTTCTTGCCGGTTGCGCCAGCCAGTCGACAAATTATCAGCGTCCGGATTTGCCGGCAGGACCGGCATGGTCGACTTCGGTTTCTGCTGCCCCAACAAAAGGCAGTATAGATCAGTGGTGGGTTGCATTCGGAGACCCCGGGTTGACCAAACTGATTAATGAAGTGGTAAAACGGAACAACGACATTTTTGCTGCCACCCTTCGTGCTCATCGGGCGCGACTGCAAGCGGACCTTGCCGGGAATGCCCTGTTTCCGAAATTAAGCGGAAACCTTAACACTTCGAGGAGCCGGTCTCTCGAAGGCAGCGCTAATTTGAGGTCCTCTTCGTCTGCGACAATTGGCGTTTCCTATGAAGTGGACCTGTGGGGTAAACTGGCAACGCAGCGCGACAGTGCTAGCTTTGAGGCAGAGGCAACAGCCCAAGATTACGAAGCGGCGCGTCTGGCTATCATTGGCATGACGATCGAAACCTATTTCCGTATTGCCCATGTAAATGAATCAATCGCAGCCGCAGAAAGCAGCCTTGATTATGTCGAACAAATTCAGGTTCTCGTCCGAAAGCAGGCGGAAATCGGCGATGTTTCCGATCTTGAGCTTAGAGAAAGCGAGCAAACTGTCGAAACTCAGGCCGCGAGAGTAGCGGAGTTGCATCAGGCACGTCTTGTTCTGCGTAATGTGCTTACGGTCCTTTTGAATGGTGACGCAAGCCCAGTTCCCGAACCGCAGAGCTTGCCGCAAAAGAAGTTTCCGCAGCTTGGCGCAGGTTTGCCCGCTGATCTGCTTGCCCGTCGTCCCGATCTTCGTGCGGCTGAAGCACGGTTGCAGGCTGCCTTGAAGAATGTTGATGCGGCACGTACCAGCTTCTATCCGGCAATTTCGCTGACGAGCGGGGTCGGGACCAGCAGCGATAAACTGGTTTCTTTCGTTTCCAACCCGGTCGCAACCTTGGGGGCAGGTGCAGTTCTTTCGTTCCTTAACTGGAAGGATATGAATGTGACGATTGCGGTTTCACAGACCCAATATGAAGAGGCCGTTACCTCGTTTCGCAACACTTTACTAAATGCGTTTTCGGATGTCGCGAATGCGCTCGGTGCTCGTGCCAGTTATGCAGAGCAGTCGCGGCGACGGCATAATGCGTATGTGGCAGCGCAGGAAGTAGAGCGACTGACCGAGGCGCGATATCGGGCTGGTGCCATTACTTTGCGTATCTGGCTTGAAGCGCAGGAACGTCGACGCTCTGCCGAAGCGGCTCTTGCTGATGTCAGGCTGGCGCAATTCGTTAACGAATCCGTTCTTTATCGGGCACTTGGCGGAGACGCTGCGATTAAGGGTTAGCCTGCTTCCGCAGCGTGTAGGGGCAGGCATTTCTTGATATTCAACCGCGCCGAGCCGAACTGTTGAACTGCAGATCCACAATCGAACCTCAAGCATCGGTAAGCATCCAATCATTTATGACAGAAAGAACCCGGTTCGTGTTGATTGCGGTTCCGTCTCCACCAAATCTCCATGAATTCTCGACCCGATATTGAGGGGCGCGTGTCACTAAGAGGATGAAACCTCTAATACGGACACGTTTTATGCAATATCGCTTTTCGATTATTACCTTTGTCATTTGTGTCGCTTCCCTTTCGTTATTTTTGATATTTCGGGATGGCGAGGATATGGAAACAAACGGGGTTTCCCTTGACCAACAAGGTGCCATCCAGGTCACTACCAGCACGCTTGTGCCTGAGCGCGTCGTTCTGATTGATGAGCTGCCAGGGCGTGTCACGGCATATCGAAGGGTAGAAATACGACCGCAGGTCGGCGGTATCATCAAGAAGCGGCTGGTAGAAGGTGGAACCCAGGTTGAGGCCGGTCAAATTCTTTTTGAAATAGACCCGGCCGTGCTTTTGGCCGATCTTGATACGGCCCAGGCAGGTTTGACGCGGGCCAAGGCGGCGCTGGAGCATGCACAGAAAGGGTTTGAGCGTTCTCAAACCCTGATTTTGTCCAAAGCGACGAGCCGTAAGAGTTACGAAGACGCAAGTAATGAGCTTAAATTGGCACAGGCTAATCTTGCGGAAGCCCGTGCAGTTTTTCGTCGACGTCAGCTTGATCTCGATTTTGCGTCCATAAGTTCGCCGATTAAAGGGTATGTCGGACGCGCACTGGCAGACGAGGGGGCTCTGGCATCCACGTCAAGTCAGACAGAGCTTGCTGTCGTGCAGGAACTGGACCGCGTGTATGTCGATCTGCGCTTGCGTGCGACCAGACTTGAAGGATTGCAGTCCGCTGCCGAGCAAGGATTAGGCCCGGTTGAGATCATTGATGCAGAGGGCAAACTTCATCCTCGCCCCGGCCGGCTGGTGCTGTCTGACGTTACCGTGGATACAGGCACTGGTAATGCAACTGTGCGAATTGAGGTCGAAAACCCCGGCTTGCGCTTGCTGCCCGGAATGTATGTTCGGGCAAGAATACCGCGCGGCCTCCTTCCCGATGCTCTTCTGGTTCCGGAAGATGCCGTCATTCGCAAAGGTGCCAACGGAGCACAGATTGTCGTTGTGGCTGCTGACGGGCGAGCCGAACGACGTGATGTGGTTTTGGGGGACGCCATAGGAGGACGCCTTGTTGTGAAGTCGGGGTTAAAGGCGGGCGAGATCATCGTTATTCGCGGACAGGACCGCGTACAGGATGGGGCGACCGTTAACCTGGCTTCTGCATCACAAGATGCAGCGCCTGCGACCAATAATTTTTAAAGGTCAGATTCTAATGCCGCAATTTTTTATTGATCGCCCGGTCTTTGCCTGGGTTATAGCAATTTTCATAGCGTTGGCAGGAATCGTGGCTATTCCCCGGCTTCCTGTAGAACGCTTTCCAGTTATTGCACCGCCGAGCATTGGTATTTACGCCACCTATACCGGTGCGACGGTTCAAACCGTTAATGATAGTGTCGTTACTCCTATCGAGAAGGAACTCTCGAGTGTCAAGAACGTGCTGTATTACGAATCCACGGTTGATTCGGTTGGTTCGGCTAGTATCACTGTAACGTTTAAGCCGGGTACCAACCCGGAGTTGGCGCAGGTCGATGTGCAAAATCGCCTTAAAAACGCCGAACCGCGTCTCCCGGAGGCCGTTCGGCGTGGAGGGATCAATGTCGAAGCCGCTGAGTCGGGTTTCTTGATGGTCATAACGCTAAAGTCGCTTGGTGGCGGGACTGAAGAACTGGCCCTTGGTGACTATTTGACCCGTAACATCAGCGAAGAATTGAAACGTGTGCCAGGTGTTGGTCGTGTTCAGCAGTTCGGCTCGGAACGCGCAATGCGTGTCTGGGTGGATCCCGCAAAGCTTGCCGGTTATAACCTAACTATGGCGGATGTAACTGCCGCTATCACACGAGAAAACGCGCAGGTTTCGCCGGGACGGGTGGGTGATGAACCGACTGTACCTGGGACGAAAATATCGACACCTTTGACTGTGCAAGGCCAGTTGAACACGCCAGAGGAATTTGAAGCAATACCATTGCGCGCACAGCCTGACGGTGCAAGGTTGCTGCTATCGGATGTTGCACGGGTTGAACTCGGTGCTCAAACACTTGCCTTTAGCGTCAGCAGTAATGGAAAGCCTGCTGCTGCTGCTGCGATCCAGATGACGCCTGGTGCCAATGCCGTTAGCACTGCCGCCGCAATCGAAAAGCGTTTGGCTGAACTGCAGACCGGAATGCCAAAAGATATGGCGGTTTCGATTTCTTATAATACCGCACCATTCGTCAAAGTGTCGATCATCAAGGTGGTTCAGACACTGGCCGAAGCGATGGTTCTGGTCTTTCTGGTTATTTTGCTTTTCTTGCAGAATATACGCTACACGTTGATCCCGACAATTGTTGCGCCAATCGCGCTTTTGGGAACCTTCGCCGTGATGATGGCGGCGGGGTACTCGATCAATGTGCTAACCATGTTCGGCATGGTACTGGCGATTGGTATCATCGTTGATGATGCCATTGTCGTTGTGGAAAATGTTGAGCGCATCATGTCCCGTCAGGGCCTGTCGCCAAGGGATGCGACCCGCCAGGCCATGCGCGAGATTTCGGGAGCCATTGTTGGTATCACACTGGTTTTGGCCGCTGTTCTTATTCCGATGGCGATGGTCGATGGTTCTGTGGGGGCGATTTATCGCCAGTTCACATTGTCGATGTCGGTTTCCATCATGTTCTCGGCTTTTCTTGCGCTGACATTGACACCTGCACTTTGTGCCACAATTTTGAAGCCTGGGAACAATCATAGCAAAGGGAAGGGTTTCTTTGCCTGGTTTAACCGGAAATTTGATGCCCTAACCACGCGCTATACCGGTGCTGTGGGCTGGATGTTGCGGCGCGGTGGGCGGATGTTGCTTATTTATGGGGTGCTGTTGGTTGTTCTTGGGCTTGGCTATTCCAGGATCGCAACGTCGTTTGTGCCCGAGGAAGATCAGGGAAGCTTTATGGCGATGTTTGAGCTGCCGGCGGGTGCTACCGCCGAACGTACGCGCGAGATTGTTGCAAAATATGAAGCGCATACGGCATCCCGTCCCGATATTGTCGATAACACCGTGATTTTGGGTTTTGGTTTCTCGGGCTCCGGTCCGAATGCGGCCCAAGCATTTACCAGCCTGAAGGACTGGAGTGAACGCAAGACCAGTCTGAACGAAGAGATTGCTGCAGCGGAGGCGGCAATGGCCGATATTCCCGAAGGCATTGCAATGATCATGAAGCCGCCTGCGATTGAATCGCTTGGGACGACGTCAGGATTTGCGTTGCGGTTGGAAGATCGCGGCAATTTGGGGCAACAAGCACTTAAAGCGGCAGAGAACAAGCTGATTGCACTGGCATCAGAAAGCAACTTGCTGACGGGCGTGATGTCGGAGGGCCTGCCGGACGGGCAGAGCATCGCCCTTAAAATTGATCGCCAGAAGGCGCTGGCGCTTGGCGTCTCTTTTGCGGAAATAAGTGATATGATCTCGACGGCGATCGGATCAAGCTACGTCAACGACTTTCCCAACAAGGGGCGTCTCCAGCAAGTGGTTGTGCAGGCCGATGCGCCCGCCCGGATGCATGTCGAGGATGTTTTGCGTCTGCAGGTGCGCAATATTCAGGGCGGCATGGTTACATTGTCCGAAGTTGTTCGGCCCGTTTGGGAAACCACGCCTTTGCAATTGGAGCGTTATAACGGCTATCTGGCTGCTCGTATCACAGGTTCGGCTGCGTCAGGCGTATCGAGCGGGGTGGCGATGGAAGAGATGGAACGTTTGGCAAAACAGCTGCCCGAGGGATTTGCATTGGAGTGGACCGGTCAATCCTTGCAGGAAAAACACTCTGCGTCACAGGCTCCGATGCTTTTGGCCGCTTCAATGTTGATTGTATTCCTCGTGCTTGCGGCCCTTTACGAAAGTTGGTCAATCCCGCTGGCTGTCATGCTGGTGGTGCCGCTGGGTGTGTTCGGGGCAGTTGTTGCGGTACTGGCACGCGGGATGGAGAATGATGTGTTCTTTAACGTTGGCCTTATTACCATTATCGGGCTTTCGGCAAAAAACGCCATTCTGTTGGTGGAATATGCCCGTCACCTGCGCGATCAGGGAATGAGCCTTTATCGTGCCGTGCTCCAGGCCTCTAAATTGCGGCTTCGGCCAATCCTGATGACCTCGCTTGCCTTTATTCTGGGGGTGGTGCCGCTCATGGTTGCGCACGGTGCCGGTTCCGAAATTCAGAATGCGATCGGGACGGGTGTGTTTGGCGGTATGCTGTCCGCCACTGTGCTGGCAGTTTTCTTTGTGCCGGTTCTTTATGTTGCAGTTAGTCGATTGACGCGCCCGACGTCATGGGGAAAAGCCCTGCAAAAAAGTAGTCCCGCGCAAGCACAAGATGAATAAATTGTATCAAAGAGCGAGACCATGACGACGAACAATGCTTTGATCCTTATTATTGAAGACGAGCCCGAGATTGCCGAAATCATCGCGGCTTATCTGTCTCGTGAAGGTTTTCGGATTGTTACCGCAGGAGATGGAGCCGTCGGGCTTGCCCATCATCAGCGCTTGCGGCCCGACCTTGTGGTGTTGGACATCAAGCTGCCGGGAAAAGACGGTTACGAGGTGTTAACGACGATACGTCACCGGGGTGATACACCGGTCATCATGGTCACGGCCCTGGCGGAAGATCTCGACAAGTTGCAGGCGCTACGCATCGGGGCGGACGATTATGTTGTTAAACCGTTTAATCCGCTTGAGGTTGTTGCGCGTGTAAAGGCGGTATTGCGGCGAACCATTGCCCGCGATAGCGATCAGATGTTGCGCGTCGGGCCACTGACCATCGATCCACAGGCATATCGGGTGGAAGTCGAAAGTGCCAAAGGCAAGGTTGCACTGGGTCTGACCAGAACCGAATTTCGTATTTTGGCTTACATGGCTTTGAGGATCGGCAGAGTGTTCGAGCGTTCGGAACTGGTCGACGCCTGTTTGCCCGAAGGGGAGGCGCTGGACCGTACAGTGGACAGCCATGTGAGTAATTTACGTCGTAAACTGGCTGCTGCCGGGGCTGATGGCGTACTCGTCGGTGTCCGGGGTGTCGGGTATCGATTGGATAACACATATGGCAAATAATCTGAATTCCCGCATCGTTCGCGCCATGATTGCGCTTACCCTGCTTGCTTTCGCCATCGTTTATTTCGGACTAATCGCGTATTTTTTCTTCATTTACGATTGGCTCTATCCGGAATTTACCGACGACGAATTCCTGCGAACCGGTGATATCGTAACATTGAGCCTTTTATTGGGGACCGGTATATTAACCGCTTCATTTTTGGGCTGGATTCTTGCGCGGCGAATTGCTGACCCTTTGAAATCTGTTGCGGCGGCGGCCCGCAAGGTTGCCAAGGGGGATTTTTCGGCACGCGCGTCATTAACTCGGGGCAGTTTTGGCGAAGCGACCGATCTTGTGGATGATTTCAATCAGATGGCAGGGCGATTGCAGCGTGCCGAGGCTGAGTTGAAATATTCGAATTCGGCCATTGCCCATGAATTGCGAACGCCTTTGACCATCCTGCGCGGGCGATTGCAGGGGTTGCTGGACGGTGCCTTTACTCCCAGTCCGGAACTGTACGGTCGATTGATCAATCATGTGGATGATCTGTCGGCGATTGTAGAGGAATTGCGCACCCTGGCGCTGAGCAATGCCGGGCAGTTGGATCTGGAATATTCCCATTTTGATCTTGCGATGGAAGCAGAGGCCGCATTGGCCTCGCTTGAGGGGCATTTGAACGGGGCCGGAATTACGATAACGCGGCAGTTATCCAGTGCGGTCGTGAATGCTGATCGCTCGCGATTGCGGCAGGCTTTTGTCGCGGTTCTTGAAAACTGTTGTCGATACGCGCCGCAAAGCACGGTGCATATCGAGACTGGGATGGTCGAACAGTATGTCTTCTTTCGTTGTGCCGATACCGGACCCGGCCTTCCCGAAGAAAGCCGTGCGCGCGCCTTTGAGCGGTTTTGGCGTGCGGAAGATTCACGGGGACGTAGCGGAGGCGGCTCTGGTTTGGGCCTGCCGATTGTCAAGGCAATCGCGCAGGCGCATGGCGGTGATGCGTTAATATTCCCTTCCACAAATGCTGGCCTCGCCGTTGAAATACGTTTGCCGCACGAGCCGTCACATTTAGTCTGATCGTACCAATGCCCAAACATCTTGATTATTCTGACGATTATGTCGGTCTTGCCGAGAAGCATGTTTCCGCGCGGCGGATAATGTCGCTATTTACGCCTTACCGGAATGGGATTGCTGCCGTCATCATTTTGATGATTACGGCGTCAGCGGTTGGTCTGGTAGGGCCGTTTCTGTTGCGTGCGGTTATTGACGAAGCATTGCCCGCACATGATCTTAAACTGCTTGTCGGCCTGGTAGGGGGCATGGTTCTCGTCGCTTTGCTTTCGGCGGCGGCTGGTGCCTATCAGGTAATCCTTATGTCACGCATCGGGCAGGCGGTTCTGCATGCCTTGCGGGTGCGGCTTTATACCCATCTCCAAAGTCTTTCGTTACGGTTTTTTATCGGAACACGAGTGGGCGAAGTGCAGTCGCGCATGGCCAGTGATATTGATGGATTACAATCCTTGGTGACTGAAACCGCGAGCGAACTTGGTCGTTCACTCAGTGCAGTTGTCATGACGGCTATTGCCATCGTGATTCTTGACTGGCGGTTGGCACTTTTTGTGTTGTTTGTGGTGCCGGGAACGATCCTGATCAGCAACCGGGTGGCTCGAATGCGTGAGGCACTGACTTATCAGCAGCAGGCTCGTGCCGCCGATATGTCTGCGGCAGTGCAGGAAACACTGTCGGCCTCTGGGGTTATTCTTGCCCGTACGATGGGAAGAGGGCCTCATTTTGTCCGGCGGTTTGTCCGTATTTCAGGCGATCTGGCGAAACTTGAAGTGAAATCACATACTGCCGGTGAATGGCAGTGGACATTGATCAGTTTTGCACTGGCCGTCCTGCCAGCGATGACATTATTGGCAGGTGGGCTTTTGATGCAGACCGATAATCCGTCAACTATCGGAACGTTGGTTGCGATGATCGCATTGCAGGAACAGTTATTGTGGCCATTCGAGCAACTGTTGGAAATAGCCCGTGATACCCGAAAAACACGCGCATTGTTTGCACGGGTTTTCGAATATCTGGACCTGCCTGTAGAAATCAGCGAATGCGCAGATCCGGTTGTAATCAGACGCAGTGATATGCGGGGTGATGTGGAACTGGACCGTGTCAGCTTTTCCTATCATGAGGATGGGCCCGCTGCCCTGTATGACATAAGTTTGAAAATCCCGGCAGGGAGCAACATTGCGATTGTGGGGCCGACGGGGTCGGGTAAGACGACACTGGGATATCTGCTGGCGCGGCTTTATGATGTGGATGACGGAGCCATTCGCTTCGACGGGGTGGACCTGCGTGATCTCAGCTTTCAATCCCTGTCTGAAATGTTGGGCGTTGTGTCGCAAGAGCCCCATTTATTGCATGCCACGGTTTCAGAGAATCTACGTTTTGCAAAACCGGATGCGAGCGATGAAGAGTTATTCGCAGCCGCAAGGATTGCTCAAATCCACGACTATATTGTTTCGTTGCCCAACGGTTACGAGACGATTGTTGGAGAAAGTGGATACCGTTTTTCCGGAGGCGAGAAACAACGTTTGGTATTGGCAAGAACCATCTTGCGCGATCCACCCGTACTGCTGCTTGACGAGGCGACCAGTGCCCTGGATACGCGCACTGAACGTGCGATGACCTTGGCGTTGGAAAGCATGTCGAAAGGTCGGACAACCATTACCATCGCACATCGGTTGTCAACCATACGTCATGCGGACCAGATTATTGTCATGAAGGCAGGCCGCATTGTGGAAAACGGAAACCATGAACAGTTGGTGGCTTTGAACGGTGTTTATGCGGATCTATTGCAGGGCGCTTGATATTTATGTCGAAGGAACATGTATTTGATGATTTTTCTGAAAAAAATCGCAGTTCGATATCGCCGTTCTGATTATGGCGTTTCCATAAGCTGATTGATGCCCAGGCAAAAAAGAGGGCCAGAAACAAAAGCTGGGATATTTGGGGTGTTTATTTGGTTGGGAAATGTCGGAACGTACGCCGTATTGAAGTTTAGGTGATATAGCACGAGGTGTCGTCCAATAAATTTGTCGGCGCTATCGGAGAACGTTGCAGAGAACCCGGAGAAACTGCTGCTGCATTCCTCCGGCGCGCGATTGGTATGCTTCTGTGTGACAGCAATTTCTAAGACAACATCCACGTTCGTTTATCAATGCAATGACCCAAGCACACCTGTCGCGTCTTCAGCCATTAGGCGTACTCGGATCAGGGGCAGAGATATCTTGCCATGCGCAAGCGCCGAGATAACGGTGTGCAAGTTTACCCCTGCTATTGAAGGCAAGAAGGTGCAGCCAGCCATTGTCAAACAGGGCGCGGACAGCGGGATGTTTTTCCAGTACTGTGTTGATGGCATCGATGGGGGCATCAATGCACACCGTCAGCCTTGCCGGATCGTGCATGAATGTGTTGCCGTTATGCACGGACTGGATCGGCAGGCCGGTTCTGAGCTGGCCGCCATTGCCCTCGTAAACGCCGATGCCGCCAACCACGTTGTGCAACAGCTTGTTGCCTGCACCATAAAGCTCCGGGGCGACCGTTGAGGCATAATATTGCAGGCTGATCCAGCTTGCCACGACAACTGGCGCCGTCAGGATCAATTCCAGAACGGTAAAGCCATTTTGTGCGTCGGCCCTGTAATCGTAATCATGCAGGAAGCTCTCGCCTTTAAGGTTGGCGCTTGCACTGATCGACCGGGGGGCGGCGATAAAATATTTACACCCCGCCAGTCCCCATTCCGGCCGTGTTTCCGACCAGTTGGTGGCACGGGCCATAACGTCTTTTGCATTATCGGCACCGGGCAAACGTGCGGCCCGTTCGCTGCGGGCCAGGGAACCAGCCTGGGCGAGCAGGTCGCGCAGTTTTGCCAGGGCGGCATTGTCTGTGGGCCGGTCAATGTCCTGATCAAACAGGGTCATGGCATCGGTTGTTGTATCATGCAGACCGGCGATAAAAACGGTATTGCCCGGAATGGAAATGCCGCGCTGTTCAAGCCCGTCACGCACCCCTTGTTCATTGAGCAAACCTGCCAGCAAACGGGCATTGACGTCGCCCGCATGGCCGCCACACGCGCCACAATGCAGGGCACTTTTGTGCGGGTTATTGGTGACATTCGCCCCATGCCCGGCAAGCAGAACAATCCGGGCAAAATTCTTGGTAAAGGACATTGCACGAAGGACTTTCTCGGCAATGTCACATTTGCTGTTTTCATCGAGCGACGTTTTAAAGGCCGGTTTCAGTGATTTGGCGGATGTCTTTTTACCGCTGCCAAAGCCAAGCGTCTGTTTTGCCAGTTTCCACAAATAAGCCGGGCCGATGGCATCAACATAGGCAAACGAGGTGAGGGCCGCTGTTTTGAACTGATGACGGGGCCGGATGGTTTTGTCGGTCAGCTCGTTCATCACGGCATCGGATTTTGCAGCCTTACCTGTTGTCGCCTCAAGACCTGGGGCCAGCAAAACCGGCAGGCGGTGTTCACACAGGGCGGAGTGCACCCCCTGATGGGCGACGGGCAGGCCAAAGAAACCGGCAAAGCCCAGGGTTTGAATATCCGGCGAGAGGGATTCAAAGGCGCGCCGGAATACTTCGGAACGCACATCAATGCAAAATGCCGCCTGAATGAAGGGCGCTTGTTGTGCCGGTTTGGCGGACGCATTTGTTGCGATATGTTCCGCCAGACTGTGCTGAAGGCTGTTTTCATAGGCGGTTTGCGCAATTTCCCGCACAATATTCAACATCGAAGGAGAGGCCGGCTGCGCAAGTGCATCCAGGGTTTCCTGCCACACTGTATCGAGGTGGGATTGAAACGCCTGATGCAGGGCCAGATCCCAGCTTAACCGCATGGCAAGCAAATCCACAATCGTGTCGTCGGAACGTCCGTCAAGCTCTGCCGTCCAGCGCAGATGCCGGGCATGCTGTGCCCAGCCATTGATCGATAGTAGCGCCTGATGGAACTGGTTTGCCAACCCCGCGTGCGATGGATTGAGGATGCCAACGATCAGGTCAATGGCTGCGCGCCCGTCTTCGGGCAGGTCGCCGATGGTGGCACAAAAGTCGATCAGGCCCAGAATTTCGGCTGTTTTGTCATTGCTGGCCCAGGCCTGCCACGATTTCCAGGCAGATTGCGTGGTGAACCCGCCTTTCCATAACGCACCCCCCTGATCAAAATGGCAGGCGGCCCAGCGGCCAATGCAGTCATTGATAATGGTCGGCCAGTCTGTCCGGGTTGCCAGGGCGGCACTTTCGGCCAGGGTTTTGATTTTGGTCGGTGCGGCCTGTGTGTTGGCAAGGCTGTCGATAAGGTTGGCGACAGATGCCGGTTTGTCCGGATAGGGCGCTGCCTTCAGGGCCTGTTGCAGGGCTTCGGTTGTGATCTCGCCCGTGCTGATTTTGGTTTGATACCAATTGACTGGCATCAAAATGTCGGTTCCGGCAAGCCGTTGATGCAGATTTGCAACCTGTGCCAGGCGCATATTGGCCTGGCCAACAAACGGATTGACGGCCACCGTGTTTTCCAGTGGCCAGGCCGGGGCGATTTGTGACACGGCATGGTCAATGGCGTTCTGGATTGCGACAGGCATGATTGTGTCCGGTGCAAAGGTTTGGGGGGTAACGGTTATATTCATGCTTTTTCTCCGCTCTGCGGTGCGCTTGTGCCCTGGCTGCGCCAGGTGCCTGCAATCCGGTCGATATAGGCGTTAATGTAAAAACCGTTGCTGATATGGATATAGAGGCGGGCTGATCGGCCAGCCCGATGACGGGCCGTGAGCAGCCAGGTTTGCATCAAACCAAGCAGGACAAAGCTGATGATAACCGTGATGCTTAGCGCCCAGATGGCGGCAGGGCTGCCTTGCCAGACCGGGAACATTGCGGCGGTGCCATAAGTTGCCGCCGTGTGAAAACCGAAATAGGTGACGCACACGCCCAGCGCACCAAGAACAGCCACCACAAATTTGCGCGAAATGCCATTTTCACCCAGCACCGATATCACAAACTGCGAAATGGCAAAGACAACCACCACACTTAGCGCGATGACAGCCGGGTCGTGGGCTGCCCCAAAAATCACACTGGCAACGGCGCAGATTAGAAGGCTTGCGGCAAATGCGGTAACAAGCTGACGCTTGCTGGCGGTTCTTTGTGGCCCGCACTGGCGGATTTTATGCAGCTTTTCGATCATGCTGCCGGAAGAAAGAAAGGCATTGGCCTTATAAAGCGAATGCGCAACGATATGCAGCAGCGCCAGCGCAAACAGACCCAGTCCGCATTGCAGGATCATGAAACCCATTTGCGAGATGGTGGACCATGCCAGCCGGGTTTTGACGGCCGGTTGCGTGATCATGACGATGCTGCCAAAGATGGCGGTGAATAAACCCAGCAGGGCGATCCACACCATCATGGATGGCGCCATCACCACCACGTCCGACAGGCGGATCAAAAGAAAACCACCTGCATTGACAATACCGGCATGCAGCAGGGCCGATACCGGGGTTGGGGTTTCCATCACCTCGATAATCCAGCCGTGGGTCGGGAATTGTGCCGATTTCATCATGGCGGCAATGGCAAGCAGCCCGACAATCCAGCCTGCCTTTCCATTCAGCGCAAGGGTATGGGCGTTTGCGGCGATGGTTGAAATATCGAGGGTGCCAAAATGCTGATAGATCAGCCAGAACGCCCCCAGAAGGGCGGCATCCCCCAGCCGGGCGATGACAAATTTTTTGCGCTGCGCCCGTTTTGCGGCAGGCCGATTGCCATAAAACAGCAGCAAGCGGTGCAGCATTAAACTGGTAAATATCCAGAAAAAGGCGAACTGGGCCAGATTGGCGGACTGAACCAGTGCTGATACACTGGCAAGGGTCAGCCCGAGATAGCCGATGAAAATGCCCTGGCGGGCTTCGCTGCGCAAATAGGACAGGGCGTAGCTCAAAATCACCCAGGCCAGGAACGCGACCAGACACAGCATGGTGATGCTGACCGGGTCGATCAGACCGTGAAACGCCAGTACGCCGTATATTGGCAGGGCAAAATGGGCCTGTCCGTTCACACCTAGAACAAGTGCACTGCCAACGGCAAAGACCAGAGCGGCCAAAGCCAGGCATTTGATCAGCCGTTCAGTGCGCTTGGTCAAATGATGGCCGCCAAGGAAACCAGCCAGCCCTGCAAGTGCCAGGCTGATGACGGTTAAAATTGGCAGGTATGATACTGCAATCACGGAAGACCCCTTTCTGCTCGAATTGCGCAGACAATAGGGGCAAAGGCGTGCTAACTTAAAATATATAGTTCTTATCTTTTTGTTCTGTTTAAGTGAACGATATGGCCGAGTTCAATTACCATCATTTGCGTTATTTCCATGTGGTGGCCCATGAAGGGCATTTAACGCGCGCCGCTGAAAAGCTGCATGTGTCGCAATCGGCGTTATCAAGCCAGATCAAACAATTGGAAGAACGCCTGGGGCAAAACCTGTTCGAGCGCCGGGGCCGGTCCCTTGTTTTGACCGAGGCAGGCCGGATCGCGCTGGATCATGCGGACGCGATTTTTGCCACCGGGCGGGAACTGGTCAACACGCTAAAACAGGCTGGTGTGGCGCGTCGTCCCCTGCGAATTGGGGCCATTGCAACATTATCACGCAACTTTCAGCTGTCATTCTTGCGGCCCGTGATGGGCAACCCGGATATTGAATTAATTTTGCGTTCGGGAAGCTCGGCTGAATTGCTCAGTGCCTTAAAGGCGTTACAGCTTGACGTGGTTTTAACCAATCAGCCCCCCGATGCCGATGCCCTGTCTGGCTTTGTGGTGAAAACCGTGGATACACAGCCTGTCGGGTTGATCGGGGTGCCCGAACTGTGTGCAGAGGGGGATGACCTTCAGCAATTGTTGCAAGCTGCCCCGTTGATTTTGCCGTCCTTTTCCAGCGGAATGCGCATGGGGTTCGACGCGCTGTGTGACCGTCTGGGGGTGATTCCGCAAATTGCCGCAGAGGTCGATGATATGGCGATGATGCGCCTTTTGGCGCGTGAAGGGGCGGGTATCGCCGTTATTCCCCCCATTGTTGTGAAAGACGAAATTGAAACGGGCGACCTGGTTGAAGCCCAGGTCCTGCCCGAAATTGTCGAAACATTTTACGCCGTCACAATGCGCCGCCGCTTCCCCAACCCGGTGATGTCGCAGTTGTTTGCATCGGGTTTTTGATAAATTGGCAGCGGATATGTGAAATGTGGATGGGCTTACCTGAGGGCACCAGGCCCCTACAGGTAAGCCCTGTTTAGGGGTGGGTTTAGGGTTGTGTTTTCCAGCGATTGATATGGAGGGTGATGATGTTGCTCAGACGCTCGCCGTCGCGGGCGCGCAAGGCGTCAACCATGTCAAGATGCTGTTGCGACGAGGCCTTAAGCCCGCTGGCACCGGCCCAGCCGGTCCAGCTACCAGGCAGATCACGTTCACGCAGGTCATTGAGCAGATTTGCCATAATGGTATTGGGCAGCGGCCTGTTCATGGCGCGGTGAAAATGATGGTTGAGCTGGCGCAACGTGGCATATGAGCCCCCCTCGATGGCACGATCAAATGCCTCGGCGGCATTAGAAATCAGGGTGATATCGGCATCCCTGACGTTTTCAACCAGGCTTAGGGCGGCTTCACGTTCAAGAATGACCCTGACTTCCGTCATTTGATGACGTTCTTCGGTGCTGGGGGACACAAGCCGGATACCGCGATTGGGAACATGTTCAGCCAGTCCCATCAGCACAAGGTCATCCAGCGCACGCCGAATTTGAAACCGTGTTGCCTGATAGGTTTCCTGAAGGTCCATTTGCCGCAGCCATTCCCCCGGTCGATAGGCGCCGATCAGAATGTCGGCGCGGATGCGTTCGGTCAGGTTTTGTGGCGTACTGCTATGTGGATCGGGCTGATCCGGTTTTGTCATGGTCATGTTGTTGGTCATGTGCATTACGTTTTGGCCCCTGCATGGATATCTTCTGCAAAGACAAGCACATCTTCAGGGGCAATCCAGAGCGCTCCGGGGCCTGCTTCAGCCTTTTTCGGGGCCTGAATGCGCAATCTTTCATGGCCGATAAAGGCTTCTTGTTCGTAACGGTCGCCAAGATAACTGGCCGCACCAAAACGGATTGACAGGCGGCACGCACCGGGCTGTTCATCGAGATGCAGATTTTGCGGACGAATGGCCAGCAAAATGTCACTGCCTGCCGGTAATGGGCGCGGGGCCACACCTGTTATTGTATCGCCATTGGCGGTGGTGACGACGGGCCTGTCGGTTGTCCCACCAGAAAGTGTCGCACCGGCAAGTAGGTTGGCGCTGCCAATGAAGCTGGCGGCAAAGGGGTGTACCGGTCGTTCATATATGTCTTCCGGTGTGCCCATTTGAATGACATGTCCGCCGCGCATGACCACGATACGGTCGCTCATTGCCAGGGCTTCTTCCTGGTCGTGGGTGACGTAAATGGCGGTAAGGCCCAGTTCACGCTGGATTTCCTTTAGCCAGACACGGGCTTCCTGGCGCAATTGGGCATCCAGGTTGGACAGCGGTTCATCAAGCAATAAAAGCGGCGGGCGAAAGACGATGGCACGGGCCAGTGCCACACGCTGCTGCTGTCCACCGGATAATTCGCCAGGATAGCGTTTTGCATAAGCGGTCAGGCCGACAAGATCCAGGGCCTCTGCCACCCGGCGTTTGCGTTCGGTTTTTTCAACTTTGCGCAATGTCAGCGACAGGGCCACATTGCGTTCCACCGTCATATGCGGCCAAAGGGCATATGACTGAAACACAACGCCAAAGCCGCGTTGCTCTGGCGAAAGATAAACGCCTGATGTTTTGTCAAAAAGCTGTTTGTCGCCAAAGCGAATGCTGCCTTCGGTCGGCTGATCCAGCCCGGCGATTGTGGCAAGAGTGGTTGATTTACCACAGCCTGACGGGCCCAGCAGGGTCAGGAATTCTCCGGCGGCAACCGTTAGGTTAATGTGGTCGATGGCATTGAACTCGCCATAGCGGCGGGTGACGTCGGTCAGAACAAGATCAGTCATAGAGTTTTACCCGAAAAAACAGCCGTGTGGCGATAAGGAAAAGCGCGATGAGAACCATCTGGAGGGTCGCGAAGGCGGCTGTCATTCCGACATCGCCATTGGTCCACAGGCCCAGCATGGAAACGCCCATCACCTCCAGCCCCGGCGCAATCAGAAAAATGGCAATGATGTAGGATTTCAGATGGAAGATGAATAACAGCGTGAAGGCCCCGATCATTGACGAGCGCAGCAAGGGCAGGACAATGATCCGCATTGAGGTAAACCAGTTCGCCCCGACGGTGCGGGCAGCCTTGTCCAGGTCGGCGCTGATTTGCACAACGGCGGGCTGAATGGCCCCAAGGGCCAGCGGAAGTGTCGCCATGACATAGGCCACAACAATGATCCAGATATTGCCGCGTAATAATGCCATCGGCGGAAAGACAATCGCGGCATAAAAAATGCCAAGGCCCGTGATCATGCCGGGTATAACGCGCGGCAGATAGGCAAAGACTTCCAGTGTTTTGGCAAACCGGAAATTGGACCGCTGGATTGTAAGCGCGACCAAGGCAGCAAGAATGGTGCCGATGGTGGCCGAAAAGAACGAAATGACAAAGGTGTTTTCAATCGCGCGCACGTAAACGTCTGACGAAAACAGGGACATGAAGTTCTTGAGGGTCAGCATCTTCCAGGGGGCGACAAGCGGTGAGAGGAAAGTTGTAAAAGCCCGCAAGACAACACCAAGAATCGGCACCACGATCAGAAAAAACAGGGCCAGACCGATAAGGATGCTCAGGGGCCAGCGTAGTGCGCCAAGACGCAATTGTGATGTGCGCGCGCCTTTGCCCTTAACTGTTTCATAGCGATGACCCTGTTTTAACAGCAGGCGCTGGATCATCAGCGTTGAGCCAACCAGGACGACGAGCAACAATGATGATGCTGCAATCAGCCCGTGGTCAGGGCTGCTGGCGGCAATACCCTGGTGATAAAGATAGGTCGATAATGTTTCGATCCGCGAAGGTCCACCCAGGAAAAGCGGAATGGACAGCGTTTCAACCGCGATCACAAGGTTAAGTGCAGTTGAGGCAATAATAGACGGGATCATCAGGGGCAGGGTGATGCGCAAAAGCACGCTGATCGGTTTTGCCCCCACGGTGCGCGCGGCATTTTCAAGGGCCGGGTCAACCGAGCGAACGGCACCATACAGGCAATATAAATAGGCCAGCGGAATTTGCGAGATGCCGGCAACGATGCTCATGCCAAGAACGGAATAAAGGTTCCAGGGCATACCACCAAACTGTTGGGTCACCCATTGGGTAAAGAAACCCGATGGGCCATAAATGATGACAAAGCCCATCGCGAAGATTAAATGCGACAGATAAAGCGGCCACATCAAAACCCCGCCAATGGCCTGGCGTCCCGGAAGGTCTGTCCGCCCAATCAGCAAAGCCGCCGCAATCCCGCCGATCTGGGCAATGAGGACGGTTAGGAGGGCGAAAATGGCGGTGGTTTTAAGCACTGAATAGGTTTCGGCTGCGCCAAACAGTTTGGCAAGGTTCGCCAGGGTTAAATGCCAGCCGTCGGCATAGAGCGGACGATCAACAAAAACCTGCAAGGCGATCGGCAGAGTGGGTGCCAGCATCAGCACCGCCGTCATGGTAAAAATCAGATATTGAATAAGACGCGAATGGTCTTTGGAAATGGCCGTGCTCTCTGGCGGTGAGGCCTGAAGTGTCTGGCTGTTGTTCATGGCTGTTCACCGTATGATGATGGGGTGCCCTGTTTTTAAAGAAGGCTGCTGTCGGACCGGGGCAGCCTTTGTGCTTTCCGGGCAGCATTATTTTTGCTGCCCGGATGGCGTTACTTACATGTTGAAGGCTTTGCTCCAGCGCGCGGTGAAGGCGGCGTTGTCATCAATCATTTTGTGGTCGTAATTGATGATGATCAGGTTTTCTTCACCGCCCACGGCCTTGGCAACTTCGTCAAGGGAATAGGAAAGCTCGCGTTTGACTTCGAGACCCGGACGATAGGGCGTCAGGTTGCCTTCACCAACGGCTTCCTGTCCTTTTTGCGACAGGATAAAATCAAGAAACACTTTGGCTGCTGCCGGGTGGTTGGCCTTGCCCGTGATGCCGATGCCACGCGGGAAAACAACAGTGCCGTCTTTGGGGAAGTTCCAGTCAATGATCGCATCAAGGCCATCGCCCATTTTGCTCCAGACGACAGGGGCCGAAACAAAGTAGGAGGCGGAAAGTTCACCGCTGAGTGTGCGTTCGATCATGGCACCAGCACCGCCGCCCGGTTTGATCGACGGGCCTGCCGCGTCAAACCATTTCCACGCCTGGTCGCCGTGTTTTTGAATAAAGGCATAGTTCAGTGCACCGCCAAAGGCATAGCGCCCGTCATAGGTGCCAACTTTTCCGGCAAAAACATCGGCGTGTGTGGTGATGTTGGTTAACAGGCCTTCCATTGTGTCGGCCCGCAGGTCTTCTGGAACGGTCATTTTGTTATAAATTGTGACCATCGGGTCGGTTGAAAATGTGTACAGACCGGGGAAGGGATGGCTCCAATCAGGCAAATTTGCTTTTTCCGGCGACTGATAATCCATGACCAGTCCCTGCTTGAGCGCGCTTGTCCAGTCAACAATCGTGTTGGCAATCAGAATATCGGCAGACGAAACATTGGTGCCTTCTTCGGCGCGATATCGGGTGAAGGCTTCGGACGGGCCCATTTCAAGGCTTTCAACCTTGATATCGGGGTAGGTTTCGTTGAAAGCCTTTACCACCGGACGAATGTTGTCTTCGCTGAGATTGGTGTAAATCAGCAGGCTGCCTTCGGCATTTGCCTTGTCAATCAGGGATGAATAGTCAGCGGGGTAGCCTGCGGGCAGGTCCTGCGCGCTTGCCGCACCTGCCGAGATGATCAGGCCGACAGTCAGAAGAGTTTGAAATTTCATAGTGTCATTCCCCGTTTGTTGATGATGTTATGGATGTGTCTGGTGCATCGATCCATTGCGCGATCTGGTTGGCAGCATTCAGCGTCATGGGACGAAGATCATGTGCGACATCGGCAATTTCCCGAAGCGAGCTTGAAATTCCGGCATTTTGAAAACTGCGATGCAGGGTGTGTGCCCGTGCCAGTCGGCTGTCGCCTGCGACGGCCTCATAGGCAGAGCCATGCGGTGTTCCCGCCGGGCGGGCCACCAGCCCCTTGTTGCAATCCTGTGCACCAACCATGATGGCAACCGGAATTTGCCGGAGTGACTGAAGGTCGGGTGTCCGGTGGGTTTGGGCTTTGGCCCCGTCAAGGCCGGGCCACCATTCCAGGGTGTCGTCGATCAGGGTGACATTGCCCGGTGCGGCAATGACCAGGCCCGAAAGGTTGGCGGCACAAAACAGACCATACCGTTCGGCAAATTGGGCCCCGCCGGAAAAACCATAAAGATAGGCCGTGTCAAAATCGCCCTGAAGGTTTTGGCATTCCGCAATCATGCTTTCGAGGATGGCGGCATAGTCGAACCCGGCAGAAACCAGAAATTTATACCCGTCCGAATGGTCGGCATTGTCGATCTGGTAGGGAAAGAACGGTGCCAGAATGGCAATATCCCGGTCGCCAAATCCTTCGCGCAAAGCTGCGATCATGCCGTCTACGTCGCGGTCAGACCCGTGAATTGCAATGACCAGCGTCTTGCAGGTGGTTGCGCCAGGGGCTTGTGAAAAGACAAAGCCAAAGCGCGGGTCCGCCTGTAGCGATTGGTAGTTTGACGGAGGAAAGGTGGATGACACGGTCGATATGCTCCTGCAATTTTCGGGCAACTGAGTTTGGTAAAAATGCTGATGACAAAATTGGCGCCAATTTTGTCAGTTAAAAAAGACAGCTGATGGCTGTTTCGTCTCGAATGATGGAAAGACCGGATATGGCGTAAGGGGAATTTTACCGCCCCTCGACCATTGCACGGGCACCTGAAATATCGGCCAATTGTTCACCTGCCCGAAGCCGTGCGAGAACGGAGGCTTCGTTTTCCTGCATGGAGATGGCCTGTTGGCACAGGGGGTCAATGATATCGGGTTTAAGAACGACAACCCCGTTTTCATCGGCAATGATGCCGTCGCCGGGATGAACCGCAACGCCGCCGATGCTGACTGGCACGTTAATGGCGCCGCCCAGACCCACAAATTTTGTTGTTTTTGATGATGTTCCCCGGCACCAGACCGGCATTTCGTGTTTGCGAATTTCGGCAAAATCGGTGGCACGACCGTCTATAATGGCACCACGGACACCCGCCAGTTTTGCCGCAACGGTGACCACCCCACCCCAGCAGGCGTGGCTGTCATCGCCGGCGCGATCAATCACCAAAATATCACCGGGCCGCACCATGCCAAGTGCATAGTGAAGGGTGGCGGAATCCGCCCCAGGGATACGGATGGTAAAGGCCGTGCCGGCAATGTGGCAGCCCGGCACAACCGGGGCAATGGCCGGATCACAAAATCCGTCATGCAGGATATGACCAATGGTGGCGGTTTCCGTTTTGCTCATCATGTCGATTAAGGCGGGTGCCAGTTGCGGGCGCGGCGGATGAATATCGTAAAGCGATTGGGTCATGTCAGCTGTTCCCCGCGCCGGGTTTGAGGGTGGTGACAGGGCCAATTTCCCGGTCCTGCATCAGGCAGGGCAGGCGGCCACGGGTTGTTTCGACAACGGCCGGGTCAATATCGGCCAAAACAAAGCCCGGCTCGTCACCCAGGGCAGTGATGACTTCGCCAAAGGGAGATACGATCATGGTGTGGCCAAAGGTCTTAACGCCATCGCGCGTGCCACATTGGGCCGCTGCAACAACATAGCTGCCGGTTTCAATGGCGCGTGCCTTAAGCAAAGTTTCCCAATGCAGGGGGCCGGTGACGGGCGAAAAGGATGCCGGGATCATGAGGACATTGGCATTGGCCTGTGCCAGGGCACGAAACAGATAGGCAAAGCGCAAGTCATAACAAATGCTGAAACCGAGATTGAGGCCATTCTCGCCCAGTTGGGCCACAACAGGCCCGGTTTCACCGGGGCGCACTGCAAGTGATTCCTGAAAATCGCCTGCGCCGCCAAGTTTGACATCAAAGGTGTGCAACTTGTCATAGCGGGCAACAACCTCGCCCAAAGGCGAAATCAGATGGGTGCGGTTCCAGACCCGTTTGCCATCGTCACACAGAACCAGCAATGATCCGTCATGTAGCCAGATGCCTCGTTCGCGTGCCAGTTTCTGGCACAGGGCCAGTGTTGTATCCCGTGCTTCGGGAACACATGTTGCCGGATATTGCATGTTGTCGCGCAGCAAAATGTTTGCTGCTTCCGGCAGGCTTATGACAGACGCGCCCTGATCGGCGGCCTGGCGCACCAGATCTTCGATCTGGGCATTGTTGTCAGCAACGCTGGCGGTACTGCAAAGCTGAATGGCGGCAAAACGGGTCGTTGTCATTGGTTTGTCCTTAATCCTGATCCGCAAGGAACGTCTCTACGGCAGCCATTGTTTGTTCCCGTTCCTCGACATGGCACATATGTGCCGAATTCTCCATAACGACCTGCCTTGAATTGGGGATCAGCCGGACAAACGGTTCAACACAGGCTTCTGTTGCTTCGTCATATCGGCCTGAAATCACAAGGGTTGGAACCGCAATCAGATGCAGGCGTTCCACGACACTCCAGTCTTTAAGTGACCCGATGACATGAAATTCGGTGGGGCCGTTCATGGCATGATAGACGGTCGGGTCGGCGTCAAGGGCGTCAAAGGTGCGGTTTACTTCGTCGGGCCACACCGGCAACCGGCAGACATGATGACGATAAAACACATCGCTGGCGGCTTTATAATCGGGATGATCATAGTCGCCATTGGCTTCGTGGTGGGCGAGGGTATCTTGCACGTCTTGCGGCAGGGCAGATCGCAGCCGAAGGGCCTCTGCAACCCAAACCGGCATGGATGAGGGCGAAGATGCCAGCACCAGGGCATTGAGGCCGGAGGGCTGCCTGACGGCATGTTCAGAACCCATCATGCCGCCCCAGGATTGCCCCAGAAGGTTGTAACGCTGATCAATGCCCAGGTGGCGTGTTAAGTTGTTCAATTCGTCAAGGAAAAGATCGATGGTCCAGAAATCCGTGGGCGCATCGGGCAAATGCGTTGATTTGCCATTGCCGATCTGGTCGTAATGGATAACCGCACGACCGTTTAACGCCAGGTCCCTGAATGAATCCACATAGTCATGGGTGCATCCGGGGCCACCGTGGGCAATGACGAGGGGAACTTTGCCGGAAGACAGCTCGCCTGTGATGCGAAACCATGTTTGATGGTCGCCAAACGGCGCATAGCCTTCCCTGATAACAGGCTGATCAGACATCCCATTCTTTCAACGTTTTTGTTAATTGTTCTAAAATTATGGGCGATCGTTCCGGCTTCGCATACCTGTAAGAAATGACAGGTTGTTTCGCTGTGCTGCCGATGCTGCTTCTTAAAGCGATTTGTCTTTAATCAGACCACTTCGGGAGACATCATGACCAGCGCGATCCCCTTATCAAGAAGCCTGCGGGAACGTTTGCTCTCGCACGAACAGGTGCAGGGTGCCTTTCTGTTTCTGGCATCCCCCGATGTGGACGAGATCATGGCCCTTGCGGGTTTTGGTGCCCTGATTGTGGATCGTGAACATGCCGCATCCGACCTTGCCGGGGCATTGGCAGAGCTTCGTGCCATTCGCGCGGTCAGTGATGTTCCGGTTCTTGTAAGGGTGGGGGATGCCGCACCAACCGCGATCAAACCCCTGCTGGATGCCGGTTTTGACGGCATTGTGGTTGCCGATGTGCGCAGTGCCCGGCAGGCGCAGCAAATTGTTGAGGCTGCGCATTATCCCCCGCTGGGCAGGCGCGGGGCGCAGTTTACGGTATCGCGGGCGGCAGGTTACGGGCAGCAGCGTGATGATTACGTGGAAAAAGCCCGGCGCGAGACGCTGGTGGTGGCGATGATAGAATCCCGCGAAGGCGTGGATGCCATTGCCGAGATCGCCGCTGTCGCCGGGATCGATATGCTGTTTATCGGTCCGCTGGATTTGACATCGGGTTATGGGCCCTATGGTGATCTAGCCTCGCCGGAGATAAAAGACGCCATTGCACAGGCAGAACAGCGCATTATAGCATCAGGGTGTCTGTTGGGCGGGGCTGCGATTGCGGCCGATGATGTGCCTGCCATGTTCGCGCGGGGGTATGGATTTGTTACGGCCGCCAGTGATACCGGCCTTTTGGTTCAGGCCGCGAAAGCCGCCGTGCGATCCTAGAGATAACCGTAATGCGCGGCCCGGGCAATGGCCTGGGCTCGGTTGCGTGCCCCCAGTTTGCGGGTGGCGGATGCCAGGTGCATGACCACGGTTGATTCCGAGCGTTTCAGCCGCCAGGCAATTTGTTTGCTGGCCAGGCCCTCGGCGGCCAGGACAATACATTCCTCCTCGCGCGGGGTCAGTTTTGCCCCATGTGGCAGCATGTCCTTGCGCTCAAAGCGTGGGAAGAGGTGATGATGCAGCACCTGGGCCAGCAAGGTGAGCCCGCTGGTATTAACGCTGCGGTCAGGTCCGGTCGCCTTGAAGCCGTAATCGTCCCAAAAGCCGGTTAATGTGGCAAAACGGTTGCCAGGCAAGTGCATGGGCACAGTAATACCGCGCGTTAAATGCCAGTCATTAAGCGCACCGGTCACACGTTTGGCTTCGCCATCAAGCATATCAATGATGAAAGACGGTTCTTCACGGCGGTAGGACCAGAAAAACGGGCGCGAAACCTTCAGGGCCAGATTTTGCACCGGATCATCGCGGTAATAGCCCTGATTGCACCAAAGGTCGGGCATTTCATCGGGGATGTTGCGCATCTGAACCACATTGGGGATCAGCATTTCGCCTTCTGGCGTGGCCGGAACGGGCGAGAAATCATAGGCGATGGCGTCAAATCCCAGATCCCGGGCAAAGTCAAAGCAGCAATCAATGCTATCGGAAATTCCGGTCGCATTGTGAAAAGCGTGCTCCCATGCCTCAATCTGAAACTGCATTCCCGCCCTGTTCCCTTGTGCATCATCATAGGCCATATGTTTCAACACAAATGATAAGGCTGCTTGTGGCGATATGGCAAGATATCTGCAAAATTGCCGAAGATACCAAGCCTTGTTTTCGGTATCTTCGGCATGAAGGGCAGGCGTTTTGCCTGATCGTTACGAGGCGAAATCCAGTTGCACTTTCATGGATTTGCTGCGGTCAGAGGCAAGGTCAAAGGCGGCCCTGGCATCGCCAAATGGCAGGACGGAACTGATCAGGGGGGAAACATCAATCACCCCGCGGTCAATCAGTTCGGCGGCCTGGGCAAATTCGGCATCAAAGCGGAAACTGCCGATCATTCGGACTTCCTTGGTCACAGCAAGGCTAAGCGGCAGTTCGCCATTTCCCCCCAGACCAACGGTAATGACGGTGCCGCCGGGTTTGACAATTTCCAGTGCCCCGGCAAGAGCCTGCGGACTGCCGGAACATTCAAAAACAACATCCTGGGTGCCTTTGTTGGTTCCCAACTGTTTAAATGAATCGCTGTCACTGGCAACATTGATGCAGCTATTGGCCCCGGCACGCGCGGCAATATCGAGTGCGGCATTCGACAGATCCGTCGCCGTAATCCAGTGTGCGCCGGAATGTGCGGCGGCCATCACTGTTAAACAGCCAATCGGCCCACAGCCCGAGACCAGCACCCGTTTGCCCGAAAGGGACCCTGCCTGGCGCACGGCATGCAGGCAAACAGCCAAAGGTTCCGCGCAGGCGGCATGTTCCAGGCTGGTTTCTGGCGCGAGTTTGACAAGCTGTTCGCAAGGGAGGTTGATTTTTTGGCGAAACAGGCCCTGTTGATGCGGAAAGCGCATGGCACTGCCAAAAAACCGCATATCCAGGCACTGGTTGCGCATATTCGCCCGGCAATAGACGCATTCGTTACACGGCATGGACGGGTTAACGGCAACCTTGTCGCCAACGGCAAAATCACTGACGGTTTTGCCCGTGGCAATAATAGTGCCCGCCACTTCGTGGCCCAAAATCATGGGTTCGCGTATTTTGACCGTGCCAAACCCGCCATTGTGATAATAATGCAAATCGGAGCCGCAAATGCCGCCCTTGTCGATTTGCACGGTGACGGCATTGTCGTCGGGGCTGGCCGGGTCGTCGAGTTGACCCAGCCTGAGATCATGCGGGGCATGTATGATAACGGAATGCAATTTTTTCCCCTTACAAAACCGAGATCATGCCGCCATCGGCATAGATGATCTGGCCGTTGACATAATTTGACGCATCGGAACACAGATAGATGGCGGTGCCGATCAGTTCTTCCGGTTTGCCCCAGCGGCGTGCCGGTGTGCGTCCCTTGACCCAGGCGTCAAATTTCGGGTCCGATGTCAGGGCTTCGTTCATATCGGTCAGCATGTAACCCGGGCCGATGGCATTGGCCTGAAGGCCCTGTTCGGCCCATTCGGCGGCCATTGCCTTGGTCAGCATTTTAATGCCGCCCTTGGCAACGGTGTAAGGCGCAACGGTGGCGCGGGCCAGTTCGCTGGTCAGTGATCCGATATTGACGATTTTGCCATGACCGCGTTTGACCATGCGCTTGGCGGCTTCACGGCCGATCATGAAGGCCGATGTCAGGTTTGTGTCGATCACCCGTTGCCAGTCGGCGGTTTCAAGTTCCAGCATCGGTTTGCGAAACTGGATGCCGGCATTGTTGATCAGGATGTCAATTTCGGTCCCGGTCTGGTCAAATGTGTCAAAGGCGGCCTTGATGGCGGCTTCATCGGTGACATCAAACAGAGATGTTTTTACCTTCATCCCGGCAGCCGACATTTCATCCTGTGCGGTTTTAAGGCGCTCGGCATTGGTGCCGTTCAGAATGACGGATGCACCAGCAGCGGCCAGCCCTTCGGCAAAGGCGCGCCCAAGACCACGGGATGACCCGGTGATCAGGGCCGTTTTTCCGGCGAGCGAGAACAGTTCAAGAGACATGGTTCCTCCTGCGATAATCGGTTTTTCAGGCTTTGCTTTCGCGCACGCTCAGGTCGCGGCGTTCAAAGAAGGATTTTTGCAGTTCAAGGCCAAGGCCTGGTCCTTCCATCGGATAAACATAGCCATTTTCGATTTTGGGGACTTCGGTGACAAGTTCGGTGTACCAGCCTTTATAAAAGGCCCGGACACTTTCCTGGATCAGGGTGTTGGGCTGGCTGAAAGACATATGAATGGCGGCCGCAAAGCCGACAGGGCCGATGCAGTCATGCGGGGCAAAGGGCCGATGCCAGGTTTCGGCAAGGGCGGCAATTTTCTTGCCTTCGGTCAAACCGCCGGTCCAGCACAAATCGACCATGACCACATGGGTGGCATCACGGTCAAGCATGTCCTTGTAAGGCCAGCGTGACCCCAGCGTTTCGCTGGCACAGGTCCAAACGTCGGTGGAAGCTGCAAATTCCGCCAGCGCCTGGGGCGAATTCATGCGGATCGGGTCTTCGTACCAGGTGGGATTGAACTGTTCGAGGGTACGGGCGATTTTCTTGGCGGTCGGCAGGTTCCATTGTGAATGGAATTCCACCATGATTTCCATTTTATCGCCAACAGCCTTGCGGATTTCCTCGAACGGGCGGACCGCCTTTTTCATTTGTTCGGCGGTGATGTATTGGCCGCGTGTTTCGGCTGCCATCGGGTCAAACGGCCAGATTTTCATGGCCGTAATACCGGATTCCAGCAGGTTTTCGGCCAGTTCCGCCGGGCGGTTCATAAAGCCATCCAGGTCCTCGTAGGGGCCTTCGGCATCACCCAAATTCCAGTTTGATACCGGCTTGATATTGTTGGTGCGCACATAACGATACCCGGCACAGGTATTGTAAATCCGGATTTTATCCCAGCACTGGCCGCCCAGCATTTGATGAACCGGCAGGCCGCACACCTTGCCAAAGATGTCCCACAGGGCAATGTCGATGGCCGATGCCGCGCGATATTCCGCCCCGGTGGAGGACTGCGCCATTGGCAGATTGACCATTTCCTTGTGCAGGGCTTCGATATGCAGCGGATTTTGCCCGATCAGGCGCCCGGCCAGGGTTTCGTGGATGTGGGCTTCAACCGCACCGGCCCCATAAAATGTTTCCCCAAGTCCTGTAATTCCGGCATCGGTTTCGACATGGACCCAAAGAACGTTGGCAAATTCGGCCACGCGGTAGGTTTTGATGGATGTAATTTTCATTATTTGATCCGAATTCAGGTTATTTGAGAATTTCAGGCAGCCAGAGCGCGACGTTCGGGAAGGCCAGCATCACCACCAGGAAGGCGATCTGAATCAGCATGAACGGCCAGAGCGAGGCAAATATCGTTTGCAGGGTGATTTCGGGCGGGGCGACGCTTTTTAAATAAAAGGCGGCAGGCCCAAAAGGCGGCGACAGGAAGGCAACCTGCATGGTCAGCGAGAACAGGACCCCGAACCAGATCGGGTCATAGCCAAGCTGTACGACAATCGGGACAAAGATGGGAATGGTCAGCAGCAAAATGCCGATCCAGTCCATGAAAAGTCCCAGGATGATAAAGATCGCCATCATCAGCATGATGGTTACAACCGGGGCCACATCCAGCCCGGTGATCATGCCGGTGACATAACGCTGGCCGCCCGACAGGTTATAAACCGCAATCAGGGTGGCGGCACCAAATGTCACCCACAGAATGATCCCGCAGGATTGCAGTGTGCGCGTCAGCGATTGCCACAGCATTTTGATATCCAGCTCACCGCGCAGCGTAATGATGACCAACGTCATGCCCACGGCAATCCCGGCCGCCTCGGTGATCGAGGTAATGCCCCCGTAAATACAGCCAAACACAATCATGATCAGCGCAAACAAAGGCAGAATGCCACGCAGGAAATCCCGGCGGGAGAACGGGGCGGTTTTTTCAGCTGGTTTGGGGGTCAGATTGGGATTGAGCGTGCAACGGATAAAGATATAGGCAAAATAGGCACTTGCCAGCGCAAAGCCGGGAATGAAAGAGGCCAGAAACAGTTTCTGCACCGAGACATCGGCCGTTAGGCCATAGATGATCAGCACGATTGAGGGCGGGACCATCGTACCAAGCGAGCCGCCGGCACAAATGATGCCAATCGAGAGTTTGCGGTCATATTGCAGGCGCATCATTTGCGGCAATGCAATCAGACCGAGCAGGACAATTTCCCCGCCGATAATGCCGCTGATGGCGGCCATAAAGACCGAAATGATCAGGGTGACGGTGGCAACACCGCCTTTGAGATGACCAAATATCTTGAACAGCGCGTCATAAAGGTCCTGGGCCAGGCTGGAACGTTCCAGCAGGGTCGCCATCAGAATGAATAATGGCACCGACAGCAGGGAATATTCCGTTGCCAGCCCGTAAATGGTTTTATGGGCGAGCGCGATGACATTGGGGCCGAATTTGAAATAACTGACAAGGACGGCCAGTGACCCTGCGGCGAATGACAGCGGAACGCCAATTGCCATCAGCAGGAACACGCCCCCGACAAGAATGATGGAGACAAGTTCAATCGACACGGTTGTCCTCCGCGACGGTCTCGGCATTTGCCGGTTGGGAGCCAAGGAATTTTTTAACGCAGTGAATGACGGCGTAAATGGCCATCAGGGCGGCTGTTATGACAATGGCCGGTTTGACTGTTGCCGGAATGGGCGGATTCCAGGCTGACCCATAGGGTTCCCAGTTGATCAGGGCATTCCAGGAACTGGGTGCGCCAAACCACGCAACGCCCAGACAAAAGGTCAGGGTGCAGATCAGCGTGATGAGATCGAATATTCTTTGTAACCAGGAAGGCGAGGCATCGTAGAGCACGGTGATGCGCAAATGCTGTTGGCGCTGCATGGCATAAAGACCGGCTGCCAAAAACACGATGGCCGAAAGCCACAAGGCGAGTTCGTTTGCCCAGATGGTGGGCGATTTGAAGATATACCGGGCGACGACCTCGTAGAAAGTCACGCCGACAATGACCAATAGAAGAATTGAAAACAGTGCGACAATGAATTGGAAGCTGTACACACTTTTGGGGGTTGCTTGCATTTTGACCTCCAGTTTGTCTCCCCGGGAGGACGATCCTCCCGGGGTGTTTTTCCAACTAAAGGTCAGTCGAGGATGCCGATTTTCTTCATGTAAGCGACATGGGAATCATAGGCTTCTTTGGCTTCGGGGCTTCTGGTTGCCCATTCAGCCCAGACTTTGCGTGCGGCCTCGCGGAATTTTTTCCGGTCTTCCGTGCTCCAGTCTTCAAGAACGATGCCCTGTTTGGTCAGTTCAGCAGCGGCTTTCTGGTCGGCCTCGGTTGACTCCTTGATGACTTCGGGGTCAATGGTGGCAATGGCTTTTTCCAATGCAGCGTGCTGTGCGTCGCTCATGGCTTTCCATTTATCGAGATTGACCGTGATATGTTCGATCGGCATCGAATGGAAACCGGGATAGGTCGCGTATTTGGCAATGTCATACAGGCCCAGTCCCTTGTTTACCGCAAGGGTCGAGGCATCTGCCCCCGAAACCGTACCCGCCGACATGGCGGTGAACACTTCGCCAAATGGCATCACAACCGGGCCCGCACCCAGTTTTTCAAAAATTTCAGATTCCATGCCGGGCGGTGAACGGAATTTCCAGCCCTTCAGGTCCGCGATGCCCTTAAGCGGCGTGGTCGAGCTTAAGGCCTCTGGCGTGGCTACAAAAACACCGATCAGGTGCATGTTGTATTTTTCGTAAAGTGTATTTGCCAGCTTGAGGCCGCCATCGGCATACCAGCCCAAAAGCTGTTCGGGCTTGCTGTATCCGCCCATGATGTCGCCGTAAAACTGAAAGGCGGGGTTCTTGCCCGTGATGTAACCCGCTCCGGTCGCATCCCCGTCAATGATGCCCATGCTTGCGGCTTCAAATGCTTCGCTGGCATTCACAACCGACGAGCTGGTGTGCATTTCGATCTGGATGGTATTGTTGGAATATTCCTTTGCCAGTTCTGCAAAGCGCAACAGGGCCTTGCCCTGCAAGGATGTGGCGGCATGATGGGTCTGGAATTGCAACTGCATGGTTTCATCTGCGAAAGCATGGGTTGCCGATAAGGCCATGAAACTTGTTGCTGTCAGTGTGGCCAGAATTTTTGTTAGTTTTTTCATATCTTTGGTTCCTCCCTTATTTGATATTTTGTGATATTTCACGGAACATCAGTACCATGACTTGCCAAAAGGCTTCAACAGGTTTTGCTTTCCCAGTTGGGGTAAAATGTATATACCTTATTGAATAACAACAAAAATATTGTGAATTTTTTGAAATTGCAGAGAGAAATAATGGCGCTGAAACAGGAAGATAAGGTGTTTTCAGGCGGTGGTTCCGACCTTGGCAAGGCCGGTGCGGCAGGGGGCAAAAACCTGAACGAGGTTGCCTATAATACGCTTGAAGAACTCATCGTGACCTGTGAATTACAGCCGGGCAGTTTTTTGCGGATTCAGGATTTGCAAACTGCAACCGGCATTAGCCGAACGCCTGTGCACCAGGCCGTTACGCGCCTGGCCGCGGATACGCTGATGATCATTCAGCCGCGTCAGGGCATCCAGATTGCGCCGATTGATTTAACCCGCACCCATTTGTTGCTTCGTCTTCGACGCGATATGGAGCGATTCGTGGTTTCCCTGGCCAGCGAGCGTGCCAGTACGTCTCATAGAAGCCAGATGCGCCATTTGATCGGGCTTTTGTCACGGCACCGCGACGATATGACAATTGTGGAATTTAACGAATTTGACCGGCGTATTGACCAGATCATGCTCGGGGCCTGCGGCGAGCCTTTCCTGGAATATACCCTGCGTCCGTTACATACGATTTTCCGCCGTCTTGGCTGGATCTATCATACCCAGACTGATCAAGGGGCGTCTTTGGATCTGACGATAGACAGTCACCTTGACGTGCTAAATGCGGTTGTTGGCGGGCAAAAGGATGCGGCGTTAATCGCGTCTGACAGGTTGATTGATTTTGTCGATGCCATGTTCCCCATTCTTGAAGCCGGCATTGCGCCCAGCATCTTTGATGTTACACAGGACTTCGACCCGTTCTGATCGGAGAGGGCAGGCCTGAGCTAACCCGAAATGGGTTTTGCAATTTGGTTTGATGTTTTGTGAAATATCAGAAAATATCAAAATGAAATTAATGATAACCAAATATGGGAGGAATCGTGAAAGTTGTTTTTCATGGCGCGAATGCGTCCACTTTCTACCCCGGCTTTGCTGAGCTGCTGGATGATCAACATGATCTGATCCTGTTGGATGATGCTCTGACAGACCCGGCAGATCAGCAGGCCTATGAGAATGCCGATGTTATTATTGGCATCAAATTCAACGGCGACATGCCCAAACCGGCCAAGCTGAAGCTTTATCAGGTACCCGGTGCCGGATATGACGGGATCGCGACGGCGGAGCTATCGGAAGATACCCATCTTTGTAACTGTTTTGGTCATGAAATCGCGATTGCGGAATATGCAATGGCCGCCTTGTTGTCGCGCCATGTGCCGCTTGCCGATGCCGACCAGCGTTTGCGCAAGGGGGACTGGAAATATTGGGCCGGTGGACCGTCTGGCGTTAGAACGGAGCTTGGTGACACCACGATTGGCATTCTTGGTTACGGGCATATCGGCAAAGAAATTGCCCGGCGCGCCAAGGGCTTTGGCATGACGGTGCATGCGGCCAACCGTTCAGAAATTAATGACCCGGCGGTGGTTGATCAGTGTTATGCACTGCGCGACTTTGGCAAAATGCTGCCGCATGTGGATGTTGTGGTAAATACCTTGCCATTGGCAACAGGTACGGTTGGGCTGATTGACGCCGGTGCCTTTGCACATATGCAGGCACATGCTGTTTTCATGAATGTTGGCCGGGGCGGCGTTGTTGACGAAGATGCCCTGTATACGGCCCTGAAAAATAACCAGATCGCACATGCTTTTATCGATACCTGGTATATCTACCCCAATGCGCCAACGGCTGTTACCCAGCCGTCGAAACATCCTTTTTCGGATCTCGCGAATATTACCATGACGCCGCATATGTCGGGCTGGACGCACGGCACGATTGAACGCCGTAAAAAGGCGATGGCAAACAATATCAACCTGATTGCCCAAGGGCAGGTGCCGATTAATCTGATTGCCAAATAATAGTCCGTGCCTGATCATGGTTCGAGGGCTTGATTTCGGCGTGTCTCGATCTGTGCGTCAGACAGCATGTTCTAAATCCCTCCGGTCTGTTTGATGCAGCCGGAGGGATTTTTTGTATCGGCAAGACGATTTTGATAGCTGCCTACCCGTACTTATGGCTGGTCAAAATGACGGAAAATGGCTTTATCACACCGCTGGTTTTAACCTGACTTTATGGCGCGGCCTTGCCGGTTTTCCTGAAAAAAGATTTCGGTTCAGTTGCTTGACTTTGTCCCAGTTGCGATTGTATGAACTTTGCGTAAAGTTTCATACAATTTTATACGATTGGGGCGCGTGATTAATGTGGGATCGTATCGCAAGACGGGTCTGTCTGTTCTGTTCGGTGCTTGCCGTTTCGATGGTGGGGGTACAGCCGGGTTTTGCCGGGCCAGTCCTGAATTTTTCCTGGCCGCAAAATGTGGGGCCGCTGAACCCGCATCTTTATTCGCCCAATCAGATGTTCGCCCAAAACATGGTCTACGAACCATTGGTAAAATATCGTGCCGATGGAACGGTGGGCCCGTGGCTGGCGCAAAGCTGGCAGGTATCGGATGATGGCCGTTCCTATCATTTCAGGCTGCGCCAGGATGTCACCTTCTCGAATGGGGAGGCGTTTGATGCGGTAGCCGTGGTTGCTAATTTTGACGCTGTGCTGGCCAATCGCGCGCGCCATGCGTGGCTGGAGCTGGCCAACCAGATTGTCGATGTCACCGCTAGTGACGCATATGACGTTACCCTGACTTTAAAGGACCCGTATTATCCGGTCTTGCAGGAACTGGCCTTGCCGCGTCCGTTTCGCTTCATTGCCCCGTCGCAATTCATTGATGGTGGCACGAAGAACGGTATCAAACAGCCGATAGGTACCGGGCCGTGGATATTGCACGAAACCCGTTTGGGGGAGGACGATGTTTTTGTCCGTAATGACCATTATTGGGGCCCAAAGCCATCGTATCAACAAATCACGGTCAAGGTTATTCCTGATCCAAATAGCCGGGCGGTTGCCTTTGAAACCGGTCAGATCGACCTGATTTACGGTACGGATGGCCCGATTTCGCCCGATACCTTTGAACGGTTTCGCACATCAGGGCGCTACTTTGCCGAATTATCCGCCCCGTTTGAAAGCCAGATGCTGGCACTAAACACCAACCGTGGACCAACCCGCGACCGGGCGGTGCGCCTTGCCATTAATCATGCGGTGAACAAGGATTTGATCATCGACAAGGTTCTGTATGGCACGCAGAAACGGGCCGATACCCTGTTTGCCCCCAATGTGCCTTATGCCGATATTGGCTTGAAACCTTATGAATTCGATCCCAAGCAGGCTTCGGCGTTGCTGGACCAGGGCGGCTGGGTCCTGCCTGAAGGTGGGAAAATCCGGATCAAGGATGGCAAGCCGCTTCAGATTGATCTGTCCTTTGTCGGTACCGATGCGGTTGCCAAATCCATTGCCGAAATTGTGCAGGCGGATTTGCGCAAGGTCGGCATTGATGTTGCCTTGATTGGCGAGGAAGAAAGCAGCATCTATGCCCGCCAGCGTGATGGCCGGTTTGGCATGATCTTTAACCGCACATGGGGCGCACCCTATGATCCACATGCCTTTGTCAGTTCCATGCGTGTGCCTTCCCATGCCGATTATCAGGCCCAGCTTGGCCTGCCGGACAAGGCAAAGATTGATGCCGAAATTTCGCAGGTTTTGATCGAGACGGACGCGCAAAAACGCCGTGCGCTGTATCGCGATATTTTAACGCGCCTGCATGACGAAGCGGTTTATTTGCCACTGACCTATGTGACGGCGGTGGCTGTTGCCAAACCGGAACTGGGCCACATCCCTTTCGGGGCGATGGCCAGCGAAATTCCCTTTGAAAAACTGGTTCCCGCCGCGCCATGACAATGATTCGTTTTACCCTCAAGCGCCTTTTGTTTTTGATTCCGATGCTGTTTGTGGCTTCGGTGGCGATCTTTTTGATGTTGCGTTTGGGACCAAGCGACCCGGCGATGGATTATCTGCGCTTATCCCGCGTGCCGCCAACGCCCCAGGCGCTGGAAAATGCGCGGCAGATGCTGGGCCTCGATTTGCCAATTACGGTTCAGTATTTTACCTGGCTGGGTAATGCCCTGCATCTTGATTTCGGCGTATCCTATGCACTTCAGCGCCCGGTTTTGGCTGATATTCTGCATTACCTGCCCGCAACCCTGGAGCTTGCCGGTGTCGCGCTGCTGTTAACGCTGGCGGTGTCGATCCCGCTTGGCATGTGGGCGGCGCGCCATCGCGATGGTCTGCCCGATCAGTTTGTGCGGCTGGTGGCGTTTTTGGGGGTATCGATGCCAAATTTCTGGCTTGGCTTCCTGCTGGTATGGTTACTGTCCATCGAACTGGGCTGGTTGCCGCCAATGGGGCGCGGTAGCGCCAGCCAATTGATCATGCCTGCCCTTGCGATTGCCTTTATGTCCCTGTCCATCAATGCCCGGCTGTTGCGGGCCAGCATGCTCGAAGTGGCGGGGCAGCGGCATGTTTATTATGCGCGCCTGCGCGGGCTGGGCGCGGGACGTGTTGAACGGTCGCACATATTGCGCAACGCCCTTTTGCCGATTGTGACGGCAACCGGCATGCATGTAGGCGAATTGATTGGTGGCACCCTGATTATTGAAAGCATTTTTGGCTGGCCGGGTGTGGGCCGTTATGCTGTTTCGGCGATTTTCAATCGCGATTATCCGGTGATTCAGTGCTTTACCCTGATGATGCTGCTGGTGTTCGTTCTATGCAACCTGATGGTTGATATTGTGTATGCGTGGCTTGATCCCCGGATCCGTCTGGGTGTGGAGGAAAAGGCATGATCAGCATCGCACAACAACGTAACCGCACGCTGGCGGCAACATTCACCTTTTTGGGCAATGCAAGCGGGCTGGTCAAGGTTTCGGCTTTTCTGGTGCTGGCCCTGGCGGTGCTGGCGGTATTTGGTCCCTGGATCATGCCGTTTGATCCCAACGAGGTTGATTTAACCAATCGCTTGCTGGCACCGGATGCGGCGCATTGGCTGGGTACGGATCATCTTGGCCGCGATATTTTATCACGCCTGATGGCTGGAACGCGGGTATCGCTGGGCTCGGTCGCAATCTCTCTTGTCGTGATCATGACGCTGGGCATTCTGGTGGGTGGGGCCGCGGGTTTTCTGGGTGGGCGTGCGGATCAGTTGATCATGCGTGTGACCGACATTTTTATGACTTTTCCCACCCTGGTGCTGTCCCTGTTCATGATTGGCATGTTGGGAACCGGGCTTGTCAATGTGATTGTCGCAATCGCCCTGTCGCACTGGGCCTGGTATGCGCGCATCGTGCGCAGCATCGTCATGTCGCTGCGGCATCGGGAATATATTCTGGCCTCCCGGCTGGCCGGCGCGGGGCGGGTTCGGATTTTCATCGAACATCTTTTGCCCGCCACCCTGTCGCAGTTGCTGGTGCTGGCAACGCTGGATATCGGGCATATTATGTTGCATGTGGCGGGGCTGTCGTTTTTGGGGCTGGGCGTGATGCCCCCCACGCCGGAATGGGGGGTGATGATCAACGATGCCCGGCAATTCATCTGGACCCAGCCGCTTTTGATGCTCTGGCCCGGCCTGGCCCTGTTTGCAAGCGTCATGGCGTTTAACGTTATTGGTGATGCGGTGCGGGACCGGCTTGATCCCCACCTGCGCGAGGAGCATATCCATTGATGGCGCCGACAATTCTTTCGATTTCGGATTTAACGGTCACAACACAAAAGCATGGCACAACCTGCAAACTGGTTGATGACCTGTCACTGGATATTACATCGGGCCGGGTTTTGGCGCTGGTGGGGGCCAGCGGGTCGGGAAAATCGCTAAGCTGTGCAGCATGTCTGGATGTGTTGCCAGCAGGGGTGACGCGGCAATCAGGCCAGGTGAGGCTGGATGGCCAGGGCATTGATTTCGCCGCCCTGCGTGGAAGGATCGTCAGTTCGATCATGCAAAATCCGCGCAGCGCCTTTAACCCGGTCATGACCATGAAGGCCCATGCGCGCGAAACCCTAAAGGCACTTGGCCTGCCTCGGGAAGCCGGGAATGCACGTATTATTGAGGCCTTCCGCGATGTGGGGCTGGAAGAGCCCGAACGTATCCTTAACCTGCATCCCTTCGAGATGAGCGGCGGCATGTTGCAACGGGTGATGATCGCAATGGCGCTTTTGGGGGACCCGCCGTTTCTGTTCGCCGATGAACCGACAACCGACCTCGACCTTGTGGTGCAAAAACATATCCTTGATTTGCTGGAACGGGTGGTGACGCGTCGCGGGACGGGCATTTTGCTTGTGACCCACGATATGGGCGTGGTTGCGCGGCTGGCCGATGACGTGGCCGTGATTGATGCCGGAAAAATCGTTGAACAGGCACCGGTCCATCAGGTGTTTGAACGGCCATCCCATCGGGTCACGCGCAATCTGGTTGCGGCCCATTTGTCACTCTACGGGCTGGAGGTTTCCTGATGTCCCTGTTATCTGCCCACACTGTTTCGCATGGTTATCGCCGTTTTTCATTGCTGGGGCCGTCGCATTATCAACCGGTGTTGAATGATGTGTCGATGAACATTGAAAGGGGTGAAACCCTTGCCCTTTTGGGGCGCAGCGGATGCGGCAAAAGCACGCTCGCCCGGTTGTTGATTGGCCTGGAAAACCCAACCCGTGGCGAGGTCCGGTTTGAGGGGAAACCGTTAAACAGCCTGTCGCAGGCCGACCAACGGGCACTGCGTTGTGCCGTGCAAATGGTGTTTCAGGATTCCATTTCGGCCGTAAACCCGCGAAAAACAGTGGGCGAAATTATTGCCGAACCGCTGCGCCATTTAACCGATATGACGGCGGAACAGCAAAACAGGCGGGTTGCGGCGTTACTGGAATCGGTTGAGTTATCGGCCGGGGATGCACAAAAACACCCCGCCGCGATGAGCGGCGGGCAGCTCCAGCGTGTTTGTATTGCCCGTGCGCTGGCCCCGAAACCGTCGCTTGTTATTTTGGACGAGGCCGTGTCCAACCTTGATCTTTTGTTGCAGATACAAACCCTGGATCTGTTGCGCGGGCTACAGGAAAAATCCGGCGTGTCATTTCTGTTTATTACCCATGATTTGCGCCTTGTGGAACGGTTCTGTTCGCGTGTCATGGTGATGGACGGTGGCAGGATTGTTGAGGAAACGGCTGTTTATGGGCGGGTACGTTTAGAACATCCTGCAAGCAAACAGTTGCAGGACGCCATTCTTCCGGCCTGGCCTAAAGGCTATGTAAATCCGGCTCGTGTTGGCAAAACCGACAGGCAGCCGATGGTTGCAAATTTGTGATTGCAACGAAGAATGCTGGTTTTCTGATGGGGCTTGTTTCCGCGAATTGGAAACAGGTCCCTAAAACCTTATGCCTTTAAAGGTCGCAGCCCAGAATTTCGCGTTCGATGTAATCGGCCCCTTCTTCGCCCTTTAGGCTGCGCCGCCACAGGCGGTTGGTCATTTCGGTATAAAGCTCGATGGCTTCGGGCGCGGCACTGACGGTGGCGACACCCAGGCGGATATTGGCGAAGGTGCCCAAACGGAATGGGCTGACCACCACGCGGGTTTCCGTGCCCTGTTTAAAAAGCTGGAAGGTGGCACCGGGCATGGAATCGACAATGACGCCAACCTGGGTGCCAATCGGCTGATCGCGCAACAGGCGGGCGATGTTTTTGATTTCATTGCGCGCAATGTCGCGGCGAAATTCCAGATCGGCGCGGCTGGGCTCAAAGGTGCCGACAAAGCCGGTGCGCAGGAATTGCGACAGTTCGGCCGCGCACACCAGGCTGACGGTATTGGGCGTGCGTTCGCGAAACGATTTTTTGCGCTGTTTCAGGATCTTCATCAGTGCATCGACATCGCGCAGTGCCGTCGCCCGGTCCGATGCGTCCTCGGGGATGCTTTCGGTCAGAACGGTGGGTAATATTTCGTCAAACCGGTCCGTGGTCAAAAGATAGGATACCGGGTCAAACAACATGCTGATCTGGTCGGCCTGTTCTTCAAGCTGACGCATTCGTTCAAAAAAACTGACGGCAGACCCAATATATTCCACCCCGACACCCAACAGGTTGGGCAGGGTGACATTCAGGCCGTCTGCAATTTTGCCCAGGGTATCAAGCTTGGGAGGATGGCCGCCTTCATAGCGGTAAATGGCAGCACGCGAAACGCCGATCCGTTCTGCCAGTTCCTCGGGCGACATGCCTTTGCCCATGCGAAACGCCTTGATCCGCTGGCCGATATCTTCTCCCGCGATTTCTGCACTCATGTCTTTGTGTCGCATGTTGTTTTGGTAAATCAGAATATCCGACTATAGCGCAAAATCTCAAAAAGTCTCAATTATTAAGATTTTTTTCATAAATCTCTTTTTTGAGAAAATTATTGACTTGTTTGATGAAGCTGGGAAGATGGTCATTCCTTTTCGATCTGTCGATAACCTAATCAGGGGGCATCTAAGAATGACGTTTTCAACACCGGCAAAAGTTTTTGCTGCCGCGTTGTGCATTTCGGGGCTGACCGCGTTTTCCGCGCAGGCCGCAGAGTTTGTTGCAAAGATCGGCCATCTGGAATCGGCGCAGCAAAGCCGTAACATCTATTTGGAAAAAGTTGCCAAGCTGGTGAATGAACGCACCGACGGCAATGTTGAGTTTGAAATCTACCCGCAGGGTCAGCTTGGCAATCAGCGCCAGATGACCGAAGGCACCCAGCTTGGCGTGCTTGAGGCGACGGTTTCCCCGGCGG